>NZ_JAESWB010000363.1 GCF_016765675.1 Neobacillus paridis
CCCGGTTCGCCATCGCCCTTGCGACCAAGGAAGCCGCCTAACGATGCGATCAGCCGAATCATTTGGTTGAGCGTCGGTGCACTCGTGGGGCGTGCTTTCTTCGCCAGCAAATAGGCACCTCTGATCTCGTCAGCGTGGAAGAACAGCGATGCATCCAGGTCCGGACAGGTCCTGCCCAAGCGCATGAGCCGGGCGATGCGCCACGCTACGATCATGTACAGCACCAGGGCCCGTTCCACCCGGTCCATCTGCGACAGTTGCAAGGCTTCGACCTTGCAGCCGTTTTTCAGCACGTTAAAAAACAGTTCTATTTCCCAGCGCGCCCGATACCAATCGATGAGCTCGATCACGGCTTCCCGGTCTGGCGCCAGCCGGTTCGTCACCAGCCGCCACACCACCGGCTTCACGCCTGCCGGCGNGGCTTCACGCCTGCCGGCGCATCGATTTCCCGCGCCACGATGCACGTCACTTCGAGCTGTCCCTTGCCCGGCAACTGGAGGCGACTTGCGCGTAGCTCCTGCCTGACTTGCCGTGCCTTCTGACCAGAACGTCCCGGCAGGATAAAGGCAATCTCGCCAAGCACCTCACTGGCCTCTACCTTGTCCCAGAGCTTGCCTCCCTCTGCCAGGTTGCGGTTGTGCCGAGCACGAATCAACCAGTCGGCAGGATGACCAAGCGTATCGGCCAGTTCCATAAGCGCGGCCATATCGCCTTCCCGGTCCGCCACATAGACCAGGCGGGTTTCGGGCAACATTGCAGCCTGTTCGGCCACGCGTTCATAGCTCTCGATCCACCGGGTACTTTCCTTGATGCCGTCGCGTCGTCCGTTCTCATCCAGCGGTTCACGCGCCCATATCCAGGCGTCCAATATTCCCAACGGTTCCCGGTCCGGTGTGACGGCGTAGGTCGGGTGCAGATA
>NZ_JAESWB010000364.1 GCF_016765675.1 Neobacillus paridis
AAGAGGTTCGATGGAATCTTGGAATGCATTGCAATGTTGACCATCGCGATGGCGAGCCTGGAACTCGCAGATACCCTTATTGAAGAGGAGTTTAATCGCGAAGCGAGAATGAGCCATCCAGCGCGTATTCGGCGGGTGCTTTCTAGATTTCTCGTTGTGGTCGTCATTTCGTTGGCCATCGAGTCGCTCGTCGCCACATTCAAGTTTGTCCATGACGATCCGACCCAGTTGCTGAA
This sequence comes from Neobacillus paridis, assembly GCF_016765675.1. Lineage (GTDB taxonomy): Bacteria > Bacillota > Bacilli > Bacillales > Cytobacillaceae > Neobacillus > Neobacillus paridis. The sequence goes on from NZ_JAESWB010000364.1 coordinate 237, forward strand.
GGCTGCATCGATCGGGTTCGCTGCCGCCACGCTGCTCGCTGCCTGGGCTTTCTTTATAAAGTTCAACAAGCCATCAGAATAGGCGCCGGAGACACCTTACAACTCCGAGTTCGTCGGTCACACGCCTCGCGGCAAGATGTGAACTCTTGAGCGTCGAACGATCACGTGCAATATGAGGGCGGCGATCGTCAGCACTGAGGCAACTAGAAACCAACCTAGCCAGGCGATCGGGACCAACCAGCCGACGGCCGCACCTGCCCAGGGCAGCGACGCCTCGAGCAACTGCGCCGCCCACTGAACGCTTGCCAGCACGTCCGAGGGAATCCAAGCGGCCAGCCAGTCTGGAGCAT
>NZ_JAESWB010000365.1 GCF_016765675.1 Neobacillus paridis
TTTCATGTATTTAGCTTAGAACACTACCGCGCTTTCGCTTGGTGGCCCCTTCATTTGGTGAGCGATCTGACAATCCCTCACCAAATGAAGGGGTTAAATTTTGCCCACATTAATTTTACTCATACGTCCTAATTTGTTTTCCTTCCCTTGCTTTCTCGCCATTTTTTCAATTGATTAAAGTACCAGCCCTAATTTTGGGTCTACCTTACTTAGTTGGCTGGCCGCTTTCACTATATCGTCAAAGTTAGCTTGAATTTCTTCAATAGGTAACGGTTTACTAAATAAATATCCTTGCACTTCATGACAATCATTCTGTTGAAGAAATAATAGCTGCTCTTTTGTTTCCACCCCTTCAGCATTAATTTCTAATTGTAACTGATGGGCCATGGCAATAATTGTTTTTACGATTGTGGCATTATTAGAATTGACAAGACAATCACGAATAAACGACTGATCAATTTTTAATTTATCAATGGGAAATTGCTTTAAGTAATGGAGTGAGCTATACCCTGTCCCAAAATCATCCAAACTAATTCTAACCCCAAATTTCCGTAATTCACGAACAATCATGAGTGCATGATGAGTATCTATCATCATACTTTCGGTAATCTCCAGTTCTAGGAGTTCCGGAGGCATCTCCGTTTCTGTTAATACCTGGCCGACCATCTGAGAAAAGTTAGGTTGAAAAAACTGCTGCAATGATAGGTTAACGGAAACAACCAGCGGCGGAAATCCTGCTTCGCGAAACGCCTTTGCGTCTAAACAGGCTTTTCGCAGTACCCATTCCCCAATTGGAATAATCATGCCGGTTTCTTCGGCCAAAGGTATAAATTGGGCTGGCGAAATCATTCCTTTTTGTGGATGCTGCCAACGAATCAAGGCCTCTACACCAACAATTTTTCCCGTAAAAATATCCAGCTTCGGCTGATAGAATAAGATAAACTCTTCCCGTTCCAACGCCTTGCGGAGGTCTTTCTCCAGCTCCAATCTATCGTTTATTTGTTCCATTGACCTTTTTTCGTAAAATTGATAATTGTTCTTCCCCATTCTTTTTGCCTGGTGCATTGCCAAATCGGCTTTCTTAATTAATATGCCAATATCGTCACCATCTTGAGGATATTGGCTGATTCCCAAACTTGGTGTGACATACATTTCATATTCATTTAACAAAAATGGTTCATTTAAACGTGATAAAATTTTCTCCGCTGTTTTTAAAGCTCCTTCTTGGTTAACATTGGGCTGAAATAGAATGAATTCATCTCCGCCTAATCTTGCAAGACAATCATCAGGGAGGATACAATCTTTTAGCCGCTCGGAGACCTTTTTTAATAAAAGATCGCCCATGTCATGGCCTAATGTATCATTGATTAATTTAAAGCGATCCAAGTCAAGGAAAAGGATCGCTGCTGTTTTAATCTCTCGGTTTGCCATTGTTTCCTGGTAGTGGGATGTAAATTGATAACGGTTAGGCAGCCCGGTCAAAGCATCATAGTAGGCCAGATGTTTGATCTTCTCTTCAGCCATTTTTTGCTCGGTAATATCAATGACACTTCCAATGACAGCCGGTTTCCCTTGATAAATCGTTTTCGTCCCATACACTTCCAGATAAATAATACTTTGATCTTTTTTTATTCCACGATATTGGTATTTCATCCCTTTATTTTTATTAGTAAACCTTTTTTGAATATTTTCCTGTACAAAGGCTACGTCTTCAGGATGAATGAATTCGGAAAGTTTTTCTCCAATTATTTCTTCATACGTATAACCAAACCATTGTAATAATTGTGGGTTCACATACACGAACCGGCCATTTTGGATAATATAAATACCGACCAAAGATTCCTCGACTAAACTGCGATATTTCAATTCCGCTTCCATAAGGGCTTTTTGCGCCTGTTTAAATCTCGTAATATCCTTAAGAATAGCATAGGCGCCGACAATTTTTTCATTAATAATAATGGGAATGCTGGTTACATCCAATTCGATTCGTGCTCCTGATTTGCTGTAAATCGTTGTTTCGTAATTTGCGGCTGTACCGTTTATCGACTTTCTAAAGTATTTTACGGTTTTCTTTAACTTCTCCGGGGCAACATATTCAGCAAACGGACGTTGGAGCAGTTCTTCTATGGTATAACCATAAGACTCGACTACCGAATTAGCGCTTAACAGATTCCCCTTCAAGTCTATTGTTAAAATCATATCGGGATTATGATCGTAGAGGGACTGGTAGTATTGTTCACTCGTTTTTAGTTTTTTGGATTGTACAGCAAGCTTTCCTACAAAATATACCACAATTAAAATACCAAATACGATTATTGCAATAAGGCATAGTTCTAAGATCCGCATCTGCCATTCCATTCCATCACCGTCCCCGCAGCATTTAATATTCTCTTTTTTTAAGGTGATTAAATTTTACCATATTTTTTGATATAATTCTGAATATTTTGCTATTTTTTATAATTTTTTTACATTTTTTGTACTATCCTGACAAAACAATATTATGCTCACGCTTTACCTTAGCTTGATTTTATAAAATAAAAGGCTGAAACTTTGTAGAATCAGCCTAATTTTGCTTGTAAAATTGGTTAAAAATTCCCCAATTATTTACACGAAGACTTATCAGTCTCTGTATATTCACAAAATATTGGCTCGGGATTCTTTTCAATTCCCTCTTACTCTTGCACCAATTTTTTATATTTTAAACATACTGGTCGATTCCTGTAACTCTTGGGCCATTTTTTTAAGTGTTTCAGCTGATACAGCAATTTCGCCCATTGCCAAATTTTGCTCTTTCGCTGACATCGCGACATTTTGTATTCTTTCTGATGCTTGTTCAGCTATGTTCGCTACGTTTTCAATATCTTTTACCATTTCCTCGGAACTGTTATTAACCCCCATTAAATGATCTGAAACTTCTTTTGACATTTTCGCAACTTCGCCTATCATTTGGGCAATTTCATTAAATGTTTTACCACTTTGATTGACAAATTCCAGTCCATCTTGGACCATTTGTTTATTATTATTCATTGCCGTAACGGTTTTCTCGACTTCGCTTTCAATATCTTCAATAATTACAGAAATATTTTTTGCCGCTTCCTGTGATTGTTGCGCTAAAGTTTTTACTTCATTTGCTACCACCGCAAAACCTCTGCCGTTTTCTCCGGCTCTCGCCGCTTCAATAGAGGCATTTAATGCCAGCAAATTCGTTTGTTCGGAAATAGCGGTAATCAAATCAACAATCTGATTAATTTGTTTGGATTTTTCACCTAATTCATCCACCCGACTGGCTGTTTCTTCAGTCGTTTGATGAACCAAATCAATTTGGGAAATCGCCTTCCTAACCACTGCGCTACCGTTATTAGCTTTATCGTTCGTTTCTGATATCAAGTTTGAAATGGAAGTATTAGAACCTAATGCTTGTTCCATTCTAGTTGTAATTTCTTCAGCTACCTCTGTTGAATGGGTGGTTCTTTCCACCTGTGTTTTGGATCCAATAGCGACTTCCTGAATTGCATTATTAATCTGAACGTTTGCTGTGCTCGTTTCTTCAGCGATAGCCGATAATTCTTCAGAGGTTGCTGCCACTTGGTCTGATTGACTTTTCACTTGTTGAATGATGTGTAAAAAGTTATCTTTCATTTGATTTAAATAGCCGGCCATTTTTCCAAACTCATCTTGGCTCTTGATATCTAACTGATGTTGGAAATCGCCATTAGCCAATGTTAAAGCCATGTCATTGACTTTATTAATATTTTTCACAATGGATTGATTATAAAAAAGAATCACTAAAACAATTAATGCAATTCCTACCAAACTGACAATGATTAAAATGTTTGAAAGTGAACTTAATGATGCATACAATTCATCATCTGGAACCACTAGACCAATTGTCCAATTTGTGTTTGGTATTTTTTTAAAAAATAAAGAAGTGTCCACATTACTGCTATTTGTGAAGCGAAGGGATCCGTTTTTCTTTTCGATAATTTGACTGCCTAACTTCGCCAAATTGGCATCATTATCTTCTGTAATCTTCGCTTTCATCACTTTTTCGGAGTCAGGTGCAGCAATATATGTTCCATTATTATCTATTAAAAATGCATAACCTGTTTTTTCAACTTGAATATCCTCAATCGTTTTTTGGATTTGACTTAAGTCAATATCAGCTGTGACCACACCAAGAAATTGTTTTTGCTGATCATAAAATGGAGCAGTAGCCGTTACCATAGAGACGTTTACGTTCGTATCGAGATACGGACTTGTTAGCACAACAGGTTTATCAGTATTGGTTGCAATTTGATACCAATCTTGAGATGTGTAATCAAATTTTACATCACTGTATTTTTGTGTTGTTTTTATTGCATTTTGATCCCAGTAAGCATAGGTTGAAAAATATCTTAAATCCTTTTTATATTTATAAGGTTCAAAAAAGATTCCTCCTCCAAACGCATTTTTATTTGAAGAAAAAACATTTGTAAGGATTTTTTGGTAATTTGATAGAGAGTAGCTCTTTGGTGATACTTCAATCATCCTGGTAAGTTGCTCAGGTATACTACTTGTTTCCAGCAAATAGTTTTCTACGGATTGTGTCACACCATCTAATCTATTTTTCATTCGATAATTTATCTGTTCTTCCAGTAGACCTTTAGCATTAATATAGGTGACCGATATGATAGACCCAAAAATCACCAGTAATAAAGGAAGTATAATTGCCAATGTACGCATTTTAATACTTTTGAATTTCATTTAGATTCTTACCTTCTTTCTGTATATTCACTCCGTGATATGTATCGATTTGTTTCCCATCTTTATGTCCTCTTCTAAATGAACGGCATTATATCTACGTTCCATCCCTCTCTTCTCCATCATTTGAGTTTCATATTTTCTCTTCCTCAATACCCATAATTTTTTCAGTTTTATTTACCCAATTACTTATATTCGCATCTCCAGAAAATTAAAATACGTGTGTATTACTTTCAAAACAATCCTTTCCTATCCACCTTTTCCAAAAAAAAGAAGCTTTAAAGAGAAAAAAATCTCTATAAAGCTCCTTTGCTTTTATTGCACGCCGTTGTGCCAATTTAATTATATCATGAGAAATTCATAATTAATTGGCGATTTTATGACATTTTGTAAAATATATCTATTCTAATTCAAAAGAGATATTTTTTCTGAACAACCAAACAAGGAAAACGACCATAATTCAGACATGAAAATTGCATCAAACCAAAAACTTTAGTTAGCTTTAGCAAGTGGAGATTGTCCACCTTTATCTCCTGTCTTTCCAAACATTCTGTTAGCGATAAAAATCGCAACAAAGATTACCGTAATTCCTCCAACTAGTTTACCAACAATCATTGGGAAGATCATATCTTTTGCTACACCAGCTGCAAAGCCTAAGTGGTCACCAAATACAAAGGCTGCAGATACAGAAAAAGCAACATTGATAATTTTACCGCGGTCATCCATATCTTTTAACATCGAAAACATCGGAATATTATTAGCTAAAGTTGCAATCATACCAGCTGCAGCTATCTCATTCATACCGAGAAGCTTCCCTAATTTCAACAGTGGCTTTTTGAATACTATCGTAATTACATCAACCATAACGTAAGCTCCTGCTAGAACTATCGCAATACTGCCGACGATGGAAACCCCTTCTTCCACTTTTGCTGTTCCCGGAATAACTGTTAGCCCAGTTAATGTCTGAATAATCCCAACCGCAAGACCAATTGTTGCAACAACCACAACACCATGTCCAAAAATGGTAAACCCTTTGATCATTTTTTCAGGTATTAACCAAAGACCTACCACAATTAAAGCGGAAACTAAAATGATTGGAACAAGGTTTTTCAAAATCATAATAATTGAAAACCCAGCTGTTAGCCCTCCTGCTAAACACCCAAGAGGAATGGTAATCATTCCTGCCAAAATCCCGGTCGCTAAAAACTTATGATCTTTCTTTTCAATAATTCCTAATGCAACAGGAATCGAGAACACAATGGTCGGTCCCATCATTGATCCTAAGATAACCCCTGAAAACATTGCAGCATCCGGTGTTTTAGCCATCTCCTGAGCCAACTGGAAGCCACCCATATCAATCGCCAAAAGACTTGTTGCAAACATCGATGGGTCAGCACCAAGGGCACTATAAATAGGGACAATTATTGGACTTAATACCTTTGCCAATACAGGTGCAATTACGATAATCCCAACCATGGCCAATGTTAAAGAGCCCATTGCCATAATCCCTTCATCAAACTTATCGCCTAAACCGATTTTATTTTTGAAGCACTTATCTAAAGCCCCTATCACCATAAAAATAACCATTAAATACAAAATAATATCATTGATTCCCATTATTGGAGTCCCCCAATTTTTTATTTAGGATTAAATGTTTTAGTTCCGTACTTGGAGAGTGTATTTCTGAAGAATCTACTATATATTTAGGATCAATCCCCGAAAGTGAACATGAAAGGGCCTGGTGCTTTTTTAAACATGTAATCAGCTGTCAAATAGCCTCTGCTGATACTCCGAAGCTCCAATACTCCAATAGCATTATTCATTTTCAACCTCGATTGAATCAATGACCCCGACAATTACGGCATCAACTGGTATGTTTGGATTTTCGAGTGACGCCCTTGCACCCCCGCCCTGACTAATCAGTACCAAATCATTGACACCAGCACCGGCATTATCAGCGGCAACGAAATAGCCTTTCATATCACCATTCTCATATAGAGGTTCTATTACGAGAAACTTTAACCCATTTAATTTATCGTCTTTTCTTGTAGCCCATAGACTTCCGACAACTTTTCCGACAATCATGACAATTCCCTGCCTTGATGAGTAATCACCAAATGATGTGTCCGAATAAAGTCTTTTGCAAGTGGAGTGATGATACTTTTGTCACTAATGATGATTTCCTTTATATTTTGTAAATGCATTTTTTGTAAATCAGCTTCAGAAATCACTCTCTTGGTGATTTTTGAACTTTTTTTACAGGGAACTTTCAGTTCTTGCTCCGTCAACTGTTCCGGTTTTTCTTTCTCTAATTGTTTTGGCTCTTTTAACAATTCATTACTATATAAAAAGAAAACTCCAAAACCTTTTAATTTCTTTTCATATTCCTCATAAACTTTATATAATAACGCAGGTGACTGCTTCTTGTATTCACGGTATTCCACTCCATTTTGCAACACGATAACCTTTTGGCCCTGTAATAATTGATAGAGAATAAATTGTTCTTCAACTGTTGTTCCAATACCATTTGCCAAATTTGCCAGCATCGTAACTGTTAAACGAGGAATGAGGACCATTTTATACGGACCATGCTCCAAGTAATTTTCTTTAGAAAAATAAACGATATCAGAGGATTCTTTGAAAATCCGTTCTAGTTCAGGAACCCGATTGTGGGAGAGGACACATACCGATCCTTGCTTTTTATCTTGTTTCAGTTTACAAGCAAGTTCCTGATAAACAGCCTCTACTAATCGTTCAAAATCCATTACTATCACCTCCTAAGCGCCATTTTTAATAATTCGGCCCAAGGTACCTTTGCTAAAGCCACAGGCATTTGCCTCATCATAGTCAATATGCATATAGGTGCGATATTTTTCACTAACTCGGACTAATACATCATCAAAGATCAATGGGCGACTGCCATACACCTTGACCTGGACAATTTCCTTGTCTTCCAGTTTAAAACGTTTGGCATCCTCTGGACTTACGTGTATATGCCTTTTGGCAGCAATGACACCATTTGGCAGCATGATTTTAGCTATAGGCGACTTTAAAATGATGGAAGGGGTGCCGAAAATATTACCGCTTTCACGAACTGGAGCTTTAATACCAAGAGTTACAGCATCTGTTAACGATACTTCAACTTGCGAGTCCTTTCGTTCCGGTCCCAAAATTACAACGTTTTCGAATTTCCCTTTTGGGCCAATAATGGTCAGCCTTTCTTTACAAACAAATTGACCTGGCTGTGAAAGTTCTCGGTTCTTTGTTAATTGATATCCTTCTCCAAATAATTGATCAATCGCTGTCCGATTTAAATGAATATGGCGACCGGATGCTTCAACCTCAATGAACTGTTCCTTTACTTTCGAGAAAACCTCAGTGATTAGTGTTTCGATTTGCAATCCATCTCACCATCCTTCTTATGATTTGTACTGGCCAGTTTTAAACTTAAACATCATAATGTAAAATAAGGAGGAAAGACGGTTTAGTGCTAGGATAATATCGCCTCGCTCAGCATCGCCTGTCTCTGTTCTAAAAGCAGCGTAAGCAGCTAATTCCGTTTCTCGAACCGAACTTCTTAAGGAGTTTAGAAGAACAACTTCTTCTCCCATTTGATAGTCTGGAATAAAATGTCCGGTTCCGAAATATTTATTCGGATGGTGGGACATTTCCCTTAGCTCGGTGGGATTCATGTGTTGGAGATAAAATTCCTTTACTTCTTCCCCAAGTACTTCACATCTAAGGATATTCCTTACAAACTCCAGAATCTCTTGCAGATCTTCAACCAATCTTGGAACTTTAAGTTTTTGAAATGCAATTTGCGTTTCCATAATCTTTGACTCTAGTGAATCTAGTTTTCCACGTAAAACAATCCGTTTATGGTCTTTAAATACGAGAACATTGCCATACAAGGCTGTCATATGCTCCGGTTTTTTTTCTAAATTGCCTCCATATAAAGTTCGATAAGGATATCTCTTTTCTTCCGACTTATCTATCTTTGCTGCGACTTGCTGCCCATTTATAGCAGTTTGCTTCTCAATAAACTTCAGTTTAATATGGTGCTCAGCTAAAAATCCTTTGGCCGATGGTGTTACAACTGTCCCTTTGGGAATTTCTAATGCATCTGTTGTTTTAAGACCTTTTCCTTTTAGAAGTTTACGAATCTCACTTTCAGTTAGCACAGCCATTTATGTCACTTCCTTATAAAAAGAAGACTGGCCCGTACGACTAAAGAAGTCTCCTTGAATGCAACAACGTATTTTTAAGTTTTGTATACGGGTCAGTCGTTCTTTCTTACTCTTCAACATTTACATTAGGCAAAATTGCAGCTACTTCTGTATGTGGGCGTGGGATTACATGAACTGAAATTAATTCACCGACACGTTCAGCAGCTGCAGCACCGGCATCTGTTGCCGCTTTAACAGCGCCAACATCTCCGCGAACCATTACTGTAACAAGGCCAGCACCGATTTGTTCCTTCCCGATTAAAGTGACATTTGCTGCTTTTACCATTGCATCTGCTGCCTCAATTGCTCCAACTAATCCTTTTGTTTCAATCATTCCTAATGCATTTGTGTTTGCCATTTTTACTTCCTCCTCGAATTTTTATGTTTAAATTCATCATTTTCATTAAAACAATCATCTAGTTAATGTAATTGTGCCAGCACTTGCTTCACGATTGATTCAATCAATTCCTTTTGATCGCAAACCCCAAAGGATGGTTCACATGTTGGTGTATTTTCCCTCAGATCCTCCAGTTCCTTAACTCCATAGGCAACACGGCGAATATTGATCAAGTTCAACGGACCAATATTATCCGATGTAGATGTTCCTCCAACAGCACCGCAACCAAGTGTAAGTGCTGGGACAAGATTAGTCGTTGCCCCAATACCCCCTAGAGCACCAGGAGTATTAACTAGTAATCTTGAAACTGGTTTCTTCAAGGCAAATTGTTTAATTACTTCTTCATTTTCAGAGTGAATGATTAAGGTATGCCCCGCTCCTTCATTCAAAAGAAGTTGTATGCATCTCTCACATGCTGCCTGCCAATCTTTTTCTGTATAAAAAGCCAAGATTGGTGCTAGTTTTTCCCGTGAGTATGGTACGTCTCGTCCGACTCTTGATTCCTTGGCAATTAATACTCTTGTGCCATCCGGAATGTTTAATTCTGCTAATTTGGCTATTTGCTCAACGCTTTTTCCAACAATCGCTGGATTCATTGTTCCATTAGAGCGCATTATAAATTTCTCTAATTGTTTTCGCTCTCTTTCAGAAAGAAAATAACCGCCCTGCTTTGAACATTCTTCAATTACTTCTTCACGGATGCACTCCTCTACGACAATTGATTGCTCAGAAGCACAAATAACGCCATTATCAAAGGTTTTAGAATCAAAGATTCGTTTTACAGCTAATGGAATATTAGCAGTTCTTTCAATAAAGGCAGGGCCATTTCCAGGTCCTACCCCGATTGCAGGGGTTCCCGACGAATAGGCAGCCTTTACCATTGCGGACCCGCCAGTTGCTAGAATTAATGAGACATCCTTATGTTTCATTAACGTTTCTGTACCTTCAATAGCTGGAATCGACATACAGCTTATAGCATCGCTTGGACATCCCGCTTTTACCGCAGCTTCTTTAATCACCCGGACTGTTTCCAAAATGCAGTTAATAGCGTTTGGATGGGGCGAAAAAATAATTGCATTTCCGGCTTTAAGGGAAATCATCGCTTTGTAAATGGTTGTCGATGTCGGATTGGTCGAGGGAATTAATGCTGCAATTACTCCTAATGGAACACCAATCTCCATTACTTTCTGTTGCATATCCTCTTTTAGAATGCCAATTGTTTTTAAATCCTTAAGTGATTCGTACACGGCCTGAGAAGCAAAGGCGTTTTTTAACACTTTGTCCTCCCATTTGCCGAATCCTGTTTCTACCGCTGCAATTTTTGCCAGTTCCTCCCTATTATCATAGCCAGCTTCGGCAATTGCCTTAACAATTCGATCAATCTGTTCTTGGCTTAACAGTGCAAGCTGTGATTGCGCGGCTTTCGCCTTGCCAATTAACTCACGTGCCTCTTGTATCGAACGCAAATCTTTATCTAATAAGGTCATTTACCTTGGATCTCCTTTAAATGATTTGTTAATATTTCCAATAGAAATTCCTTTCTGCCATATTTTATTTGGCTGGGCTTTATATTTTTAATATGACAGGAACGAGCAAGTTTTCTTAGCTCCTCAACAGTTAGCCCTTCAAGATTGTTGATATCTGGCTCCGAGGATTTTTCAACTAATTTTTCTTGTTGCTGTGTAATTAGCTCAGCTTCTTCTACAGTAGGATGGAACTCTTCTTCTTTCACTGATCCAATTTCTTCCGTTTCTATCGTCTCTTCTAGTTCTTCCATAACTAATTGAGATTGATCCTCTACATTAGGAAGAGTTGCTTTCCTACGAGGTTGAATAAGGATCTGTTCTGTTTCTTCATGAACTCTTGCGATGACATGGGACGATAGAATTGTACTGCATTTGGCTGCTGCCTCTGCCCCAGCCTCCACAGCTGCTTTAACTGCCCCTACATCCCCAATCACCATGATGGTGACTAGTCCACCTCTAATTTTTTCTATATTTTGCAATGTGACGTTTGCAGCTTTCAGCGCGGCATCTGCGGCTTCGATTGCTCCGACGTATCCTCTTACTTCAATGAGTCCAAGAGCAGTTGTATTCATAGTCAACTACCTAAAAATTCGTTGGATTTTCTGCTACAAATTCAACTGCCGCCGCAAAAGCATCACATGCTGCTTTACAAGCTGATTGACTGCCTGTTAATAAACCGCCGCCAAAGTTTGTTTCTGAAGGTGGACCATAAAATGCTGCAAGTTGAACGTCTGCTGCTTTTAATGCAGCATCTAGACCATACATAGCCTCTAGTGGAGGTGCAATCAAGTAGGCAATTGCTTCTCCCTCTTTAATACCGGCTACTTGTGATAAATAAGATCCTGTCCTAGAGATACAATGAGCATAGTACGGAATCGAGTTATCATCATTTGCGCTAACAAAATGGGCGCCATTTTCAATAAAGTCTATAGCTGCATTGATTCCGCTCCTTACTTCGGCTGGACTTGGACCAGCAAGAATCCCAATGATTTCCCCGGCTAACTTCGTTGAGGCATTGGCGCTTCCGGCATACATTGATTTGGCATAAACAACGTCTACATCCGCTGCTTTTGTTGCTTCATCCAATGCGGTATAGGTAACATCATCAATATCAGCTGTAATTAAACCAATACTTTTATGATGAGGTTTTAATGCAAGCTTCTCTGATAAATCAGGGTTGACATTAGAAATTATTTTTACACTCAAAACTGTTGCGTGGATCGGTTCATGTTTCATTTTATCTCTCCCATTTCCGTTAATTTTTCAAATCAATGCCGGAAGCCTTTTTGTCAATCATCTTTTTGATGACTTCAGCAATATGGGCGCCTGCTTCTACTGGAGATGTGCCGCCTTTATGAATATTGGAGACAACTGTTCTTCTTGCTTCCGGCATATCAACGGTCGGTTTATAAGCAATATAGGCACTCATCGACTCCGCTGTAACTAATCCTGGACGTTCTCCAACAAGCAGGCAAACAACATCCGCATCTGTTGCTTCACCGATCACATCCATCGCAGGAACCCGGCAATATTTCACAAACATGATATTGTTAATGTCAATTCCGTACATCTTTAGGCCTTGTTTAATAGCTGGAAGGATATCTTCCATATTGGCTTCAATGGCGGCAGAGCTTAGGCCGTCACCGACCACCAATTGTACTGTCGGTTTACCGCAGACATCCTTCATTTTCTGAACCATTTCATCCGAAAACTGTCTACCAAGGTCAGGCCGGGTTAAATATTCATCCTTACTTTGACAAAGAGTTTGAAACGGAATCAGACCATTTTTTTCAACAAACTCCTCTGAAACATGGGAGAAAACGGCATCTTGCGCGGCCGCGTGGTCTGCTCGAAAGCGAAGGGACGTAACTGTCTTATAACGAGGGCCGGCCCGCCAAACACCAATTCTTGCCGGGGTTTTCTCTTTCATTTTTAAATATCCTTCTTTATCCTCCGGTTCTGGTACGAGTAATTGCTTCTTAATATCAAACTCCGTAATGTCCTCTAAACATGCTTCTTCACAATCAAGACAGACTAGTTGTTCCGCCCCTTGCACCTCAATCTTTTGTTTTTCTTCCTTTTCATCTCCAACCATGTCTTTTAAAATATTTGCGATCAAGGATTTTAATTCTGTCTCATTCACCATTCAAAATTCCTCCTTTCCTTATTTTAAGAACGTCGATGCATCGCCGGCTTTTGAAGTTAACTTGCCATATTCATCAATAAAGCCCATTTTGAACATCCATTGCTCAAATTCCTTAATCGGTTTTAGCCCCAACAGTTCTCGTAATGTCGGAGTGTCATGGTAGCCTGTACACTGGTAATTCAGCATGACATCGTCTCCATGAGGTATACCCATGAAATAGTTAACTCCAGCTGATGCTAATAAAACTGCTAAGTTTTCAATATCGTTCTGGTCTGCCTTCATATGATTCGTGTAGCAGGCATCACAGCCCATTGGAATTCCAGTTAATTTACCCATAAAATGGTCTTCAAGACCGGCACGGATTACTTGTTTGGAATCATAAAGAAATTCCGGCCCAATAAAACCAACTACGGTGTTAACCAAAAATGGTTGGAACTGTTTTGCAAACCCATAGCAGCGTGCCTCCATTGTTAATTGGTCGACACCATGATGAGCATTAGCTGATAATTCAGAGCCTTGTCCCGTTTCAAAGTACATGACATTTGGCCCCATAGCTGTTCCTTCTTTTAACGCAAGCTGACGTGCTTCTTCCAGTAACGAGGCACTAATACCAAACGCGGTGTTTCCCTTTTCCGAACCGGCAATTGATTGGAAAATCAAATCGGATGGGGCCCCTTTTCGAATGGCTTCCATTTGGGTAGTGACATGTGCCAAAACACAAATTTGCGTCGGAATTTCCCACTTATTTTTAAATTCATCAAATTTCCTTAAAATTCTCGATACACTTTCGACTGAATCATCTACCGGATTCAATCCGATAACGGCATCCCCAACACCGTAAGATAACCCTTCCATAATGGAGGCAATAATACCATCCGGATCATCTGTAGGATGGTTTGGCTGAAGCCGCGCTGATAAGGTTCCTTCCAACCCAATCGTTGTATTAGCCGTTGCGGAGACTCTTACCTTTCTGGCAGCATAAACCAAATCGAGATTAGACATTAATTTTGTGACAGCTGAAACCATTTCCGAGGTTAAACCCCTTGAAACTCTCCTAATCATTAAACCTGTTGTATTTTGGTCCAAGATCCATTCACGAAGTTCCTGTACGGTCCAGTTTTTAATTTCGTTATAAATTTTTTCATTAACAGAATCTTGAATGACTCTCGTAACTTCGTCGATTTCATAAGGGACAGCCGGATTGTTACGCAAATCAGCCAACGTTAAGTTTGCGACAACCACCTTTGCTGCTACCCTTTCCTCGGCAGACTCCGCTGCAATCTGTGCTAATTTATCTCCTGATTTTTCCTCATTAGCCTTTGCCATTACTTCGTTAACACTTTTAAACTGGTATGTCCGACCAAAGAGTTTTGTTTTTAAAATCATAAATATCCTCCTCTCAAGGCAAAATTAATGAAACACTAACGTTTTAATCACTACGGGAAGAACGCTTCCATCAGCTACCGGATACCCGATATCGATGTAATCGCCATTTTCCACATGAATTCCATCTATACAAATAAGGTCTATTGGATACCCAATTTTTGCATAAATGGTCTGACCTAATACTTTTGCAATATCTTGTTCTGTGATGATAACCATAGGAAATCGTTTTGTAAGCAAACTCTCCATTCCATCTAGCAGGCCCTCTGCGTACCATTGAATTTCCCGGAATGAAGGATTTAGCTTTCCACAAAAAGCAACTGCTACATTTTCGATGTTTCCATCTACCTTAAACCAATCCAGTTTCTTTTGGATTGTTTCACTTAGTAAACGAGCATCCAGTGTTTCTTCTTCTTTCGCAATCTTCAATACTGGAAGATTCTTTAGAGGAAAAAGACCATCTGTATACGTAATCGTACTGCCGCTTATCTCGGTTGTATGGGTGCCTGCCCCAACAACTGTTGCTCTT
Source organism: Neobacillus paridis (assembly GCF_016765675.1). Taxonomy (GTDB): domain Bacteria; phylum Bacillota; class Bacilli; order Bacillales; family Cytobacillaceae; genus Neobacillus; species Neobacillus paridis. Next base: position 14,948 of record NZ_JAESWB010000365.1, read on the forward strand.
ATTGTTTCTGCCGGCGTAATGATGTTAAAGGCACTCATAAGCATTGATTGGCGGATAGCTTTTCCAAGAAGAATTCCAATATCACCAAATTTAAAGGGATCTTCATCTGACTCGTTATAGATAGAATCGGCAACACCTCCCGTAAATGATAAATACTTCGCCTTTGCTTGTGGTTGTAATCCTTTATGTGTAATTGCCTGATGATAAAATGAAGAAGTAGTTTCCATACCAACACTTTGTTCAATTATTTGTACCATTTCATTTATAATTGGCTGCAATTGTTCGCACGATGTTGTCTTGCCCTCTTCAACCTTCAAATTTCTTTCCTTAATCAATTCCTTTATTTTTGGTGAAATATAGGTTACCTTCTTAGATCCCGGGTCAATTTTGATGAGCCTTCCACCAATATCCAGACAGCCTGTATCTATGACTTCACCTTTATTTAAATAGGCTAGATTACTAGTACCTCCACCAATATCAATGTTGATGACCGACGTGGAATGCTCCTCTGAAAAAACATGCATTCCTGCTCCCTTAGCTGCAATAATGCTCTCCAAATCAGGCCCTGCCGTTGCTACAACAAAATCACCAGCAAATCCGCTTAATGTTTGCAATACATCGTTGGCATTTTCCCTTCTAGCTGTTTCCCCAGTTATAATAACGGCTCCGGTTTGAATATCTTTTTTTTGAATTCCTGCATTTTCATACTCTTGATTGACAAACTCTTCAATTTTTTCCATATCAATTTTGTTATCAGAAAGCAGCGGTGTGAAAATAATTCGACTCTTATAAATAACTTTCTTATCAACAATGACAATTCTTGGTACAGTAAAACTTGATGCCATATTTTCAATCGTAATATTCGAAAAAACTAACTGGGTGGTCGAAGTTCCAATATCAATTCCAACACTTAAAATCTGTTCATTCATCTCCTCACCTCCTGTCCCGCAAGAAAACAAAAAGGCTTAAGGATATAATAATTTCTTACACAGAAACTACTTATAACCTTAAGCCTCTTTGCTTCCGGATTTTGACGCTGCATTGCGTCACATTATACAAATTAAATTTTATTCATTTTGTAATTCGAACTGGAAGGAAATATCAGTCCCCTTCTCCAGCCTATTGAATTGAAGAGTTCCCTTTAATTTGTCCTTTACATAACTCTGGACAATGGAAAAGCCCAAGCTATTTTTTACCTCATTTGAAAAGTCAAAGCCAGCCCCATCATCGATAACAGAAATGTTAATTTTACTATTCTCTTTGTGCACCTTAACCTGTATTGTACCTTCATTATTTTCCCCAAAAGCATGATCGTAGCAATTTTGTACTAACTCATTAATGATCAAAGCAATAACTGTGGCGTGATCACTGTTAATCATAAAATCTTCATTAGATACATAATGCAGGCTAATTTTATTGTTATCAGAATAGCTTTGATGTAAGTTATTTAGGACAAACTGGATTACCTGATTTAAATTAATTGCATCGCTTAATTGTTTTGATAATAATTCATGGGTTGCCGCTATCGACAAAATTCGATTCATACTGTCTTTTAGTAATCGTTTTGCCTCAGCGTTATTACTTCTTCTTGACTGCATTCGTAACAACGAGGCAATCGTTTGCAGATTATTTTTTATCCGGTGATGAATTTCCCTTATCGCTACCGCTTTTAAGGTCAATTCTGCGTCTTTATCTTTTATCTGGGTGATATCTCGTAACACCACCGCAATTTTTTCCTCACTATTCGGCACAACCACTTTTTTCATTAAGAAGTAGTAGTCCCCAATCTTCACCTCATGATTAAAGTTAAGTCCTTCGTCTACTAATAATTGCTCGAATGTGATCTCATTGATAGTCAAATCGTCATAATGCTTTCCTTCAATTTCATCCATAAAACCCAAGCTTTTATAAAGAATTTCAGCCTTCACATTTTTGAATTGAAGAAAACCGTCTTTATCAAAAATTAAGATGGCATCGTCTAAATAATCGTTTAGGCTCTTGATTGACAGTAGAGTAGACGGCAGCAATTCTTGACGCTGATCATTAAGCTTGAAATTTTTTTCAATATCATCACTAATATCTTTTTCCATTATTAATGTGCCAATAACCTTCTGCTCATTACAGATTGGATAAATATCTTGTGTCACATAGCGGTTTTCTTGTGTTTGCGCCTTTATATTACTTGTATGCTCACCAGTTGACATTACGTGCCACACACCTGGTTCATTTTCTCGTTTTGCCATTTCACCGACTGGAGTATCCCAGTACATGGACTTTCCCTTTGGTTTACAATGGTAAACAACAATTGATTCATCCTTCCTTGTTGTTGGTACATCAATGAAGATATCACATTCTAAAAAATCAACCATGATGTCTACGACATCAGCCATTTTCAAAATTTTTTCTATGTCATCGTTTGTTAAGTTGGTATACTGTTGACAAAGTTCTAGGATCCGTTTCTTATCACTCATACATGATCATGATTGTTCTGGCAATCTCCCCCATGGAACAGCGCCGATCCATGCTCAATTTTCTTATAAATTTATAGGCCTCATCTTCCGTTAATTGGCGTTCCCTCATAAGTAACCCTTTTGCAATGTCTATTGCCTTTCTATCCTCTAGCTTTTGTGATACCTTTCTCACTTCAATTTCTAGCCTGTTCAATTCTTTTCCTTTTGCAATAGCCGTTTCAATTGTTGGAATAAATGATTTTTCATCCAGCGGTTTAACTAAATAACCTAACGCTCCTACTTCCCTCGCTTGTTGAATATAGTCAGTATCATTAAAAGCACTAAGCAATAAAATTCCACCTGCAAGTTTTTCACGCATAATAATTTTACTTGCTTTTAATCCATCCAAAATGGGCATTTTAATGTCCATGATAACTAAATCGGGAGAATACATTCTGCATACATCTATTGCTTCAAAGCCATCGGAAGCTTCTCCCACAACATCGTAGCCAGCTTCGCATAATAATTCGCGTATATCGATTTTTGTAATCGGTTCATCATCGACAATTACAATTCGCTTTTTCATATTTTATTTAATTCTCCTTAAGCTGTTGTCTTAATTCAATCAAGCTCCAGATACTTCCTTAATTCTTCAATTCCTTTACCTGTTGAAACGGACGTATGAAACAACTTTTCAGCCCCGGCTATTTGCAAATGTTCCTCTGCAGCTTTCACTTGCCGCTTATTGTTTGCTAAGTCAATCTTTGTAACAATCCCAATAATGGGCTTTGGAAAAACAGCAGCAAAGGAAGGAGGAAAGAAACTATCTTCTTCAGTACAATCTTGTACTAAACCAATAACATCTGCATCTGCAGCTGTTACAATTAGGGCTTTATAATAAAAGCGATTTTCTATATATTCCCCAGGAGTATCGATCGCATGTTCAAACAGATTTATTGCCTGGGTTTTTTGGTATTCAACGACTTTCCCGTGAAGCTTTTGACAAAGGGTTGTTTTCCCACTACCGGTTTTACCAATCAAAATAATTTTCTTCATCGTTATCTCCTATGTTCTCGTAACCTGAGGAATAGAAAAATTCAATATCGACGATAGTCCATTTATAACTTCATTCAGTGCATACTCGACTGAAGATACATCCCCTGTCAGAACAACTGATCCACTGAATCTGTCTACAAATCCAATCTCCACATTGCCAGCTTTTGTGGCAATATCAGCAGCAATAATTGACGCTTCACTAGGAGTAATCGTTAAAATTCCAATAGCATTAGTTGAAAGATTTGATAGGCCTAATTTTTTATATAAATCTGAATCTGGATTCGCAATAATATGCGCTAATGTTACCTGTTTACCAGGTACATATTCCTGAATGACCCTATCTTTATTTTCATGATCCATTTTTAATCCAATCCTACCTTTTTCCTCCTTTGCCCTATAAAGGATTTATTAAATTAAAAACAAAAAGGAGCTTTGAAAAAAAATAACTTTTTTCAAAAGCCCCATTGCTCTCTTAATGAAAGTTGCACTTCCTTGTGCTATTTATAGTATAAAAGAAAAATATTAGTTGTGAGCGTTTACTTTTTAAACAATTTGTGAACTTAAAAAATTTGCTTAACAATTGCTTCAATATCGTTTGTTGTTGGCAACCTTGGATTTGCTTTTGTGCATCCATCCTTTAATGCTGCTTCAGTTATTGTCTCTAAAGACTTCATCAGTTGCTCATATGTCAGTCCGCATGCTCTTAAATTCTGCGGCATATTTAGATCTTTTTTTAATTGTTGAATATGTTGAATCAAGCTTGTTACTCCACTTCTAATGTTGCTTGACGAGAAACCACTTTTTTTTGCTAATTGGGCATATTTTTGCGCTGTGAGTGTTTGTGTGCTATTGGAAAAACCCTTCAGGTCAGCATTATATTCAATTACTGCTGTTAGTAAAAGAGCATTCATTCTTCCATGAGGAATATGAAATTGCGCCCCACACGCATGTGCAATCCCGTGATTGACCCCAAGTCCTGCGATATTGAAAGCCATTCCAGCCAAACAAGATGCATAATGAACCTTTTCTCTTGCTTCGATGTCTTTTCCATTGTTATAGCAACGCAATAGGTAATCAAAAATTAACTGGAAAGCCTTTTCAGCCAATGCATCGGAAAAATCGTTGGCATTAGTCGAAACATATGCTTCTAATGCGTGCGTTAAAACATCTAAACCAGTATCAGCGGTAATGACCGGAGGAACAGAAATGACAAGATTAGGATCCAAGATAGCTTCATCAGGTAATAAAGAATCTGCAATAAGCGGATACTTAACATGTTTTTCTTGATCAGTAATTACCGAAAATGAAGTAACTTCCGATCCTGTACCACTTGTAGTTGGAATTGCAATAAATTTTAAATCATTTTCCTGTTTAAATAATCTTATCGAAAATTCTTTAATCGCCTTCGCTGTATCAATTGCTGAACCACCTCCGATTGCTATCAGGACCGAAGGATAAAATTCCTGTAAGGCCTTTACACCGATTGTGACCGTTTCAATAGGAGGGTCGGGGATAATATCACTAAAAATTAAGTACTCATTATGATTAGAATGAAGCCGATTCGTGACCTCACTAACAATTCCTGACTGGACAATAAATGGATCTGCGATAATAAAGACTTTTTGTCCTGTTATCTTCAGCAGACTGTCAAGCGAGTTTGCACCAATATTAAGTTTTGTTCGTAAAGATATTTCCTCCATTTCTAATTATCCTTTCTGAAATATTCTTGTCCCATTACATGTTTCTAACCCGGTGGTGAAGATGTATTGTTTTTTCACCAACCTTTCTTTTTCGAAATATATTTTCCTAAAACTCCTGATAGAATTTCTTGAATTATTTTAAAATCTATTGACAGGTTATAATCATTGGTTTGCCCAGTCAGCTGGATATGTGATATATAAAAAACGTGCATGATTCTTTACTGAAAATTGGATCTTGCTATCTCTAGGAATAAATATTATTTCTCCCTCTCCGGCACTGATTGTCTTTCCATTCACCAAGATATCAAGCTGGCCTTCAATGACATAATCTATTTCGTCATATTTCAATGTCCAATCAAATGTAGTATCAGCCATTTCCATGACCCCACATCCTAATCTAGGACTCTCTTTCAAAGTAAAAATATCCTTTGTGTAGACAATATCCTCTTTGCTTCCAGTATCCAAACGATCTTCTTCTGTCACTTTGATTGTTGGAATACTAACTGATATCACACCGCTCGAGTCAACGGTTTTATTTATTGCCTGGATTCCTCCTATGTCTAATTGTTCAGCGATAACTTTTTTTATCAAATCTTCCAATAATGATTTATTTAATGTCTCCACAATGTTCATCTCCTAATTTATTGAAATTTATGATACTTATTTAAATTGATGCCGGAAGCCTTTTGTTCAAGTATGGTTTGAATTAGACCGGCAAGATATGCACCTGCTTCAACAGGAGCTAAACCTCCTTCGTGAATTTTTGAAATAACTATTCTTTCAGACTCTCATGGTTAAACATAACTTCTATTACGTTTTTTGAAAGATTATCCATTTGGCTGTTTTCGTTAGTTGCCTTTGTTTCATCACCATTGATGAGTTCTTCAAGTATTTGGTTAATAACTGTTTCAAGATCCATTTCTCAATCTCCCTCCTCCAAAAATATAGGAAAAATTTTATACTTCTCTATTAGTCTCCCATGCAGCGCAAAATCAGCGCTGCACCACAAAGAATGAAAATAGTTATACTTTCATGATGGCTAAAACTACTGGGCTCAAGCCTATGCAAATTCTTTTTGGCTTATAAAAGCAAAAAGGCTTAAGATTATAAATATCCCTAAAGGTAGGAATATTACTTATAACCCTAAGCCTCTTTGCTTTTAAATCTATGCTTCAACATTGAAGCATATATAACTATTTTTTATTCATCTGTAATCGATAAACTCAACAGCTTTATCTTTTTAAAGAAACAAAAAGGGACCTTTGAAATTTCAAAAGCCCCATTGCCTTCAATATTAAAGCTGCACGCCTTTGTGCTGTTTATAGTATAAAATAAAAAAGCGAACTACGAGCGTTTACTTTCTTAACAATTTGTGAACTAATTCATTTTTTCTCAATAGTTTCTTTATCAGTATTGTTGGAATTCTTGGATCCGTCAGTGAATTTTCCTGTAAAATTCATAACCCATTCTACTAATTCATTATATTATAAGAATATAGTTACATGACTAACATCAAAAATCACGAGCCGTCAGAAGGGTGGGTTCCGAATTGAATCTCGAAAATATTGAGGCTTTTGTCTATGCTGTTCATTTAGGAAGCTTTGTTAAAACGGCCGAGGCTCTCTATTTAACACAGCCTTCCGTTACCGCACGGATTCACTCCCTGGAAAGTGAACTTAATGTGGAATTGTTTCAGCGGACTGGGAAACATATTTCCCTAAGTGAACAGGGGAAAATTTTTTTGCCATATGCACAAACGATTCTCCAATCTTATCAGGAAGCAAAGGTGAAACTGCATCATCCTATCACCACACCCAATCAATTAAAAATTGGCTGTGCCAGTTCTATTTCGAATTATATTATCCCAGAGCTCATTCCTACCTTTCAACAGGAATATCCTAATGTCAACATCAAGATTATTACTGGGCATTCCAACGATATTTTGGACAAAGTGCTGAATAAGAAGGTCGATTTCGGTATCGTTCGCACGGTTAAACACTCGCAAATTAAATCACTGTTATTTCGCCACGATCCGATTGGCTTGTTTGCCCCGGCGGGACATCCCCTTCTACAAAGTGAGCAGGTCACGATTGAGGAAGTAAGTGAACAACCATTGATCTTTTTTGATTATGGGTCGGTAGATTGGTTGATGATCTATCGTTTATTTGATTCTAAAAATCTTAAACCTAATATCATTCTTGAAGTAGATAGTATGGAAACAGCCAAAAACCTGGTCATGAATGGTGTGGGGGTCAGCTTCTTACCACAGCATTGTGTGGTAAAAGAGCTTGCGGACGGTCGACTGTTTCGTGTCCCACTCATTTCCCCAGGTCAACTTGATGTAAAAATTGAGATTATTTATCGAAAGGGTGAGCGGAAATCACCTTTTATTGACTTTTTTATTCTCAACAGTGTATGAACTCAGATACATTCATAGGGATATAAGTTTCAACCGAAATCTAGTCCCTATATATAGAAGTTCTATAATGAATATAGGATTTCGATATACGCTGCCTCTCACCCTGGACTTATACTTTAAGTGAATAATCAAAAAGGTGGAGAGTGGTATGAAGACAGTCGGTATTATCGGCGGCATGGGACCGCTAGCTACAGTTGATTTGATGACAAAAATGATTCTCTTAACACCTGCAAAAAACGATCAGGAACATATTCATATGATCGTGGATAATTATCCGCAAATTCCGGACCGTACTTCAGCGATCATAGAAGATGGAATCAATCCACTGCCATTTATGATTCAATCAGCCCGCAGATTGGAAATGGCTGGAGCTGATATGCTTGCGATTGCCTGCAATACGGCACATTATTTTTTACCAGATATTCAAGCCGCAGTCAGCATCCCGATTATAAACATGCCGAAAGAAACGGTAAACTATATTAAGGAAACGGGATTAAAACGCATTGCTTTATTAGCGACTGATGGAACACTGGCCACAAAGCTATACCAAAATTATCTTAGTGAAGGTAAAATTACTGTACTAATACCTGACGAAATGACACAAGCGAGAGTGATGGAAGGGATTTATGCGGTAAAATCCGGAGATACCATGGAAGCGAAGGAAATATTGCTGCAGGCAGCCGAGACAATGATTACTGCAGGGGCAGAGGCCGTCATTGCCGGGTGCACCGAAATTCCTTGTGTTTTAAGTGAACAGGATGGCATCAATGTCATTGATCCCAGTTTTATTTTAGCAAGAAGGATTGTCGACCTTGCTTCAGGAAGTTTGGTTTATTCATAAGTCAGGCAGTATTGTCATTTTTTCTTTCTCCCTCTTATAAAAGAAGATATTAACAGCCAATCGCTCGTTCGATTGGTTTTCTTATTTAAAAAGCGATGCCTGCAGCAATGCCTTCATCACTAAGACGCAGAATGTTTACAGCACATTCCACTTTTATCTTCCATACTAACAAGCTCATTTAAAGCTATATCGAGTTTTTTACTTGCAAGAAGTGTTTCTTCAGCAGAAAGACCTTTTTCCATTCCTAATTTAATCATCCGTTTTCGTAATCGCTCAATTTTAATAGCAAGAAAAACTTTTCGCTCATACATACTCATGGAGGTCACCCTTTCTGTATTTCCTCCTAACAGGAACTTACATTAATTCAAGACTTAAAGCAATCATACAATTATTGTTTTAAGTGGAATTAAATATAGCAAAACCCTTTTTAGTCCTTTATTCCCATAATATATAAATTAATCATTTTTTTATATGAAAAATATCACAGAAATAAAAAAAACACGATATTTTATCCCAAGCGCGCCTATAGTCATGGTTATCATCAAAAGAAAACCCACGAACGGGTCGCGACGTTTGTCCGCCATTCGTGGGCATTTTCTTGATATCTGTAGGATTTTGAACCATATCCAGCTATTATTATATGACATAGACAAAATAACCGATAAATATCGCACATAAAACATACATAATCGGATGGACTTCCAATGTTTTCTTAGTAGCTAACATCGTGATTGGATATAAAATAAATCCTAAGGCGATTCCAGTTGCGATACTATAGGTTAAAGGCATCGTAATAATCGTGACAAAGCATGGAATCACAATAGCAAAGTTACTCCAATTGATTTTGCTGATCTCGGTTGCCATCATCGCACCAACGATGATTAAGGCTGGTGCCGTTACCTCCGGTGTGACAACCGCAAGTACAGGTGCAAAAAACAATGATATGGTAAAGCATGCGGCGATGATAATGGATGTAAAGCCTGTCCTGCCGCCCACAGCAATCCCCGCCGTTGACTCCACAAATGACGCCGTTGTTGAAGTTCCCAATACAGAGCCAACAATACCGGACAACGAGTCGGCCAAAAGGGCTTTCCCGGCATTTGGAATCTGATTATCCTTCATTAAACCGGCCTGGCTGGCAATCGCGATCAAAGCGCCGGTTGTATCAAAAAAGGCAACAAATAAAAAGGTGAAAATAACAGCTAGCATTTTTATCGAAAAAATCTCATCCAAATGGCCGAATAGCACCCCAAAGGTAGGCTCTAAACTAGGAATGCTCCCAATAATTTTATCCGGAGGAGTAATAATTCCAAATATCATCCCGAGAATGGTTGTGAGCACCATTCCATAAAAAATGCCCCCTTTTATCCCTTTATTTAATAGAAAAATCATAATGATAAAGCCAACAATTGCGAGTACGGTCGGGGCTGATTTGAGGTTGCCAATTGCAACAAAAGTAGCTTCATTTGCCGTAATAATACCGGCATTTTTCAAACCCATAAAAGCCACGAAGAAACCAATCCCAGCGGCAATAGCATGTTTTAAATCTGCGGGAATAGCGTTAATAATTTTTTCGCGGATTTTTAATATACTTAAGATCATGAATAACAATCCAGCGACAAATACCCCGGCCAACGCTGTTTCCCACGGTATTTTCATGCCAATACAGACACTAAACGTAAAAAAGGCATTAATTCCCATGCTAGGCGCAATTCCGATTGGAAAATTAGCCATTACACCAATTAACAAGGATCCGATAATCGCCGATAAGGCAGTTGCCGTAAATAACGCTCCCTTGTCCATGCCGGTTTGACTCAAGATCACCGGATTGACAACTAGAATATAAGCCATTGATAGAAATGTCGTAATTCCTGCGGCACTTTCCTGTTTAAAAGAAGTACCCCGCTCGGAAAATTGAAAGTAGTTTCTCATGATTGTCCTCCATATCTATTAAAAAATCCCCCGGCTCAAGCTGCCGCAGGATGTTCTGCAAAGGACAAATTGTATACTTTGATAAATCAAACGCATTGCCCCTTGTAGACAGGCTATTTACGGCAGCCTGGTAGAGACATTCGAGCCATATTCTCGAACTTATACAAGGTGAATCTATATTAGAATAATAAATGAATATTATCAGTGATAAGGTTCATCGTCAATAACAATCGTCATTTTCAGCCAATTAAGTTAACTTGAACAAGGAACATTTTTGATTTGCCGATATATTGGCATAATTCACCGATAAAAGGTCCTGTTTCGCCGATATGTAGGAAAAATCGCTGATACATTTTTCTAAACTATTTTATTAACAAAATATTCCTTCTAAAATAAGAAAAAAGACAGCGATTTTTTATGATCGATGTCTTTATGATCGTTGTAGGATTATTTTTTTATTAGCTGCTTGATTCTTCGATCTTTTTTCCTCCAAGTTGGAAGCCAAAATTGCCACCGTATTTTCCTAACTTCCCACCTACATGTGCTCCAAGGCCGTGCCCGCCACCTAAATGTCCGCCGGCTTGAACACCAACGCCCTGCTGACCGCCTAATTGACCAGCCGCATGAAGACCAAGACCATGTCCTCCTCCCAATTGACCGCCGGCCTGAAGTCCAAGGCCATTCGGACCTCCTAAAGAGCCCATGGCATGTACATCCAGTCCCTGTCCGCCACCCAGTTGGCCGCCGGAATAAACCCCAAGCCCATGCTGACCGCCTAATTGACCGCCAATATTGTAGCCAACTCCAGTGCCGCCGCCTAATTGACCGCCACCATAAACACCGCCATATTTGCCCCCAAAATACCAATGTCCCGGGGGAGGCGACCCGTAATAAACCTTTGGGTAGGAGTAAGTATATTGATAATATGACCGTGAATAGGGACTCGGTTGATACCCAAACATATTAGGTCCTGTTATCATCCGCAAAAACCTCCAATCTTCTTGATGATCTAGTCTATGCTTAGCTGACCAGACGTGTTAACGGCGCTTGACACTGGATAAAAGAAAAAAGCAGCCTATACCTTCAAAGCTGCTTCTGTTACTTGTTCAATTTGATTATTAGATTTTCGAGTGACCATATAAATGCTTCGGGCAATTATTATTTATACTCCAGTACCTCTTTTAAAGGAATCCTTGTCGTTTTAAATGCGGGTGCTGCTGCTTTGCCTAATGCAATCAGGACAACCGGTTCATAGCGTTCCGGTACAGCGAATCGCTGACTAAATTTTGCTTTATCAAACCCGCCCATTGGAACAGTATCATAGTCTTTTGCCTTTGCAAGCAGCATAATTTGCATCGAAACCAGCCCTGTATCAAAGAAGGCAATATTTTTGCGAATTTCTTCAGAGGCATGTGGATACGTACTATTAGCACTTTTGATTAACCGTTCCATATTAGCTTCATCCATGTACCCAGCCTCATTAGCACTCCGGTATACTCTTTCAATGTTGCGGTACATTTCCTTATCAGCTAAAACGGCAATAACGGCTGATGATGTCTCCACCTGTTCCTGGTTGTTGGCAATTTCCCGCAGTTCCTTTTTCGTATTTTGATCATCAAAGACAATAAAGCGCCATGGCTGAAGATTACTTGAAGAAGGGGCAGAAATGGCTTCGCCTAAAATTTCTTCAATTTCCTGTCTTGAAATCTTAAAGTTAGGGTCGTATTTTCTAACTGAGTGACGTTCTTTTATCACATCAGATAAGCTTTTCATTGCTGTAGTGGTCATCATTTGTCTCCTCCACGCTTTTTTCTAAACTTACTTTAAGTAAGTACAGAAATAAGCTTACTATTAGTTAGTTTATTCGTCAAGTTTCATTATTTTTAGTAAAATAGGATCAAGACTAAATTCTACGGAGGCTGTTTCATGGATGAGTGTTCGCCGAAAATGATCACCCCTAATGAGTGTCAGGGAATTTGCAAAGACTTCCACAGTACTATTGAATTCATTGGTAAACGTTGGGTTGGTGTGATTATTTATAGTTTGTTACAAGGACCCAAAAGGTATCATCAAATCTTGGCGGAAATCCCTGGCATTTCGGATCGGTTGTTAACAGAACGGCTACGAGATTTGGAAAAAGAAGGGCTAATTATTAAAAGGGTAGATAAAACTTCGCAAAAAAAGGTGGAATACGAATTAACATCAGCTGGGAAGGAGCTTGAAAAGGTTATTGCAGCAATTATGCATTGGATTCAGCAAAAAGGAAAAAGTCAATACCAGTAATTTTTTGCAAAAAAAGAAGCATGAAAATCCATGCTTCACGATCTTTGTTCTACTCTTCCATCACCATGTTGGGCAAATCTTCCGGCACTGCGCTCGTTGACAGGATCAAGCCGTCCCCATGGCCATCCTCCGAATTGTGTTCGGCGATAGTCATTAAAGGCAGCGCGGATTTCTTCCTCCGAGTTCATCACAAACGGACCATACTGGGCAACCGGCTCCTGAATCGGCTCTCCCTCAAGCAACAGAATAAAAGCATCCTGGCTGCCATTGGTCATTTCAACCTCTTGGTCACCCGCAAGCTTTACACGATGGAAAGCCATAATGGTCGTGCCTTCTAACTGGATTTTTTCCCCTTGGTAAAAATACATATTTCTGTTCAATGTTTTCGAGACAGCTGGCAGTTTAAACGTAGCCTCTGGCTCCATATGAATAAGAAAGATACTAACATGATGGTCAGGATCCTTGGCCCAAGAAGCAGGGGCTGGATCTAAACTAGTCTTGCCTAGCAGGCTCCCGGCAATGAGGCGAACGGTTGTCTTCTTCCCATTAGGGCTAGTTGTTTCCACTTCGGGGATATCTTCAGCCCACAGCATTTTATAATTTGGATTGGCTGATTTTTCTCTAGCAGCGAGGTTCAGCCAAATTTGAAAAAGCTCAAGCGGATTGTCCTTATCCTGATGGATGAGAGGGAACATTTCGGTATGAAGACAGCCTTTCCCGGTTGTCAGCCATTGCACATCGCCATTTCCATAGCGTCCTCTAGCACCGGTTGAATCAAAATGATCAACAAACCCTTCAAGAACGATGGTTACGGTTTCAAATCCTTTATGTGGATGGGCTGGAAATCCTGGAACAGTTGTACCATGATACATTCTAAAGCCATCTTTTACAGTAAAATCCTGGCCCAAATCCCTGCCCTCCAGCGATACGGCCGGCCCCTGCTGATCATTTCCGGCGGGATAAGCATCTTTATGATGCATAGTTATAAGAAAGGGATCTTCGGTCTCCCATTGAAAACTAAGCTTTTGAATTTTGAGAATTTTATTGTTTCCCATCTCTATGCTCCCTTACAGCGATTTTTGATGATGTTGATTTGGAAATCCATTGTTACCTAGCGAACTCCTTTTCTAAGCTTAAGGGCATCTTAATGCTTTTAAAGCCAGCCCAATCATTTTTTATTTCTAAGATATAGATCTTTGGTTTTAAACCCTTCACTAAGAATCATTTTCATTTCTTCGCGGCGTTTGGCCTTTGTTGTTTCTTGTTTGGCACTATAGATATATCGTGCCCAGTCTTTACGATAGCCAGGAGTGAGTGACTGATAAAAAGCCAGCAATTCTGGTGTATCCTGTAAATCCTTTTCCACCTCTGGAATTAAAGCCTCATAGTCTTCTACCCTTTGGCTCGGTTTGGAGGCAGCGTTTTGTTCCTGCTTTTTCGATTCTTCTTTCAGGCCAACTACTGTAAACACCTCATCCAATCCGACCATCCGGGCAAATTTAATCGTGCTGTCTCCAATATAACCATTCTCGTCAGCACCTAACCCGGTTAATAGATCGTCACGATGAATAAACGTTGAGTATACTTTATTGCCTTTTTTCGGATAAGCTAAATAAAGGTAGCCGTTTTTGTTAAGGGCATTTTTTTCAATGACCTGATAAACAAGCTCCTTTAGTGACTCCAAATCCAGGACAAAGGCAAAAATGAGATCATACGGCAGTGAGACTAACTCCGAGTCATATTCCGCCAGATCAGCAAAATAATCAGCTCCAGCAGGTAGATTTAATACCGCTTTCTTTTTATATTTTTGCAAATTTAACTTTTCTGCTATTGATTTCGCCATTTGATCACCCATTAAAAAATATTTCAACACTCTTTAAGTTTAAAAGTTTCACACTTAATTAGCAAATTGGCTGTTTGCAGTAATTTGCATTATATCTGGTCGGAGACTGCCCGTAATAGTTTACCATAATCGTGAAGGATATCTTATTTTTCATAAATGGTTTCAAGCTCTTTCATCGTGAATTTATCAACCGTTGGAATTCCAATCGGCGGATTTAACACCATCCCTTTATTATATATAATTGAAAGTCTCGATGTTGTTGGGGCCAGTGAAGTTTGTCTTTCTTGAAAATAAAGCTTGTCTAATGACGGCCCAACCGAAAAAGAGTTTGCAAAAGGCTTATCTTTTGTTTTTCCCTTAGTAACATTCAATACCACCGGATTCCCGTAAACACCGCCATGAATTTTCAGATTCGATCCAATTCCAAAAATTTCCAATTGTCGATTTGAATAAAAATAAGCATTCAGTACCTTAGGCTTATCTTCAAATTCATTATTATTGGCAATTGTGACTTCCTCATCAGCAATAATCACAGCCGTCCCGTCTTTATCCGAAAAATCTTCAATATTAGCTTGGCGTGTAACATATACCGTTCCGTTTGTATTAAAATCACCATTAATATCCACACTGTCTTCAATATACATTTTTCCGGTGAAATTAAAATTTTTTATCTCTGTTTTTTCGTCAATATAGATAAAACTATCTTCGGATCCTAACGTAAGCGAACCATATTTAGATACTTCATCAGGTGTATACTTGTTTAAATCAATAAGCTCGCTGCCTAAATATCCCTTGCCATTGACATGAATTGATCCTTCCACTGTTAACTTACCGCCAGATTTTTCTCTAAGTAACTTTTGGGCTGTACGTATTTTTAGGTCCCCGCCAACAAAAAGGTCGCCTTTCACAATTAATTCACCTTCGGGATCGATCCTAAGATTTCCATTTATTCTGGCATCTCCATTGATCACCAGTTTACCAGATTCCAAGATTCCAAGACGTAAAAATTCAGCCGAGCCATTTATTGTTGTCGGACCAACAACTTTACCAAAATCATTAAGCCAGTAGGTTTTAAGATTTTTTTGGCTGATTTCAGTTTTCTTTTTTTCATCTACCAGATTTTTCGGCAGTATGGTTTCCGTTAATAAATTCCGATTGAGCATTTTTGGAACAACCGAAAAATATTTATTCATATTATCCGGTTCGGGTATAAATGGGACCCAACTATTTTGTTTTTGATTATAGCGATAATAACCCCCGGAAACCGTTAAGTTCCCTTTAATCGCAGGGTATGAAGTATTAACCCAATAATCCCGATCAGGCAAGATTAAGCGGTATTTTATAAACTTTCCTTGATTTCTGGTATACACGTTCCCATTGACTAATACATCCCCTTCAAGATATGGTGCCCCGTTTAGTACAAGATCACTTGGAGAAACGGTGCTATATTGAAATACCTCAGCAATAGTAGAAATTGTTACTTTCTTTTTTATAAATTTTCCTGTTTGTCCAATCGGGGATTTTATCGTGACCTCTTCTAATATAACACCGGAATTTTTTATTATCTTCCGCTCTAAAGTGTATCCATTGTTAACACCAAGGGCTGCAACATGATCTAAGGCAGATTGCAACAGTGGTAAAGCTGTACTCTCATTCAAGTCCCCATTATTAAGATTCTCAATTTCCTGATCAATATATGCGAGGCCCATTTCGATTGAATTTTCCGCATTTACCTTGTTTTCAATAGACTCTTTATTTTTCACAACACCTTTTAAAGAATTCATGGTGTAAGCAGTTAATGAAAGCCCAATAATTCCAATCAAAGTAAATATTAAAAGGACCGAAACCAAGGAATAGCCTTGTTGTGCTTGGAATTTTTTAACCATGGGAATGCCCTCACTTTATAATCGGTAGAATTTATTCACTTCAAATTTTTGATTATTTTGCTGGTCTGAGATAATTAAATTGACTAAAAGGCCTCCATTTTTTAAAGAAAATGAGGAGCCTTCAACAGAATATGGGTCAGAATTAATCCTTCTTCCCTCTATTAATAAGTCCTTTTTGTTAATTTCAATTGCAACTTTTGATCTTTCAATTTCTTCATACTCGCCTGAGGTGGTATTCATTTCTACACCATTTTCAATCGCCCAAAAACTAGTGAAATGATCTTCGCTGTTTGCTTCGCCAATGATTTCAATCGTGTCCACATTAAGCATCATTTTGTCAAATTGATTACAAATTTCAATGGTTTCATTTCTAATGTTAACATCTTCGATGGAAGCCTTATTCACTCTCATTGCGGTAGTATAGATCGAATAAGCAGTAATAAGGATAATGGAGGAAATCGCAAGTACCGCTAATAGTTCGACTAAAGTTACGCCACTTTGTCGTCTCATTTTCGTACATACCCCTCCAGTTGCGTTTTATTCTGTTCGTTTTTTGTAAATACGGTTATTTTTACAATAAGGACGCGATTAGGAAGATCTGGATGAGGGATAACGATAACTTCTGCGGAATACCTGGATACGTCAGTTGAGGAGTCTAGTTGAAGTTCGTCGTTTATTTGTATCGACTTTGGATTCCCAAGATTTGAAGATAAAATGTCAAATCCCTTTGCTTTATATACATCTAAAAGACTTTGACAAAGCTGAATGGAAGAAAAACTTTTATCCATATGTTTGTTTTGCTGGAAACTTTGAATAAAGTAAGAACTGACAAGCATAAGTAAAATCGTGGTAAGAACAATGGATGCAAGTACCTCGACAAGTGAAATTCCTTTTTCCTCCTTCAATATTCTATTCATTTAATCACCTGCTTGAATGATTTGAATTAAATGAAAAATAACTATATTAGTCTACTCATATATATTTTACCATTAAAAAATTCGACAAATTTGGCATATTCGTGACATTTATCACAGTTCTCGATGAGTTAAAATGAGGAAAATGCGGAGAATGGTTTTTTATTAAAAAAAGGAACATTCCCGAAAGAAGTTCCTTTTACTTAACAAATTTTTTTAAAAAATAGAATGGCTCAAGGAGTTACTGGAAAAGACGGACCCCGCCATTAGCGAAATTAGTGAGGAGATGGGATTCAGCGAACCCGGTAACTATACTAAAACCTTAAAAAATACGAAAATATAACTCCTTACCAATACTGGAAGTTGTTTTTCATCAAAATATAGTTCTTTAAAATGCTTTTATGTGTCCCTCCCCATTTAATTTGAGATGTATTTAACCGCATAGGATGCCAGTTGTACTCTGTTTTCGAGACCAAGTTTATTTAGCAGGTGTTTGATGTGGTTTTTAACGGTGTTTTCGGCGATATATAGTTTTTCCGCGATTTGTTTGTTGGTGAGCCCGTCTGAAACCAACAGGAGAATTTCCTTTTCCCTAGCTGTCAAGGTGCTGATTTCAGGGGTGTTCATTAAGTCGCGCTCTCTAAATTGGTATAAAAGTTTTCCAGCGAGATTCCTTGTAATGGTGTCGGAGCCATCAACAATCGAGTGGAGATATTGCAGCCAATCATCCGGCTCCATATTTTTCAACAAGTATCCCTGTGCCCCATATTGAATCGCTGTAAATAAATCACCAACGTTATCAGAAACACTGAGGATGATCACTTTTATCAAAGGAAATTTTTCTTTGATAATTTTTGTTGCCTCCAAGCCATTCATGACAGGCATTTCAATATCAATTAATAAAATATCAGGGTTCAGTTCTTCACATAGCTGGATTGCCTCTTTGCCATTTTTCGCCTGCCCGGCAATTGAGAAAAGATTATCGTCTTCAAGAATCTCCAATATTGCCCGGCGTGCATGTGGATGGTCATCTGCGATTAACACTTGATAAGTCACCGTGGTTTCGCTCCCTTTTTACGACGATGATGGTTCCATCGTCTAACTCAGAGATTATCTCAAGCTGGGCATCCATTTTCTGGGCTCTTTCCCTTAACATAACTAAACCATATCGGGTGCGCTCACTTTGGTTGGGCAAAAACCCTTTGCCATTGTCTTTGATCGTCATTGTCCAGCCTTCAGAAGTTGTATGTAATTGTAAAAATGCTGTGGTTGCCTGGGAATGCTTGCGGATATTCGTAAACGCTTCCTGAATAATACTAAAAAGCTGTACCTCTTCCGCGGGGCTAAAGGATCCTTCTTCGGTTCTAATCGAAATCTTCGCCTCAATCCCTGACACGGCAGACCACTCATTAACCCAATTTTCAATTCGTTTTTGTAACGACGGCATTTCCTCGGGATTCATCCGTAGATTATAAATCGCCTGCCTAACATTGGCATCGATCGAATTGAGCAACCCCTTTGCTTCTTCTATTTTTCCTTTTGATAGATTCACTTTCAGTAAAAATAACGTTTGCGCAATATTATCATGCAATTCTTTTGCCAGCCGTTCCCGTTCCTCATATACGGCCCGCATTTCCCGTTCCGATGCAATTCGTCTATTTTTTTTCGCAATGATATTAAACATCCAGGTTGAGAAGAAATACATAATCACTAATGTTAACAAGATAATCAAGTAGTTTCCCAAAGACATCGATAGTTTATGAAGGAAAACGCTATGCCTGAGAAGTTCAAATCCACCAATCAAGATAGCAGGAAGTAAAATTGTAATTACTTTCAACGTTCGGTAAGACATTGAAAACGCCACCTTCTAAAACGCTATATATATCTATTTAACCATAGATACTTCTTTTTGCCGATAGCGGTTGGTCAAGTCTACCATCAGTTGTTCGGGATTTTGATGATTATTCACAATAAGTTCGGACATTTTACCCTGATCCATAAAGACTATTTGATCTGCGGCTTCTGCGGCAACGTCCATCATATGGGTGGAAAAAATTATGGTTGTGCCGCTGCTTTTTATTTTTTTCAGTAAATCAATGAATACATTAATCCAGTAGGGATCAAGGCCGTTTGTTGGTTCATCGAGGATTAGGACAGCGGGATGTGCCATCCATGCCTGGCCAAATAAAAGCCGCTGCCGCATCCCTTTCGATAAATGCTGGATTCGTTCATTCTGTTTTTCCTCCAGGCCGAGTAGCTGAATGACCTCTTGAATTCGGGATTTGGCGACTTTTCTAAAGGCTGCATAAAAGGTGAAAAACTCGTTAACAGTTAAGGATTCTTGAGCATAAAATTCATCAGGCATATAGCCGATCAGTGAAACGTATTTTTTACGATTGGTCAGTATGTCAACGCCATCAATCAGGATTTTCCCTTCATTTGGTAAGGAAAGGCCGGCAATCATATGAAGCAACGTGCTTTTACCGGCACCGTTTCCACCGCATAAAGCGATGCACTGCCCTTCTTCAGCCGAAAGTGAAAACGGGTAAAGTGCCATTTTGTCTTTAAAAAACTTGGCGACCTGTTTGATTTCGAGTCGGGCGGTCATGTCATTCTCCTCCGTTTCAAGCTGATTATGGCAAAGGTAAACAGCAGCAAAAAGTAAGCAAGCAGATAGAGAATCAAAAGAATGATTCCCGTGCCCGATTCAAATAAATGGACAACCGAATCATATGATTGCCCAAAAACAGCGCCGCTGTCCCAGCGAATCATCAGGAAAACACGAAAAAACTCGGCCGGATTGATGAACATCGCCAGCTTCATTAATGGTTCAATCAGTGGATACGGCATGAGTCCAAGAATGGCGATTAATGCCGTCGGCCAAATCATGATACCAAAAAACCAGGCCGCGACTGACAATGTGAATGCCTGCCACTTTGTTTTGACAAAGGTTCCAAGAAAAATACCCATCATTAAAAAAGCAAATATGAGCAATAAGGAAAACCAATAAATCCTGACCAGCCAGGCAAGCGATAACGGAACTCCTGTTATTAAACCAATAAGCATGCTTACACCAAAACTAAATGTAAACATTAAGGTTTGTGCCGTAAAAATACCGAGGAATTTCCCGCCTATGTAAGCAGCGATACTGACAGGATACGTGCACAGAAGCCGCCATTGGCCATTTTCCATTTCATTTGCAATCGAAAAGGAACCGTTCATCATCATAAACAGCGGTAATAAATACAATAAAATGTTGACAATCGTACCGCTTATATTGGTAAAGCCGGAAATGCCCATATTGTTTTTCTCCAGTAAGAATAATAAGGAAAAAACAATCACCCATAGGAAAAGAAAAGTATAAAAAGAGCGCTGTCTCGTCAATGTTTTCCATTCTGAAAACCATAGATTGATCATTGTTTGCGCTCCTTTCTTTATAAATAGATCTTAAACACATTTTTATTTAATAGGGAGAGAACTTGTCCCTCCGGCGATTAATGATTCATGTTCATGTTCATTTTTTTCTTCATTTCTTCCATCATTGCCTTATTTCGTTCCCAACTATGGCTGCCTAGATCGTCTGCAGTTAATAGTTCGCCGCTATTTTTGTCGATAAAGTCTTGGGCTGCTTTTTTATCGCCAAAGGCAATGACATTGTAGGCCATTGGCGTTTTAATCGATTTGTCGTAAACGAATGATGCTTTCTCCACCTCAAGCCATTTTTTAGTTTGATAGTCTTTGATAAAGGAATTACCGATTTTCTCATCCTTGTTTTCACTTTTCCATTTGTACATACAGCCGATATCATCAAATTTGAGCGTCTTTTCATTTTCGAGAATAATTTCTGATGCAAACCCGTCATCTTTTACTGCCATATGACAAACATCACATTTATCTGTTTTTTCATTGATGGCAGCAGGTTTATAGTCGGTTTTTCCACACCCGGCAATCAAAAACAGCAAAGAAAAAATAAGAACAGATTGTTTTACAATTGAAAACTTCATATTTTTTTCCTCCCAATATATAGTAAGAATAAACTTCCGGTAATCAGTAAAAGGCTTAACAGTAGGACAGATCGTTTTTCTGATTTCACTTGGACGTTTTTTTGCCAGTCAGATGTCATCAGTGGTTCTTGATCAGTGACCAGCATCTCATCAGGACTCTTGAGCATTTTTTGCAGTAAAACAAGGCCGGGATGCTGAAAAAACAACTGGTATGGCGGCGTTTCACTTGTCAGTGTCAGAAAATAAGGGTCAGCCTTAAAGGCGATGTTACTTTTGTGATTTCCATCCGTATCCAATGTTAAGGCACCGTCCCAGTAGTTATGCTGGATTTGATTTTCACGGCTGCTAGTTGCTTGGATAACGTTTACATTTGCGATGAAAGCATTCTCTTCCATTATCGTTTTAGTCATTTTTTTCATTTGTGTTCCAATAAAATTTGCCTCGACTTTGTTTTGTATAATCGTATTGCTGCTGGAATCTTCGATATACATTCCGAGACGATTGTGCGAAATCGTATTATCACGAATGTTGGAATGATGAACATCATACAAAAGCAGCCCCTGGGCATTCACATTTTGCTGATTATCAATCAACTGGTTTTCCTTAATCTCCGCGTATTTCACCCCCATAATCATCGCCCCAGTTACATTTTTCGTCGATGTATTTTGCTTTAGGGTAATATGATCTGAGAACATCACGTGGACTCCGTACCTTGAATGTTCAATAGAATTTTTTATTAAGGTATTATGATTGCTGTTTTCAAGGTAAATTCCGTCTTGGACATTTTTTATTTCGCATTGTTGGAAGAGGTTTTGCTCAGACTGCCAAAGGTCAATCCCATTTTCTTTGTGTTGCCCATGAATCCGGATATTTTCAAACTTGGATTTTTGGACATTTTTCAGCTTCAAAGCGATTTTTTCCGAAGTAACAGAAATATTATGAAGCTGGTGCCCACTGCCGCTAATGGAAATCGCTGCACTGTTCTTGCCGCTTAGACAATCTACGAGTTTGATGTCTCTAAGCCTAACTCGCTTTCCAGTAATGGTAATGGCGGGTTTGGATGAGCAGTTATGGATTATTACCCCTTCTGCCTCCACCACAACCGGCTTGTTTATGACAATCCGTTCACGATATGTACCTGCCTTTAACTTAACCACCCCTCCAACCGGGGCAGCATTAATTTGAGTTTGTAGAGAATTTTGCGCCCATGCCTCTTTTCCAAAAAACAAACTTACAAACACCAATACCAGCAGAATTTTGATAGAATTCTTCATCCATCACAACCTTCCTTTTTCCGTAAAGGTTATCTATATTTAGCGTAAAGGA
Source organism: Neobacillus paridis (assembly GCF_016765675.1). Classification (GTDB taxonomy): domain Bacteria; phylum Bacillota; class Bacilli; order Bacillales; family Cytobacillaceae; genus Neobacillus; species Neobacillus paridis. The sequence continues at coordinate 37,602 of NZ_JAESWB010000365.1, forward strand.
AGGAAAGTTGGTTTCCTATGACTCGAATGGGCTATTTATTTTGAAGTTTTTATGAAGTGAAGTGAGCGGGAGCGGAGGGAGGATTTACTTGCGGTTAAGCTCGATTTACTTGCGGATGAAACCGATTTATCTTCGAAGAGGAACGGTTTCATCCATTAATAGGTATTCCATTTTAAAAAGTTAGCTGAATCAAAGATTCCTATTGGCCGCTAACTCTTCTCATAAAATGCAATGGACCCAATTTTTCGGTAAACCCCCACTTTTCATAGAATGGCCGCATTTCCGTTCGGCAATATAATTCAAAATGCTTTACCGACTTAAGTTTGGGGTGATGGATGATCTCATCCATCAAGCTCCTCCCCAGCTGTTGTCCGCGAAAACGTTTGTTGACCATCACATCGAAAATCACAGCTTTATAGACAAAGTCAGTAAGAACTCTGGCAAATCCGATCAATTCTTGGGTGTCCACATCTATGAAACCAATAATAATATTGGAGTTTTCCACCATAGTCTCGATTTCTTTCCGCTCCCTCCCTTTCGTCCACCATTCCATTTGAAATAGATAGTATAAATCGTCTATTTGGCCGCTTGTTAGTGTTTCCACTTGAATATAGTTCATATTGCAACCTCCCATGATTTTTCATTTTAACTTCCATAAAAATGTCGCGCGGTACACGACAAACACTGCTGCGTTAAAGATTGCCGACATGAGAAAGATAGGTGCCGTGCCCCACTCATGAATAACCCATCCCGATAAATAGACAGTAATCGGCATGCCAATCCTAAAGAACGTTCCGGTGATCCCGCTGATCCTGCCGATCAGCTCGGGCGGTGTTTGTTCGAGCCTGAATGTATAGGCACAGACGCTGTAAAATGAGGTCGCCAGCCCGCTGATAAACAATGCTATAATTAACATGTAGCTATTGTATGAAAAAAACAGCAACAGATATGCAGCTGCATGAAAAATTGCCGACAAGCCAAACAATACGCCCAGACCCCATGACAGCCTCAATCTACTGGCCAACATGCTGCCTGCCATTCCGCCAATTCCGACAGCCGAGATGACAATTGCTACTTGTGAAGAGGCAAGGTGAAGATCTTCCTTTGCAAAAATAATGATCGTTGTTTGAACAACAGTAGCGGTTGCATTCAACAGCATGATAAACAGGGTCATCAGCCAAAGGGCTCTGTTGCCGCGGAATGATTTCCATCCTTCATGTAAGTCAGCCAAGAAACCAGAGACTTTCTGTCGTTGTTCGTCGGATGGGTGTGCCAGCCGGGACAGGATCAACAAGCTTAATAAATAGGCTCCAGCGGTAATCATGATTCCATGTATATGACACGATCGTTATTTACGATTATGCTTCTGAAAAGGCTATGGGCACACTGGCCCATTACTGGGAAGCTAACGAGAACAAAACAGAATGGACCTTCTTTTTAAAAAAAGGGATTCTATTTCACAACGGCAAGGAGCTTACAGCAACAGATATTAAGTACACATTCTCGTTGCTATTGCATCCTGATTTTGAGCAATTTTGGCTCGTAGAGAATATTCACTTTATCGAATGCTTAAATCGATATACGATACGCTTCCATTTATACAAACCAAACGAGCTGTTTTTGCAATTTCTCAGTTTTCCGGCGCTTTCGGTCATTCCTTCAGGAAGCACAAGTTACATCGGAACCGGACCTTTCAAGGTTCAAACTTATAACCCAAATTACATAGCTCTTGAGGCAAATCCCTCCTATTTTGAAGGCAGGCCTTTCGTCGACCGAATTGAGATCTTAAATGTCCCGAGAGAATACGAGAAAGAAATTTTAGCAGATCATACCAGTATTTTTGTTAACACTGGAGAAGGCAGCAACCATATTGGCGACCCGTCACATAAACTGATCAAGGGGACGTATGAAGGAAGTACTTTATTTACTTTCAATCTAGGGAAAAAGACCGGCCCGCAGCAAAACTTATTTTTCCGAAAAGCAGTCCATAAACTGATCGACAGGAAAAAATTGATTGCCGATCTCGGACCGCCGCGAATGATTCCTGCTGCTAACTTTGACATAAACGATTCACTGGAAATGACTTTTGAAAAAGTGGACGATGAGGAAATCCGGGTTTTGTTGCAGGCAGCAGGCTATCGGGGAGAATCAGTACAACTTTTCACGTACGACCGCCATCAACCAGATGCTGAATGGATCAAACAGGAAGCAGCCAACTATGGCGTTTCTTTTCATGTAACGATTCTCGGTTGGAATGAAATCCTTAAACAGGAAAATATCAATCAAGCAGACTGTATTTTGTTTGAAGCCGTTTGGGGAGAAAATGAATTATCGAAACTGGAACTCTATCAATCAGGCTTCAGCTTTTTACGGCAGCACCTCAATCAAGAAACAGCAGAGTTTATCGACAGGAACATGACGGAAATCATGGCTGCATCAAGGCGAGAGGATCGTTCCATCCTGTTTTCGGAAATTGAGTCCCGCCTGATAGAAACAAATGCGCTTGTGTTCCTCGTTCATAAAAACATTGAGTCAACCTTCCACCCCTCGATTAAAGGGGTACAACTAAATACCCGGGGAAATGTCGATTTTAAAACAATCTGGATCAAGCCGGATTTAACAGAAAAAGGAAAATGACATAAAATCCAAAAGTTGTTTAATGAAAATATTCAATAACACCTTTTTATTTATTTTTCTATCATCTAAGGGCGATTAAATACGGCTAAATTCGCTATAAAAATTGAATTATAGACAATTTTTACTATTATTAATAATTTTAGTATATTTTAGGCAAAAAGATATGATAAAATAACGTTTGAAAAATTCAAACTATTCTTTCGGGAGGGAAACAAGATGAATGTACCTTTAGTGTTGACGCAATTTTTGGACCGTGCTGTTTCATTGTATGGGGACAAGAAAGCTGTATATTGTGATACAAGAGCTTTTACATACCGTGAGTTGCAGGAACGGGTCAATCAGCTTTCTCATGGATTAAAAGCCTTAGGTATCACCAAGGGGGAACGGGTGGCTTACCTAGCACCTAATACAGTTGAAATGCTCGAAGGCTTTTACGGCGTATTTCAACTTGGCGCGATTATGGTTCCGCTCAATATCCGCTTAAAACCAGAAGACTATTTATTTATCCTGAATCATAGTGAATCGAAAGTCCTGTTTGTCGATCAAGATATTTATCACTTGATTGAACCGATCAAACAACGTTTAGAAACAGTTGAGCATATCATTGTTCAATATAAAGACGACAAAACAAATGAAACCGATTACGACAAGTGGCTAGCAAGTTTTCCGAAAACCTCGTTCGACCGCGAAGACCTTGACGAAAATGACGTTTGCAGCCTGCTTTATACAAGCGGTACGACCGGCAACCCAAAAGGTGTTATGCTTACCCACCGTAATAATTACCTGCATGCACTACATACCATGCACCATTTGCGCGTAACGGATCAGGATGTCTACCTTCATGTCCTGCCAATGTTCCACGTGAACGGCTGGGGCTCACCCTTCTACTATACAGCCAACGGGGCTACTCATATTTGCTTAAAAAAGGCTACGCCGGAAGCTATTTTTAATGCTATTCAAGAATATAAAGTAACCGTTTTGCATATGGCGCCAACTGTATTAAATTCCTTGCTGCAATATTATGAGAAAAACGTCCCGGAAATTGATCATGATGTACGGGTTGTCATCGCAGGCTCTGCGCCGCCGCCAGCGTTTGTAACCCGAGTAGAAAAGGAACTCGGCTGGGAGTTTATTCAAGTGTATGGGATGACGGAATCAACACCGCTCAGTTTGATTTCCACCATTCGTTCTGAACTTACCCACCTGTCCCCGGGAGAAAAAGCACGGCTGAAAGCGAAAGCCGGGTATCCAATGATTGGCTGTGATGTCCGTGTCGTGAATGAGCATGGTGAAGAAGTAGCCCACAACGGCAAAGAAATCGGTGAAGTTGTCACAAGAAGCCATGGAGTCATGTTGGGCTATTGGAAAAATCCCGAAGAAACGATGAAAACAATTCGGGACGGCTGGCTTCACACTGGAGATATGGGAACAGTTGATGAGAATGGCTATATTGATATCGTTGACCGTAAAAAGGATATTATCATCAGCGGCGGCGAAAACATTTCCTCTATAGAAGTTGAGGGGGTATTATATGAGCATCCAAGTGTCCTTGAGGCGGCAGTCATTGCAGCGCCGCACGAAAAATGGGGTGAAACACCGCATGCCTTTGTCGTATTAAGAGAAGGGCATCAAGTCAGTGAAGCGGATATCATTGCTTTTTCCCGGGAAAAACTAGCTCATTTCAAGGCCGTTACCGGCGTCACTTTCGTGAACGAACTGCCAAAAACAGCTTCTGGAAAAATACAAAAAGTTCACTTAAGAAACGAGTATTGGAGCAGCCACGGAAAGGAAGGCAGGTTTGTTAATTAAGCTTGCTGCCTGACATTTAGAAAGTTTAAAATAAGTTGAGAAAGAAATGGCCAGTTTCATAACTGCGCCATTTCTTTCTTACCTATTTGTTGGAGGAACATGGAATGCAAACAATCTATAAAAATTTTTCAACCCATTGAAACCCACTCATTCTACAAAGGATGACAAAAAAGCTAACCTTGAAAATGAAACAAGTGCATTTTTAAGATTAGCTTTAAATAAATTATTTTGAAACAGTGACTTTTCTTGTTGCGCTTACTTTTCCTTTGCTGTCTTTAGCATTTACGTATAGTTTGGTTCCTGCCCGCTGCTTTGGAATTCGCACTTTAAAACTCCCACTAGCGCTGGCTTTTGCCGAGTATGTCTTCTTTCCGATTTTTATCGAGACGGCTGCATTTTTTTCGGCTTTTCCAGTAACAGTCGCAGTTTTATAAGTTAGTTTGTTCACAGTCGGCATATTTGGTGCCGTTCTGACAACTTTTATCACCTTTGCTTTACTTTTATTTCCCGCCTTATCCCTTGCCGTGACCGTAATGGTCTTTCCAAAGTTTTGTACAGGTATAGCTACTTTGTAGTTTCCGTATTTATCCGCTTTTCCTTTATAGCTTTTCGTAGAAATTGTTACCGTTACGGCAGCATATGCTTCTGTTTTACCAGAAACGGCAGTAGACCTGTTCGTAACTGTCTTCACTGTCGGAATCGCCGGTGCGGTTTTATCAGCAACGATAATAGTCTTCGCGGGGCTTGCTGCATTGTACTGATCCTTATAGGATATTGTCAGCTTGGTTCCTGCCTTTTGAACAGGAATATCAGCTTTAAAGTTCTTATTTTTATCAGCAACAGCACTGCCTATCACCTTTGTTCCGTTCTTTATCTGGATTCTGGCATTTGCCGGGGCTTTCCCGGATATTGACTTATCATTATCATCAACTATATTGACTACAGGTGCATCCAGCTTCCTGCTAATATAAGCTGAGGAAACAAATCCTATAACTTTGGCATCTGTTGTTTTGACCGGATACCAAACAAAGCGGTTACTGGTGGAAGATTTGTCAAAGGTGAAATTCCCTGTAATAATAAGTGTGGTATTTTTTGCCAGCTCTTTTTTAACAGAAGAGGCACTGCTATTGTCTGATCTTACCTTTACCTTATCAGCAGTTACAATTACTTTATCTCCCGTTTGGAAATAATAATTTGATGGATGCATTTCGCCCGTAATGGTATATTCCCTAACTTTAAAAACAATATTTTTGCTGCTATTAGGATCATAATCAAAGTCTTTTGTTTTGAAAGGGAACTGTGCCAGTGTCGTATCATCCAAAAAACTGTCTCGTTTCAATATGGAAAAGATTTTTTCTTGATAGGCGTTCGCATTACGTTTCCCAGTATCCTGGAACAGCGGGCTATTTATTGGTTTTGTCCCGTTATAAGCCATTACTGGAAAATACCAATTTTCAATCACTTCCCGGCCTGCGCCCTTTATTTTCGGCAAATCAGTGCGGTTATACATGCTGTTAAGAATCTCTACGCCTGCCTGAATATTATAGTAAATATCCGTTTTTAGTTTTTGTGGATCATAGTTTGCTTGATTGGTAAGTTGCATCAAACCGATTCCGCCGTCTTTTGAAATAAAGGGCTCGCCATTCGTAAATTGCTTCCAGCCGTTTTCCTGTTCGGCAATGGCCTTGACCACTTCAGGTGGAATCTTTGCAGCTAATGCTGCATTCGTCAGTAAACAATTGATTTGCTGGGGGGCAGGATTTTGATTTGGTTCAACTTTCCCATATATTTTTTCACATTTGGAGGTCCAGGACGTCGCTGCAGAGGCCCCGTCGTAAGACCACCCCAGGAGGAATATACAAGACAATACTACGGCCCTGAGTAGGGTTGATTTCATTCTTCAATCTCCAATCTATCATTCTTATAGATATTTTATCATGATGGGTCATCTTTTTCGAGAAACTACTATCCAATTATGCAGATTCATAGGACATGCAGATGTGTTTCTAAAGACAATAGCTATTATTTTGCCACTCCGGATTCAACCATACCGAAAAGTTTTTATTTTACAAAAATCACTCTTTTAACAGTCAAATAAACAGTGTAAGATATCGTTATATTTAGCAGATTGGCGGGAAAAGTATGGAGTCATTAAGCAAACTGACGTTTCTTCGGATTATCATGTTTTATCTGATTTGCTTCGTGTATTATTTTATCATTTTTGACGGCAATAGTAATCTTCAAAGATATTTTCTGTTTGCAGCAATCGCTATATTTACAGTTGATCAAATTCTTCTTTGTGCAAAGGATCAAGAACGGTGGATTCACGTGGTGTTGACTATGGATTCACTTGTGGCAGCCGGTTTGGGCCTTGTTTTTCCGGGAACGACTGGACTGTATTTGACGATATTTGGCATTATTGGGGTTACCTTGTTCTTGGCGATCACGGACAAACAAATCATTCGAAGATATGTTGCCTTTTTTCTCGTGATTTGGGCTGTAATTATCCTCTACACCTATCAAGCTACGGGAAAATGGCAATTGGCTGAGAATGTGTTAAATACCGGGTTTGTTCTTTTTGGCAGCTTTGTCGGGAGCTTAATCCGCAAATTAATGGATGCCCGCACGACCGTGAATGCCCAATATGAAGAGTTAAATACCTCCCATGCGGCTTTAAAGGCGGCTCATGACCAATTGCGCCTTTATTCCAAGCAGGTGGAGGAATTAACAATGATTCGCGAGCGAAATCACATTGCCCGCGAAATTCACGATACGGTCGGTCACAAAATCACGGCTCTCCTTGTCCAAATTCAGCTTGCAAAAGAAATGATGCAGCTTGACCTTGAAAAAACAAAGGACGTACTGCGGCAATGTGAACAACTCACACGCGAAACGCTGCAGGAAATTCGTCTTTCCGTCCGTACGCTCCATGAAGACGGTGAGGAGCAGTCCATGCTCCAGATTTTACGAAAACTATTTCAAGACTATTCCAAATTAACCAATCTCGAAACAACTTTTGAAATGGACGGAGACCCCGCTTCCATTCCGACGACATTGCAGCCCACGATCATCCGGATCATTCAAGAGTCGCTGACGAACGCAAAGCGGCATGGTCAGGCAACTCAATGTTCGGTCATGCTTAATTGTCAGCACGAGAACATTACCGTGCGAATTAAGGATGATGGAAAAGGAGTTCCAGAGGTGGTGCCTGGGTTTGGCTTGGTCAATATGCGCGAGCGGATCTTGGATCATGGCGGTACGTTGCAGTTTCTCAGCCAAGCCGATGAGGGATTTGAAGTCATCGCAGAATTCCCGATGAAAAAACTAAAATGGACGGCAGGTGTAAGCCAATGATAAAAATCATGGTAGTTGATGATCAATCATTAATGCGCGACGGTCTGGCCACAATTCTCAGTTTGCGAAATGAGCTGGAAGTTGTTGGAACAGCTTGTGACGGTCAGGATGCGTTTGAAAAAGCGAAACGATTGATTCCGGATATCATCTTAATGGACATCCGCATGCCGGGGACAAACGGTGTCGACGGAACGAAATTGATTCGTGAGGAAATGCCTGAGATCAAGGTACTGATGCTGACAACGTTTAAAGATAGTGAGCTGATTTTTGAAGCGCTTGAAGAGGGAGCGAGCGGCTATTTGCTCAAGGACATGCCGACAGATACGATTGTACAGGCCATTTTAACTGTTCATTCCGGCGGTGTTGTCCTTCCTCCGGATGTGACGGCACAAGTTATCAAGGAAATGAAGCATTCTCAAAGTATGGCTGCCCCATTAGAAGGAAATCCCCCTGCCGCCCCAAAGGAAACAGAGGATTTGACGGAAAGGGAGCATGATGTATTAAGACAGCTGGGATATGGTCTAAGCAACAAGGAAATTGCGGAAGTTTTATTCATCACCGAAGGCACGGTAAAGAACCACGTATCCAACATTATCAGCAAACTGGGGCTGCGGGACCGGACCCAGGCAGCCATTTTTGCCGTCCGGTATGGAATCACGACTTACGATATATGACGTTTGGCATAGATAGGTATGAAAATCGGCTGAAACCAGCCGGTTTTTTTATGGAAAAATATCCCCTGCGATAGATGGAAGTTCCTGCAAAACCATTTATGATTACCTTAACAAAAAAATAAGTGAAGGTGATCAACATACTGAAGATTAAAGATATAAAAAAAAGCTTTGGAAAAAATGAAGTGGTTAAAAGGATTACATTTTCTGTACAAAAAGGCGAGTCATTTGGTCTGCTTGGGCCAAACGGTGCCGGTAAATCAACGACCATCTCGATGATTTGCGGATTGCTGCCATTTGATGCCGGCGAAATTGAAGTAGCCGGTAAATCAGTGAAAAAGGACCCGATGAGCACAAAGAAAAAGATCGGCGTCGTTCCGCAGGATATTGCCCTTTATCCGACAATGTCGGCAAAAGATAATTTGGTTTTTTGGGGCAAAATGTACGGCTTAACGAGCGCCCAAGCAAACAAAAGGGCCGCCGAGGTGCTGGAATATGTCGGCTTAAAGGACCGTGCCAAGGAGAAAATCGAAACTTTCTCTGGAGGAATGAAACGGAGGATCAATATTGGTGCCGCTCTGATGCACAAGCCTGAATTGTTAATTATGGATGAACCGACCGTTGGAATTGATCCACAGTCGAGAAATCATATTCTTGAAACAGTCAAAAAGCTGAATCAGGAAGGAATGACAGTCATTTATACGAGCCATTACATGGAGGAAGTGGAATACCTGTGTGAACGAATTGGAATTGTTGACCATGGTCAAATGATTGCCCTTGGAACAAAACAAGAGCTATGCAACCGTCTGGCTGGTGGAACGGTCATCAGCTTACAGCTGAACGAGATAGAGTCTGAATTCATCACGTTCGTGAAGGAGCTTTCCTTTGTTGAACAGGTCGTCTCAAAAGACAATACCATTGAAATATTTGTAACCCATACCAATTTGGCTATTGGCGAGATTGTCGGTAAAGCCGTGACATCAGGACTGCAGGTTCAAGCCGTTCATGTACAGGAGCCAAATTTGGAGTCATTATTTTTACAATTAACAGGAAGATCATTGAGGGATTAAGGGGAGGGAAGATGGATGAAAAGCTTTACTATCGCTTGGAAAGATTTGCATATACGGTTGAAAGACCGAAAAGGGTTTCTGATGATGATTCTCATGCCGCTGATTTTGACCGCCATTTTGGGTACAGCTTTGAGCGGCGTCATGGGCGGTGAAGAAAAACTGCCGCTGACAATCGTCGGAGTAGTGGTTCAAGATCAGGATGAACTTGCAACAACCTTTGTTGATGATGTTTTAAAAAGCAAAGATATGCAAGAGTTCATTAAGGTTCGCACAGTTCCCTCCGAGAAGAAAGCGAAGGATTGGTTGAAGAAAGAAAAAATTGATGCTGGCGTCGTGATCCCAGTTAAATGGAGTGGGCATTTAAAGGACGGACAATTAAAAGACTTGACGCTGCTCACCGATCCGGGAAAATCATTGCAGGCTTCAATTGTGGAATCAATTACGACTTCTTTTACCGATAAAGTGGTTACCATGGCTGTCTCTTCGAAAGTGGTCATGGAGCAGCTTGCCTCGTCCACTCCGGTCCTGACTGGAAAGCTGGATATGAGAAAGGCAGCCGCTGAGATTGCCGGACAACTGCAAGAGCAAATGAAAGCTGCAACCAACTCCGTCTCGGAAACGCCGATCGGAAAACGGTCGGTATCCTCGAGTCAATACTATGCCGCTGCCATGGCAGCAATGTTTTTACTCTATAACATCACGACTGGCGCCAAATCACTATTAAATGAGCGGGCAACAGAAACGCTGGCAAGATTGCTGAGCACCCCGACTGGAAGAATGCAGATTGTCTTCGGAAAATTTTTAGGAACGTTTTATTTTGCTGTGATACAGTTTACCATTTTTACACTTACAACCCATTTTGCCTTTCAGGTGGACTGGGGCAAAAATTTGATGCAAGTTGCAGTGATCGGGCTGGTTTACAGTTTTACCGTCGCAGGTCTTTCGATGCTCATTGCCGCACTGATTAGGGAGGAAAAAACGGCCGATGTCATCGGCGGGATAGGTATTCAGATTTTCGCTATCCTGGGCGGGTCAATGCTGCCGCTATCGGTATTTCCAGATTTGATGCAAAAAGCAGCGAATATTACACCGAACAAATGGGTACTAACCAGTTTTATTGATATCATGTCCGGAACCACCTGGAATACGCTGCTTTTGCCGGTGACGGTATTACTAACAATCGGGATTATTTCCCTTTCCATCGGCACCGTGAAATTTAAATTACGATAAGGAGTGGAACAAATGCGAAAAGCATGGGCCGTTTGCCTGTTGGAGTTAAAAAAAGTATTTCAAAAAAAGCAAAGCTATTTTCTGATGTTTGCCATGCCCCTCATTTTTACGCTTATTTTCGGAGGACTTTCCGGAGACGGCAGCTCGGATCGAATGAAATTGGCTGTGGTGGATGACGATCAATCGACACTTTCCAAAGGGTTTCTGCAGTCTGTTAAAGAGAATGAATTATTTACTTTGGTGCCTGAGAGCAAGCAACAGGCGGAACAAAAGGTAAAGGACAAGAAACTGGGCGGAATGCTGTACATTCCGAAAGGCTTTGAGGAGCAAATGATGGCGAAAGAGGATCCGAAGGTTGTTTTTAAACATGGACCAGAGTTCACATCCGCGACTGCCATTTCGCAAATGATCAATCAAAGTTTGACAAAAATCAAAATGGAATTGGCCGCCAGTCTCCAGTCGAGCCGTTTAACAGGAGAGGATTGGAAACCTGTTTTTTCTGCGATTACGAAGGAGACTTCAACAGCTTCAACCGCTGTGCATAAAATCGAAGTAAAAAAAGGCAAGGCGCAGTCAAAATTAAACAATCAATCGGCTAGTTCCGCTGGTTTCTCAATTATGTTTGTAATGATTGTGATGATGAGTGTCAGCGGGACGATTTTGGAAGCAAAAAAATCGGGTGTCTGGTATCGGATGATGTCGACGCCGATTTCGAGATTTGAATTAATGGCTGGCTTTTTTCTAGCGTTTTTCATCCTTGGCTGGATTCAATTTGGCATCTTAATGGCCGCCACCTCCGTTTTGTTTGATATCCAATGGGGAGATCCTTTGGGCATTGCTGTATTAGTATCGGCCCTGTTGCTGTGTGTCGTGGGATTGGGTCTGTTCATCGCTGGATTTGTCACTACGACCGAGCAGCAATCCGCCTTGGGTAACATTGTCATCATCTCCACTTGTATGCTGGGCGGGGTCTTCTGGCCGCTTGATGTTGTACCGAAATTCATGCAAAAGATAGCCGAATTTGTGCCGCAAACATGGGCGATGAAAGGATTCACCGAACTCGTTGCCCGCAGCGGCGGCGTTGCCGACATAACTCTCCCTGTAGCAGTGCTGTTATTATTCTCGGCAGTATTTCTTGTGGTCGGCATGTCGCGGGTGCGATTTGAATAGTTTGAATTGGCTATTGAACGAAGAAAAGGGGTCAGTCTCTCGCTGCTTTAATGCAGCGGGGACTGACCCTGTCATACACATTATAGGCTGACCCCAGTTCATAATACTATTCTTTGTTATACATATTCTTTATTTTGTTCCATGAATTCTTGAACTTCTTTTAAATTTGGTAAAGATGGAATAGCTCCTTCTTTTGTTACTGTAAGGGCTCCTACTGCATTTGTGAATCTCACCACTTCGTGAAGTGGTTTTCCATTTGAAATTCCTACAGCCAGTGCTCCGTTAAAAGAGTCCCCGGCTGCAACGGAATCTACTGGATTTACTTTGTAGCCGGGAACATGGATGGCTCCAGATTCCGTTATAATTAACGCCCCTTTTTCTGCAAGTGTAATAATGATATTTTTGACACCTTTTTCTAAAAGAATCTTTCCAGCGGTCTTCGCATCTTCCAAAGATTTTATTTTAATACCTTTGAAACTTGCCAAAAAACATTAATTCTGAACAAATCCTAAATGTCAGACAACGATTAATAAAATTTTGTCAACAATCAATTATTGTAAGCAATTACCCGAGTATGTAATCGTTTACCTAATTATGAAAACGATTACATATTTTTCAATATACTATAAAAAAATCTTGTTTCTTTTATTAAAAAGAGGATTTTTAATCCATCTTAAAAATCCTCATTCCCATATTAATAATTATATTTCAAGACGATAATATGTTATTCTATCAGTATTTTCGGTCTGAATTTTTCGATGACTGGTTCTGTAGAATGGTTCATTAACCGGTTCATTAATATTTCTCCGACACGAACCCCCATTTCATATGGAGATTGACTCACATACACAATATTTGGCGATTTCAATAATTTTGCTCCCTCTACTTCCCCATACGAAGCCAATACAACATCACGTGGCAGTGAATATCCCATACGAGTTAACTGCAGGAGTACCCCAAAGGACATCGTATTATTAAAAGAAATAATGGCTGTAGGTTTATTATTTCTGTTAAAGAAATTTTTAACTGCATTTTCCCCATCTTCCTGATTAAAGTTCCCATTAAATATAAAATCAGGATCTTCTTCTAACCCATATTCTTGTATCGCTTTTTTAAATCCATTATATCGTTCTATACCGGTACTTACGGTTTGGGGTCCATTAACAACTCCAATCCTGGTATGGCCTTTTGAAAGTAAATAATTAGTCAATTCAAATGCTGCGTTAAAATTATCTTCTGCGACAAAATCGATCGATTCATTTTGTTCCGTCAATTCCCTATCCACTAAAACAATCGGAATCCTGCTATTTTTTATCTTATTTACTATTTCCTCATTCTGGCCTGATGTGGCTAATACTATGGCATCTACTCTTTTTTCAAACAAAAGGTTTAACAATTCATTTTCTTTTTTTGGTTTTTCCTCTGCACTGGCAAAAATTAAATTATAACCATTTTGATAAACAGTATCTTCAATCCCTCTTGAAATCCTCATAAAATATGGATTTGATATATCTGGGATAACGACCCCGATCGTATGGGTCTGATGGTTCTTTAAGCTCCTTGCAAGTGCATTGGGCTGATAATTTAACATCTTTGCTGTTGAAAGAACTTTCTCTCTTATTTCATTACTGGCGTATCCTTTATTACGAAGTACCCTTGATACTGTAGCAGTGGATACTCCTGACGCTTTCGCAACATCCTTTATGGTCACATTATTATTCAAATAATCATCCCCGTAACTTGGTAATCGTTTGCATAGCAATTGATAAATTGATCTTATTGTCATTTTCTAATCCATTACTATTATAACTTTAGTTTTGCATCTTGAAAACTCAATAAATCCCGCTATTTATCCAATCACATAAAGCAAGAAAGTCCGCATGAACACTGTTTTTTGGTATGATTATGGCAACAACTCCAAATCCACCAAAAGGACGTGTTATCATGCAGACTAACTTGAATGAAATCCAAAAGATATTAAAAACCCATGGATTTTCTATTAACCAAATTAGGGTTTGCTGAACGAATCACGAACTGAATATTATCCGTTTTCCCAAAGACCCGAATAGTATATTGAAAAATTGCTATAATAGAATCCTGAGCTTGCGCTTGCCTTCTCCAACCCAACTTTCCTTCAATTGCATTCTTTTCAGAACGAACCCACCACGTGCAAAACGTTTTCCAGCTTCCAAAAAGGCTTCAATAACAATTAAGTTTTGTTCTTGTGATTCTGGTAAAAATGGAGGTATTGGCCCCTTTTAAATATAGTGATAGAAATCATCCGTGTGCATATGTACCGACTTTGATAAATTAGATTCTTTAGCAACAATTGATGCCGTTGTACTTTTACCAGTTCCTGGTGAACCAGTAATTATAATAATTCTACCTTGTTTCATAAATATTCTCCTCTTGTAAACAATAAGACAATCGGTTGATAACAGCGTTGACTGTATGGGGAATTGTTCCTACCTTAATTATTCCAACTTTTTTATCGTTCATCTTAATAATCGGCTCCTACAAATAAAATAATGTTTAAATTAGGAACGGATCTTCCGCCCGAACAAACCCCTTTGCTTCTTTTACCAACTTTTTAAACTCGGTAATTTTCCCCACACCAAAACTCCTCTCTAAAAAGGTAAATGTCCTGCCAAAAAATGAATAAAAAAATTGACATAACCATGAAACCGTTTTACAATCATTTATGTAATCGATTACCTAAATAGTTTTTGTAACAGCAATCGATACCAATTTAATTTTTTTAATAGACTCTTTGATAGAGTCTACCTATAAAAGGGAGGAAATATCATGTTAATAACAGAATGTATTCATCCTAAGCTTTTGGAAGTTGTTGCCTCTTGCGGCCACGGAGATAAAATATTAATTGCAGATGGAAATTACCCGTTAAATTCATGCACGAATGTTAATACAACGAAGGTTTTTCTTGGACTTGCCCCTAATTTACCGTCAGTTACAGATGTTTTAAAAGTATTAAATTCCATTTGTAATTTTGAAAAGGCCGAGGTTATGGATCCACAAAATGGAGAAAAACCAGAGATATTTACTGAATTTATTGACATACTTAACATCGATGAATTGAAAAAATTAAACCGCTATGAGTTTTATGAAGAATCACAAGCTAAAAATATTATTTTAGGTATTAGTACTGGAGAGACACGGACTTTTGCAAATATCTTACTTACAGTTGGTGTAAGATAGATACTATCTTTATTTATTTAGCAACTTATGTAATCGATTACCTATTTACATTAAATTAAAATCGATTACTAAACTGAAAGGAGAAAGAAAAATGAATATAACAACCATAATTAGTAACGTAATGAATTCTGAAATCGATACCATGCTGCAAGTTAAAGAAAATATTGATCAATCCTATGAAAGAGCCGTTGAAAAAATACTGAATTGCACTGGAAAAGTCATATTATTAGGGGTTGGAAAATCGGGGCATATTGGAAAGAAGTTAGCTGCAACATTTGCAAGTACAGGCACACCTTCCTTTTTTGTACATGCAACAGAGGCTGTTCATGGCGACTTAGGAATGATTGAAAAAGAAGATGTTGTCATTGCCATTTCAAACAGCGGGGAGACGAAAGAAGTGCTCAACACATTGCCTTCATTAAGAAGAATTGGAGCAAGCATACTTTCTATAACAGGAAATAAAAACTCCACTCTTGCTAAATCCAGTGAGATTGCAATTGAAGTGAGGGTAGAACGTGAAGCTGACCAACATAACCTGGCTCCTACAAATAGCTCCACAGCAACATTAGTAGTTGGAGATGCACTAGCACTTACCGTTTCTCAGCTTAAAGGGTTCAAAAAAGAAGACTTTGGACTTTATCATCCAGGAGGAAGCCTTGGTAAGCAATTATTTGTGACCGGATTCATTAAAAATTAATTGAAAAGGATATGACTTCTAATGAAAAACATTTTAGTAATTGGCAGTTTTATGACAGATTTAGTTGTTCAATCAGAAAAGGTTCCTGTTGAAGGCGAAACCACTATTGGAAAAAGTTTCAATAGATTTACAGGTGGAAAAGGAGCCAATCAAGCCGTTGCTGCTGCACGATTAGGCGGAAAAGTGACAATGATTGGGAAACTTGGTGAAGATGACTTCGGCAAAGAGCATATTCAAGCACTAAAAGCCGAAAACATCAATACTGATTCAATATTATTTGACTCCGAAGCAAATACCGGTATAGGAAATGTGATTATTGATTCTAATGGGAATAATAGAATTATAGTTGTTCCGGGAGCAAATTTGAAGTTAACAGAACAAGATATCAAAGATTTTGAAGAAATCATTAAGCAATCAGATTTTGTTGTATTACAACTAGAAATTCCATTACCCACGGTTTATATGGCAATTGATTTGGCAAATAAACATAAAAAAACAATCATTCTCAATCCTGCTCCTGCGCAAAAAATTGACTCTGATTATATTCAGAAGATTGATTATATTATTCCGAATGAAACAGAAGCAAGCTTGTTAACAAATATGGAAGTGAACAGTCTTGAAACCGCTAAAACGGCTTCAGAAATTTTATTAAACCAAGGTTATAAAAATGTCATTATCACACTAGGTAAAACAGGTGTAGTTTATCGAGACCCTTCTGAATTTAGGTTTTTTGAAGCATATACGGTAAATGCAGTTGATACAACCGCAGCAGGGGATTCCTTTATTGGAAGTTTTGTATACGGTTTAGCAAGTGATATGAGTATTGACCACTCCATTAAACTAGCTGTTACTGCCTCTGCCTTAACTGTTACAAAGCTTGGAGCACAACCATCACTGCCAGTGATGAGTGATGTTGAAAAGTTAATGTTGGTTGGTACAACAAGGTAAATAAATGTAAAGGTGGATTGATTTCCTATGGATAAGACAAAATTCATTCAACAACCTGATGGATATTTAAACCGTGTACCAGTTCTGCAATTTGTATTGGTGACTCTGCTGTTTCCATTGTGGGGGGCTGCTGCAAGTTTAAATGATATTTTAATTACTCAGTTTAAAGCTGTGTTTGAATTAAGTAATGTTGCTTCAGCTTTTGTTCAAAGTGCCTTTTATGGAGGATATTTTCTCATTGCGATTCCTGCAGCGACCATTATTAAAAAAACATCCTATAAATTAGCCATTATCATCGGTTTGCTATGTTATATTATGGGATGTTTTATATTTTTTCCGGCATCCCATATGGCCACATATGGCATGTTCTTAGTGGCAATCTTCGGAATCGCCATCGGGTTAAGTTTTTTGGAAACCTCAGCTAATACGTATACAACCCTGTTAGGTCCAAGGGAAAGTGCGACAAAGAGAATTAATCTAGCACAGCTCTTTAATCCGATTGGCAACATTGTTGGTATATTACTTGGTAAGTACTTTGTATTTACAGACGGTGAAAGTAGTCTTCAAGAACAGCTTGCGGGGATGAGTCCTGCTGAAGCCAAGCAATTCAGTTTAGAAATGCTACAACGCACATTAGTACCATATAAAATAATTTTGATGATTCTATTAGCTGTATTGATTTTATTTCTTATCGTAAAATTTCCAAAAGCAAAACCGGAATTGCCTAAGAAAACGAAAAAGCAGGTTGATCTAGGAGAAACGTTAAAATATTTATCGAAAAACGTTCCTTTTAAAAAGGGGATTTTGGCTCAATTTATTTATATGGGATTGCAAACGACTGTATGGTCATTTACCATTCGTTTAGCTTTAGATGTAAATCCACACGTTAATGAACGATTTGCTTCAAATTTTATGATTTATAGTTTTATAGCATTTTTTATTGGCAGGTTATTAGCCAATATCTTAATGGCTAGATTTAAACCAATATTTGTCTTAGCTTTGTATAGTGTTATTGGTTTCATCCTATTGGCATATACAGCCCTTGTTCCAAATATGTCTGCTGTATATGGTGCAGTGTTTGTAAGCGTTCTATTTGGTCCATGCTGGCCGACGATATATGGAAGAACCGTAGAAATGGTTGAAAATAAATATAGAGAAACTGCCGGTGCATTTTTAGTAATGGCTATTATCGGAGGAGCTGTTATACCTCCTATACAAGGTCTCTTCACGGATCTTTTTGGTTCACTACAATTATCATTCGTAGTACCGATGTGCTGTTTCCTTTATCTTGCCTATTATTTCTATAAAGAGAATCGGGCATCATCCAATAAAAATGTAGAAGAAGATTCAACGATCAAGCAATCAATTGTGCAGTAAATTTTATGCGAAATCTGTACCTTGGTAAACACAGAAGAAATTGTCGGCTGGTGAAGTTGTCAGAAACTATTTGTATTTATAAAGGAGGGTAAAGTTAAATAAACCCTCCTTTTTCTCTCGGAGTCATATAATCCATATGCATATTCATTCCTTCATTATGACTTACCATTGATCCAGTTTCAATATGGATATTTTTTTAAGTTTATAGCTCCTAATCCCCCTAGATCCAACATTACCCAGTATAACAAAGGATTTCTATTATTATGCATCTGTAATATTTAGTTAAATATCCATTTCGACTTTCCTGCCTTGTTGAAACAAAAGATGTGGATTTAGTTGATTTTCTTTTGCCGTCAGTTCACTTGGGGTCAGCTTAAACACTAATGTATAACTCCCTAGTGAGGAACGATACTTCTCGACATGGGAGGAAGATAGCTGTTTGTCATAATAACCCGGCACATACTTATCCAGCAACGCCTGCATCGCCGCGGTTGCCTCTGCTAAATCAGTTACCTTCGTAAGTGAGCCAAACAGCATCACACTCATATAGGCGGTATCGGTCTTCGCTGGGATTGGACTGACCATTGTTCCATAATCTTCTGCCACCGTAAAGCAACCGTTTGGATTAGTCTCGATGAGCTCGATTTTTCTCCCTTGCGCAGCACCGTGGAAATAGATCGCTCCGTTCAGCCAGGTGAAATTCAACGGAACAACATAGGGAGAATTCCCATCCGTTAATCCGAGATATCCTGTCCGTGTTGTTCTCAAAAACTGGTCAATCCGTTGTTGGTCGGTACAAGCTAATTTTTCTTGGCGAATTTTTTGCATGTTTCCATCCCTTCTTTCATTCCATATGATAGACTCATTTTAAAGAATCTTTGCACAGGAAAAAAGTGACAGATGTTAGAAAAATGATAAGGACAGATGGAGGGTGAACAATGGAAATTTCCCCATTTTTAAACAAGGAACTGCCTGAATCGCTTTATATGCAACTGTATCATTGGATAAGGAAGGAAATTGAAGACGGAAGGCTAATGCCGGGAACAAAGATGCCATCTATCCGTGAACTTACCGCCAATTTAAACGTCAGCCGGAACACGGTGGAGACAGCGTACCAGCAATTACAAGCAGAAGGATACCTCGAAAGTATCCCAAAGAGCGGGGTTTGGGTGGCAGAAATTGAAAAACCGGTATGGCATCTTCCTCCAACTGAGCATCCCATTATACCGGAAAAGCAAGCATCACCAAAAGTGGCTGTGGATTTTGAATACGGAAATGTCGATCTGGACAAGTTCCCGATCAAGCAGTGGAAGAAATGTCTTACAGATGCAATCGATCAGCAAAACAACTGGTTATTCCAATACGGAAACAAAATAGGTGAATTTTCATTACGGAAGGAAATTGCGCACTATCTACAACAATCGAGAGGTGTAAGAGCCACACCGGAGCAAATTTTGATCACCGCAGGCACTCAGACCTCCATATCAGTGCTCTGCCGGCTTTTATCACTGAATGGTGAAACCGTGGCAATGGAGGAACCTGGTTATCTTGGTGTCCGTACCGTCTTTAAAGACGAGGGATGCCATCTCAAACCAATTCCACTTGAACATGATGGATTATCAGTTAAACATCTTCAAACATCGATGGCCAAGGCCATTTATGTCACCCCTTCACACCAATTTCCTTACGGAATGGTTCTGCCTGTTGCTAAACGAATACAATTATTAAAATGGGCCTATCAAACAAATGGATATATTTTTGAAGATGATTATGATGGTGAATTTCGTTACCGCGGCCAGCCGATTCCCTCTTTGAAATCACTGGATGAAGAGGGGCGTGTTATTTATTTAGGAACATTGTCCAAATGCTTCCTTCCTACTGCAAGATTAAGCTATATGGTCCTTCCCCCTTCCCTTATGGAGTTATTATTACAAAAATTTGCAGAATATAACCAATCAGTCTCGCCGATTATTCAGAGAGCGGTTGCTCAGTTTATGAAATCAGGGGAGTTTGAAAAACATATCCGGAGAATGCGTAAATGGTATCAACGAAAACACCAGGTTCTGTTGACGAGTATCCAGCAATATATGGACACACGGGTCAGCATAATCGGTGAAAAATCAGGCTTACATATCTTATTAAAACTAAACGGTATGACCGCTTCCAAATTAATCGAACGTGGGCTGAGCCATGGGGTTAAGGTTTATTCCCCCGCCCGGTTTTGGTTGCTGCCCAACGATGAAATTGAATCTATTATCATGTTGGGATTTGGCGGATTGTCACTCGAAGAAATTGAACAGGGTATTCGAATTCTTGCAAGCTGTTTACCGAAAGACTTAGAAAAAAAAGGCGGCCCTCCATTGCGTTAAAGCAGCGGGGGCTAACCCTTGTTGGGATTATTTCAACTTATCTATTCGCCAATCTGTTTGAAGAATACTTTTTAGAATTGAGAGTTGTTCTATACCGATCGCATCAGCAATCTTTTTCTCAAGCATAGCCTTTAATGACTTATTTTTTTCATAGCACTCTTGGCCAAATGCTGTCAACTGGATGCATTTTTCCTTTTTATTGTTTTCAACATCTTTTATTTCAACTAATCCCTTTGCCTCAAGACGTTTGATGAACTTATGTGTTGCTTGTCGAGAAATATCCACATTTTTTGAAACATAAGAAATTGTCGGCTGCTGATTTTCATATATTCTGGTTAGGATAAACCACTCAGAATTTGATATATAAATATCACTATGATCATTCCATAAATGTTCGGCAGTACTTCGAAGTTGAACATGGCGTTCGCTAATCAGGTCAAGTAAACCTAAGCTTTGCAATTTAGGATCCAAGCAATTCACTCCTATTATTTTTCTCGTTATCACTATACCAAGGACATTTAAAATCGTCAATTAAGTTGACATTTTTACACATAAAGGATTATAATAACATTAGTCAACTTAGTTGACAATTATTCATTAAAGGAGTTAATTTAATGTTTAACAAAGGAGATCTAATCGTTTATTCAGGACATGGGATATGCAAAATCGAAGATATTTGTGACATAAACATTGCCGGAAATACAAAAGCATATTATGTTTTACAACCTCTTAATAACGACCACCAGCTGACAATAAGAACCCCAGTAGATAATAACAAGGTAACCATGTCAAGTTTGATGCAGAAGGATCAGGCTGAGGAAATTTTAGACTCATTCCAATTCCCCGGCGCCAATTGGATTGAAAATAACCACTTACGTATCCAAACCTATAATAATATTGTAAAATCCGGAAATCGTCGCGAAATTGCTAAAATAGCCAATACCTTGATTCGGAAAAAGCATGAACTTGAGTTGAAGGATAGAAAAATAAGTGAACAGGATAAACAGCTTTTAACTTCAATCAAAAGTGTATTGTTCAAAGAAATGGCCCTATCTTTGCATACGACATACGAAACCATCTCTAATGAAGTTAACAAACTTTTGTTAAATAAAACGGAAGAACAAATTGAATTGAACTGAAAAAAGGTCAGTCCCCACTGTTTAACGAGAAAGGAACTGACCTTTTTTTAAAATTATTAAAGCAAATAATTTGAAACAATTTTTACAAAGGAGCGACCGATGTTTAACAGCGCTCTTTCATCGATATCAAATTTCGGATGATGATGTGGAAAGTGTGTAGCCGCATCCTCATTTTGCGACCCTACTCTGAAATAGGTGCCTGGTTTTTCCAGCAGGAAATACGAAAAGTCCTCGGCTCCCATCGAAGGTTCCATTTCCATGACATTTTCGGAAGAAAACTCCTCCATGAACCATTGGCGAACGGTTTCTGTTTCTCGCGGATGATTATATAATGCCGGATAGCCATTTAAATAATCAATTTCAGCCGCTGCCCCAAACGCCGCAGTAATCCCCGCAACGATGCTGCGAATTTGTTCTTCCACCTGCTTGCGGACATCGGCATTAAACGTGCGAACCGTTCCTTCCAATACCGCTTTATCTGCAATGACATTAAATGCGCTGCCTGCTTGAAACACACCTATCGTCACGACCGCTGATTTTAATGGATCGACCCGACGACTGACAACTTTTTGCAAGGCACCGACGATTTCACTGCCAATCACGATCGAATCAATTGATTCATGGGGTCTTGCCCCATGGCCGCCCTTCCCTTGAATCTTGATGGTAAATTTATCAACAGCCGCCATTTGATAGCCGCTGCCTGTCGTTACTTTTCCGACAGCTGTTTGCGAATCCAAATGGGCGCCGAAAACATAGTCCACCCCGTCCAAGACACCGGCTTCGACCATAAATTTAGCGCCGCCTGGCGGTGTTTCCTCCGCCGGTTGAAAAATAAACACTACATTTCCTTTCAACTGATCGCGAAATTCGTTAAGCACTTTGGCCGTGCCAAGCAATGCCGCCGTATGACCATCGTGGCCACAGGCATGCATAACACCCGGATTCTGCGACTTATAAGGAACGTCTTTTTCATCCTCAATTGGCAAAGCGTCAAAATCAGCCCGAAGCGCAATCGTTTTTCCGGGCTGGGCTCCCCGCAAAATTCCGATTAAGCCATGGCCACCACCAATATTGGTTTCCACTTCTAACCCAAAGCTCACCAGCTTCTCCCTTATGTATAGCGCCGTTTTTTCTTCTTTAAAGGACAGCTCTGGGTGCTGATGCATATATCTTCTCCAGCTCACGATTTCTTCAAAGCTATCCGCTAACTTATCGTTTATTTCTTTTATAAGTGTCGTCATTTCCCTTTCCCCCTTTTAAAAAATAAACCGGCCCGCCGGGGATGCCGAAATCCCCCAGCAGGCTCCATTAAATTATCGTAATTCTTCCGGAATAAACCAGTAATCATCTTCGTTATGTTTTTTCATATAGGCCTTAAATTCATCAGATTGATAAGCAGCGGCAACGTCTTTTGCCCATTTGGTATTTTTGTTTGCTTTTTTCGTTACAGCTACTAATTCCAAGTGTTTCAGAACATCCTCGGATAAAAGCTTTTTCGATGGGTCCATATTGGAAGAGTAGACGATGCTTCCCGGAATAACGCCGTAGTCCAGATCAGCTAAAGATCTTGGAATCTGTGCAGAATCCATTTCTACAATTTTTAACTTGTATGGATTTTCTACAATATCCTGGGAAGTCGCCTTCATCAGCTCTACGCCATCTTTTAGTTTAATTAATTTGGCTTTTTGCAATAAGGCATAGGCTCTTGCTGCATTGGAAGCATCATTTGGAATCCCGATTGTGTCACCTTTAGCAATAGCGGCTAACGATTTTTTCTTACCCGGGAAAATTCCCGCTGGTACTGTTGGAATTGGCGTTAAATTGACAAGATCGGTCTTTTTATTTTCATTAAAATTTTCCATGTATGCAGTATGCTGGTCGACATTCAAATCCACGCCACCATCGGCAAGAGCAACATCAGCCTGCAATAAATCATTGAATTCCACTTGCTTAATGGTGTAGCCTTTTTTCTCCAAAATTGGCTTAACCGCATCTAAAAATAAAACACTGTACGGCCCTGGTGATGTCCCCACTTTAATCGTTGTTTTTTCTTTCCCTGCTGTTTTTTCCTCTTTACCACAGCCCGAAAGTACAAGCGTAAACAAAGCTAAAATACTGACAAAAATTGCAAGTTTCTTCATTCCTCTAATCCCCTTTATTCATGTCTTAATTTTTTTGCTAAACGATTACCAATGCTTTGAATGATTTGCACAATGATAATCAAAATAATAACCGTCAGGATAATGACATACGTGTTAAAACGTTCATATCCGTAAGTGATCGCCAAGCTGCCGACACCGCCGCCGCCAATCGTTCCCGCCATCGCGGTTGCGCCAATGAGACCAATGGTGGCGGTTGTCATCGTTAACACTAAGGAACCAAGCGCTTCCGGCAGGAGAAAATAACGGATCGTTTGAAACGATGTCGCCCCCAGCGATTTTGCCAATTCAATAATCCCTGGTCCAACCTCGAGCACCGAGTTTTCCACTAGGCGAGCGATAAACGGAGCAATATAGACAACCAACGGGACAATCGCCGCCGTTGAACCATACGTCTGTCCGGCAATCAATCTAGTTAACGGTGTAATCGCCACTAATAAAATGATGAACGGAATTGATCTTAGGATATTAATAATGCCATTTAGTATTGTGAAAAAAATCCGACTCGGCTTAATCCCATTTGGCCGTGTCATGACTAAAAGAATCCCCAGTGGAACACCGATTAACGTCCCGATTAAGAGCGAAACGGACACCATATAAATGGTTTCATAGATCGATTGGATAATTAAATCTGCAGAGACGCTGTTCACACAATCACCTCTTTAATAGAAATATTCCTTTCTGTTACATAATGGTAAAGATGATCAAGCACAGAATCTTCACCGAAAAAAGCAACCGTGAAAATTCCCAGTGTCGTGCCTTGCAGCTCGGTAACGTTAGCAAAAACGATGTTCATGTCAACGTCAAACTCTTTTGTTAGCTTTGTAAGCAGCGGCTCTGAAGCGGTTTTTCCAAAAAATTTCAGCTGATAGACCCGCCTATTTCGCTTCTCTGCTTGCAGTTCCTGCACTACACTTGAGGGAATTTCGTCATGGATAACCGTTTTGACGAATTCTTTTGTCGTCTCTCTTTGCGGGTTTCCGAATACAGCAAGGACATCGCCGGCCTCAATAACATTGCCTTTTTCCATGACGGCTACTTTATTACAAATCTCGCGAATGACTTCCATCTCATGGGTAACAATGAGAATCGTAATATTAAATTCTTGGTTGATCCGCTTTAATAGTTTAAGGATCGAGACGGTGGTTTTAGGATCCAGCGCGGATGTGGCTTCGTCGCATAAAAGGATTTCCGGATTGGTGACAAGCGCCCGGGCAATCCCGATCCGTTGCTTTTGCCCGCCCGATAACTGACTTGGGTAGCTGTTTTCCTTGTCTGCTAATCCGACAAATTCGAGTAGTTCTTTTACCCGCTTATGAATGGTCGCTTTGTCTACTTTATTTAACACAAGTGGCAGTGCAACATTATCAAAAACAGTCTTGGATTCTAATAAATTAAAATGTTGAAAGATCATGCTGATGTTTTTCTTAACCTGGGAAAGCTCCTGATTACTTATCGTTCCCAGTTCCTTTCCACCCACAATGACTTTTCCGGTTGTCGGTGTTTCTAGGGCATTGACCATTCTGAGTAATGTACTTTTTCCGGCACCACTATAGCCAATTACGCCATATATGTCACCTTTATCAATTTTTAACGATACATTATGTAACGCCGTCATTTTCTTTCCCTTATGATGAAATTCCTTGACGATATTATGAAACTCAATCACAGAAGACATTCACCTCTCATTTAATTCCGACTTAATTTATAAGATTTATTTGTTTTATTTATATACTATTATTTTTGTTATGTCAACATATGTTTTGAAATTTTGAAATAAATTAGAAAGTTGAGGAAGACGAGGTGCACTAAAGTAAAAAATAAAATGACAATAGTTGAATAGTAGAAATAGTTTTTTAAGAAAGAATTGTGGAGAACAAGGGAAGAATAACTAAATGAAAACTCGCCGATTGGCGAGTTCGTTAGGGCGGTTCATGAGGCGTAGTTGAATTTATGCTTTCCTGGCCAAAAAAGGAGGGGCACCCCTCCTAAACATTTAAGTGAATAACATTTCCTTGTTCACCCGGATATTTTTTCTTTCCCTAAAATTGGCCCATATGTGTCTGTCCGCCGGTCTCTTAAAAACTGTAAAAGGTTTCTGGTAAACTCAATTTCATGTAAATCAATTTCCTCTACAAGAATACCCTCCTTGTCGTCAAGAGATTGAATAATCTCACCCAGCGGATTGCTAATGAAGCTTCCGCCATAGAAATTCATCTCTTTTTCCTGCCCGACACGGTTTACGGCCGCAACAAATACGCCATTATGAATACTATGAGCAGAAATTGCCTTCGTCCAGGCAGCCCTTGTGGACAACTCTGGATGATCGGGCTCCGAGCCAATTGCAGAAGGATAAAACAAGATTTCTGCTCCTTTTAGCGTCAAGATGCGCGCGACTTCCGGAAACCATTCATCCCAGCAAATGCCAATCCCAATTCGGCCGAACTTTGTATCATAGACCGGATACCCGGTATTGCCCGGAGTAAAATAAAATTTTTCATGATACTGCGGTCCATCCGGAATATGGTTTTTCCTGGTCGTCCCCAGATAGTTTCCCTTTTCATCATAAACAGCTGCACTATTAAAATAAATCCCCTTTGCCACTCGCTCATAAAAAGGAACGATTAACACGATTCCGAGCTCCTTGGCAAGCTGCTGCATTTCCGATAATGCCTCATGTTCAAGCGGAATCGCTAATCGATAATTATCGACGGAAACCGTTTGTGGAAAATATTGCCCGTGATATAACTCCTGAAGGCAAATAATATTGGCTCCCTTAGCTACTGCTTCTCGAACCTTTTCCTTTGTTTTTTCAATATTCACTTCCATCCGCTCATCACTTGCTAATTGGATGAGCCCCACGTTCACTTTACTCAAAATGACCCCTCCTCAACTAATTCATAGACAACCTTTCCATCCACCATGGTAAAAATAACTTTTGTTTCTTTAATTTCTTCCACCGGTACGGCAAATAAATTGCGATCAAGGACAATGATGTCAGCTAATTTTCCTGCTTCAATGGTACCGAGTTCTTTTTCACGGAAAGACGCATAAGCTGGTGCCGCTGTATAAGCAAGCAAGGTATCCTTCAAGGAAATTTGCTCACCTTCGCCCCAAACAACCCCTTCATCATCCAATCTCGTTACAGCACGGTAAATCCCCGGAAACGGATTTAAGCCGACAACCGGATAGTCGGTACTGAACACAAGCTTTGCCCCATTGTCTGCAAGCGTTTTTTGTAAAAAGTTGTATTCCATTCTCTTCTTGCCAATCAGCTCTTCATAGACCGTCCTTTGGGTGACATTGATATGCTCCGGCTGGATGGACGGATGTACACCTAATTCACCAAACCGCTTAACATCATCGGGATGAAGCATTTCCACATGCTCAATCGCATGGCGCGAATCCCTGACGCCATTTTCCTGCTGAGCCGCTTCAAAGCAATCCAACGCCAATTGCACCGCACCATCACCGATGCAATGGAAGCGAACACGAAAACCGGCTTTATCGGCTGCTACCGTCCAGCTCTTAATTTCTTCAGCTGGAAAAACCGTACTGCCCTTTGTTACGGGATTATTTGTATACGGCTCGAGTAAATAAGCCGTATAGCTTGTCGTAACTCCATCGATAAACTGTTTAAAGCCAGCAAATTGCACCATGTTGGATTTATATTTTTCACGCAAGCTTTTTGCCCGTTCCAAATCCCCGTTCAGCGGAGCAACAAAATGAACCCGTGTTGTCAGTTTGCCTTTTTCCTCATATTCCGCATATAATTCTGCTTCTTCCGTACTCATATCTGGAATCCTTAGCAGATCATGAACCGATGTAACTCCGTATTTTGCTGCTTCTTGTAAGAAGCTATCAAGTAATTTTTCAAAATTAATGGGTAATACTTTGGTTACAAGGCCAACTGCATGTTCCAGC
The DNA here is from genome assembly GCF_016765675.1 of Neobacillus paridis. Classification (GTDB taxonomy): domain Bacteria; phylum Bacillota; class Bacilli; order Bacillales; family Cytobacillaceae; genus Neobacillus; species Neobacillus paridis. Next base: position 65,372 of record NZ_JAESWB010000365.1, read on the forward strand.
AGCAGCCCTGTCGGTTCGCCATTTTCATCCTTTACGATTTCACCATATGGAGGATTTTCCGTATTCCGGTCAATTCCTGCCAGCTCCAATGCTTTGGAGTTTGCCCATACACTATGAAACTCAGCTTGATATAATACGACAGGCCTGTCAGGGATCAACTCGTCCAAATATTTGCAGTGAACTTCCCCTTCAACCCACTGGTTTTGTTCCCAGCTGCACCCAATTACAAAGGGCTCATCCTTCTTTGTGTCAGCATAGTCTTTGACCATTTGCGCTGCTTCTTTTGCGGAACGTGCCGTATGGAGCCGAACACTGTCATTCAACATCCCGCCCAATAATAAGTGGATATGAAAATCATGGAATCCCGGCATAATAAGCTGGTCGCCAAAATCATAGATTTTTGTATTTTCATCTATATAATTTGAAAAACTACCAAGTTCGACGACATCAATAATTCTATTGTCTTTTAGTAATATCGATGCCGGTTCTGGAAGGTCTGCTTTCCCTGTAAAGACAGACTCCCCGTTAATTACAACATCAGCTATAAATGTCATCCTCTACCTCTCTCCTTACATTGAAAGATCTTTATTTGTTTCCTCCACATTCACAAAATCCATTTGCGGCGGTTGAACCCGGAATAGTTTGGTTTTATAAATTAAATAAAGTAAACCCACTGCTGCCCAAATACATCCCAATGTCATCGACTTCACATCGAGATCACTCCATAATTTTAAGGAAATGCCAGCTCCGATTATTGGAATGATTAAATACTGAATTGTTCCTCTTAGAGAGCGCTGTTTTCCTTTTATAAAATAATGGGCAACAACACTTAAGTTAACAAAGGTAAAGGCAAATAATGCGCCAAAGTTAATAAAAGAGGTGATCGTTACCAAATCGGTAAACAATGCCGCTAGTGCAATAATACCAACTATGATAATATTATTCGCTGGCGTTCTAAATTTAGGATGGATATAGGCAAAAAATTTCTTTGGAATCACCGAATCTCGGCCCATCGCAAAAAGAATCCTCGAAACACTGGCATGAGAAGCCGTGGCGGAGGTGAAACAAGTAACGACTATCGCTGCGATGAAAAGGGCATTAAAAAGTGTACCACCGATTATTTTCGCCACTTCAATTGATGCAGTATCCAAATTTTTGTACGACGTAAAATCCGGGTGAATGAGATGTGCCAAATACGAGATGATGATAAAACAAGTACCAGCAAACAGGGTGACAAACTGAATCGCCTTTGGAATCGTCTTTGCCGGTTTAATCGTCTCTTCCGCAAACGTTGTCAAGGCATCAAACCCTAAAAAGGATAAACATAAAATCGATGCACCTGAGAAAACAGCAATGATCGAAGTATGCTCATTCATAAACGGTTGAAGTGAAAAAACAGTACCTTGCCCCGTTCCGTTTATTAGTGCCTTAATGCTTAAAATAACGAAGATAATCAGTACAAGATATTGAAATCCGAGTAGAATCATATTCATCGTTACGGTTACCTTCATACCAATCAGGTTGAAAGCTGTTACAAGGACAATCATGCCGATAATCCACACACTTAGTGGTATACTCGGGAAATAATCCGTCATGTATAGGCCCAAAATAAGAAAATTAATCATCGGAATAAACAAATAATCCATCAGAATGACCCATCCGACCATAAACCCTAAGTGCGAGCTAATTGATTTTTGCGTATAGGAATAGGCGGAGCCGGCGATCGGAAATGCCTTCGACATCCTTCCATAACTATAGGCGGTAAATAGCATGGCAATCAGGGCAACCAAATAAGCAGCAGGTGTTGCACCTCTTGAAATGTCTTCGACAATTCCAAAGGTTGAAAAGACTGTTAGCGGTGCCATGTACGCAAGTCCCAATAAAACTAAATGAAAGAAATTTAATGACCGTTTTAATTGCACTGTTTTCTCCATAAATTCACATTCCCCCTTCGTTATTTAGGAATGCAAATTTTGTGCCAAGGTTTTAAATTATTACTATAATTTAAATATTTAGAATTTTATAGTTAAATTTTCATATATTCATATGCAAATCCGAATATTATATTCAGTTACGCATACCCAGAAGAGTGAAAACTGCTATATTTTGCCAAAATACACAAACTAATCACCGCATTAATAATGGGGTCAGTTCCCCAGTCTGGTAAAGCTTTAATACACTGGGGGACTGACCCTAGATTCCTTTAAAATCCAAGAAGTCAAACTATCGCTAGCTACTCTGATCTTCACCACAATTAATTTCAAATAAGTTAAGTAAATTTTTCAAATTGTCATTAAATTCTTTAGACGGATAGCTCATTAAGTGATCTATTAACGAGGTACTAAAGACCAAATTGTGTTATTTGTTCAGTTGAACAGCTCCTTAAAGATTTTTTCATCTTCTATTCATGTAAAGCAGATTCCAATAATAGACGGTCATAGTCATAGGTAAGGATATATAACCCACTAGAAGAACGCTGTATAGATTGGACGGCGCAGTGCCACAGATGTTAAATCCATCCTTTTGTTTCAGCGATACTTGCTGCTTCTGTACGATTCTTAGCTCCTAGTTTATGGATGATTTCCGATATATAGTTACGAACTGTGCCGGATGATAAGAAAAGGGCTTCGGTAATTTCCTTGGTGGTTTTTCCTAACGCAGCGAGGCGCAATATTTCCTGCTCTCTTTCGGTGAGTGGATTTTCCTCACGGATTACATCAAAGGTAAGTTCCGGACTAAATATTCGTTTCCCTTTCATGCATTTGCGAATGGCATCTGCGAGTTCACTAATTTCGCCATCCTTCAGCAGATAGCCGTGTACACCGCTTTTAACAGCTCTTTCAAAATATCCGGGGCGGGCAAAGGTTGTCAAAATGATCACCTTGGTTAAGGAGCCTCTTTTGGTTAACTCCGCAGCTACATCTAACCCGCTTAAGATCGGCATTTCAATATCCATTAAGCAAACATCGGGTTTCAGCTTGAGAATGGCCGAGAGCGCCTCCTCGCCATTCACCGCTTGACCAATAACCTCCATATCCTCCTCCATATCAAGTAAGGAGCCTAATGCACTTAACAGCATCCGTTGATCTTCTGCAATAAATATTCGAATCATGTAATTGACCCCTTCCGCCACTCTTTCTTAATAATCGGAATGGCCATTTCCAAAACAGTACCGTTACGGGTGGAAAGCTTGAGATCTCCGTCAATTAATCTCAATCTCTCTTCCATCCCACGTAAACCATTGCCAAACGGTTTGTTTTTATCAAGACCCATCCCGTCATCATGAACCACTATTTTGATTTTTTCGGGAGATTGTAAGAGTGAAATTGTACAATGCGTTGCCTTGCTATGTTTAACGACATTAGTTGCAGCCTCACGAATACACATACTTACAATATTTTGCGTTAGTGGAGGAATTTTTGAAAAATCTGCCTCTCCGCCGTATTGATAAGTAATTTCCGCAGCTCTCAATAACTGCTGAACCTGAATGAGTTCCTCGGCAATGGTGATCGTCCGCATATCGGAAACAAGTTCCCGAACCTGCTTTAGGGCAGCTCTTGAGGTTACTTCCATTTCTCTTGCTTCCAGCTGGGCACGTTCAGAATCGATGGCAACTAAACGCTGAACCAGTTGGCTTTTCAATGTGAGCAAGGAAAGAGTATGGCCTAGTTTGTCATGAAGATCGCGGGCAATCCGCACACGTTCTTCACGCTTTACTAATTCAGCGATATGTTGATTTGCCTGGTCAAGCTTCCGTTCGAGCTCCATTCTTCGATTCATTGAGCGCACACCAAAAGGGGATATGAGCATGACGATCAGAAAAGGAACAAAATATAACAGTTCTTCTGAGGAAAGCAAGGTTTTGGTTTTAATAGTATGATAAATAAATGGAGTCAAAAGAACTAAACCAAGAGCGGCCAGTCCTTGGTAGAATTTTGGCTTTTCACGATAATAGCCGATAAAGTTAGCAGGAAAAAATCCTAAAAAGATGTAGTTTAAATTGTAAAACACACTAAAAATGAAAATGATTGAAAGCTGTAAGGCTAACCAATATGTGAATGATTTTTTTCCTGCGGCAAAATAAAGCTGGCGATACGTGATAAAGAATAGCAGCACCATTCCATAGCCAATAAGCTGTTTCATCCCGGTTTCTTTTGATAAATAATAGACAGGAAATAGAATATAGATTAAAAAGATATAAGGAAAGAAGCCAAATTGGCTGGGAAACAGTCTGATTGACTTTTTCATTTCTTGATCACGCCGCTTCTTGTTTTCTTCTAATATATTTTGATAGTAACATGAACACGACTAAATAAGCGAATAAGATCACAATATTTTTCCAGCTGGGCAGCCCGCCTTGAACAATTTCCCATGCACCGCTGCCAAAATGATAGGATGGCAGCCAATGGCCGATGCTTTGCATGGCTTTTGGCATAATCTCAAGCGGCATCCACATACCGCCGCAGACTGCCAGCACCATATAAAGGACATTGCTGATTCCAGCCGCTGTTTCCACTTTTTTCATTAGTCCAAATAAAGTTCCCATCGCAAGAAACGGGATTGATCCAAGCAAAATCCACAAACCGCTCATGAACCATTCCATTGGAGTCAGTGAGATCCGATTAATGATGGCTCCCGCAAGAAAAATAACCGTGATTGACAGGATATGAATAACGCTTTGACCAACCATCTGGGCCGAAAAATAAATATGATCGGGAAGGGGTGTAAGACGGATGAACGTAGACCATCCTTGTGTACGCTCCTGAACCATGCGGATTCCAAGGGTCATAATAGACGAGCCCATCACACTAAAGGCGGTCATTGACATTAAGTAATGGGCCTTCCACGCTGCAGGATCGGCGGCATTAGTATTAACCACGTTGGTAAAAATATAATAGAAGATGATTGGCATCATCAATGACCAAAAAACAAAATATCGGTTCCGAAGCACCCGTTTGATTTCCATTTTACATTGCATTTGAAATGCTTTCATTTTTATATAGCCTCCTTATTTTCACTGGTTAGCTGGCGAAACGCTTCTTCCAGATTTCCACTTTCAATTTGGATGTCATGAGCCCCAATTTTTTCTTGAAAAAGCAGCTCCAGTATTTTGTCTGTATGATCTGAGTAGATGTATACACGATTGTTTTTTCGAAAAATCTGCTCAATCTCAGAATGATGATAAAGAATTTCCAATGATTTTTCAGGATCCGTTAAAAAGGATACAGCCTTCTTTGAAATTCTCGATTTAATTTGCTGGGGCGTTCCATCGGCAACGATACTGCCATCTTTAAATAGCAGAATTCTCTGGGCATTATCATCTGCTTCCTGTAAATAGTGAGTGGAAAAAATGATTGTCTTTCCTTGATTTGCAAATGTGTTGATCGTTTGCCAAAACCGCTGTCTGGAGGTAATATCCATACCAACCGTTGGTTCATCAAAGATCATCAACTCAGGGTTTCCGGCAAGTGCTAAAGCAAAGTTTAAACGGCGTTTCTGCCCGCCGGATAATTTTTCTGTCCGGGTTTTTAAATCCTGCTCTGTGAGACCGGTTAAATTGACAAGATCCTTTAATGGCAAAGGCTCAGGATAATAACTCCTAATAAGCACAAGAATTTCGTTTATCGTCAGCCCTGGCATCACACTGACTTCCTGCAGCATGGTGCCGATCTTCTGGCGGACATGCAGTTCTTGCGATTGGCTGTTGAATAGTTTAATGTCACCGGTTGTCGGTTTTAGCAGCCCCAAAATCATCGAAATGGTGGTCGTCTTTCCAGCACCATTCGGGCCAAGAATGGCTGTCACCTCACCTTTCTTCATTGAAAAGCTGATATTATTAACCGCTGTTTTATATTTAAATGATTTTGTTACATTTTCCAAACGTAAAATCTCGTTCATCCTCCAACACCTCCTGGTTTGTTCATCTTATTGTATGTGTACGGAGAAGGTTTTCTTAGTAAGAAATGTCAGCATTATTGGGTGACAATTGTCATTTTGTTGATTCAGTGCTTAATCCATCTGAACCTCTCATGACTAAAGTCACGAGGTTCTAAGGTACCTTTATTTAGCCTTCGGATAAAATTAAAATTTTAACATACTCAAAAACTGACAATGTTTGAATATGACATCTTGTAAAATAGTGGTATAAATTACCTGACTTTTTAAAAATGTGGTAACCAATAATGCAATATCCATTGTTCATGGCCATAAGATGTTAACAGCGGAAGGTCAGTTATGGGGGGATACTTTATGGAAAGCACGGTAAATAATCAAGAAATGGAGAAACAACGGGTAAATTCAACTAAGTGGTATGCAAACTGGAAGTTTATCACAGCCAGTATTATCTTTATTATCGCGCTTTTCATTACAGCAGGCAGCTACTATCAGATAACCCATTTTAATTCACAAATCAAGATTAATGGCATCAAAGTCGGTGGAATGACCGCTGATCAGGCACTAAAAAAATTAAAAACAACCGTATTAAAAAATGTAATCTATGTTGGAGATCAACCAATTTTCGACGGAAAAGATACAAAGATGGTCTTTTCGGATAAGGATCTGCCTGACCTTAAAAAATTATTAAAGAGCCAGTGGACTTTTTTTCCTTCCTCAAAAGCGAAAGATTATTCATTAATGCCCAATAACCAGGATCAGTATCGAAATCAGACGTTAAAAAAACAAGTGGAAGAAAAGCTACTAGCGATGAATAAGCGCTTAAAAGCACCACAAGATGCCATGGTTCATTTGAAACAAGGCAAAATTATTGTTACAAACAGTATTCCTGGAGAACAGTTTGATGTCACCAGTCTTTTGAAGGACTACGAAAAGCACAAGTACATTAGTGAAATTCGGCTCAATCCCGTATACAAACAGCCAATTAAAGAAGACAGCGAGTATGTAAAAAATCAACAGAAACAGTTTGAAGAATTCCTTGCCGAGGCCATTAATTACAAGGTGCAGGATAAAGTTCATACGTTAAAAGCGAGCGAATTAATTAAAAATGCCTCTATTTCAAAGGATTTACAGATTAAGATTGAGGACGCGGGTGATATAGAGAAAAGAATAACCAAAATTAACAATGCCCAATCCACTTTAAATAAGGATTTTAAATTCAAGACCCATTCGGGCTCAGTGATATCGGTTAAAGGCAGAGGCTATGGCTGGGCCATCAATGTTAACAAAGAAATACCCCGTATTATCAAAGCTTTTGAAAATAGGAAAAAATCCATTTCCGCCTCTAATATTTACGGATATGGCTGGAATGGTGAAGGCTATGGATATGGCACAACCGCCAATAACGGTATTGGCCATACCTATGCTGAAGTCTCCCTTGCCCAGCAGCGAATATGGATATACAAAAACGGGAAATTAGTTGTCACAACGAATGTCGTCACCGGTAACAACAGCACCGGTCATAATACCTCACCTGGCGTGTGGTATATCCTCTACAAGCAATCTCCTTCTGTTCTAACCGGTAGAGAGAACGGAAAAATCACGTATCAGGTTCCTGTTAACTATTGGGCTCCTTTTACAAATGACGGACAGGGATTCCACGATGCCAGCTGGCGAGGCAATTGGGGAAGCAACGCCTATCTTACAAACGGGTCGCATGGCTGTGTCAACACACCGCCAAGCATTATGAGATCTGTGTATGATAATCTCAGCCCCTATGATCCGGTTGTTGTTTATTGAGTATTGAGGTATGGAAGGTTGTTCCAAAAGTATAACTTTTTTGGAACAGCCTTCTCTTTCTTTTCAAAGAGTGGTTGTAATGAACAAAGCAAAAAACAGAGCAATCAATTAACCCAATTGAAACAAAAGTGGATTTAGATGATAAAGAAAAAATTAAATATCTTTGGAATAGTCAATTGAAAAAGTCGGTATCAAATTAATAGTCAAAACAACTGACGAAACTGAGCACACCTTTGGTTCGTTTGGAATAGATTTAGATGAACAAGCAGGTACTATGAGGCATCTTTGTGGTCTCCCTTATTAAGGTTTACTTGTCGAAAGCATAGAAATTTTGCCTATATTTATTGATAATCACAATGGTAAGTTTTTGTTTTGGTATATGAAAAATAGCTCATGCTAACAGGTGAACAAATGTCTAAATTGGTCCATCTCAGTGTGCTATTTGAAACTTGTATCTAATAAACATATATAAAGATGCAGTTTTGGAGTAAACTGCATCTTTTAAATTATAATCTACATTCTTGAAGAAACGGTTACTTTGTTATCGGTTAATTTTGCTTTTAAATATACATTGGAACCACCCAATCCACCTACCCAAGAAACATTTGCATCATATGAAGCTGCCTTATTGGTATAAGTCAAGGAATGATCATACAAATATCCCCCAATGACCCAATGATCTTTACCATAGGCATTGGTAAATTTAGACCCTGATGTATCTTTTGGAATATATACATCTACATAATAACTCATTCCCAAATAAGGAGTGTTTCCCGAAATCTTAAATCCTTTTGTCGTGCCATAAGGGAATAGGTGAGAATGCCCGGGAGTCAAACTCGCAATAGATAAAGCATTATCTCCACTAATTTCATAAAGAGGCTCTATGGTGATCGTTACTTCTTCTCCTTCTTTATCAGTAAAATTTACTTCCTTCATTTCATTTGAAGCCACATCGAATGTTATGACATTTTCTTTTTCACATTCTTTACTTGGCAATTCGGCTGCACTAGCATTCAAATACCCGCCAAAAATAAAAAGACCTAAAATAACCACAAAAGCCCCCAACCATTTCCAATTCTTCATTTCTATTAATCCTACCTTTTAAAATATATAATATTTGGTAAACACTTGATAGTTTACCATTATAATACCAATTTTTAAATAAAATCTACTAAAATGTCACAAATTATACAAATTTGTCCATATTATCAAGTGATATAATAAAAATCAATTATAAAAAAGGAGGGGATAGGTGATGGGTTTTGGGGCGATTCCATTATTTCTTTTTATGATCATACCTGCAGCGTATATCGTATGGGCTTCCACAACAATGATAAAATTACAAAGAGAGAAAATAGAGCTATTAAAATCAATTGATAGCAAAATGAATTAATTTCATAATTATGAGCCCTACGGGCTCAAGGCTTTTAAACACTGAAACTGTGGCTATAGATGCCACACACTTTGAAGCCAAGGATCAAGCACCTCCAAAGGGAGAAAAATCAAAAACCGAACCCAAGAAACGTGGGCGAAAATCAAAAGAAGAAAGAGAACAATGGTTAATTGAAAAAGCTGAACGCGAAGCCAACCTACCTATTTTTGAAAAGAAGATAGAAAACCAATTAGACGTTCCGTTAGATCAACTTCGTGCTGAAATTCCTCAAAATCCGGAGTGGGGTGTGAAGAAAAACAGCGAAGGAAAGAATGTTTTTTGGTATGGCTATAAGGCGCATTTAGCGGTGGGAACAAAAAGCCAATATATTCTTCAATCTCTCTTTTCTTCCGGAAATTTGAATGACGGAAAGGCAGCGATCCCTTTGTTAAAAGGAATCCATGAGCGTGTTCAACTTTCAACTTTACGTTATCAAACGATGGATGCTGGTTATGACTACGAACCGATTTATGAACAGATACACAAAATGGGTCAACAATCGGTTATTGCCTATAATAAGCGTAATGAACCTGAACCCGAAGGGTTTGATAAACATTTCGCTCCGACTTGTTTTCGTGAACACTCCTACCGATATGATAGTTTTGATCAAAAATACGAAACGCTTAAATATACACGCCCAAAGGAATGTAAAGAATGTCCGTTGGCAAATGAAGGTATTTGCCAAAAGATCTATAAAGTGAAAATCACGACAGATCTTCGGAAATATACCGCACCAGCCCGAGGCTCTAAAGCTTGGAAAACCATCTTTAAACGCCGTACCGCAGTGGAACGGGTGAATGCTTATCTCAAGTTATACTTTCAATTAGACAATGTCCGTTATCGTACCGGAAAACGTGCCAAAGTTCATTTTGACCTCGTAACCTTAGTTTATAATGCTTCAAAATTAGCTGTGGATCGTATTAATGCATCGTTAAATCAACAACAAGTTGCTTAAAATACAGACCGTATAGAATAGTTGTTTTCATTTCCAAACCTGTTGATTGGAGTGGAAGGCGGCGACTCCTCGAAAATGCTAAGGCATTTCCTTCGTGCGTGGGCTGTTCAAGAAGTAATTCAGTGTCCTGCGGGAAAAGCGTGGCTAGGTGAGACCCCGCAGGAGCGAAGTGACGAGGAGGCTCACGGACCGCCCGCGGAAAGCGTCCGCCTGGAACGGAAATCAACACAATGTTTAAGAGATAAAAACTTAAAAAATTTTTACATCAAATTTTCTGTTAGTCTGTGTTTATTTAAAAAAGCGATTTATGAAATTGATTCAAATAAATAAAAATTAAAAAATATCTGACAGGGGATTTTTTTATCGCTCTTTATTTAAAGTAACAAGAGTTTACATATTTTTCATTAAATTTCGGGAAAAAGGTATTATTAAGCACCTCCTTAAGTTGATAGGTTTATTATACAAGGAGGTGCTGCGCTATGAGTTGATTGAATACAGGCTTATATTTGCTCTTTGAAAAAAGCCAGGCAAACGTATTCAATACATTAAGTGGATTAAGTGGAATATAATACCACCTGCAAACAACCCAAGAATCATAACGATTCGAGAAACTATCTTCTTAAGCAATCACATGCAAAGAATCGTTAACACCAATCCAGCTAAACCAGGAATTAAGCTATCCAAGCTGGCTTATAAAGTAGTAACTTTAACAGGTTCTAATGAAAGACTGGCAGCTTGCAACGCCTCTTTTAATCCCTTGTACTCCGGAAGGTAAATGATTCCAGTCAATATAAGCACCTTTGGAAAGTTAAACTTGGAATACAACAGGCATGAATTTTTCAGATACCCAACGGTTAACTAAAGAACCATTGGCAGTCCATCTTGCTTAGTGAAATATAAAAAAACGACTCAGTTCCCCTGGTCGTTCCTATAAATTCAGATAGCGTTTTAATTCCTCATAAAAATTCTCCCTCGGCCCCATCATCAAAACAAGAATAAGTTGGCCGTTTGCATCTTCTTCCAGAGTATAACAAAGCTCGTAATTGGTTCTTAAATGACTAATATCAACACAGCTGAAACCTTTTAAATCACCTTTTTTAGGCTCATCAATAGTCGGATCTATCCGAATAGCTGTAATGGCATCATTGACTTTATTGAACAATGCTCGGTCTGTTTTCCTAATTTTTTTTAGCTGCTTTGCTGCACGATCACTTAGCTTAAAGGGGAATAATCCACTACTACTCATCCTCTTCGTCGTCCCCCACTAAATCTAAGTAATCATCTAAACTTCCTGTAATCACTGGATTTTCCATTGCTTCTTTTTTCATTCGGTCAAGAGCTTTCGGAATTTCAGATTTAATTCGGCTGAAACGTTGAATCAATTCCTCACCGCTGTACCCTTGATGAACAAGATCTTTTAAAATATCCTCTGAAAAATCCACAACTTCGTATTCAGCCGGACGAATAACAATTTCCTTTCCAGTAAATTCAACAAGAGCTTCATCTGATAAGTTCAAAGCGTCATAAAAGTCTTTTGGAATATTAATTTGTCGCTGCTTGGAAACTTTAACACGGCGAACCGGTTTCCTATTCAATTCACCCATGGCTTTACTTCCTTTCGGTAAAATAGCTGTTTCCATAAGTTATGCCCCCTTTTCGAGAAAAAACACAGTTTCTTTAAAATTTTATTCCTTTATTTCTTAATTTTAAAGTTATTCTTCCACTTTTACAATCAAAAAGACCAGACTGAACAAAAATGAATGACTAAACATAGCATATGGTTTTTTCTACATGATAGAGGAATAAGGTTTTTGTTTTGGCATATAAAAAGCACCTCCTTAAGTTGATAGGTTTATCATACAAGGAGGTGCTGCTCTATGCGTTAATGGAATACAGGCTTATATTTGCTCTTTGAAAAAAGCTAGGCAAACGTATTTACTACATTAAGTGAATTAAATGGAAGACGATACCAACCACGAACAATCCAAGAATCATAACGATTGGAGAAACTTTCTTCTTAAGCAACCACATGCAAAGAAGCGTTAACAACAATCCAGCTAGACCAGGAATTAAGCTATCCAAGTTGGCTTGTAAAGTAGTTACTTTAACAGGTTCTAATGAAAGACCGGCAGCTTGCTGTTGCAACGCCTCTTTAATCCCTTGCGCTCCGGCAGGCAGTTTATCCCAGTCAATATAAGCACCTTTGGAAAGTTTAACTTCGGATACAACAGGCGTGAATTTTACAGATACCCAACGGTTAACCAATGAACCCAGGATGAACATCCCCAGAATGGATGCACCTTTCGTGATATCTTGAAGTAATCCGCCAGATAAGTCGTCCGTAATTTTAGAACCAGCTTTGTAACCAAATTCTTGTGTATACCACATGAATCCCATCCGGATGAGATTCCATAAAACGAAGAAAATAATTGGTCCAAGGATGTTACCGGTCAAAGCAAGGGAAGCTCCTAATGCACCAAGGATTGGTCTAACCGTAAACCAGAAAACTGGATCCCCAACCCCTGCTAAAGGCCCCATCATACCGACTTTAACCCCTTGAATTGCTGTGTCGTCAACCGGAGCGCCATTTGCACGTTCTTCTTCAAGGGCTAACGTTACACCAATAACAGGTGAAGCAACATATGGGTGAGTATTAAAGAACTCTAAGTGACGTTTTAGTGCAGCAGAACGATCCTCTTTCGTTTTATATAATCTTTTGATGGCGGGAATCATCGTATATGCCCAACCGCCGTTTTGCATACGTTCATAGTTCCAAGAACCTTGAAGGAAAGTGGAACGCCACCAAACAGAAATACGATCTTTTTTTGATAATCTTAATTCATTTGCCATTTTTATGCGCCCTCCTTCTTAGTAACTATCAATAATATCGCCTAGTGGATCACCAGTGTTAGAATTTCCGCCATTACCTGAACCGCCTTGTTTAGAAAGCGCTAAATAGATAAGGGCAAGAGCTATACCAATAGCACCTAGGCCGATAAGTGTAATTTGTGAAATACATGCTAATACAAAACCAATCACGAAGAATGGCCATACTTCTCTTGTAGCCATCATGTTAATAACCATTGCATAACCAACGGCTACGACCATTCCCCCGCCGATGGCTAAACCGTCTGTTAGCCACAATGGCATAGAGGAAAGTAAGTCTCTAACCGGACCTGCACCAATAGCTAAAATTAATGCAGCTGGGATGGCAATACGTAACCCTTGCATACAGATCGCAGTGATTTGCCAGAATTCAACTTTTCTGATGTTGCCTTCTTGAGCAGCAGCATCCATAAAATGTACGATTGCTGTTGCAAGTGTACGAACGATGATTGTTAATAAAAGACCAGCAACTGCAAGCGGAACAGCAATCGCAATCGCAGAAGCCACACCAGCTTTACCTTGGCCACTTAAAACTAAAATAATAGCAGAGGCAACTGAGGCTAACGCAGCATCCGGCGCTACGGCAGCTCCGATGTTTGCCCAACCTAATGCGATCAATTGAAGCGTACCACCTAGGATAAGACATGGTACTAAGTTTCCTGTAACTAAGCCAATCAACGTACAAGCAACGAGTGGTTGGTGGAATTGGAATTCATCCAAAATTCCTTCCATACCAGCTAAAAACGCTACGATAAAGACTAATATTATTTGAATAATATTTAAATCCATGATTACTAATCCTCCCTTTACTCCTGATCATCAGGATTATTTTTGTTTGTTTAACTCCTCTTGAGCCTTCTTGATAATTTCATCCATGTCGCCTTTTGAATCGTTCGGAACTTTGCGCACATCGAAGTTCAAACCAAGTTCTTTTAACTTTTTAAAGGTATCAATATCATCTTGGCTAAAGGCCAACACCTTATTTGGTTGAACTTTACCAGGTGAGTGTGCCATCGAACCAACGTTGATGGTCTTTAATGGAACGCCACCTTCAACCGCTCTAAGCGCATCTTGCGGGTTTTCGAAAAGAAGTAACGCGCGCTGGCCGCCAAAGTGTTGATCATCTTTAGCAAGTTCGATCATTTTATGGACAGGAACAACATGTGCCTTTACACCTGGAGGAGCAGCCTGTTGGATCAGTTTTTTACGAAGTTCATCCTTAGCTACTGCATCAGATACAACGATGATCCGTGTAGGCTGTGTCGTTTTTGTCCAAGCAGTCGCTACTTGTCCGTGAAGTAAACGTGAGTCAATGCGTGCTAACACGTATTCAAATTTACCAGGGGCACCTGCTTTTGATGGCCCGGCAGAAGCTTTTGCAGATACTGCTGGTTCTAAGCTTTCCGGTTTTACTTTAACCCCTTCTTTAGCTGTGCCCAAAATATGCGCAGCAATTTCATGCGCTGTGTTCATTGAGAAGCGTGATGCAAAAGCTTCAATCAACATTGGCAAGTTCATACCAGCCACGATTGCCCAGTTGTCTTTGTGTTCTTCAAACAAGCTGTTGGCTTGGTTGAAAGGAGTTCCACCCCAAAGATCGACTAAGAATAATACTTCGTCTTGGTTGTCGAAAGAGGCGATTGCTTCTTTCATTTTTGCCTTTACAACATCAGGTCCTTCGCTCGGCATCAATGTTACAGCTTTTACATTTTCTTGTTTTCCAAAGATCATCTCTGCGGATTGCAAGATACCATTGGCAAAATCACCGTGACTAGCAATGATAATTCCTACCATCTTCTTACCTCCTCTTATTATTGTTACAGCAAAATAATATAAATAAGTTCTAAAAAACCTGTAACCAAAATGAATGCAGCATCTTTTCTTTTTTGATTAGTTGTATCAGATCAGTTTTTCGACCCATAGGCACTGGTGGATTCCAACTAATCATTTCGGCTTCGGCTGTTTTGATAATCTCCCTTGAAAACTCACCATGAGTCGCAACAACAAGTGAAATTAATTCCGACCCTCCTTGTTTTTTCTGGATTCACAACCTTCACTTTTTATAATGCATAAATCGTGCCAACCTTTGTATCAACCCTTACTATTTAATATTTCCCTATTCTCATTTCTATATTAAAACTAAAAAAGCCTGTTGCTCCGCCTGTTTGCGGATAGAAAAAAATTGTCCCATTTTAGAACAATTTCTTCATACAATACACATTTTAGACAATATAAAACGCTATCATGCAGAATGATAGCGTTTTTTGATACACAAACTATATTTTTTTGTAATTTAATACACTTATTTTTAATTGCACAGCACTTTCGATACACTTGTGATAATTTCGCTGAAAGTTACGAATGTATTACTTCCTACAGTTCCTTGCCGCCGAACTCTTTTAAAATCAGATCAGCAACATCTTCTCCAATTTAATGGCCGTTCGCTAACTGACTTGCTAATCGTCAGAATCGCTTTCGGTTTCCCTTCTAAGGTTTAGCAGTTTTGATGTTAACAATTATGGATTTGTCTCTACAAAAAAAGACAAGTTCCACCCTGTCTTGTATGTTAAATTATTTTTTTTTAGATTTTCTCTTCAAGCCGCGTTTGATAACATCAAAGAAACTTAATGATTGAACCATATGATTCGGATCAACGTATTCACGAATGGCTCGCAACACTTTTTTCGGATCTTTAGAAGAAAATGAAAACGTCCCATTCCGCTTAGTTTGGATAGCATAACGTGGGATCCATTTTCCTTTGAACATGACGGAAGCGATCACGTAATCAACTTCTTCCCAAGGAATTTGAATAAACTTACGGACATCACGATCATTGAAGAATTCAAATCCTTTGTCTCCGATCATAATTTTACCATATTCCGCAATTCCAATATGGGAGGTTGCATCAACAACTAAATCGACTTTTGTATTGATTGATTGAACCATTTGATGTACTCCATTTCTTTCTTTTATTAAAAATTATTATACGGTGTTTTATCACTTTAAGCAAAAAATACTTAGGACAAGGTCCACAAACATTATAATAAAAAAGAATTCGTTGCTTAATGGAATTGTTAGGGTGAGGAGAATACTTTATAAATTTTATGAAAAAATATAGTGATATAGAGCTTATACCATTGAGGAGGTTATTAGGGCCGAACCAGTTTCTTCTTATGTAAGTAACGGTAAGTATAACGGTTATTAAGGAAGGAAAATTAACTTGTGGATACTTATTTATATGCTTTTTATCATTTTTAACCTAGTCGCATTTTTTGTACCGAAAAGGATCAATAAGATTGAAATTTATACCACCTGTTTTTTTGCTTATACTTACGGTTTGACAACTGATTTAATATTCGATATGCACTATGATCTTTATGGCTATTTTCAAAAGGGCTTTCAATGGAAAGCGTTTTAAAATGGTACCTGTAGGTAGGACACTTGAAAAAGAGTGTTTCACCTACAGGTATTTTTTTATATACTTGAATTTCAGAATATGGGGATTAGGGGACAACATGAGTAAAATAACTTTTTCAATCAAA
>NZ_JAESWB010000366.1 GCF_016765675.1 Neobacillus paridis
CGCCACCGCCGACTACATGGGCATGCTGGCCACGGTGATGAATTCCCTGGCCCTGGCAGACGCGATGCGCCAGTTCGGCATGACCGCACGAGTGATGTCGGCCATCAGCATCGAGCAGGTCGTGGAGCCCTATGTGCGGCCCAAGGCGCTGCAGTATCTGGAAGAGGGCAAGGTGGTGATCTTCGCCGCCGGCACCGGCAATCCGTTCTTTACTACCGATACCGCCGCTGCGCTGCGCGGCTCGGAAATCGGCGCCGAGGTGGTGCTGAAGGCAACCAAGGTTGACGGCGTCTACAGCGCCGACCCGAACAAGGATGCTTCCGCCACCCGTTATGCGAGCATCAGCTTTGACGAGGCCATTTCCAAGCATTTGCAGGTGATGGACGCTACCGCCTTTGCGCTGTGCCNTTCCATCCTCAAGCCTGGCGCGCTGAGCCGCATCGTGATGGGCGAGGACGAGGGCACCCTGGTGCATGTTTAATACGACCAAACGAACTCCAACATTTGTGAATAACAGGAGAGCAGCATGACTGTCGCCGACGTCAAGAAAACCACCGAACAGAAGATGAACAAGTCGATCGAGACGCTCAAGGCCGATCTGGCCAAGGTGCGCACCGGCCGTGCCCACGCCGGCATCCTCGACCATGTGAAAGTGGATTACTACGGCAACCCCACTCAGCTGAGCCAGG
>NZ_JAESWB010000367.1 GCF_016765675.1 Neobacillus paridis
AACAGCCTGCCTGAGACTGCTTCCATTGAACCTACCCGAATTATCCCAATCGACTCTGGCGATTGGCTCCACCATGCGCAGTCCCAAAATTTTTTGCCAATAATCTCTTCTGGAGGGAAACCACAAGCTTTTAAACATAAGTGGTTCACTTCGACGACAGTCCCATCCAGGCTCATAATTCCAGCGAAATTAGAACCTTGCTCGAAGAAGGTACGATATTTGGCATTTGCCTCTGCGGCCGCAGCGGCTTCAGCCGTTGCCCGTCTCTCTTCATCCTCTGCGCGTTTTCGGTCTGTGATATCTGTATGTACACCGACCCACTCGCGGATGGTTTTGTTACACTCGACAATGGGAATCGCCCTAACACTTGTACAGCGGTATTGCCCGTCTGCTCTTCTTAGCCGGTATTCAGCTTCGTATAGCTTCTTTACCTCAACCGCTTGTTTCCAAGCGACTTCGACATTTTTGCGGTCTTCTGGATGGACAGCATTCAACCAGCCCCATTCATTGGCTTCACGCGCGCTTTGTCCGGTAAAGCTACACCAGCTATCCTGTTCTGGCACAAACTTCCCCGAGGGAGTCGCAGTCCAGACAATTGCACTGGTTGCCGCTACCAAAGAACGGAACCGCTCTTCGCTAATACGTAATTCCGCATTCGCTTGATAAATTCCCGTGACGTCACGGGATACCGAGAGCAACCCTTCTATTTGGCCGTCGACCCCCTTTATGACGTTGACCTTGACATCCCACCAACGAGGATTGCCCTTTGCCGTAGGGCAGAAGGCTTCAAAGTGCCCTGTTTGTCCCTGCCGAGCCTCGCCAAGTGCTTTAAATATTGCGGGGCGAACTGCTTCCGGCCAAAGAGACACCCATGGAGTTCCGAAAATATCGTCGAAGTTATCAATCTCCATTGCACACTGGCCATGTTTGTTCATAGCAAGCAAATCGCCGTTTATGTCTAATAGCTTTACACAATCAGGACTGCTTTCGAATATGCCAGTAGTACCTTCGCTAAATTCAGAAAATGGCCAGTTATGAATGATAGATTTGGTTATTTGTAAC
>NZ_JAESWB010000368.1 GCF_016765675.1 Neobacillus paridis
CAACCAGCAGCAGGATGATGGCCAGGCTGGCCAGGGCCAGGTACAGCAGGATATGGCTGCCGGAGAAATCGTTCATCGGGCTTTGGCGGTGTGATGGCTTGGTGGCTAATGAATTGGAACTTCATCGGGATGAAATCGCTTGTACAGGATTCTGTATTGAAGGAAAAACAAGGTATTGAAAAGCCGCAATGTTTTTCGCTTCATCCGGATCGCCCGCCGACAAGGCATCGGCAGACGCAAGCCCGCTTCTGTCATGCAGCCGGTATGCAGGCGATACCGTCCAGCGCTTGGCAGCCAGCCGGACTTACGACACGTCGTACTGCGCGCACCATTGCGCCAGCCCGGCGGGCGACAGCGGCTTGCTGAACCAGTATCCCTGGGCCTGATCGCAGTGCTGCTGCTTCAGGTAATCGGCGGTCTGCGCCGACTCCACGCCTTCGGCCACCACTTCCAGCTTCAGGCTGTGGCCAAGGGCGATGATGGCCTCGGTGACGGTGCGG
>NZ_JAESWB010000369.1 GCF_016765675.1 Neobacillus paridis
CAGGCTGCGCAGATAGTTGGCGGCAACCTGGCGCACGTCCTCGCTGTCCTCGGCCAGCAAAATGGTCTGCGTCGCCGATGGCGCGCCTTCCGGGGCTTCAAGGTCTTTTTCAGACCTTTCCGGCTCGCCCCTGGCCGCCTCGCGCTCGGACGCCAGCGGGAAGATCATGCGCACCGCGGTGCCCTTGCCGGGCTTGCTATCGATCTCCAGCCTGCCCTGAGACTGCTGGACGAAGCCGTGCACCATGGCCAGCCCGAGGCCCGTTCCCATGCCCTTGGTGGTGAAAAACGGCTCGGTCGCGCGCTGCAGCACCTCGGCCGGCATGCCTTCGCCTTCGTCGATCACGCACAGCATCACGTATGGTCCGGGCGGCAGGTGATGCGCCGCGGTCCGGTTGCCCTCGGTCATGATGGCAGTGGCAATCGTGACCCGGCCGCCGTCGGGCAGCGCGTCGCGGGCATTGATCAGCACGTTGAGCAGCGCCATTTCCATGTGGGTGGGGTCCAGCGTGCAGGACGGCAGGCCAG
>NZ_JAESWB010000037.1 GCF_016765675.1 Neobacillus paridis
AGGATCAGCCCATGGATTTCAGTACGCGCAAGGATTTGCCCATTTCCTGCGGCACCCTGGTGCTCAACAGCAGCGGCGAACTCCTGCTGTGCCACGTGACCGGCCATGACCTGTGGGACTTGCCCAAGGGCATGCAGGAACCTGGCGAGCCAGCCGTCAAGACCGCGCGGCGTGAATTGCACGAGGAAACCGGGCTGGAGTTCGCCGCCGACCTTTTCCTGGAAATCGGCCTCTTCGATTTCCGGCCGGACAAGCGCCTGCACCTGTTCAAGGTACAGGCGCCGGATCACGTCAGAGGCATTGACCACCTGGTATGCGTCAGCCATTTCATCCACCCGGTCACGGGCCAGCCCACGCCCGAGATGGACGGTTTCCGATGGGCCAGGCGCGACGAGATCAGCAGCCTGTGCGGGCCCAACATGCAGCGGGTGCTGCTGTCGCTGCACTGGTAAGAACCAGGGCGGAGACGCCTTGCAATGCCGGTCCCCAATGGCGGTAACATGTGCGGCCCCTCCCTGCCCTACAGGCCCGGGCGATGGCGTTTGAATAACAATATCCGGAGATCCGATGAACAGATTGACCCT
>NZ_JAESWB010000370.1 GCF_016765675.1 Neobacillus paridis
ACGGCGCAGCGCGTCCAGCGCGCGCTCCACCTTGTTCTCCTGGAAAAGGGTGATGCCGATCACCACGAACACGAAGCCCAGCAGCATCAGTGCTTCCTGCCTGCTGCCCAGCGCCAGGTAGACCGCGCCGCAGGCAATGAGCAGCAGGAACATCGGTTCGCGCACGATGCCCGCCGCCACGGCCAGGATGCCGCGCTGCTGTGCCGATGCAAGCTCGTTGTAGCCATGACGCGCAAGAAGCGCCGCGGCCTGTTCGTCGGTCAGGCCTTGCTCCGCATGGATGAGCGGACTGTCGAAACCCACCCTGGTGACGCACGCTTGCGCTTGCTGTTCGGGCATCGCTGGTGATCCCGGAGAGTTGGGGCTGCTCCATGCGCTCGGTGCAGCAGTGCATCAACGCAGTGCGGGGATGACAGGCTGACTTGGACACAAGGGCATGCGATGGCCATGCGTGGCAGCACCGCATGGGACAGGCGTCCATGGTAGGAAGGTGGCCTGAAAGCAGGCTTGACGCAGGTCAAAAGTCCCGGACGGTGTAGGG
>NZ_JAESWB010000371.1 GCF_016765675.1 Neobacillus paridis
AGCATTAAAAGAGTTGGCCGGTTTTTAAAAAAGACAAATTTTCTATCAAGAGAGCACTCTAAATAAGTGAATCCGCTTTCACTTCTGTGGAGATAAAAAAACTGCCCACAAATACTTGACTCAAACATAGAACGTATAAGTGTTGTTATTTTGACATATTTTCGATATACTCATAATTGTGTGCAAAATGGGGAGAGTTGAACAAAACTATTCATTTAATTACTATTCTTATAGTATTTTTTTGGGAATTTGACATTATTATGGTTAAACAAAGGGGAATCAAGATGAAAAATCTAGTAATTCTTGGAGGCGGTTATGGGGGCATGAAGATCCTCAATGAACTTCTTCCCAATAACCTGCCGGAAGACGTCATGATTACGTTAGTTGACCGGGTTCCATATCATTGTTTAAAAACGGAATATTATGCGCTTGCAGCCGGTACGGTGTCCGACAAAGAAGTTCGGGTTGACTTTCCTGAGCATCCCCGGCTTAGAGTGAAATTTGCCGAAGTCATTGGAGTGGAGTCGCAGAACAAAAGGGTTATTTTAAAAGATGCGGAACCACTTAATTATGATGATTTAGTGATTGGCTTGGGTTGTGAGGATAAGTATCATGATGTTCCCGGTGCCGAACAATTTACCTATAGTATACAAAGTATTGAAAAATCCCGCCAAACGTACTCAGCCTTAAATAATTTAGGACCAGGATCGATTGTCGGTATCGTTGGTGCTGGACTTAGCGGAGTGGAGCTTGCCAGTGAATTAACGGAGAGCCGCCGTGACCTTAACATTAAATTATTTGACCGTGGTAAGCATATTCTTTCCGCCTTTCCGGATCGTTTGAGCAAGTACGTTGAAGGTTGGTTTAAAGAACACAATGTTGAAATTATCAATAACTCCAATATTACTAGAGTAGAAGAAAATACACTTTACAATAATGACAATCCGATATACTGTGATGTCATTGTCTGGACTGCTGGGATTCAAGCTAATAAAGTTGTACAAAATATCGATACGGAAAAAGATCGTTCCGGAAGATTGGTCATCACACCACGACACCATCTGCCTACGGATGAACATATCTTCATTGTGGGGGACTGTGCCAGCCTGCCGCATGCACCGAGTGCCCAACTGGCTGAGGGGCAAGCCGTGCAAATCGTTGAGGTGTTAAGAAAGCGCTGGAATGGAGAAGAACCACCTGTTGAATTCCCGCCCATTAAACTGAAGGGGGTCCTTGGTTCGCTTGGAAAAAAACAGGGATTTGGCGTCATGGCCGACCGGGCCATAACTGGCCGTGTCGCCCGGCTGTTAAAGTCAGGGGTCTTATGGTTATACAAATTCCATAATGGATAATCTTAAAAGGCTGACCTTTTTCTAAAAGTCAGCCTTTTAATCATTTAGCTCGATATCCATATTTCTTCATTTCTGCAAAAATTGTTTTCAGCCGGGGATTTCCCTCACCGACCACCTTTTCCTTAATAAGAACCACAGGATAAAACATATCTTCCTCAATGACTCTCTTGGCGAACTCTGCTTTGACCGGATCATTTGGGGGCTGATAAATATCTACATAGCTGATTTTAAATGGCTGCTTGGGGAATTTCCGGGAAATTGCTGCTTCAAGCCATTCATATGTTTCCTTGGATGACGGCAGGTTCACACAGCTTGGACATAATTGTTCAGCCCCATATAGAATAATTTCCACTTCAGTAAATTCCATAAAATCATTCCTCACCGTTTTCTTTTATTTTACTATATTCATAATCTAAATATAAGAAAATTACTCAATTGTACCTTTCTCCGATTTCTGATAATGGATTTTTCAAGCTGGTGTCAGTATAATATAATGTAGGAAAGGAGTCGATTATGATGTCAGAACAAGAAATGTTTGAACAAGTTTCAGAAGTATTAGATAAATTACGTCCATTTCTTCTTCGCGATGGCGGAGATTGCGAGCTAATTGATGTTGAGGATGGTATCGTGAAACTTCGCTTATTAGGTGCATGCGGATCCTGCCCAAGCTCTACAATCACACTGAAAGCAGGGATTGAAAGAGCACTCCTTGAAGAAGTTCCTGGAATTGTCGAAGTTGAACAAGTCTTTTAATATGATGGTAAAAGCGATTGCGGCTAACAGCGGCAATCGCTTTTTTTCATCCAGTGTTTCGTTTCCGAAAATGTCGTTATTGATACAACCACTCCAACAAAGGGAGATTCATTCTGTTAAGCGGAGCCCCGCTGATTTGATAAAAGCCTGCCAAAAAACGTTCGTTCTCCGCTGATTGTTTAATAATTTTGCTGAGCCACTCTTCCAATGACCTTTTTTCCTGCTCTGACTGAGATAAATAATAGCTTTCAACACAGTCAAAATAATGGAGCGGGAAAATCAGCCGTGCAAACAACAACCGCCATGAGAACGAAGATAGTGGGGCAATGCTTTGATATTCAGCAAAAAATTGCTTTACGTCAACATCATAGGTTTGGTTATTACGGAAATATCGCTCCCTTGTCCATTCGGCCAAATCACGGCTGCGATGATCGAATACCCAGTCAAACGGGTTTTTGATAAGATCGCTTCCCCCCCACGTTTTTGCGGTAAAACGTTCATGACACACGGTACCGCTGTCAGTTGGCTGCGGCTCGTCATCAAGCTCTGTATCGACCAAATATTGAATGGCATTCTCGGTCAAGCCCATATAATAAGGAAACGATTCAATAAACATCCGTTCAAATTCGTCCTCAGGAGTTTGAAACAGCAAGCCATTCCAAACTTTTTCCATCTGTTCAAGCCGTTTTTCCCATAGTACTTTCCACTGACCGATCCTCGAGGTCCGTTCTATTTGAAATGGCACCCTTCTGCCGCGTTCGTGGAATTTGGCCAGCCTCCTCCCTAATTTTGTGTGCCGTTTTTGGCGGTCAACTTCTCTTATTGCCAGTACACAATATTTTTGCTGCTCCCAATTAGTGAGATAGCTCCTGTCTTTTGATTGCATAATGATCGGGACCTGTTTGTCGCCATACGACCTTAAATGCTGTGAGATTCCGCTTAATTCGATGACATCGGCTTCTTCTCGATTGTTGGGATTGGTGATGATGTAGATCCAGCCATTTCCTCTTACGGCATCATAGGTTTTCATTTTGAGTTGTTCTTTAGCCGTAATCCCATAATGAGTTTCTAACAGTGTGGGTAACATTGTGTTCCACCTCTTCTTTTTTCCCTCTAAACTCATGTATATGTAGCAACACCGAAAAACTTGTTGACCTCCTTATTTTAAAAAATAGCGGTTAGCAATGTATTTTAGTTGATTGTTTTTCCTCATTTTGCATATGATAAATTAATGGGAGATTAGCCAAATTATACAGAAAAGGTGATAGTAGGAATGGCAGATAATAAAAAAGTTGACCTGACTGAAGAAACTGCACGCAGATGGTTGAAAGAAAGGGGTGTCCAAATTAAGGATATTGCCGAACTGGTCTATTATTTACAGAAAAAATATCATGAGAATTTAAAAATGGAAGATTGTATTGAGAATGTCGAACGTGTGCTCACAAAACGTGAGGTCCAAAACGCCATTATAACCGGGATTCAACTAGACATGTTGGCAGAAAAAGGGATGCTGGAAGAACCGCTGCAAACCATTATTGAAACGGATGAAAGCTTGTACGGGGTAGACGAAATTCTGGCCTTTTCAATTGTTAATGTTTATGGTTCAATTGGCTTTACTAACTATGGCTATATTGATAAACAAAAGCCAGGGATATTGGCTCACTTAAATGATAAATCAACCGGAGAGGTTCATACCTTTTTAGATGATATTGTCGGGGCTATTGCCGCTGCTGCCTCAAGCAGATTGGCACACAGAGCAGCGGGGATTGACAAAGATTAAAAAAACAGGATGGGTGTGCTCACCCTATCCTGTTTTTTTAAAATTCCCATTCTTCTAAGGAATCAATCGCATATGTCGGCTTTTTCTCGTATCCCGCCAACAGTTCTTTTGTTGTCACTCCGGTATGAACCAATAAGGTATCCATTCCGGCATTCATCCCCGCCAAAATATCGGTATCATAATAATCACCGACCATCAGCGTCTCTTCCTTCGGTGTCCCCAGCACCTTTAAAGCCTGTTCCATAATAATCGATTCCGGTTTGCCAATAAAAATCGGTTTGGTTTGGGTGGAAACGGCAACGACGGATGTCAATGAACCATTTCCCGGCAGCAATCCTCTTTCAGTTGGAATGGCAATATCCGCGTTCGTCGAAATGAAAGTGGCCCCATTCCTCACCGCTAAACAAGCAACCGCCAATTTTTCATAGCTAATCGCGCGGTCGATGCCCATTACGACAAAGTCAGCATGCTCTCCGCCAGGGTGAAATCCTTTTTCAGCAATCGCGGTGTTAATTCCTTCTTCACCAATGACATAGACGGAGGCATCTTTTTTACACTCATATATGTAATTAGCAGTGGCTTGACTGGTGGTAAACACGAGCTCCGGTGCTGCAGGAATATCAAAACCAATAAGTTTTTCGGCAACCTGTGCCGGTGTTCTTGAAGAATTATTGGTAACAAACAAATAAGGAATCCCTTTTTGCTTCAACCCCTTCACAAAGTCAGAAGCAGCTTCAATTCGCTCCGACCCGCGATACATTGTTCCATCTAAATCAATGAGGTATCCTTTATACTTTTTCACTACATTCACTCCAGTATGTCTAAATGCTCTTGATAGGCAGTATGAGCAAAGCTCGGGTAGAAATATTTCCATAGCCTTAATGTCATCTGCGGCACAACAGTTAGTTTCTAAAGGCAGAAACCGGCCCTAATTCGTTCTTTAAATAGTCACGAACATTTTCCGCAAAAATCGATAAGGCCGGTAAATGTTGGCTGAATTGCTCAAGAAGTTGTTGATGGTCAATATCCGTATAAGATTGAACAAGCGGCTTGCGAAAACTAATCAGAACCTTTAACGCCTCCCCGGTTTCCTGGGAAATCACCTTTTCATCCATCAGAATGTCAATAATATCCTCATAGCTTCCCGGATCACGCATAATAAATCCGTCAATCATTGTATTCCCGACATCCAATACGGATTCCAGACACATTTGCGTAATTCGTTCTAATGCGGCTTTTTCTAAAGGCGTTTTCCACTCCTTCTTGCTTACAAAAAGACGAATTTGCGCTTCTAAGTAGACTAATGTGGTTTCTATTTTTTCCCGATCAACAAAATACATTTATTCCACTTCCTTATGATTTCTAACCAATTTCCAGCTATATTGTAACATATTTTCCTGAATATATTTTTGTCTGACTTTACAATCTTATAAATTCCCCTTCACCTGGTTTATTTGTTACTATTAAGGAGATGTGAAATATGGAAAAAGGAGACTATCGTTTATGACTGAACGCTTTTTTCTCTATGATGATAAAGAGGAAACGACAACAAGATTTGTCAGTTTTGTTGGTGAACACCAACGGTTTGATTTAGCCATTATCCAAACAGGCCGTCATTATGGAAAACAGCTGGTTCTCGATATGCAGGGAAACCGCTTTGCCATCATTGGGCAGGATGATTTACAGGAGGAAGGCTATTTGGAATTTGCCTTTCAAATAAATGAAGAGGTTGCGGAGGAGCTCAGGTCTTTCCTGATAGAAGTGATCTAAATAAGTATCCACATGTTTTTCACATCCCTTGCCATACTAAGGGAAAAGGAGTGAAACACATGGCTGATAAAGAAAAACAATACGTTGACTTTTCCAATGTCGAGAAACAACGGAATTACCTAGCGGCCGAAGAATTTCCGGATGGTCCGTTTGGGTCCCCGATTCGCCAAGATGAGCCTGTTCAGTTGAAGAGTACCTCTTGGAAGGATGGTCAGCGCCGCTACAGTGCCTTCAATTACGAAAATAAATCACTGCATCAAGATTTGCCGCGGCAAATGGCTGGTTCCCATCCAACCCATGATGACCCCAACGGCGAAGAACAGCCGCCTTACAATGATTCTATTCACCGCTAAAAAACTCGCCCTTGATAAGCGAGTTTTATTTTTTTACCTTTTTTAACACAAAATAAGCACAGCCAAAATTACAATACTCAAAAAGATATTCACTGAGTGTACTGATTTTTGTATCAAAGGTCGCCTTTTGATTTTGGTCATCGAAGAAACCTTTTAACCGCAGTTGGCCATAACCCCAATCACCCACAATGTAATCATATCTCGATAAAATATCACTGAATCTGGCTTTAAAGGCCTCTTCATTAAAAGCGTTGCGATATTCTTGGATGACTTCATATGTAGTGTTATTAATAATCGTCACCATGTCTTTCACCTCTAACTCGGCACCTCTAGTCTACTTCTCATTATAACCGATAAACCATCAATTACTAAGAAAAAAAATATTCGCTTTGGCAATTCTAATGAAAGGAGGTGTTTCATTTGAAAAAGTTGGCCATCACCGCTGGCTTATGCGCCGCAATCGCTTTAACCGGCTGTTCTAAGGATATCGGGAACCGTGATGTTTATGAGGAATCCAGTAATACCATCAATGTCAATAATAAGCGCCATGAGCTATACCGGGAAGGTGGCGGGCAGAGTATCCGGAATGTCAGCAATGACTTTGGCTATGTTCGTCATCAAAAGAGCCCGGTGATGAACGATCATACGGCAAACGAGACCCGGATAGCGCTTGACCGTGAACAGTTAGCCCATATTATTAGTAAATATAGTGTCAACCTCCCAAATGTCCATGATGCGGCAGCACTTGTTACCGATCAAGAGGTCTTGGTTGCCTATACCACCGATTCAAAAAATCGTAACTTAACTGCTGATCAAGTGAAGCGAACCGCCATGTCGGTCGTCCCGAGATACTTTCGGGTTTATGTCACGGACGATAAAACCCTAATGCAGGATGTCGAGAATCTGGCAAGTCTGGATTCGACAAGCCGCCATGCCCGCTCACAAGTCAATTATCTGATTAATAAAATGAAAAAATCTCCACAAAGAAAATAGAAAAGTTGAGTTCAGGCCCATATGTGGATCTGAACTCTCTTTGCTTAAGCCTCTTGTGCCTTTTGTTCGCCAAGCAGCTGCTTTTGTCTGGCGGCGGCATTTACCTGTTCGTCTGCATGGTAGGACGAGCGCACGAGCGGACCGGCCTCGCAATGGTTAAAGCCCTTCTTCATAGCCATTTTCCGTAACTCTTCAAATTCTTCCGGGCTGTAGTATTTTTCAACCCGAAGGTGAGCTTTTGTTGGCTGTAAATATTGTCCAATTGTCATAATGTCTACATTATTTTTCCGAAGATCATCGATTACTTGGATAATTTCTTCTTTTGTTTCCCCTAGTCCAACCATTAGGCTAGACTTAGTGGGGATGGTTGGCTCCATTTCTTTTGCCCGGCGAAGGAATTCCAGCGAGCGGTCATATTGGGCCCGGGCCCTGACTCTCGGAGTCAAGCGTCTGACTGTTTCAATATTATGATTCAAGATGTCTGGCTTGGCCTCCATTAAAATCCTTAAGTTTTCTTCCTTGCCGCCCATGTCAGACGGAAGCACTTCAATGGTGGTAAACGGATTTTTTCGGCGGATCGCCCGCACCGTCTCGGCAAAAACAGCGGCACCGCCATCCGTTAGATCATCGCGGGCCACCGCTGTGACGACGACATGTTTAAGATTCATGAATTGGACAGAATCAGCAACTCTTTCCGGTTCGGCCCAATCCAATTCCGTTGGCATGCCTGTTTTCACCGCACAGAAGCGACAGGCTCGGGTGCACGTATCCCCCAGAATCATGAATGTTGCCGTTCGGCGTGCCCCCCAGCATTCATGAATATTGGGACAGCGGGCTTCCTCACAGACAGTATGTAAATTTTTTTCACGCATTAGCTTTTTTAAACCTGTATAGGAATCGTTGGTATTTAGCTTTATTTTTAACCAGTCCGGCTTTCTTAAAAGTTCA
The DNA here is from genome assembly GCF_016765675.1 of Neobacillus paridis. GTDB lineage: Bacteria > Bacillota > Bacilli > Bacillales > Cytobacillaceae > Neobacillus > Neobacillus paridis. Next base: position 7,950 of record NZ_JAESWB010000371.1, read on the forward strand.
TCCCTTTTGCTCATTTTCGTCCCCCTTGTTTAAAATCATTCTTCTCTGCCACTTTACCATACTCTCAGCTAGAAGGACAAGATAACTGGGTTTGGACAAATAAACATTTTCTTACAAAAATCAACCTAGAGACTTACCATTTATTAGCGATAATGAAATCTCTTATTATTCATAAACTAAACTTGTACTTTTAATCGGAAGGAGGATTCCTTTGCGAGTTGCTCTATTCATTGGAACCTTTCTTTTATGCTTCACCACCGCATTTTCCGGCAACAAGGTCAATGCCAAAGAGCCCAATCCAAACGTATATCAGGAAAGAATGCGACTTTATGAGAAGGTGGAAGCTGTTACGCAAATTCCCTGGTACTATTTGGCAGCCATTGATCAATATGAAAGAAACATCCGCCTGGTCCGCCGGGACTTGCCGAAACCGGACGGAACGCTGGGGATCTATTTTCGTCCGGAAGTATGGGCAGGTCCAGCCAATCCCAACCCTTTTGAAGAAAACCCGGCCATCATTCAATTCTTTAACGGGATCGGAGTGGATGGAAATGGGGATGGAAAGGCCAGTTTAAAAGACGATGAGGACAAGTTATATGCAATCGCCAATTATCTCCTTTCTTACGGAATCGATCACGATAATATAAAAATCGGATTATGGAATTATTATAAACGTGATCGGACGGTTGGCAGTATTGCCATATATGCCAAGCTGTACCGCCACTTTGGCCGGCTTGATTTGGACAAGCGGGTATTTCCGGTTCCGCTCCGCAGCAATCATAGCTATCGCAGTACCTGGGGTGATAAACGTGGCTGGGGCGGGCGGCGGATTCATGAAGGCACCGATATTTTTGCCGGCTACGGTGTTCCTGTTAGAGCTACTTGCTACGGGGTCGTGGAAATTAAGGGCTGGAATAAGTTTGGCGGCTGGCGCATCGGGATTCGTGATATCAATAATACGTACCATTACTTTGCCCATTTAAGCGGCTTTGCGAAAGATATTCAGGTTGGCCAAATTGTGGAACCGGGGATGGTGATTGGCGGGGTCGGGAGCTCCGGCTATGGTCCACCGGGAACCTCCGGAAAATTCCCGCCCCATCTGCATTACGGAATGTATAAAGATAATGGGAAAACTGAATGGTCCTTTGACCCTTATCCACATCTGGCAAGGTGGAAACAAATAGAACGAATTGAAATGAGAAGAAAATAGGACTATCCAATGGATAGTCCTTTTAATTACCTGATTTTTTTGTCTCCTTCTTCTTTTCCGTTTTGTTATCCGGGGTCTGATTAGGAACCTGAACCGACGGAATCAAACCGCCGCTGCTGTTATAAAATTGTGGTACCGGTCCGGATATCATTCCGGCGCCGACGGGAATACTTTGCTGCAGTTTTGTAATATCTGTTGCAAATGGGGTGATAAATTGAACCGAAACTTCGATTTCCACAGAAACTTCAATCCACGTATTGTTTATGCCCATTTCTTTCGTTTTAATTTTCACATCCGGTTCCACTTCACCGACCGCCTGGAATTTTACCGGAATTTTCGGCCCAAGGTTTCCTAGCAAAGCGATATTGGTCGCCCGTCCTAATGGGACATACCACAGAATGGCATTGTCTGCTGGTGCATCCTCCGTCTCAATTTCGACATCTGTCAGCTGTTCTAAGGAAGCGAGTCTCCCTTGCTTTGCCGCCCGGATATTTTTTTGAATTTGTGCGGTTGTTTCGGCCAATACCCGGTTGATTAAATCAGTGTTTAATTCCGCATTTTGACCAGTTCCATTTTCGCCTGGTGAGACAATTATGACCTTATTATTTTCTCCTACGTTTGTTGTTCGTTTGGTGATGGCGCGGTTGATAACAATTGATGCGATATTACGCGTCTCTGATTCGGCATAACGCATTAGCGTTGGTTCAATACCTTTATTGACCAACAATACTCCGATTGCTGTAGATAGCAGAAAAAAAACAAAGGTTAACAGCATTACATATCGGAATGGCAGCGCTCCCCGCCGCAGACGTCGCTTACGAAATTTAGCCAAATCCATCACCCCTTCAAGCTATATTTATGCTTGATTAAGAAGAACTAGCCCAAAAACTTTGCTTTGAAAAATGGCATGTATACCTTGCAATTGGCGGAATATAGCTCGCAATTGGCGTTTCGCGTCTTTCAATTGGCGGCTTCCGACCTCCTATTGGCGGTTTGCGCCTTTCAATTGGCGGCTTCCGACCTCCTATTGGCGGTTTGCGCCTTTCAATTGGCGGGCAATACAAAAAGCTTGCATCACTGCAAGCCTTTAAATCATTTTAAGCAGGGCTTCCCTGCCAATCATGCCTTGATAAATTCCCAGTTCCTCTGCCTCCAATGTGACGGACTCCAGCGGGGCATCTAACAGCTGGTCAATCGTCCGCACCCCGACTGCCCTGCCGGCAATGATTTTTCGATCCTTAAGTTTTTCATTTAAAAGACCAACATCTAAGGCACCGCACATGATATACCCTTTATCATTGGTAACGGCCAGTAAGGTTGTTTTCGGAAGCAAAACGGAAACAGCCAGAAATGTATGGCCGCTAATTTCAATAGGAGATAAATTAATCAAAGGCTCCCACGCTCCTTTCCTTACTAACACATTATGTCAAGGATCGGCTAAGTGTCTTAGGCAAAGGACTAGTTTTCAAGCTTCCATTTTAATATGTCCCGCATAAACTCCGGAAGGATATACCGTTTTTCCTTACCTGGGAGGACATCCTTGAAAAAATGACCAAAAGTAAACATATCGGGAAGAGCTAACGTATAAGTCCTGTTACGAACTATTTTTTCATTATCGATGAAGATACAGCCTGAGCGGAAATGAATTTGGTCATAAACAAATCTTCCGATGACCGTTCCCCTGAAGCCAAGCCCTTTAATTTGCCTGTGATGCAGGCTGTCATCCATTGATTCAACCAGCATCTTTGCAAGTTCCTCTCCACTCAGTTCAACCACACATGGATTGATCGGATGAGGACAAACCGATAATAAGTCATATTCAGTTACTTCACCTGTTAATGGACCTAACAGAAGCCCGGCATTGATCATCGCACAATCCGCCTGACACCATTCCCTTACTGCCTGACATAACAAATGCGACAGCTCCGTTTCCTGAAACGGATCACTATCAAGCGTGTGAGCTAACGAGGTCACCGTCGTTTTTAAAAGGTCTTTTCCCGTATCAAGATAGGACTGAATTTGCTCCCTTTCATTTTCAACGGCTGGAAGCTTGTCTACCTCATATAAAGTTGCCTGTTTATTCATCACCGATTTTTGCTCGTCCAATTCCAGCGTCATATGACCGACATAATAGCCAAATTTCCCAGCGGCCCCCAACAATGTATGGTTAACCAATTTACCGTTTTCCAGAACATGATGGGTATGCGCACCTAAAATGACATCCAGTTCCGGAAATTGTTCGGCCATCCGTTCATCATCGCGAATTCCTAGATGGGAAAGCAATATCACGATATCGGCTTGCTGTTTTAATTGTTTAAGCCGCTTTTTTATTTCCAAAAAAGGGTCGGTTCCTTTCCAGCCAAGCAAAGTATAAAGCTGGGAAAAATTTGCGGTTAAGCCGATCACAGCTAGTTTTGTTCCCGATTTTGTCTGATAAATTTTGTATGGCTGGGCCCAATCCGGGATTTCTCCATTTTTTTGATAAAGATTTGCCAGCAGAATATCAAAATGAGCCTCATCATACAAATGATGCAAATCACTATGGGGGAGGTTTACTCCCTCATTATTGCCAATCGTGACTGCCGTATAGCGGCTGTTATTTAACAGAGCAATATTGGCTTTTCCCTTTGTCGCCTCCGTCAACGGATGCCAACGGTCAATGAAATCGCCGATATCAAAAAGAAAAAACTCGTCGCCTGCTGCGAGATGCTGCTGTCTTTGTTGGTTTATAAACTGATGAATTCGCGGCCAATTTTCCAAATGGCTGTGAACATCATTGGTATGATAAAGATGGATTTTTTCCATAGTACAACACTACCCTATAATTCCTTGATAAATGAGCCGGACTCCGACAACAACAAGAATAATCCTGATGATCAAAACAATGGTTTTGCTCTTCAGCTTTGAGTTTAAATAGACACCAATTTTTGCGCCAATCCAAGCGCCGGGCACTAATGCCAGGGCATAAAGCCAATTGACATTGCCAAGGGCAATATGCGTAATCGAACTTAGGATCGATGTCGGCAGGATCATAAACATCGATGTAGCGGTAGCCACATGCGGCGGGAAGAAAAATAATAAAATCATCGTTGGAACCATTAACGAGCCGCCGCCAATGCCGAAAATCCCTGACAAAAAGCCAACGATGAAGGAAATAATCACCGCCAACACCGGGTTAAAGCCATATTCAAACGTTTTTTCGCTATTATCCGTAAAGCTGCGGACAATCCCTTTTTCCTTTTTATAAGGAAGTGGTTTTAGTTTGTCCCTGACCACCATGACAACTGAAACAAACAGGATAAACAGACCAAAATAAATATTAAATGAGTGCAAATCTAATTTTTCTGTGACCCAAGCTCCAAGGATACTCCCCGGACCGCTTCCAATGAGAAAAATGAGGCCACTTTTATAATCAACTGTTTTCCGTTTCATATACGCCAATGTCGAGGAAAGGCCGGTAAAAATCATCGTGAATAAGGATGTCCCTACCACTACCTGCGGCGTCAAATGGCTGAAGGTCGCAAGTGTCGACAAATAAAGCAAGGTGGGAACGACAATGATTCCTCCCCCCATACCGATCAGCGAACCCAGTGAGCTCGCAAAAATCCCGACTATAACTAATACAATCCATTCCATGTTTTCACCTTCCATAGTCTAAGCTGAGACTTGTTAAATGCAAAATCGAAGCTCCATTACCTTATAATAGCATAACCTTTTTTAAAAAAAGGAGTTTTAACATTGAAAAAGTATGATTGTCAATTCATGATTACATGAAAAACGTCTCCTGAAAATGCCTGGAGGAATTTGATAAGGTCCTTTTAATTCAGAATATTTTAGGGTATAATGAATGTATAATAAAAAAGAGAAGTGCTCCTAACACTTCTCCATGCAACTGCTACCGTCAGGGTGGTGGTTGTCTAAATAAATTTATCTTCGAAAGCCACCCTTGTGCTTCCGACGGCGTAGGGTGGTTTTCTTGTTATCTAAAAGTTGTTTCTGAAAGATAAAGGCAGCGGTTTCCCGTACAATTCCCTTCAGAATCTCTCGTAGCATCTCAAGAAATGTTCCATGATTATCACCTCCCTTCCCTAAAGCTTAGGAAAAGAAGACTGGCCACCCTCACAATATCCAGTTGCAACTCTATTCTAACATTTTCTACATACCAAAAAACCTATCAATATTCGACAAAATTCGAGTAGTACCTGTGGACCCTGATCTAATGAAATCATCTCTCAAATGATATAGCGATTATCAATTTAAAAAGTAAAATACAATGCTTTCCCGACTCGTATTACTCAAAGAAGCTTTTCCGGCTGATTCAAAGAAGCATTTCTTGCAAGCATACTCGAGGAAGCCATCTACACTGAACCTAGTTTTGGTTCCCCCGGCGCTTCCGTTTCCTTTTGGCTCAGGGCCCCAGGGCTCATGTGATGTGTTGCCGCCGCCGGCATTCACCTACTCGCAGCGCTCAAACATCAGCGACTTCCGGCGAATCAGCCTATCACATAGCCCACCCAAACCAAAAGACTACAGGTCGCCGGGGAATTCGTCTTTTCCTCTTTCGGTCAATTTCACGAAGTTTTTTTCAACAGATTCAAATGTCTCTCCAGAAGCCGCACGCTTCCTACTTTAAATCCTGACAATACTCCCTAATTAATTTGGCCGCGTATGTTTGACTGATTTGCAGATCCTTAGCAACGCGTCTGGAAGTCCGGTTTAATTTGTAAGAAGTACGAACCATCTTCCTTTTTGCCAAATCTATTGCTTCACTCAAGGAAGTAGGGGTATTTTTTTCAATTTGCAAATGACTATGGATATAAATGCCTTTAGGTAAGTCATCTATGCCTATGACCTCTTCACTTGTAATCACAAGCCTTTCAATGAGGTTTTCTAATTGCCTGACGTTACCAGGCCAAGAATAATAGGTTAGCCATTGAAGGCAATCTTCCGAAATCAATTTGTTCATCCCATACTTTCTGTTAAATTTATATAAGAAATGATAAGTTAGTGGGCTGATATCTTCTTGTCTTTCTCGAAGAGGAATCATGGTGATATCTACTACACTCAGTCTATAATATAAATCCTCACGAAATATTTTATTCGTTACCATTTCGCTCAAATCTCTATTGGTTGCAGCAATAATACGGATATCTACCATCTTTTCTTTAGTTCCACCAATAGGAAAAAATTTCTTTTCCTCTATAACGTGTAATATTTTGGCCTGAAGAGATAAAGGCATATCCCCAATTTCATCAAGAAATAATGTACCCCCATCAGCACTTTCTAGCAGTCCTTTTTTTCCGGAACGGCTTGCATTGGTAAAGGCACCTGAGGTATAACCAAATAACTCCGACTCCATTAAGTCAGGCGGAATGGCTGCACAATTAATTGTTAAGAAGGGACCGTTCTTTCTGCTGCTGTTTTCGTGAATGTAATGAGCTATAAGACTTTTACCTGTTCCAGACTCGCCAAGAATTAAGACAGTTGAGTTTGCAGCAGCTACCTTCCGAGCAAACTTCAGGGACACCATTATTGCACATTACGGGAGAAGTTGATTCCAATTATATTGGAACGGATCAGCGTTATATTCATGAGGCGAAGGATCAGTTAAAAATGATGGAGGGCGTGAATAAAGCAGCCTATTTGTTGAAGCGTCCAAAGCAAATCACACCGTACATGCGCCAGGCTATCAAAGAAGCACTATCTGTTCCAACAGGTCCAGTGACGATTGCCATTCCAACAAATTTCCAAGCACAAATTATTCCACAAAATCAATTAATCGAAGTGGAAACAATTCAAAATCAGGAAGTAAAAATGGACATTCCGGATATAATTGCTGAAATGATTTCCGAAGCCAAAAGACCAATCGTCTGGGCAGGAAATGGAGTAGTTGCTTCAGGTGCAACGGAGGAACTACAAAAGTTAGTAGATAAAATTCAGCCTGCAGTCGTTACAAGTGAATCCGGAAAAGGGTCTATCCCTGAAAATTATCCACTTTGCATCGGTAACTTTACATTTACCCCTCAAGTAGAGAAATTATTGGAAAGATCCGATCTCCTAATTAGTATTGGGGTTCACTTCCGTGGCTGGGAAACGAATGGATGGACATCTCCAGTACCCAAAAATCACATTAACATTGATTTAAATTCACATGCTTTTAATCGAAGCTTTGATACTTTGTATACATTGAACGGGGATGCTAAAAAAGTTTTACAGGCGATTAACGACGCGTTGGTACACAAGGAAATCAAGCCAGACGCAACATACGTAGAAGAAGTGAGGTCTGTCCGTCTAGCAGTTCGTAACGACCTTCGAATCCAAATAGGACCATACGGAGAAATTGTAGACATCATGCGTGAACAACTACCTGAAAATACAATCTTGGTAACTGACGTAACGATTCCTGGGTACACTTGGGGAAATAAATTGTTTGACATTTATGAGCCAAGAAATTACCTCTACATGACAGGTGGAGGAATTGGCCAAGGCTTACCTATGGCGATTGGCGCAAAAATAGGGCAGCCAAACAAGCCTGTCGTCCTTATTGCAGGAGATGGGGGATTCATGGTGAATGTTGGCGAGTTGATTACTGCAATCCAGGAGAATACACCTATTATCGTTCTGCTATTCGATGATGGCGGCTATGGAATTTTAAGATATTACCAAGAAGCAGCTTATGGCAGACGTACATCTGTAGACTTGAAAAATCCGGATTTCGTCATGTTGGCAAAATCAATGGGTTTTGAATCGGAGAGGGTACATTCAGTCGAAGAATTCAAAAAAGGGCTAGAGAATGCAGTCAGGAGCAAGAAACCTTATATGGTAGTGGTAGATGTAGAAGCCGTAGGAGTATTGGAATACAAAGAGTCGGAGGAATACATCGAATCTTTCCGTCCGCAACACGGGTAGGTTTTACTAATTATTCATCCAATACTTTTAAAAGGTGTTGGATGAGCTAACTCATCGAGCTGACAAGTATAAGGAACAAACACTATATTAATGGGCAAAAGGGCTACACAAGTAACTAGAATAAGCTTGATATTATAATTCTGCCACTCAGGAAGTTATTGCCTGATCTCTGAAGCTAACTAAAGATAAACAGAAGAAGACACTAAAATAGCAGAAAAAAGGCTTTAAAGGGAGCTGGACCAATTAATCCTCCTAAGAGAGGGCTACAGTTTTACTTCAGAGTATTGATTACCTCATTCATCAATTATATTGAAACTTTAAAGATCAGTTTTTTAGTTTGATAAGCAAAATATAAGCTCAACAAAATATATAAGGATGGTGAAATATGAATAAGAGAATTTTAATATTTATATTAACTCTAATACCAGCTTTGGGTTCACTTGTTGTAATAAATCGGGTGGAACCCTATGTACTTGGATTACCATTTGTTCTTTTTTGGGCTATTTGCTGGGTTGTTCTAACATCTTTGTTTTTGGTCTCTGCTAATAAACTGCAGGCCTTAGATGGGGAGGAAGAAGACCTATGAATACTGCCCTTTTAGTATTACTTTTTTTCTAGTTCTATGTATATTTTTAGGATTGCAGGCCCGTAAAGGCAAGGACATGAATATGGAACAGTGGTCTGTCGGAGGAAGAGGTTTTGGAAGTTTATTAATGTTCTTCTTGTTAGCAGGTGAGATGTTTACCACCTATACCTTCTTAGGAGCGAGTGGCGGTGCTTATAGAGCTGGAATGCCAACAGCCCTATACGCTTTTAACTGCTTCTATTTTGTAATCGCTTACTGGTTATTGCCTCCTATTTGGAAATATGCAAAACAAAATAATGTTATATCCCAATCAGATTTCTATGAAAAAAAGTATAATAGCAAACCTCTCGGAGTTCTCGTTGCAGTAATAAGTATTATTGCCGTAATCCCCTATTTAGTGATGCAGTTAAAAGGATTAGGAATCATTGTATCTGAGGCATCCTATGGCTCTATTTCGCCTCACATGGCAATAGTGATAGGTGTTAGTGCCGTCACGATTTATGTAACGGTATCAGGAATGCATGGGGCCGCATGGACAGCTATTATTAAAGATATTCTAATCCTGTCTGTTGTTGTTTTTATGGGTATTTATTTTCCTTTACATTATTACGATGGAATACAACCGATGTTTGAGGCTATCAATACGGCGAAACATGAAATGTTAATATTCCCTAAACAAGGTTTAAGTATATCGTGGTTTATTTCTGCTACTATTATGACGGCACTAGCCTTTTACATGTTTCCACATATGCTTGCAGGGGTATTCTCTGCTAAAAGTGCAAAATCACTACGTGTGAATGCAGGGATAATGCCCATTTACCAAGTTATTATTGTATTTTCCATACTTATCGGCTTTTCGGCTATTCTTCAAGCACCAAATTTAAAGGGACCAGATACAGACCTAGCTTTGTTTAAAATGGCAAAAATGTCTTTTGACCCTTGGTTTGTCGGTATGATTGGAGCAGCTGGAGCAATGGCTGCTTTAATCCCGAGTTCATTAGTACTGACGGCAACTGCCACGATTATATCTAAAAACATATATAAAGTATGGAAACCACAAACCACAGATCAACAGTTGGCGAGATTAACCAGATTGTTAGTTCCTGTCGTTGCAATAGTAACACTTTACTTTACATTCAATGGCGGTGATACAATTCTTACTCTATATCTCATGTCTTATAGTTTTATGACACAGTTATTCCCAGCACTGTTTTTTAGCCTTTGGAAAAAGAATCCTGTTACCGTTCAGGGGGCTTCTGCTGGGATGATTGTAAGCATTGTTATCGTCGCATATTTGACTATTACTGAAAAATCAATTGCCACATTCTTCCCATCCCTTCCACAAGTAATAAAAGATTTAGATATAGGATTAGCAGTATTAATTATCAATATTGTTGTAACGTTAGGTGTAAGTATACTAACAAGGAAGTCCATTACTATAGTTAAAGGAAATACTGATATTAGCGATCCAGCTTGATACTTCTATGAAGTAACGAGAGAAAAAAGGTAAAAAATGGAGGAACCAACTTCTATTTTAACAAAGATAAGTTGGTTCCTTTTGTTATCCGATCAAAAGAAGTTATTTCCAAGCTGAGCCAAGAATCGCAGCATGGAAGCCGGCCGGGTCTTCTCTGGCCCCTGCTTCAGAAGGCCGGGCTGCACTTAATACATAGATTGAGAACTATCAATAAGGACGCAGGATACCGCCCCCTCCTCCCCCCATTGTGCAATGCGTTTTGCGACAAAAAAGTAATTACAAAAGTATAATCAATTATTACTTTTTAAATTAATTACAAAAATTCAAAATAAGTTATGATTAATGTAAGGATCATGGTAATTAAAATAAACAGGGAGGAATAATATGGCTAAATTAGAAAATGATATTGCTTTAAACGGTAATCATAATGAGGTAAATGATGTTACAGGTTCATTTGAACTACTAATGGAATCAATAGAAGCATACCAAGATTATATTGGAAAGAAGGTATCTAAACATGCTTCTAAAAGAGATTGGCAATCGTCAACAGAGTTATTGAACCAAGGGAAGAAAATTGACTTATTTATAGAGAAGGTTCAAGCTTTAAAAAAAGAATGGCTTAATCTAATATTTGGTGATGGCGAGTATGCTGATAATACTGATAACGACGGGGTTGATAGAGAAGAAATTTCCGCCACAGCACGAACAAGTTGGAGTATTACAGAGGGGAAAATTCGCATTGAAACAGATAGAATTGAAGGTAAACCTTATTCTAACGTTGTTCCATTAGCCTTATTTAAACAAATTATTTTTTGCGCCCTTAACTATATAGGAAAACAAAAATACGTAAAAACGACGAATGTATTGAACGACATGGGCAATGAGATCAGGTCAAAGAGTGATTATAAAAGGGCGCAACGAATTCCGATCTATGCCACTTTTAAAGTATTAGTGAAGGAAAACCATTTTAAAAACGATGAAGGAAATTCACATAAGTACTTACTTGCTAGCTCAAAGGAACAGTTGATTAATTGGGTTGATAGCTTAAAATAATTAATGGCAAGAAAACGACTCAAACCTTTAAGGCTAAATAGTAGTATTCTATACGAAAGTGAATTCGGCCTGCGGTATTAGCTATCCCTTTCTTTAACAACTGGAATAAGCTAGGAAACAGGTCGGTTTTTTGGGTTAAAATCTCAGTACGTTTGTTCTCCATCCTGTCCCACCCTTACTAATGCTCTCACACGGGCTTCCAAAGCCCCGCTTCTGTATTGACGAATTAATATAAAAAGTATTAAGGGAAATTGCGTCGATGCAACGATTCCTATATAGAGGGTTCCTTATATAAAATAAGAATAAGACAACCGAATTGAGACTTACAATCTTTCTGCCTTACTTATCTCGAAATTACCGAAAAAATAGAAGAAGACGAACTTCAAAAGTCCGCCTCCTACACTAAACGTAAAATCTGAATCGGCACGAAATCGGCACGACTACTTCTTATTAGGTTATTGAATTGCTCTCAAACATTGATACACCAAGGTTTGTAGAGGATTAACCTATACTACCTTCCATTTCGAACTTGATTAATCGGTTCATTTCAACGGCGTATTCCATTGGTAGTTCTTTTGTAAATGGTTCGATGAAGCCCATGACGATCATTTCTGTTGCTTCCTGCTCAGAGATGCCGCGGCTCATCAAGTAGAAGAGCTGCTCTTCGGAAACTTTGGAAACCTTCGCTTCGTGTTCAAGTGAAATATTGTTGTTTAGTACTTCATTGTATGGGATCGTATCAGAAGTTGATTTATTATCCATAATCAGCGTATCGCACTCAATGTTAGCACGAGCACCGTCAGCTTTACGGCCAAAGTGCACCAAGCCGCGATAGTTGGTTTTACCACCATGCTTGGAAATTGACTTCGAAACAATCGTCGAAGAAGTATTTGGCGCCAAATGAATCATTTTTGAACCCGTATCCTGAACTTGGCCTTTGCCGGCAATTGCAATCGATAATGTCATGCCGCGGGCGCCTTCACCCTTCAGGATGACAGCCGGATATTTCATCGTTAATTTGGAGCCAATGTTACCATCAACCCATTCCATTGTGGCATTTTCTTCACAGACCGTACGCTTCGTAACCAGGTTGTAAACATTGTTGGCCCAGTTTTGAATCGTTGTATAACGGCAGTAGCCGCCTTTTTTAACGATAATTTCAACAACGGCACTGTGAAGCGAATTGGTTGTATAGACCGGGGCGGTACAGCCTTCCACATAGTGGACACTGGCGCCTTCATCAACAATGATCAAGGTTCTTTCGAATTGTCCCATGTTTTCCGAGTTGATCCGGAAATAGGCTTGTAATGGCGTATCAACCTTTACACCTGGTGGAACATAAATGAACGAACCGCCAGACCAAACCGCCGAGTTTAATGCCGCAAATTTATTATCTGTTGGAGGGATTACCTTTGCCCAGTGTTCACGGAAGATATCTTCGTTTTCTCTTAAAGCGGAATCGGTATCTTTAAAGACGATTCCTAAGGCTTCAAGGTCTTCCTTCATGTTATGGTAAACCACTTCAGACTCATATTGGGCCGATACACCGGCAAGATACTTCTGTTCTGCCTCCGGAATTCCCAGTTTATCGAAAGTGGCCTTGATTTCAGCTGGGACCTCATCCCATGATTTCTCGGACTTCTCGGACGGTTTTACATAATATGTGATTTCGTCAAAGTTTAACCCACTTAAATCTCCGCCCCACATCGGCATTGGCTTGCTGTAGAAGATATCCAGTGATTTCAAGCGGAAGTCCAGCATCCACTGTGGCTCACCCTTCATCTTGGAGATTTCTTCAACAATTTCTCGGGTCAAGCCACGTTTTGACCGGAATATGGAAACGTCTTTATCGGCAAAACCGTATTTATAATCACCGATTTCAGGCATCTTTTTTGCCATTGTCGTATTCCTCCTTCTTAGAAAAGCGGAAGCGCCTTGGTAAGGGGCGACAAGCAAAGATGCGCCGACATGAAGGTTGTTCTTTAACCTTCCTGTCGGATTGGCTTATGACCTCGAGCCCCCTAGGCGCTGGAGCTAGACATCATCCCAATCTCCACCGCTTCGTCGTTTTATTCTTTTTCCCCTTCAGTTAACCCTCTTTCCATCGCCTTCCACGCTAAAGTTGCGCATTTAATCCGGGCGGGAAATTTGGAAACACCGTGAAGTGCTTCAATATCACCTAAATCCATGTCTTCATCTATTTCTTTGCCTTGCATCATATCAGAAAAAATCTTCGATAATCTCAAGGCATCCTCTACTTTTTTCCCTTTAATCGCCTCCGTCATCATCGAGGCGGATGACATCGAGATGGAACAGCCTTCCCCCTCAAAGCGGCAATCCTCAACAATTCCATCTTCCACTTTAAAGGTTAATTGAATCCGGTCGCCGCAGGTCGGGTTATTCATATTTATCGTATGGCTGCCATCTTCTAAAATGCCACGGTTTCGCGGCTTTTTATAATGATCCATGATCACTCTTCGGTATAAGGCGTCTAAATTAGAAGACATCGCTGAAATACTCCTTTGCTTTGACAAGGCCTTCGCTCAGTCTGTCAATATCTTCTTCTGTATTATACAAATAAAAGCTGGCACGTGCCGTTGCTGTAACGTTCAACCATCTCATTAATGGTTGGGCACAATGATGTCCGGCACGAACCGCAATTCCTTCTGCATCCAATACGGTTGCCACATCATGCGGGTGGACGTCGGTCAGATTAAATGTTACCAGTCCGCCACGCTTTGCAGCATCATGCGGGCCGTAAATTGTAATCCCCTCGACAGAAGACAGTTTATCCATTGCGTAAGCGGCAAGTTTATGGTCATGCTCAGCAATTTGCTCTAACCCAACTTCATTCAAAAAGTCAATCGCAGCGCCAAGACCGATAGCACCGGCAATAATTGGTGTGCCCCCTTCGAATTTCCATGGAAGCTCTTTCCAAGTTGATTCGTATAAATGGACGAAATCAATCATTTCTCCGCCAAATTCGATTGGCTCCATGTTCTCGAGCAAATGCTTTTTACCGTAAAGAACACCGATCCCGGTTGGACCACACATTTTATGACCGGAGAAAGCGAAAAAGTCACAATCTAAATCCTGGACATCGACCAGCATATGCGGGGCACTTTGGGCACCGTCAACGACGATAACGGCATTATGTTCGTGAGCAATTTTAGCGATTTCCTTAATTGGATTGATCGTCCCTAGAACGTTTGACACCTGGGTTACCGAAACCAATTTTGTGTTGTCCGTAATCGCCTCCCGAACGTCTTCCAGAGAAAGAGTACCATCCTCCTGGAGCGGAATATATTTTAACCTGGCACCGGTTCTTTTTGCCACCTGCTGCCATGGGATGATATTACTATGATGCTCCATATGGGTAATAACAATTTCATCACCTTGTTTTAAATTTGCGGCAGCGTAGCTTGCCGCTACGGTATTCAGTGATGTAGTGGTGCCCCTGGTAAAAATAACTTCCTCGAGTGATTTGGCATTAATAAACTTACGAACCTTTTCCCGTGCTCCTTCATATGCATCTGTTGCCTTTGTTCCTAATGTATGCACCCCGCGATGGACATTGGAATTGTATTCGCGGTAGTATTGATTAACCGCCTCAATGACCTGAATCGGCTTTTGTGACGTCGCAGAGCTGTCTAGATAAACCAGCGGGTGGTCATTAACTTCTTGATCTAGAATCGGAAACTGACGGCGAATATCCTGGATATTCATTATTTTACTTTCCTTTCGATAACTTCAGATAATTGTTTTTTCACTTTTTCAATTGGCAATTGCGTTACAACCGGTGCAAGGAAGCCATGAATGACTAAACGCTCTGCTTCGGTCTGTGGAATCCCTCGGCTCATCAGGTAATAAAGCTGTACCGGATCTACCCGTCCGACTGAAGCGGCGTGCCCGGCCATGACATCATCCTCATCGATTAACAAAATGGGATTGGCATCACCGCGTGCTTTTTCGCTGAGCATCAGCACCCGGGAGGTTTGCTCGGCATCTGCTTTGGAGGCACCGTGTTCAATTTTACCAATACCGTTAAAAATCGTAGTTGCACTATCTTTTACCACGCCATGGTTTAAAATATTTCCTTGGGTATGTTTTCCGAAATGAACAACCTTCGTCGTGAAGTTTTGCGTTTGCTCTCCACGGCCAACGACAACCATTTTCGCATCCCCAATAGAACCGTCACCAAGTAAGTTCGTGGTGTTCTCAAAAATGGTATTTCCTTCGTTCATTGACCCCAGGGCCCAATCAATCTCAGAATCTCTGCCGGCGACTCCGCGACGGTTCACATATGCGGTCATTCCTTTTGCCAAATGATCAACAGCACCGTATTGAACTCGAGCATTTGTATTGACAACAAGTTCCGTTAAAATATTGGCCAAAGTATCGGATTCTTCCACTGTGGAAATATAGTTTTCAACGTATGTTAAAGAACTATTATCATCTGCTACCACGATAACATGGTTAAACAAGTTGGCTTCTTTGTCATCATGAACAAATACAGCCTGAATCGGTTCAGTGATCTCCACATTTTTCGGTACATAAACGAAAACACCGCCGTTAACAAGTGCCGCATGAAGCGCTGTCAATTTGTGTTCATCTGCATTGATTGCCTGCGTCATATAATATTTTTTTAGCAGATCGCCATGCTCCCTCGCAGCGGTAAAAATGTCGGTGAAAATAACGCCTTTATTTTTCAATTCGTCCGACAGTGTTAGAAACGCAGGTGTCTGATTGCGCTGAATATAAAGATTATGTTTACTGGTCTCTATATCTACTAATGCTTTTACTTCTTCCGGAAGGTCAGCAAGAGATGAATAGGCCTGACTTTTCACTGTATGCTGGCGAAATTGGGTAAAATTCCATTTTTCAATTTTTGTTTTTTCCGTTTTTGGCATGGGCAGCTGTTCAAATTGCTCCAAGGCCTTTAGACGAAGCGCCGCAAACCAGGCAGGCTCGTTCATAGCACTAGAAAAAGTACTGACGAAAGCCTTATCGAATGGTAATTTTATTTCAGTTGTCATGTTAATCCTCCTAACCCTAAGACTTAAGCTTCTTGCTCAACTGTTTCATCTTCAATGCCAAGTTCTTTTTTAATCCAGTCGTAACCTTCCGCTTCTAAACGTTGCGCAAGTTCAGGACCGCCATTTTTAACAATCCGGCCATCCATCATCACATGGACATAGTCAGGAGTAATATAATTTAACAAACGTTGATAGTGAGTGATAATCAAGCAACCAAAGTCATCACTGCGCATTTGATTGACACCTTTTGAGACAACCTTTAAAGCATCGATGTCAAGTCCGGAGTCAATTTCATCCAAAATGGCAATTTTAGGTTGAAGCATCATTAACTGCAGAATTTCATTGCGTTTTTTCTCTCCACCGGAGAAGCCTTCATTTAAATAACGCTGTGCCATATCTAAATCCATCTCAAGAAATTCCATTTGCTTATCCATTTGACGAATAAATTTCATTAATGAAATTTCATTTCCTTCGCCACGGCGGGCATTGATCGCCGAACGTAAGAAATCAGCATTTGTCACACCATTAATTTCACTTGGGTATTGCATTGCTAAAAACAACCCGGCACGGGCGCGCTCATCTACTTCCATTTCCAAAACATTTTGACCGTCTAAGGTGATGCTGCCGCTTGTTACTTCATATTTTGGATGGCCCATGATCGCCGATGATAGTGTGGATTTACCAGTTCCATTCGGGCCCATGATCGCGTGAATTTCGCCACCTTTTATTTCAAGGTTTACACCTTTTAAAATTTCTTTTCCTTCAATGGCAACATGAAGGTCCTTAATGATTAAAGTTGATCCAGCCATATCTATACCTCCGAAAATTTTGTATCTCACAGACCGTAGAGATCTGTTCCCTTTATTCTCACTTTATTCTCATTACAATCTTATAACATATGAAAACTATTATCAACTAATAAGCAGAAATAACTATTCCTATTTTCAATGGACTAATCATAAATGAGAATGAAATAAGTTTTTACGAAAAATACAGATAAAAATATATGTAAAACTTAATCCGCTTTAAATGATACTCCTTTTTTGGCTCAATTTCCAACGCTTGATAATATCTATTTTTTTCCAAAAAATCCAGATTCATGTATATATAAACACTCGCCGACGGGCAAGCCCGTTAGGACGGTTCACGAGGCGTAGTTGAATTTATGCAACTTAAGAAAGCGTAAAATTCAGAAAAAATTAAATACCTTCTTATTAGCCAAAAAAGGCCAGTGGAGTGCCACTGACCTTCTTTAATACTATTTTTATTTTGAAATAGGAACGACAGCACCTTTGTATTTATTCAGGATAAAGTCTTGAATTTCTTTTGATTGTAATGCCTCGACTAGCGCTTTGATCGCCGGTTTGTTTTCATCGCCTTTACGAACGGCAATAATATTAACATATGGTGAATTCTTATCTTCGATGGCAATCGCATCTTTTAATGGATTTAAACCAGCATCAATCGCATAGTTTGAGTTGATTAAGACCGCATCGCCTTCACCCGTTTTATAGATTTGCGGCAGAAGCTTCGGTTCATAGTTGGCATCAAATTTTAGATGCTTGGGATTGTCCGTGACATCTTTTATATCAGCAGTTGTCTTATCGATTCCTGCTTTTAACTTAATAAGTCCTTCATTTTCAAGCAGTGATAACAAACGACCATGGTCAGAAACGGAGTTACTCATAATTAAATGAGCTCCATTAGGAAGATCGCTTAACTTTTTGTATTTCTTAGAATAGATCCCGATTGGCTCAATATGAATGCCGCCGGCGTTTACGAAGTCATAGCCAAATTCTTTAATTTGTGCGTTTAAGTAAGGAATGTGCTGAAAGTAGTTCGCATCCAGTTCTTTAGATTCAAGGGCTTTGTTTGGTAAAACATAGTCAGTAAATGTCTTAATCTCAAGATCGATTCCCTTTTTCTTGAGGATCGGCTTTGCCTGTTCCAAAATTTCAGCATGGGGAACTGGTGATGCACCGACGACTAATTTTGTCGTTTTTGCTTGATCTCCGCCGTTTCCGTTGCTTTCCGATTTTTGTTTTGATGTACCGCAAGCTGCCAATGCCAGTACAAGTGCTAATGCTAAAAGTGCTCCAAGCCATTTTTTCATTTTGTATATCCCCTTTTAAGTAATTTGAAAACCCCGCCTTATGGACTGTTCAATTGGATCACCATCGGGCAAGACTTTATTTAACGTTTATCGATTTTTGCTGTGATTGTATCGCCAATAAATTGAATTACAAAGACAATTAGTAAAATAATGATAGTTGCGACAACCGTGACATCATTTTGATTTCGCTGATAACCGTAATTATAAGCGAGATTTCCTAAGCCGCCGGCACCAATTGCCCCCGCCATTGCCGTATAACCAACGAGGGCAATGGCCGTCACGGTAATTCCAGAAACAAGGGCTGGCAGCGATTCGGGAAGCAGCACCTTCCAAATAATCGTCCATGTTGACGCCCCCATTGATTTCGCCGCCTCGATTACACCTTTATCAATTTCCCGGAGGCCGATTTCCACCATTCTTGCATAAAACGGTGCCGCTCCGACAATCAATGCCGGCAATGCTGCTGTTTCACCTATCATCGTCCCAAGTAAAAAAACGGTAAATGGGATCAACAAGACAATGAGGATAATAAACGGGATTGATCGAAAAATATTCACAATCGCACCGATCACCGTGTTAATCAGTTTATTTTCCCACATATTATCTTTTCCGGTGAGAAACAGCAGCATACCAAGAATAATTCCCAAAACAAATGTAACAAGAACGGAAATCCCGGTCATAAATAAGGTTTGATTGGTTGCCTCCCACATGATTTGCCAGTCAACATTCGGGAAATACTTAGCCATTTGAAACCAC
The DNA here is from genome assembly GCF_016765675.1 of Neobacillus paridis. GTDB lineage: Bacteria > Bacillota > Bacilli > Bacillales > Cytobacillaceae > Neobacillus > Neobacillus paridis. The sequence continues at coordinate 27,090 of NZ_JAESWB010000371.1, forward strand.
CTCCACGCCTACCTGCTGGGAACGAATAAAGTCAACAGCTTTATTCACTTCTTGTTCGTTCCCATCGATATGAACGAATAATGTTCCATAGGAGCCTTTTTGGGTTTGCGAGATTTTCCCTTGCAAAATATTGACATTGACATGGAAACGGCGAATCAAATTGGCAATCAATGGCTGTTCAGCGGAATCGCCGATAAAGGTTAACTGGATAATTTGTCCGGAATCATAGCATTTAAGCAGGTGTTCAGCGATTTCTTTTGTTTCTTCAGGTTCGGACACTTGCTGGACAAACCGTTTGGTGATGGGCTGCTGCGGGTTTTTAAACACATCCAACACAGAACCAATTTCAACGATTTTTCCTTTTTCCATTACCGCTACCCGGTGACAAATTTTTTGAATGACATGCATTTCATGAGTGATTAACACAATCGTTAAACCAAGGCGCTTATTGATATCGACTAATAAGTCCAAAATCGAATCGGTTGTTTCCGGGTCAAGGGCGGAAGTTGCTTCATCACAAAGCAATACCTTTGGATTATTGGCAAGCGCTCTGGCAATTCCGACACGCTGCTTCTGACCGCCGCTCAACTGTGATGGATAAGCATTCTCCCTGCCCTCCAAGTCCACCAGCCTGATCAATTCAGCCACCCGTTTTTTCCTTTCCGGCCCTTTTATGCCGGCAATCTCCAGCGGAAAGGCAATATTTTCACTGACCGTTCGGGACCATAATAAATTAAAGTGTTGAAAAATCATGCTGATTTCCTGACGGGCTTTACGAAGTTCGCTGCCCCTGATCTTCGAAATGTCCCGCCCGGCGACGGTAATGGTTCCTTCTGTTGGAAGTTCCAGTCCATTCAGCATCCGGATTAACGTGCTTTTTCCAGCGCCGCTGTAACCAATAACACCAAAGATTTCTCCGTCCTTAATTTCCAGATTGACATCATCAACGGCAGTTAATTGCCCTTCCTTGAAAGGAAAAATCTTTCGGACATTTTGGATTGAAATCATCAAATCACCCGCTTCTTATCCTAATATATAGGGTTTGATTTTTTGAATGGAAAGATTCTTTTTCTTTAAGGTCAAATCGTGAAAGTCATCACGCCGTTTAAATCCTATTCATAGAAAAAGCCTTTCCGCACAGGCAGAAAGGCACAACTAATCAAACCTTTCTCCCATCTTTCAAAGCAACTGCTTTGTGTGAATTGGCACCATTTCAATAATGACGGTTGCCGGGCTTCATCGGGCACATCCCTCCACCTCTCTTGATAAGAGATAACAAATCCTATATTCATTATTCAAGCAGCACATTATGTAAATGCGCTTCTATAAAGTACAAATGAAATCGTACCACGGATAAAAAGAGGTGTCAATTAATTTCTCTCACATCTGCCCGAAACATTCAGACATTTGTTTTTAAGGAAGTCAAGCCGGTTGCCGCGGCAATGGCGTCTTCGAGATCTTCGATGAGATCATCGACATTTTCGATCCCAATTGACAGGCGGATTAAATCCTCCGAAACGCCGGCTGCCTTTAATCCTTCTGCATCCAGCTGCTGGTGTGTCGTGCTGGCCGGATGGATGATCAAACTCTTAGCATCGCCAACGTTTGCTACATGAGCCCAGATTTTGATCGAATTAATTAAGGTTGCCCCGGCCTGTTTGCCGCCTTTAATACCGAAAACAACCATTGAGCCTGCCCCTTTTGGGAGGTATTTCTGAGCCAGTTGATAATCAGGATGTGACGGATGCCTCGGATAGGAGACCCATTCGACAGCAGGATGGTTCGTTAAATATTCGACCACCTTTTCGGTATTAGCCACATGTTCTTTCATCCGGACATGAAGAGTCTCAAGGCCGAGCACAAATTGAAAGGCATTTTGCGGGCTAAGAGCCGGTCCTAGGTCACGCAACAGTTGAACACGGGCTTTAACGATATAGGCAGCGGCCCCGATGGCCTCGGCATAAACAAGGCCATGATAGCTGTCATCTGGTGTCGTGAAGCCCGGGAACTTCGGTGAATTCCAATCAAACGTACCGCCGTCGACAATAATACCGCCCGTCGTTGTCCCGTTGCCTAACAGCCATTTTGTCGCAGAGTGGACGACAATATCAGCACCATGCTCGATTGGCCGGCAGAGGTATGGGGTCGCAAACGTATTATCAATGATAAGCGGCACACCAGCCTCGTGGGCAATCTTGGCTACTTTTTCAATATCCAAAATAGTTAAGCTGGGATTTCCGATCGTTTCAGCAAACACCGCTTTTGTTTTTTCCGTGATCGCAGCACGGAAGTTTTCCGGATCTTTCGGATCAACAAATTTCACATCAATGCCGTATTTCGGGAGTGTCACAGCAAATAAGTTGTAGGTGCCGCCGTATAGAGTGGATGCCGAGACAATTTCATCACCAGCTTCGGCAATATTTAAAATCGCTAGAGTAATCGCCGCCATTCCACTAGCAACCGCCAGTGCGCCGACACCGCCTTCCAGCAGGGCCACTCTGTCTTCAAAAACAGTCGTCGTTGGATTGTGAATCCTGGTATAGATATAACCTGGTTCCGCTAAAGCAAACAGATTTGCGGCATGTTCCGTATTTTTAAATTGATAGGCATTATTTTGATAGATCGGAACTGCCCGGGCCCCCGTTACCGGGTCTGGTGATAAGCCACCATGTACACTTAATGTTTCAAAACGATATTTTTTTTGATTCTCAGCCATTCGACACTCGCTCCTTTTGTCACAATTTATAAAGAAACCCCCGCTTCATAAGAAGAGAGGGGGGACTCTTCTTATCTTTCAGAGCAAGCCGCTCTGCTGGATGTAGCACCGTGTTTATAACCGGTTGCCGGGCATCATTGGACCAGTTCCCTCCGCCGCTCGTGATAAGAATCTTTATTGAATTGTGTTTATTGGTAGAATATTTTAAAAATATCTTACCCGAAGTTTAATTCCGAGTCAATAGGTTTGATTAAATTATTTTTTCTAAATAGTGATCGGGCCTTGTTAAGTAAAATATGGACTCGAGCAGCAATACCATTCTCAATGGGGCCACAACCTTTAAACATCCATTCCGTTCCAATAATCTCAGTCTTTCCTTGCCCTCCAACAGCTGCGCGATCGCCGGTTGACTGCCGGAAATCTCAAATCTTGTAAGGCTGTCGGATATTTCCTTTTCTACAGTGATTTCACCATTATAAAATACCAGTTGGATCACCTGGCCGTCAGCAGCCAGGTTTATCCGGAAATCAGCCTGCTGAATAATGGCATGAAGATATTCTTGATTTTTCAATGCCTCGATAAAGTGGTTCACGATTTCGATCATCATCTATCACTCCGGTTCATTACTCCTACTTACATATTCGGAATGGAAACCGGAAATCCTTTCATCTTCACTCGACCTTTTCTGCTGAAGTCCTGAAAAATATGTCGTTTTTTCGAAATATGTGCTGAGTGTATTCATTCTTTTCGGCATTCACTATTTCACCGTGAGTTGTCCGGATTATTGATTAAAACCGAAATGACCACATACAAAAAGCAGACACTTCTTAAGCATCTGCTTGTATTAACTCTTTATTTATTTTTTCCAAAAGAAATGGGACCGAGTGGAAGGCGTAAATGGTATCAACGATTTCCCCGTTCCGAATCAGCAGCAAGCAGGGGACACTCTCGATCACCAGTTTCTCAGCAAGATCCGAATAATAATTAAGATTCATTTTCCCCATTTCTATTTCAACGAGGTGTTCCACCACCCCCAGCATTTTTCCGGCGAGCTGGCAAGTGCCGCACAATGGTGTGTAAAAATACACTAGCCCCGTTCCTCGCTGATTTAAAAATATTGATAAATCATTACGGTTCCATTCATTCATAAGCCATTATCCCATTTCTAAAAACTCTGTATAAACATCAATATTAGCGCCCAATAAAACAGTCGCCAAATGATGCACCGGGGCTGTTGCGACTTCGCGGTACATCCGGTCTATATATAAATGTTCTGCATTAGGAAATTCACGCTTAAATAGCTTGCGGAGCCGTTCACCGGCCTCGTCCGCATCCACAAGGATATAGACATCCTTGTCATCGAGGAATTCAATCCATTCTTCCAATTTTGTATGACTAATCGTCCCGTTGGTACAAATAATTTCAACGGGTTCCTTGACAATCCGTTTTACCCTATCTTTATCCGATTTTCCTTCGACAATAAGAACTTTGTCAACATACGAATCATTCATCATCCATCACCTGGCAGAAGTGGTTTACTGTTAACATATTCTAATACCATGAAGTATGCTTCAACTATGTATGTTAACAATATCATGATTGTCAATTTTAAAATAGTTTTTTGCCTTCAACCTAGTTTTCCCATTCCTAATGCAGGTAACGTGGAAATATCACCCAAAGAAAAAGCACCCCCTCAGGTGCCCTTTCTCCGAAAAACTAGTCTTCTTTTATTAACTCTTCATATTGTTCAGCCGTCATCAGTTCATCAAGCTCGCTGCTATTTGATAATTCAACTACAATCATCCATGCCTTTTCATATGGCGACTCGTTGACAAATTCAGGGCTGTCATTTAACTCTTCGTTTACCTCCACCACTTTACCGCTGATAGGGGAGTAAAGTTCCGATACCGTTTTAACAGATTCTACACTGCCGAATGGCTCGTTGGCGGTTAATTCATCGCCGACCTCCGGAAGTTCTACAAAAACAATATCCCCCAGTTCTGATTGTGCGAAGTGAGTGATCCCGACACGCACTTTGTCCCCTTCCACCTTCACCCATTCATGTTCCTCGGTATAACGCAAATCTTTTGGTATAGTCATAGCAAAAAATCCCTCCATTGTTTTTCTAAAATCTATCATCGAATATGATCGATTCCCGGAACATAAAAAGCCAGCTGAATTATTTCAGCCATATTTTCTCATACTCATCCTCTTTAAAGCCAACTGTAACAGTTTGCCCGTCGGTTACTATCGGTCGTTTTAACAGCATGCCGTCAGATGCCAGCAAGTCCAAAAGTTCAGCTTCATCGGCTGACTTCATTTTGTCCTTGATTCCTAATTCTCGATACTTTTGTCCGCTGGTATTAAAAAATTTTTTCAATTCCAAACCGCTGCTTCGATAGAACTTCTCCAATTGTTCACGTGACGGTGGATTATCCACAATATGTATAGCTTCATAGGAAAGATGATGGGCATCTAGCCATTTCTTAGCATTTCGACATGTACCGCATTTAGGATACCAGTAAAAAGTCAGAGACACTCAACCTCACCGCCTTTTACGAAAAATAAGCCCACAGGCCTCCATCTGAATAGTATCATATTCTATTAGAAAATCCTAACAGACAAACCCCATCTCATTCAAACAATTTCGACATGATTCTCCGAAATCCTTCTTAGCCAAAAATAAAAATCAACAGGGCCTCCTCATAGTATGGGAGGAAGCCCTGTTTTCTTTGATTAAACGACAAAGCGTTCTGCGGCAATAAGGACATCAGCTGCTTCGCGTTTTTTCGCAATCACGTTAATTGGGGTGTGGCGGGTTAATTTGCGAAGGGTAGATAACATCAGCCGCAGTGTATCGCCCTGCTCAACAGCAACAAGCGTTTCTTTGGCAACGGCTTCAATATGATTGAAAGCTTCCTGGCAGAAGATTTGCGTATACAGAAGCTTCTGCTTGCTCTTATCTGCGCCGTCTTTGGCCTTTGCTTTTTCGGTCCGTAAGACAACGGATTCCATGGCGTAAACGTCAGAAATGATATCAGCGATATTTGCCAGTACCTCTTGCTCGGTTTCTAGGGCTTTACCATATTTTTGTGCGGCTAGGCCAGCTGCTAACAACGCAATTTTCTTGGCATTTTTGACAAGATATTTTTCTTGAGCAAGCGGCTCATCACCTGGTTCTTCCGGCATTAACATCATGATTTCTTCCTGCAGCGCCAAGGCTTTTTGGAATAATGGAAGATCGCCTTTTAGTGCTTTTTTCACCAGTGTTCCCGGCACTAATAAACGGTTAATTTCGTTCGTTCCTTCAAAAATACGCTGAATGCGGGCGTCGCGGTAGGCTCTTTCAATCGGGTATTCCTGCATAAATCCGTAGCCGCCATGAATTTGCACGCCTTCGTCAACAACATGGGCCAATACTTCACTGGCAAAGAATTTATTTAATGAACATTCAATCGCGTACTCGGCAATTGAGTTGGCCACTTTTTTAATGTCTTTTGCTTCCTCAGTGGAAAGTCGGCCTTGGTTATCTTCATACAAGCCAACGGTACGGTAGACGGAGCTTTCTGCGGCATAGATTTCAGATGCCAATGTTCCGAACTTTTCTTTGGTTAAATTGAACTGCGAAATCGGTGTTTTGAATTGCTGACGGCCGTTTGCATATTGAATCGTCATCTCTAATGCTTTTTTCGAACCACCGACAGACCCTACTGCCAATTTATAACGTCCAATATTAAGGATGTTAAAGGCAATGACATGACCTCTGCCAATTTCACCCAGAAGGTTTTCAACCGGAACCGGTACATCTTCTAGAATAAGCGTACGGGTGGATGAGCTCTTGATTCCCATTTTCTTTTCTTCGGCACCGGTAGAAACACCTGGAAAGTCGCGTTCAACGATAAAAGCTGTAAACTTCTCACCGTCGATTTTGGCATAAACAACAAACACATCGGCGAAGCCAGCATTAGTGATCCATTGTTTTTCGCCGTTTAAGATATAGTGAGTGCCTTCTGCATTTAATTTCGCCGTTGTTCTGGCGCCAAGGGCATCCGATCCGGATCCAGGCTCTGTTAAAGCATAGGCCGCCAGTTTTTCACCGGAAGCAAGTGCCGGTAAATAGCGTTTCTTTTGGTCCTCGTTCCCGAATAGAACGATTGGCAATGAGCCGATCCCAACATGGGCGCCATGAGAAAGGGCAAATCCGCCACCGCCGGACATTTTCTCTGTTACCAGCGAAGAGGTGATTTTATCTAAGCCAAGGCCTTCATATTCCTCGGGCACGTCAACCGCCAACAGTCCCAATTCACCAGCTTGTTTTAACAGATTGACGGTAATATCGAATTCATGCTGTTCGAGGCGCTCAAGCACTGGCTGCACTTCTTTTTCGACAAAATCCTCGGCCGTCTTGGCAATCATTAAATGCTCTTCGGTGAAATCTTCCGGCGTTAAAATATCTTCATATGATAAATCTTCAATTAAAAAGCTTCCGCCTTTAACTATTTTTTTTGTTTCAGTCATGATTGTTTCCTCCTATTGTTATTTTTCAAACGGGACCAGGGGTTCCCTGGCCCCAACAATGCATTAAAGTAACTCAAACACTCCGGCGGCACCCATTCCGCCGCCAATACACATCGTTACGACACCAAATTGCTGCTGTCTGCGTCTTAATTCGTTAATTAATGTTAAGGTAAGCTTTGCACCGGTACAGCCAAGCGGATGGCCAAGGGCAATCGCCCCGCCGTTGACGTTCACTTTGTCTTCATCGAGACCAAGCTCGCGGATGACTTGGATCGATTGAGACGCGAACGCTTCGTTTAATTCAAATAGGTCAATATCGGAAACTTCCAGGCCGGCCAGCTTCAATGCCTTGGGGACAGCGACAACCGGGCCGACTCCCATAATTTCTGGCGGTACTCCGCCAACGGCAAACGATCTGAATTTGGCCAATGGCTTAAGCCCAAGGGATTCGGCCTTTTCACGATCCATCACCATCACGGCGGCCGCTCCGTCACTTGTTTGTGAAGCATTTCCGGCGGTTACGGTGCCTGACACCGAGAATGCGGGACGAAGTTTAGCCAGCGTTTCAAGATTCGTATCCGGGCGGACACCTTCATCCTGGGAAAATTGAATGGTTTTTTCGACCAGTTTATTGTTTTGATCAACTGTGCGGATGGTGACGTCAACCGGGACAATCTCATCGACAAACTTACCTTCTTGAATCGCCTTAAAGGCACGCTGATGGCTTCTTACCGCAAAGGCATCCTGTTCTGCTCGGGTGATGCCGTATTTTTTCGCCACCTCTTCAGCTGTATGGCCCATTCCCATATAGTATTGCGGTGCGGTTTCTGCCAGTTTAATATTCGGGCGCACCACATGCCCCATCATTGGAATCATACTCATCGATTCCACACCGCCAGCGATCGCCGTATCGGCATGTCCAAGCATGATCGACTGCGCTGCATAAGCAATCGACTGCAGACCTGATGAACAAAAACGATTCACGGTGATCGCCGGCACTGTATGCGGCAGTCCTGCCAACGCCCCAATATTACGGGCGACATTATTCCCCTGCTCCGCTTCCGGCATCGCACAGCCTATCACTAAATCATCAATATTTCCTTCATAATTTCCGGCCCGCCTTATTGTTTCTTTTACAACCAATGCTCCTAAATCATCAGGACGTACAGTGGCAAGCGTTCCTTTTTTTGCCTTACCTACCGGGGTCCGAGCTCCGGCAACGATTACCGCTTCTCTCATGCCATTCCCTCTCTTTCTTGCAATTTGTAAAAATACGAGTCTATTTTTTAAAGGGGCTGACCGTTTCTGCCCCAGTTCATTCTAGTTTCTTAACGGTTTCCCTTTTACAAGCATATGCTGCATGCGCTGCTGCGATTTTGGTTCCTGAATCAGGCTTAAGAATGCTTCTCTTTCAAGATCCAATAAGTACTCTTCATCGACTTCTGTCCCAAACGGCACTTTACCGCCGGAAATAACGTAAGCAATCTTTTTGGCAATTTTCATATCATGCTCGGAGATATAGCCGGATAGGCGCATCGCTTCGGCACCAAGCAATAATGTGGCATAGCCGGTTTCTCCTGTGACCGGTACCTTTCTGCGCACTTTCGGCTTATAACCCTGTTCATATAGAGCAAGCACTGCCTGTTTCGCATCATACAGCTGGTGATCAGGGTTCACGCTGATCCCGTCGGATTTGCTTAGGAAGCCATTTTCACGGGCCTCTTCAGCCGAAGTGGAAACCTTCGCCATCGCAATCGTTTCAAACACTTTAATGGCAACTTGCTGCAGATCATATGGCACACCGCTTGGCAGGTTTTCCAAGTGTTTCATGTAAAGCTCTTTGTTGCCACCGCCGCCAGGCAGCAAACCGACACCAACTTCAACAAGTCCCATGTACGTTTCCGAAGCTGCCTGAATATGGGCAGCAGGCAGGCAAACTTCAGCGCCGCCGCCTAGCGTCATCGCAAATGGTGCGGCAACAACCGGTTTCGAGCTGTATTTCAGTTTTAATAATGCTTTATGAAGCTGGCGGACAATCAGGTCGAGTTCATAAATATTGTCGTCTTGAACTTCCATCAGCATCATCGCCAAATTGGCACCGACACAGAAGTTTTTACCTTGGTTGCCGATAACAAGACCTTTATAATTTTTCTCGACTTCATCAATTGCGTAGTTCAGCATTTGTACGATATCCATCCCGATTGCATTGTTCGGTGAATGGAACTCAAGCAAAGCGACACCGTCACCAAGATCAATCAAACTGGCACCGCTATTCTTTTTAATGACACCCTTTTGTTTCTTGATTTTTTTAAGGTCAATTACCTTTGGATTGAACTCAACTAATCGATATTCACCATGATGGTAGAAGAAGAGTTCGCCATTTTCTTCGATATAGAAGGAGGTATGGCCTTTTTCGAGCATTTCTGTCACCCATGCAGGAACTTCAATACCCGATTCCTGCATTTTTTGGACCGATTTTTCCACACCGATGGCATCCCATGTTTCAAATGGGCCCATTTCCCAGCCAAAGCCCCATTTCATGGCCCGGTCAATCGCGACAATATCATCGGCAATTTCACCTAGAAGCTTTGCAGAGTAGACAAACGACTTGGCAAACGTATTCCAGAGGAATTGCCCGGCACGGTCGTTAGCATAGACAAGCGCTTTCAGTTTGTTTGCCGTTCCTCTTTCTTGTTTGGCAAGCTCAACAGCCGGTGTTGAAAGCTTTTTACGCGGACCGTATTCAAGTGTATTGGGATCCAGTTCGAGGATTTCCTTGCCCTTTTTCAGGAAGAAGCCTTGACCTGATTTGCTGCCAAGCCAGCCATTCTCAACCATTTTTTTCAAAAATTCCGGTACTTCAAAGACCTTCTTTTCTTCTCCTTCGACTTTCTCATAGACATTGCCGGCAACATGATAAAATGTGTCTAGCCCCACGACGTCAAGGGTGCGGAAGGTGGCACTTTTTGCCCGGCCGATCAGCGGACCGGTGATGGAATCGACTTCCCCGACGCTTAACCCTGATTGAAGCATTTCTTGGACGGTCACTAACAAACCATAAGTCCCAATCCGGTTGGCAATAAAGTTCGGTGTATCCTTGGCCACGACAACACCTTTCCCGAGAACATCCTCACCAAAAGTTTTCATAAAGGAAAGAACATCCGAGTCCGTATATTGCGTCGGAATGACCTCTAATAATTTCAGATAGCGCGGCGGGTTAAAAAAGTGTGTCCCTAAGAAATGCTTTTTGAAATCATCGGAACGCCCCTCCACCATGGCTTCTACTGAAATTCCAGAAGTGTTGGAGCTGATAATGCTCCCTGGCTTACGGTACTGATCTACTTTTTCAAATACTTGTTTTTTTACATTTAGGTTTTCCACTACCACTTCAATAACCCAGTCGACATCCTTCAGTTTGACTAAGTCGTCTTCAAGGTTACCGGCCTCAATAAGGGCAAGATTTTTTTTCGTTGTTAATGGTGCCGGTTTCTGCTTTAGCAGTTTTTGAATCGCTGTGGCACTGATGCGGTTACGCACCTGTTTATCTTCTAATGTAAGTCCTTTTGCTTGTTCTTCCTTCGTTAATTCACGTGGCACGATATCGAGTAATAATGTTGGAATACCAATATTTGCCAGGTGGGCAGCAATCCCAGATCCCATGACCCCTGATCCTAGTACGGCCGCTTTTTTAATCAATCGACTCAACATTGTCTCCCCCTTCATAAGCTTTGAATGAATGCTCATTCATTTTTCTGTTAAAAAAAATATGCCTGTGAATGAGCCTTGTTATTACTAATAATAAAATATTTTGAAAAATTGTGCAATCAGTAAACGTGGAAAATTGAATTTTTTTTGAAAACTGACTTATCGCCATATTTTTGTTACCTTAGGGCAATCTATCGGATGAGGTGATAAACATGGCGAGAATGAAGAAAAATCCTTCCAAAGCCGGCGTAAGTGCAGCAAGCGTGAAGGGCAATGCTGGCCCCGGCCGAGAAGCCAGCGGGGTCGATAAACAAAACAGCCAAAACAATCAATATAAAAGATGAAGTAAGCGTGGGCCGGAACCTAATATGGTGCCGGAACACGCTTACCTGTAAGCTCATTTTTGTACTTACGAACTTTTTCTTTCCTTTTGTTCGGACTTGTAGTACCCATCAGCCCAGAATTCAGCGTTCTTAATACCTAATTCCGTTGAATTGAATTCCGGATCTTTGCCTTGCTTCAGCTGCGCTTCATAATCTTTTAAGGCGAGAATCGCCGGTTTGCCTAAGAAGAAAAGGGCTAACAAGTTCAGCCAAACCATGATTCCTAATCCGATATCCCCCATTGCCCATGCGGTCGTGGCTGTTTTAACTGCGCCATAATAAACCGCACCTAAAAGGACCAATTTTAAAATAAACATGGCTGGTTTTCTGTTTTTGCCTCTTACCAGAAAGGCAAGGTTTGTTTCGGCAATGTAGTAATACGCATAGATCGTCGTGAAGGCGAAGAAAAATAGAGCGACCGCTACAAATGCTGGACCAAATCCCGGGAGTAAAGTATCAACTGCCGCTTGCGTGTAGCCAGGGCCGCTTTCCACTCCTTTAAGGTGCTCAGCTAATAATTTTCCTGAACCATTTACGACATTGTAAGAATTGGTAAATAAAATCATCATCGCAGTTGATGTAACAACTAAGAACACATCAAGATAAATGGAAAATGCCTGGACCAGTCCTTGCTTAGCAGGATGTGATACTTCTGCGGCAGCGGCAGGGTGAGCACCAGTACCTTGACCAGCTTCGTTTGCATACAGACCCCGTTTTACTCCCCACATAATCGTTGAACCGAGAATTCCCCCGAACATTTCTTCTGCCCCGAAAGCACTTTTAAAAATAAGACCGAAAACTTCTGGAATTTTGTCAAAGTTAACCACCACAATGGAAATAGCGATAAGCAGATATCCGAGTGCCATAAACGGAACGATAAATTCTGCCACTCTGGCAATCCGCTTTACCCCGCCAAAGATCGTTGCCGCGATCAGCAAAACAACTACGGCTCCAGTAATAGTAGGGCTAATCCCAAAGGCATTTTTAATGCCTTCTGCGATGGAGTTTGTCTGAATACCAGGCATTAAAACAGCCATTGCGAGCAGGGTTGCAACGGCAAACACAACCGCAAACCATTTCCAGCCAAGTCCTTTTTCAATATAGAATGCTGGTCCGCCGCGATACTCTCCATCTTGCTTTTCTTTATAAATTTGCGCCAGAGTCGACTCAACAAAGGCGGATGCGGCACCAATAAAGGTGATGACCCACATCCAGAAGACGGAACCCGGTCCCCCAAAGTAAATACCTGTTGCCGTGCCGGCAATGTTCCCTACCCCAATCCGGCCGGATAAAGACATAGCCAATGCCTGGAACGACGAAACCCCCTCATTGGAGCCCTTCCCGGACGCTATTAACTTTACCATTTCTTTAATGTGCCGGATCTGCAAGAATCTTGTGCGGAAACTAAAGTACACCCCCACAAAAACGATGAAAATGACCAGTGGTGCACTCCATAAATAGCCGGAAACATTGGTTACCAGTTTGTCTATCAAAAAAATTCCCCCTTTAAATGCTGTAAAATAGATTCTAACCCCAAGGTGTTATACAACAGGATGTCACTAAAATATTATAAAATTTCAATAATAATATTTCAATAGAATATTTCTTATCTTTTATTTTTTCTGACTTATCTAGAAGTTATAAGGGGTAATAAAAAGCAGGAGGCGAAATAGCTCCTGCTCTTTTACTCTTCTTATGAGGTTGTCGAGAACATATATTTTTTATAATGATAACGGATCGAAAAAATCAAGCCGATCGCCATAAAATTTCCCATTAACGAACTGCCCCCATAACTAATGAATGGAAGTGGAATCCCGGTAATTGGTAAAACGCCAATGGTCATACCGATATTTTGAAAGACGTGAAAGGTAATCATGCTGATCACCCCGACACAAATATACGTGTAGAAATGATTCTTCGTTTCCATGCCAACCTTCGTAATGTGGTAAATTAACAGGAAGAATAAACTGATTAAAACACTGGCGCCAATAAAGCCATATTCCTCACCGACGACGCTAAAAATAAAATCCGTTTGACTTTCCGGCAGATAGACATCGCGGTTGCCGATGCCTTTGCCGCTTGTCTGCCCGGAGCCAATTGCCAGCATCGATTTAATCAGCTGATAACCGGCTGAACTTTGATAATTATAAGGATCAAGCCAGGAATAAATCCGACCAAATTGATATTGCTTTACCCCCAGATACTTTTCCAGAATATCCGGGTTCCACAAAACAAAATAAAAGACCGTCCCCACCATCAGCACTCCGGCCAAAATACCCGGACCAATGATCTTCCAGGTAATCCCGGAGATAAAAATCATTCCGGCTAGTATGGCGAGAAAGACAAGTCCTGTTCCCAAGTCCTCTTTAACGATGAGCACAAGCGGTAGCATGGTGACAAGCCCCATTTTCGTTAACAGCCAGAAATCAGTTTGCAGCGTCTTCATGACATTTTTTTGCTGGTGATCATCAATCACGCGGGCTAATGCTAGAATCAGAAATATTTTCATAAACTCAGATGGCTGAATTGTCCCGATCCCGGGTAGTTGAAACCAGTTTTTCGAGCCATTGATTCTGGGAGCGATACTTTCCGGTGCCAAAATCAGCAAAATGAGCACGACAATTCCAGCCCCATAAACATACCATGTCAGCTTGCGCAATTGGTCTGAATCAAAATGCATTACCACTGCAACAATTACGCACCCTACCACATACCAGGCAATTTGCATCACTAAAAAGTTCCGATCATATTGTCCGCTTTGTTGGGCACTATAAATTGCCGCACAGCTGGCCAGGAACAAAAGCATTAATATTAAAACAAGACTGTAATCCAGTTTAGAAGTTGTGTTTTTATTGGATGTCATGATGTGTCTCCACCTTGATATAAAACTCGTACATTCCTCCATTATATTTTTAAAAGCAGCAAATCTCAACTTCCAACTAACATTTGGATTTATTTTACAAAGTGGTTTGCGCACTGTAAATGGAAGGTTGAATTAGCCGACATAGGAAAGTGTAAAATCTGGGGAAACTTTACACTCTCCTATTAACTAAAATAGATCCGCTTTAATTCCTCTGCCATCCATTCGAGATTGCTGGGCACCTGCGGCAGCCCATAGCCGATATACAGCGGCGTTGTCACAAAACGCGGCATCACCTTAGCGTAAATCTTGCCATTTAAATGATAGAAAAAGACATTATAGCTAGAAGTCTTGAATGGAAAATGATTCAAGATATAATGAACGGCGACTTGCAAATACTCCGAAAATCTTTCCTGATAGCAACTATCATCCATTTCGATATTAAATTCATAAAAGCCAACTCGCGGCCTTGTCGATAATGTGAAGCGCGGACCGTCTTTTTCTTCAGCCATCACAATTCCGGCAAACATTTCGGGGACAGCTGTGACGCTGTAGTCTAAATGATGGAGACCGACAATTTGCATATGAGGGTGGGCGATCGAACCTCCCGACAGCGGCCCGTGGTTTTTGAAAAACAGGACGGAGCGATACTTTCCGGTTTGCTCCATTTTCAGCCAATGCTTGATCCCAAACTGGATTAATCGGTGCAAATGTTCCTTGGAATAACTCGAAAGGTCGCCGTGACAATCATCCGTTTCGATTAACACGGTTTGATAAGCATTTTCCAAAACGGGGTATTTATTTTTCAAAAGAATGATCGGTCCATCAACAGCAATAATATTGGTCAGTTCATCTCTGGCGCAAAACGGGCAGGCTTGCTCTTTGTTACGGATACTTTCAGGTTTCTGTACACCAATCGACGTATTAAAGTAAAGATGTTTCGTTTCCAAAACGCTTATCCCCTTTCGCAAGTCTATAATCCTATTTTATGGGAGGATTGACTCCCATTGCACACATTTTGTTTTGATAATTTCATAGCCCGAGAGAATTTTGCATATCAATATGGTACAGGCATATACTTCATAAGAATGAGAGGGACGTTATGTTAACAAAACTGGAAGCACTGATTCTAGGAATCATTCAAGGAGTGACAGAATTTTTACCGATTTCCAGCACCGGGCATCTTTATTTGGGAAGAAATTTATTCGGCTTACAGGAAGCGGGATTGCTGCTTGATACGATGCTCCATGTGGGAACACTCATGGCCGTGTTTGTTTTTTACAAGGACGAATTTATCAAAATTCTCCGAAAGCCATTTAGTAAATTAACATTTTTACTAATCGTTGGTACGATTCCGGCAGTGGTCTTGGGTCTGGCGATGAAAGATTATATTGAGGATATATCGAAAACCGGGGTGACGATTGGCTGGGAATTCCTGCTGACAGGTCTTTTTCTTTGGCTTGCGGATTCGGCGAAAAATGGCTATAAGCGGATGGAGGATATCAGCTATAAGGATGCTTTGATTATCGGTTCGTTTCAGGCCGTTGCCATTTTGCCGGCCATTTCCCGCTCCGGAATGACGATTGTCGCCGCCCTCTGGCGCAAATTGGACCGGGAAACTGCCGCCTACTTTTCGTTTCTGTTATCGACGCCGGCCATTGTCGGGGCCATTGTGTTACAAACAACGGATCTGCTTGGCGGCGGCGGGGAGGAAATCTCGTTATCCGCCCTGCTTGTCGGGATCATCTCATCGGCTTTCTTCGGCTATATTGCCGTCAAATGGATGATTGGCTTTTTGAAAAAGCATTCCTTAAAGCCGTTCGCCATCTATGTCTGGGCATTAGGGTTGCTCGTCTTGTTTTTCCAGTTTACCGGGAAGTTTTAAGTACATGTTATGTTGGGTCCCCTTCCCTTTTGGGATTTACCCGTCTGTTTTCTGAATTTACCCGTCAAACCATTCACACTAGGAAAAATAATCTTAGAAAAGCGGCTCGAAAACATGTTCAAGCCGCTTCTTCTTTATTTTCCTGTTCGCTCATTTTAATTTAAAAATACCATATCCCCATTTTATTTGCTCACTATTACACAAGCCGCGACGTATAGGTGAACTTTAAGATTGCTTTTTAAAAACTTGGGACATACAATTTATTTATAAACAGCTGCTGGTTGGGGGGAGTTATCATGAAATATGCAGTGATTACCGGTGCTTCCAAAGGATTGGGTGAAGCCATCGCAAAAAGTCTAATCGCAAAACAGTTCGCTGTTGTTACCGTTTCGCGGACAGAAAACGAGAAACTGAAAATGATGGCACAAGAAAAAGGAACCAGCTATCAACATTTTTCCTGTAATCTCTCATTGGAAAGTGAAGTACAGGAAGTTTTTATGGAAATTACTCATCGCGTTTTTCAAAAAGAGCCGTCAGATATCTTTGTCTTTAATAATGCTGGCGTCATCGAACCGATTGCAACGGTCGGTCATTTGGATAAAACGCCGATTGACCGTAATATTACAGTGAATTTAACGGCACCCATCATGATTACCAATCTATTTTTACATAAAGCTCAGTTTAGCGACACAGCCGTTCACATTATAAATATTACATCTGGTGCCGCAGTTCGTCCGATTCAAGGCTGGAGTGTCTATTGCAGTGCCAAGGCGGGCTTAAATATGTTTACCCAAACGGTTGCCAGCGAACAGGCAGCGTTACAAACGAAGCATAGTATTATTGCCTTCAGCCCGGGGATCATGGATACAGACATGCAAGCAACCATTAGGTCATCCTCCGAAAAAGCATTTAAGGACCTGAAGAAATTTCAAGAATATCAGGAAAAAGGAATGCTGTTAAAGCCGGATATGGTAGCCAATGCCCTGATTGATTTGACACTCAGCGGGAATGTAGAAAGCGGAAAAATATACAATGTAAATGATTTGCTAAACTAATACTGAGTAAAAAAACTCGCCAATATCGAATCGGCGAGTTTTCTTTTCATTATTCATCTTTCTTCTTAATCGTATCGGTTAATTCGGCAATACTATTTTTCACATTGGATTTACCTGCATAGTTTTCGATCAACTCTTTGACATCAATACCGCTTGAAGCCTTTAATGATTCCTGGAGGCTTGTCATCAGGTTAGTGGCATAGCTAGTAATTTTGTTAGCCCCGCCATTTTCACCGGAACCGCCGCCAGTATCGACAACGGTAATTTTATCAATATTGGAAAGCGGCGCAGCCACTTGCTTCGCGTATTCAGGCAGCATTTTGATGACCATGTCGAGGATCGCTGCTTGACCGAACTGTTCGAAGGCCTCGGCGATTTTTTCCTTTGCTTCGGCTTCCGCCAGACCTTTCATCCGAATAACTTCTGCTTCGGAAAGACCTTGTGCCTTTTGTGCTTCCGCTTTGGCTAAACCGTCGATGCGAACCCGTTCCGCCTCGGCCTTCGCCATTGCTTCAATCCGGTATTTATTCGCTTCCGCCTCGGCCATTTGTTTCGCTTTTTCTGCGGCTGCAGACTGCTCAACAGCATAGCGGTCGGCATCGGCTTTTTTCTTCACTTCCGAATCATATTGGCGCTCACGGCGAAGAATTTCTTTTTCTTCGAGCTCGATTTGTTTTTGTCTTTCAATAATCTTAACTTGCATTTCCTGCTCGGTAACATCCTGCTTGGCCTTTGCACTTTCGAGGTCATAGGCCATATCGGCACGTGCCTTGGCAATGTCCTGTTCACGGCGGAACTCGGCAATCTTCAGCTGATTGACTTTTTCCGCTTCGGCAATTTCGGTTGCCCGTTCTAATTCGGAGCGCTTCGCTTCCTTGGCAGCTTCAGCCTTTTTAATTCGCGTTTCCTTTTCGGCTTCAGCTGTAGCAATATCGGCGTCACGTTTAACCTGGGCAATCCGCGGTTTACCGAGAGCGTCCAAGTAGCCGTTTTTATCACGGACATCTTTAATCGTAAACGAAACAATCACCAGACCCATTTTTGCGAGATCCTGTGAGGCCACGCGTTGAACCTCTTGAGAAAACTTATCGCGGTTTTTATATATTTCTTCAACGGTCATCGAACCAAGAATGGAACGCAAATGACCTTCTAAAACTTCTCTTGCTTCATTTTCCCGATCTTCCTTCGGTTTCCCAAGAAACTGCTCGGCGGCTGTGGCAATTTCGCCAATCGAACCGCCGATTTTGATAATCGCCACACCATCGGCCATAACCGGTACACCCTGTTCAGTATAAACTTCCGGGGTAGTGACTTCCAGTTTACTAGATAATAAACTTAACGGCTGTGCCTGTTGAAAAACCGGTAAAATAAAGCTCCCGCCACCGCGAATAATTTTAATTTTATTCCCGGCTTCATCGACATGGACATTTTTGTTTCCCAGGTAACTCCCGGTTACAATCAAGGCTTCGTCCGGACCAGCCGTTCTGTACTTTGTAATAAATACACCAATCAGGGCAATAAGAATAAGGGCAACGATCCCAATGACAATCCATACAAAACTAAATTCCATATTTTAGCCTCCTCTTCCTCTATATAAAACTTTCATTTTCTTGATGGACGGTTACTTGCAAGACACCATCCTTCACCTGGACCACCAGCACCCTTGTTCCATTAGCAATCTCTCCGCCATCAAAGCTTGATGCCGGTTTGGCAATTCTGCCGCTCGCGCTCTCAATTAACACCTCACCAAAACCATCAGCAGGGATCGGCGTGATCACGGTTCCAATCCGCCCCCGTAAATCCGATTCTTGATAGGCAAGAGATTCCTCAGCCGATGACATCGGTACTAAAACAAAAACATTTAACAAGGTTACCAGAATAAAAGCAATGACGGCTGAAATCGCTAAAATGAGTAGAGAATGCAGTGAAGATAAGCGTTCAAATAAGTAGCCGCTGGCGGAAAGAATGGTCATAAAGGCAAATACAAGGACAGGATTTAAAAAGTGTAACCCCCCATCACCGGTGTCAACATGCAGCACATCGGCAAATAAAACATAAATAAACGTTAAAATGCCCGAAATAATCAGACCATACAAGTAAACTGTTACGATCGGCACGCCAAATAGTTCCATACGCATCATCCCTTTATCATGATAGGCAAGAAATACAACGGAAAGTGCAGAATGGGCTTCAAACCTTAATAATCCATCGCATCCATCCCTTCTGTTTTAAAAAAGTTATGTATGATAAATATACGGATTAAAGAAGGAAAGGTTTCAATTTTCCTAATTCCAGTATATCTGATTTATGCCAGCCCGGGGGTACTTTTTCCTGATTTCCAATTTTTTTATTTTATGGAAACTCGCCGACTGGCGAGTCCTTAAGGATGGTTCGTGAAGCGTAGTTGAATTTCCTATTAGCTAACAAAATGCAGTAATAAGAATAAGCCTCGAGCTATTGAGTTGTCAGGCGAAGGGCTGTTTGTTAATTGAAATAATGGATAAACTTAAATTTCTAAAGGGATTAAGGTTTTATCATCGTTCGAATCGACCCATAGACTAACGTACTATCAAAGTTATCTTTACTGATTTTATAGGGAGTTGGGAAAGCAATAACTTGAAAATTTGAATTTTCTTTTACAAATGGAAGCTTAAACTTAAAAATTTTTCTTTCACCAGGATTGACAGATACATTACCTACTAATTCATTATTTATAAAAGGTACTTGTTTCCAATTACTTAAAGCGATCATATTATAGGCCTCTTTTTCCTTACTAATATTTCCAATTGATACAAAGATGTTTTCACCACTATTTGCTGTAGGAAGAATATTTAGTTGCTCTTTTTGTTTACTAATAAACAAAGTATCATATCAACCTATTATTTCCTAAAATTCAATATTTTTTACAGTAATTTAATTTTTAAATGGGAATCTTATGGATAAATAGGGAGCAGAATTATTATTTCCTTATTGCGAAAATGGGTGAATTTTGAAATAATTTAATGAAACATTGCATTAATCAGGGGAGTAAAAAATGCGACATATTAAAGGCTGCTGCTTAATTATCATTTTCAGTTTGTTGTTAACAGGGTGCGCAGGTGTAGAAAAAGTAAAATCTGTATCAAAAGAAAAATCTCCATCAAATATGAAAATAACCATTGATTCATATAATATGAATGAAAAAGAAAACCTGCTTATTAGCAAGACTGGTGTAGGACATATTGAATTTTTCAAGCTGAATGGCATCCCGAATGAAGATGCAGATTTGCAATTTTCAGTAGAGGTATATGAAAATGGGAAGTTTAAAGAAGAGTTGCTAAAGACTTGGGATGAGCTTGGAACAAAATATAAAGACAGCTTCGTTTCCTTTGGAATAAGTGACACCGGAAATAAAGCCCATTCTTTAAAACTGATATCTGGGATACCATCTGGACTTGCTTCAACAACGTATTCAAATAACATGACATCTTTTTCTTTCAGTAAGCTAATAGGAGAAAAAGTTACTTTAAAGAAAAATAAACCTATTTATTTAGCAGCGTGGGCAGGAACTACAAAAAACGGACTGAGTTCTGTTGGGGGAGAAAATGGAGAACTCCCCAAAGGTATTAAAGACACTGAGCTTGCTTTTTTATACAAAGTTGTATGGACAGATAAAGCAAAGAAATAACTTCTGTTATAGTAAACAAACGCGAGCGATTACTGAGTAACACTGATGCTAGAGTAAATATAGACACAGATTGTTATAATAAATATATCAACTATAACGGGAGCCCACCAAACAAAACTTTTATCGGAAGATGTAAACTATTCCCTTTTTCATACTATTCCGTAAGGCTACGCAATTTATCAGAAACCTTTAAAACAAGGACCTGTTAAATTTTAATGTTGATAATTGCGATTAAGTAAGGGAAACCCCATTTTTTAGGGTTTCCTTTGTTCTTGTGTGTCTTTATTTTTTAACTTCATAGTGTAGTTCAACGAATTGATTGAAGTTCCTTACACCTTTCAATGAGAGGTTTAATGGATAATCTCCTTCTCTAAACAGAGGAATTCCTGTTCCTAGTAAAATTGGGGCAACTTTAATGATGAATTCATCAACCAATTTATTTTTTATAAAAGAATGTAACAATTCTCCTCCACCAACAACCCAAATGTTTCTTCCTTCTTGATTTTTAAGTTTATTGGTGAAATGAACCGCATCTTCATTAATAAATTTTACATCTTCCTTATCATCAAGAGAAGACCTTGTAAATACATAACATTCTTTGTTTTTATATGGGAGTTCTTTTATACCTTGTTTCATTACCCAATCGTAGGTCCTTTTACCAAATAAAATCGTATCTACCGTTTCATAAAATTCAGAATAACCGTTATCTCCTTCACCTTCAACTTTGAATAGCCAATCAAGAGATTCATCTTTTGTAGCGATATACCCATCTAAACTTGTTGAAATAAATAATACTAATTTTCGTTTTTTACCCATAAAATCCCCCTCTAATTTAGAATGAATGTTCAAGTATTTCGTTGGTTGAATCAGAACTATACATTGAATTTTGATAGTCGCAAACTGTCATATGTGTCAGTCATTTCAAATACTGGAGAGGTTTCAAATATTAACAATATTCTTTAACAGAGCCTAAAAAAAAGCAAGCAATCGGCTCGATTAACTTGCTTCACTGTTTTTTCTAACTGGTTTATCCTGGATTTGGTTCAGGCCTTGTTGTTGATTTTTTTGCTCAGGCAGTTCCCGCTCCGCCGCCTCATGAACGTTCAAAAAGTAGTAGCCTTTTAGGATATAATAGAAGCCCAGTGTTTTAAAAATATGACCGATAAAATGATCAATATCATACACGCTTTTATAAATGGTAAAAACTAATTCCATTAACAGTAAAAAGACAAACGCTAAAGCAACGGATAATTTTTCTTCACCTTTTTCTACATGATATTGATATAAGGTTATCAGCAAACAAATAAATTCAATGAAAGTAATCCCATACTCCATTGCATTTTTTAACATGGTTGTGCCTTTTCCTTCAACCATCAGCAACGGCAGTTGTTTCTCAAAATAGAATACAATCAATCCGATGGAACAAACGATTAAGATCCCTAATACCAGAGCGCCAAGGCGATAATCCCTTTTGAGTCTGCGCTCAGGAATAATTAGCACAAGCAGCATCAGAACAGCTTGAATCACCCTTGCGATCACCCAAAACCAGGTCGCTTTTGCAACGGAACTTTCTGAAATGAAGTAAGGCATGCCTTTGAAGGATAAGGTATGGAGCAAGTCAATTGATCCTACGAGGAAGAAGGTGATCGCTAAGAGCAGCATTTGGCTCGATCTTGTCTGCTGATAACTTTTAAGTCCGTAAATGAAAACGGCAGCCGAGATGCATATACTGATACATTCTAAAAGGATATGGATTCCCACGTAATTTTCAGGGTTATAGAGAACGCTTATCGGTGATTGGAACAGATGGACCATCATCAAAAGAACAATGGCTGCGACGGAGTAAATGATAAATTTCCCTTCGGTTAGGTGAGTCTTCATGTATTCACCTCCCTTTCTATATTTTTAATTCTTATTATAGAACGCTTTAACAGTCCATGACGGGTGAGGTTGTTGCAATTTTATGAACCTTTTATAAAGAAAAGTTCAAGCTTTTCTTTATTCGTCGCGAACCAGTAAAAAAGAGACTGCCTCATGCGGCAATCTCTCTTCTTCCATTATTTCCACCATTCATCAAACATTGTGGCAGGCATGCGACGCTTGTGCTCAGTTATAAGATAGCGCTTTTCAATTTTAGCAGCTACTTCCGCCGGGACCTGCTTTCCTTCCAGATAATCATCCAGTTCATCATAGGAAATTCCTAATTCTGTTTCATCCGCCTGTCCCGGCTTTTCATCCAACAGGTCCGCCGTTGGGACTTTCAGATAGAGCAGTTCTTCAGCCCCGAGTTCTTTTAACAAAGCCCTCCCTTGACGCTTCGTTAATCCCGTTAACGGGGTAATGTCTGCCCCGCCATCGCCATATTTTGTATAAAACCCGGTAACCGCTTCGGCTGCATGATCGGTGCCGACGACAAGCAGGCCAGCCATCCCAGCAACGGCATACTGGGCGATCATTCTCATTCTTGCTTTTACATTTCCCTTTTGATAATCACTCAAAGGCTGGCTGGTTGTCATTAGATTATATTCCTTTTGCAGCTCATCTACGGCTGTTTTAATATTAAATACTACTTCTTGGTCAGCCTTGATAAAGGCCAATGCCCGTTTGGCGTCCTCTTCATCCTGCTGCCGTCCATACGGCAGTCTCACAGCAATAAAAACAGCATCCGTCCCTGCCTGGCGCAGCTCTTCCACTGCCAGCTGTACCAGCCGTCCTGCCAAAGTGGAATCCTGACCGCCGCTGATCCCTAAAACATATCCTTTTGCCTTTGTCTTCCATAAATAATTTTTCAGAAAATCAATTCGCTTGCGAATTTCTTCCTTCGGTTGAATCGTGGAAGAGACATGTAAATCCCTCATTATTTGTGCTTGTAAACTCATTTTGACCCCTCCTGTTTTTCCTTATCTATTAATGTACCATAGTTGATGAAAAACGACTGACCCAAAAACTTCTCAGGCCCCCCTAATTTTTAGCCTGAGGGATGCCTGAGAAGTTTATTGTAATTTTTGCAGTTTTCTTCGTTCCGGTGCATGTGGCGGCTTTTGTGCCCAACCGCGTTCAACCATTAGCTTAAAACCTCTTGCTGTATAGGCTAAGACCTCCAGACTGTATTTTTGATAATAAGCCGTAAGGTCGGTTCTCAGAGATAAGGACAATGCATGACCAATTAAGGTAATATCAATCCCATTCAATAAATTGAAAAGAGTCACAATAAGCCGGTCGGAGAACGGATTGACCGTTGCCGTCGTTACTTCCATAGACGTAGAGACATTCCCCAATAGTTCCTCCCTCATAAGGATATCGTTAAAGGTATTGATTTGCTTTTCAGAGATTCTTTTCCCATCAGCAATATATTGATGGATTTCTTTGTCCTTCACAACCTGAAGCAACCCCGTACAAAGTAATACTGAAAGATAATTCCGTTCCGTATTAAAAAAGATTTCCGTGATTTCCGTTACATTTAAGGGCCGCTTTTTACCAAAACCGCTAATATAAGAGAATTTATCCACATATTCTACCTTTTCAGGATAAGGCACCATAGGTGGCCTGTCATATATTCCTTTTGCCAGCATCAGTTTTGTCGATTTTTTGTATAAATCAGCCATTTGCTGCAGCATCGTCACAAAAAAATCCAGTACATCTTTACGCGCAACATTCGAGGTAATAAAACCCGTGTTAATCATGGAGAAGCGGCTGATGCAATAGACTAAACTAACAGCGAACATGTCATAAAATAATGGTGGGGCGGTCAAATCAAGATCTTTTTCGGAAAAGCCATCAGGGAGCGGGATCCCTTCTGATTGAAATATATCGGTCATTTTTTTGATAAATTCAGAGGATGAAGCAAGCGCATCTTGGAGCAGCTTGGCAACTTCTTCATCCTTATTATGATGTAAAAAGTAGGTCAGCAGGCAAACGGACAGATTCTCTTGAAGATAGACTTCCCATAAACCGGAGATTTCCGCACTCGACAATCTAATACTGCGCTCGACCATTCATAATCCTCCCCTAAAACATCTATAAGACTAGATTCCCAAAATAGGGGGTAAATTATTCAAATAAAAAATGGGATCAGCGTAAAAATCACGACGATCCCATTTTTCATTCTGTCATCTATTCGCTTTCTGTTACTTCGAGGATATCTAAAAAGAAAACAAACACGGGAATCCCAATGATTAAACCCCATACTCCAAAAAAGTGTTCGCCAAAAATCAAGACGATAAATGTATAAAAAACCGGGAGATTTGTTTTCGAACTCATTAAATTTGGATTTAATATATAGGCCTCAATCCCATGGATGACGGCAATGGCCAGGCCGACATAGAGCACCTTCATGATTCCGCCAATACTATAGGCAATAATCACAAGCGGAATTAATGAAATGATGACCCCGGCAACGGGAATCAAGCCTAAAACAAAGACCATAATGGATAAACCGCCAAGCTGAGGAAAATCAAGCAGCCACAATGAAATCGTCGTAAGAATACAGTTCACAACGGCAATAATCAATTGCGCTTCAATGACTTTCCCAAAGGTTCTAACGAATTTTCGAGCAAAATATTCAATTTCGACATAAATCGATGAAATTTTGCTCGTTTTAAATTTCTTGGTAAATTCAATTAATCTTGGCTTTTCAAGCAGGCAAAATAAACTAAGCAACAGAGCTAACAGAATTTGCAAGCCAACTTTACTAATGCCGCTAAAGGACTTTAATAAGTAAGTAACCCCTTGCTCCAAATAGCTTGAAATATTGATTTCCTCTATTCGAGTCACGATATAATTCAAGACGATATTGTCATGCTTGGCTGTATAAAAATCAGTCAATTGGATGATTAATGCCCTAATTTCACCAGCAATCATCGGCAAATACATAATTAACCCGTATGAAAGCAGGCCGACAATACTGGAATAACAAATCACCACCAGCAATTTTCGATTAAGGGGAATTTTCTTTTGGATGAATTGAACTAGCCGATCCATTAGAAAAGTAAAAATAAAGGTGAGTAAAATTAAATTGATCATCGACCTCATGGCATATAAAACAAGGGCAATAATGGCAAAAATTAAAATCCGTTTAAGTGAACTGCTCTGCATTAATTTATTGATCATAGACAATTATCGGTCCTCATTATTTTCAGAATAGAAAGTATTTTAACTCCTGTATATTATAGCAAATATACCGCTGTTTTGTCCTTTATGACACCTTATTGTAGCTACTTTTGTTTAAATTGAAAAGGCGTCATGGAGCTATTAATCGCATGACTTTTATAGCCATTCTTTGTTAAAAAGTCAAGTAGTTTTGGTAAGTTTGCCAGGGTTTCCTTCCGTTCATGCAAGAGAATCACAATCGGTTCCTGATGATGTTCGATTCTCCTCAACTGCTCGATCACGCTGGTTACATAGCGGCCGTCTTTGAAATACCAATCTTTACTATCGATGTTCCAATCCCACATCGAATAACCCTTTTCAATGACAGCTTTCCGATATTCCGGTGTCATCCGCGGTACACTGCCATACGGGGTTCTTATTAAATAGGAATCAACACCTGAGATTTCTTTTAAAGTGTTGCGATTTTGTTCTAATTCACCTAACACGGAATGTACTGAGGCATAAAACCGTTTGACGTCATGAGAGACACTATGAAGCCCGACAGCTTCACCTGACTTCACCATTAATTTAGCTGCTTCAGGAAACCGGCGAATATTTCCGTCAATCATAAAAAATGTCGCTTTAAAATGATGCTTATCTAACAGTTCAATGATATCACCGGAAAAAGGAGACGGTCCATCATCAAATGTTAAATAAACCACTTTATTCTTGGGTTCGTCTCTTCCTGATTTGTTTACTTTGTGTTCGGACACGATTGTTTTGGATTCTTTCTTTACAGGTGGAGGAGTAGCTTTATCCTTAGTGGCAGACGGTGCCGCGGCTGTATCTTGAGTCGTTTTTGATGGCACTTTTCTAATCTCTTTTACATTTTCCCTCGCAAGCGCCTGATCTTGCTGCTTTGGAATCCATTCCTTATCTTGTCTTTCATCCCTTATTTTTTGTTTTGACACATCTGGTTTGGCCTTCTTCATGACAGGGTGCTCGGCAATTTCCGTTTTTGGTTGATTCATAGGCTTGCTCGCCGCATTTGCCTGAAAATAGTTTGTAATCGAAATTCCGGCAAACACAACTCCAATCACAATGATTAGGCTTAAAGACCAGATTGACCAAATGCGCCTAAATTTCTCATTCATAAGATCCCTCTCTGCTGCTGTTTTTATTTTCCCCTTTATCACCATTATAGACGATATTGCCTTTAAAATGTTTCAAATGTATTAAAAAAATTACAATTCTATTAAAAAGGTAAAAAAACTCAGGTGATAGATTTCTCTCTATCATTCTCCTATTTTATTTTACTAAAATGGAAGGAAAATGGTAACCTTTAAAAAGAAATAGTACATGATTTAATTTTTGAAATTGAAGAAAAATGGTGAATCCTCGCAATTGTTAATCTCGCCATAGTGAAAATGTTCACCATTTATCCATGTAAATTTTAAACAAATTGGATTATCATATATATATACTAAAATGAAAGCGAGTTCGCTTTATGAATCGAGAGATGCGATTACAGCTTATTACTCAATTGATCTCTAAATACGAAGTAAGCACGCAGGACGAGCTACAAAAACTGCTTTTGGAAAAGGGACTGAAGGTAACCCAAGCAACCATTTCCCGGGATATTCATGCCTTGCAGCTGATCAAAGTACCAACTAAAGACGGTGGCTTTAAGTACAGCTTTAAAGTGGACCAAGAATATATCATATCAGAAAAATTAAAGCACAAGCTGCGCGACGCCCTTGTGAACATGGAAGCGATCAACTACTTTGTGGTCATTAAAACGCTGCCTGGACATGCCCATTCCTTTGGGGCGTTGTTTGACTCAATGGACCTGGAAGGAAAAGCTGGAACCATTTGTGGTAATGATACCTGCTTAATCATCTGCCGCTCTCCTGAGGAAGCCATTCATATTCAACAGCAAATTGACTTGCTAAATCATTAATTAGGTTAACCTAGAAAGGGGTAACAAAATTGCTAAATTCAGCAGTCTTACAAATGGATGTACTTTCTGATTTGCAGCAGTTTCCCAATTTAAAATTACTCCCAGCCAAAACATTACAAAAGTATATTCCTTATTTTTATTTTCGTTCTTACAAAAAAAATCAACGCCTTTTTATGGAAGGTGATCCGCGCGATAAAATCTTCTTCTTATTGGATGGCTATGTTATGTATGAAAATAGTAATGAAGATGGCAGCATTCACTATATTGACTATGTAAAAAAGAACCAAATGTTTCCTTACTGCGGTATTTTCAACGATCCGTGCTATAAAAACACGGCGATTGCCGCTACCGATATCATGGTTTATTTTGTGCCAACACCTATACTCGAAGAGATGCTTAAGTCCAGTGCAAAGACATTAATCCATACCATTTCAAAACTCTCTACCATTCTCGAACTTCACCAACAGCGGATGCAACAAATCATCGTACCGAATGCCCAGGAAAGAGTCCTTCATGCCCTTAAGTTCTTGATGGAAGACCTTGGTGAAATCAGTGAACATGAACTTATGATCCCTTGCCCGCTTACTGCCGCAAATATATCGAAAATTTCCGGCACCACAAGGGAAACAGTCAGCTTGATTATGAATCAATTAAAAAGAGAAGGAATTATCTCCGTTAAAGAGAAAAAGATTTGCTTTCATCAGCCAGATTATTTTGATGATCTTTAAGGAAATACTTAAGAAGGGGTCAGCAACTACTGCACTAACCCATTCGTTGTGCAATAGGCTGGCCTTTTAATTTTTACATATAAGGATGGTAATAATGGAAAACAAAGAAAATAATCTAGGTATTTTGGCATTAATTGCCCTAGTCATTGGTTCACAGATCGGCGGCGGCGTATTTAATGTTGCTTCTGATTTAGCAGCAGGGGCAAATGCCGGCGCAATTATCATTGGCTGGATCATTACAGGAATTGGCATGATCGCATTAGTTTTTACCTTTCAAAATTTAACCAATAAACGGCCGGATTTAGATGGCGGAATCTACAGTTTTGCCAAGGCAGGTTTTGGCAGCTATTTTGGATTTAACTCTGCCTGGGGTTATTGGCTGTCTGTCTGGCTCGGAAACGTCGCCTTTTTAACCCTGCTGTTCAGTGCGATCGGCTATTTTCTACCGATATTCAATGGCGCTAATCTCGTTTCCGTGCTGGGGGCTTCTATTTTCCTTTGGTTATTAATTTTCTTTATCTCCAGAGGAATTCAAACCGCGGCCATCATGAATATCGTTGTGACGATTGCGAAGCTCATCCCGATCTTTTTATTCATTGTCATTGCCCTGTTTGCGTTTCATTTTCATACCTTCACATTAGATTTTTGGGGTGGCACGTCATTTAACCTAGCAAACGTTATGACCCAAACGAAAAGTACGATGCTCGTCACACTATGGGTTTTTACCGGAGTAGAAGGGGCTGTTGTTTTATCACGCCGGGCCCGGAAGAAAAAGGACGTTGGCCGAGCGACGGTCATCGGCTTAATGTCCACCTTAACGATTTATATTTTAATCTCCTTATTATCCTTGGGTGTCATGACCCGAGGGGAACTTTCAAGTCTAAAAAGCCCTTCGATGGCATATGTTCTGGAAAGTATCGTGGGTCCTTGGGGGGCCATGTTTATTAATCTTGGCTTGATTATCTCGTTACTGGGGGCTCTGCTTGGCTGGACTTTATTTTCTGCAGAAATTCCATATCTGGCAGGAAAAGATGGAACGTTCCCGAAATTTTTCACGAAGGAAAATAAGCATAATGTTCCCACGAACTCCCTTATTTTCACGGGACTTTTGATTCAAATATTCCTTCTAACCTTGTTAATTTCCGATAAGCCTTACCAGTTTGCTTTTTCGATGGCCAGTTCGACCATCTTAGTGCCTTACCTTTTTTCGGCTTTATATCAAGTGAAGTACAGCTGGCAGCATAAAGAAACAAAACAAATAATTATTGGTATCATTGCTTCTATCTATAGTTTTTGGATCTTATATGCAGCAGGGGTGACCTATTTATTATTGACATCGATATTATATTCACTGGGTACTCTCATTTTCTTATACGCCGCCAAAGAAAAGCAGCAGAAAGCGTTTAAACCATTTGAACTCTTATGGGCATGTCTCTTTATTCTGTTTGCCATTATTGCAATCATCATGCTAGCAACAGGAAAAATTCAAATATAGTTAAAAAGGTTGGCAATTTGCCAACCTTTCTTCTATTACTAATCGTTTTAATTTTGCGAATTCATCTTTGTCATTTGTGTGACATCCGTTGGTTATTCAATTATTTCCTTTAAAAATCAATATTTTTTATGAATATATTCATAAGTATGCAAATCCCCTTATACAAACAACAAAAAAATGTAATGAATTTAACAGTTTAATTGTGAAGAGGCAAACAAAATTTTTCTTGCACATTGCCTAAAATAAAGTTGTAGCAAGGAAGTTAATAAAAAGGAGGAAGAAAGATGAGCAGTATTCAAGAGACGACACGCGAGAGAGAAACAACCAAATTAAGTCATCCGATCAATGTCACATCAGAAATTGGTACTTTAAAAACCGTTCTATTGAAACGGCCTGGAAAAGAAGTTGAAAACCTAGTGCCAGAGTATTTACAACGGCTATTATTCGACGACATTCCATATCTACCAATTATCCAAAGAGAACATGACTACTTTGCCGAGACATTAAAAAATCGAGGCGTAGAAGTACTATACCTCGAAAAATTAGTTTCTGAAACACTCAATAATTCAGAACTAAAAAATCAATTTGTTGATGACATTTTACGCGAAAGCAACGCAAATGTCAATGGTGCTGGAAAAGCATTAAAAGAATATTTATTGTCATTCTCAACCCCAGATATGGTTGATAAAATCATGAGCGGTGTCCTCAAAAAGGAAATCGAAACGAGCAAGAAGACCCGTTTATACGAGTTAATGGAAGACCATTATCCATTTTATTTGGATCCAATGCCAAACCTTTATTTCACTCGTGACCCTGCAGCAAGTATGGGCAATGGTTTAACGATTAATAAAATGCGTGAGCCTGCACGCCGCCGTGAATCTTTATTTATGGAATATATTATTAAACATCATCCAAGATTTGCCGGTCATGATGTTCCAGTTTGGCTAGATCGTGATTATGAATTCCCAATTGAAGGTGGAGACGAACTTATTTTAAGTAATGAAGTCATTGCTATTGGGGTTTCTGCACGTACATCTGCAAGAGCAATTGAAAAACTGGCTCTTAATCTATTTAAAAAGAACAGCTCCTTCAAGAAAGTTCTAGCTGTTGAGATTCCTAAGAGCCGTGCCTTCATGCACCTAGATACCGTCTTTACAATGGTAGACTATGACAAGTTTACGATTCACCCAGCTATTCAAGGACCAGAAGGCAACATGAACGTATACATCCTTGAAAAAGGTCCGGATGAAGACCATGTTAATATCACACATCGCAACAACCTTCAAGAAGCTTTAAAAGAAGCTCTTGGACTCAGCGAGCTGATCCTTATCCCTTGCGGTGGCGGTGATGAAATTGCTGCTGCCCGTGAACAATGGAATGACGGTTCCAACACATTGGCCATTGCCCCAGGTGTTGTTGTGACATATGACCGCAACTACATTTCGAATCAATTGTTACGTGAGCACGGAATTGAGGTCATTGAAGTCTTAAGCTCGGAATTATCCCGTGGCCGTGGGGGCCCTCGCTGCATGAGCATGCCAATTGTTCGTGAGGATCTTCGTAAGTAATTTGTTTGATAGGAGAGATTAAATATGGAAGCAACTGTATCTAAATTACACGGAAGAAGCTTTCTTCGTGAAATGGATTTTACAAAAGAAGAATTTGTATCTTTTATCGATTTAGCAATGAAATTAAAAGACGAGAAAAAACGGGGCATCAAACACCGTTATTTAGAAGGTAAAAATATTGCATTGTTATTTGAAAAACCATCTACTCGTACACGCTGTGCCTTCACAGTTGCTTGTATTGATCTTGGTGCACATCCTGAATATTTAGGAAAAGACGATATCCAATTAGGTAAAAAAGAATCAATCGAAGACACAGCAAAAGTATTAGGCCGCATGTTTGATGGGATTGAATTCCGTGGCTTTGAACACAAAAAGGTAGAAATGCTGGCTGAACATTCCGGCGTTCCGGTTTGGAATGGTTTGACTGACCAATGGCATCCAACCCAAACACTTGCTGACTTCTTAACAGTAAAAGAAAACTTTGGCCATCTTGAAGGCATCAAGTTTGTCTATGTTGGCGACGGCCGTAACAACGTTGCTAACAGCTTGCTTGTTGGCGGTGCCCTTGTTGGAATGGACGTACGGATTTGTTCTCCTGAGTCATTATTCCCAGCTAATGACATTGTGGAATTAGCAGAAAACTTAGCAAAACAATCTGGCGGTCGTGTAACCATCACCAGCGATGTTGCAGAAGGCGTTGCTGATGCCGATGTAATTTATACTGACGTATGGGTATCTATGGGTGAAGAAGATAAATTTGCTGAAAGAATTGCGCTTCTATCTCCATATCAAGTCAACATGGAAATGATCAAAAAGACAGGCAATGACAATGTAATTTTCTTACACTGCCTACCTGCTTTCCATGATCTAGAAACAAAGTATGGCCGTGATATTCATGAAAAACATGGTCTTCCTGAAATGGAAGTAACTGATGAAGTATTCCGCAGCAAACATTCAAAAGTATTTGACCAAGCTGAAAACAGAATGCATACCATCAAAGCCGTCATGGCCGCAACTCTTGGCAAATTAGATTAATTTCTTTAATGCAGGAGAAGGAGTCTGTCTCCCTCTCCTTTCTTTAGTTATCTATAAAATATTGTTTCTGAAGGAACATCCCTTCCTTCTTATCAGTATATTTACGACCCGGAGGTTTATACTATGAAAAATAAAAAAGTTGTTATTGCCTTAGGCGGAAATGCCATCCAATCCGGAGATGCAACCGCTGCTGCCCAACAACAGGCACTTGAAAAAACTGCGAGACAATTAGTTGATTTTATCGCTCAGGGAATTGATATCATTATTTCCCACGGTAACGGCCCTCAGGTCGGAAATATTTTACTACAGCAGGCTGCCGCTGATTCTGTTAAAAACCCAGCTATGCCGCTTGATACATGTGGTGCGATGAGCCAAGGCATGATTGGGTACTGGATGCAAAATGCAATGGAAAAAGCATTAAAAGAGCGCGGTATCCAAAAGGATGTAGCAACCGTTGTTACTCGTGTCGTTGTCGATCAAAAGGATCAGGCATTCAGCAATCCAACAAAGCCAATTGGGCCATTCTACAGTGAAGAAGAAGCTAAAAGAATTGCTGAAGAAACCGGTGCCAGCTTTAAAGAAGATGCCGGTCGCGGCTGGAGAAGAGTTGTTCCTTCACCTAAACCTGTCAGCATAAAAGAACATGCCGTTATCAATTCTCTCGTTGAACAGGGACATATTGTTATTTCTGTCGGCGGCGGCGGCATTCCTGTGATTGAAACGGAAGCTGGAGTTACTGGCGTTGAGGCTGTTATTGATAAAGACTTTGCTTCCGAAAAGCTTGCTGAGCTTGTTGGTGCAGATGCGTTAATCATTTTAACAGCAGTTGATAATGTTTATATCGATTTTAATAAACCAACTCAAAAGAAACTTGAAGATGTCACCATTGATGAATTAAATGCTTACATCGAGGCTGGTCATTTTGCAGCCGGCAGCATGCTTCCGAAGGTTGAAGCAGCGATCCAATTTGCGAAAACCAACCCTGAACGCAAAACCATCATTACTTCATTAGATCAAGCATTTAACGCGCTAAACGGCACAGCTGGAACAGTCGTTTCCATGCATGGGGCCCCAGTTATCGCTTAAAATTATTGATTTGGAGTAGTCATTCCAATCGAGCTCCATTTACTTCGGAGCTCCTTGGATACTCCTTTCCATAAACAAATATTATAATCATCAAAGCAGTAATAGCGGCTACGCTATCGTAAGCGCTGACTATTCCCTGTGGTATCAGACACCTTCAAATTGTCACAATAAATGAAAACTCGCCTATTGGCGGGCCCTTAAGGACGAAGACAGAGCACAATTGAATTTATCCATCCTATTAGCTTAAAGAAGGACAGACATCATGGGGATGGCAGCATAACTTCCTTAAAGAAATGAAGGTGTTCACTTGGAAAATGAAAAAAAACTTGGTTTGATTTCGCTCATTGCCTTGGTCATTGGTTCGATGATCGGCGGTGGAGCGTTTAATATCGCTTCTGATATGGCCTCAGGGGCCAGTGCCGGAGCGGTCATACTTGGCTGGATTATCACTGGAATCGGGATGATCACCTTAGGGTTTTCATTTCAGAATTTAACCAATAAACGGCCTGATTTAGAAGGCGGTGTCTTTAGTTATGCCAAAGCAGGTTTCGGTAATTATTGGGGATTCAATTCAGCCTGGGGGTATTGGTTGTCAGCATGGCTAGGTAATATTGCATTTTTAACACTTTTATTTAGTGGAATTGGCTATTTTATACCGATATTTAACGGAGGAAATGTTGCTTCGATTATCGGCGCTTCCATAATTCTTTGGCTCATGCACTTTCTCATCTTACGGGGCGTTCAATCAGCAGCACTGGTAAATCTAGTTGTTACCATTGGTAAGCTTGTGCCGATTTTCCTCTTCATCATCATTGTCATTTTTGCCTTTAATATCGATACCTTTAGCCTCGATTTCTGGGGGAAGAATGGTTTTCATCTTTCCGATGTATTGAGTCAAACAAAGAGTACCATGCTTGTTACCCTTTGGGTGTTTATT
This sequence comes from Neobacillus paridis, assembly GCF_016765675.1. Lineage (GTDB taxonomy): Bacteria > Bacillota > Bacilli > Bacillales > Cytobacillaceae > Neobacillus > Neobacillus paridis. Next base: position 61,776 of record NZ_JAESWB010000371.1, read on the forward strand.
GGGATCGAAGGGGCAGTTGTTCTGTCAAGTAGAGCCCAGAATATGAAAGATGTCGGAAAAGCGACGGTCATTGGTTTACTTTCCACCTTGGTTATTTACGTGTTGATTTCCTTGTTATCCTATGGAATTATGTCACAGGCAGAACTGGCAAATTTAAAGAGCCCTTCTATGGCTTATGTATTAAAAGAAGTTGTCGGCCCTTGGGGAGCAGCGATCGTCAATTTAGGGTTAATCGTTTCCCTCTTAGGTGCTTTATTAGGGTGGACACTATTGGCTGCTGAGTTGCCTTATGTCGCAGCAAAAGATGGAATTTTACCAAAATATTTTGCTAAAGAAAATAAGAATAAGGCACCAGTAAATTCGTTAATTATTACCAATGTGTTGGTGCAATTATTCTTGCTTACTTTGTTAATTTCCGACAAACCATACCAATTCGCCTATTCGTTAGCCAGTTCGGCAATTTTAGTACCCTATCTTTTCTCTGCTCTCTATCAAGTGAAATATAGCAGCCAGCAAAAGGATACCAAGCAAATGGTCATTGGTATTATTGCTTCCATCTATGGGGTATGGCTGTTATATGCAGCAGGGCTTAGTTATTTAGTGCTAACTTCATTGTTGTATGCAATTGGAATCTTGGTCTTTCGATATGCCCAAAAGGAAAATGGCCAGAAGACATTTAAAACCTTTGAACTGGTCTGGGCGATTATTTTCATCATCCTTGCGATTGTCGCTATTATCATGTTAGCAACAGGACAAATCAATATTTAGGACCAGAAAAGCGGAAGCGCCTTGGTCAGCGGCGTATGGCCTCCTCGAAAAAGCTATCGCTTTTCCTTCGTGCGATGCAAATGCTGTCGAAGCCTTCCTTGTGGAGCGCTCCAACTGAGATAAAGGAAACACGAAGAGCCAAGTAACTACCTGAAAATGCTTCCTAGGCTTTGCGACGAGCTGAACATCAGCTTCGTTGAATAAGCTTTGGCGCAGAAGCAGGAGGCGATTCGATGTTGACTTATCGTAGGGCGGAGAGCGAAGGACACTAGCCGCTAGGCGCTGAAGCTGGACAATAAGAAAACCGGGCGAAAAACCGCCCGGTCCTTCTAGGATAAAGGAATTTCCTCTTTTACATAACACATCAAACAAACACCTAGCTGAGGAAAACCTTGGGTGATATATTTCCTTTCCTGCCATTAACATTCTGATTGAAATGGAGAGAAAATGGTAACCCTAAAAACATTACTTTCTTTTTTGCATATAACCTTTTGTTGTGAATTAAAAAAATATAGTGAATCCTTGAAATTATTAATTTTGCCATCGTGAGAATGTTCACAATTTATTCATGTGAATTATTAGATAGCTATACTAAAATGAAGGCGAATACGCAACTATATGAATGGAGAAATGTGATTACAGCTTATTACTCAATTGATCTCTTTCCTATCTTGAAGAAAACTCGCCGATTGGCGTGCCTCTAGACGAAGACAGAGACGTAGTTGCACTTATGCCTCATAGGAAAGATTATCCTTTCCTATCGGCTAAAAAAATTTTTCTAAAGGAGGCTGAAAGATCACAATGAGCTTAGATAACTTAATTCCTGAACTGCGCAAAGTTGAATCAGATTTTCATCAGGCACTGACAGAGCTAATCGCCATTCCTAGTGTTATTGATGAAAATGAAAGGGATTTCGCATTTGGAAAACAAATTGACCTAGCTCTTAAAAAAGCATTAGAGATCTGTCAGCAGTTAGGCTTTCGTACTTACTATGATCCAAAAGGTTATTACGGCTACGCTGAAATTGGTGAAGGAGAAGAAATGGTTGGCATCTTGGGTCACCTTGATGTTGTCCCGGCTGGAAGCCTCGATGAATGGCAGACATCACCATTTGAAGCGGTCATAAAAGACGGAATTATGTATGGGCGCGGTACCCAGGATGATAAGGGACCGACTCTTGCTGCCCTCTTTGCCGTAAAAGCGCTAATGAATCTCGGTGTTACCTTTAATAAGCGCGTTCGCTTCATTTTTGGAACCGATGAGGAAACCTTATGGCGCGACATGAAACGCTACTGCGAAATCGAAGAAATTCCGACAATGGGCTTTACACCGGACTCGACATTTCCATTAGTTTATGCCGAAAAAGGTCTGCTACAGCTTCATTTACAAGGAAAAAATGAAACAAGCTTGCGGCTGCAATCCGGCAGTGCCTTTAATGCGGTGCCTGACTCTGCCCACTATAGCGGTGAAAAGCAAACTGAATTAGCAGCTGCTTTGGATGAACTGGGATTTTCCTATGAACAAAAAGGCCAGGAAATTGTCGTTTTAGGGAAAGCGGTTCATGCTCAAGTAACCGAAGAAGGAATCAATGCGATTAACCGACTATTAATGGCATTGAAAAAAATCGGTTTTACATCAAAAACAATCGAATTTATTAATGATTTAGTTCAGAAAGATCCGTTTGCCGTGAAAATTTTCGGTGAATGTGAAGATGAAGTTTCCGGAAAACTGAAATTCAATGTTGGAAAGATTGCCATAACCGATGAGATGGAACAACTTTCGATTGATATGCGTATTCCTGTTACGGCTAACAAGGATGAGGTTGTCCGCCAATTAGCCGATGCAGCCAAGAAATATGGCTTGGAATACAAAGAATTTGACTTTTTACGTTCGATTTATGTTCCAAAAGATCATTTTCTAATTAAAACATTGATGAAGGTTTATCAGGAAGTTACTGGTGATCTCGTATCAGAGCCGATTTCTTCAGGTGGTGCCACTTATGCCCGAGCAATGGAAAACTTTGTGGCATTCGGTGCTATTTTCCCTAATCAAGCGAAAACTGAACATCAGCCAAACGAACATGTTGAATTAAAAGAATTGTTCAGGGCGATGGAGATTTACGCAAGAGCTGTTTACGAGTTAACCCACTAGATTTAAATATCTTATATAATGGGGGGAATTATCATGAAAAAAAAGTTTAAAATGCCCACAGCTTACACGTTATTATTCTTAATTATTGTTGTCATCGCCGCTTTAACCTGGGTTGTTCCAGGCGGTAAGTACGATACAAAAGTAGACAAAGCGACAGGTGAAGAAATTCCAATCGCTGGGACTTATCATCAGCTGCCCGTTGATAAGCAAACTCCGCAAGGACTCTGGGAGGTTCTCAATGCCCCAATCAATGGATTCTTTGATGCCGTCGATATTGCCTTATTCGTTCTTGTAATCGGAGGGTTCCTCGGTATTATTATGAAAACGGGTGCGATTGATGCCGGAATTACCAGAGTTATCCGGAAATTAAAAGGACGAGAGCAGTGGCTGATACCCATTTTGATGACGTTGTTTGCGATCGGCGGGACAACCTACGGTATGGCGGAAGAAACAATTGCTTTCTATCCAATCTTAATTCCAGTTCTAATTGCCGCTGGTTATGATGCATTAACAGCAGTCTCCATTATCGCCATCGGGGCTGGAATTGGCTGCTTAGGTTCAACCGTTAACCCGTTTGCTACAGGGATTGCTTCTGGATTTGCCGGCGTATCCATTGGTGATGGTATAGGATTACGTGTGATTATTCTGGTTGTTACCTTAATCATTTCGATCCTGTTTGTGATGCGCTATGCCAAAAAGGTGAAAGACGACCCTTCCAAATCACTGATTGCCAATATGAAAGAAGATAATGAAAAGCATTTCTTATCTCAACAAACAGGAGACGTTGAATTTACCAGCCGTCATAAAGCTGTTTTAACAGTGTTTGGCTTAACCTTTGTGGTCATGATTTTAGGGGTTATTCCATGGGCTGCAAAATTCCACGTTACCATTTTTGAAGATTTGGTCAATTGGCTTGGAAAGATTCCGTTCATCGGAAAATTATTGGGCGGGATGATTCCGCTTGGCGACTGGTGGTTTGGTGAATTAACGATGTTATTCCTCGTTTCTTCGATCATCATTGCCTTTATCTATAAAATGGGCGAGGAAGAATATACCAGCACGTTTATGAGAGGCGCTGCTGATTTATTAGGTGTAGCCATTATTATCGGTATTTCCCGCGGGATTACCGTTGTTATGAATGCTGGTGGAATGACAGCAACTGTGCTTCACTGGGGCGAAGGTGCACTGGAACATTTAGGTTCAGTGGCGTTTACGAATATTTCATTCTTATTCTACCTGCCGTTATCTTTCTTGGTACCTTCAACATCCGGTTTGGCAACCTTATCAATGCCAATTATGGCACCTTTAGCAGACTTTGCTCATGTCGGCCGCGACTTGGTGATCACTGCTTATCAAAGTGCCTCAGGTGTCATCAACTTAGTTACACCAACGAGTGCTGTTATCATGGGTGCTCTGGCAATTGCCCGGATTCCATACAGCACCTATCTAAGACATGTTTGGAAATTAGTTGTCGTCATTTCCGTTGTGATCATGGTTATTTTAAGTGCTGCAGCAATGATGAGCTAATAAAGGCGATTATTTGTTCAAAGACCGCTGTCATATGAAGCATTAAACCGTAAATTAGCTATCCTTTCAGCAAGAAGGGATAGCTAATTTATTTTTTGTATTTCTTCTTCCATCCAAGCTCAAAGGTAAATTCAAAACGCTGAATGACTCCGTCAAAGTATCTAGGTTGATTTTGTATTAGTATTACCTATTACCAGGAGCGGCTTTATCTACGCCTGTTACATGATGGCGGTGGCCGTCGTCCTCACTTGTATAAAAGTCATAATAATGGACATGCATCCCATTTCCTACAGGAATGGCCGGCCCCGAGTAGGCTTTGTAATGATGAGTATGGCCGTCTTCAAACACAACATAGCCCTCCGTATAATGAATATGACTGCCATCCTGTGTCGGTATCGGTGGAGACGTTACATCTAAACATTGATGAACATGCCCTGCTTCCATTGAAGTGTAATCCACCGAACCGTGATTATGATGCGGTACAAACCCAGTAACAAAATCATCCTTCCCAACCTTCGCCAAATCCCTTCACTCCTTGTCATTTTATCTTTGATGGATTCCCTTCCCTGTCTCTTACTGAACAGACGCTGCGAGTCCCCCGGCTTTATTACCATGATATTAATGAGGAGTAAAAATATGTTAGGAAACAGACAGCTTCCGTAAACTCATCCAAAAATACAAGAAGATTGATCTATTGATACTTGATGAATGGTTATTAACTGAGCTTTTAGAGGAGAATGCCCTTCACGTCTTGGAAATTATTGAGGCAAAAATAAAGAGAACTTCTACTATATTCTGTTCCCAATTCTCGCCCGAACGGTGGCACTCTAGGCTGGGACAGGCACAGATAGCAGATGCGATTCTTGACCGCATTGTTCGCCATGCTCAAAAATTATGACAGCACAAATGCTGTCATAATTGCGCATATAATCACAAATAAAATATGCAGACGAAAGTAAGCTAATACAACTGCAACAAACCCACCAATTAATCCTACGAAAGGTTTGTGTTCATTTACTGTAAGTATTCCAGGATAGATTAAGGCAGCCAAAGCTGCATAAGGAACGCATTTTAACCAATTTTCAAGCCAATTGGGTATAGTAAACCGCCCTATAATAAATGCAGGGGCAAGGCGAGAAATGTACGTAACAATGGCCATTCCTATAATAGTAATCATTACCCACATCTTTTAATCCTCCTCCATTTTAAAAACCATTCCTAATGCGCTTCCTAAAATTGTAGCAATAACTATTGGCCACCCACCCTTTAAAAACAAACCAAATAAATAACTTAATAGAGCACTAGGTATTACAATTAAAATAAGCTTCCAAGAGTTACGAATTGCTGGAACTAATAATCCGATAAACATGGCATACAAAGAGATTGACATTATGGAACTAATCGATAAAGGTATAAAATGGGCTAACAATTCTCCAATTAAAGTACCTAAAACCCAAGTTGCATAGGAAGTAAACATAAGCCCACGCTAATTTGAATAAAAAGCCGATATTCCCTAAGGTATTATCGGACTGTTATGGATTTTATTCCTTAATAACTTCATAATAAAAAAGTCGATTTCTTATATCCTTAGCGTACGATTTTTTAAAATGCTGACGGGTTCCCAACATCTGAAGATCATGGTGGTTTTAATCTTTTGCTGGGAGTTCAAAATTCCGTAATAGACGTTTTTGCAAGATTCCCCCATTTCTTGCAAAAGCCGGTTACATAGAGAAAGGAGCGTTTAGATGCCGAACCAGCTAATTTAAACCCTGTTATTCACTTAAATTTGAGTAAATAATGGGGGATTGGCATGTTTAAAAATAAAAACTATTTACGTCTGTTACTCGGGCAAACAGCAGCAAATTTAGGAGATATCTTTTATATTGTTGCAATCATCAGCCTTGTTTATAATACAACCGGTTCGGCCTTCTATGCTTCATGGATACCTTTTGTCATGACCTTTTCACTTTTTGCGGCCGGGGTAGTGACACCACTTGTTTTGGCAAAAATTCACATCAATTTGTTGTTAACGATCACTCAGTTCGTTAAAACAATCTTATTAACGATGGTTTGGCTGATTGTCATCATGACTCATCATCCATCGATCTTCGTTCTGCTGCTTTTCATTATTTGTATTTCTTTCTTGGATGGGTTTGCGAATCCACTAAAGCAAAGTATGATTCCGCAGTATGTAGCTGAATTGGAGCTTATGAAGGCGAATAGTATAGCCGAATCCATTGACCAGGTAATGCAAATTGCCAGCTGGATGATCGGAGGTTCCCTGCTGCTTTGGCTTTCAGCTGAAAATGTTATCTTGTTCTCCGTTTGCCTATATGGAATTGCAGCTACTGCCTTTTTCTTTTTGGCTAAAATTCAAGTTGAAAAAGAAGAAAATCGTTCTCTTTTCAAACAAGTAACCGAAGGATTTCAGATTATTTTTCAAAGTAAGCTGCAAAGAAGCTTTTTATGGATTGATCTGTTTGAAAGTGCGGCATCAGCTGTCTGGGTATCAGCGATTTTACTTGTCTATGTGAAAGAAGTATTAGGACAATCAAGCGCTTGGTGGGGCTTCATTAATGCGGCATTTTTTGCGGGAATGATCGGAATCAGTTTATTAATGATTCGCTTTGATGCTTGGGTACAGCAACGAATGAAGGATGTCGTATTGGGCGGGGCGATACTATCAGCTGGAGCAACATTCATATTTGGTTATACAAGTGTAGGACTGATCGCACTTGTATGTTCCTTCTTTGTCGGGGTTGGTTCTCAGTTGAAAGGGATACCGTTGCAAACCTTGTTCCAAAAAGTAACCCCCAAAGAACAGTTAGCCATTGTCTATGCTGCTTTTCATACGATTTATACCCCAGTTTTCGGGATCTCGACCTTGGTTGTTGGTTTTTTATCGGAACAAATGGGTGTTTCTTCAGTGTTTTTCTTCTCTGCAGCTTGTTTACTTGTCGTTTGTATTTTATCCAAGCGCCTTTTACGAATAAGTCATGGAGTAGAAACTAGATGTTCCAGTAAGTAAATTTATAAGGGCTGTCCAAAAATACACTTTTGGCAGCCCTTTACTTTATACTTAGTGTTTTCATATAGTTTATTATCCTTTTTAAGTACCTTTGGACACCTCTTAATGATCTTTCCCTGGTCTATAGTAATAAGGATTATGTTGATGCTCTTGAATCTCATTATGATCAATAAATAGCTTGCCGTTTTCTTGAAAGGTGGCCAAGATAATATTTTCTACCTTTTGCCCTGCTGTTTTAACCTCCTGTAAAAGCCAGTCTAAGTCCAGGTTGAGGTATTTTAAATTATGAGAGATAATTTGTCCGTCCATGATTAAGGGAATCGGCAGATATTCTTGCTTTACTTGTAATTGAAGATCATTCGGTTGCACCGGTCTGTATTCAGACTTAGGAATGACACTGATCTCCCCTGTCTCCTCCATCACCGCCAGAGCAATATTTTGCGTATCGGAATACCCTTTGACCCGTAAATGCCCCAATAATTCAGCCACCGGCATCCGCACCGTTTTCAGTCCCTTCCGATCAATGTCCCCATTGCGAATCAAGACCGTAGGACTGTCATACATAATCCATCTAAGTTTGTTATGTAAAGATAAACGAACGATTAGTTTATAAATCATCACGGTGATGGCAGCATACATAATCGCTTTTCCAAGGCTAGCGACCTCCACCGGCGTACTAATAATATTCGTAAGAACAAAAATATACAATAAGTCGAAAGAGTGCATTTCGGCTACGGCTTTTTTTCCTGTCAGCCGCAAAAATAAAAATCCGACCATAAAGACGGTTACTGCACGGTAAATCAGTTCCAAACGGGTTTCACCTCTGAGAAGATTCCAATTCGCAATATTTGCTATCGTTAGTATGGGAATGATCAGCTATATCTAAACCAAGGGAAATACGTTTGTTAAAAAAAGTGAAAATTATGTAAAACGTATCACAATGTTGTCCGGTTTCTTTTTTTGGTAATAATAGTATGTTAAGATGTTTAATTGTAAGCTCAATTTTCGAAAATAAAAACACAAAGGATTAACAGAGAGATTCCCTTGTGTTGTATCAAATTTATATCTTATTAAAATGTCATTATTGAGTAATTTTTTTCTTTTGTTGATATAGATTAATTTCAACCTTCTGCTTGCGTTCCGCCGATGATTTTATCGCTGTTATCACTTTTAATGTTTCAAGTCCATCTTCTCCAGTCACAAATGGCTCTGCCTTTCCATTTAATATATTTATAAAATGCAGCAGTTCAGCCATCATTGGGTCATTATCAACTACTTCAACTTTACTCTTCTGTAATTTATGTTCCCAGCCAAAATGATTTTCATCATAAGTGTAAATTTCAAAACTTGGGAAGGCGATGCTTGCCTTTGTCCCAAATATTTTATAACAATTTTCTTCATACTGGGCAAATTTAGGATTTTCCTTAGCGGTTGAGTCATATGACCACGGGGAAGGTGTTCCGTCAGAGAGGAAATAATTAATAATTGGCCCTTCTACTGTTTCGAGTATAATCGCAGCAGTATCCTCTACAGGATTATTTCTAATTTTGTTTTGCATAACTGTATAGGCACTTTTAATCGTTAAACCTGTCACAAATAATAAAGTGTCAATATCATGAATCCCATTAATCAGCATCGGACCTCCCCCTTGGGTCAGCCTCCATTTTTCGGAAAAGTAAGAATGATCCTTTGCAAGCATATATAACATATTGACACCCGTTAATTCTCCGAGAGCGCCTGATGAAATAATCTCTCTTAACTTTATTAATTTGTTCGAAAAACGGCGGTGATGGCCGACGAGCAATTTAATTTGATTTTTTCTCGCTGCATTTACCATTGCCTCCGCATCCTCAACAGTTGCAGCAATCGGTTTTTCCACTAAAACATGAATCCCCTTTTCTGCGCATAGTTCAACTACTTCACGATGTAAACCATTTGGAAGGGTAATGATTATACCATCTAAGTCCTGGCATTCTTCAATCAGCTCTTGATAATTTTTATAAAGCGGGACCTCCAGTTCTTGTGCTCTCCTTTCGGCCTGCTCATTATTCCCTGCCACAGCGACAAGTTCAACCCCTGGAATGGTTAAGGCATCCTTGGCAAATTTATATCCTTGATTCATTCCTAAAACGGCAATTCTAATATTTTTCACTTTTTTTCCTCCAATAATTTAAGAAACATGATAATTGTTTAAAAAATGAAAGATCCCATTATCTTCATTTGACGAAGTAGAATATTTACTTACTTGTTTAAGAATGGGGAGGGCATTCTCCATTGCCACTCCTATGCCAACATTTTTTATTAAATCAATATCATTTACACCGTCCCCGAACGCAATCACGTCTCTTACATGAATCCCATATTGTTTGATAACCGAATGGAAACTGGTCCACTTTGTGACAGACTGGCTTGTCACTTCAAACCAATCCCCCCAGTTTGAAACCTGTAAGACCGGGGTAAACTTGTTCACTATGTACGAGGCAAAGCTTTTACTGTTGAACATGATTTTCATTTTTAGAAATGGTTCGTCATTTCCCGGCATGACCCCTGCTTTTTCCACAGGCCAATATCGTTCGATCTGTTCACCAATTAAGTTTATAAGCTGATAATTTGATTGAAAAGTTTGACAAACCATTGCTTTTGCATTATCCATTACGGTCTCTTTTACAAGATTGATAAGTTCAAATGAAATAGGGGCCTGGCTTAATACCTTTTGTTTTAAGCGATCATAAACAACAGCCCCGTTTAAACAAATCAGCGGTGTTTCCAAATCAAGTTCTTGGTGGTATGGTAAAGAAGTACTAATTGGGCGCCCTGTTGCCAAGAAGATTTTTATCCCCTTATCTTTTAATTTCAGCAGAATGTTTTTCGTTTTGTTTGAGATTTTTCCATCTTTTGTTAACAGTGTACCATCCATATCAAGTACAATTGCTTTAAATGTTTGCATGTATTTCATTCTCTCCTAATTTGTGAAGGGATATAAAGCCCTGTAGCTCCAAACATGTACTACACCTTTTTTGAATTACATTCCAAGATAGATTTCCCTAACCTGATTATTGTTTTTCAGCTCCTGTTCACTGCCCTCAAGTGCTATTCTTCCTGTTTCTAGGACATATGCACGATCAGATATGGTTAAAGCATGAAAAGCATTCTGCTCAACCAAAAGAATGGTCATCCCTTCCTTCCGTAACTGCCCAATAATCTGAAAAATCTGACCCACCACACTTGGCGCCAGACCCATAGAGGGCTCATCCAAAATAAGGAACTTGGGTTTTGTCATCAGTGCCCTGCCGATTGCCAGCATTTGCTGCTGTCCCCCGCTAAGATTTCCTCCCAATACTTTACTTTTCGTTTTTAAAATAGGAAAGTACTCATAGATCCGTTCCAAATCCGCAGCAATTCCTGCCCGATCTTTACGATGATAAGCACCCGCCATTAGGTTTTCCTTTACGGTTAAAAGCGGATAAATTTTCCGTCCTTCAGGAACATACCCTAATCCTTGTTTGACTAGTTTATGGGGCTTCATATTCAAAATATCCTTGCTATTTAAATAAATTTGTCCTCCCGCTGCCTTTGTAATACCGCAGATTGCCTTAAGAATGCTGGTTTTACCAGCCCCATTGGCCCCTAATATGGAGACAAGTTCACCCTCTTCTACTGATAAATTAACCCCTTTAACAGCATGGACTTTCCCATAATAAATGTCCAAATCTCGGATATCCAGCATATTACCATTCCCCCCCTAAATAGGCCGAGATGACTTGTTTATCGTTCGAAACGACTTCCGGTGTACCCTCTATTAACAGATGACCTTCATTAAGGACCGTTATCGTTTCACAAATCGACATAACCATTTTCATATCATGTTCAATTAAGACAACCGTAATGCCTAAATCATCCCGGATATGTTTAATAATACCTGATAATTCATCAGTTTCTGTATGATTTAAACCGGCCGCCGGCTCATCCAGCAAGAGCAATTTCGGATTTGTTGCAAGTGCCCTTGCAATTTCCATTCTTTTTTGAACCCCATAGGGTAGACTATCTGCTTGGACATTCCACCATTCACTTAAATTAAAATCCTCCAACAACTTCTCGGCCTTTAAGACCGTTTCCTTTTCAATCCGCAAAACCCGATTTAGAAAAAGGAAATAATCCAAAATACGAACCCCTGATGATTCGTCCAAAACGGCACAAATATTTTCTAGAACCGTCATTTGTTTAAACAGTCGCAGATTTTGAAAGGTCCGGGCTAGACCGGCTCTACAGATTTTATATGGTGGCAGCTTATGGATTGGCTTATTTTCAAACCACACTTCACCGCTGGTCGGTTTATAGTGACCGCTGACTACGTTGAAAAGAGTTGTTTTTCCGGAACCATTTGGGCCAATTACCCCATGAATCGCTCCTTTTTTAACAGAAAAAGACACATCATCTATAGCCTTCAGTCCCCCAAATTCTCTGGAAACCTTGGCGATTTTTAGTAGTTCCATCGGCTATCTCCTTTTAAGTTTTGTGTAAATTTATTATTTGCATTAGGACGAACCTGCCTTTTTTCGTCTCTGAAAAAGCGATTTAATACTAACTAATCCGCCTGGCATAAATACCACTAAAGCCACAATCATTGCCCCGTATAAAACCTGCTGCCAATTTTCAAATTGTAGCAACCATTCCCGCAAGATTAGCAGAATAACAGCACCTGCAATGGAACCGTAAATATTACCGAGTCCGCCAATAACGACAATGGTTAAAATGAACATCATTTCATTAAATGTAAACGTATCCGGGCTGACATATGAAAGCATGTGAGCATATAAAACCCCGCCAACCCCGGCAAATAAACCGGAAAAAGCAAAGGCCAAAATTTGTTGTTTGGCAACATTTATTCCTAGGGATTGGGCGGCAATATGATCATCACGTACAGCTCTGAAACTGCGTCCGATACCATGTTTCACGACCAGCCTTGAGAATAAGAACAACAGTAGTGTAAAAGCAAAAACTAAATAATAGTAACTATATTCGGTGATAAGCAAAATACCGAAAAAAGAAGGCTTCGGGATTCCTGTAATTCCTACGGGCCCGCCTGTGATAGTATCCAAATTCACTATGGTTTCATTCACCGCAATGGAAAGACCTAACGTAGCAATCGCCAAATAATGCGTTCGAACCCTTAATGAGGGAAGGCCAATTAATACACCTAAAAACACGCTGACTAAAATTGATATCGGTAAAGCTAACCAAAAATTAAATTGGTAGGTAGTTGTAAGAATCGCTGATGTATAAGCGCCTGCAGCATAAAAGGCAACATGTGCCAGATTTAATTGTCCGCAATAGCCCATTGTTAAATTCAATCCAATGGCCAGCATAATATATAAAACTACCAAATTAAGTATATGAATTTGGTAAGTATTCGCTGCAAATGGCAACAAAAGTCCCACGCCAACTGCAAATGCAATCCAATAATTGGCTTTGCTTTTGGAATTAGTTAGCTTCCGTTCGTTTAAACTAAAGGTTAATTCAGCCTGGTTATCCATTCGCTCGTTTGCTGTTTTATCTACAGCCACTTTGTTTAAGGTCAAATTTTATCCACCACTCTTTCTCCAACGATGCCAGATGGCTTAATGATTAAGACAAAAACAAAAATAACAAAGGCAATTACTTGACTCCACTCTGAAACCTGGGTTGCCACCATTGTTTGCAGGACACCAAACGTGAGTCCACCAATAATGGCCCCTGGTATACTTCCAAATCCACCCAAAATGGCTGCAGCAAAACCAATTATTCCTACGGAACTACTCATATCCGGGCTTACATAGAAAACTGGACCTACCATCACCCCCGCTATTGCAGCTAGTACCGATCCCAAACCTAGGGTTAATGCGTTCATCAGGTTTACATTCATTCCTAAGACTAACGACATTTCCTTTTCTTGGGCAGATGAACGCATTGCTAAACCGAGTTTTGTCTTATGGAGGAAAAACTGCAACGCTAATACTACTGTTGCTGAAGCACAAATAATAACTAGCGTATAAGGAGAAATGGAAATGTTTCCAATAACCCAGGGCTCATTTTTAATTGGGTATTGAACAGCAATTCCATCAGTTCCCCAAATAATGATGGCTAAATTTTGCAACACAATCCCGATCCCTAATGTCCCAAGCATCATATAGATAAGATCCATTTTGCCGAGTGGCCTAAGTATTCTTTCCATTACCATTCCTAGAATACCTATTAAAATGGAGGAGATAATAATGGCGATAATAAAGTTGGTATGCATCGAGACATAAAAAACTGTCCCGATGTACGCCCCAACCATCAGAATATTTCCATGAGCAAAATTTGCTAATCCCATTGTCCGATAAACTAGAGAGTAGCCGATAGCAACTAATGCATAGATACTGCCAATACCTAATCCGCCAATTAAACTTTGAATCAATACTGTTCCATTCATCGGTTGGCTCCTTTTTTATCGTTTATTGAAGTAGTGTAGCTTTGCCGTCCTTAATAACAGCCATTTGTGCTTTATCCGTACCTTCTCCTGTTTCATCAAATTTGTAGTCTCCAGTAATTCCGCTATAGTTTAATTTTCTTAATTCTTTAGCAACTGTTTCTCCATCTAAATTGGGGTAGGCGTTTTTTAAGGCTTCTACAAGCATCATTGCTCCATCGTAAGCCTTGGCAATATGAAACTCTCCTTCAATTCCATATTTCGCCTTAACTGCTTCGTTAAATTCTTTCGTTTTTTCATCTGCATCTGGAATATATTGAGTTGTAAAAATGGTTCCTTCGGCATTTTCGACACCGGCTGTTTTTACGAAAATCGGGTCTGCAGCAGATCCCCCAGCCCTTTGAGCTTTTAATCCTAAGGCGATAGCTTGCTTGGTTATTAAGCCCATTTGAATATTTTCTGTCCCCATATAGAGTACTTCCGGATTCTTTGCCTTAATGTTAGTTAACTGTGCCGTAAAGTCTTTTGCATCTGGAGTTACGACTTCATCTGCTATAGGTTCAACACCAAACTCTTTTAAAGCTTTTGTGAAAGAATCTCTTTCCCCTTTACCATAAGCACCGGAATTCGTTATGATAGCTATTTTTTTCTTTCCTAATTTGTTAACAATATAGTCTGCGGCTGTTTTTGTATAAGCAGCACTGTTGGCATTATAACGGAAAATATACTTGCTTCCTTTTGTCGTAATGGACGTATCCTGCCCAGCTGTCAATTGTGGAATCTTTGCTTGATCAAATACTTGCAATGTAGCAAGAGTGCCGGTGCTCAATGGAGTGGCAAATGCAGCTACAATATTTTGATTGACAACTTTTTGTGCGGCATTAACAGCAACCGTTGGATTAGCTTGATCATCAATCTTGATTACTTCAATTTTCTTTCCATGGATACCGCCATTTTTATTCACTTCATCCACTACCAACATAATTCCTTGGTTATCCCAATTTCCAAATGATGCAGCATTTCCACTAAAAGGTCCAATTTGAGCAATTTTGATCACCTTACTGTCCTTTGTAGACGATCCAGAACTTTTTGAAGTGTTGCTTTTACCCTGAGAATTACATGCCGTCAATGCTAATACTGCAAGCGTACTTAGAATCATTCCTTTAAAAATGCTTTTTCTTTTATTTTTCATATACTTGACCACCTTTATATCATTTTTAATTGTTAGCGGTTGCAAAAATTTGCTGTTTCACATCTTCTATCGGCATTTCCTGTCCTGTCCAAATTCTGAACTGTTCTGCCCCCTGCCATAACAGCATTCCTAGTCCGTTAATGGTTTTACAGCCAATAGCTATGGCCTGCTCCAGCAGTTTTGTTCTGTCAGGAAAATAAATAATATCTGTCACTATCTGACTTGGGTGTAACCACGATGGATCGGGCAGCAGGCTCTGACCTTCTAAGTGTTTCATTCCTACATCTGTTGCATTTGTAAGTATCTGGCTTGTGGTAATTTCCTCTTTCAATCTAGCTAAATCTTCAAGAGGATAAACTCTTGCAATACAATTAGTATCCTTCATTTTTTTATTAATGATTTCAGCATTCCTTAAAGCATTGGGAAAAAACTGGTCTTCACGATTAAAAATAGAAATTTCAGCTACTCCTTCTAAGGCGGCTTGAATGGTAATCGCTGTAGCTGCACCGCCTGCCCCTAAAATGGTCATCTTTTTTCCTTTATAATTCACGCCTGCTGCAGCTAAAGAATGCATATAGCCAATTCCATCTGTGTTATACCCAATCAATTGACCGTTATGATTCACTACTGTATTTACCGCGCCAATTAATTCTGCTGCAGGCGATAACCCGTCTAAAAGAGGCAAGATATCTATTTTGTTCGGCATGGATACACTAAAGCCTTGAATATTTAATGCTCGAATACCTGTTATTGCATCAGCAAGTTGTTCATTTCCCACCTCAAACGCCATAAACGCATAATTAAGATTCAGCTTTCGGAAGGCGGCATTATGAATGGCTGGAGACTTAGAATGTCCAGCAGGCTTTGCTAAAAAACCAATTAACTTCGTTTTACCATCAATACGTCCTAAATCAGCCATTTTCCTCACATCCTCTGTGATTTTACAATGTAAAACTTATAAAACCCTATCCTCTTAATCTGGAATCAATATTCTCATAATTAAGAATGTGGAAACTAAACGTGTTCTAAAAATCGTTTTTTGACAACTTCTAAAACTTCATCGCCAGGTTGATCCCATAATTGTTGATTAAAGATTTCTACTTCAATCGGCCCGGTATACCCGGCAGCATCTACCGCTTTTCTAATCCGGCGAATCTCAATTATGCCATCACCCATCATCCCTCTTCCTTTGAGCATATCCGGAGTTGGTATAAGCCAATCAGATACATGAAAACCTATAATATGCTCTCCTGTGTAAGAAATTTGATTATATAAATCCGGATCCCACCAAACATGGTAAACATCTATAACCACGCCTACATCGTTAGGATGGTAGGATTTAGCTATCTCATTCGCCTGAGCTAATGTCACAACAACTGATCTATCGGCTGCAAACATTGGATGAAGCGGCTCAATCCCTAACTTAACTCCATGGGTTTGTGCGAAAGGTACCAATTCTGCGATACCCTCTTTAAACTGTTTTCTGGCGTAATCCAGGTCTTTATTAGGTAACCCACCGCCGACCATCACAAGTGCGTTGGCACCTAATTCTGCCGTTTCCTCGATAGCACGCCGATTCTCATCGATGATCCTTTGCCACTCTCCGACTGAAGCGGATGGGAACATGCCCCCTTTAATGATGCCGGACACTTTTAATCCAACATCCCGAACCAGTTTACTGCTCTCTTTCAGGCCTATTTCGGCAATCTTATCACGCCATAATCCAATCCAAGGAATTTCAGCGCGGGCGCAGCCATCAACTGCCTCCCGAAGGTTCCATCTCTGTGTTGTCGCTTGGTTTAAACTTAAACGATCAAATGATTGGAAGTTTTCCATTATTCTCCTCCACTAGAATGAGGTAATGCGATTGCTTGTAAAGCCATTTCATACCCAAATGCCCCAAAACCGGTAATTTGACCAATGGCAATGTCAGCCATAACTGAAATTCGAAAGCTTTCCCTTGCATGTAGATTGGATAAATGAACCTCTATAAAAGGTATATTTATTGAAGACAATGCATCCCTTATGGCATAGCTGTAATGGGTAAAAGCACCAGGATTAATGATGATACCATCAATCACATCTTTTGCTTCATGAATACAATCAATCAGACTTCCTTCGTGATTGGATTGAAAAAATTCTATTGAAATTCCTAAATCTTTAGCCAATTTCTTTAGCCTATTTTCAATTTCATCAAGTGTTACTGTCCCATAGATTTCTGGCTCACGAGTTCCCAACAGATTTAAATTAGGTCCATTTATAACCAAATATTTCCTCATCATCCACCAACCTATTTAATTTCCATTTAGAGATTTCTATTGTTTCATTAAGATGCTGCCAATCAGCATACGTTGTACCTGATTTGTACCATCGACAATTTGATAAATTTTCGCGTCTCTCATTAATCGTTCGACTGGATAATCTTTTATATATCCATATCCCCCAAAGATTTGAACAGCATCAGTTGTCACTTTCATGGCTACATCGGTTGCAAAACACTTTGACATCGATACCATAGCAGAGGTATATGCTGAAATGTTGGGGTACTCCTCGTCAACCCTTTTATTTGTTTCATAGACTAGGCAGCGGGCGGCTTCTAATTGGGTAGCACAATCGGCCAGCATAAAACGGATTCCTTGAAAATCCCCAATTCGTTTATTAAATTGTTTGCGTTCCTTTGCATATTCAACCGCATGATCTAAGGCGCTTTGAGCAATTCCTAATCCAATAGCAGCGGCGCCCCAGGAACGCAGCATACTGGTTCCAACTTTAGTTAACATTTCCCAGCCTTCTCCTGGTTTCCCCAGTAAGGAATCATCATCAACCCAGCAATCTTCCAAAATTACGTCCCCTGTAGAGCTTCCATGGAGCCCCATTTTATCTTCAATTTTTCCGAATCTTAATCCGGGACTGTCTTTATGGACAAGAAATGCTGAAATTTCATCTGCTTCTGTCTTCGCAAAAACTAGATAGTATTCAGACACTTGAGACAGTGTGGCAAAAATCTTTGTTCCGTTCAAAATATAACCACCATTAGGATCCTTTTTCGCTGTTGTACTTAATGCCTTGGCATCAGACCCGGCATTTGATTCTGTTAAACAAAAACAGCAAAGCTTATGACCGTTGGCTAAATTCGAATAAAATTTATCCAATTGAGTAGGATTTGCCAACAATGCAACCATACGTATTACAGAATGCGTAGATAATAATGTCGTTCCTATGGTGGCCATTCCTTTGCTGACTTCCTCTATCACTTTTGCCAGCAATAAGCTATTCGCTTCTATACCACCATATTTTTCTGGTAAAGTCATTGTTAATAGACCATTTTCACCTAATATCTTTACGATATCATGCGGAAATTCATCTGTACGGTCTATTTCAGCCGCACGCGGCATAATTTGTTCCTTTGTAATCCGTTTTACTATCTGAAGTAATTCATCATGGAATGTAAGTGTCTCAACCATTTTTTTCATCCTTTATAATTAATTTCATCAAACTTAATTCCGATTATTTAAAATTAACAGAAAATACTTTTGAGACTATACCTTTTCAAAACAAATCGATGATACTCCCCCTTTAATAAGTAATATTCAACAAAAATACGAATAAATTAACTTGTAACTTTGTCTACTGTTTATAATGCAAATATCGTGCCAAATAACAAAAGCAATATATTTGGTTTTGTACGAAGTAATTGTTCATATATAAAACTATTCATTTATTTGTTGTTCATTTTTTAAACGAAAGGTTCCGTGATTGATAAAGTGAAACTTCCATCAGTGGGGGATTTCTTTTTTGAAGATCATACGTTTAATGAATTTCCCATTTGATTTTAGGTCTTGTCAAATTGTTCTCCCCTTTATAAAAGATTTTTCAATAACAGCATGGCAATATCTTAATTTGCAAAACACGTGCCAAAAGGAAAAAATTTCACTTTAACATATAAAGTGAAATCGAAATGTTAGTATCCAAAATGGGATTTGAGTCCTACCTACATTGTATTTCATACTCCATGAATATCAGAAAATACTATAAATTTAACAATTTCAAAATAACTTTTATTCAAAATAACCCTTTTGGCGTTCACTTTTGCATCATCTCTTTTTTTGCAAATGTTCAATTTGCGGACGTACCAGTTCCGATCTGTGTTTAGGCAAAGTAATCCTTGGCTTTCTGCAAGCAACGTCGTGCATACTCCTCATAGCCTATTTCGCGTACAAGATCAGAATGAGGTATTTCTAATGAATAAGGGATTTCTGGCATGTGACTGATAATGGATTTTATATCAATTTCCCCTTCCCCCAAATAAAGCCGCTCTTGTCGTGCTGTATGAATAAGTCCCTCTGTAGTATTTGGAATTTCTCCTGACGCATCGCAAACATGGGCATAATGGAGCCATTCCCTTGGTACATCAAGCAATTCATTTAAACCAATTTTTGAGCGATGAAAATGGAGTGTATCAATTAGTATTCCACCGTTGTCGCAGTTCGCTTTTCCAACGATTTCTTTAGCATCGGCTAATGTTGCGCAATGATACCAAGTTATAAATTCCAAATCAATCGTTAAGCCATATGGCTTAGCCAGCTCACAAATTTCGGCAAAACATTCAACCGCAAACGGACGATTATTTGTTAAAACAGTTGTAAGCACGTGCTTGCCTCCTAATTCAGCAGCTGCTTCAAAGTCAGGTTCATAGATTTTTGGATTGACACCATCATAAATTCGGACCATTTCTATATCCAAAAGCTCAATCCCAGTATTCTGTAGAGCCTGTTTTGTTTCACGAAGCATTTCTTTCTTTTCCGCTAAGGGATATTGTGGTTCATTGACCGTCCCTAGAGGGATGGTTCGAAAACTAACATAATCATACCCTGTTTTTGCAGCCATATAAGTCATTTCTGCAGGACTATATTCCAACACGGTCAGATGAGCTAATGAAAATCTTTTTGTCATTTTGATTGTCCGTCCTTTCATAAACTTGCATCGATTAAGTGGGATACAAAATATCAAACTAGGAAAAAAGAATGGCAAATAATTTAGAAATCGGCATGGCAATGATTAGTGCTGGAAGCATGTTGCCGATCGGAAATGATTTAATTCCGCTGATCCGAAAGCCTGTAGCTAACATAATCAGACCGCCGACTGCCGAAAAGTCATTAATCATATATGGCTCTGTAAGCGGCAGAATGGTGCCTGCGCTAAAAAATAACGTAATCATAACCAGAAATTGGGGGATAGCAATTGTCATGACCAAATAGCCTAGAGTCGTGGCAAATATGGCAGCCGTAAATAAATCAAGAAAGGCTTTCGAAATCAACAGGGAAGCCTCCCCGGTAATTCCTTCATTTAAAGCACCAAAAATTCCTGTTCCGCTCGTACAAAAAAGGACCACAATGGCAATAAACTTTTCCATGACATCCTCATTCACATTACTTGAGCGGTCTTTGAAGAAAAACCACTCCGTCGGCGTCCGAATTTTATTGACACACCATTCAATTCCTTTTTCTAGCTTAATAATTTCCCCAATAGCACTCCCGATTAATAACGACAAAATTACCGGTGGAAGTGAATCGATTTTAATAATTGAATTAACTCCCATTCCCATGGAAGCCACGCCAAAAGTTAACGGCATTACTTTACATAAACGATTGGGAATTTTATTTTGGAAAAATGCGCCTAAAAAGCCGCCTAAAATAATCGCTAAACCATTGATTATTGGACCGATTGGCATAAGCTCTCTCCTTTATGTCTAAAAACGTATGTAAAATGATCCACTTTCTCTGTTAGAGCTAAAAGAAGAGATAGGCGCTAACATTCCTATCCCTCCCTTATTATCAGAGAATTATAAAGGCACACTTACGTGTGATTTTTTCTCATTTGGCGAATAAATATCATTAATATTCCAATGGCCGTTTGTTGGTGTAGGAACATTCACCATGGATACATCAATGACACATGGTTTATTGGAGGCAATCGCCTTTTCCAGTGCCGGTTTAAATTCAGCCGCCGATTCAATTTTAATCCCTTCGACACCAAATGACCGGGCCATTGCGGCAAAGTCTGGAGTATAAGGTTTTCCATCCTTATAAAAGATCGTTCCAAAGGTCGTGTCAAAATGGGCCTTTTCCAGTCCCGCAATAACCCCATAGGAGCTGTTGTTCATAATGACCCATATAACACCAATATTTTCTTCTGCAGCCGTTGCCAGCACGGCAGGATTTTGTCCAAAGCCCCCATCGCCGACTAATGAAACAACCACCCGATCAGGCTTTGCCACCTTCACACCGACAGCTGCCGGTGAACCGAATCCCATTGTGGCAAATCCCCCTGGGGTAAGCACGGTTCCTGCTTCATAAATAGGGAATCTTTGGGCAACACCATTTTTGTTCCAGCCAACATCTGTTGTAATAAAGGCATCTTTGGGCAACGCTTCCCGAACTTCTTGTAAAATCCTTTCCGGCCTCATTGGGAAGCTTTCGTCCTTAACATGCTGCTCATTGTCTTTCGTAAATCCTTCTTTAAAATCCTTAATTTCCTGCTTTAAATCTTCATTGGAAAGTCCTGCTGGTACTAATCGTTTGGCTACTTTGTTTAGCACTTTTAATGCTTCTTTAATATCGGCAACAACACCGATTTCAACCGGATAATTCCGGCCAATCTCATTTGGATCAATATCAATATGAATTAATTTAGTGGGCGGAAAATTAAACGTATACTCCTCTTCCCAAGAGCTGCTGTCAGCCTCTGAAAATCTGGTACCAATTGCTAAAATATAATCCGCTTGTTTGGTTTTTTCATTGGTGAGTTTCGAGCCCCAATAACCAGCCAAACCTAGCGATAATGGGTGATCATCCGATACAACCCCTTTACCCTTCATACTGTTAGCCACTGGAAGATTGAGATGATCAACCAACTCCCTTACTTCTTCAGCCGCATCAGCAATTACTATTCCACCGCCAACATATAGCAGTGGATTATCGGCATTGATCAAAGTCAGAATGATTTTCTCTGCTGTTTCCACATCAATGGTCGGTTTGGTTAACTTTTTGGTATGATGTTTAAGTCTCTCAAACAAGCTCGTATCGATTTCCTTTGAAAAAATATCCATAGGAACAGATACTAAAACCGGTCCCCGGCGCCCGCTTTCCGCTAATTGAAAGGCCTTCTCGATAATTTCAGGGAATAATTCGGGCCGCTCCACCCGCCATGCCCGTTTGACAATCGGCCGAAAGATTTCAAATTGAGAGGCATCTGAGTGCAAATTCACTTCTTGGAAAGCATTTTTTCCATAGTAATGGCTTGGAACATCCCCCGCAATGACAACCATCGGGATGGAATCTAATGCCGCAGTACCAATTGCCGTTGCCGTATTCGTCAGTCCCGGTCCAATATGGGATAGAACAACTGATGCCTTTTTTGTTACTCTGGCATACCCATCTGCCATATGTCCGGCAACCTGTTCATGGCGGGTATTGATAAATTTAATCGAACTTTTCTCTAACTCAGCTAAAACGGCAATATTGGTGTGTCCGCAAAGTCCAAAAATATGTTCAATTCCGCGGTGTTCTAAGTATTTCACTAATTGTCTAGATACTAACTCTTTCACGTATTTTTAATGCCTCCTTAATAGAATGCTAGTTTCCAGTAAATACTGGTTTTCGTTTTTCTAAGAATGCGTTAATTCCTTCCCGGTGGTCTTCTGTACCCCTCAGAATTGTGTGGATTTCATTTTCCTTTGCCAGAATATCTTCAAATTTAAACTGTGCGGACTGATTGATGATTAATTTGGAGTATACTAATGCTTGAAATGGACCTTCGCAAATTTCGTTAGCTAATTCAACAGCCTTGTCAATCTGCTGCCCTTTTGGAACAATTTCCATCGAAAATCCGTATTTTACGGCTTCCTCTACCGTAATCTTCATCCCTTTCCAAATCCATTCTTTGGCTTTCCATTCTCCTACAATCCTAGGCAAATGATAATGAATTCCCAAATCCGGAGTTAAACCCACATTCTTAAAGGATAAGATCAATTTGGTATTTTCTTCAGCAACAATTAGATCCGATGCCAAGGCTAGACTAAATCCAGCCCCGGCAGCATAGCCGTGTATGGCGGAAATTATAACTTTTGGCATTTTTCGCAAACGTTCGATAATACTCGAGGAAAGATCCATCTTCTGCTTAATCAGAGCCGGGCTGAACCCTTCCGCTTCTGCCATCCCTTTTATATCCCCGCCGGTACAAAAGGCTCTCCCCTTACCTGCAAGAATAATCACTTTAATGTTCGGGTCGAACTCCAGCTCATTTACAATTTTCATTAAATTTCCTTTTAAATTAGAACTTAAAGCGTTTAAGCTCTCTGGTTCGTTTAAATATATTTGAGCGATACCATTGTTTTTCTCTAGCAGGATGCTTTCTTCCATGTGGTGCCCCCTAACCGAAATACAAGATATTAATCTACGATTTGATAAACGATCATTTTCATCTCCGTCATCTCTTCAATTGCATAGCGTGGGCCCTCACGGCCAATACCACTATACTTCACGCCCCCGTAAGGCCAATGATCCAGTCTGAAATTAGAAGTTCCGTTTATCACAACTCCCCCTACTTCAAGGGCCTGAGCAAATTTATAAGCTAAATCCATTTGGTTGGTGAAGATTCCCGCTTGGAGGCCAAATTCTGAATTGTTCGTTGCTTCAATGGCCTCTTCGATTGTTTTGTATGGGATCACACTGACAATCGGTCCAAATACTTCGTCACAAACGACTTTACTATGATGAGGTGGCCTTAAAAGGACTGTTGGTTTAACAATCGCCCCGTCTCTCTGGCCGCCGCTGAGAACTTCGGCTCCCATACTTACTGCCTCGTCAATCCAATCCATAATTCTTTTTGCGTTAGCTTCATCCACCATACTTCCGACATCTGTATCAGGTAAAAGAGGATCACCGACTTTTAATGCCTCTACTTCTTCTTTAAATAACCTAGTAAACTCGGAAATAACTGATTCGTGCACATAAACTCGCTGGACAGAAATACAGCTTTGCCCCGAATTGCTGTATCCTGTTCTTGCACACATTTTGGCAGCACGGGCTATATCGGCATCTTCATGGACAATGGTGGAGGCGTTCCCGCCCAGTTCTAAAAGAACCTTCTTAATGCCTGCAAGCTGGCAAATATTTTTACTGGCCACAAGACCACCGGTAAAAGAAATCACATTTACTCGGTCGTCTTTGACAATTTGCTGTACGGCATCCCGTCTTCCAAGAACCATGTTAATAGATGTTTTAGGAAAACCTGCTTCTAATAGCAGTTTCACAAATTCGGTTGCAATTAATGTTGCGGGGGTAGCCGGTTTTAAGATGACACTATTTCCCCCGGCAAAGGCCGGACCTATCTTATGGGCAACTAAATTTAGCGGCGCATTAAAAGGGCTGATCGCCGCAACGACACCAACCGGAACACGAAATGTTGCCGCAATTGCCTTTGTTCCCCGTGACGATGTATCACCAGGTAGCGTTTCCCCAAATAGCCTTTTGGCTTCCTCCGCTGATAACTCCAGCGTTTCTACTGAACGGGTTACTTCATCTAACGTATAGCGTAACGGTTTACCCAACTCTTGAGATATAATTTTGGCAAATTGCTCTTTTCGCTCCTCAAGTAACTGCGCAGCCTTCTTCAAGGTTGCTGCCCGTTCATGTGCCGGAATACTTGCAACTTCTTTTTTGGCAGCATATGCGGAAGCGATGGCATTTTCAACATCCGCTTCTGATGCCTGAAACTGCTTTCCTATTTCTTCCTTCGTATAAGGATTATAGATTGATAAAGAGTTATCTTCATTTTCCAGCCATTTTCCATTCACATAGGATTGTGCCAGCATCTGTTAACCTCCATTTCAATTTCTATTGTTGTTCCATTATTATCTATTCCCTCTTAACCGCTTTTCTAAGGCGTTCATATCAGGAATTTACAGTTCTGCTTTAAAAAGAACTTTGCCAGCTTCTTTATTTTTCATTAATTCAAAAGCTTTGAGCGCATCATTGAAACCTAATGTATGGGTGACCATTTTGTCAATCTTTACAACACCATTTTCAAGCCATCTGTTAGCCGTTTCATAATGACGCGGTAAACTTCCAACTACCCCTTTAATCGTTAAGTTTTGCCGAACAACCTGTGTCAGCGGCTTAATTGTGGACTCTTTACCAAAGCCCATTAAATACACTTCGCCTGCACCTTTTGCCATGGCAATGGCTTGCTCAATTGATGTTCCAGTTCCTCCAGCTTCAATCACTACATCAGCACCCAGCCCGTTTGTCAATTCTTTTACGGTTTCAGCTGCATGGCTGTCACCATTATTTAAAACTATATCAGCACCTAATCCTTTGGCAATTTGCAAGCGCTTTTCATCCACTGAAGTCCCTACAACGATGATTTTTCCCGCTCCTGCTGCTTTAGCTGCTTGAATCGAAAACAATCCAAGCGGCCCTGGACCTACTACGGCCACTGTATCTCCAGCCGTGATTGGATTGGATTCCAACGCATGGACAACAATGGAGATTGGTTCAAGGAACGCCGCTTCTTCATATGAAATGTTGTCTGGCAGCACATGGACGCCAATAGCCGGAAAGGCGATGTATTCGGCGTAAGTCCCATCGAAATCAATCCCGAGATGATCCCAATCTGGACATAAGTTGATATTTCCCTGTCGGCAATAATGACAGTGACCACAGCCTAATAACGCCTCCATACCAACCCGGTCACCAATCTTTACATGTTTTACATTTGCACCAACTTCGACAATTTCACCTGCCCCTTCATGACCAAGTATAATCGGTGGATTTACCGGACTTCTGCCGACATATTTCCAGTCAGCAAGTAAAATATCGGTTCCACATACTCCGGTTGCATGGATTTTAACGAGGACCTCATCTGGTTTAATTTTTGGAATCGGTACTTCTTTAATTTCGACAAATCCTGGTTCTGGCCTTGTTTTTACAACGGCTTTCATTCTCAAACACTCCTTAAAGGTAATAATAGATTTTAGATTGAAATAATTCTTCTAGTAAACAGATCGGCCGCCACTTAAGTCATAGCATTGTGCTGTTACATATGCCGCTTCATCGGAAACAAGGAAATTCACTACGTTTGCAACCTCCTCCGGTTTCCCAAGACGCCCCATCGGAATCTTCGCTAGCAATGATTGGAAATATTCTTCGGTCATGTTGTTCACCATTTCACCTTCAATCATGGTTGGCGTTACGCAGTTTACCGTTACACCTGTTTTAGCAATCTCTTTTCCAATTGATTTCGTCAGTGCGATTACCCCTGCCTTTGCGGATACATATGGGGCTAACCTTGGATTTCCTTCCTTTGCAGAAACGGAAGATATATTTACAATTCGGCCGTAACCTTGCTCCATCATGCCGCCGACTACCGCTTGGCAACAAAGGTAGGTTCCTTTCAAGTTAACAGCTATCACCTTATCCCAATCCGATTCAGCTATTTCCTTAAAAGGAACGGAAGGGCCCAGTATTCCGGCAACATTGACAAGAATATCAATCCTGCCAAAATGTTCGACACTTTTATTTACCATTTCGTCAACTTCTTCTTTTACTGCCACATTCACATACTGGGGCATGGCTTTGAATCCTGCTTCATTAAGCTCTCTTGCAACTAGCTCGGCATTTCCTAAGTTTATATCAGCAACCACAACCGCAGCTCCTTCTTTTGCCAACCTGAATGCAACTGCTTTCCCGATGTTTTGTCCTGCTCCGGTAACAATGGCTGTTTTACCGGCTAGCTTCATTTCGCCCATTGTTTTAATACCTCCCTGGAAATGACAATTTGCTGAATCTGATTCGTACCTTCGAAAATTTGTGTTAGTTTGGCATCACGGAAATAGCGTTCGACATTGTAATCTTTACAATAACCATATCCACCGTGGATCTGGATCGCATTTGTTGTATGCTTCATAACCGCTTCCGTTGCAAACCATTTCGCCATCGATGCTTCGCGGGTGAACTTTTTCCCTTGATCTTTTAAATAGGCTGCACGATATGTAAGAAGGGTGGCAGCATCAAGATCAGTAGCCATTTCGGAAATCATCGCTTGGATTAATTGAAAACTGCTGATTTTTTGGCCAAATTGTTTCCGATTCTCTGCATAGTTTACACTTTCCTCCAGTGCAGCCTGCATCAGCCCGACCGCCAATGCAGCTACTTCAATCCGGCCGCTGTCAAGCGAATGCAGAGCAATTTTTATCCCTTGACCTTCTTCCCCTAACATGCAGCTTTTTGGAACCCGAACATTCTCGAACATTAATTCACATACTGGATTTCCCTTTTGCCCTAATTTGCGTTCTCGTTTTCCTACCGTAAATCCGGGGGTTCCTTTCTCAACTATAAAAGCACTGATTCCTTTGGAGCCTTTGTCCGGGTCCGTAACGGCAAAGACAATTGTAAAATCTGCAACATTGCCCATTGTGATCCACATTTTACTTCCATTGATAACATATTCATCACCGTCCAATTTGGCCTGCGTCTTAATACTTGAAGCATCAGAACCGGAACCGCTTTCAGATAAGGCAAAAGAACCAATTATTTCTCCCTTAGCCATTGCCGGTATAAATTTCTGTTTTTGTTCTTCATTCCCATAATGGTACATGCAGAACAAATGATGGCGGACGGAAGAGAAAATATTGGCCACTGCTGCAGAAGCCTTGGCAATCTCAATACTGGCAATAACGGCAGCGGTGGAATCAGCTCCGCTTCCGCCATACTTTTCCGGCATATTGATAGCAAGAAGTCCAAGTTTTCCAGCCTCTCTAAAGATATCCATGGGGAATTCGTCGGTTTCGTCAATTTCAGCAGCGTGGGGCTTCACCATTTCCTCTGCAAAACTTCTTACCATTTGCTGCATCATTTTCTGCTCTTCTGTCAATTCAAATATCATTAAATAATTCCCCTTTCAGCAAGCAACTTCAATCTTTCGTCAGAAAAATTTAATAATCCCTTATAAACTTCTTCATTATGCTGACCTAAGGACGGCGGTGGAGTTTCAATTCCCGCAGGGGTTAAGGAAAGTTTTGGTGTGATTCCGGATACTCTTAGTTTTCCGGCTATGGGATGTTCTATTTCCGGCGCCATATTTCTGGCCTTTACATGTGGATCGTTAATTAGCTGATCAACGCTATATACAGGTCCACAAATGACACCTGCTTCATTCAATAATTCCACTACATCATTCACATTTTTTTCTGCAACCCAATTCTGTGTAATACTATCCACTTCTTCGACGTTTTCGACTCTTTTGCTCGGAGAATTAAATTTTGGATCATCATAAAGCTCCGGCCTACCCAAAACTTCTACAAAACGTTTCCATAATGCATTAGAAGATACCCCAATGGCAACATAGCCATCTTTTGCTAAATAACAGTTATAAGGAGCAATACCCGGAATTCTGCTTCCCATTCTTTCGGTAATTCTTCCTAATCCGACATAGTTAGGTATGACATTTTCCAGTACAGCAATGATACTGTCGAGAAGCGCAGCATCGACATGCTGCCCAAGTCCAGTTTTTTCTCGATAATACAGCGCTGACAATGTACCATATGTCGCATATAAACCACCTAAAAAATCACCCATCGCATTTCCAGTTCGAACCGGTGGGCCATCTTTTTCTCCGGTCATGAACATCATACCGCCCATTGCTTGGGCAACAATATCTAGTCCAGGACGCTTGGAATATGGTCCTGTCTGCCCAAATCCGGAAACAGATGTCATAATAATCCCGGTATTAATTTCTCTTAGATGTTCATAACCAATATTCCATTTATCCATTGTTCCTGGACGGTTATTTTCAACCACGATATCTGAAATCTTCGCTAAATCACGAAATATTTCCTGTCCCTCCGGTGTCCGAAGATTGAGGGTAATACTCTTTTTATTTCTGTTTGAAGCTAAAAAGCATGAACCTTCACCATTTATAAGTGGAGCAAAATGTCGAGAGTCATCTCCTCCTCCCGGCAATTCAACATGCAGTACTTCAGCTCCCATATCAGCAAGTAACATTTCTACATAGGGCCCTGCAAGCATTCTTGTAGCGCCAAGAACCCTAATTCCTGATAAAGCTTTTGACAATGATCCATTCCTCCTAATTAAAAAATAAGTTTGTGTAAATATTGAATTTTCAGAATAGGGAAAGCCGTAAGATTCCACCTTAGTTCTGTAGAAAACAGGAAGGGACTTTAAAATCACCAGCTATCACTTTTAATTTATATATATGCAAAAATCATGCCAAGTCGGGGAGTGGATCTCTTACATAAATGTCCACTACTTTTTGAAATACTACTAAAATACCAAGATTTTTAATTCGTGCAATCTTCCATTATCTGCATCACTTTAATAAAAGTTAAATGTATTTTTTATAAGTGTTCAAAAATAAATCATGATGTAGAAATATCGTTAAGATATTAAACGGTGTTTCCTCAGGGCTTTTAATTAATATTCATTTAATTTCTTCCATAAAGTCGTTCGGCTAATTCCCAGCATTTCAGCTACAAGAGTACGATTGTTGTCATAACGTTCGAGCATTTGTTCAATTACTTGTTTTTCAATTTGCTCCATCGTTCCATGGTTAACAATCATTATATCTTCATTAAATACATCACTGTTTTCCTCTGTTTCTCTAATACATTCCTGAATAAATTCATTTTCATCTTTTTGATTTTTCACCCTTAACTGTAAACGTTCGACTAAGTTTTCCAATTGTCTAATATTTCCTGGCCAACTGTATGATATGAAAAAATTTTGAATGTCTTTGGAAAGATGATGGAAGGTTTTATCTGTGCCTATTTGCTTGAAGCTATTATTTACTAATGCAGGAATGTCTTCTTTTCGCTTTCTTAGAGGGGGTACCCTTAAATGCAAGACACTCAGCCGAAAATAAAGATCTGACCGAAATTTCCCTTCCTTCACCAATTCCCATAGTCTTTGATTAGTGGCTGCAATAATCCGGATATTGACAGGAGTTACCCGATCCCCTCCGACCCGCATAACCTCTTTCTCTTGAAGCACCCTTAACAAACGGGTTTGAATGTGCGGCGGAATCTCTCCTATCTCATCAAGAAAAATGGTTCCTTCATGTGCCAGTTCGAAATAACCTTGTCGCCCTCCTTTATTTGCACCTGTAAAAGCTCCTTCCGCATATCCAAATAATTCACTTTCCAATAAGGAGTCCGGCAGCGCAGCTAGGTTTACCGCGACAAAAGGGCCGTCCTTTCGTTTGCTGGCATTATGTATTCCTTGGGCAATCAATTCTTTCCCCGTACCGCTTTCGCCTAAAATGAGAACGGTTGAATCAGTATGGGCATACTCTTTAGCAACCTGAACCACATTCTCCATTTTTTGACCTGAATAAATAATGTCATCAAGTGTAAACTTTGCCACAAGACCTTTTGAGTGAAGTTCCCTGCGGACCTTACTTTCTAATTTTTGTATTTTACTAAACTCCCTGCAGGTTACAACTGTTCCTACTCTCTCATGATTGGCAATAACAGGTTCATAGGTGACAATCAGTTCCTGGAATGTAAAACTGCCTTTTTGAACGGAATTAATCTTTTTATCTTTTAATAATTGGACTATCTTTGAATCGGCTACTTCTTTGAGCTTTTTACCAATTACTGCTTCTTCCTTGACCTTAAAAATACGTTCAATCGCAGGGTTCAACGTTTCAATCTCCCCGCTTTGATTTAATAATAAAATCCCTTCTTCCGAAGCATTTATGACAGCGTTCAACTTCTCTGCCCTTTCCTTCATAATTATACGATCTTGTGCAACTTTATCAGCTAGAATCAAAGCACGCTTTATGGATCTTTCTCCAAGTGTAATGTACATGCTTTTCATGCCATGACTCCGGGCAAGATCTTTAACGCGAACTCCGCCACCAACCACAACATCCATTCCCAATCTTTTGGCTTCCTTAACTTGTTTGACTAGTTCTTCCTGTGTTTTATAAGTTAGGATTTCTACTTTAAAACCGATAATTTCAAACATGGTATCAAAATCAAATAGAAACCCCTCTTCTGGGTAGGTGATAAAGCACACTTTGTCACCCAAATTTTTAGCCCGGATAAGTGCCTGCATAATATCAGAGTTAGTTGAATCGCTATATATTACCGGTAGGTCTATTACCTTTTTAAGCGCATTCGCAGTTCCAGCTCGGCTTACAACAACTTCATATCCGCCTTTTGCAATTAGCGTTATAACTTCCCGAACGGCTTCATCCAGAATCCCCTCAACAACTGTCACCTTAAAATTTAACTCAGAAGCTACCTTTTCAATCATTTTTGTCATCTCCGGGTAACCAGAAGTCATGATCATTTTATATTTCACAACCATACCCTCCCTTTACTTTAAAAAACCAAACTCAAAATCCCCCAAAACCAATGGGATAGTGAGATACTAAGTACAAAAGATTATTAAAGCTATTTTTTTAATTGTTAAGTCTTTTTTAAAAACTTATTAAAAAATAGTTTGAAATACTATTTTAAATATTTAAAATTTTGTATTATTTTGTCTTATTATTAGTTTATAATGAAATAGTCGATATTCCAAGGAACATCGACTAGAAATAATTCTATTATTTTCATTTGATTGTGTTCAAATTTAGTTTCAAGTTATACCCTTTTCTTTTAATATTTCACTGTACTTTACCAAATAATCCATGACACTGACTACTCTTTCCGGTGTCGGATATACAGGTAGTTTTTCTTTGTTGTATAATTCCATTGCCTGCGGTGCAATGTTATCTGCCCCTAAACGTCCGATTACTAACGGTTTGTCATTTTCTTTAAAAATTTCAATTAATGACTGGGCAATGATGAAAGCACCCGGGTCTGCATTGGTCGTCAGCATGACGATGATACCATCAATATTGGGATCTTTCATGACATTTTCGACTACTTTTTTAAACATCTCTGGAACGGCAATTACCTCTGCTGTCACATCGACAGGGTTTTGGGCAGAGCCAAATGGAGGAATATATTTTTTTATTTCCTCCGATGTGTCAACTAACTCGGGTATTTCCAGCCCTTTTTCTGAACAAAGATCAGCAATAATACTGCAGGCACCACCCGAAGCGGTAATAACCCCAATTCTTTTCCCCTTTGGTAAAGGCTGCACAGTAAAGGCCCGCGAAACATCAATGATTTCATCAATCCGGTTAATTCTTAATACTCCAAATTTTTTAAAGACAGATGAATAGACTGCATCATCCCCCGCAATCGAACCTGTATGGGATTGAACGGCTCTTTTGCCAATGCTGGATCTACCAGTTTTGTATACTAACACAGGCTTTTTCGCCTTAAGCGCTCTTGCGGAAGCTAATGAAAAGGCCTTCGGATTCTTAATCCCCTCCATGAAGACGGTGATTACCTTGGTTAACTCATCCTCAATCAATACTTCCATAAAGTCACTTGTTGTTAAATCAGCTTCATTGGCTACACTAATCCAACGGCTGAAACCCGCCCCCTGCTCCCAGGCTCTGCTTAACAACGCACTACCCATCGCGCCGCTTTGGGAAACAAAGCCAATGTTTCCGGGAACCTTTACTTTTGTTTCAAGTGCTGCTCCAAAGGCTGTATAAATATTATTATTTGGGCTGGCAATCCCAATTGAATTCGGCCCAAGAACAAGGATATTCCCTTTTTTAGCAATCGCTAAAATCTGTTCCTGGAGCTTTTTCCCTTCTTCTCCAGTTTCCGCAAATCCGGAAGAATAGATGATGGCTGCCTTTACTCCCTTGGCCACACATTCTTCCATTACGTCTGGAACATGTTTGGCTGCTACAATTATGCAGGCTAATTCCACTTCATCCGGAACCTCTAAAAGACTTGGATATGCTTTATACCCTTTCACTTCCTTAGCCCCAGGATTAATCGGAAAGAGCTTACCTTTGTAACCGTTTTCTACAACATATTTAAATAACCTGCCGCCATTTTTCTTTTCATTCGTCGATGCCCCTATAACGGCAATGGATTGCGGGTTGATCATCTGCTTCAAATGACTTAAATCTTTTCTCACCAGTTCCTTTTCTTTATGTTTAGTGATTAAAATCCTTACATCACAGATATAGGCATCATTATCCGTAAATATCACTGGATTCAAATCTAGTTCCTCAATTTCAGGATGTTCCTCTATCAAGTCATTTAATGAAAGACAGATTGTATAAATTAACTGTTTATTTATGCCCTTTTTCCCTCTGTAGCCTTCAATCATTTGATAGCTTTTTAATTCTTTCAGCATTTCTTCTACATCATCAACGGAAACCGGCATCATTCTCATTGAAAAATCTTTAATGATTTCAACAAATATGCCGCCAAGGCCAATTACTAATTGATGACCAAAGGTTGGATCCTTTTTTATTCCAAAAATTAATTCCATCCCCTTTGGTACAAACTCCTGAACAAGGACACCAGCAATGTCCGCTCCTGGGTTATTCTTTAACGCGTTTTTTACAATCTCATCATAAGCAGATGTCAATTCATCTTCATTCTTAAGATTTACCTTCACAACGCCAGCATCTGATTTATGAATAATTTCTCTGGACATTCCTTTTAACACAATCGGGTAACCAATCTCTGTCGCAATTTGGCAGGCTTGCTCTTTACTCTTAGCAATCGTTGATCTTGCGATAGGCAGTTCATATTTTCGTAAAAGGTCGGCTCCTTCATGTTCCATTAAAAATGTCCCAGACTGGATATCTGTACCAAGCCCTGCGCATAAAGTTTTATTTTCTGCCAACTCATATCCTCCTAAAAACCCTATTTATTTTTTTCTTTGGCTAAATCTCATGCCAAATACATCTTCAGCAATTTTATTTTTCATCATTTCAGGGGTTCCTCCGGCAATCATCCAACCTCTTACTCTTCTAAAAATATATTCCAGTGGGTAATCAGTAGAATAGCCGTAGCCTCCAAATATTTGTACCGCCTCGTGTGCTACTTCAAATGCAGTTGTATTTACATAGGCTTTTGCAATCGAGGATTCAATTGGACTTGGTGCTCCTTTATCGGCATTTGTTGCTGCACGGTATAATAACAATCTGGCTGCATCCAATTTCATTTTCATTTCTGCCACTTTCCATTGAATTCCTTGGAATTCGGCTAACAGCTTACCAAATTGCTTGCGTTCCTTGGCATGTTCAACTGCCAAATCAAACGCAGACTGGCCAAGAGCCAATGATCTCGCTGTATTTCCCATCCTTTCGATATTAAACATCATAAACAATTTTCTAAAGCCGTCTTCTGGAACAAGGATGTTTCCTACAGGGACCTCACAATGATCAAAATATAATGCGCAATGCTCCTCCCCTGACATATGGTATTCCGTTTTTCCAACGGTGAAGCCTGGAGCATCTCTTTCCACTAAAACAGCACCAGAGGATTTCACACCCTCGCCAAACCGAACCCATACAACATAATAAGAATTGTGCGGTCCATGGGTATTAAATACTTTTGATCCATTAATAATGACTTTATCGCCTTCAATGCTGGCTCTTGTACTTAAATCGGTAACAGCCGAACCGGCATTAGGTTCTGACATGGCAACGGAAATAAGCTTTTCACCTGATAAAATGGATGGCAATACCCTTTGTTTTAATTCTTTGCTCCCATAAGCAGATAACTGACGAATGGCACCGAAATTTCCCACCTGAAACATATCAGCGGTATTTGGGCAAACCTTCGCGATTTCCTCCATTACAATGATGGCATCAATTAGTGCTGAACCTTGACCACCATCTTCTTCAGGCAGCGTCATTCCCATTAATCCATGTTCGGCAAGAATCTTGGCATTTTCCCACGGAACCTCCCCACTCTTTGCCCATGTATAAGCTTTTTCTGAAAATTTCTCTTTTGCAAAATTTCTTGCCCATTTTTGTAACTCTAGTTGATCTGCTGTTAAATTAAAGTCCATTTTTTCTCCTCCTAAGTTATATATACACTCTTCGATTCTATATCTTGCATAATTCGTGCCAACTATTTATTTTGACTCCCCCTCCATTCAAGACATCCTGCTTCCATCCAGTTATTTTTTTGTTTACATATTGAACGAGGTTGTTAATTTTCTTGACGAGGATTTATCTACTCACCTGTAAAGTAAGCATCACGTTTTTCTAAAAAGGCATTAACCCCCTCTTGTTTATCTTCGGAATTAAATAAGATCGACTGGGCCAGCTTCTCTAGCATTAGCGCAGTATTTAAATCTGTTTCAAAACCTTGATTAATCACCATTTTTGCCAGTTTAAGAGCGAACGGGCCTTTTTTGACAATATGGTTGACCTTTTCCAAAACTACTTCCCATAAGTCTTCTAATGGGACAATAGTCGAAACAAGGCCAATTTGTTCTGCCTTTTGGGCGGAAATCATTTCTCCCGTGAAAATCATATCAATCGCTCTCCCCTTACCAACAATACGAGCTAAACGCTGAGTACCACCACCACCTGGAAGGATTGATAAATCCAATTCAGGGAAGCCCATTTTGACATGATTAGCAGCAATTCGAATATCACATGCCAGCGCCAATTCGCAGCCAGCCCCAAGAGCATAGCCGTTTAGGGCAGCAACCGTTACCTTACTGCTGCTTTCAATTGTATGGCAAATGTCTTGAAGACCTGGAATGAAGGCATCTTTTGCTCGCTTATCTAGCAACTGGTTAATATCGGGTCCTGATGCAAATGTTTTTTCACCTTCGCCTGTAATAACAATCAATTTGATTCCATCATGATGTTCCCATTGCTTAATAACGTTGTGCATTTCCTGAAGAGCTATTGAATCGAGGACATTTTCACATTCGGGGTTATTCATCTTGATGATTCCCATTCCTCCATCTTTATAAGCAATAATTTTTTCATAATTCAAAATAAATCCCTCCAAAGTTTTTATTATTTGAAAATTATGCAAATTTTGTACCAAAATAATAGAAGAATCATTTGAATCTTAAAAATGAATTATTTTTTCAATTTATTAAAATAGAAGTCCTAGCACGAATTTGATTGATCATCTAATATAAATGGAAACTTGCCGATTGACGAGTCTATTAGGACGGTTCATGAGGCGTAGTTGAATTTATGTGAAATAGGAAAATTGGATGAGATTTTATTCTTTCCTAGTAGCTAAATAAAACGCTCAGTGCACTGAGCGTCAGTTTTATCGTATTTTTAATTTAAACTTTAAAATTTAGTCGTAAATTCAAGACCCTATAAACTCAGATAATATTTAAACAGTTTTAAAGAATGCTAATAAAAATTAGGTTACGGCTACACTTTTAAATTCCTCAATTAATAGGGGCACGACTTCAAATAAGTCCCCAACAATTCCATAATCAGCAATGCTGAAGATGTTTGCTTCAGGATCTTTGTTAATAGCAACAATAACCTTTGAGTTGGACATTCCTGCAATATGTTGAATTGCACCTGAAATTCCGCAAGCAATATACAGATCAGGTGTTACCACTTTTCCAGTTTGCCCGATTTGTAACGAGTAATCACAGAATTCTGCATCACAAGCTCCACGTGATGCCCCTACTGCTCCGCCAAGTACCTTTGCTAATTCTTCAAGTGGTTTAAAACCATCCTTGCTTTTTACTCCTCGTCCACCAGCAACAATAACTTTTGCCTCTGATAGATCTATTCCCCCTGAGGCTTTTTTTACTACTTCTTTAACAATTGTACGCAAATCTTTTATTTGAACATCAATGGAAGATATCTCCCCTGAACGTGATACATCCTTTTCCAATGGTAGGATATTATTGGGACGAATGGTCGCAAATATAATCCCTTCTTGAATTGCTCTCTTTTCAAAGGCCTTTCCAGAATAAATCGGACGTGTAAAGATAACTTCATCCCCTATTATGTCCACTTTTACAGTATCAGAAATTAATCCTGACTTAATTTTGGAAGCAATTCTGGGTGAAATGTCCTTACCAATCGCTGTATGACCTAATATAAATCCATCCGGCTTTTCGGCATCGATAACCTGCATAATCGCTTGTGAATATGCCTCAGGCGTATAATCTTGTAAATTGCTGTTTTCAACGACCACAACACGGTCAGTACCATGATGAATCATCGTATAAGCCAGTTCTTTAATCCTGCCACCTAATAGCAAACCTACTACTTCTCCTCCATCGGCTATTTGCTTTGCTGCAGCAATGGCTTCAAAAGAAACATTACGTAATACCCCTTCTCTTATTTCTCCTAAAACTAATAATTTTCTTGCCAAGTTTATCCCTCCTGTTATATGACTTTTGCTTCAGTCTTTAATAAAGACGCCAATTCTTTAACTTGTTCAGAAATTTCTCCCTCAAGTATCTTTCCTGCTTTCTTTACTGGTGGGAGGAAAATTTCTACGATGCTTGTTTTTGCTCTTACTTCATCTTCTTCTAAATGGAGATCATTCATATCCACTGTCTCAATCGGTTTCCTCTTGGCCTTCATTATTCCAGGCAATGATGGATATCGAGGTTCATTTAATCCTTGTTGGCAAGTAATTAATAATGGAAGTGAAACTTCTAAAATTTCACTATCCCCTTCTACATCCCGTTCAATTGTTGCTTTATCATTATCGACTGAGAGCTTTGTCACTGTAGTAACTGCAGAAATCCCTAATTCTTCTGCCAGTCGTGGACCTACCTGGCCGGAGCCGCCGTCAACCGTTACATTTCCTGCTAAAACAATGTCAACTTCCTTGTCCTTGAGATATGTAGATAATATCTTTGCTGTAGAAAATGCATCCCAATCATCAAGATCCTCATTTTCAATTAATACAGCTTTATCTGCACCCATTGCCAAAGCTGTACGGAGCTCTTTTTCTGCCTCTTCTTCACCTATTGTTACAATAGTAACTTCTCCACCATGTTTTTCACGTAATTTCAAAGCTTCTTCAATCGCATATTCATCGTATGGGTTCACAATGAACTCTGCCCCATCATTATTGATTTTTCCATCTTCAAATACTATTTTTTCTTCAGTATCGAAGGTGCGTTTCATGACAACAAAAATATTCATTTCAATATCTACCTCTTTCACCAATTATTAAACTTGCAAATTCTCAACAATGGTTGAAATCCCCATTCCACCGGCAATACATAATGTTACAAGGCCATATTTTTCTCCACGACGTTCCATTTCATGAAGAAGCTTTGTCATAAGAATGGCTCCTGACGCACCGATTGGATGTCCTAAAGCAATAGCTCCCCCATTAACATTTATCTTGCTTATATCCGTTCTCCATTCTCTCATCACCGCTAAAGATTGTGCTGAAAAAGCTTCATTGAGCTCAATTAGTCCGATGTCATCTAGTGTAAGTCCAGCAATTTGTAGCGCTTTCTTCGTTGCAGGTACAGGACCGATTCCCATGATTTCAGGCGAAACCCCTGCTGATGCCTGTGCAATAATTTTTGCCTTTGGTTTCATTGCATACCTCATTACAGCTTCTTCTGACATCACTAATAATGCTGCTGCTCCATCGTTTCTTCCACTGCTGTTTCCTGCTGTAACAGTACCATCTTTCTTAAAAACAGGCTTTAATGCAGCGAGTTTTTCTAAAGTTGTTCTCCTTGGATGCTCATCAGTATCAAATATAATCGTTTCTTTTCGATTTCGAATTTCATAGCTTACGATTTCTTTTTTGAACTTTCCGCTTTCAATCGCCTGAAGAGCCAAGATTTGGCTTCTTAAAGCGAATTCATCTTGCTCCTCACGAGAAATATGATATTTTTCTGCTAAGTTTTCAGCCGTCATTCCCATCGTTAATAAACCGTATTGGTTGATTGGCTGGGACCGGGGCTGACTTTCTGTATTAGGATCTAATAATTCTCCATTACCAGCTCCATAACCGAATCGGGCTCCTCGTAAATAATATGGTGCTGTGCTCATGCTTTCAGCCCCGCCAGCAATAATAATATCTGACAAGCCACATTGAATTTGTTGAACCGCATTATTTATGGCCTGAAGACCTGATCCGCATTGACGATGAATCGTATAGGCGGGTACTTCAACTGGAAGGCCTGCTCTTAATAAAGCAATCCTTGCCATGTTAGGAGAGTCCGTACTCTGTTTTCCCTGTCCCATGATCACTTCATCAATGATATTTTTTTCAATTCCCGTCCTTGCAATAATCTCATCAATCACCTTTGATGCTAAAAAATCAACTTCTATATTTTTTAAACTTCCGCCTAATTTACCAATACCCGTTCTTACTGAATCAACAATTACAGCCCGATGCAAAAAAAATCACTCCTACTCTTTATCATATTTATAGAAACCCGCACCAGATTTTCTTCCTAATCTTCCAGCCTTCACGTATTTTATTAATAATGGGCACGGACGATATTTTTCTCCTAATGTTTGATAGAGATATTCCATATTTCGCAGGCGTGTATCCAGACCGACTAAATCAGCTAACTCAAGCGGCCCCATTGGATGATTCAATCCTAATTTCATTGCTTTATCGATATCTTCAGCGGAGGCAACACCCTCCATTAGCATATTCATTGCTTCATTTCCAATTAAACAGTTCATTCTGCTTGTGACAAACCCAGGAAACTCATTGACTTCAACCACCTCTTTATTCATGGCTTCGGCGGCTTTTTTTGCAATTCTAAACGTTTCATCTGAAGTATCAAGCCCCCTGACAATCTCTATCAGTTTCATTTTGTGAACTGGATTAAAGAAATGCATCGCGATGCACCTTTCTGGGCGGGATGTTTGTGCCCCAATTTCGGTCGGGCTCATTGTTGAAGTATTTGTCGCAAGTATTGTCTGCGAAGGACAGATCTTATCCAATTTCTTAAAGACGTCCACTTTAATTTCCATTTTTTCAAGAACAGCTTCAATGACTAAATCAGCTTCTACGGCAGCTTCCTCCATATTTGTGGTAAAAGTAATTCGATTCAAGCTTGCCTCATCTTCACCAGGTCTTATAAACCCGTGATGTACTGATTTTCTCAATTCCGTTTCAAGATATGTCTTAGCTTTTTCTAAAGCTTCCGGATAAAGATCATGAAGGTGAACCTGGAAACCTGCTACTGTAGCGGCGTATGCGATTCCTCTGCCCATTATTCCTCCACCGATCACTGCAATTTTCTTCATAGTAAACTTCCCCATTTCATCTGTGATCATTTTGAAATGATATATTTTGATTAATCACTTTATTTACTAGCATGAA
This sequence comes from Neobacillus paridis, assembly GCF_016765675.1. GTDB lineage: Bacteria > Bacillota > Bacilli > Bacillales > Cytobacillaceae > Neobacillus > Neobacillus paridis. Next base: position 102,109 of record NZ_JAESWB010000371.1, read on the forward strand.
TCGTGCCAAGTTTTTTCATTGATATACCCGCAATTCCTAAATATCTTCTTAAGGATACGACACCTATTTGTTAAAATATTGAACATATGTGTTTATTTTTCTTACTTCCCTTTAAAGACTGGTTCCCGCTTTTCCAGGAAAGCCTCCACTCCTTCTTTCTTATCTTCCGAGTTAAATAGAATGGCTTGTGCAAATTTCTCCAACATCAAAGCTGTCTTTAAATCTGTATCAAAGCCCTGGTTGACAACCATTTTTGCAAGTTTAAGAGCAAGTGGTCCTTTTCTTGCGATTTTATTTACATATTCCACTACTGTTTTCCACAGTTCTTCTATCGGCACAACACTCGAAACTAAGCCAATTTGTTCCGCTTTTTGAGCTGTTACAATCTCCCCAGTCAAGATCATATGAAGGGCTCTGCCTTTTCCAACGATTCTGGCAAGGCGCTGTGTTCCTCCCCCTCCTGGAATAATTGATAAATTTAGTTCTGGGAGGCCAATCTTTGCATGCTCAGCGGCAATACGAATATCACAGGAGAGAGCAAGTTCACACCCTCCTCCTAAGGCAAAACCATTGATTGCTGCAATCGTTACTTTACTGCTGTTTTCAATCTTTTGACATACTCCTGATAGACCTGGTAAAAGGGCATCATGTGCATCCTTTAGCTTAAGTTGCCTTATATCAGCACCAGCTGCAAATGACTTTTCACCCTCTCCAATAAATGCGATTGCTTTTATTTCTTCTTGTTCTTCCCACTGATTAAGTGCATCTTCAATTTCACGATGTGACCTGGCATCAAGTGCATTTCTAACCTCAGGCCTATTCATCTTAATAACTCCAATTCCTTCCTCTTGATAAACTAAAATATTTTTATAGTCCATAACATCCCCTCCAAACGAATGTAGTTGTTTTGCAAATAACTAATGCAAGTATCGGGCCAAAATTGTAACTATTCCTTCAAAAGAAAACAGTGTTCTTGTTCTCTAAATTAGAGGGGAAACCTCGGAAAATTTTGTTAATCCCCAATAATATGTACTTCTTTCTAACTCCTCAATAAGAGATTGATAAACTAAGATACTAAAATAGCCTACTGTCCTAGGTTGTTTAGAAAGTAAAAGTTCTTCAGAGGAAATTTAATAGCTAAAACAAGAGGGGCTGTCCAAATTGGCAGCCCCTCTGTTTTCCACTATTTGATTGCACACAAAATCGATCAGCTATATCAAAACCAAGGGAAATACGTTTGTTAAAAAAAGTGAAAATTATGTGAAACGTATCACAAAAGTGATTCCGTTCCTACTTTGGCTAAAACAATTGTGTTAAGATTAAGAATTGGAAGCGGTATAAAAATTACAATTTTTGTTGCCATACAGGTTGTTTGCTTTTTCAATACATATAAAGAGGGGCTAGCCAAATGAAAAATGTTCTAAAAATATTCAAAAATTTAAATGTAAAATTAGTTCTTTCCTATGCCTTAATTTTAATCATTCCCTCAGTACTTGTTGGGATCTTATCATATGATAGCGCTAAAAAGGCGGTTGAAAAACAAATATTGTCCAGTATTGATGAAAACATCGAGTTATTAGATGTATCAATTAATACTTTTATTGAGCCTAAATTAAACGATATGACCATCTACGCAAAATCGATCAAGTCAGACCAATATAAAGGTGAACAGAGCCCAGCGGTACGAAAAGTATTGAATATGTATGAACAAACACATCCGGAGGCAGAAGCCGTCTATGTCGGAACGAAAGATGGCTTGTTTATTCGCGAGCCAAATGTGGCGAAGAAAAAGGGGTATGACCCAAGAGAACGACCTTGGTATAAAAGTGCCTTAGAAAATAAAGGAACCACTGTTATTTCCGAACCTTATGTCTCTTCTACAACCGGTCAGATGGTCATTACCGTATCGAAAACATTGGATGACGATTCCGGTGTTGTGGCGGTAGATATCAACTTATCGCAATTAACGACTTTAGCCAACAAAATTAAAATCGGAGAAAAAGGGTATACCTTTATTCTCGATCGAAATAAAATGGTCATTTCCCATCCTACAGAAGATTTGGGAACCCAGGTGAAAGATAGCTTTTATCAAAAATTATATAACCAAGAAAAAGGACAATTTGCCTATCAACTTGGCGGTAAAGACAAAATGCTCAGTTTTGTAACGAATAAGACTACCGGTTGGAAGCTTGCCGGCACGTTAAATTCTTCAGAGGTGGACCAGACAGCAGCACCTATCATTCAACATACGCTGCTGATTAATGTCCTTTTCATTTTAATTGGTGCAATCTGCGTATTTTTCATTATGAAATCGATTATTAAACCGCTGAAAGAGTTAAAAAATACAGCGATCACTGTCAGTCAAGGAGATTTGACCAAGCATGTTGAGGTAAAAACGAATGATATCATTGGCCAACTGGGAGTCGCCTTTAACGAAATGCAGAAAAAGCTGCAAATGATTATTGAAAAAGTGGAACAAAGCGCGATCCAGGTGGCGGCATCAGCCGAACAGCTATCCGCAAGTGCGGAAGAAAATAGTGCCGTAACAGCCCAAGTCTCTTCTTCAATGCAAAAAGTATCCGATAATGCGGAAAAACAAACAGATCAAGTGGATAAGGCGGCTGATTCCTTAAGTGAAGTAGCGGCCACTGTTACTAGTATTGCCCATCACTCGCAGCAGGTTGCAGAGCTGACCAGCGACACAATGAATCAAGCCAGTGAAGGCGAACAAGCCGTTGCAAATACCGTTTCGCAAATGGAATCGATCCATGAGTCCGTACTGGAATCAAATACCACGATGAAATCGCTGTTTGAAAGTCTTAAAGAAGTGACCTCTATCTTGGATGTCATCACCGGGATCGCCGACCAAACCAACCTGCTTGCTTTAAATGCCGCGATTGAAGCGGCAAGAGCCGGAGAACATGGGAAAGGGTTTGCCGTAGTGGCCGACGAAGTACGTAAACTGGCGGAACAATCGCAAAGCTCCGCAAAAGAAATTCATGAGATTGTGCAAAAAATTCAAAAGGAATCGGAAAATAGCGTCAATATCATGACTCGTGTAACAAATGATGTTAAAAATGGTGTCGATATTTCCAATGAAGCGATCAAGAAGTTTACCATCATTCTTCAAAGTACAAAAGAGATCACGCCACAAATGCAAGAGGTTTCAACCATGGCTCAACAAATAGCAGCTTCGATTCAAGAAGTAACTGCGACAACCAATGAAATGGTAGAGATTGCTCAGAAGAATGCTTCCACTTCTGAAGAAGTTGCGACATCCGCAAAGGAACAATTGGCCTCCATGCGGGAAATTTCATCATCAGCCCACTTATTATCATCGATGGTGGAAGAATTAAAGAAAATGTCACAGCAATTTAAATATGAAAGATAACGTAATTAAAGCGGACTGTTACCTTTACAGCAACAGCCCGCTTTTTATCTGAAAAATGTATTGAAATCTGCAATTTTTTTATCCATCAGCTAAGAAATTTTTTAAAACCATCGATAGGCTCTAATCCATCTTTTTGTCGATGAATTATGTTAACTTTGGATTACTACATCATCAGTTGTTTTCATGTTTTCGTTTTTTTTCGGATCCCTACCTACTAATCCAGCAGCAAAATTCAGGATAAAGGTAGCCACTATAATGCCAATAAATCCTATTGTATAGGCCCCGGTCGCGTCTTTAATATAGCCCATTATATATGGGTACAAAAACCCACCTACTAAAAATCCAATTCCTAAAATAAATCCATTGGCAGTAGCAACATACTTAGTTCCCACGGATTCCACTGCTGAAGCTAATGCTACTGGCATTCCCGAATATACTCCAATGCCAACAAGTGGCATCATAAAGGCAACGAGGCCATAACTGCCATTGGCTAATGCTATTGTGAGAATGATTACAGTAAGAGTCATCCATAGGCCTGCAAGTATGATAAACGGCTTTCTTTTTCCCATTTTATCTGATACTAATCCAAGAATAATAGAAGGAACTATACCAACTAGGACATATAAGGACGTTAAAAATCCTGCAAGGCCTTCGGACCAACCAGCATCTTCGATAAGAATCGTCGGTACCCAATAGGCAATAACCGCATACAAGCCCCATTCACCAATGAAAAAGGCGGACGCCACAATGACATTTCTATCTCCGATCACTTTTAGATAGTCTTTCAAATTAAATTTTTCCCCTGATTCTTTTACAGAATTTTGACGATCCGTGATATGAGGAGGATTCTTTAATACTAAGAAAGAAATAATTAAAATAACAATGAGGAATATACCTCCAAGAGCCGATCCATTTTTCCATCCGACGGCTGTAAGAACATATGAAAATAAGTAAAGAGAAAACACTGTACCAATCCCGTCAGATGTAAACATGACCCCCATTGCAGAACCAACACCATTTGATCTTTCAAACCATTGGGCTGCCATCGTGTAAGGTCCGACAAACAATAAGCCTACACCTAAACCAATAAGTGCCCTAGAAAAAACTAGTGTTGCATAACTTGGCATATAAGCGAAAAGAATTTGCCCTACCGCACTAATCAATAGTCCCCACAATATAACATTTCGAGCCCCCCACTTATCTACCAGCACCCCAACAAAGGGTAAAGTTAAACCTCCAACTAAAGCAGTCGCGGAAGCCAACATCCCGGTCTGAGCGTAAGTAATGGATGTGTCTTTCATAATTTGAGTTATTTGAGTCGAGTATCCAATATAAGGAAGGAAACAACCTACTAACGCCAAATATGATAACCAGAGCATTGTCCATTGACCTTTTACTTTTGTATTCTCCATCGTTTAGCACCTCCTAAATGATTGAAAAACGAATCTTATGAAACACAAATATTAATTTGAAAATAAATAATATTCAGATAAATTATCTCATCATTAATGATTGTGGAAAATCACTTATAAATTATACTTTTTTAACTTTCTAACAATTGTCGATTGATTAACACCTAAGAGATTAGCCATTTCCCTTGTGTTTTTGGATTTTGTTTTTGCTTCCAATAATAGTTGTTGCTCCACTTTATCAAGATAATCAAATAATTGTGGAAACTTCCTATTCGCACTCATAATCACTCCGTTTGATAACGGTGATAAAGGTTGATCAGCAGTAAAGGAAACCTCTTGACCGGTAATAACAAATCTTTCAATGACATTTTGAAGTTCACGAACATTACCTGGCCACGAGTACCTTTTTAATCTTTCTAACATTAATTCATTTATTTCAACACTCTTATTATATTTTTGGTTATAAAATTGCAGATAATAAAATGTTAAGGCCTCTATGTCTTCTTTTCTTGCTCTAAGTGGGGGAATAGTAATGGGAACGACATTCAGTCGATAATAGAGATCTTCTCTAAAGGTTTTTTCTTTTACCATTTTTGCTAGGTCTTGATTTGTAGCTGCTATAATACGCATATCTACAGGTTTTTCTTGTAGTCCACCGATTCTTTTTAGCTTTTTTTCTTGTAAAACTCTAAGAAGTTTGACTTGAAGGTGTAAAGGCATCTCACCTATTTCGTCCAAAAATACTGTGCCATTGTTAGCTAATTCAAAAACTCCGATTTTTCCTCCCTTCCGAGCTCCAGAAAATGATCCATCCTCATAGCCAAATAATTCTGATTCCATCAGGGTCTCAGGAATAGCACCACAGTTTACGGCAATAAATGGTTTGTCATATCGATTACTTAAGCTATGGATTCTATTGGCAACCACTTCCTTGCCAACACCTGTTTCACCTAAAATAAGAACCGTGGTATCATAAGATGCGACAGATTTAATAAGATCACTTAGATTTTCCATTTCCTTACTGGCGTAAATAAAAGGTTTTGTACCCGAATGCTCTTGCTGCATGCTGATCACTTCATTTTGATAACTAGTTAAAAGGTTTTTGACCTCATGAATCTTTTCTTTTAACTCAGTAACCTCTGATGAATCTTTGGTTATCGAGATAACCCGCACAATTTTCCCGTTATTATCCTTTATTGGAACGGATTCAATTTCAAAAACTTCTCCAGATTTTGTATATTGCAATCCTTTTTCTCTTTTTCCGGTACTAAGTACTTTCGCAGTAACTGAGGGATAAAATTCTTTTTGTCTTTCTAAATCAAATACATTTTTCCCTAAATATTGCTGGTCATCTTCAGCGGTAGCAAATGTGATATTTCCATATCCATCGGTAATGAGTATATTGTGGAAAAAATTATAGAAGATTGTCTCTAATTCTTTAAGTACCCATTTATCTGAAGCAATATGATTACTTATTCGGTTACCAATCTTCCAATCAATAACACTTTCTATTTTTTCAAATTCTGTTTTTAACAAAAAGGCATTATTAATCCCTTCTGATGATTTTACTTCTCCATCACTAAGTATAGGTTTCATCACAAGTTTTTCTAAAGGAAATTTTAAAATATGATTGAAACCGAGCTCTTTTACTTTTTTAGATAAAGTAGACCGGTTTATATAGCCTATGGTCTGATCATTTTCTTGCAAAATAAACCACTGACAATCTAGTTCTAACGCTTTTAAAAGAATGGCCTCAATGGTAGTTGGCCACGAAATATAAACAGCATTGTAAATATGATATTTTCCATTATCCATATTTTTACTCCTAAAAAATCTAAAATTTGTTAGGTGCTTCATTTAGAAATGGAGACGGTTACCTATATGGTTGCGAACATTTATGCTCGCAACCATATTTTTACAACCAGATGCTAAGCTTAAATAGAGAAATCCCAAGTAACCGTGCGAAGATGTGTCATATCCAGCATTGTGTATCTGCCGCCAATACGTCCCCAGCCAGTACGAGTCCCAGCTGCGCCTCCAAACGGTACATGTGGTTCCCAATAACCTCCGTGTTCATTGATAATGGTATTGCCCGTTTTTAAGCTATTCATGTATTTGAAGGCACGTGCAGAGCTTTTTGTATACACAGCAGACTGTAATCCTAAATAGGAATCGTTCGCGATTTCAATAGCCTCTTCATCACTCTTGACCGTAATGATTGGCACAATTGGCCCAAAAGTCTCGTGCTTATTAATGAACGTATCTAAGCCAACTTTATCAATAACGGTTGGTTGGAAATAAAGATTGGTTGGACAATTTGTTTGTCTCCTGCCTCCTAAAAGAACTTCTGAACCTTTTGCAAGCGCATCTTGTACATGTGATTCCATTTTGGAGGCTGTCGCTTCATTGTTCATTGGCCCAACTTTCGTTGCCACATCAAATGGATCTCCTAATGGCCATTTTTCTGCTTCTTCCACTACACGTTCTACGAATGCATCGTGAACCTTTTCATGAACAAGGACACGTGCTGTAGCGCAGCACACTTGCCCTGCATTGAAGAATCCTCCATGAACAGATCCTTTGGCAGCTGCATCCAGATCAGCATCTTCGCAAACAATCGTTGGACCATTACCGCTTGCTTCAATAATCGACGGTTTTAACCCGGCAGCACGGACGATTTTTTCAGCAGTCGTATGAGAGCCAATAAATCCGATGGCATCAACACCTGGATGTTCAATCAGCTGCTGTCCGACCTTTCCATCACCATAGATGATGTTAAGCACGCCCGGCGGGATGTCAGCTTCGTGCATGATTTCGGTAAAGAGACTGATGATTCCCGGCGTATACTCTGAAGGTTTAAGAACGATGGTATTTCCCGCTGCAATGGCCGGAGCGACAAATTCTGCCAGCATCAGTGTTGGGAAGTTCCACGGTATAATAATTCCATAAACACCATTTGCTTTGCGGAAGGTGAAAATTCGTTTATTTTTATCTAGTGAAGGGATAATCGCTGTTTCCATCCGTTTTGCATCTTCTGCGGCAATTCTAAATAGTTCTGCTGATTCCTCAATATCTGGTAATGCTTCCGCTTCATATGGTTTGCCCTGTTCCAGCGTGAGGGCGCGACTTAATTTTTCTTTATTCCGATCGATGGCATCAGCGATGGCATAACAAACGCGGCCACGTTCCCATGCAGTAGCAGCTTCCCAGGGGACTTGGGCTTTTTTTGCGGCTGCAACCGCTGCAGCAATTTCTTCTTCAGTGGAATCTGGAGCTCGGTAAATGATTTCACCTGTAACAGGAGACACGATTTCACGTACGTTTATACTAGCGGACTCTTTCCACTCCCCATTAATAAAATTCCTCAATACAGCCGTTTTTGTTTGCATAGTGACAACTCCTTTTTCATTTTTATGGGTATTTGAATTTTAATTGATGCCTTGATCAGTTTTAAAACAAACATTTTAATAGAATAAAAGGTTCTATTACACTATAAATTTCATATATTAGATAAAATCGTTTGTGGATTTTTTTGAATTTGTTCTGTTTCACAATAAGTAGAGAGCAGTGTGATATTCTTTTGCGTTAAGTATGAAATAAACTTTGATGGGTCAATACATTGTTCAGGCGGTTTTACACCTGTTCCTTCGATTTCTTTATTTAATAGCATTTGAGCGACGATGGATGCCGGCATACTGGTAACATATGCCAATGCATTGATATTCCACTTTTCCTGCCAGCCGCATAATAATTCCAATTTGATCGAGGCTTTTTTTCCAGCTTTCGTTCCTTTTACTTCGACCATCAGTTCGTCTGTTCCCCACTTGGGGTCTTCAGAAATTGTTTCTTTAAGTAAAGACACTAGCTTTTGTCTGGCCGAGAGAGAGTTATTATGACGGTGATTATTTAACAGCCCAAATTGTTCCAGCATGTTAATTTTCTCAATTGTTGAAGGATCCCATGTATCTTTATAAGTTATTTCTTTTACTTGAGGAAAACTTAGAGGTAATGTAGCTAACTCAGAATGAAGTATGGAATAGGTTCTTTGCACACCAAGCTTTTCATGAAAAATGGTATCTTCTTCCTCACTCAGAGGTGGGATTTCATATAAATGGCCATTTCTCACCACCATAGCACTTTTGGTTGCCTCGTCTATGATGGTATCAATCGCAAAGGGAAAGGTTGCACCAGTAGTTGTGGACCCATAGCGAATATGGATTTCTTCGGCGGTATCCAATTGTTCCACTCCATATCGGCTTAGCACATTGGAAATGCCCGGGTCAGACCCCATTCCCGGAATGGAAAGAACTCCAGCCTCTTTCATGAAATCATCATATTTAAGTTGTTCTTTCGTTACATTATAGAGTCCACCTAAATCAAGTACATCTACTTTTGCATTAGCTGCCATTTTCATGACATCCATGTTAAAAATATAGTTGGTAGCATTTACGCATACTTTTGCTTTTTGTAATAATTCTGTCGTTTTCTGATGATCTCTAATATCAAGAGAGTAAACAGCCAAATTTTTGGCATTTAGCTCATTTTTTAGTTGTTGAAGCCGGTTTATATCCATGTCGGCTCCAATTACTTCCACCCCGCTTTCAACAAGATCTCTCATAATTACATTTCCAATCGTTCCGGCTGCCCCTAATACAATAACTTCCTTCAAGACCCAGCCTCCTTTCAATTGTATTTGTATGTTTTTAACATACTCACTAAAATATAAAGCAAGATTCGTGCCAACCTGTAAAGCGCTTACAACACGGCTCAACTGACCCGCCATTGTGAAATAGATGGCATCTAGCATCAAATTTGATGCTTAATAGCATCAGGATATCTAAGGTAATAGATTGATAAAAAATTGTTTATGCTTGTGATAATTATTTAATTTTCTAAATTTTCACTATAATGAATATATTATGAACCAATTATATCAATTTTTAGTAGAATATCATTAAAAATATTATTTTATTGAAGAAAGAGAACCGGGAGGAAGAAATATGTTAAAGTTGACATAAAAATCTCTTTTTGCCCACCTATCGTACGACGACATGCCAACGACTCGTCAACCGCTTCGGGATCCATATATGTATCATGTTCATCTGGATCGATCATTTCTAAATCGGGATAGGTCTTATTCTGTTCACAAAAAGATTCAAAAAGGTCGCGAATTTCTTTTTTTTTCGGATACCTGCCGCAACATACTACCCTCAACCACGATCCTTTCTACTATAAAAATATCTTCCATAGTTTATATATGGTTAAAGGGAGCAAAGGGACATGATGGTTCGATAAACTTGTGAAGGTTTTATGACAAAAATTCCGCTGGAAAATAAAAGAGTAAAGATCAATGAAAGAAAGAGGGGATTTTTAGGAGTATTTCATGCAGGATGAAGAAGTGAATTATTAAGGATAATAGATAAAATAATAGACTGCCGAATGTTTTCCGACAGCCTGAGGAGTTGCTAAGCAACGCCTAGATTACTTTCTTTTCATGTTGAACCATAAATAGGATTTGAGTGTTAATTACGGAACAAATACAATCCAAATCCTAAGGTATCCCGGCCCCATTGTAAGTAAGTCCTTCTCCATGCCCGGATTCGTTCCAGCATGACAATACAATCTGGATCATTGGGATTTTCGTGACAATAATTTTCAATCGATGAGGAATAGAGCCATTCATATTCATCCCAGTCATCTTCATTAGCCACATATGACCAAAGCGGAACTAACCCCAATTCCTCGGCAACTCTTACATTCTCATCATGATATTTTAAATCAGCCTCTTTTGCACCGCCAAGAGCTTGTAAGTAATCGTGACTTGGACGCTGTTTCCAGTAGCCCTCACCTATTAGAATGTAGCCGCTTTTGTTTACAAGACGTCTCATCTTCTTTAGTGTAGTATCTAGTCCACCTAAAGCATGAGTAGAGCCTATGCATATGCCTAAATCAAATTCATCATGTTCAAATTTCTCAATCGCCACGTTGGCATCGTCAATAATAAACTCTATGCTGCCTTCGGGAATTCTGCCTCCAGCATTTTTCTTTGCTTCTTCGATAGCTCCGCCGTACAATTCTATAGCAGTGCCTGAAATATTGTACTTTTCTACAAGACGAATCAGCAATTCACATTTTCCCGCCCCAATATCTATCACTTTATCTTCTGACTTTAATAATACCATGTCAATCATCTTCATAATTTTAGCTTCATTAATTGGATTACTAAATGCATGATTACGATGGGCAATGGCTGAAAATCTGTTTCTATCCAATTGTCAATCTCCTTATTCTATTGATAATGGCATCAAATTATTTAATTTGTCCCTAAATCAAATGTTAATGGTTATATTAATTTAATGCAACTTGGGAAAATGGCAATTAAGGATGTTATTGAACAAACCGGTCCTTAACTTAAAGAAAGATCGCAATTTGCTTCGGAATTGCGTACGATTGCGGCAGATTCTCTCTATATAAAGGGGACCAGACAGAAGTAAAGTGGCACCCATGTCAAGGACACAATAAAAAAAGAGATTAAGCAGCTAGAAGATGATTCCTATACTGAATAGGCATATAGGTTACTCTGCTTTTTATCGTTATTTTTACTCTTTATTTTTCCATTTGGATTAACTCGGTTGGACTGAAATATTCGCAATTCAACCTCTTAAAATCTTTTTTATCCCATGTTAAAACAGGCAAGGTACTCGAAGATTTGACACTTAACAAAGCATCCGCAAAATCTACGTTTTTTTCGGCATATAACCGTAAGGCTTCTATTACCGTTTCTTCTTCAGGTTCTACATTGACTGATTGAAGGATGTCCGTTAAATATTCTTTTATTAACGATTTTTCTAACTGATAAAAGGACTTTAATAACCAGCAGCACTCGGCTATTACTACCGTAGGAATAATTAATGATAATTCATGATTTTCAACTTTCTTGGCTAATTCCAACATGGTACGAAATTTATCATCATTATCTTTCACAATCAATCGAATAAGAACATTGGTATCGACAAAAAACTTATTCATTTGACTCACCAATTTCCTCTCGATAAATCTTTTGGGCGACTTGTTTTTGAGTAACTTGTCGCATATGCTCTACATCAATAGGTTCACTTACTTCCACACGACCTATGACATGACTTAACAAATTCTTTTTGACAGGTTCAATTTTGATTGTGTCCTTCTCCACTAAAAAGAGGAGCTGGTCGCCTTCTTTAACACGTAACAACTCTCGGAGTTCTTTTGGAATAGTGATTTGTCCTTTGCTTGTCATCTTTCCACTCATTAATTCCATTCTATCCCCTCCTCACATCCAAGTATTACTTTTATTATAAGTAATACTTTTTGACAATTCAATAGAACAATGAAAAAATTAATGCTTCTTCGTATTTTTCTCTTTCATCAATCAATTCACAACTATTTCAACATCACAATTAGCAAACGGAGAATATTTATCGTGTTCTTTTAACGATTTACATTTCATTCTAAGCGTGCTAAACTTAAAACTATCAAAACAATATATGGTGTAAATTTTATATAGGTACTACTAGATGTAGTTTAATAGGGAAGTTCGGTGCAATACCGACGCTGTCCCCGCAACTGTAAAGCTGACAATGATTCAATACCACTATGCATTCGCATGGGAAGGGAATCGGAGAATGAAGCAAAGCCAGGAGACCTGCCTATATAAAATAGATTGATCATTTCTTCGGGGATTGAGAAATGGAGACGTAACTATTTTTTATTGCTGAACGTTTCCATTTTAGGCTATCTCACTCGCAGAGATAGCCTTTTTATATGACGAAAAGAGGGATGACATGAAACTTTATACGAAAACAATCTGCCCTAAATGCCTCTGGGTAAAATCCGAATTACAACGTGCCAGGCTTAGAGCAGACATCATTAACATTGATCTCGATGAACAAGCAAAGCAAACCATCATGGAAGCAGGCTTTTTAAGTGTTCCTGTTCTTGAATATGAAGGGAAGTTTATCGGTGATGTAAAGGAAGTTATTTCCCAAATTGAGCTGATTGCACAATGATTGTTTATACCAGCCGCACTGGCAATGTCCGATATATTGCCTCCAAATTAACGGCGGATCCGATTGAGATTTCTAAAGAATTAATGGTGAATAAGCCCTACCTATTAATAACATACACAGATGGGTTAGGTGATATTCCTGCAAAGGTGATCCGTTTTTTAGAACAAAATGCCAAATTTTGCAAAGGTGTCGTTGTTAGTGGCAATAGCAACTTCGGTCATACAGTATTTGGCGGTGCTGGTGAGAAAATTGCAGCGACTTATCATATCCCCCTAGTGCGCAAACTAGATTTACGAGGATATCAAGCCGATTATGAAGCCATTCAAAAGTTTTATGAAACGAGGGTGAAGGAATGAAAACGTATTAAAAACTAAATAATGATGTCCTAAATCGTTATAGTACAACAGGACAATTAGAATTGGAAAAAGACCGAGAAGCAACGCGCCGTTACTTTTTAGAATATGTAAATGTACGCCTGCATTACTTTATGGATATAGAAGAAAAAATTCGTTATTTAGTCGATGAAGGTTACTATGAAAAAGAGTTTATTGACATGTACGATATGGAATTTATTAAAAGAATGTACAAAAAAGCTTATGAGTATCACTTCCGTTTCCCATCTTTTATGAGTGCCAGCAAGTTTTACGATAGCTATTGCCTGAAAAGCCGCGACGGTAAAGAAATTCTAGAAAAATATGAAGATCGGATTGTCATTATTGCCTTGTATTTAGCACAAGGCAATACGGAACTAGCAGAACAGGCAGTGGAAGCGATGATGGAGTCTTATCAACCTGCTACACCCACTGCTTTAAATAGCGGGAAGAAAGCACGCGGCGAGTTAGTTAGCTGCTATCAATTATCCATGGATGACACGATGAATAGCATTGCCGAAAATATCGGATATTGTCTGGAATTATCACGTCTTGGCGGCGGTGTTGGGGTAAACTTAACCGATTTGCGTCCATTAGGTGATCTGATTAAAGGAATTTTAAACCGTGCAAGTGGTGTCATACCAGTCGCAAAGCTGTTAGAAAACTCATTTAGCTATTCTAATCAGCTTGGACAACGAAATGGATCTGGTGTTGCCTATTTACATATTTTTCATGCGGACATAGAAAACTTTCTTTCATCGAAAAAACCAAATGCCGATGATAAAATTCGACTGGCCACTCTATCCATAGGGATCATTATTCCAACGATCTTCTTTGAACTAATGAAACGAGATAAAGATATGGTGTTGTTTAGTCCCTACGATATTTTTAAAGAATATGGCAAACGCATGTCGGAAATTTCGATGACAGAGATGTATTACGAGCTACTGGATAATCCTAATATCCGAAAAATGAAGCGACTTAATGCCAGAAAGCTTTATACAGAAATAAAAAAGGCCCAATTTGAATCAGGCTATCCATTTGAAATCTTTGATGATAATGTCAACGTTGTTCATCCGCTCAAAAACATTGGCCGGGTGAAAATGTCTAACTTATGCACCGAAATTTTCCAATTATAGTTGGTATGGGTTTATCACTAGCTCATTTTGCCTGGAAATATAATGGACTTTTGAAATTTTCAAGTGAAATGAATATGGCAAGTGTATTAGATTTTAAGTTTAATTCACCTATCTTATTTGCGGTATTTTTGGTTTTATTGCTCATTATTTTCTTATCAAACTTTTTTGTATTCTTGTTTATTAGAAAAATGGAGTCAAAGTCATTGATAGGAGGAATGGAATGATGGAACTTATCACACTAAAAGATATTAAAAAGATATATAGCAATCGAAATAATAATACTTTTGCGTTAAACGGCATAAACCTAAATATTCAGCAAGGTGAATTAATTTCCATAATGGGTCCTTCAGGTTCAGGTAAAAGTACTCTATTAAACGTATTAGGATTAATTGATACTCCCACTGAAGGCGAATATTTTTTTAAGGGTAAGTCATTAAAAGAAATCAGAAAAAACAAAATCCATAAGACAAGAAATGATATGATTGGATTTGTTTTTCAGTATTTTGCATTATTAAAAGATTATACGGTTCTTGATAATGTTGTATTGCCATTAACCTATAGAAAATTAGGCCATAAAGAGAGAATAAATAAAGCCAAATCATATTTAGAAAAAGTAGGTTTAAAGGAGCAAGTACATAAAACACCAGATGAATTATCAGGAGGCCAGCAACAAAGGGTAGCAATCGCAAGAGCTTTAGTAGGTGAACCGGAATTAATTTTAGCTGATGAACCAACTGGGAACCTAGATAGAAGAACGGGCGAGGAGATTATTAATTTACTACTGCAATTAAATAAGGAAGGAAAAACTATCATTGTTGTAACTCATGATATTGAGGTTGCAAAAAAATGTAATAGAATCATTGAATTAGTAGATGGAAAAATTACCCAACAGTTTAAAAACGCATCAATTTTTTCAAAAACTATATTATAACCGTACTAATCAAAGGTCTCTGTTACGGGATAAATTTGTTAGGAGGTATTAGATGAAACCACGAATTTCAGTTATAACATTGGGTGTAGACAATTTGGAAAGGTCTTTGAAATTCTACAAGGATGGACTTGGGCTACCCACACAAGGAATCGTAGGTCAAGAATTTGAGCATGGGGCCGTTGCATTTTTCGATTTACAATTAGGTTTAAAACTTGCCATTTGGAATCGTAAGGATATAGCACATGACACAAGGATAGACCAGACACCAATAAGTCCAACAGAATTTACGATTGGCCATAATGTCGGCAGTAAAGAAGAGGTTGATATGATAATGGAACAGGCAAGGAAGGCTGGTGCAATTATTACAGTTCCAGCACACGATACCTTTTGGGGAGGGTATTCTGGATACTTCCAAGACCCGGACGGACATTTGTGGGAAGTTGTTTGGAATCCCGCTTGGGAATTTACAGAATAAGGTTAAGTATATTTTCATCTTCAATGGGAGTGTTAGTTGAAAAATTTGCATCGATTTAAAATACGTCTACTTCCGGAGCTCTCTGAACGTGAGGGGAGGTCGCCCAACCCATATCCCCTTCTTCAGGAGTTCCTTTTAAATTTAATCAAACAAGTTTTGGAGCAAGGCTGATTGAACATCAGTTTAGAGAAAATAGGATCCTGATTATCTAAAAATAAAAAGGAGGTACTGAAGCAGCCTCCTACTAGTATGTCTCATATATGATTTTTCCTGTTTGCGATATGTCGTAATCTCCCAGAGAATGAATCTCTGCCTGGAACTGCTTGGATGATAAAATATCCTTTACTGCCCCAATTAGCTGTTCAGATTGGGGGGTTTTGAGAATAACCAAGTCATAACGTTCTGTTACTAATGGAACAAAATCGACCCCGACAATTTTTGCAGCCTTTTCAATTCCAACTCCTACATCGGCCAATCCAGAAGATACAGCGGAAGCCACACTTAAATGGGAAGATTCTTCATGGTCATATCCTTTAATCTCTCTTGAAGAAATATTGTTGATTCGAAGTTGCTCATCAAGGAGAACCCTTGCCCCTGAACCTTTTTCTCTATTCACCATTTTTATATCCTTACGATTTAAATCGGACCAAGCTGTGAGCTTTAGCGGATTTCCCTTACGAACGTAAAAACCAGCTTTTCGAGAGAGTAAGTTAAGTAAAATATATTCATGACCCACTAAAATTTTTTTTATGTAGGGCAGATTATAGTCCCTTGTTTCTCCATCAAACAAATGCAAGCTAACAATATCGCATTCTCCATTGTACATAGAAATCAGACTATTTAAACTTCCTGTAAAAGAACGTAATGGCTTATAGGGTGAGGACTTCTCAATATATTTTCCAAGAATATCTAACACTAGATCTTGTCCACTAATGACAATATTATAAGGATCCTTTGTATGATTCCTGTGGTTTTCCTGTTCAGATGCATAAAATTTTGTATTTTGATTAACCTTCTGGCTGTTAATATAAATATCCAAATCTTTTGCGTCAATTCTCATCTGTCTTCCTACTCGGAAAGCAGGAAGTTCCCCTTTTTTTACAAGGTCATAAAGTGTTAATTTAGATACTTTTAAAAGCTGCGACACTTCTTCAATCGTATAGGAAAGCTCCTTTGACATTTGCATCCCTCCACCATTTATTTTAGCTTATTCCCTAAGAAAAATATAATTTGAGTAAACGATAAAAAAATATGACACTCCAGTACCTATATATATTATAATTAGTTATAACTAGTTATAACTAATTATAACTAATTTGAAAGGAAGGGTAGATAATGAAAAAAGTTTCTCTCTTGTGTTTCTCGTTCATGATCTTTTTACTAGCAGTGGCTGGGTGTTCCAACAATGAACAATCGAAATCAACAAACGGACAGAAACAAACATCATCTAATAAAAAGGTGGAATTGACGGTTTCAGCAGCAGCCAGTTTACAGGATGCTTTAACTGACATAAAAGCCTCTTTTGAAAAGGAATATCCAAATGTAAAAATAGCTTATAATTTTGGCGCTTCAGGGGCATTGCAACAACAAATCTCTCAGGGAGCGCCTGTCGATCTATTCTTTTCTGCTGCTAAAGATAAGTTTCAAAAATTAGAACAAGACGGACTCATTGAAAAGAAAAATGGAACAGATCTATTAGGCAATGAACTTGTGTTGGTGGTTCCGAAAGGTTCAAACAAAGGAATCAAATCCTTCGAAGACCTCACCAAAGCTGATAAAATTGCCCTTGGTACTCCGGAATCGGTACCAGCAGGACAATATGGAAAAGGGACATTAGAAAAGTTAAACATTTGGAATTCAGTTGAAGGAAAAGTGGTATATGCCAAGGATGTCCGTCAAGTGCTTACATACGTTGAGACAAATAATGTTGATGGAGGCATTGTCTACAAGACCGATGCATTAACTTCTAATAAGGTGAACATTGTTGCAACCGCAAACGAATACACACACGATCCGATTATTTATCCCATTGGTGTGATTAAAACCAGTACCCACCCTAAAGAGGCAGAACGATTCTACGAGTATCTTCAAAATGATAAATCAATGAAGACATTTAAAAAGTATGGTTTCAAGGGTATGAAACAATAAATGTAAACTCGCCGACTGGCGAGTCCGTAAGACGGTTCATGAGGCGTAGTTGAATTTATACTTCCTATTAACTAAGAAATGGCAACTAGCTTTTGGTCCCCTGTTAGACTATCTATTGAGACTGCATTCATATCAGGAATATCAAATAAAAAATTATCAACATTTTCATCTGATTTTTTGTGCAAAAATACAAATCATAATAGATGATACAGATTCATTATTTATAGACTTCCAAAATGTTCACATCCAGGAAGTCCCTGCTCCGGTTGTTCATGTATCCATCATTTGAAGTGCAGGTGAGCAAATGTTATAATCGTTATAACAGTAATAACAAGGATGTGAAAAGTGTGGAACAAATTGAAAGAAAAGTGACCAAAATTGGGAACAGTATTGGAATCACGCTACCTCCAGAAGTTTTAAAGCAAGTAGGGATATCTCAAGGAGATGACGTACAAGTAGTAGTAAAAGATGGAAAGATCATTTTACGAAAAAAAGAGCATTTACAACTTCCAGATGGAGTAGATGCTGAATTTATGGAAATTCTTAACGATGTAATTAAGGAGCATGATAAAGCATTTAAAGGGCTAGTGGACAGATGATGGATGAAATCGTTTATTTAACAACCAATCAAGTGATTGCAATTAATACGGTACAAATTCGTTTATACTCACCACAAGAACCGGTTGGAGTAAAAGATCCGGGTCTACTCGACTCAGCAATAAACCGCCCCAAGCAAACGGTATTTGGTAATGATGCTTATCCATCAATTTATGAAAAAGCTGCTGCCCTATTTGAATCTATTGCTAAAAATCACGCTTTCCACAACGCAAATAAACGAACAGCTCTCGCTTCACTTATTATATTCTTAAAAATTAATCATTATAGATGGACAATGGGAATACAGGAAGAACAAGACTTTACTGTGGATGTTGTGAATCATAAATACACATTTGAAGAAATTGTCGATACGATTAAAGAAAATACAGAGGAGCTGTAGAGCCTTTCTTACATGCTTAAGGAAGGCGTTTCACTATTATCAGCATTTTGTAATGACATCGAGGTAAGGCCCTTTCTATTATTTCTGCTTCCTTTACCATTCTCATCTTACGAAGTTCCCCCTTTTGTTTTAGTATTTTTTTTACATTCTTAACCACTCATTAAAGTATATTTTTCAATCGATATACATAATCTATTGCTTTTTGGGTTGAGTCTATTAAGGAAGAATCATTTTTAATTTTTCTTAATTTTAAAGATTTTAACAAACATCGCTCAGCTTCTTCTAACTTTCCTAACTCCATTAAACATTTCCCTTTATGTTGTAAAATGAAATCTTCGTAAATTTCGAGGTCTTTACATTTATGTATAGCTTCATTAAAAGCTCTTATTGCCATTAGATGTTGATTATCATACTTCAATGCTTCTCCAATTCGTATTAAGGTAATTACTTCTTTCTGTATATTCCCATTCTTTTGTGCAAAGTCAAGACAAGAATTAAGAAATGCTAAAGCCTTTTGGGGTTGCTCAATAATTCTATATAGATTCCCCAATGTTCCATAAAGAAAATACAAATCATTATCATTATTATTTTGTGTTAATAATTTTTCACCTTCCATAATAATATTTTTCATCATCAACTCATTTGAGGACTTTTCTCTAAGGTAATCATTGGTGTCAAAGTCAACGTACCCCCACTGAGAACCTTATGGTGCCTGTTTCAGTGGGGGCTTGAGTTAGCCACTCAGGTCTTTTCGTCTGAGACGAGTGACGCTCTGAGTGGCAAGCACTGTTCAGTACTCCCCAAAGCACTGTTTTTGGTCGGTACTGGCGACGAACGATCGTTTTCCCACTTGCACCACCCTTTCGAAAAAGAGCCATACAAGCCCCGACAAAAAGTCGAGTACACATGGATGGTTGACGCACCCACTAAGCTATGCGCAAAGCAACAGCCTTACGTTTTTGCACCTCTAATTTGATTGGAGTGTTCACTTGGAGATATCCGCCCATTTCCACAACTTCAGATTTTCTCAAAATATTCAATGCGCCATTAATGTCAGCATGAATACATTGTCCTGTTTTACTTCGATATAGTCCACGATGGATTCGTTTGCCGCTAAAGGAGTAATTGAAAGGGTCATTTTTTGACCAAACAGGAATCGCATCTTTGTCTAGGAAACTAGCCTTTGATGTGTAACTTTCCTCCTGCTTTACAAAACGAATACCCTCTTTCAAACATTTGTTTTCGATGGCAGAAATCAGTTTATGGAAGGGAATTTGAACAAACTTCTGATTGTTCTTTTTACCCATATCAGACTCTTGTTTCCATCCGGCATTATAGCCGATAACTATCGTATCAATGTTGAATTCGCTTACTTTTTTGAACAGTAAACCTACAGTTTGCGAGATATAACCGTTGATTTGGTTTTCACGCTTTTTCCAAAGCTTTGCGATAGAGTTCGTCATGATCCTTTTTGAAATCCCGTTGTCGATATTTTTCTGTTGCAGGTGGCTAATCGTTTTGTTGAAGTATTGGTTGATGGATTTTAGTTTTTTGCCATCCATTAAGAATGTATCCCCTTTATTTGTTGCACAACTCAGCAATCGGTCTACACCTAAATCACAACTCAAAGCATTCGTTGTGGTCGCCCGCTGCTTCTTCATTTGAGAGATTTGCATTTCATAAGTGTAATGCACCTCAAAGAACCGACCTTTTTGTTTAGGTACAATTTCAATGTAGGCTATTTTTTTGTTTAACAAGTTTTTAGGCATTCGGATTTTGATCGAACCAAACCGTTTTCTGAATTCAACATTCATTGGAATAGTCCAGTATCCATCGTTATCAACTTTCGGAACTTGATAGATTTCTATAATTCGTTTTTCTGTAGAACGAGAATACTTTGGAAACTTAGGACGACCAGTGAATTTTTCTGGGCTTTTCTTCCACTGTTCTAATGCTTTAAAAAAGCTCTTTACATCAGAAAACAATGCTCTGCGAATGGCTTGAGCAGAGTTTGATTGAACGCCCCAATAATTAACATCTGCCTTCATGGCAGCATCAACTTCTTTTACCGTAGCCATCTTGCCCTTATTCAAGAGGCTCTGTTTAATCGTATACAATCCAACATTTCGCAATGCCTTTGAGCTATGTGACATACGTTGAAGCAGACGAAATTCTTTAGCTGTAAGGATATTACGTCCGATATTCTGTTTTTGAGTGAAACGTTGAATGTTTTCTGTTTTCTTTTGTTTACGCAATACTTTAACTGGGTTCTTCCTAGTCATGGTGTTCACCACCTTTCTCAATGAATCATATAGGATTATTTCATTCCTTGCGACTCAATATATTGGCGAATGATTTCGATAGGTGCACCACCTGTAGTAAAATATTATATTCATTCACTTCCCATCTACGACTAATTATACCATAGGACAAAAAAATTGGCGAATATTTGTTCGCTTTAAGGTAAGAGAATTTATAGAAAACTCGTAAAAAAGTTCAGCCTATCGTCTGACGGCAATTCATCTCCACCTGAATTGTTGGGCTTTCGCCCGTAACAGAAATCAGATGGAGTCTTCTTGCCGAAAAGGATAAAATTTTCGGCATCTACGGGTTGTATCTCTCTTATTAACATCCGGAATCCCCCAATTCCATTGTAATTATCCAAAATTATATACAATATTTAGTTGAACTAAACTGCCCCGTCAGTTTAAGTTCATCCATTCACAATCATTGTAATTTATTCAATTAAATGGCCCTAAAATGAAAACAGGCGCTCATCCTTGTTACAGGAAAGCGCCCGATTATTTAACAATTTTGTTTTACCTACTTTCATTAATATTGGAGATATTAATAGAAAACTCCCCAAAACTCAATTGTCCTAAAGCAAATTTCGTACTTTGAACAAATATACGTTCATTTTTAGTTAGGTCACGTTTTGCTACCTTTTCAATCCATTCATCCTCTATGTCTAAAATATCTAAAACATGCTTTTGTTTTGAAAAAGCTTCATAGTATCTTAATCCAAATTTTCTTTGGGAGATAGCATTAATATGAATGCCATCTGGATTTGCTGTTAAGCCTTTTGATGTTACAAAATAGCAATTTTTTTCGGTATGAGCAACTTTAGATAATATCTGGTTGATTTGTTTATATTCTACTGCGCTTTTTCCAAATCCGACTTTTCCAAGATAATGTCCCAACTCACCGATAATAATCGGGATATCTGGTGCATTCAATTCTTCTCTCAAATGTTTAAATAATGAAAGCAACTTTTCTTCATACGTCTTATAACGTTCCCCGTAACTGTCGCTTTCTCCTTGATGCCACAGAATTCCCACGATTTCACTTGTTTCCATCGCGAATTTTGCTTCAGAAATCGCATGTCTTGTTAATAGTCCATCAATTGTCCACTCATCAATAGAGCTTCCTCCTTCAGCACATGGGATCAACCCAATGGACTCACCCGGATGATCCTCCGTCCAAGCCTGAGCAAAAGAGGCTGCTGGCCCAACACCAGATACGTGGCGATCAAAATTAAGCGGCTCTGCCATCATTTGCCATCTACCGTTTCGCAACACATTTATATGCTCATTATAAATCGGCGCTACATCCTCAATAAATCCTCTACCTGCCATATTTGATTGTCCGATTAATAATATAGATTTCATAGAAAAACCTTCTTTCTTTGTTTACATAGGTCTAATTAGACTAAACGGGATTAAGAGTATAGCTTAATTAGACTTTTTTAGTCAAGTCGATTTTGTCTTTATTCAACTAAATGGCCCGATTGTATATGTATATCTTGGACTCTTCCACTAACTTACCTCCTTTACTTCTATAAGAATTAGCGACTCTCTAATAAAAAAATCATCTCCATTCTCTAAAAATCTTTAGAGAATAGAGATGATTTTAAACAAACTATAGTTGAGCAATCATTTTTAAGCTACCAGCATATTCTTGTTGTAATAGCAACCTTAAATTATCTTTGATTGTATGATCTAAAAATGGTAATCGCCCAAAAATATAACATAATAAATAGGAACCATAAAGTTCCCAAACGGAAATTTTATGGTTCCTGTCACAATACTGCTAGTCTTGTTATCCACCTTACATATGGTGATTTCAATCCACTTACCCAATAGGGTAAGACAATAATTGTGACATAAACCATTACTTTTCCACCAAATAAAGCATAAACCTTCCACGCTTAGAGCCACTTGGCTTTCAGAAAATCTAAATCAATTTTGCTAACTCCCAAAAATTAAGTTATTCATCAGTATATGTATAACTTTGGGAAGCTTTATGCTTTATATTTTTGTTCTATGAAACTTTATGCTTTATTTTTTTGATCTAGGGAATTTTATGGTTTATCGTAATTTCTCCGGATTTATGACCTTTTTTAATAAAGATCCTTCCTTTAAAATTGGCAAAATTTCCATTAAATAAACAAAATCCCCAACACCTGTATTCACATAAATAACAGTAGGGGATTTTTTAAAATAAATATTCAAAAATTACATTTCATACCCTAAAGATAATAAAATATTCTTCCTTAAATTATCATATTTTTTTTCAATTGAATCAATTTCATAATTATGAGCCCTACGGGCTCAAGGCTTTTAAACACTAAAAAAAGGAGTACCTCCCCAAAATGTCGAAATAAGTAAGCACGACACAAACTTATAAGACTGGAGGAAGACTCCCTATGACTATTATAAGGCAAGGAAGCCTGTTTAGACTACAAGAATTATATGATTTAGAACCTACCCATCGTTTTGAAGCTGTTTTTTCAGCTATCGACATTGAGCCCATCTTCGCTGTGGTAACGAAGAAATCTCGTTTTGGTAGGCCTGTCGATCTGAATTATGCAGCGATGATTTACTCATTAGTTGCCCGTTTAACGGAACGGATTCCATTTATTAAAGATTTGGTAAAGCGTTTAAAAAACGATACGATATTTCGACTAGACTGCGGCTTTTTAGTATCTGATACTGTCCCATCTGAGGCAGCTTATTCAAGAATGGTGACCATTCTTAGCGAATCTAATGTTCTTGAAGAGGTTAAAGAAACGATTCTATATCAAGCCATGACAGAAGGGTTTATCACCGATGAAACTGTGGCTATAGATGCCACACACTTCGAAGCCAAGGATCAAGCACCTCTAAAGGAGGAAAAACCAAAAACAGAACCCAAAAAACGTGGGCGAAAATCAAAAGAAGAAAGAGAACAGTGGTTGATTGAAAAAGCTGAACGCGAAGCCAATCTACCTCTTTTTGAAAAGAAAATAGAAAACCAATTAGACGTTCCGTTAGAGCAACTTCGTGCCGAAATTTCTCAAAATCCGGAGTGGGGTGTGAAGAAAAACAGCGAAGGAAAGAACGTTTTTTGGTATGGCTATAAGGCGCATTTAGCTGTTGGAACCAAAAGTCAGTACATTCTTCAATCTCTTTTTTCTTCTGGCAATTTGAATGATGGAAAGGCAGCGATTCCTTTATTAAAAGGGATCCATGAGCGTGTTCAACTTCCAACTCTACGTTATCAAACGATGGATGCTGGTTATGACTATGAACCGATTTATGAACAGATACATCGTATGGGTCAACAGTCGGTTATTGCCTATAATAAGCGTAATGAACCTGAACCCGAAGGGTTTGATAAACATTTCGCTCCGACTTGTTTCCGTGAACATTCATACCGATATGATAGTTTTGATCAAAAATATAAAACGCTTAAATATACACGCCCAAAGGAATGTAAAGATTGTCCTTTGGCAAATGAAGGTATTTGCCAAAAGATTTATAAAGTGAAAATCACGACAGATCTTCGGAAATATACTGCACCAGCCCGAGGTTCAAAAGCTTGGAAAACCATCTTTAAACGTCGTACCGCAGTGGAACGGGTGAATGCTTATCTCAAGTTATACTTTCAATTAGACAATGTCCGCTATCGTACCGGAAAACGTGCCAAGGTTCATTTTGACCTCGTAACCTTAGTTTATAATGCTTCAAAATTAGCTGTAGATCGTATCAATGCATCGTTAAATCAACAACAAGTTGCTTAAAATCTAGGCAGTATATAATAGTTGTTTTCATTTCCAAACCTGTTGATTGGAGTGGAAGGCGGCGACTCCTCGAAAATGCTAAGGCATTTCCTTCGTGCGTGGGCTGTTCAAGAAGTAATTCAGTGTCCTGCGGGAAAAGCGTGGCTAGGTGAGACCCCGCAGGAGCGAAGTGACGAGGAGGCTCACGGCCCGCCCGCGGAAAGCGTCCGCCTGAAACGGAAATCAACACAATGTTGATGAAGTAAAACAAAAAAATTTTTTTACAACCAATATTCTGTAGGTCTGTGTTTCTTTAAAATAGGGATTTATGAAATTGATTCATTTATCATTTTAAAACGTAATAAACTTATCAATTCATGCAAAAAATCAAGCATAAAATTTCCTAAAAAAAAATAAAGCATAAAGTTTCCAAACGGAAATTTTATGCTTTACGTCACATAATAAATAAAAAACCACCAAATATGTATTTGGTGGAGACGGTGGGAATCGAACCCACGTCCAAAGATATCGGCACTTAAGTTTCTACGAGTGTAGTCGATATATTGGCGATTCGCTGAGCCTTTTGCCTATCGACAGGCGTCCGGTCAGCTAGCCTGGTTGTTCTCTTCCTTCATCCTCAGGCGGTGGAATCCGGCGTAGCCTGCTAAAGTTGAGTCCGCTACCCTACCACACAGGCGATGGAGGGGCGAACCGCTTAGTGCTTATTAGGCAGCTAAAGCGAAGTTGTTGTTAGTTTTGCCAGTTATTGGCTTTGACGTTTTTACGAGGCCGATCCCCTCGACTCGCAACTCAAGCTCGAACTACCCCTGTCGAATCCGTAGCGTCCCCATATAAAAATGCTATATACCAGCAAGAACGTTAGGAAACTGGCAAGTTGTAAGAGCAAAAGTTTTTATCGCTATCTCAACGACATATTTATTATAACATACTCAATGAATTTTTCAATTGTAAGTATTTGTAAGACGTACCAGATTACATTTTTTGACGCTCCCGGAAGGCACGTTCAATTTCGCGTTTCGCTTCTTTGCGCTTTAAGTCTTCCCGTTTATCGTAGTTCTTCTTACCTTTGGCAAGTCCAATGAGAACCTTGCAAAAACCATTTTTTAAATATAGTTTCAAGGGAATTAAGGCATAACCTGTTTCCTTGGCTTCACCATATAGCTTGTTAATTTCGCGCTTATGAAGCAGCAGCTTACGTGTCCGCAGTGGATCATGGTTATAGCGGTTTCCCTGTTCGTACGGGCTGATATGCATCCCAAAAATCACCGCTTCGCCGTTTTGAATCCTTACATAAGCATCCTTTAAATTCACGCGACCGGCGCGAATCGACTTAATTTCAGTCCCTTGCAGAACGATTCCGGCCTCATACGTTTCTTCGATAAAATAGTCATGATACGCTTTTTTATTTTGCGCGACAGTCTTTCCTTCTCCTCTTGGCATTTATTTCACCTCCTCTTTAGGCCTTTATTTTAACAAAAATGCTTGCCCTCCACAATTCTTAGCTGTTTTGGCATTTGTCCCGGTCCCTGCCGAGTTTTTGACCAAATAGAATGACTCTAACTGCCCGAAATGTATGAAATCCCACGCGTTCGGGCAACTAGCATGGTTCTAACTGCCCGAAATGTATGAAATCCCACGCGTTCGGGCAACTAGACTGGTTCTAACTGCCTGAAGTGTATGTGATCCCACGCGTTCGGGCAACTAGACTGGTTCTAACTGCCTGAAATGTATGAAGCCCCATTCATTCGGGCAACTAGAATGACTCTAGTTGCCCGAATTTGTTGTGCTGCCAAGCATAAGGTCACGTAGACATCTTCTACGTGACCTTGATCTGCTTTTTTCGTCCTTGTTGGGGGTACATAGACCAGGTTTATCTTTTCTTTTTCCGTTTGGTGCTTTTGGAGACCGGGACGTTTTCGTAAAATTTCCGTTTCTTTTTCGGCTTTTTCCCTTCTCCAGCCACAGCAGTCTTTTGATTTTTCCCATCCTGTTTATTACGGCGTGGTTTGTGGGTCCCACTGCCGGTTTTAAACACTTTTGGCGCTTCCGAACGTTCGCGGCGGCGCGTACCTTTCATGCCAACGATTTCAAAATCAATCGAGTGCTCGTCCTTATTTACTTTAACCACGCGGACGGTGATTTCATCGCCAATCCGGTAGACATTCCCCGTGCGCTCGCCAATCATCGCGTAATGGCGTTCATCAAAACGATAATAGTCGTCGGTCATATAGCTGACATGAACAAGACCTTCAATCGTATTCCCCAGTTCAACAAACATCCCGAAATTGGTGACCGAACTAATGATGCCGTCATACTCTTCGCCAATCTTATCCTCCATATACTCGGCTTTCTTCAATTCATCCGTATCCCGCTCAGCATCAACCGCGCGCCGCTCCATTTTTGAAGAATGCTCGGCAATCTCGGGCAGCTGGGCATTCCATTTTTCCCGGGTCGCTTCATCAAGCTTTCCTTCAATTAAATAAGTACGAATTAGACGATGAACGATCGTATCCGGATAGCGGCGGATTGGCGATGTAAAATGAGTGTAAAACTGTGTTGATAATCCGAAGTGCCCGAGGCATTCCGGATCATATTTTGCCTGTTGCATCGAGCGCAGCATTACGGTTGACACGACCATTTCCTCAGGCTTCCCTTGAACCTCTTCAATGATTTCCTGCAGTGCCCTAGGATGAACTTGATTCGCGGTTCCTTTGACAATATAGCCGAAGTTGGTGATAAACTCGAAAAACTTGCGCAGCTTGTCTTCCTTCGGATCCTCGTGAATCCGGTAAATGAACGGAACATCGAGCCAATGAAAATGCTCGGCGACGGTCTCGTTGGCAGCGAGCATGAATTCCTCAATCAGCCGCTCTGCCACGGAACGTTCGCGTAAGACAACATCGGTCGGCTTGCCATTTTCATCAACCAAAACCTTTGACTCTTTGAAATCAAAATCGATGGCACCGCGTTTCATTCTTTTTTCACGAAGAATCGCCGCCAGCTCCTCCATTAATTCAAACATCGGCACGAGGGTCTCATAGCGGGCTCGTGTTTCCTCGTCCTGATCGACAAGGATTCGGTTCACATCATGGTACGTCATCCGCTCGGTTGTTTTGATCACACTTTGAAAAATTTCATGGGAAACCACATGGCCTTCCCCGTCAATTTCCATCTCACAGGACAACACCAGCCGGTCCACCCGTGGATTTAACGAACAAATCCCATTGGACAGGCGATGCGGAATCATCGGAATGACACGATCAACCAAATACACACTCGTTGCCCTCTCGGCTGCCTCCCGGTCGATGGGCGATCCTTCCTTCACATAATAGCTGACATCGGCAATATGCACACCTAGCTTGTAGTTGCCGTTCGCTAATCTGGTCACTGTCACCGCATCATCAAGGTCCTTCGCATCGGCCCCATCGATCGTGACAATCGTCTCCCCGCGAAGATCGCGGCGATTCACCAGTTCACTCTCATCAATGGTGTCAGGCACCGCATTGGCCTGCTGCAAGACTTCATCCGGAAAAGCAATCGGCAGTCCATGTTTATGTATGATGGAGAGAATGTCTACGCCGGGATCGTTTTTATGCCCCAGAATCGTCACGACTTCCCCCTCGGCACTTTTTCTTCCTTCGGGATATGTGGTCAGCTTAACAACAACCTTATGTCCTTCAACTGCCCCTTTGGAGGCCTCCTTTGGGATAAAAATATCATTGGCAAATTTTTTATCATCGGGAATAACAAAACCAAAATTTTTGCTTTCCACGTAAGTCCCGACAATTTGCTCGACACCGCGTTCGATAATCCGGATAATGCTGCCTTCACGGCGCTGTCCGGAGCTTGCAGAGGAAACGCGGACTAATACGGTGTCACCGTGCATCGCGTTATGGGTTTCGGTTGGCGGGATAAAAATATCATCCATCCCTGGTTCATCAGGCACCACAAAGGCAAACCCTTTGGCGTGGCCTGTCAGCTTACCGCGAACGAGGTTCATTTTTTCCGGGAGACCGTAGCGATTGGCACGGGTACGGACCACTAATCCCTTTTCCTCCATTTTGACCAATGCTTTGACAAAATCCTTAAAGTCACTTGAATCCTGGATTCCAAAAGCGGATTCCAGTTCTTGAACCGTGAGCGGTTTGTAGGTTTCTTCTTTCATATATTGCAGCAACCGGTCGATCTGTTTTTTTATGTTATCTTCCATGACGGCAATCCCTCCTTTAAATTGGAATTTTAATCGTGCCAAACCAGGCTTTCTAAAAAGTCATATACATCCTCATGCAACTTGTCGCGTTCCTTATCTAGCGTAATCACATGACCCGATTCTTCGTACCACTTGATTTGTTTAATCGGTGACATAATATTTTCATAAATAATATTGGCACTCTCGGTATTAATCATCTTGTCATGTCGGGCCTGAACAACGAATGTAGGGGCAAAAATTGTATCAACATTTTCCCTGACATCGGCAATGAGCTCTTGCAACGCCTTTAATGTGTTCATTGGCGTTTTTTTAAACTCATTCATTTCCAATTCGATTTGCTCTTCCGATTTTCCTTCCCGCTTTTTAAATTCCCGGGCGTATTCAAGAACGCCTTCGTACATGACCTGTTCGCTTTTGATATACATAGGTGCACACATCGGTACAATTCCTTTTATAGGTACAGTGTAACCTAATTTCAAGGAAAATACGCCACCTAAGGAAAGTCCTACCACAGCGATTTCCTTATGACCACTATTTTTTAAAAAATGATATCCGTTCATCACGTCCTGCCACCAATCTTCCGGACCAGTGTGGACGAGTTCCTCCGGCGGCACCCCATGACCTTTGTAATGCGGGGCATGGCAGGTATAGCCCCTTTTTTCAAGGTAGCGCCCAAGCATCCGGACATCGGCTGAATTTCCGGTAAAGCCATGCAGCAACAGAACCGCTCGTTTTCCGCTCTCAAAGGTAAATGGTTTTGGCATTGTCAATTTCATATAAAAAACTCCTTCGATGCAATAAAGTCTCACTATTCTTTAGTTTAAGCACAGCCGCTTATAACAATCCAGAAAAAAGACTTATGATTCCCCAACATAGCAAAAAACCCGGTTACAGTGACCGGGTTTTGATCGTTTCCTATTAGATTTTAAAGTAAGTAACGGCAAGTGTAAGTAAAAAGAATAGGACGGATAAAACAACGGTAATCCGGTGCAGGATTAAATCAATTCCTCGTGCCTTTTGCTTACCGAAAAGGGATTCCGCACCGCCGGAAATGGCACCGGACAAACCAGCGCTTTTGCCCGATTGTAGTAAAACAACAGCGATAAGGGCGATACTTACGATCACTAATAAGACGACAAAAAATGTATGCATGAAGGTAACCTCCTGTAGACGTACTTCACAGTATTTTAAATTTACCACATTAGCGGCCATTTCACAATACCTGTTATCCGGGTGCTCGGTTATAGGTGCGATTTACATAGAAAGACAGCCATGATTGAAATGGCTGCCTTGGTCTGTAATGAGATTACTTATTCAAGTTATAGAAAGATTTAATCCCATTAAACTGTGCTGTTTCGCCTAATAAATCTTCGATGCGAAGCAGTTGGTTATACTTAGCAATCCGGTCGGTACGGGATGGCGCACCTGTTTTGATTTGACCGGCATTCGTTGCAACGGCAATGTCCGCGATCGTGCTGTCTTCTGTTTCACCGGAACGGTGGGAGACAACGGCTGTGTAGCCAGCACGTTTTGCCATTTCAATCGCATCGAAAGTTTCCGTTAAAGTACCGATTTGGTTTACCTTGATCAGGATGGAGTTGGCAATGCCTTTTTCAATTCCTTCCGCAAGCTTCTTCGTATTGGTTACGAATAGGTCGTCACCAACTAATTGAACTTTTTTGCCAAGGCGTTCCGTTAACAGCTTGAAGCCGTTCCAGTCGTTTTCATCAAGACCGTCTTCAATGGAGATAATTGGGTATTTAGAGCATAGTTCCTCATACCAATCAACCATTTCTTCAGACGTTTTCACTTTACCTTCGCCTTCAAGATGGTATTTTCCATCTTCCTTACTATAGATTTCAGATGAAGCAACGTCCATGGCCAGCATGACTTCTTCACCAGGCTTGTAGCCGGCTTTTTCAATTGCCTCAATAATCGTTTGCAGCGCTTCTTCGTTTGATTTTAAGTTTGGCGCAAAGCCGCCCTCGTCACCAACCGCCGTGTTGTAGCCTTTACCTTTTAAGACGGTTTTTAAGTTATGGAAAATTTCTGCGCCCATGCGAAGTGCTTCTCTAAAGTTAGGAGCACCAACAGGCATGATCATGAATTCTTGAATGTCAACGTTGTTGTCAGCGTGAGCGCCGCCATTTAAGATGTTCATCATTGGTACTGGAAGCTGTTTGGCATTGAAGCCGCCAAGATATTGGTATAAAGGAACACCAAGGTAGTCAGCAGCAGCACGGGCTACAGCCATAGACACACCAAGAATGGCGTTTGCACCTAATTTACCTTTATTTTCCGTTCCATCTAATTCGATTAAGGCTTGGTCAACACCCACTTGGTCAAGAACACTGAACTCTTCGCTGATCAGCGCTGGTGCAATAATATCATTTACATTTTCAACAGCCTTGAGAACGCCCTTGCCAAGGTAGCGGCTCTTGTCGCCGTCGCGCAGTTCCACGGCTTCGTATTCTCCGGTAGAAGCACCGCTAGGTACCAGGGCGCGGCCAAAAGCACCGGATTCAGTATAAACTTCAACTTCCACTGTAGGGTTACCGCGGGAATCCAAAACTTCACGTGCATAAACTTCAGTAATAAATGGCATGTCAATCTCTCCTTATAAAATATAATTTTACACAGCAACAGATTTACTTTATGATCGATGTTCCTGTCATTTCGGCAGGTTTTTCAATATTTAACAGATCGAGCATCGTTGGTGCCAGATCCCCAAGAATCCCGTCGTCGCGTAACTCAATCCCCTTCTTGGTGACAATGACCGGGACAATATTGGTTGTGTGCGACGTCATCGGTTTGCCTTCAAGGGTAACCACTTCTTCAGCATTTCCATGGTCGGCTGTGATAATGGCAGCGCCGCCTTTTTCAAGGATTAAATCGATCACTTTCCCGAGACATTCGTCGACCGTTTCCACTGCTTTAATCGTTGGTTCCAGCATCCCTGAGTGGCCCACCATATCAGGGTTTGCGTAATTTAGAATAATCGCATCAAATTTATCATCCTGGATTTCTTTCAGCAACGCATCGGTTACTTCGTAAGCACTCATTTCCGGTTTCAGGTCATAGGTTGCAACCTTCGGTGAGTTAATTAATATCCGTTCTTCACCAGGGAATTTTTCCTCGCGGCCGCCGCTCATAAAATAAGTGACGTGCGGATATTTTTCCGTTTCGGCAATCCGCAGCTGCTTCAAATGATGCTGTGACAGGACTTCCCCTAAGGTATTGTCAAGATTGGTTGGTTTGAAGGCAACATAGCCATCGACTGTTTCACTGAAGTGAGTTAAACAGACGAAATATAAATCATGTGGATGCTTGGGTCCACGGTCAAACGAACGGAAATCTTTGTTCGTAAAGGTATTAGAAATTTGAATCGCCCGGTCCGGACGGAAGTTATAGAAAATCACGGCATCATGATCTTGAATGGTGGCGACAGGTGAACCGTCTTCTTTCACCATTACAGATGGAATCACGAACTCATCAAAAATTCCGTGAGCATAAGAATCATCTACAAGCTCTATTGGATTGGTGTAGGTTGGACCTTCGCCATAAACCATAGCCCGGTAGGATTTTTCCACACGCTCCCAGCGCTTGTCACGATCCATTGAATAATAGCGACCGGAAATGGTGGCGAATTCACCAACTCCATATTCCTTCATTTTATCCAGCGTTTCCTGAATATAGGTCTTTGCCGTTTGCGGGCCAACGTCACGACCGTCAAGGAAGGCATGGACATACACCTTTTCGACGCCTTCTTGTTTTGCCAACCTTAAGAGAGCAAACATATGGTCAATATGGCTGTGCACGCCGCCGTCAGAAAGCAATCCAAATAAATGGAGGCTGGTACCGTATTTCTTCACATGCTCCATAGCGCCAAGGAACGTTTCATTTTTCTCAAATTCATGCTCGCGGATGGCTATGTTAACCCGGGTTAAACTTTGATAAACAATCCGGCCGGCACCGATATTTAAGTGGCCGACTTCGGAGTTGCCCATTTGTCCATCTGGAAGACCAACAGATTCACCGCTTGCTCCTAAATGAGAATGCGGATAGGTGTTCCAAAGCCGATCAAAGTTGGGTTTCTTGGCTTGAGCAACGGCATTTCCTTTCACTTCATTCCGACAACCAAAACCATCTAAGATAATAAGGGCTACAGGAGCTTTACTCATGTTTGCCTGCCTCCAATAATTGTAAAAATGATTGTGGTTCGAGGCTGGCCCCGCCAACTAACGCACCATCAATGTCAGACTCAGCCATATATTCCTTTATATTACCTGGCTTTACACTGCCGCCATATTGAATCCGGACTTCATCAGCTACATCTTGGGTAAATTGTTCGGCAATGGTCTTGCGAATATGGGCGCAAACTTCATTGGCATCGGTAGAAGTAGACGATTTACCCGTTCCAATCGCCCAGATTGGCTCGTACGCAATGACTGTTTGTTTCACTTGTTCAGCGGTTAATCCGGCTAATGCCTTTTGGATTTGACCGCCAACAAAATCCATTGTTTCACCGTGTTCTCGCTGGGCCAATGTTTCGCCGCAGCAAACAATTGGTGTTAAATTGTATTTAAACGCAGCATGAACCTTTTTGTTGACTGATTCATCGGTTTCATTAAACATTTCCCGGCGTTCCGAATGGCCGATAATAACGTACTCAACGCCAAGATCAGCTAGTGCTTTCGGGCTGATTTCTCCGGTGAACGCACCGCTTTCTTCAAAGTGCATGTTTTGTGCTCCAATTTTTACTCTAGTCCCTTTGGCTGCTTCCACAAGGCTTTGTAAAAATAATGCTGGGGCGCAAATGACTGAATCCATCTCTTCTGAAGCTGGTACTTGATCTTTTACTTCCTCAGTAAAGCTTTTTGCTTCAGAAAGTGTCTTATGCATTTTCCAGTTACCTGCAATAATCGGTTTCCGCATGCTGGTACATCCCCTTCTTATTCTTTGGTTGTAAAAAAGTAAAATGGGTAGATATCGTCATAATTTGTGTTGGAATCTACTTAAGAAATGTAGATTTCACCTGAAATCAATATGACCACATTTCAAGTAGATATCCACCATTAGAAATAACAACTTATTCCTTGTCATTCAATGCAACGACGCCTGGCAGTGCTTTTCCTTCCATAAACTCTAAGGACGCACCGCCGCCTGTTGAGATGTGGCTCATTTTATCGGCTAAGCCAAATTTTTCAACTGCGGCTGCAGAGTCACCGCCGCCAATGACGGAATAGGTATCTTTAGCCTCTGCAAGTGCTTCAGCAACTGCTTTCGTACCGCCGGCAAATTTGTCCATTTCAAACACACCCATTGGTCCATTCCATATGACAAGCTTCGATTTTTCAATGACATCACGATAAATGGACGCTGTCTTTGGACCGATATCAAGCGCCTGCCAGTCAGCAGGAATATCTTCAATGGCAACTACCTTGGTGTTAGCATCTGCTGAAAATTCATCAGCAACTACCGCATCAACTGGCATATAGAAATGTACACCTTTTTCCTTTGCCTTTTCCATAAACGACTTAGCTAGGTCAATTTTGTCTTCTTCAAGCAGTGATTGGCCGATTTCGTGGCCTTGTGCCTTAACGAACGTATAGGCAAGGCCGCCGCCAATAATGAGATTGTCGACTAATTCAAGCAAGTTCTCAATGACTCCAATTTTGTCTTTTACCTTGGCCCCGCCAATGATTGCGGTAAATGGACGTTCCGGATTGGACAGTGCCTTACCGAGGACATCAAGTTCTTTTTGCATTAAAAAGCCGCTGACAGCCGGCAGATAGTGGGCAATCCCTTCTGTTGAGGCATGAGCCCGGTGTGCCGCACCAAAAGCATCGTTAACATAAAGGTCGGCCAGCTCGGCAAAAGCTTTGGCAAGATCAGGATCATTCTTTTCCTCGCCAGGATAAAAACGCACGTTTTCAAGCAGCAATACGTCGCCATCGTTCATCGTGGCAATCATGGCTTTGACAGAATCGCCGCAAGCTTCATCTGCTTTTTTCACCTCTTGCCCTAGAAGCTCGGATAGTCGAACCGCTACCGGAGTCAAACGCATTTCCTCCACCACTTTACCCTTTGGACGACCAAGATGGCTCGCTAAAATCACTTTGGCACCTTGTTCTACCAAATACTGAATCGTTGGTAAAGCTGCACGAATCCGGGTTTCATCGGTAATTTTCCCATCTTGCATTGGCACGTTGAAGTCGACCCGGCAAAAAACCCGTTTTCCTTTGAGATCGACATCTTTTACCGTTTTCTTGTTCATCAAAAAGACCTCCTATGTATTTGGCTTTTTGTACAAACGCCTTTTGAAAAATGGTTACCGGTCAAAAAGGCGCCATTTACATAAAAAGGAGCGGGGGCTCGTTAAAGCAAACTCCCCGCTCCCCATGGAATACCATAATTATTATAAACAGTTTGTGATAAAAATACCATTCATAACCAAAAAAGAATTAAAGTCCTTTTTTGGCAATGTAGTCAACAAGGTCAACGACGCGGTTTGAATAACCTACTTCGTTATCGTACCAGGATAATACTTTCACCATGTTGCCTTCTAGTACCATCGTTGAAAGAGCATCAATCGTTGAAGAAACAGTTGTTCCGTTATAGTCACGAGAAACCAGCGGAAGTTCAGAGTAAGCTAAAATTCCTTTTAATGGTCCTTCAGCAGCTGCTTTTAATGCTCCGTTGACTTCTTCGACGGTAACATCTTTTTCAAGTTCCGCGACCAAGTCTACTACTGACACGTTTGGAGTTGGCACGCGCATGGCCATACCATTTAATTTACCTTTTAATTCCGGTAATACAAGCGCAACTGCTTTTGCTGCACCCGTTGTCGTTGGGATCATACTTTCAGCAGCAGCACGGGCACGACGGTAATCCTTGTGCGGCAAGTCAAGAATTTGCTGGTCATTGGTATAAGAGTGAACCGTTGTCATCATACCGCGTTTGATACCGAAATGGTCATTCAATACTTTTGCAAATGGTGCCAAGCAGTTTGTTGTACAAGAGGCGTTGGAAACAACATGGTGGTTTGCCGGATCATATTTATCTTCGTTAACACCCATAACAATGGTGATATCTTCGTTTTTACCTGGTGCAGAAATAATAACTTTTTTTGCACCTGCTTCAAGATGTTTTGCAGCATCTTCACGTTTTGTAAAACGGCCAGTTGATTCGATGACAACTTCAACACCAAGGTCGCCCCAGCCAAGTTGTGCAGGATCACGTTCAGCAAGCACTTTTACTTTATGGCCGCCAACAACGAGGTATTCGCCATCAACGGTAACATCTTCTTTTAGTGTTCCATGAACAGAGTCGAATTTTAAAAGGTGAGCCAACATATTAGCATCTGTTAAATCGTTGATTGCCACAATTTCAACATTGCTATTGTTTAATGCTGCTCGAAAAACGTTACGTCCAATACGACCAAATCCATTAATACCAACTTTTACTGTCATGATATAGTTCCTCCTTTATTTGGATAAGGATAAATTATTAAAAAGGGATTACCCTTTTATTAACCATTCTGCAGCCCCTTCATCGGTGATCAGAATCGTCGATGCGGGTGCTTTTTTCATGTAGGCTTTGATTGCCTTTGCCTTTGAAGCTCCTCCAGCAACTGCTAAAACATGG
This sequence comes from Neobacillus paridis, assembly GCF_016765675.1. Lineage (GTDB taxonomy): Bacteria > Bacillota > Bacilli > Bacillales > Cytobacillaceae > Neobacillus > Neobacillus paridis. The sequence continues at coordinate 138,936 of NZ_JAESWB010000371.1, forward strand.
GGGATATCCTCGAGGTCCTCAAGCTGAATTCCGAGTGTTAGCACCTTATGAACAATTTCGCCAGCCTCATTAAAATAGTAGCCAAATGCCTCCCCCACAGCCTGGTTGTCAGCAAGCCGCGAAAGCAGCTCGGGAGTGCTTTTCCGGCGCTTGGCCATTGTAATAGCATCTCCAATCCCATGAAGGATCATGTTAGCTGACTTTATTAAATGTAAATTTTCTTCGATATCCGGCTCTTTAATCAAGGATTGATAGATTTCTGTACTCACCTGGTCAGGCACATAAAATACCCGATGTTTGCCATTTGTGTTTCTGGCCATTATCGCACAAATCGTGTTGGCTTGATTTTGAACATCTTCACCGATTCCGCCGCGAGCTGGCACAAATAGCAATTTCTTTTCCTCCGTTTCCGGTGTTAACTTCTCTGCCACAGCCGCCATTGTTGAACCGCCAGTAATGGCGATGATATTTTCCCCTTGCAAAAGCTTTTTCATACAGGCTGCTGCTGCTTTGCCCAGTTCACTTTTCACAAAAGGGGACTCATCCGCATTTCCCGGTACGATGATGACTTTTTTGATGCCTAAGCGATGCTTGAGTTCCAGCTCCAGGACATCAATCCCTTTTAATTCGCGCATCAACCCTTCTAAATCCTCAAGGAGGTTTTTTCCTTCCTGAGTTAATCTCATTCCCGTATTACTGACGGTAATAAGATTTTGATCTTTGAGGAAGTCTACTTCACTACGGAGAATTCTCTCCGTTAGATCAAGACTGCCGGCTAAACTTCTTCTTCCCACAGGCTGCAAATATCTGATAGAACGAAGGATCGCATAGCGTTTTTGCAACACTGGCAGGAAATCAGGTAATAGTCTTTTGGTAATATCAATAAAAGACTGCATCTTTGCTTCTCCTTTATTATTATATGCAGTTGGTCAAAAAATGTCCATCATAGACATATTATGTCCCGCCTGCTGCAAAAAAATCACCCCGTCTACGTTTTTTATTGTAGCAGTAGTGATGGCCAATTTCAATCATTTTGCTCCATTTTGCAAGCGGTTACTTATGTCAATTTTATTAACAATTCCATAAGCAACCTCTTCACCGTCGATATGGACGACCGGAATCATCAAACCATAGCGCTCGGTGAGTTCGTCACTTGTCTCAATATCCACTTCCTCCAACGTAAAATGATATTCTTCCCTCAACTCGAGCAAAACAGCCTTCGCTTTATCACATAACGGACAACGTTTCCTCGAATATATCGTTACGACTCGTCTTGGCATATTATTAGAATTCCTTTCTAAACTTGCGTTTGCGTGGTAATACTTGGTATTTTGTCCACTCCAGACGGACAAATGTCCACGGATGGTGTCAGGCACCAAATTAAAGACACCAAATTAGTTAAATCTTTTTCTCTTGGATGAGGATGGGATGCCTAGTTGGTCACGGTATTTGGCGATGGTTCTGCGTGACACGATGATTCCTTCGGTTATTTTTAATTGTTCCACGATGTCTTGGTCGGACAATGGTTTTGCTTTGTCTTCCTTTTCGACTAAGCGGGTGATGGCCTTTTTAACTTGGGCAGAAGAGGTTTGTTCATCGCCGACAACTGTTTGGATCGTGCTTGTAAAAAATGATTTTAAGGTAAAAGTGCCAATCGGTGTTTGCACATATTTCTCGCGGACAGCCCGGCTGACCGTTGATTCATGAATATCCAGTTCGGCCGCCAGCTCCTTCATCGTCATAGGCACCAAGCTTTCAGGACCATTTTCAAAGAAAGCGGCTTGCTTTTCAACAATTTTGGTGACAACCCTTGTCAATGTTTCACGCCGCTGTTCAATGCTTTTCAGAATCCATTGATAATCCTGAACCTTATCTTGTAAGAAGCGGTTAACCTGCTGATCCTGATTCTTAAATTGGTTATAGTACTGCTGATTAAAGCTGATTTTCGGAAGCATGTCGTCGAACATTCGAACCGTTAAGCCTTCAGGAGTTTGTTCGACAATTACGTCCGGAATGATATAAGCAGAAGTTTCATTCCCCAATACAGCACCCGGCTTTGGATCCAATAGTTGAATTTCATCAAAAACATCCTGGATATCCTTTAGCGTTACCTGCAGTTCCTTGGCAATTTGCCTCCATTTCTTTTCAGCAAAGGGGACAAAATAATCGGAAATGATTTTCTTGGTCAGTTCATTATCAGGATATTCATATTCTACTTGGATAAGCAAGCATTCTTGCAGATTTCGTGCTCCAATTCCAATCGGTTCCAGTGACTGAATCATCATCAAGCAAGCTTCAACCAATTCTTGGTTTGTTTGCAGCTTTACTGCAATTTCAGCCAAATCTCCGGTAAAGTAACCGTTTTCATCCAAGTTATAAATTAAATGGCGAATCACGCGTAATTGGTCATTTGATAACGCTTTTATATTAAGTTGCGATATTAATTGTTCTTCTAGTGAAAATGGTTTGGCAGCAATTTGTTCAATCCAGTCCTTTTCCACTTTTTGATGCTTCCGACGATTTCGGTCTATTAGGGGATTCATCGGCTGCACATTCACTTGGTCAATTTGGATTAAAGGATTTTCAAGCGCCTTATTCTCCAAAAACTCCGTCAGCTCTTGCGTAGAATATTGCAACAAAGCAATTGCCTGTGACAACTCTTGAGTCATTGTGAGCTTCAGTGTTTGCTGCTGCCATAAACCTGCTTTTAAATTCATAACACTCCCCTCCTTAAGGTTATTTTACATGAAACAAGAGCTTTGGTGTATGGAAAATTGTTCAATCTTCAATTTTTGTTTTCAATTGTCAGAAAATACAAATAACAGCAAATCGCTTATTAAAAGAAAAAACCTCCTATCACACAGATAAGAAGGTTTCTTTGAGTGTACTCTAGCGCCCTCGGAGGGAATCGAACCCCCAGTACAAGAACCGGAATCTTGCGTGTTATCCGTTACACCACGAGGGCTTAATATTAGCGACTTACATATTATAAGTCACTTTGCTTCACTTTGCAAGTGCAAATTTTGTTTTAAATTGCAGCCTAATTGGTTAAGCTGATTGAAGGAAAGATGTCGAAAAAAATGAAGGCTATATTGTTTGACCTTTATTGACCAATAGTGTATGATAACAATACATAGTTTAAGCCTTTTAATTAAAGGAGGAAAGAAAAATGAATCTAATTCCTACAGTCATTGAACAAACAAATCGCGGTGAAAGAGCGTATGATATTTATTCCCGTCTGTTAAAAGACCGGATCATCATGCTTGGAAGTGCCATCGATGATAACGTCGCCAATAGTATTGTCGCACAACTGCTATTCCTGGAAGCGGAAAACCCAGAAAAAGATATTACCCTTTATATTAACAGCCCAGGCGGCAGTATCACTGCTGGTATGGCCATTTATGATACGATGCAGTATATTAAGCCGGACGTATCGACCGTCTGCATTGGGATGGCGGCCTCCATGGGAGCATTTTTGCTGGCAGCTGGTGAAAAAGGAAAACGGTTTGCCTTACCAAATGCCGAAGTCATGATTCACCAACCTTTAGGCGGTGCCCAAGGGCAGGCAACGGAAATCGAAATTGCTGCTAAACGCATCCTTTTCTTGCGCGAAAAATTAAACGGTATTTTAGCCGAACGCACCGGTCAGCCGATTGAAGTGATTCAGCGCGATACTGACCGCGATAACTTCATGACAGCTGAAAGAGCAAAGGAATACGGTTTAATTGATAACATTATTTCCCGCAATATTCTTGATAAAAAAGACAAATAAGAAGAAATGCCGAAGTGCCTTGAACAGCCCCGACAAGCATAAGACGAGCTGGCAAGAAGGCTATTCTTTAGCCTTCTTTGACAGTTTGGCTTATGACCTCGAGGGGTTAGGCACTGAGGCTAGACAATTTTCAAAGAACAACCAGCGTTAATCTGTTGGTTGTTCTTTTTTACAAATAAAAAGGGCTAACCCATTGGCCAGCCCGCATGTTTATGTTTAGTGATCCTTTTCGATAAAATCAGTTAACGTCTGAATCGCAGTCTCTTCGTCTTCCCCGTCAGCAATGATCGTAATTTCGACACCGGAACCGACTGCCAGGCTCATTAGCCCCATAATACTTTTGGCATTCACCCTTTTGCCATCCTTTTCTAAAAAAATATCAGCCGAGAAATGATTGGCTTCCTGAACAAACAGAGCTGCCGGCCGCGCTTGTAACCCCGTTTTCAATTTTACTTCCACTTGTTTCTCTAACATAATCCAAATTCCTCCTCAAATTCTCTCTATTCTTGTTTATTTTTTCACAAAGTTAAATCTGTTTATCCTTCGTGGGCAGATCCCCGGCACGCAGCTTTTCGGCAATCTCATCAATTTTCCTTAAGCGATGATTGATTCCAGATTTGCTAATTGCCCCGCCCGTCACCAGCTCGCCCAATTCTTTCAGCGTAACATCGGTATATTGCAGGCGAAGCTCAGCAATTTCCCGCAGCTTATCGGGCAAAATTTGCAGACCTACGGTTTGATCAATATAACGGATATTTTCGACCTGCCTAATTGACGCCCCGATCGTCTTATTGAGGTTAGCGGTTTCACAATTTACCAGCCGGTTAACAGAATTACGCATGTCTCTGACGATCCTGATATCCTCAAAACGGAGTAAGGCATTATGTGCACCAATAATGTTTAAGAACTCGGTAATTTTCTCCGCTTCCTTTAAGTACGTAATAAAGCCCTTTTTCCGCTCGAGTGTCTTACTGTTGAGCCTAAAGGAATTCATCAATTCACATAAAGAATCATTATGTTCCTTGTAAAGTGAGGAAATTTCCAAATGATAGGATGATGTTTCCGGATTATTCACCGAACCCCCGGCCAGAAAAGCACCGCGCAAATAGGAACGCCTGCAGCATTTCTTCTTTACAAGTTCAGGTGAGATGTCATGAATAAATGTAAAGCCTTCACCTAAGATCATCGTATCTTCCAAAATTTCTCTTGCTTGTTGCATTAAGCGGACAATGTAGACATTGTTCTTTTTCAACCGCATTTTCTTTCGTACCAGCAATTCAACTTGGACGTCGTATCTTTTTTTTAATAAAGTATAAATTCTCCTGGCAATGGCCGCATTTTCCGTTTGGATGTCAACCACTACCCCACGATTGGAAAAGGAAAGGGAACCATTCATGCGAATAAGAGCCGACAGCTCCGCACGAATACAGCAGCTTTTCACTTCCAGATTAGTTAATTCCTTTTTCGTTTCCGAAGCGAAAGACATTCCCTCACCTCCGTTAAAAATAGATATGGTATTCCCCGCCGCCATATACTGTAGAATTTGATTCAGAGACTATTTCCTCAGACACTGAAAAATTCCGTTATTGCGGGGGTACTTAAAAAGTGCTGCCTTTGCTCTTTCCCATACTATATAATTTATTTACGCTTCATACCGTTATATAGTTTCATTAATGAGCAAATTATATAAAATTTTTGCCACTTTTTTGGGATCATGCCGTAATGCCCCATTTTCGAGGTTGGCAATATCGGCATGGACGACCTCAATTCCCAGTTCATATAATTGCGGCAAATCATATCGTACCGGGCTGGCCAGTTCTTCCTTATAACGAAGCTGCACATCCTGCGGGATTTCTCTGTTATTTACCAGAATGGTATTGATAAACGCACAATTCATATGATGATAAATCGCCTTCACATGGTCGCTTGCGGCAAAGCCGTAGGTTTCTCCGGCTTGGGTCATTAAATTACAAATATACACTTTTTTTGCCGCTGCGTGACAGACGGCATCCCCTAATCCGGGGACTAGTAGATTTGGCAAAATACTCGTATAGAGACTGCCGGGGCCGATAATAATTAAATCAGCCTGATGAATGGCCTGAAGGGTTTCCGGTAACGGAAGAATATTTTCAGGCGTCAAAAACACCCGGTTGATTTTTTTTCCGGAATAAGGGATCTTTGATTCTCCTGAAATAATGGTGCCATCTTCCATTTCAGCGTGTAATACTACACTTTGGTTGGCCGCGGGCAAGACCCTGCCGCGAACATTCAAGACCTTACTCATTTCCTGAATCGCATATACAAAATTACCGGTAATCGAGGTCATGGCTGCTAAAATGAGATTGCCAAGTGAATGTCCTGAAAGTTGATTCGTTGTTTTAAACCGATGTTGAAACATTTCCTCAACAAGTGGTTCCACATCCGCCAATGCCGCTAGTACGTTGCGGACATCCCCCGGCGGTGGAATATTCAGGTCTTCGCGAATTTTGCCTGAACTGCCGCCATCATCGGCAACCGTTACAATGGCGGTTATTTCAACAGGATATTGCTTTAGGCCTCTTAACAAGACCGGCAGCCCTGTTCCTCCGCCGATGACAACAATTCTGGGCTTCTCATAATCACTCATGTAGTTTTTTCCTTTCTCTTCTCAATGTCACGGTGTGAAATAACGGTTTTGTAATCCTTTTCAAAATAGTGACCGATATACTCAGCTAAGGCCACGGAACGATGCTGCCCGCCGGTACAGCCAACGGCAATAACGAGCTGAGCCTTCCCCTCACGTTTATAATGTGGGAGCATGAACCCCAGCAAGTCTGTCACTTTTTCAAGAAATCGCTGCGTTTCATTCCATTTCAGAACATAGCTGGATACTTCCTCATCCAGTCCTGTCTTGGGCCGCATATGCTCAATATAATGGGGGTTGGGCAAGAAGCGTACATCAAACACGAGGTCAGCGTCAATCGGAAGTCCATATTTAAAGCCAAATGACATGACATTGACGGTAAAAATGGATTGCTTATTCGCGGTAAATTCCGTTACAATCTTCTCCCGTAATTCTCGCGGTTTCATCTGGGAAGTGTTGTAAATTAACTGGGCCCTTCCCTTTAACTCTTCCAAGAGCTCTCTTTCAAGGGTTATTCCTTCAAGCGGAAGTCCTGATTTGGCAAGCGGATGCGACCTTCTTGTCTCCTTGTATCTGCGGACTAATGTGGCATCATCAGCATCTAAAAATAGGATCTGTGGGGTCACCCAAGAAGTTTCTGCCAAATCATCCAAAGCCTTAAACAGATGGTCAAAAAATTCCCTGCCCCGAAGATCCATGACAAGGGCCACTTTATTCATTTTATTCCCGGATTCCTTCATAAGTTCAAGAAATTTCGGAAGCAGCGTAGGAGGCAAATTATCAACACAGAAAAATCCCAGATCTTCAAAACTTTGAATCGCAACAGTTTTCCCAGCGCCGGACATTCCGGTAATGATCACCATTTGGATATCACTTGTCGAACCGGTACTCATTGTTTTTCCCCCCTAACTTGGATCTAATCGATAATTAATGAGCTGAAAGTCTTTTGTATAGGTAAAAGTGCCATAGATGATTCCTTTGCCGTGAATCATGTAATCAATAATGTGATAATCACCGGCAGCCATCGGCAACGCTTTGATCGATTCAATTGAATGCCATTCGAGCTTTCCTTCCTCAGATTCGTCGAGATCCACCCCATCTGATTCGGTTGCCACGAACGTAAACATCATCCATTCCGAAAGAAGCTGGTCTCCTTCTTTCATAATCATCGTAAAAATCCCTTTTAACTGAGGGTTTTTTAAGTATACTCCGGTTTCCTCACGAAATTCCCGGATGCAGGAGTCGCGAACCGATTCACCCGGCTCCATCTTGCCACCGGGAGCCACCCACCAACCGCGACGCGGCTTTTGCAGCAATAATACCTTTTTGTCTTTAATCAGTACACAATTGGTGACCCGCTGCATTCTACTCACCTTCTCTTTGAAAAAGCGTTGAGTGCTTCAAACTCCAAAAAAATTTTGTTCATTTCATTATACTATTTTGGCAGCGTAAAAAAAAGCACAGGCTGCTGGTCCTGCGCACGAAAAAATATATTCTTAAAGGGGGTCAATTACTCTTATCATACCCTAACAATATTTCACAGTTGTTACAGTTGAGTGATAATCAAATTACTATTTTATTTCTTTAATTTCATTGCTTCTTTCAATTCTTCCACATAGTGTTGAGCCGTTTGCGCGGCAATACTCCCGTCACCTGTTGCTGTAACAATTTGGCGCAGTGTTTTTTCACGAACATCCCCAGCAGCGAAAATCCCAGGTATCTTCGTTTCCATATTTTCATTTGTTTCAATATAACCATTTTCATTGGTTATTCCCAGTGCTTGAAATGGCTTTGTCAGCGGGACCATGCCAATATAAATAAACACACCGTCTGCCGGCAGTTCCTGTTCTTCGCCGGTTTTTGTTGATACAAGCGTGATACTGCCCACTTTTCCGTCCTTTTCGTTGATCGACTTCACCGTATGATTCCAGATAAAATCAACTTTCTCATTCGCAAAGGCACGATCTTGAAGGATTTTTTGTGCCCGCAGCTGATCGCGGCGGTGAACAATCGTTACCTTCGAAGCGAAGCGGGTTAAATACACTCCCTCTTCAACCGCGGAGTCACCGCCTCCTATCACATAGAGCTCTTTCCCTTTGAAAAAGGCCCCATCGCACACGGCACAATAAGAAACGCCGCGGCCGCCGAGCTCCTGCTCACCGGGAACGCCAATTTTTTTATACTCTGCACCGGTAGCAATGATAACGGCATACGCTTTATATTGCTTTGAACCGGCTTTGACCAGTTTGTAGTCCCCGTAGTCGATAATCTCTTTTATATCACCATAAGCATATTCAGCCCCGAATTTCTTCGCATGCTCAAACATTTTTGTCGATAAATCAGGACCAAGAATGCTCTCATAGCCCGGATAGTTTTCCACCTCTTCGGTATTGGCCATCTGCCCGCCTGGCATGCCCCGCTCGATCATCAGCGTTGACAGATTAGCACGCGATGTATAAACAGCTGCAGTCATCCCCGCTGGACCAGCACCAGCGATAATGACATCATAAATTTTTTCTTCTGTCATTTTTAATTTCACTCCTTATAAAAAAGCTAGAACATTTACAATATGTGCCAAACTATAAATTACAAAAAAAAACGATTAAGCATTAGTATTCCCTACTTAATCGTAATAAATATTTCAAATAGAGTCCAAAAATCTGCTTGCTTTTAGCGTAAAAACTCCTGAACCAATTTCACATATTTGCCAATTGTTGCAGTCGAAATATCATAGCGTTTGGCCATTTCCTGCTGCGATACTTTTTCGCTGCGCAGCTTGTGCCAGGTATATTCCACTGCACCTGCCCAGGCGCGTTTATTTTTCAAACGGACGCCTGCTTTAGATGCTTCGGCAAACACCGAAAACCACATCAAGTAAAGACCTGCTTCGATGGTTCCGATCGGCTGGTAATTCTCATAAAAAAGTTCTGCTATTTCTTGTGCGTCCGCTGTCCGGGATGGTTTGCCGGAGCGAATCCAAGAGATATATTCCTTTTCCAAAGCGGTAAACTTATGATTTTGAAACAATTTTTTCGAGGTGATAATCTCCTCTTTTTTATTTGAAACAGTCGTCAGAAACAAGGCAAATAACCGTTCTTCCACATAGTCACTTTCCATCTTTTGAAAAATGGAGCCTGACATATTCTCTAACCCACTGATTTGGTCCTGATTGTCATTCCAAGGTTCACTGCCTTCTTTTTCCGGATTTAGTTCCAGCAGCTTATTCCAAATGGCTTTGGCAAACGTTTCATGACCGGTATGGAAGGCTGAGTACGAGAGCCAATAATAGAATGGACCGTCGCCATCATAACCGGTTTTATATAATTTTTTCAGCCAAACATAGGCCAGTTCATATTCGCCTACCAAGGCAAACGAGGTCCCCAGCTTAAATTGATGCTCGCTTAAGAGCGGCTGAATTTTTTTTAACGAGGCCATGCATTGCTCGACATATTTAAAGCGTCCCTGATAGTGGGCAAATATCATCTTGTTGCAGAGGGCATGAAGATTTCCCGGATTTCGCTCCAACACTTCATTTAAAATGGCTTCGGCCTTTTCAGGTTTGCCTAGATAAAAATAAGCCAGCGCCAGGTTGTTGTAAGCCGACCAATACTCAGGGTACTCTTCGATGACTTCCTTAAGGATCTCAATCGCTTTGGGCAGGTAGCCCGATTCCAGGAGGTCGCGTGCCTGTTCCTGTTTCACGATCAGATCATCCTGCTGGTAAAATTCATCTTCAAGCTCGCCTGCTTCAAACGAAAGCAGTTCAAGCAATTCCTCGGCATCTTCAGAAAAATCACCATCGGGGTCTGCTTGTAAATACAGCATCGCATGGTGATAGGCATCTTTAAAAAATCCTAGATGGGCATAATTATTCGCTAAAAAGTAGTGACATTCCACCATTTCGTGATCAAGATCTTCAAGGATGAGGTGTAACAGCCGATTGGAATGTTCAAATTCGCCCAGTTCTGTTGACACAATCGCCAACTGGCAGGCAATCATCGGTTCACCCGGCTCAAGCTGAAGCGCCCGTTCCAGATATTTTTTTGCGTTTAAAAAATCACGTCGATGATATGCCTTGATTCCCTTTTTAAAGTAATATTCCCCCGTCGGAATAAATGAAACAATTTTTCCTTTATGAATTGTTGCTTTTGCGTTTTTACTCATGAAGTCCTCCATCATCCTTTCATACCCTATGAAGTATAACATATTTGGATGGCAAACGAGAAGGGATTCCGAATGCTGTTTCTGGAAAATGTTTTGGCTGGGTTTACTCGTCTGTTTTACAGATTTACCCGTCGAAAATGGAGATTTACCCGTCTAATTGTTGAATTTACCCGTCAAAATGGTCATTTTACCCGTCTGTTTTGTGATTTTATCCGTCTAACCATTTAAACTGGTAAAATAATCCGAAAAAACACCACAGTATCAAGGACTGTGGTGTGACAAAATTTTATCCTTATCTTTTTACACGGTTAGGACCGGTCTTTTTGATGGTGTCTTTCTTCTAATGTTTTTAATATTTCAGTGAAGGGCAGGCCTTGCTCGACCAACAACACCTGCAAGTGGTACAAAAGATCTGCCGCTTCCCACTTCAGCTCCTCATGACTGCGGTTTTTCGCGGCGATAATCACTTCGGCCGATTCTTCCCCGACTTTTTTCAAAATTTTATCGACACCTTTTTCAAACAAATAGGTGGTATAGGCACCTTCGGGACGCTCCTGCTCGCGTTGTTGGATGATTTGTTCCAGCGTTTGGAGAATCTGATAATCACCCAGATTGGTTTTTCGTTCCGCCACTCCTTGGGCAAAACAGCTAACGGCACCGGTGTGGCAGGCCGGCCCTTTTGGATTTACGAGGACGAGCAGCGCATCTTGGTCACAATCGTACTGAATGTCGACAACGGTCTGCGTGTTGCCGCTTGTTTCCCCTTTATGCCACAGCTCTTGGCGGGAACGGCTGAAGAACCAGGTTTCACCGGTGGCAAGCGTTTTTTCAAGCGATTCCTTATTCATATAGGCCAGCGTTAAGACTGCCAAGGTTTGCGCATCTTGGATAATCGCCGGAACAAGTCCTTTTTCATCAAATTTGATTTCGTTCGAATTCATCGAACCGTCACTCCCTTTTCCCGCAAATAGCTTTTCACTTCTTGCACTGAGGTTTCTTTATAGTGAAAAATCGAAGCCGCCAAGGCTGCATCTGCCTTGCCTTTTTCAAAGGCCTGAGCAAAATGTTCGGCGTTTCCAGCACCGCCCGAGGCAATGACCGGAATGGTTACCGCCTCACTAACTGCCTTTGTCAATTTGAGGTCAAAGCCATTTTTTTCACCATCACTGTCCATGCTTGTTAGCAAAATTTCTCCGGCGCCAAGCTCCGCTGCCTCCCGTGCCCAGTCGAGCACCGTTTTCTCGGTCGCTTTCCGGCCGCCGTGAGTATAGACCCGCCATGTATCGATGTCCGGGTCAAACTTGGCATCAATTGCCACCACGATACATTGCGAGCCGAAAAAGTCGGCGCCCTGTTTTATTAGTCCGGGATTTTCGACGGCAGCTGTGTTAAGCGACACCTTATCGGCTCCGGCACGGAGAATTTTTTTCATATCCTCAAGGGTGTTTATCCCGCCGCCGACCGTAAACGGAATCGCCAGCTGCGAAGCGACGGCTTTGACAACCTCCACCATTGTTTTTCTGCCTTCAACTGAAGCAGAAATATCTAAAAACACCAGCTCATCCGCTCCCTGCTGATCATAAAAGCGAGCCAGCTCGACCGGATCGCCGGCATCACGCAGCTGCACAAATTGAATTCCCTTGACAACGCGTCCATCTTTTACATCGAGGCACGGAATAATCCTTTTGGTAAGGGTCATTGGGAGCCCACCTCTTTCAACGCTTCCTTTAGTGTAAAGCGTTTTTCATATAATGCTTTTCCGATAATGACACCGCTGATCGTTTGGGCTTTTGCTAATGCCTTGAGATCTGTGAGACTGCTAACCCCGCCTGAAGCAATTACGTTTTTGCCGGTAACCTCGGCCATTTCGCTGACAGCCGCTATATTAGGTCCCGACAGCATCCCATCAGTGGCAATATCGGTAAAAATAAATGTCTCCGCACCGGCGTCCGCAAAGCGCTTGCCCAGCTCCATTGCCTTTACTGCCGAAGTTTCAAGCCAGCCATGGGTAGCAACATAGCCGTTTTTCGCATCGATGCCAATCGCAATGTGTGAGCCATATTTTTTAATCATTTCGATGGCAAACTCCGGGTTGGAGACGGCGATGCTGCCGATAATCACGCGGTCTATCTTGTTGTCCAGATAATGAACAATATCGGCCTCGGTACGGATTCCTCCGCCAATTTGAATTTTTACCTTTGGCAGCTTTTTTGCCGCTTCGATCACAAAGTTATTGTTAACCCGCTTGCCATCCTTGGCCCCATCAAGATCAACCATGTGAATCCACTCCGCTCCCTCGGCTGCAAACTGGCTTGCCATACCAAAAGGGGAATCAGCGTATATCGTTTCCTTATCATAATCTCCCTGCAAGAGACGGACACATTTTCCGCCCCGCATATCAATCGCCGGATAAATCGTAAACCTCATCGAACCGCTTTCCTTTCCGCAGCTATTTTTAAAAAATTGCCTAGCAACGCCATGCCTAGCTTGCTGCTTTTCTCCGGATGGAACTGCATGCCAAAAATATGGTCTCGGCCAACAACCGCAGCCACCTGCTCATGGTAGTCGGTTTTTGCCAGGGTAACCGGTGAGTTTTCTGCACTGACAAAGTAAGAATGGACGAAATAAACATAATCCTCTTCCAGGTTGGTTAATAGCGGCGAATCCTGGATAAACTCCAGCCGATTCCACCCCATGTGCGGTACTTTGTAAGCTGTCCCGTCATTTGTTTTTCCTGGAAAACGGCGAACACTGCCCGGAAGCAGACCGAGGCCTTTGGTAAAACCGTTCTCCTCACTACTTTCGAACAGCAGCTGCATACCGAGGCAAATACCGAGAAGCGGTTTCCCGCTAGCCGCAAATTGTTGTATTGTATCGGCGGGCAGCTGATCCATCGCATCACGAAAGGCGCCAACCCCGGGAAGAATCAAGGCATCAGCTGCCAGCAATTTGTGTTTATCAGAAGTTATTAAATAGTCGGCGTGGAGCCGTTCCAATGCCTTGCTGACACTGAACAGATTTCCCATGCCATAGTCTACAATTCCTATCATCGTGGCTACCACCACCCGAAATTTTTATATTGTGTCTTTGCGCTGAAATACTTGTTATTTTTAAATTGTGTCTTTGCGTTGCGATACTGGTTCTTTTATAGCATCCCTTTTGTCGAAGGAACCCCTTTGATCCGCGGGTCCACAGTGGTTGCCTCGTCGAGCGCGCGCGCCAGAGCTTTAAAAACGGCTTCAATCATATGATGTGTATTTTTTCCATAATGAATGATTACGTGGAGATTCATCCGGGCTTCCAACGCCAGCTTCCAGAGAAATTCATGGACAAGCTCCGTATCAAATGTGCCCACCTTTTGGGCCGGAAGCTCACCGCGCATTTCGAAGTGAGGGCGGTTGCTGAGGTCAACCACCACCTGGGCTAACGCCTCATCCATCGGGACAAAAGCGTTACCGTATCGCTTGATGCCCCGCTTGTTCCCCAGCGCCTCACGCAGTGCCTGTCCCAGGCAGATGCCAATATCCTCGGTTGTGTGGTGGTCATCCACTTCGGTATCGCCTTTGGCGTCAACGGTTAAATTGAATTGGCCGTGCTTGGTAAACAGGTCAAGCATATGGGTCAGAAAAGGAACGCCGGTTTCAAGGTTGGCGCGGCCTTCCCCGTCAATTGCTAATGTTAATTGAATATTGGTTTCGTTTGTCTTGCGTTCGATACTTGCCATTCTTTCCATGAGGTTCATGCCTCCTTGATTTGGATGGTGCGCTTAAGTAAGTTTTTATCTTGATGAAAGACCATACTGCCTTTTTTATAGGGCCCTTTGTCCTTTTAGCGTTTCTATTAAAGACAGTTTCACTATTTTTTCACGGTGTTTTGTCCCTATGGCGACAGTCTAATCTTTTTTATTTTTGAGACGGGTCTCCACTGCGCGGGCGTGGGCTTCCAGTCCTTCGATTCGGGCAAACGCAGCAATTTTCCCGGCATTTTCCATAAAAGCCTTCTTACTGTAGATGATCACGCTGGATTTCTTTTGAAAATCATCAACGTTTAGCGGACTGGAAAACCGGGCTGTGCCATTTGTCGGCAATACGTGGTTGGGCCCGGCAAAATAGTCGCCAACAGGCTCTGAACTGTATCGTCCAATAAATATCGCGCCGGCGTGGCGAATCTTCCCAAGCAGTTCGATTGGATCCGCAGTCATCAACTCCAGATGTTCCGGGGCCAGCTCGTTCACAACCTCTGCTGCTTCATCAAGATCCACGGTAACATAGATGGCGCCGTAATCGGTTAGCGACCGCTCGGCAATTTCACGACGTGGAAGCACCGCAAGCTGCCGCTCCACCTCGACCGAAACGGCTTCGGCCAGCGCCAATGAAGGCGTGATGAGAACACTGCAGGCCCGCGGGTCATGCTCCGCCTGTGACAACAGATCGGCGGCGATTTCATCAGCAAGTGCCGTCTCATCTGCTAAAATCGCAATCTCGCTCGGACCGGCAATCATATCAATATCAACATCTCCGAAGACCTCGCGTTTCGCAAGGGCAACAAATATATTTCCCGGGCCGGTAATTTTATCAACCGGGGAAATCGATTCCGTTCCATAGGCAAGTGCAGCAATTGCCTGCGCCCCGCCGACTTTATAAATTTCTTTGACACCCGCCTCTTTTGCCGCTACTAGCACGGCCGCCGGCAAACGTCCGGCACGGTCGGGCGGCGAGACCATGACAATTCTTTTCACCCCGGCAACCTTTGCCGGAAGCACATTCATCAGTACCGATGACGGGTAGGCAGCTGTCCCGCCTGGCACGTACACGCCGACTGAATCAAGCGGAGTTATTTTTTGCCCTAAAACCGTCCCGTTTTCTTCGGTTGTCATCCAGGAAGGGCGCAGCTGTTTTTCGTGAAAGGCACGGATATTTCCCGCAGCTTCACGGACAATGGCGATAAATTCCGCGGAAACTTGCCCGTAGGCGGCTTCGATTTCTGTTTCCTTGACCGCAAAATCAGCCAACCGCACCTGGTCAAATTTTTCCGTCAGCTCTCGGACTGCCTCATCGCCACGGGCCCGGACATCGGCAATAATGGTCTTGACGGCAGCCTCCTGTTCCAATGTTCCTGCTTCTACCGACCGCTTGATCGAAACGAGATCATTTACCTTTACGATTTTCATGTTAAAATTCCTCCACTGCAACAACGTTATGAAGCCGTCTGACAAGCTCATCAATCTGCCCGTCTTTTATCCGGTAGCTGACGGGATTGACGATTAGCCTCGATGTTACATCGACAATTCTTTCATATTCCACAAGTCCGTTTTCTTTCATCGTTCGGCCTGTTGAGACAATATCGACGATCCGGTCTGATAAGCCGATGATCGGGGCCAGCTCAATCGAGCCGTTTAATTTAATGATTTCTACCTGTTCCCCTTGTTCACGGAAATAAGCTTCGGCCACATTCGGATACTTAGTCGCCACCCTTGGTGCCACATCGTTCATTTTCGTATTGGGAAGGCCGGCAACCGCCAGATAGCAGGCACTGATTTTTAAGTCCAGGAGCTCATAAACATCTCGCTCCTCTTCAAGCAGCACATCCTTGCCGGCAATGCCGACATCGGCAACACCGTGCTCAACATAGGTAGCGACATCCATCGGTTTGGCTAAAATAAACCTTAAGCTTTCCTCCGGAACATCGAGTATCAGTTTTCTGGAATCGTCAAATTCCGGGGGCAGCTTATAGCCAGCTTTCCGCAGCAATTCCACTGCTTCTTCAAAAATCCGCCCCTTCGGCATCGCTATGGTTAAAAAATCATTCATTCGATCGCCCTCCAATCAGGTAGGTAGTATCGATGAATCGTTTGGTAAAGGCATCGAGATTTCTGACCCCGGTAATATTTTGGAGAACGGTTTTTTTTCCCTGTTCCCGCAGCTTTTGCGCCAGTTGAAAAGCCTCCCTGCGCCGTTCTTGGCTGAAAAAAATACAATGTGTATCAGTTTCGTAGGGAACGCTGCCCAAAGCCTCCAGCAGCATGTCGAGCCTGACGGCAAATCCGGTTGCGCTCGCTTTTTTACCAAACTTCTCTAGTAAATGGTAGCGGCCGCCGTTACCGATCGGAAAGCCAACATTTCCGGCATAAACTTCATATAAAATCCCAGAATAGTAGCTCATATGACTGACAATGGAGAAATCAAACTTTACATGATCTTCAACGCCGTAGTCTTTAATCACCGACCAAAGCTGTGTTAATTCAGAGATGGCTTGTTTGCCTTTGCCCTGCTCAATCATATCGGCGGCAGCATCCATGACCTCTTCGCCGCCCCTCAGTTGCAGCAGCTTGAGCATCCGTTGCTTATCAATCGACGAGAGATTTAATGCGTTCACGTGTTCGCGATAGCCAACATAATTTTTTTCGTATAAAAATTTCCTTAAGGCCGTCGCCCGGCCATTTGTTCCTAAAATTTGCACGAATAATTCCTGGGCAAATCCAGCATGTCCGACGGAAATTTGAAATTGACCAAGCCCTGCTTTTTTTAAAGAGGAAATCAATAATGCTATTACTTCGCCATCTGCGACAACGGTATCTTCATTCATACATTCAATCCCAATCTGCTCAAACTCCGCCGGCCTTCCTCCTTCCCGCTGCTGGGAGCGGAAGACGTTCGCACAATAGGCTAGGCGGATGGGAAGGTCCTCTTCCAATAACTTAGAGGCGGCAACCCGGGCAATCGGTGTTGTCATTTCCGGACGCAGCACCAGCGTATGGCCTTCTTTATCAAGTAACTTAAACAGCTGGGCATCATGAATCGCCGATGCAGCTCCGACCGTTTCATAATATTCCAGAGTAGGAGTTTCCATAAACTGATAGCCCCATAGTTTAAACGTCTCCGCCATTCGCGTGCGGACGCGGTATTTTTTTTCGTATAATTCTGGCAGGGTATCACGCATCCCTAACGGCTTTTCAAACATAAACAAGCGGCTCATATTGCTCACCCTTTTCATTCGCTTTAGTCTACTAATATATTAGAGAGTTAAAGTTAATTAATTAGTAGTGTACTCCTCGTGATCGCTTTCGTCAATGAAAAAGTGTGACTATTAAAAAAAGTCCGGTCGTGCCATGGACCAGACTTCTTTATTTATTTCCATAGATCGGATCATCCGCCCAGCGTTCGGCGAGCTGTTCTTTTGTGTAAATGATCCGCATCGGGTTGCCCCCGACGAAGCTGCCAGGCGGAACATCCTTATGGACAAGCGTGCCGGCAGAGACGATCGCGCCGTTACCAATTGTAACACCGGGCATGATGGTCGAGTTGGCACCGATCATCACTTCATCGCCAATGACTACTTCTCCAAGCCGATATTCCTTAATCAAATACTCGTGAGCGAGAATCGTTGTGTTGTAGCCAATAACCGTATTGCGACCTACCGAAATTTTTTCCGGAAACATCACATCAAGCATGACCATTAACGCGAACGAGGTCTGTTCGCCGACCTTCATCCGCAGAAACGTGCGATAAAGCCAATTTTTCATCCCCAGGAAGGGGGTGTAGCGGGCAAGTTGAATGATCATAAAATTCTTTACCACCTTCCAAAATGGGACCGTTTTATAGACATGCCAGAGGGAATTGGCGCCCTCCACAGGATAGCGGGTTGTCTTCCTCATCTCGTCACACCCCGAGGATCGTTAATAAATCTGGCATTTGCTCTAAAATGTAATCCGGCTCATATTGGGCAATATAGTCGCGGCCTTTAATCGACCAGGCAACACCAGCCGTCAAGGTGCCGGCATTTTTCCCACCGAGAATATCATGATAATTATCCCCGACCATGATCGCTTCCGCAGGCGTCGAACCGAATTGTTCCAGCGCCGTCAAAATCGGTTCCGGTTCAGGCTTGAATTTTTTGACATGATCCATGGCAATAACCACCTCAAAAAAAGGATCCAGCTTCAGCAAGCGCAGCCCCTTCATCGCCACGTCAAACTTTTTTGTCGTCACAACACCAAGTTTATATCCTTTTTCCATTAAGGTTTTCATTGTTTGATAAACACCGGGAAATTCCTTAACGAGAGCATCATGCTGAGCGATATTAAAGGCTCGGTAGTCAGCAACCATTTCCTCCACCCGCTCCGGATCGACGCTAGCAAATGCCTGATGAAGGGTTGGCCCCATGAACGGCAGGACATCGTCACGTTGATATTTACCAGGAAAATACTTTTCGAGTGTATGTAAATAGCTGGAGATAATTAATTCATTTGTATTGATTAAAGTTCCATCCAAATCAAATAGTAATGTGTTGATATCGCTAGTCATATGACGCTTCCTTTCCTGTTATCAGACCCGAACGTTTCCAAATGGTCCCGACGATCAAGGTTAACATGATCGCGACTCCAAGCCTGATGATAAATAACGGCCATACTGGTATGCCGAGCGGAACAAAGATTAACGTATCTTCAATAACCGCATGGCAGGCAACGAGAAAGATAAACGCTAATGTGATATCCTTTTTACTGACCCCATCCTCTTGCACTGCCTGAATCATTACACCGGCACCATAAGCCAGCCCAAAAATCAGCCCCGCCGCCATGGTCGTTGAGGTGTTCTCCTTCATCCCTAGTGAGCGGGTCATCGGGCCCATCGCCTTTGAAAATTTTTGCAGCCATTCCAGGTCTTTTAAAATTTGAATCACCATCATCAAGGGGATGACAATCATCGCCAGCTGCAGGATTCCCAGTCCCGCTTTTTCCAAGCCCTGCAGGAGAATTTCCGCGAAGCTGGAAGCAGATTGCGTTTGCCCCTCAATCAAGCCATATTTTGCCGGCTCGCCGCCGCCATGCCAGACCAGATTGATCACAGCCGCTGAAATAAACGCTAAGCCAAGTCTGGTTGTGAGAATCACCCACAGCTTTACCCCCGCTTTCATGGCAACGCCGGATTCAATCAATAAATTATGGGAAAAAGACATCATAACGGCTAAAATAAAAACTTCTTTTACAGAAAAATCAAGTGATAAGATGGCGCCAATCCCGGCATAAAGGTTCAAGAAATTACCTAAGACAAGCGGGATCGCGGCATCTCCTGACAAGCCAATCAGTTTCATAACTGGAGTCAAAAGCTTGATAATCCATGGCAAAACCGGTGTATATTGCAGAACCGCGACAATCAGAGTGACTGGAAAAATAATTTTCCCCAACGTCCAGGTTGTTTTTAAACCAACCAGAAACCCTTTTTTTATTGAACTAAGAAGCATTTCCCCCAATTCTCCTCTTTCTCATATTTTACTGTTGTAATAACCGCAAAGACCAAGCAGCAGCGATCATTAAGTATTACTCTCATCCAAATAACGCGCCTCTGCCAATCCTTTTTTGCGGCGATAGATCAGGATCATCACCGCGACAATGATTAAAGCGATTGAAATCGTCTGTGCCATCCTTAAACTCCCGAGCATCAGGCTGTCTGTCCGCATCCCTTCTACAAAGAAGCGGCCGACAGAATACCAGATTACATAGGAGAGGAACATTTCTCCCCGGCGCAAATTTACCCGGCGCAATAACATTAGCACGATAAAACCGGCGAAATCCCAAACCGACTCATAGAGGAATGTCGGCTGGTAATAAACACCATTAATATACATCTGATTAATAATAAAATCCGGTAAATGCAAGTTTTCGAGAAAGGTCCGCGACACTTCGCCGCCATGGGCCTCCTGATTCATGAAATTTCCCCAGCGTCCGATCGCCTGTCCGAGGATAATACTTGGGGCGGCAATATCGGCCAGTTTCCAGAACGAAATTTCCCGCTTTTTTGTAAAAAAGTAGGCCGTTAATACCGAACCAATCAATGCTCCGTGAATCGCAATCCCGCCGCCCCAAATTTTCGGGATATCAGCAAGATGCTGTGAGTAATAATCCCATTCAAACATAACGTAATAGATCCTTGCACAAATAATCGCAATCGGAATCGCCCATAGCATTAAGTCCGCAAATGTATCCTGCGGCAGCTTGCGGCGATTCCCTTCCCGGATGGCGATATAGAGCCCTAGTGCCAAACCCGAACCGATAATCACCCCGTACCAATGAACCGGAATCGGACCAAGGTGAAAAGCAATCGGGTTGAGCGGTTGGATTGTTTCGTTCATTCTCATCCCCTCTTCCTAATTAAATGCGCCAATGACAACTCGTATTAATCTTGCTCAGCGTCCTCAATTACGTCCGAAAGACGCGCGGTAAATTGCTGTGCTGCATTGACCCCCATTCTTTTCAAGCGATAATTCATTGCCGCTACTTCAATGATAACGGCAAGATTTCGTCCGGGACGAACCGGAACCGTCAGCTTGGTGACCTCGGTATCAATGATTTTCACCTTTTCTTCATCTAAACCCAAACGGTCATATTGCTTTTTCGGATCCCATAGCTCCAGGTTGATGACCAGTGTAATCCGCTTGTTGCTTCGTACGGCACCAGCACCAAATAATGTCATGACATTGATAATTCCTAAACCACGAATTTCCAATAAATGCTCAATTAATTCCGGCGAGGTCCCGACTAGTGTATCCTGGTCTTCCTGACGAATTTCGACACAATCGTCAGCAACAAGCCGATGGCCGCGCTTGACAAGTTCAAGCGCGGTCTCGCTTTTCCCGACACCGCTTTTACCCGTGATCAGCACACCGATGCCATAAACATCCACCAAAACTCCATGTACCGCCGTCGTTGGCGCCAGCATGCTTTCTAAATAATTCGTCAAACGGCTGAAGAATCGCGTTGTTTTCATGTTTGTTCGCAGCACAGGAACCGCTTCCCGCTCCGATGCTTCGATTAACTCTAGGGGAACCTCCAGCCCCCGCGTTACGATAATTCCCGGAGTAATGTCGGTACACAACCGTTCCATCCTCGATGCCTTATCCCGTGATGAGAGTCCGGAGTAAAAGGACAGCTCCGTCTTCCCTAATAATTGAACCCGTTCAGCGGGATAATATTCGAAATACCCGGCCATTTCAATCCCGGGACGGGAAATATCGCTCATCGTAATGGGACGATTGATTCCCTCTTCACCGCTGATTAATTCCAGATTAAACTTTTCCAATATATCTTTCGTGCGAACTTTTGGCAAGAAAGTTTTCCTCCTTAACAAGCTGCCATTTGGCAAACAAATTCATTTTTTCTATTTTACCATTTTTTCGCTCAAGAACCATACCTGGACGAAAAAAGGTGCGTACCCCATTGTCGGGACACACACCTTTTCCTATTTCTTTCTGGAAGAGCGCGATGGCTCCAAGATTGTTTTTTGAATGACCACGTTTACGAGCGACATCAACACCGCAAAAAACAACGCCATTGGAAAACCGTTGATATCAAAGGAATCTCCCATAAGATAATCGGTCAGCTCCAATGTCATGGCATTGATCACAAACAGAAACAACCCCATTGTTAAAACGGTCACTGGTAAGGTAAATAAGATCAACAGCGGCCGCACCAGCACGTTTAAAATCGATAATAAAATACTCGCCTGAAGGGCCGCTGAAAACCCCGAGAGATAAAAACTCTCATGAAAATATCCCGCCAGTGCCATAAATAATACAGCATTAATCAAACACCCAATCAGCCATCTCATAAACTAATCCCCTATTATTTTTAAATGAAAACTCGCCGACTGACGAGTCCATAATGCCGGTTCATGAGGCGTAGTTGAATATATGCGACAAAGGAATGTATAAAATTTGGAAAAATTTTTTACATTCCTTTTAGCTAAAAAAATTACACCGTCGCTTTTTGCAGACTAATGGAACCGGTCTTTGTTTCTGCATAGATTTTTAGCATTTGATCCGGGTGATCGACGGATTGAAAACGAAGCAATTTTTGAATCATTTCGCTTTTCTCCTCGAGAATCTGAACCCCGACAAGCTTGAGATTAAATCCGCCAAGATTCGTCTTCAGTTCTCCGTTCAGCGGCAAGTTTTCGGGAACAAATAAATCCACTGCTCCCGATGTCGTCTTGGCATGGATCCACTCACAACGATTGCCACGTAACTCATAATGAATATTACCATTGAAAGACTGGGCTTCTGACTTTTTATAATCTCCCTCCAGCTTAATCGCACCATTGATTGTTTCTGCCTCCAGCTCATCGATTTGGCTCGCGAGAACATGAATTCTTCCATTCGCCGTTTCCATTTCTCCCCGTTTTCCCTGAATACGGTCAAGTTCGATTTTGCCATTGGCCGTTTTGGTGCGGAGGTCGTCCACGTTCAAATCACTGCCAGTGATGGAACCATTAAACAAGCGAATCCTGACACGATTCATTTGGGCCTTTGGTACAAATATCACCGCTTCAACCTTCATCCATTTCTGCTGGGTGATAAACTTAAGCTTCTGCCCCTCAACAGCAAAAATGACATCGCGTAAAAAGTTTTTCCGCGCCTCGTCCTGGTTTTCGACCCGGTATACTTTTGCCTGACATTCAATCCTAACATCCGGCTGGTCCCAGGTAGCTATTTTTACTGAACCATTGGCGACATCGATATCGATATCATTCAAGGTCACATCGCCATGATGGAATATATGCGATAGGTCGACAGACTGCCCAAAATTTAAATCGAAATCAAATTCTTTTATTTTCTTTAGAGCCGAATCAACAAACTCCAAAATCTTATCTTTTGTAGATTGATACTTCGTCTGAAACGGATCTTCCTTTTTGGCCTCTTCAAATTGCACCATTGTCGAAAGTTCATTGACCATTTGTTCCTTTTTCTGTTCAGCCGTTTGTTCCGCCTTGTCGAGCTCTTCAATTAAGGTTAAGGCCTCATCAACTGTCAGCTTTCCCGCCTCGACCAGCTGTAAAATCCGCTTACGCTCCTCTTTCATCATTTCCACCTCAATATTTCATTATTTTCCTATCCTATTCTATTTTCCTATTCGGCAATCAATACCTTTACTCCTTTAATAATGTTCCAAATCACTACCACAATCCAAACAATCGCTGTTATGACAATGCTGATAATCGTCCATACCGGCAGTTCCGCCTGGATATTGATCGCTTCATAGATAATCGCAAACACCATGAAAATCATTGGAATCACCGGGATCAGATGCGAAAGCATGGCTTTTTTCGCATGCTGTTTTGTCTCTATATCACTACTCGCCAATAAAACAATAAGTGGAAAAATAAACCCCGCGAAAAAGATACTAAAATAACACAAACCGGAAAGCACCTTTCTTGTTTCCATCTTGTCCACCCTCCTATCCTATATGTACGTTTCAAAACGCTGAAAGTTTCGTACTTTTATCGAGCAATTGGAAATTTCAGCAGACGAAAAGAGCTGAAACCACAAGACTTTGGTCTCAGCTCTTTGATTTAAGCGTTAATCGCGCTTTTGTCTTCTATTTGCTGTTTCATTCGCTCGCGGTCGCGGTCGAGAATCGGCTTTAAATATTTGCCGGTGTACGACCCTGGAGTTTCTGCGACCTTCTCGGGGGTTCCCGTGGCAATAATCGTGCCGCCTTTATCGCCGCCCTCAGGACCGAGATCGATAATATAATCGGCGGCTTTAATAACGTCAAGATTATGCTCAATCACCAATACAGTATCGCCGTTTTCGACCAAACGCTGCAGGACGACGAGCAAACGGGAAATATCATCGACATGCAGACCAGTTGTCGGTTCATCCAAAATGTAGAAGGATTTTCCGTTTGAACGACGGTGCAGCTCGGATGCCAGCTTGACGCGTTGGGCTTCTCCGCCGGAAAGCGTGGTCGCCGGCTGTCCGAGCTTGACATAGCCGAGCCCGACATCATAAATCGTCTGCAGTTTGCGGCTGATTTTCGGAATGTTTTCGAAAAATTTCAAGGCATCTTCAACGGTCATATCCAGCACATCGGCAATGCTCTTGCCTTTGTACTTTACTTCCAATGTTTCGCGGTTATAGCGTTGTCCATGACAGACCTCGCAAGGAACATAAACATCAGGCAAAAAGTGCATTTCAATTTTAATAATCCCATCACCTCGGCAGGCTTCACAGCGTCCGCCTTTGACATTAAAGCTGAAGCGGCCTTTTTTATAGCCGCGCACCTTCGCCTCATTGGTCGCGGCGAACACATCGCGAATATCATCAAACACGCCAGTATAGGTTGCCGGATTCGAACGCGGTGTTCGGCCAATCGGCGACTGATCAATATCAATGACTTTTTCCAAATGTTCGATTCCTTTAATGCTCTTATGCTTTCCTGGCCTTGTTTTTGCGCGATTCAATTTTTGCGCCAGCGATTTTAACAAGATTTCATTGATCAAGGTACTTTTCCCCGATCCGGAAACACCCGTGACGGCAATAAACATCCCGAGGGGAATCTTGACGTTGACATTTTTTAAGTTATTTTCGGCTGCCCCTTTGATTTCCACATAGCGGCCATCTTGCTTGCGGCGTTCCAATGGCAGTGGAATGAACTTCTGCCCTGACAAATATTGACCGGTTAACGAGTGGGGATCCGCCATTACCTCTGCCGGTGTTCCGGCCGAGACCACCTCGCCGCCGGAAACCCCGGCGCCGGGACCGATATCAATCAAATAATCAGCGGCAAGCATCGTATCTTCATCATGCTCGACTACAATCAACGTGTTGCCAATATCGCGCATGTTCTTCAGCGTGCCAATCAACCGGTCATTATCCCGCTGATGCAGTCCAATTGACGGTTCGTCTAATATATATAGAACACCGGTTAGGCGTGAACCGATTTGCGTGGCCAAGCGGATCCGCTGGGCTTCGCCGCCAGATAAAGTCCCCGCTTGACGGCTTAGCGTTAAATAATCAAGGCCGACATTCACTAAAAAACCAAGCCGCTCGTTAATTTCCCGTAAAATCAATCTGGCAATCTGGGTTTCTTTTTCCGTCAGTTCCAGGTTTGCAAAAAACTCCCGCGCCTCTTCAATCGAAAGGTCGGTCACTTCGGCAATATGATGTCCGTTGATAAGAACGGCAAGCGATTCCTTTTTCAGGCGCTGTCCTTTACATGTCGGGCATGGCTGTTCGGCCATATATTTTTGCATTTGCTCACGAATATAATCGGAGCTTGTTTCTCTAAACCGGCGCTCAACATTGCGGATAACCCCTTCAAATTCGATATAGCCCTCACGCAGCTGCCCAAAATCATTCTCATAGCGGAAGTAAATTTTTTCGCCATCGGAACCGTAGAGGATTTTTTCCATTAGATGCTCTGGAATATCCTTTACCGGGACATCCATATCGATGCCGTAATGATTGCAGACTGCCTCCAAGAGCTGCGGGTAATACTGTGAGCTCGTTGGCTCCCACGGGGCAAGCGCGTGCTGTTTGAGGGTGAGGTCCTTGTTAGGAATCACCAAATCGAGATCGACTTCCAGTTTGGAACCAAGGCCATCACAATCTGGGCAGGCGCCAAACGGGCTATTAAAGGAAAACATCCGCGGTTCCAGTTCTCCGATGGAAAAACCGCAAATAGGACATGCGTGGTTTTCACTGAACATCAACTCTTCTTCGCCAATGACATCGACGATGACCTTTCCTTCACCGAGACGGAGAGCCGTTTCTAGGGAATCGGCCACCCGGGTTGAGATTCCTTCCTTTACGACAATCCGGTCGACGACGACCTCAATGGAGTGTTTCTTATTTTTCTCCAACTCAATGTCCTCGCTAAGGTCGAGCATTTCCCCGTCAACGCGGACGCGGACAAAGCCTTGCTTTTTAATGTCTTCTAGGACTTTGGCATGCATCCCTTTGCGGCCGGAAACGACCGGAGCAAGGATTTGCATCTTCGTCCGCTCCGGGTATTCCATAATCCGGTCGACCATCTGTTCAATCGTTTGTGAGGAGATTTCGATATGATGGTTGGGACAGGTCGGATGTCCAACCCTGGCAAATAATAGACGTAAATAATCATAGATTTCCGTCACCGTTCCGACCGTCGAACGCGGGTTGCGGCTTGTCGTTTTTTGATCGATGGAAATCGCCGGGGACAGTCCTTCAATCGCATCAACGTCCGGTTTATCCATTTGTCCGAGGAATTGCCGGGCATAGGCCGAGAGCGATTCCACGTAACGGCGCTGCCCCTCGGCATA
Organism: Neobacillus paridis; assembly: GCF_016765675.1. Classification (GTDB taxonomy): domain Bacteria; phylum Bacillota; class Bacilli; order Bacillales; family Cytobacillaceae; genus Neobacillus; species Neobacillus paridis. Next base: position 165,571 of record NZ_JAESWB010000371.1, read on the forward strand.
AATCGTATCAAACGCCAGCGAGGACTTTCCCGACCCGGAAAGTCCCGTCAACACCACAAGCTGATCTCTCGGAATGGTGACATCAATATTTTTTAAATTATGGGCTCTGGCGCCTTTAATAATAAGATTTTCCATCGCCATGAATTAGTCATCCTTCCGCTTTAAATAAATAGATTGAGCTGCCGCTTGGAAATTTCAAGCAGCGGCTCTTCATCTGGTCAGTTTTTAACTATCTCTGCAGGTTTTGCAAGATATCTGCAGGTTAAAATTTTTATCTGTAATTTGACGCAGATATCTGCATTTTTTTAAACGATATCTGCATTAAATTCTATGCACCTGTTGTCATTCCGCTTTTAGTTCCAAAATCAAGTCACGCAACTCGGCGGCACGTTCGAAGTCGAGCGCTTTGGCCGCGGCTTTCATCTCTTTTTCCATACCGGCAATCAGTTTGTCTTTTTCCTTCTTTGTCATTTTGGCAAACGATGCTGCTGGTTTGTATTCTTCCGTCTCTTCCGCGGCATGTGTCGCCCGGATAACATCGCGGATATCCTTCTGAATTGTTTGCGGCGTAATTCCATGCTTCCGATTGTATTCCTCTTGGATCGAACGGCGCCGCTTTGTTTCACTGATCGCTTTTTCCATCGAATCAGTCATTCGGTCGGCGTACATAATGACTTTACCATTGGCATTCCGGGCTGCCCGGCCAATGGTTTGAATCAGCGAACGCTCCGAACGCAGGAAACCTTCTTTATCGGCATCAAGAATGGCCACAAGTGATACTTCCGGAATGTCCAGACCTTCCCGAAGCAGGTTGATCCCGACCAGCACATCATACGTGCCCAAGCGCAGCTCGCGGATAATTTCAATCCGTTCGAGCGTCTTCACTTCGGAATGCAGATACTGGACTTTAATTCCGATTTCCTTCAGATAGTCTGTTAAGTCCTCGGACATTTTTTTCGTTAGGGTTGTCACCAGGACACGTTCATTGCGTTTCACGCGATCTTGAATTTCTCCAATAAGATCGTCAATTTGCCCTTCAATCGGTCGGACATCTATGAGTGGATCAAGCAGGCCGGTTGGGCGGATAATTTGCTCAACCATCGTCGGTGTGTGTTCCAATTCATACGGACCCGGGGTGGCTGAAACAAAGACAATATTATGGATATGTTTTTCAAACTCATCGAACATCAGCGGGCGGTTATCGAGTGCGGACGGCAGTCGGAAGCCATAATTGACCAGCACTTCCTTGCGCGCCCTGTCGCCGTTGTACATTCCGCGGATTTGCGGCAGCGTCACATGGGACTCATCGATGACAATCAGAAAATCCTCAGGAAAATAATCGAGTAATGTATACGGCGTTGAACCCGGCGGTCTTAGTGTCAGGTGACGGGAATAGTTTTCAATCCCCGAGCAGAAGCCCATTTCCCGCATCATTTCGAGGTCATAGCGGGTCCGCTGTTCCAGCCGCTGCGCTTCCAATAATTTATTTTCCGCTTTTAAAACCGCAAGCCGCTCCTCCAGCTCCTGTTCGATATTCTCCACCGCTTTGCGCATCTTTTCTTCTCGTGTTACGAAGTGGGAGGCCGGAAATATGGCCACATGCTCGCGCTCGCCGATAATTTCCCCAGTCAAGGCATCGACTTCACGAATCCGGTCTATTTCATCGCCGAAAAATTCGACGCGAATGCAATGTTCATCGCGGGAAGCAGGGAAAATCTCGACGACATCACCGCGGACACGGAAGGTCCCCCGTTTAAAATCAATATCATTTCGTTCATATTGAATATCGACAAGGCGGCGCAGCAGCTGGTTGCGGTCAATCTCCATTCCCGTTCGGAGAGAAATCACCATCTCACGGTATTCTTCCGGATTACCGAGACCATATATACAAGAAACACTGGCAATGATGATCACATCGTTGCGCTCAAATAATGACGATGTTGCCGAGTGGCGCAATTTATCAATCTCATCGTTAATGCTGGCGTCCTTTTCAATAAACGTATCCGTCTGCGGCACATAAGCCTCCGGCTGATAGTAATCATAGTAGCTAACAAAATACTCAACCGCATTGTTTGGAAAAAATTCCTTAAACTCGCTATATAGCTGGCCGGCCAAGGTTTTATTATGGGCAATGACCAATGTTGGTTTATTTACCTCTTTAATCACGTTAGAAATCGTGAAAGTTTTCCCTGTACCCGTTGCCCCAAGAAGTGTCTGATAGCGCTTGTTTTGCTTGATACCTTCGACTAATTGCTTAATCGCCTCCGGCTGATCTCCTTGGGGTGAATATTTTGATACCAATTCAAATTGGCTCTCCACAAAGTCTCCCTCCCGTGTTAAAAATTTGAGTCGTTCATAGCACTTAACAGCATAAGAACCATGTTATGGACCGGGATGGTGCCGAAAAGTGTGATGGATCCATTCAATAATAACATTCTACCACATTACCCCAAAAACAAACCAATAATATGCGAACTAATATTCGGAAATAAAAATTTGAGCGAGCCGAGCTACATACCAAATGAAAATACCTTCGTATTGACATAAAGAAAACTCGCCGATTGGCGAGCCTTTAAGGCGAAGACAGAGGCGTAGTTACACTTATGCCTGATAGGAAAGTTTTTATACTTTCCTATCGGCCAAAAAAGCCTGTCCTAAACAGACAGACTACTAAAACTAACTCTTTTTCACAGAACGTGGCTTCATTTTTGCCGCCAGCCAGAAGCCGACTGTCAATGAAAAAGCATCGACGACAATTAAAATAAATGTATTCGTATATCCTTTGTAAACCGAACCCGCAATCAAGGCAACCGTTAACACAAGACCAATAAACCGGTTGTAGGTAACCCGGGTGAACAACAAGACCAGCAGCCCTGGCAAAGTGAGCCCCGCCAAATATCTAATCACAATAAATTCCAAATGAGTGCACCTCATTTTAAATAATTTCTGTTAACTTATTCTAGAAATTTATCGACAAAAATGCAACAAAAATGTGTTGCTGATAAAGGCCGTAAGGCGAGGGAACCTTGGAACTTGGAGAGTACCCTTTTTCTGTGATTATTCTGCCTAATTTTCAGTTGTTTTTTCGAATCGCCGATAAACTTACCGCCATCCGCTGATATGTGACCGCAATTCGCTGATAAGTCACTCAAATCCGCTGATAAGTTTTTTCTAAACCATTACGCTGCTGGGTTAACAAACTCACAACAACAAACCCCAGCATCGATATGAGAATCGGCAACACAACCGTATGAACCCCAAGTGCATTTGGATAGAAGCGATCGAACAAAATATACGAACTCATTCCTAATACCATCGAAGCAATCGCTCCGTATTTATTGCCCTTCATCCAGTACAGACCGAAAATAACCGGCCAGATAAACACCGACTCCAAGCCGCCAAAGGAGAACAAATTCAGCCAAATAATGAGATTAGGCGGACTTAATGCTAAAATGATGACAATAAGGCCGATAATCGCGGTTACGCTGAAGCTGATTTTTTTCACATGACTGTCGCCGGCTGTTGGTTTGATGTAGTTTAAATACACGTCTTTGACCAATGCGGAGCTGACGAGAATTAACAGGGCATCGACGGTTGACATAATCGCTGCCATTGGAGCCGCCAGAACGATGCCGGCAGCAAACGGCGGCAGCACTTTCATTGATAACAATGGCATCACCGTATCACCAATTTTGACACCAGGAAGTACTGGTCTGGCAAAAACGCCGATCAGGTGCATGCCGAGCATGATAAAGCCGACGACAATCGTGCCGATGATAATCGCGCTATGCATTGCTTTGGAATTTTTATAGGACATGGCCCGGACGGTAATTTGTGGCAAGCCAACCACCCCAATCCCTACTAAAATCCAATAGGAGGATACATAGGCCGGCGTTAGCGTCCGTTCCGCACCAAACGGAGAGATCAAATTGGGATTTTCTGCCGCGAGATCATGGATAATTTTTGGAATCCCCCCGCCAGCCTTAATCGTCGCAACCAGCAAAATTAACGTCCCCATAAACATAACCACTCCTTGGACGGCATCAGTTAAAGCTACTGCGCGAAAGCCGCCGACAATGACAAAGATCAGCACGGAAAAGGCAAAGATCAATAAGGCTGTCGTGTAGGGCAAGCCTGTTAAGCTCTCGACAAGTCGGGCGCCGCCAATCCACTGGGCCGTCATCGAGGAAAACAAGAAAATCACAATGCTTGCCGCCGAGAGTAACACAACCGTTTTGCTCTGGTACCTTTCTTTTAAAAAATCAATTAACGTAATCGCCTTGTACTGCCTTGCCACAATCGCAAACTTTTTCCCAAGAACCATCAGTGTGAAATAACCAGTTGCCAACTGAGCCATCGCCAGCAGCACCCAGCCGAGCCCTTGCGTATAGGCAACCCCGGGACCGCCGATGAAGCTTGAGGCGCTGCCGTATGTGGCAACCATCGTCATTGCCAGGATGAAACCGCCCATTTGCCGCTCGCCTAAAAAATATTCCTCCAGGAAGGAATGCGTTTTAAAAACAAATTTATGTGACCAAAAGCCAACTGCAAAAATAACCAGTAAGAAAATAACCAACGGAGTGATGACAGGCCAATTCATTTGTGTTCGTGCCCCTCCTCTTCATCCTCAAAGGGGACATCTGTAAATAAAAATTTTACGGTGAGACTGACGATCACGATCATCACAATAAAGCCGGCAATGCAGCTATAAAAGAACCAAGCCGGCAGCCCCCATATGTATGTATAATTTTCAACCTTGTCCGAACCAAGTCCATAAGCAAACCCGTACCACCAAATAAAGTTGATGATCACGAGAACGACACCGATCAACGCCTCGCGATGGGCTACCTTAAAGCGCTTGTCCTTCGAATTAAATGGCTTTTTCAAAAAGGACTCCTCCTTAAATAGGCAAAATCTAGCTAGGTCTATTGTTCCCGAAAGCCAAAGAAACAACAAAAACCTTATTCCCATGGACTATCGTACCACTTGAAAATAAGGTTTTCACTATTTTTTATTGATCGACTGTCCACCCCAGGCGGACAAATGTCCACGGATGGTGTCAGGCACCAACTTTGGAGCAGCATCCCCCTGTTTAATTGCATGTCCCGTGCGGGCTGGGGCAGCCGTTTGTTTCTTTTTCGATTTGGACGGTGCTGTGTTCGATGTCGAAGTGGTCATGTAAGATTTTTTGCGATTGGGCGAGGATTTCGTCATGAACGCCTTCATCCGCAATCGTGATATGGCAGCTTAAAACCGGGTATCCGGAGGTAATCGTCCAAATGTGCAAGTCGTGAACTTCCCTGACGAGTGGAATTTGCCCCAATGCCGCTTTAACCTCGTTAGCATCGATTTCCGTTGGTGATCCTTCCATTAATATATGAAACGAATCTTTGGTTACCCGCCAGCCGCTGACCAAGATTAACCCAGCCACAATGACACTGGCAATCGGGTCGGCGATCCCCCAGCCGAAAAACATAATCAACAGTGCAGCAATGATCGCCCCGACCGAGCCAAGCATATCGCCAATCACATGTAAAAAGGCACTTCTGACATTCAAGTTTTCATCTTTATCGCCCTTCATGAGAATCCAGGCCGCAACAATGTTGACCAATAAGCCAATGACAGAAATAATCAGCATGCCGGTACTCTGTACTTCCGGCGGTGCAAAGAAACGCTGGATTGCTTCATAAAAGATAATCAACGAAATCACGATCAGCGCTAACCCATTAAGCGCTGCGGCAATAATTTCAAACCGTTTATAGCCGTATGTCTTTTCCTGCGAAACCGATTTTTCCCCCAGCTTTATGGCAAAAAAACTTAGTCCTAACGCGGCCGCATCACTCAGCATATGACCGGCATCTGAGAGCAATGCCAAACTGTTGGTAATGACACCGCCGATGACTTCCACAATCATAAACGCAGCGATTAAAAGAAAGGCACTGAGCAATGCATTTTTATTAGCTGTATGTGAGTGGCCGTGCGAATGCCCATGATGGTGACCCATGTTTATCCCTCCAAGAGCCAGAACGAAGGTGGCCCTTTATTTTATTAAGTAAAACTAAATCAATTGGCGTAAAGTCCTCTCCAATTGGCGTAAAAGCAGGAGCAATTGGCGAAAGACACCCTCCAATTGGCGCAAAAGCAGGGGCAATTGGCGTAAAGCTCTCCCCAATTGGCGGGGTTACTCTTTTACCTGTAAAAGCCGCAGCCCGTTTAATGTGACAATTAACGTCATGCCCATGTCGGCAAAAATGGCGATCCACAGCGTCAGCCAGCCGGGGACAACGAGCAGGAGTGCCAACAGTTTTACGACAAGTGACAGCGTAATATTTTGTTTAATAATCCTAAGCGTTTTGCGGCTTAATTGGATCGTGAACGGCAATTTGCTCAAATTATCGTTCATTAAGGCAACATCTGCCGTTTCAAGTGCTGTATCCGTTCCGGCCCCGCCCATCGCGATACCGACCGTTGCCGCTGCAAGTGCCGGGGCGTCATTGACACCGTCTCCCACCATGCCGACACGACCAAACCGGTCGAGTAATTTTTTGATAAAATTCAATTTATCCGCTGGCAGGAGCTCTGCTTCAATGCTAGTAATACCTGTGCTGCGGCCAATTGCCTCGGCCGTTTTCTGATTATCCCCTGTAAGTAAAATCGTCTGTTGTATTCCGAGCTGATGGAGACGTTCAATCACCGTGCGGCTGCTCTCCCGCACTTCATCCGCAACGGCCAACAATGCGAGAATTTCTGTATCCGTCCCGGTGATCATCACCGTTTTTCCTTCATTTTGGAGCGCGGTAATCTGATCGATAATGTCAGCAGGAATGGATGTAAATAGTTTCCTGTTGCCAATTTGATACTCTACATCGGCAATTGTCCCTTTTATGCCTTTTCCTGTCAGTGTGGTAAAGTTCGCAACCTCATAATCCTTGGCAGCAGATCCAGCTTTTTGCACAATGGCAGCGGCAAGGGGATGCTGGGACAGGCTTTCCAGCGCGGCAATTTTTCCAAGCAGATTGTCGTCATTTGAAAGATTCATATAGTCCGTGACAACCGGAGTGCCATTTGTCAACGTGCCGGTTTTATCAAAAGCGATCGCCTTTAATGCACCAAGCTCCTCCAAATAGCTGCCTCCCTTGATTAATACCCCATGGCGGGCGGCATTGCCGATGGCGGTGACAATCGAAACCGGCGTCGAAATGACCAGTGCACACGGACAGCCTACTACAAGAACCGCCAAACCTTGATAAATCCACTCCTGCCAAGAGGCTCCGAAAAATAGCGGCGGGACGATGGCCACAAGTGCAGCAACTCCGATAATTACCGGTGTATAATATTTAGCGAAGCGGTCGACAAACTGCTGCGACGGAGCTTTTTCGGCTTGGGCATCCTCGACTAATTGAATAATTTTTGCAATCGTCGTATCACCGGCCAATTTGGTCACTTTGATTTTTAAAAAGCCCTCTCCGTTCAAAGTCCCGGCAAACACTTCATCATCTGGCCTTTTTTCTATAGGAACTGATTCACCGGTAATCGCCGCTTGATTCACGGATGAGGCTCCTTCGACAATCATCCCATCCATTGCAATCATCTGCCCTGGTTTGACCAGCATCAGATCGTCGATTTCAATATCCTCCGCTTTCACCAGCATCTCCCGGCCGTTACGGACGATCAGGGCCTCCGTCGGTGCCATTTCCATCAATGACCGAATCGAGTCTCTTGCTTTATCCATGGAATAACCTTCAAGCACTTCGCTGATGGCAAACAAAATGACGACAACGGCGGCTTCACTCCACTCTCCGATGATCGCCGCACCGATGATCGCAATTGTCATCAAGGTTCGCATATCAAATTCCAGTCGGAGCAGATTTTTCACACCGGTTCTAAAAAGCGAAAAACCTCCGGCGATGATGGCCGCGGCAAAAAGAAGATTGTTAGAAAAAAGGTACCCGGCCAACATTAACAACAGTGATACCCCTAGAAAAGCGTACCGTTTCCAAAATGATTCCTTCGGGATGGCTGCTGGACGTTCTTTTTCCGGATAAATCGTTAATTTTTCAAAAGCTCCGGCTTCCTGCAATTTTTCAAGACTGGTGTTTCCATAGACCGTCAGCTTGGAAGCACCAAAATTCACTTGTGCAGCAACAACACCATCCAGGTGCTGAACGTTCTTTTCGAACTTGGCGGCACAGTTTGCTCAAGAAAAACCCTGCACACGGTAGACATGTTTTTCAAGTGCGTTACCCATGGACGCCCCCTCCTTTGATTTACTTCCGCTCTGCCACCTCTTGCTGGTGTTCAAAGGCGATATGAATCAGTTGTTTAACATGGTCATCATCAAGGGAATAATAAACGAGCTTGCCCTCTTTACGGTATTTGGCCAACCCTAAACTGCGTAAATGTCTTAAATGGTGGGAAGCCGTAGCTGTCGTTGCCCCGACAATATGGGCGACGTCGCAAACGCAAAGCTCGTCTTCCAGTGTCAGCGTATAAGCAATTTTTAGCCGTGTTTCATCAGATAATGCTTTGAAAAGCTTCGTCACTTCAAAAAGATGCTGAGTTTTTGAAAGCTCCCGCTTAACGTGATCTGTTTTTTCACTATGGACACAAGTAATCTCACAAACATCGCGTTCTTTCATTGCGTCACCTTCTTCATTCAAATGTTCATTTGACTATATTATATTCAAATGTTTGTTTGAATGTCAATTATTTTGGAGGATTATGTTAAAAATGGGCTGGATTATGAAGCAAACGTGGGAATATGTATTATTTAGTCATTGGAATTTGGAACCGGAGCAAGTGCGGGATCTTATTCCGGCTGAGTTAGAGTTAGATTTGTTCGACGGAAAGGCCTGGCTGACAATGCTGCCATTTAAGGTGAGCCATCAGCGGTTTCGCCTTCTGCCAGAAATCCCCTTTTTAAATCGCTATTTGGAGTTAAACGTGAGGACATATGTCAAGCATCGGGGGAAAACAGGGGTGTACTTTTTCTCGCTTGATGCCAATCATTTGCCCAGCGTTTTAGGGGCACGAATAGCCTCACTGCCGTACCGGCTCGCGAGGATATCCATGGTTGAGCAAGATCAGCAGTTTGCTTTTTATTGCCAGCAAGTGTTTGACAACGGGGAGTTTTCGGTGCTTTATGAACCGGTTGGCGGCCCGGCTACGACGTCTAAATTAGGGAGCCTGGATCATTGGCTGTTAGAACGCTACTATTTATTTACAAAACTAGGACCGTTATTATTACAGGGCCGAATCAGCCATGAAAGTTGGCGTGTTTGCGGGGCAAATATCAAAATCCTGGCAAATTCAATTTCTCCGGTCGCCTCGGCAGGTGAGCCGCAGCTTGTTCATTTCTCACCCAGAAAAGAGGCGTTTATTTTTCCGTTGAAAATAGTGAAGGGGTAAGAATGGAGATGAACAAATTCTCCGCTTCCCCCCTCCTTTTTCACATTTATGGAATATCAGGCACCTCTTTGACAAGCTGCCTTGTTATATGTTTTTTTATTGTAAAAAATACATCAGCCATAAAATAAAGTACCATCGCATAGGCACCCCATCCCCAAAAAGGTGCAACAGCCCTATACATATCAACAAGTTGCGGGTGAATCCATTTTAGGCAAACCCAGGATAACACAAGCCAGCAGGCGGAAAACGGCAGACAGATATGTCCCTGGAATTGCAGCGGTGTATGCGAATAATCCCAGTACCGCTGCCCAAAAAACTTTTGCAGCACGACTCCTGACCAATATTCCACCATGGTGGGGATGATAAAACAGAGCAACAGGACAACACCCCAATGGGTTTCCGACGAAATGAAAAAAATTAGCAAAACAGGTGCAATGCCATACATCGGTTTAAAAGGACCAAAGAGAAAATTGGCTTTAAAAAACTTATGATTGACGATCAAATTATAGCTGTTTTCCAATAGCCACCCCAAGTAGGAGTAAACGGCAAAATAAAAAAGCACCGCTGCAGCCCCATCAATAGCAAGATTTTCCGAAAGACTAAACATTGAGCCCACCCTTTCATCCGTTATTTTCCAATTATTAGAGTGAACCCAATAGAAGGAAAATATGCAAAAATGCCTGACCCATGTAAAATTTAAGAAAATCATCATTTTTCGTCATGAGGGAATAGGTGCCTGACACTAATTAGCGAATCTTTAGTGCTTATTAGCGATTCTATCTCTTTTATTAGCGAATTATTAGAGTTTATTAGCGAATCTCAACCGTTTATTAGCGATTCTAAAAAAATAAACAGATTGCCGCTAATTGTTCATTGTAATTCGCTGCTTCGCATTTTAAGATGTTGATATAGAAATAGTCAACACGGTGTTCATTGCCGTAACGGCTTTGAGGAGGGATTAGATGAATCCAACCATAGTAGTAGAAAATGTGACAAAAAGCTTCGGAAAAAAGCCCGTATTAAATGAGATCAATGTAACGATTGAATCAGGGCAGTTATATGGACTAATTGGGCCCTCGGGGGCTGGAAAAACTACATTAGTCAAAATGATTGTCGGGATGGAGAAGTCAGATGCGGGCTCCATTCATGTCTTGGATAAAAAAATGCCGAACCTCGCCATTCTCCAGGAAATCGGGTATATGGCGCAGTCGGATGCCCTTTATGCAGAACTGACCGGTGAAGAAAATCTGAAGTTTTTTGCCTCACTTTTTAAATTAAGTAAGAGCGCACAAAAGCAACGGATCGCCTACGCAGCCGATTTAGTGAATTTGACCCCAGACTTGAAGAAAAGGGTTTCCGCCTATTCCGGGGGAATGAAGCGGCGGCTTTCACTGGCGATTGCACTGGTGCAGGATCCAAAGCTGTTAATCCTGGATGAACCAACTGTCGGGATTGACCCGGAATTAAAGCTATCGATTTGGAATGAGCTATTAAGGCTGAAAAATGAAGAGGGCAAAACGATTATCGTTACGACTCATGTCATGGACGAAGCGGAACGCTGCGATGTCGTGGCGATGGTGCGGAACGGCCGGATTTTAGCGAGCGGCACACCAACAGAGCTTAAGGACAGTTATCATGTGGGCAGCTTGGATGAAGTTTTCTTAAAGGCAGGGGTGAACCAAGCATGAGAATTTCAGCGTTAATTAAAAGAATAAGCCGGCAATTGCTGCGTGATAAACGAACATTAGCGTTAATGTTTGTGGCCCCGCTGCTTATTTTGACCTTGATGTACTTTTTATTTAATGGCAATACAGTTGACCCGAAATTAGGCGTTGTCGGAGTTGAACACAGCCTTGTACAGGGGTTGGAAAAGGTTGATATAAAGGTTAAAGAATATGAAAAAGCTACGAAAAACACCGTTGTAGATGATCATCTGGATGGTTTGCTACAGGTGGATGCCACCACCGGAAAAATGACCTTAACCTTGCAAAATGACGACCCAAGTAAGGCCAAAGCGTTGCAAATGAAAATAAGCCAAGTCGCTGCTGCCCAGGTGCAGGCAAAACTGATTCAACAAAATCCTGCCGGAGCCGCGAACTTGATAGCCGCTAAAATGAAAACAAAATATGTTTACGGCGATAAAGATACCGTCTTTTTTGATGTATTGAGTCCGATTTTAGTTGGCTTTTTTGTATTTTTTTTCGTGTTTATCATTTCCGGTATCGGACTTTTGCGCGAGCGGACAACGGGGACCTTGGAACGGCTGATGTCAACGCCAATCCGCCGCTGGGAAATTGTTACTGCTTATTTGACCGGCTATGGGATCTTTGCCGTCATTCAAACCATCATCGTCGTGACATTTTCGATCACAATTCTTGATATTGTATTGGTCGGTTCCATCTTTCATGTGATTTTGATTAATTTACTGCTAGCCTTAGTCGCTCTCTCCTTAGGCATTTTATTATCGACTTTTGCGGCCTCGGAATTTCAAATGATGCAATTTATTCCGATTGCTGTGGTTCCGCAAGTATTTTTTGCCGGGATCTTTCCACTTGATGGGATGGCTAACTGGCTTCAGGCCATCGCCAAAATAATGCCAATGTATTATGCCGGCGACGCCTTAAAAGCAGTCATGTATAAAGGCATGGGACTGGGTGAAATCAGCGGCGACCTCATCGCCCTAATGATCTTCGCAGCCATCTTTATCGTACTAAACATCCTTGCCTTAAAAAAATACCGAACACTCTAAACCGCTCACAAAGGAGGGAACATCCCCTCCTTTTTTGATGTTTACCCCTGTTGGTCACTTTCGTGTTCATCGCGATGCTGATCGACATGGTAGATGAAGGCGAAGACTTCAGCGACGGCCTGGTAGAGTTCCTCAGGGATGGTTTCGTTGATTTCAAGCTGGCTGAGGAGCTCAACCAGGGATGTATCCTGTTGGATCGGAATGTTGTGCTCCTGGGCTTTTTCGATGATTTTTTTGGCTACGAGTCCGTTTCCTTTGGCGGCCACTGATGGTGCTGCCTGTTCGTTTGCCTTATACGACAGAGCTACCGCCTTCATTGGTTTAGGTTGATTAGGCCCGCTCATATTTTAATATCCACCCCTTGATAAAGTTCCTTAGGCAGCGAAACTGATTGCCTCTCCTGAAATTCTGTCATTTGTTCCTTAAAAAAAGGTTTCACGTTAATGAAAGAAAGCTGATATCCAAGTTCCTCCAGCTTTTCCTTTAACACAGGCTTCCATATCGTAACAATCGGCTCGATTCCCTCCGTATCGTTGACGACGGTAATATGAACCACCTTGTTTTGTACCACCATATCAAGCATCGTCTGCCGCAGATGCTGCAAATCTAAATAGAATAAAATCCGGCAAAAATCGGGGTCAATTTGTCCGTTATCTTTTTTCCTTCCGTTCCATTGAATCGTCACGTCTGATTGCATATGTCCAAATGAAATTGGCAGTTGCATTACTAGTTGCTGCATTGGCGCCGCCGGATCCTGTGCGATGATTTGCATCCCTGTAAGCCGCTGCAAAAGCGGTTCCAACTTCTCTCCGGCTGCCCCAAGTTCCGCCATCGCACTCATGAGCAGCGGTTTTAACGTATCCAGCGGTTGCATGCTGTCTTTTCCTGCCAGCGACCATACGCCTACTTCCTTTTCATATGTAAGTCCCAGTTTGTGAATGATTTCCTGCAGCAGTTGCTTGACTGCTTCACCGCTATCAAACCTTACAATCCCTGAGTCAGCAGATCCATCCCTGAGGATATCCGCTATCAATTGTTTCAAGGGCGCAATCGTTTTCAAGGAAGCAAACTGCGGTTCCGCTAAAAATTGCTGCAGCTGCTTTAGTTCCTGAAAAAATGACGTCGATTCTTGAACAGCCACTAAGGCTTGAAAGGTTTCCTTCGTAAACGGCAAATTTCGGTTGAAGATGAATTCTAATGCGTTTAGCCCTTTAGTAGGATCTGTTTTAGAGCCAATCCACTCCGCTGCCTGCTTGAACGTGTCCGGTGTGATCGGCAAATTCCTTTCTAAAAAAAACTGCAGCAGCTGTCGGTTAGATTTTGTATCAGGCAGATGAAACTGTCTTAAGATCGATTCCGCCGCACGTTTATTCTGCTCAGGTTTGACGATCACCCTTAATTGAAGATCGTCGCCGCCGCTTGACTGGACTTGAAACCAATAACTGTTCCCAGCCGCCAGCGGTGCCTGGAGCTGGGCCTGCACCTGGAAATTCCCCAGCCTAACTAATGCTGTTTCATTGTGATACAATTCCTCTACCCGGCCAAATAATACCTGCCCCGTCCTTAAAGGAGGTACCTCCGCTTTTGGAATACTATCTTTTTGAAACAATAATGGCAACATTTGGATAGGACTCATTTGTCTGTTCCTCCATTGGTTGGTCTTTTTTGCAAGCAGGACGAATAATATTTCTTTCCCCTTAAACAATGCCTGTCAAACGAAACGCCTTAAAGGAGGATCCCTCAAGGCGTGTTTGCACATTCATATCCTTTATTACCCTGTCTTTTTGCCAAACTTATGCCCATCTTGGACGAAGAGGAGCCCGAGTTCATGGTGATCGCCTTCAAATAGCGCGCGTTGAACAAAGCGAATTTCGCCATTCGTATCGAGGACATCCAGCTTGCAATGAGCACGATTTTTTTGCAATGCCTCGTAAAAGGCCTTTTCATCGCTGATGGCGATTCCATTTGCTTTCACGATAACCTCTCCCACCTTAAGCTCCATTTTGCTGGCAGGCGAATCCGGAATAATTCCAATAATCATCAGACCATTATTTTTTTTCGAAAAATAAAACGGCTGGTTCACATCTCGAATATGAGCAATATAAGCCAATGCTTCGCGACCGATAAGAGCCAGCGTAGCAGCCACAATTGAAACAATTGGGTACCAATAACCGGCAATGGCGATCAGCGTGATAGCAATGCCCAAGCCAACTACCTGACGACCATGCTGCCCGATCGCTTCCGACGGCAACATCCCTTTAATTTGCTGTTGAAAGCCTACTGCAAACGGAACAAGAAACAGCGCGTACTCGTTAGCTCCCAGATGAAAAACCGGCCACCAGCTAAATGGAAGATCAAGAGCGCTTCCTGGGACGAGCATAAATAGCGGCACCAGCCAGAGACGTTTTACCTCATGCACGCCAACCACCTGCCCGCGTTTACTTTTTACCAGTTTTGGAGATGTGCCTTTCGTAGCATTTTTCACAATCAGAATGCCTTCCGCAATGAGCAACAGTCCGAGAATGATGACAATGGATGGGTAGACCAACTCATCTAAGGCTGCAAATGCCTTGGGAAAAAGAGAGAACGACCAGTTGTTATGAGCAATCAAGATGATAGCAAAAAAAGTGGCACTGACGGTATAAGCCGGTGACATCCAGCGAATATTGGTTGTCAGTGACCATAAAACAGTAAACCCGGCAATCAAAACGATGGCTGCAAATGGAACGGTTAGCCCTGTGCCAACAACCATAAGCGAAAGGATCAGCCCGAGAAATATTCCCAACGGAAACAATTGCCGCAGTTCGAAATAAGCATCCTGTGCCCTAATATGGAAATTTTTCCGCTCCCGTTTTACTCGTATGACGCCCAAAATACCCGATAAGAACACAAGATAGTATAAAACAGGATGAAGAAATAACTTGCCTGCTCCCTTTAGAAACTCCACAAGCCATATTTGCACCATACCTGCCACCGCCTCAATAAAAAATTTCAACTATATTTTAGTAGACTCTTACTCTTTATTTTACCAAATTAGGATGGCAAAACATATTGCTAGTTTATAGAAAAAAGGGGGAAAATCGTAGAATTTTATTGGGTGGTCCATTTTCCATAGAACTCCTACCTGAAACTATGTCATGTTAAGGGATTGGGGCCATGAGAGCGGGATACATCCCGCAGACCTTGAAAAATGACTCCTTGGAAAATTCCGTTTTATTTCCGAGGAAATTCGCCATGATTTTCCCATAATCGACACTTGTTTTGCATACACCAAGTATTCTCTAACAAAAAAACGAACCTCCCAGCTAAGAGGTTCAAGCAAAACTATTATTTTACAATTAATCGCAATGCGGTTTGCAGCTGCAGGTCATTTTTTGGCTTTTTCATTTCCTCGATGGCGGCTTCTTCCAACTTGGTGGCAGTTACCTCATCAATTTCCCCGGTTACCGCCAGGTCATTGTACTGTTGGAAGCCTTTAACCGCAGTGGCTGTTTCAGAGCTGAAGTAACCATCAGTTCGTCCCGGAGCAAAGCCCAAACCGGCTAAAATTTCTTGAGCATTCTTTACCTGTTCATTGTTCATATCGACTACCAGCGGCTCCTTAATTTGCAGCGGATGGGTGGTAAATATCGCAGGCTGGGCCACTTCGACGTCAGGCTTAATTCCCTTTTTGTGAATCCAATTACCATCTGGTGTCAACCACTTGAATAACGTTAACTTCACATTACTGCCATCATTCATTTCCAAAGCCTGCTGCACGGTTCCTTTGCCAAAGGTTGTTTCTCCGACAACCTTGCAGCCAGCTGCTTCCTGTAAGGCACCAGCTAGAATTTCCGAAGCAGAGGCGCTGCCTTTATTCGCCAAAACGACGATCGGATAGTCTTTTTTCTCGGAAATACTTGAAAAGAAACGTCTCTTTTCGCCATTACGCTCTTGAATTTGCACATATGGCTTATCATTCGGGACCAATTCTTTTAAAATCTCCTCGACGCTCATCAGCAGCCCCCCGGGATTACCGCGAACATCAATGATCAGTCCGTTAATATGATCATTTTCCAAGACCTTTAATTCCCTTTTAAAGTCCTCTGCGGTATTTTCTGAAAAAGAGGTAATTTCCAAATAACCAATTTTTTTGCCGTCTTGTTTTTTTACGTCGCTATGAACGGTTTCAAGCGGAATTTCATCGCGCTTGACTTTAATTTCCAGCGGCTCCTTCAAGCCTGATCGGGCAATCTCCAAGGTAACGAACGTCCCTTTTTTTCCCCGGATTTTCATCGTCGCTTGATTCAGATCCAGGCCATCAACACTGTTTCCATTCACCTTTAATATTTGATCATTAGGTTTGATGCCGGCTTTTTCCGCCGGTGAATTTTTGAATGGCGAGATAATCACCATTTTCCCATCAACCATGCCGACTTCGGCACCGATCCCTTCGAACGAGGATTCCAGTGTCTGGGTGAATTGCCGGCTTGTCTCCTTATCCATATAAACGGAGTAGGGGTCCTTTAACACTGAAAGCATTCCTTGGATTGCGCCTTCAACCAGCTTTCCTTCATCCACCCTTTCGACATAACGATTTAAGATGAGCTCATACGCCTGTTCGACCTTTTCGAGGTCATCACTCACGGCTCCGCTAGTTGTAACCGAAATACTTTTCGGAATGATGGCTTCTTCCATTGCGGATCTCGCTTGTTTTTTTTCAAAAAAGTGTAGACCGGCATATGTTCCCCCGGCACCGGTTAAAAGCGAAAGTGTCATCAATAAGGCAACCGCTTTACGATTCATCGAAACCCTCCTTATAAAAATGCCTGACGTTTCTGCTTGGCAAACTGCCTGACTAATAATAGTTATGTAAAAAATGGACGAGTTATGAATTTTTCGGTGCCTGACACCATAAGAAGAAAGATGAAAAAAGAGCGAAGCATAATCGCTTCACCCTTTTACAATGGTACGATTCCCATTGGATTGATATTGCCAGCGCTCTTTGTAGAGTTCAACTGGAGAGGCTAATCAGTAAAGTGGTCAGTGCTTCCCATAGTGGCAGGCCTGAAAAAAAAGAAATCAGGAGGGACAAACAGACAGTCCCATCCTGACCTGAGATTACACTTTTAAGAACTTTCTTACGGACATCACACTGCCCCATACTCCAATCAAAGCTCCCATTAACAACAGGATACCGGAAACTTGATACATAAATGGATCAAATGGCAGCAGCTTAATAAATGTGCCAGCAAGTTTCGGATTGATATAATCATAGGCCCGGTAATAGGCGATAGAAATCAGAACAATCGGTAAAATGGCCCCCAAAATACCAAGCCATAGTCCCTCGAGGAAAAATGGCCAACGGATAAACGAATTCGTCGCCCCGACTAATTTCATAATTTTAATTTCCCGGCGTCGGGCAATAATCGTTATTTTAATCGTATTCGAGATGAGGAAAACGGCTGTTAGGAACAGGCCAATAATAAGGACAACGCCAACATTTCGGCTTGCCTTAATAAACTTAAACAGTTTTTCAACTTTATCCTGGCCATATTTTACTTTAGCAACAAATTTAAGTTTTTCAATTTTTTTCGCAGTCTTCATCGTATCGGTTGGATGGACCGTTTTAACGATGAACACATCATTTAATGGATTGTCTTGTTTATACAGCTTAAAGGCCTTTCCTTCGTCACCCATCCTTTTAACTAAATCATTTAGTTCCTTTTCCTTAGGTGAGAAGGTGACCGTTTTGACTTCAGGAATAGCTTGGATCTCTGACTTCAATAAATCCTGGTCTTGCTTGCTTGCAGCCACATCAATATGAACGCGGATCTGGACATCCTCCTCTACCGTTTGCGCAACTCGGTTGAGGTTCATCATAATCACAAAAAAGACACCCACTAATATTAATGTCACGGTTACGGCACTGACAGAGGCAAAGGTCATCCAGCCGTTTCTGCTTAGACTCTTAAGGCTCTCACGGGCATGACGGCCAATCGTTCTAATTTTCATAACCGTATTCACCTCTTTGCTCATCACGGACAATTTTTCCGCTCTCTATGGCAATAACACGCCGCTTCAGCGTATTCACGATATCCCTATTATGAGTTGCCATTACAAGGGTTGTCCCGCGATTATTAATCTCTTCAAATATCTTCATAATTTCCCATGTCGTTTCGGGATCAAGGTTACCAGTCGGCTCGTCGGCAATCACCACTTTAGGTGAGTTCACGATCGAACGAGCAATCGATATACGCTGCTGTTCCCCGCCGGAAAGCTCATTAGGAAGCATTCTTGCCTTATGCTTTAAGCCAACAAGGTCAAGTACCTCCATCACTCTCTTTTTAATATATTTCGGCTGTGCCTCAATAACTTCTAAAGCAAAAGCAACATTTTCATAGACTGTCAGTGTCGGGAGAAGCTTATAGTCCTGGAAGACCACACCGATATTACGACGGTAATGCGGTACTTTTTTGGGTCTTAATTTTGCCAAATTGACGCCATTCATCAGGATCGTACCGGAAGTCGGCACTTCTTCACGGTAAATCAACTTAATAAAAGTCGATTTACCAGCACCGCTAGGACCGACGATATAAACAAACTCTCCTTGATTAATGCGAACATTTATCCCGTTAAGAGCGGTTACGCCATTCGGGTACTTCTTATACACATCTTGCATTTCTATCATCAGTAATCACCCGTAGTTTCATAGTTAAGATAAAGCATCATCGACATCATTCTTATCATTTCGACAAAATGGACCGCAATCACAAACATGGAGTGCAAAGTTTTGCATTGTTTTTATTATAACATCAAAAAGTATCAAAAAAAGCTTTAAAAATATTACAGTTTCATTTCAAAGAAGTAAATTATTGGCAGGAATAAGGCTTTACGGCGATATTTTTTCGGATGATCATGCTCATTATGTCGAATGATCCTAAAAAATTTTTCGACAAAAAACGCTCTGTCCACTTTAGACAGAGCGCTCCATGAAACGATTATTTTTTTGCTGCCAGCCATTCAGCCACTTGATCGGCTTCGTCACCAGCTGCAAGGCCAGCCGGCATAGAACCGATACTACCATTTTTTCCTTTATTAATGATATCGAGGATTTCAGCTTTTTTGTATTTGGCCCCAACTTTTGTTAAATCCGGACCAACACCGCCTTTTAGGTCGCCGCCATGACAGCTGGAGCATTTTTGATTATAAATCTTTTCCCCTGCTGAAGCGGTATCTTTGCCTCCATCAGAACCGCTGCCACTATCGGAACCGCCGCCGCAGGCTGCAAGGCCTAACACTAAAGATGAGCCTAGTAAAAATGTGACGATTTTTTTCTTCATTATTGCCACTCCCCCTACATGTGTAAATAATGCCATCATTGCTTTATTATACCAATATCAGGCGCGTTTGAAACCCTCTCCAAGTACCTCTGAGGCATCCATAACAACGACAAATGCAGACGGGTCAAGGCTTTTCACTAATTGTTTCAATTTTGTGAACTCCGTTTGATCGACAACACACATCAAAACCGGCCGTTCATGATCGGTGAATCCACCATAAGCTGATAGTTTTGTGACACCGCGGTCAATTTTTTTCAAAATTCCCGATCGGACTTCTTCATGATTATTGGTGATGATCATCGCCATCTTCGAACTGCCGAATCCGACCTGAATCAGGTCAATCGTTTTGCTGGTAACATACAGGCCAATTAAGGCATATAACGCTTTTTCAATATCAAACACAATCGCCGCGGTTAGGACAATCAATCCGTCGATCAGGGCGACACATTTTCCCAATGTAATGCCAGAATATTTATTAATAATCTGGGCCGCTAAATCGGTTCCCCCCGTTGAGGCCTGGCCACGAAACACGATACCCAGCCCCAAGCCGACACCGATGCCGCCAAACAACGCTCCAAGCAGTGCATCATGGGTCCACGGCTCCCAGCTTTTTGTTAGAAACACAATGAACGGGAGAAAAATGGTCCCGACAAGCGTTTTTACCCCATATTGTTTCCCGCCTAATAAAATCATCCCGGCGATAAATAACGGAATATTAAACGCCCATTGGACATAAGCAGGTTCGAGTCCCCAGACAGATTTTAAAATCGTACTGATCCCGCTAACCCCTCCTGAAGCAACTCTATTGGGCAGGAGGAATACATTAAACGAAATTGCAATGATGGCCGAGCCGATGAGCACCAGCAAATAGTCGCTGACCATGCGGATTTTCGGATTTCTGTCGGCCAAATTACCTAGTCTAGTCATGATATTTCTCCTTTAAAAGCAAACTTTTCGCAGTGAGTATAGCATGGGTAAAAAATAGTGTAAATGGCATTAAGTTGCCGTGGTAAAGCAGTAAAATTACTTTATTCGACCAGCTTTGAAATAATAAAGCCTTTGCCAAACAATACCGGCAAAGGCTTTTTGAATGTCATTATGAAATTCTCGAACGAAGATAAGCATTGATAAATGGATCGAGGTCACCATCCATGACCGCTTGGACATTACCAGTTTCAACACCGGTACGATGGTCTTTCACCATCGAATATGGGTGGAAGACATAGGAGCGGATTTGGCTGCCCCAGCCAATTTCCTTTTGCTCGCCGCGGATTTCCGCCAAAGCCTTTTCTTTCTCTTCCAGTTCCCTTTGATAGAGTTTTGATTTTAACATATTCATCGCCCGCTCGCGGTTTTGGATCTGGGAACGTTCCGTTTGGCAGGAGACAACAATCCCAGTCGGCAGGTGGGTAATCCTGACAGCCGATTCCGTCTTATTAATATGCTGACCACCGGCACCGCTCGAACGGTACGTATCTATCCGAAGATCCTCCGGACGAATTTCCACTTCAATATCATCATTAAATTCCGGCATCACGTCACAGGAAACGAAGGAGGTATGGCGGCGGCCCGAGGAATCAAACGGCGAAATCCTGACAAGGCGATGAACGCCCTTTTCCGCTTTCAAATAGCCATAAGCATTATGGCCTTTGATGCCTAACGTCACACTCTTAATCCCGGCTTCATCACCCGGCAAATAATCGAGCGTTTCCACCTTAAAGCCCTTGCTTTCGGCCCAGCGAGTATACATTCTTAAAAGCATCGAACCCCAGTCTTGAGACTCTGTTCCCCCAGCTCCCGGGTGAAGCTCCAGAATCGCATTATTTTTATCATACTCATCGCTTAAAAGCAGCTGCAATTCATATTGGTCGAGCCGGTTCGTAAGTTTCTCCAGCTCGGTTTCAAGTTCGGCCTGCAGCTCAGCATCATTTTCTTCCTTCACCAGCTCGTAGGTGAGTTCCAGATTCTCATATAACTCATTCATTTCCTTAAATTCATTGACTTGATCCTTTAAGGCATTTGCCTCATTTATAACTTTCTGGGCCTGCTCCTGGTCATTCCAGAAGTCTGGATGCAGCATCATATCGTCCAGTTCAGCAATCCTGGCCTCCTTATTTTCAAGGTCAAAGAGACCCCCTAAAGTCCGCTAACGTGGCAGCCATTTTTTCAAGGGTATTGCGAATTTCTGCTAATTCCATCTTTTCCACCTCTATAAAATAAATATCATTCCAAATATCCTTACAGATTGCTTGCATGCAATTTTCCATTTTCCATTATAACGCAAGACTTAGGAAAAATTCAAAACACAGATATTCCGGTAAACATTAGTTTTAACTGGGAGCACTGATTATTTGCTTGAAGCGGAGGAATAGCCGGAGGTATAATAATAGGATAGCAAAATTCGCCGCAATGGATCATTGTTGTCACTGCTGCTGTTTAAGTGGTAATATATAAAAGGAAAATTATCGGAAGTCATTAAGAAAAGCGGAAGCGCCTTGACCATCGCCGTACAAACTAGAGGGGCTACGACTGAGATAAAGGAAACACGATAAACGAAGTGAATCGATGTTGACTTATCGTAGGGAGGAGGCCTGAAGTTTGCTAGGCGATAGGCGCTGGAGCTGGACAATTCTCAAAGCGGAAATGATATAAATTTTGATAAGTAAAAAAGGAGCGTTCTTCAAATATGGGGATTTTAAATAAAGTCTTTGATCTGAACAAGCGCGAGTTAAAGCGGTTGGACAAGCTTGCCGTAAAAATTGACGCACTTGCTGGGGAAATGGAAAGACTCAGCGACGAACAGCTTCGTGAAAAGACAGCGGAATTTAAGGCACGCTACCAAAAAGGAGAAACACTTGACGACCTGCTTGTCGAAGCATTCGCCGTGGTTCGTGAGGGTGCCCGCCGCGTGCTCGGTCTATATCCGTTTCACGTGCAATTAATGGGGGGGATTGCCCTCCATGAAGGGAATATCGCCGAGATGAAAACCGGTGAAGGGAAAACCTTAACCGCGACAATGCCGGTTTATTTGAACGCTCTTTCTGGTAAAGGCGTTCATGTCGTGACCGTCAACGAATACTTGGCAAGCCGGGACGCTACCGAGATGGGGCAGTTGTATGAATTCCTAGGTTTAACAGTTGGCTTAAACCTAAACAGCATGGACAGCCAAGAGAAGCAGGCAGCCTATAATTGCGATATCACCTACGGGACCAACAACGAATTTGGCTTCGACTATTTGCGTGATAATATGGTTCTTTATAAAGAGCAAAAAGTGCAGCGCCCGCTTTATTTTGCGGTCATTGACGAGGTTGACTCGATTTTAATTGACGAAGCGCGGACACCGCTGATTATCTCCGGTTCAGCGCAGAAGTCGACCTCTCTTTATATTCAGGCGAATGCCTTTGTGCGGACGCTGTCTAAAGATGTCGACTATACGTATGATGAAAAAACAAAAGCAGTCATGCTGACCGAGGAAGGCATCAGCAAAGCCGAGAAAGCCTTTGGGATTGACAATCTATTTGACATTTCGCACGTTACCTTAAACCATCATATTAACCAGGCTTTAAAGGCAAATGTCTCGATGCACCTGGATGTCGACTATGTTGTCCAAGACGGTGAAATTGTGATTGTTGACCAATTTACCGGCCGTCTAATGAAGGGGCGCCGCTATTCTGAAGGCTTGCACCAAGCGATTGAAGCCAAGGAAGGCGTCGAAATTCAAAACGAAAGCATGACCATGGCGACGATTACATTCCAAAACTACTTCCGAATGTATCAAAAATTAGCCGGTATGACCGGTACCGCGAAAACGGAAGAAGAAGAGTTCCGAAACATTTACAATATGAATGTTATTGTAATCCCAACAAATAGACCAATTATTCGTGAAGACCGCCCTGACTTAATTTACGTCTCGATGGAAGGCAAGTTCCATGCTGTAGTCGAGGACATCGCTGAACGTCACAAAAAAGGACAGCCGATACTTGTCGGTACCGTGGCCATTGAAACATCTGAACTCGTGTCAAAAATGCTAACGAAAAAAGGCATTCGCCATAATGTCCTAAACGCGAAAAACCATGCCCGAGAAGCGGAAATTATCGCCGAAGCTGGCCAAAAAGGTGCGGTAACGATTGCCACTAACATGGCCGGTCGTGGTACCGACATCAAGCTCGGTGAGGGTGTGGTCGAGCTTGGAGGACTTGCCGTTATCGGTACAGAGCGTCACGAAAGCCGCCGGATTGACAACCAGCTGCGCGGACGTTCCGGACGTCAAGGCGATCCTGGGGTGACACAATTTTATCTATCGATGGAAGACGAGTTGATGCGTCGTTTCGGTTCTGATGCGATGAAAAACAGAATGCAAAAACTCGGAATGGATGACACTCAGCCGATTCAAAGCAAAATTGTCTCACGTGCTGTTGAATCAGCGCAAAAACGGGTTGAAGGCAACAACTTTGATGCTCGTAAACAATTACTGCAATATGATGATGTTCTTCGCCAACAGCGGGAAATTATTTACAAGCAGCGGGACGAAGTTTTAGAATCTGAAAGCCTAAGCGACATTGTCCAAAATATGATTTTACGATCGCTTGAACGCCATATTAACGCACTGGCACCTGCTCATGTGGATGAAGAGGAATGGAACCTGCAAGCTATTGTTGATTATGTCCATGCCAACCTGCTTCCGGAAGGCGATATCACCTTATCCGATCTGAAAGGAAAGGATCCGGAAGAAATGGTCGAAGCGATTTTTGCCAAAGTGAAGCAACGTTATGAGGAAAAAGAACAGCTTCTCGAACCTGAACAAATGCGTGAGTTTGAAAAAGTTGTTACACTGCGGGCTGTCGATTCCAAATGGATCGATCATATCGATGCAATGGATCAGCTTCGTCAAGGAATTCATTTGCGTGCATACGGACAAACTGACCCGCTTCGCGAATATCAGCACGAAGGCTTTGCGATGTTCGAGGCGATGATTGAATCGATTGAGGATGAAACCGCGATGTATATTATGAAGGCGGAAATCCGTAATAACCTTGAGCGCCAAGAGGTTGCTCATGGACATGCGGTAAATCCGAAGGAAGACGGCGAAACCGTCAAGCGGAAGCCGAAAGTAAACAAACAGCGGATCGGACGTAACGATCCATGCCCCTGCGGCAGCGGTAAAAAATACAAAAACTGCCATGGAGCAGCAGTATAAAGCAGTATAAAAGATAAGCTAAGAGCACCGGCTATTGATGAAGTCGGTGCTCTTTTTTTCATATTGGGGTACCACCAACAATCGGAAATTTTGTACGCTAAGCAAAATTCGACACGAAAAAAGCCAAAAACCAGTACGTTAAGGGATTTGGCTTTCATTATCGATTAATTTTTATTAAAATGCCTTTTCAGCTAAACAAACTTCTTAAGTAATATACTATACTATTCCCTAATAGGAATTTTACAGCAATTATTATAATTAATACAAAAGCGCCAGCCACAACTACTATTGATGATTTGTTCTTCTCTTTATCTGCCATGTACCGACCTCCTATTATCCGGACTTCAAAGTTACTAATCTGTTAAATATATGAATGACCAAGTAGGCTTTTGTTTGATTAGAATGGATTGTAGCACCATGTAGATTCCACTGATTCCGTCCAATGAGCCAATTGAAGTCCTTTTTACCCCGTCAAAAGATACATCCTCGAAGCCTAGTAAACTATCTTCATCTAGTTCATAAAGCAGTCTGGTGATTAATTGGTTTTTGAATACTGATAGGTCATCATCTAATGTTTCTATATACATTAAATGTGTTAAATGAATAAGTCCTGCAAGCCCATGACAGAAGGTAGGGCTTATAATGTTTAAATCTTCAAAGTTTCTATTACTCAATGATCTATAAGCAGTTACAGCCATTTTTTTATACTTCTCATTTTTTAAAGCTCTTCCACAAATCCATAAAGCCCTTGCTACGCCCGGTGTTCCATAACACCATCCATTAGCTCCTTTTTGATTATCCGATAAAGATTTATTTACATATTCATCATAATTTACTTTCGAAGGCCACCAAATTCCAAATTCATCCTTCTGAACCCAAGATACTAACTCATCTGCCATATCCTGAAGGGTTTCGGGCAAATTAACAAGCTCATACCCTTGTTCTATGGCTAGAGCCATGATCGATAGGGGGCCGCATATCCCATGGGCCATCCCCAAATCTAAATGTCCGCCGGGATAATTTTCCGAATCATTATTAAGTTGATTTTTCATGGTAATAAAATATCTGGGGATTCTGTTTCCTTTATAGTTAACAGTTTCATTTAATCGAATAAAATATTCTAAGATATTTTTAATGGAAATTTCCGCTTGTTTATTTTCCTTTAAAATTAAAAGATATCTGGCTATTCCAGCTAATCCATAAACCGTTTCAAAATCCAAACTTGTGGTTTGGCCTTCATTCAGATTTTTAGTTGCAATCTGTATATAAAGGTTTATATTTTCAAGTATTAAATCATTTAATTGACTGACAAAGCTTGAATAATTCTTTCCATCTGATAGCAAATAAACGGAAGCAGCAATTCCAGTGAGTCCTCCCCACAGTGATAAATTGTTTACTTTCCCCTCTGATATGGTTTGATTTAACAGCACCAACATCTTATATCCGTACTCTTCTAAAACAGAACTGTTGCTATTAATTTGCGAATGGAAAGAAACTAAACCTGATATTCCGGAAGCAAGTGTATAGTCCACATCCAAAGTTTGAGCATTTTCCACTTGTTTTAAAGTTGCAATAAGAATCTCAGGCTCTTTTAAATCCATAATTAGTTTATTTGTGAAATTTGATATGATCCGATTAATACTTTGATTCAAATCCGTTTCAATTACCTGCATGATCATACTAACCTCCCCTTCTATTAATGGAGTTGGGAAAAAGTTTTCTAATGCGCAGTTTGAAATTGCTCGATCTGCATATTGTACAGTTCCGCATATATTTCATCCTTTTCCATAAGTTCTTGATGTGTACCCATTTCCGCAATTTTTCCTCCATCGAGAACAAGTATCTTATGAGCATATCGAATAGTTGTATAACGGTGCGAGATAAAAATGCCAATTCGGTCATTTACCAGATTGTTAAACCTCTTAAATATATCTTTTTCAGCCTCAGGATCTAGGGCTGCACTAGGTTCATCCAGGATATACAAAGACGCATCTCTCATAAATGCTCTGGAAATAGCAATTCTTTGCCACTGTCCGCCGCTTAACTGATACCCGTCTTGGAAGTACTTACCAAGTTGTGTGTCTAAATAGTGGGGTAATTGGCATGTAAGGCTGGCAAGTCCCGCATTTTCGAGAGCTCTATTAATTTCAAAGTCATTTTCAATATTTTTAATATCCCCGAATCCCACATTGTTTCTGAGCGACATTTCATAGTGAACAAAATCTTGAAAGACCATTCCAATTTCTTTATACAATTGATTCTCGGTAAAAGATTTAATGTTCTCACCGTTGATTAGTATATCCCCTTCATAATCTGAATAAAGAAGTGTAATCAGTTTAACAAGCGTAGATTTACCAGACCCGTTTTTTCCGACTATCGCAAGTGTCTCTCCTTGCTCTAATTCGAATGAAATGCCTTTTAATGCATAAAAATCTGTACCTGGATACCTAAAGGAAACACTTCGAAATTCAATTGACCTAATTTTTTGATTGGATGCTATTTTTTTGTTAGATTTTGAATGCTTTGCAGACTCCGTTATATTTGCTTCCCGTGAGTAATCCAAGAAATTGAAGAGTTGTTCCACATACAAATTATTTTTGCAAATATCTACTATGTTAAATACGATATTTTGTGAATTAGTAAATGTTAAAGTTACGGCAGAAATATAAGCAACAAAGTTACCAATATTGATTTTACCGGCAAATGCCGAATAGGCAATATACATGATGATAGTGCTTATTAAGATGTTGCTAATTAATTGGGAAAATAATGATATTCCTGTTCTTTTATTAGCTAAAATCTTATCTTCTTTTAAGAAACCACTAATAATTGATTGATACTCGCTTAAAAAATGAGTATGTAATTGATTTAATTTAGCCTCTTTAAAACTGGAGTCTCTCGTTAATAAGAATGTCAAATACCAAGCTTTCCTGTGGCGTGGAATCCTTGAGTAATAAATTAGGAATTCCTTTTTCCCCAGATGTAAATAAGCAAAAAAGAATAATACAGGAATTAATCCGAGTGTTAACGCAATAATCCAATTCCAGGTTATTAAAATTGCCGCTGATGAAAACAGGGTAACAAATCCCGTTAATATTCCAAGAATTTGTTCGAAAATCTCGTAAGGTCTATAGTTAGCTTCTTGCTGAGACCTTTGTAGCTGATCCTGTATGTAGGCATTTTCAAAATTTGCCAGGCTCATGCTGCCTACTTTCTTAAAAATCTCCACATTTACAAAGTTTGAAATATAGGTTTGATAAATAGATTTACTATGCGTTTCAAAGATTGTGATAATCTCGTTCAGCAGTGTTAATCCAACAAAAACAGCAACAGCACTAGCGATAGGAAAAAAGCTACCTGTTCCCTGCATCTTCACTATTGTATTTACAATGCTTTGAGAAGCCAATAGGAGCAAAGCGGGAATTACACCCCTTGTTATATTAAAAATTAAAATCAATAAGAAATGTAAGGAATTTGCATTCCATAAAATTTTAAAAATTCTTGGCCAATACGAAAATGCAAACACAATATTTTTTAAGCTAACTGGTTTTTCTGATTGAGTTGAAGCTTGCATGGAGACCTCCCTATAAACCTATTAAACCGTTGTAAACTGCCGGGAGAAACTTTTAATAGCATGACGGTATAAAGTTAAGATCCTTGTTTCATATTCTCGGTCTATACCTATAAGGCGATTAAGGTGTAAGTGTATTAGACTGTCTAAAATGTCCGCTTTTGTGGAATATAAGTTACTCTTAACATATTTTGTAATGGAATTTGAATAAAATTGTAACGGCATCTCTCGTAATAACAGTAATTCTTCCAAGCTATTATCAAAAGGTATTTGTTCTGGATTTCGAGCCACAAACCTATCAAAGAAATCACCATATACCTCTTTATTTGTTCGATATTCAGTCAACCACTCTTTGTAATTAACCCGCTGGTTTAACCACTCCAGTTGGCTTAAAGGTTCAAAGCCAAAACATTTCATATAATGGTTAATATTCATAAATGCAACAATGTCAGTAGATACAGGCATACTCTCAAAGTGTATTTTTTTAATTAATTCCAGTGCAATAAGGCTGTCGAAATAGAATATATCTTCTGCCTGTTCTATAAGGTCTGGCCCCCCATATCTTTCAATTTCGGGATCATAAGTATCAAAGTTAGTCTTATAAACAATCCCTGTTTTCCTTAGCTTTTTTAACCATTTAACTAATGTAGGTAGTCCCTGATGAATTAGCATATCCGAAGGCGCCTTAAATCGAATCCTAATGTGGAAATTGGGATCTCTATATCGCATGAAAAAAAATAAATCAAACCACTCGTTATTCTGTATAAATTCATATAGGTGAGTACCAATTAGTTCGTTTTGACGATCCTCGGGACAATAAAGCTTAAGATAAATCCAATTTTCAAATGGAAATTCCATCCTCCTCTTCTGATTTATAAGTGGAAGAGATTTATTTGTATTAGGAATCACAACAGACGCTTTATCTCTTATGTCCTTATTTAAAAAGGAAAAAACATTTTCCCTACATATTTCATTGGTAGTTTGTGCTTCTAAATTCTCTGTCAATGTTAATATAGAGGCCCCCTTTAGCTTGCTCACCTCTTTGAATAGATCTTTTAAATGTTCATGATTATCCAAGTTAAGTAAGATTTTGTTATCAAAGTAGACTAAAAACACATACTGATCTATGTAGTATTTTTCTCTATATTGACTAAATTTCTCAATAAATGTTTCTTCTGAATCGCAATCTTGAAAGGTATTTGATCTTATATTCCACTTCGCAGGTGATAAAATAAAGTTTTTATATACAATTCTTGGGGTAAATGGAAGCCCTAAATTTGCGATATTATTAAAAAAGTACGGAAAATTATTTCCTGTTCTTTGTTCCCCCATTTCGAAAAGAAATCGATAAATGTTTGGACATAAGGAGGGGTTTAGCATGTGACTCGCTAAAGGTATCAGTTCTTTCCCCATGGATATTGATTTTAGATAAAGTCCGTCATGAGTAGCTCCTACCGCAATATCTTCTAAATCAATATTGTTTTGGGTGTGTATCTTGTTAGTAATGTTAATTGAATACTCTCTTCTTTCATCGGTTTGGCAAATGTTACCATTCCTCTCGCTGATCGGTGTGGGAATTACTTCTGCCAAAATGCTATCAGGAAAATGATCCTGTTCTTTTTTGGCAATTTCCTTCCAAATCATTTTATCTTTACTCTCTAAGTAAGGAGTAAATCTCCCCAATGTATTTCCTGCGCCCGCTGCATAAGGATTATGACTTAAAAGGAACTTTATTTTGCCGTTTCCTTCATTGATCTCTAAAAAATACATATCCATTGAAATTGGAAAATCCATCTCTTTTACAGGCATATTAACTTTTACTTTTTCCATATGATGTTCATTCAGCGAAAGCTCCGAAACACCATTTAAATTGCATTCTATTATTAAGTCCAGAAAAAATTTATCTATTTCCCCTAACCCTGTTGTTTTACTATTACCGCTAATCTGGTTTTTTGCGGGAGGATATTGATAATCACCAAGAGGCCCCAAGCCTATGCCTTCTTCCAATAGTTCTAAAACTGGCACTTCTCTTTCCAGCCCATAGTTTTGCAAGAATTTTGAATGATATTCTTTTAGCGCATGATTCTTATAACCACCATTATATGCATTCAAATGGCACAACAGATTTGCAACTTCTTCAAGTTCTTTTTTATGTTCATCGGCTAATTGATAAGGAGTGCCCATTGTAATTAGGTCTATTTTTAGAGGGGATCTTGTTTTTACTACACAGTTCATCTTCTCAACAATTTCTAAATAGAGATCCAGTCCTTCCCCTAGTTCCGTTTGTTCATATTTTTTAATAAGAAGCTCGATATCGATAAGCAAATATGTTAAAGGGAGTTCTTCATTTTCCCTAATAAGTATCTCCAATATATGAGTTAAACAATTTTTTGAATTGGGAGGCAGTAATTCGGTAGTAAGAAATTCTTGCTGAATTAATTGAACAATATAATTCTCTACGACTTCCAAACTAACCTCTTTGTATTTTCTATGTATACTTGAAACAAGCTCTTTATATAAAATGGGGGTTTTCGCCATCTTGAAAACCACTTCAGTTATTTCGTTATAATTAATTGAAGTAGCAATCAGTTCTTTATCTTTTGATTGTTCATTAATCATCTCTGTCGTGCAATTTAATTTAGCTCTATTCCCATTAATGAGCACTCCCTGGTTAACAGCGACTTTTATTCCATTTAAAACCTGTTTTTCAGCTTCTAGCAATCTTATCAACTTTCCAATCCACTCTCTGTCCGCCCGAACTTGCTTTTTAAAAGATCCAGTAGTCTTATTTATTTCGTTATCCATATTTGAAAATTCCCCCAAACCGACACTTGCACATAACCCAAATGGTGTTGGACGGGTTGAAAGACGATTTAAATATCTAAAAATCCCTTTAATTACATTCTTCTTACTTTTTTCCTTACTTTCCAAAGTGATTGTGTCTATGGATTCGAGAAGCGTTAAACTTGATACTGCTATAGCTTCTCGAATCATTTTATTTTCATTAACTAAATTTTTATAATAAGAAAGCTGTGCATCTATTGAAGAGTTGTTGTTAAATGTTTTTGCTAGATGTTTATAAAAGAAATTCACGGGCAAAATAGGAGTACGAACCATAAATTGATCAATAATCTCGAAAAATCCTTGATTGCCATTACGCTCATTCCTATATTGATTATGCATCTGCTATAATTTCCTTTCTGAAATATAAAAGAATAGTTCATCCCGTATCATACATACGGGATGAATCTTAACTTAGACTGTTCAATTCATCGCTATTTTAGATATTATTTGTTCCCGCATCCAAAAGAGATGCAGATAGCAGTTGGACAACGGCGAAGAGACTGCCTAATAATTGTTCCAATTGTATTTGGCTGTACTTCTCCTTGGAGTTTAACTGCATTTTTTTGAATGTCTAAATCAAATTTCTTTTCCATTTCTATTCCTCCAATATTTGTAATTGCGATCGATCACAATTACAAATTTAGTATATCAACCTCATGGATGTCAACTCCTCCCACTTTAAGAATATATTAACAATATTTTGTGGTGGAATTTTGTATTTCTAAAACTTTACTTGTATTACATTCTTCTAACATTATTGCTTTGTTCTTAACTTTTCTGTTCATTTACATATATAAGAAAACGACTCCCTCAAGAGGAAGTCGTTTTAGATTTTGGTTTATTTTTCTCTTTATTGTCAATTGCTGTACCATATATGATAATCACAAAGCTTAATGCAGTATTAACGAACATGTTAAGAATTAACAGAAGAATTGGAAATTCAATATTTGGTTTCCAATAGAAATTCATCAAATTAATTAAGAGCCCAATTATGATTGTGTGAATGGTTGCCCCGATAACCTTAACTATCGGATTCTTATGCTTAGCTGCATATATAGCAAGGGGAGCTAATATGATCATACTTGTATAAGATATAATAGCCAACCAACTCCCTAATTCAATGGAGTAATCAGGAATCAGTGAGGGCAATACCTTCATGATCAACTTTAAGCTAAACATATAAAAGCTCAAATAAAAAATTACTCCTATTGTATTTAAAAAGAAACGTTCTACAATCAGATTCAATATTTTATATTGTTTTTTTCTAATTTCATATATTATTTCAGCAGCAACAACAATGATTATTATTCCTAACATAACGTATAATTGAGTTCCTGGTATATTTCCCTTAAAAATTTCTATTAAAAATTTTACAACCTCGATTAGTTCACCCAACATTAAATTCACCTCTTATTATTTTCAAGTTTTTCAAAAACTTCAAGTAAATTCTCCGCAATGAATTTCACTTCATTAACCTGGGCGATATTTCGTAACATCCCTTTTACGATGATGATATCCGGGTTCTTTTTCTTCATTTCACTATTGATTAAAATAAGCGATGATTCTACTTCGCGAATGGAATCTGGGGACAGATAAACGCTTTGAATAATTTTATTAATAGAGCAGAGCTTTTCGTAGATTTCACCGATGTAAATGTTTTTATTATTTGCCTCTACTCTCTGCAAATAGTTTTCGCTTAAAATTGGTTCTATCTCTTTGCTTTTGAATCCATTAAATACACAAACAACCGTGTCTGATATAAAACCAACCAAATCATCAATAGAAATATCGGCGCCATCCAGGATGACAACTGCAGAGTATTCCTCAATCAGACTATTTAGAATAATAGCCATATCTAATACACAGTGATTCAATTCTTTTCCACCAACATATTTCATCAGTTCTTGAAATCTACGGTAGATTTTATTCCGTTTATCTTGAATAAACCCGATTACTGATTCGTCATTTATATTCTGTTCCTTCATTTGCATGATAAGGAAATCTTCATGTTCTAAAGCAACCGACAAATAGCTCTTTAAAACGCCGTGCAAATAATCTATTCTCTGGTCAAACGTTCCTTTTACATGGGGGGGTTCCTTATCCAAACTTTTATAAAGACAATCTAAGTAATGTTCATAAATAGCTACAAGAATACTCTTCTTTGAGGAAAAGTGGGTATAAAGAGTACCCCGTGCGATTCCTGTACAATTTGCTATTTCTTGAACATTAGTCAAATGATAACCTTTTTCCGAAAATAGTTTTAAGGCTGCTTGGATAATTTTCTCCCTCATTGTCAACACCCCAATAATAGATAGTCTATTTTAATAATTGAACTGAACAGTCTAGTCGATGCAAATTTTATACTTAAATGGATAAATAATCAATATATATTTATGGTTAATTGGAAAAAAAAACAAAAGCATCACTATTTCTTATATGCAAAGTAAAAAACTATTCGTCAATATTATGAAATGGCGGCCTTAACAGAACTCAAAAACCATATCCGTTCTGGTGATGTTTAGGTTGAAGGCAGTCGGCTACGGATCAAGTTTTTGGGTTAAGTCATTTATTGGGATTCCGTTTCGCACCAATGCTAAGAGATATAAGTGACGCAAAGTTATATACCATTTCTTCGCCTAATGACTTTCCAAATATAAAAGGCATATTACGAGGCAAGATTAACACGAAGGTCATTAATGAAAATTTTGATGATGTATTAAGGCTGGCACATTCAATTAGGGAAGGAAGGGCTTCTGGGTCATTAATGATGGGAAAACTAGGCTCATATGCAAGACAAAGCAACATTGCAACAGCACTTCGGGAAATTGGAAGAATTGAAAAGACAATTTTTATTCTTGACTACATTACGAATGAAACATTAAGAAGAAGACATCTTGGGTTAAATAAGGGAGAAGCCATGAATGGACTAGCCGGTGCCCTATTTTTTGGTAAGCGTGGGGAATTAAGAGAGCGTGGTGTACAGAATCAACTACAAAGGGCAAGTGCTTTAAATATATAATCAATGCGATAAGCGTTTGGAACACGGAGTTTTTAGGAGAAGCAACAAAAGAATTTAAGAAGAATCATGCCCTGAAGGAGGAATTACTCCCACATATTTCACCACTGAGCTGGGAACATATTAATCTTCTTGGGGGAATACAAGTTTGATTCAAATAAAATACCTGCTAACATGCTAGATGCTAGACCTTTGAAAAATAATTAATCAATAACAAAAGCCAAATCCCATTGCGTACAGGTTCTTGGCTTTTTTATGTTGAATTTTGTTTAGCGTTCAAAATTTCCGAAATGTTGGCGGTACCCCATATTGGGTTAGCAGGGAATTAAGCCGGCGCAAGTAACGACTGCCTATCCGCAAGCAATTCCTGCTTATTTATTAGCCAAAAAACGCTGCCTGGAAACAGGGGCAGCGTTTTTTGAGAACTCTAATTATTGTGCTTCAATTAAGCCATAGCGGCCGTCTTTACGCTTGTAAACCACGTTAGTGCGGTTTGTTTCAGCGTTAGTAAATACATAGAAGTTATGACCTAACAGGTTCATTTGCAGAATCGCTTCTTCACTGTCCATTGGCTTTAGATCAAAGCGTTTTGTACGGACTAGCTCTAGTTCATCATCGTCATGAACATCGTTATTTGTATTAGTAAATTGGAAAGGAACGGTCCCTTTCTCACGGAATTTGCGGTTAATTTTTGTTTTATGTTTCCGAATTTGACGCTCTAGTTTGTCACCAATCAAGTCAATCGCCGCATACATATCAGAATTGGTCTCTTCCGCACGTAAAACTAAATTTTGCAGCGGAATGGTGATCTCAACCTTTGATGTTTTATCTGGATTGAATCTAAGATTAACATTTACTTTTGCATCGGGTGCTTCAGTAAAATAACGCTCCAATTTAGAAATTTTCTTTTCAACATATTCTCTAATTGCTGGAGTTACCTCAATGTTTTCACCACGTACGTTATAGTTCATCTGTGGATTCCTCCTTTTTTTAAGGCTATGTAGTTACATTTCTATTTTACCCTATGATTCTCCTGCTAATTAGGAAGAAATTATTTGTCGAATTATTGACAAAAACATTGGGTAAATAGTGACAATGCTTCAACACCACCTTTTCCTGGGAAGGTAATTTTATACCTGAGCAACGGCTCAATTATATTTTAATATTACAAGGGACAACTTTCCAGTAAAAAGGGCCATGAATAAGGTAAATTGATGTAAAAATTAAGGAGGGCCCCGTGATGACTCAAGAAGAGAGAAGACTGCTTGCCTGGCACGAAACATTGGAGCTGCATGAATTAGTTGCTTTCCAAGCAACCGGATTAATGAAGTTAAAAATGTCAATTAATAAAGTAACCGATAATGAATTAAAGGAGCTTTATCGAAAAGGTATTCATGATCTTGAAACAAATTTGAATGAACTGCTTAAATTTTACCCACAGGCGCAAGGCTATCAATCGCGTGACAATGATGCTCGTGAAGACTTGGGCTTTTTCGCTGCTGACTTGCTCGCCCTTTCCAAAAGTTTGGTGCGAAATCTTGCGGCGGCGATTACGGAAACAGCAACACCTTCATTGCGTAAGGTTCTAACCCGTCAGCTTACAGGCGCCATCCATGGCCATGAAAGAGTATTCAACTACATGCACAAACACGGCTACTATCCGGCCTACGACTTAGGCCGCCTACTCGGCCACGACATCGAAAACGCCAACAAAGCCCTAAAAATGCGCTATTGAAATATCTTGATGGTTCCTTCACTGGTGCCTGACACCACTCGTGGACATTTGTCCGTATGGGATGGACACTTTGGCAAAAAATGTGTCCATCTCCAGTGGACAAAATGGCGTTTTTGTCTTTTTGTGGTGCCTGACACCACTATTGTTGACACCACTATTGTAACGCACCACTATTGACACGATTATCGGGCAAGCGTTACCGATTGGATGCTTTGGGCTCCTGCTTGTTTGAGCAGTTTTGCTGCGTGCCTTACGGTTGAGCCGGTGGTGTAGACATCATCGATGAGAAGAATCTTTTTATCTTGGATATCTGCTTCGGGGATGAGCTTGAATACTTGGGGATGGTGGATCCGTTCTAATCTTGACTTTTTTGATTGTTTCTCTGAATGGATGCGGGTGAGGATTTCCGAAGAAGGCAGACCCGCTTCCACCAACAGTGCAGACGCTTGATTAAAGCCGCGCTCATACAGCCTTACTTCGCTTAAAGGTATCGGGACAAATAAATCAGCTTCCAGGTTCTTTATGACCTCCTTTAAATAAGCAGCAAACACTCTGGCAAGTGCATAATCGCCGCGAAATTTATACTTAGCAATCACTTCTTTTACAAACTCATTGTAAAGAAATAACGAGTAGTTTTTTGTCAAAAACCCCTGCCATTGCCCATCCTCCTCCCAACGGAAACAATCGTGACAGAGATCGCCATCGCGAAATTTCTCTTCAACCAAACATAATGGGCGGCCACAGATTCGGCATGTTTCCCCGGAGATTTTCTCCAGCTTCCCTTTACATTCGGTGCAAATCAGCCGTTCTTTTTCTACTGAAAAAATTGCTCTCCAGCCAATCTCCGGCATCATCCGCTGATGACAAATCAGACAATAATTTTCTGGAAAAAGAACCATTTGAAATATCCCCTTTCTTACAGGTGTATTAGTCTTAGAATCCCACTGGCTTTAGCCGTGGGAGTGTTACAGATCAATCAACTTGCGCTTAACACCTTCTTTGTTCATGGATACAATTTGCCGCTGCGCACTTACCATTGCCTCAGTTTTTCCATAGTGGAAAAAGGTCACCACCCCATCAGGGAAGTCCTTACTCCTGCCGGCTCGACCAGCGATTTGTACCAGGGCACTTTCGCTAAAAATGTCATCCTCCGCTCCGACAACCGCAACATCGATATTAGGGAAAGTAACGCCCCGCTCGAGAATCGTAGTCGTCAGCAGCAACGCGATTTCCTTGGAGCGCATTCTTAATACTTTTTCTTTCCGTTCAGGATCTTCGGCATGAACTGCTTCAATATTGGGGACAAACTTTCTTAGAATGTGGAGGGCTTTTTCCATTAGCGGAATATGTGGAAAAAAGACTAGCGCCTGTTTGCCGACCTCCAGCCGTTTTTGAATCCATTTGAGTAGATTTGTCGGGAGTTTATTTTGCTGAAGCTGCTTTTGCCAATTTCCGCACCAGACGAATTCAGGGACAGGCAGAGGATGGCGATGGAACCTAGCGGGGATGACGGTAAATGCTCTTTTTCCGGAAAGGCATTCCTTTTGCCATTTGACATTCGGGGTAGCCGTTAAGTAAACAATCGCCGACTCCGGTTTGCGTGCCTGAACCGCTGCATATTGAAGCGATTCCTCCACTGTATAAGGAAAGGCATCAACCTCATCTAAAATGAGCGCATCAAAGGCATGATAAAAACGCAGCAGCTGGTGGGTAGTTGCGATCGTCAGCGGGGCGTACGTATGGCGGTCCTGGCTGCCACCATAAAGTGAAGCAACCTCTATCTTCGGAAATGCTGCTCTTATCCGGGGAGTAAGTTCAAGCACGACATCTGTTCTTGGGGTTGCAATACAAATTCTTTTGCCGGCTGCAATCCCGGCCTCAATCCCGGCAAACAGCACCTCTGTCTTCCCCGCTCCGCAAACTGCCCAAATTAACCACTCTTTCTCTTGCAATATCGCTTCAGTCACTCGATTGGAGGCTTCCAATTGACCTTCGGAAAGTGCCCCTTGCCAATCCAATATATTTTGTGGTGAGCCGGTGTCAGGAACCGGGCCATTCCAGCCAATTAACGGTGTACATTCACTGATTCGCCCCATCATCAGACAATGCCGGCAATAGCGGCAGGTTTCACCACAGCGGGCACATGGGAAAGTCGCGAACCAGTGTGGCTCCTGATTGCCGCACCTGGCACATAACAGCTTTTTCCCGTCGTATTCAATTCCTTTGCGGCAGGTTATGTATCCATTGTCATAATGGGCTTGGATTTCTGCAAGCGAGAACGGGAGATCATCTAATAGGAGTTGTTTTCCGGTTAAGAATAGCTGGAGTTTGGGGTCGAATGGAAAATTGGGATTTAGCGGAGGCTGAGGGATATCCGGGATTTCCGAAATGCGCTGAGAGTCTTTTGAAAAACTTTTCTGGAACGTCAGCCTTCCATCTTTTAGGAGAAAACGCATAGCGGCACCTCTTTTGGAATAATTTAAATACCTTTGGATTGCTTTGACATAGAATGTCAAAATCCCTCCCCAAGAGTGAATGATATTGTTAAATTTGTTTGAACTTTAACGATTAAGAAAAACCATTCCAGCCAAGACCGGAATGGCAGCAAATTTTATTGCAGTTTTATTTCTTCATCCACCCCATCCCCATCGAGCCTTCGCCAAGGTGGGTACCGATGACTGCGCCGAAATAGCTAATCGAGAATTCAACGTTGGGGTACATGGCAGCCAGCTCATCACGCCATTCCAGTGCTTCTTGTTCACGGTTAGCGTGAATGATCACGGCGCGATATTGCCCGCCTTTAGCAGCGTCTTCCCCCAACAAATCGGCAATTCGCTTTAAAGCCTTTTTCCGTGTTCGAATTTTTTCAAACGGAACGATGACCTTATTTTCAAAATGCAGCAGCGGTTTTACCTGTAACAAACTTCCAAAGAAAGCTGCAGCTCCCGACAGACGGCCGCCGCGCTGCAGGTGTGATAAATCATCTACCATAAAATAAGCACGTGCTGTTGCTTTCAATTCCTCCAAGCGGGCGATAATCACCTCAGGGTCCTCGCCCCGTTCAGCCCATTCCGCAGCTTCTAAAGCATAAAAACCTTGAACCATGCAGCTAATTTCAGAGTCAAACGCATATACCTTTATCCCTTCCACCATCGTACCTGCTGTAATTGCCCCTTGGTATGTGCCACTAATACCGCTGGACAGGTGGACGCTGATAACTGCGTCGTAATCTTCAGCTAAATTCTCAAATAACTCGACAAATTGGCCAATTGGCGGTTGTGATGTAGTAGGCAGTTCCTTCGTCTTGACCTCTTCATAGAACTGGTCCCAGGTGATATCGATTTCTTCTTGATAGACCTCATCCCCAAAAATTACATTCAACGGGATCATATGTATATTCGCTTTTTTTCGCATTTCCTTTGGAATGTACGCGGTACTATCGGTTACTACTGCCGTTTTCATATCGCAACCATCCTTATCTTTTTCTACTAACTATCTACATAGTTAATATTTTATCCGAAAAGGAGAGAAATTGCATTAATTAACGCGAAAACAGTTAATAACTAAAAAGAGGTTGATTCAAAGACAGCTGCTATCTTTAAACCAACCTCTTTTCTCATTCCTTATTATTTGTTTGAAAACCAGCCTGTTGGTCCTACCGCCAGATTGATGTTAATTTGTTTTACTTCTTGGAACTCATCCAGCCCAAAGGTTCCAAGACTTGAACCTATACCACTTTGTTTATATCCATGCCATGGTGCTTCATTATAGGTTGGGCCATACGTATTAATCCAAGTAATACCAGCCCGTACTTCCTTTATTACCCGCATTGCTTTGGCACCATCTGATGTGAATACACCACCTGCAAGGCCATAGATCGTGTCATTTGCCAGTTTAATGGCTTCTTCCTCATCTTTGAATTTTTGAATCACGGCAACAGGCCCAAAGATTTCTTCTCTTACAATCCGCATCTCCGGAGTTACATCAATGAACACAGTTGGTTCAACAAAAAATCCTTTGTCTAACCCATTTTTCGTCAGACGGTTACCGCCGCAAGCGAGCGTAGCACCTTCTTGTTTACCGATTTCAATATATTCTAAAATGGTATTCAATTGTGCTTCACTAACAATGGCCCCCATTTCAGAGCCTTCTTCTAATCCTGGTCCCACTTTGATATTTTTAGCGCGTCTGACGAACTCCTCAACAAATTGATCATAAATGCTGTCTTCGACAATAATTCGGCTTCCAGCAGAACATACTTGACCGGAACCAAAGAAAATACCAACTAAGGCATTATCAACAGCAGCTTCGAAATCGGCATCGGCAAAAATAATATTTGGTGACTTGCCACCCAGTTCAAGCGAGATTTTTTTCAAATTGCCTGCAGCATTGCGCATAATGCTTCTACCAACCTCAGTGCTTCCGGTAAATGAAACCATATCGACATCTGGGCTGGCCGCTATTACCTCACCAATTACAGAACCTTTTCCTAATACTAGATTCACGACACCTTTTGGAACCCCAACCTCTTCAATGATTTCAACCAGTTTCGTCGCTGTTACTGGAGTTACCTCAGCAGGCTTATAGACAATAGTATTTCCAGCTGCTAATGCCGGAGCAAATTTCCACACACTCATTAAGAATGGAAAGTTCCATGGTACAATTAGTCCTGTAACCCCAATTGGTTCACGAATAACCATTGCTTGTACCGGATCGGCAACATGGTACGTTTCTCCATCCGGAGTTCTAATCAGACCTGCATAATAGCGGAAACAAGATGCAGCATCATGGATATCAATATCAGCCTCCGCTTTAATTTTTCCATTATCTTTTACTTCAAGTTCTACTAGCTCATCATGTTTTTCATCGATTTTATCGGCAATTTTCAGGAGGTATTCCGCACGTTCTTGTGCACTGATCTTAGACCAAATACCGCTATTAAAAGCTTCCTTTGCCGCTTTAATGGCTTCCTCCGTTTCTTCAACGGTTGCTCTGGGAGCGATCGCAATTAATTCACCATTTGCCGGGTTCATCACCTTATTGGTATCTTGATTGCTGGAAAGCCGCCATTCCCCATTAATATACATTTTTAATTCGATTACTTGAGTGGTTGTTGTCATAACTATCGCCTCCTATTATATTAAATAGCTCTTTTAGAGCGTGGAACAATTGGTTTACAGTTCCAGAACAAGCTCTTTTTCGGATTCTTTGGCTCTGGAGCAACAAGTTAAAATAACTTTCTTTGAACCTCTTTCACCATCTTTGTAGAAGTGATCACGATGATCCACTTCTCCTTCCATCACCTGCACTTCGCAGCTCCCACATCCGCCTACTTTACAAGAATGGGGAGCCTGAACCCCAGCCTTTAATAGCGCTTCTAATAACGTTTCTTCTTCAGAAACTGCCACTTTCTTATTGCTGTTCGTCAGTTTTACAACAAAAGGATTTTTTGGCCCTTTATCAGCAACAGCAAATAATTCAAAATGAATGGCGTAGCTTGGGTAACCATAGCTTTCAGCGGCTTCTCTAAACTCTTTTACCATTGAAGCGGGTCCACAGAAATAGACATGTGAGCCAATTCGATGTTCAGCCATTGTAACAGGTGTCATTTTTTTCGGAATCTCTGTTCTAGAAAAATAGAAATGACATTTTCCAGGATATTTTGCCATCAAATAATCATAAAACGCGCAATCCTCTTTTGTTCTTGCCGCATAATGCAATTCGAACGATTTACCTTCAGCTGTTAAATCTTCCATCATCGTCATAAATGGAGTAATCCCGATTCCGGCGGCATAAAACACGTGATGTTTCGCTGCTTTAAAAGCCAGTGGGAAATGGTTTTTTGGCCAACTGATTTCTAACCGATCTCCCACTTTAATTTCATCATGCCAATAAACAGAGCCACCTCTTGAATGGTCGTCTTTCCGAATAGCAATCGCATATTGGGTACGGTCGGTTGGATGACTAACAAGTGAGTAGTTCCTTTCAATGGTCTCAGCGCCATTTTTTACATAAGTGGCAATATGGGATCCCCCGGTAAAGGCAGGCAGTAATTCTCGATCAACCGGATACAAGTGGAAGCGCTTTATATATTTTG
This sequence comes from Neobacillus paridis, assembly GCF_016765675.1. GTDB lineage: Bacteria > Bacillota > Bacilli > Bacillales > Cytobacillaceae > Neobacillus > Neobacillus paridis. Next base: position 207,510 of record NZ_JAESWB010000371.1, read on the forward strand.
TTTCCTGGACTATTTTTCCTACGTATACTTCAATCTTTCCGAATGCTTTCATCAAAATCACTCCCATCGTTATGTCCTTCAGTTAATTTGTAGTTGCAAAAGCAGGGTTGTAAGGATAGCCAATATATCCTTTGCGCTCTCTTGAGAAGAAAGGGCCAATTTCCAGACTGATTTGGCAATGGTCGCAGACAATATCCGTTTCTTCTGCCGCTGCTTCTTGCAAATGATAGCATTTTAAACAATAAACATAACGTTTCTTCTTGCCAGAAATTAGTGTCTGAATTTCACCTTCTGAAAAGCCAGCCTCAATGGCCGCTGCAAAAATAGATACAGCATCCTCCCATTTAGCTGAAATATAAAGTTGCGTCCCCATTTTTTGCTGATCTAATATTTCATTAACATGGCTCAGTTGTGTTTCATCATTAAACTCAATGAGCTCATATTCTGTTTGACCATTTATTTCGTCAATCAATTGTTGGATGGCGTCTGCTTCTTTTGGTTCAGCAGAAATAATCAGTATTTTTCTGCAATCCTGTCTTACCGTAAATTTTTCTACAATGGTTACCGATTTATCAAATAATACCGGGTTGCTATATACCATTCTCGATACCTCCAATCTTTAAGGCTTTAGTTCGTTTGGAACTCTATTTTTTCGACTAAGTTTTTTAAATATTCCACTGTAGGCTCAATAAACGGGCTAAACCCTTTATATTCAGCCATTGGCTTTGGAATATCTGAAAGAATTGAGTAGGTTTGATTCAGCCATTCTGGCCTTAATACTAAATCTTTCATTGCCAGGAACTGCGTATTTAACACGAACAAAATCGCATTACTTCTTGGCATCCGATAGAAAAATTGTTCTTCTACACGCAGTCTGACGAGATCGCCGGCATTTTCAGGAGTGACCAAAAAGCGTGTTGGACCCCAAGTATCAAAGGTTTCATAGTTTACATCCCAACGATTCGCCATCAAGTTCCAGTTAATTCTCGTCCAAGGTTCACCAGGTAAAACATTGCGGATTAAGAAATTACGGACTCTTTCAGCCAGCGGTACACCCGTACGTGACACAAACGGCACCGGTGCGTGAATTTCGTCAAAGGTCATTCCTTTATTCCAGTGAGGTGAGAATAACGCGGCATAAGATTCTTGGGCGACTTCCAAATATAGATTATCATCTCTGTGAACCATTAAAACGAAGTCCGTGGTAAAGTGACGGCCAATTAAATCAAGCGGCTCAAGCTCGATACTGGATGCATCTCCAAAAATAAACGATTCCGTTTCATTTAAGATGTAGTTATGGAAAGTCCAATGATTACCGTTCTTTTCTACCTGAAAGTGCTCCGGATAGCGATCAACCGCCATTTCAATCAGCATTTCTACTACTTCCCATTGCATTGCCATCGTATGTGGATAGGATTGGAATCTTACTGCAGGCTGTTCTTTCAGTAATTCTCTTTTTCTTTTGATTTGTTTTTCATATTCTGGTGTGATGACAACACAATTTGTATGATCCTTTTCAAGTTTTCTTAAGTCGTTGGAATACCGATAGTTAGAACCTTCTTTAATATTATGAAAAGGGTAGGGAAATAGATCGAGATTAGTAGATTCGTACACACTAAATTCCTCCTTTGATTTTGAATCATAATATAATTTTTTGGATAAATAATCAGAAAATTATATTATTTACTTCACTAGTAATGCAATAACTGTGCCAATTTTAAAATATGGATTTCCTAAGTTTTTATACCTTTGCAATATTGTTAAAATTTCATTTACAAAATATCCATTCAATATTGAAATCCTTACCATATCCATTTCCTATATTCCACAAATTCATATTTGAAACTTCGATTCAAATATGAAATAATTTATTTGGAATAGTAGAAAAATTCAAACTACTGAAAAGGAAGTGTTCGATGGGAGTGTCCATGATTTTAGCGAATGAACAATTACTTCAAGCCTATCAATCAATTATTCTATCCATTTACAATGAAATTATTGTAACAGATAAACAGGGAATGATTTTATTTCGGAGCGGAAAACTGCAAAACTTTTGGTCTACAAACACGACCTCCTTGCAAGGAAGAATGTTTACTGAACTCGAGGAAATTTCATTCTTTGGTGATCCCATTTTAAAATTATTAAAAAGCGAGGTACATTCTCTTCAATTAAAGGCATGGAATGGCAATCATATTCTCATTACCGTGTTTACATCCAATCATGCGGGTGGAGAATTAATCATATGGGGATTAAAAAGTATTTCCGATCATGTCATAGAGCCAATGGAACAATCCGATGACACAAATACCCAACATACTTCCCCGATTGTCGTCCATAGTCCAAAAATGAAAGAGGTACTTCACACGATCGAAATGGTTTCAAAAGTATCTACAACCGTTCTTTTACTAGGGGAATCCGGTGTCGGAAAAGAAATGATCGCGAAAACCATTCATCAATTAGGAAATCGAAGCTCTAAACCGTTTATTGCCGTTAACTGCGGTGCCATTCCTGAAAATTTATTAGAAAGTGAATTATTCGGTTACGTAGGCGGAGCATTTAGTGGGGCTAACAAAAATGGGGCTCCCGGAAAATTTGAACTAGCAAATGAAGGAATCATTTTTCTCGATGAAGTTGCCGAAATGCCACTGAACTTGCAAGTAAAATTACTTCGAGTTTTACAAGAAAAAGAAGTTACCCCATTAGGGAGCTCAAAACCGATTCATGTTGATGTCCAGATTATTGCTGCAACAAATCAATCATTAGAAAAAATGGTCAGAGAAGGACGATTCAGACAAGATTTATATTATCGGTTAAATGTCGTACCAATTGAAATCCCCTCTTTAAGGGAGAGAACAGAGGAGATCCCGTACTTAATCTATCATTTCATAGCTAAGTATAATACGTTATATCAGCGAAATATCCATATTTTACCAGATGCGATTGATTTATTTTGTATTTACGATTGGCCGGGGAATGTTCGGCAACTAGAGAATACGATTGAACGAATTGTCGTCACGAGCAAAGAATTAAACGTGGATTCAAAACTAATTCACCATTATCTTCCATGGAAAAAGACTGAAATTGAAGAACCGCCGATCGTTCATCAAATAATGCCACTGCAAGAAGCAGTTGATTTGATTGAAGAACAGCTGATTAATATGGCTATGGAAAAATATAAATCGGTTAAACTTGCAGCAAAAGTACTCGATATTAGTCAACCTACAATGAGCAGAAAGTATAAAAAAATTCGTGAGAAATTACAACAGGCAGCTCTTTCTCCTTCCAATAAAAGACAAATACTGGAGCAACATTTAAATAAACAATTACGATCCATGGCGATTGTTACTTCAGCTGTCATTCTTCCGGAAGAAATTGCTGAATTAGTGAATAATTCTAGTATTTCAACATCCACCCCCACCTATAAAAAGGTTCAAGAAAAACTAACCAAAATACGAGAACAAGAAGGAATCATTGAGTGGGTCTACATTTTTAAACCGGTAGATTATAACAAATTTCTTACGATTGTTGCTGATGAAGATTTCATCATTCCAGCGGGACAAACATATGAGGGTCCGTCGGAAATGATGAAAGTTGCATTTGAGGCGATGAATGGGAAGCCAGGAGTAACCCCTTTATATAAAGATATTTATGGAGAATGGAAAACAAGTTTTGCTCCTTTAACGGATCATAACGGAAAAGTTTTAGCCATTATTGGATTTGACCATACGAGATCGTATATCGAAACAGAATTAAAGAAAATAGAGAATATGTTAAAAACGCATTAGGAAATTTTCTCAACATTAGCCAAAAAAAGTATAGGGGGTTGAATGTGGAAAAGCCTCTTGGAAATACGAAGGATCCAATAGCTACTAGCGTAAAAAAGAGAGTGCCTTCAAAATTTTTTTTGGAAGCACCCTCTTTTTTTTCATTTCTCTATTAACACCATTTGAAATATGATAGATCATTGCGCTTGTTTATGCGGAGAGACATATTTTTTCGGTATCGCATCATCATACGGCATGTCACTATGTCCGTAGCTGCGATGAATCATCATATAAAGTAATCCGAGACCAATAACAATGACCCCTGAAATGAGCACGATATAGTTGTCATACCAAGGTGCCTCCGGTGTTCTGGGCCAGCACATGTTGACCATTGCGATGATTCCGTAGATAAGCGCACCGATATTCACAGGCAGTCCCCACTGGCCCAATTGATACTTCCCGCTTGGCTTCCAACCTTTTAGTCTAGCTCGAAGTGCAGCAAGAACAACCATTTGGAATCCAATATAAATGCCAAATGACGCAAAACTAATGATCTTTGTAAGTGCATCTTCAGACACTTTTGAGCCAAGAACAATGATTGCTGGAACAATAGCTGCAAGAAGCAACGAATAAGGTGGAATGTGACGAGCGGGTGAAAACTTTTTTAAGAATCGGCTGCCGACAATCATATCATCACGTCCATAAGAATAGGCTAGTCTGCTGGCTGCCGCTTGTAAGCTGATTGCACATGAAAGGAAAGAAATCAAGACAATCCCTAGAACGATCTTTGCACCAACATTACCAAATGCATTCGTTAACAATGTATCAACTGGTGTAACGTCTTTACCAGAGATAACTGCTGGAATATCAGCAACGGAAAGTACTAAAGCAAGGCTAACAAAAACTGCGGCAGCACCGCCAATGTATATCGTCCGGCGCATGGCCTTTGGGATCAGAACACCTGGATTGGGTACTTCTTCTGCCACATCACCACAAGCCTCGAACCCAAAATATAGAAAAGTTCCAATTAATCCAGCTGCGGCAAATGCATAAAAGTAGTTATGGCCGCCCCCGGCACCAAAAGAATCAAATAACACCCCGAGACCATGATGTCTTTCTGTGGCAAGCAGCCAAAAACCAACTACAAGCGCACCGATAAGCTCAGCAGAAAAACCAATGACTGCTGCAGCTGCAAGAACTTTTGTGCCCAAAAAATTAATGATAGTCGAAAGTATAAGAATAACGATTGCACAAACAATGGTTGAGTTCACGGATATTTCAAAACCTAAAATCTGTGCCAGAAATGGCCCAGCTCCATATACAACACTAGAAATGGTTACGAACAAAGCAATTAAATAAACCCAGCCGGTCATCCACGCAAATTTGCGCCCCCATAATCTTCGGGCCCAAGGATAAACCCCTCCTGCAACCGGGAATTGTGCAACAATCTCACTAAAGACAAGGGCAACTAGTAATTGTCCGAGACCGCAGATGATAAGGCTCCAAATCATTGGTGGACCACCTTGCGCAAGTGCGTACGCAAATAACGTGTACACACCTACAACTGGGGAAAGATAAGTAAATCCTAGCGAAAAATTTGCCCAAGGACTCATATCGCGGCGAAATTCAGATTCATATCCTAGTGAAGCCAAGTGTGCAGCATCACTATCAAGATGTTCTGAAGCAGAAACGCCTATTTTTTTGTTCGGATATTCTTGCATAGTTTTACGCCTCCTTAAAGTGGTAGTAATATAGTGTAATCCATGCAAATCTTGTGCCAATGGAATAAATTACTATAATTTTCAGTAAATTCAGATTTAGGTAAAGATAGATTTTATAATGTTAATTTCAATTATGAAATTTGTATTCATTTATGAATCTCATTTTAATTAATGGAGTGAAATTGAAAATACAAATTCTTTATGGAGTAGAAAGATAAGAGGCCCCTGACATTATCTATCATTTCGGGGCAAAATAAAGAAAGGCACTAGAGGAGCTCCATTAAAAAACACGCAGCGGCCTGCGTGCTTTTGTTAAAGCTATTCATTTTCCGTTCATTCTTACCGGACCTCCACCCAGCCATTTTTGATGGCGGAAACGACGGCTTGCGTGCGGTCGTTGACGTTCATTTTTTGCAAAATATTGCTGACGTGGTTTTTGACCGTTTTTTCACTGATATATAAGGCCTCGCCGATGCCACGATTGCTTTTTCCATCGGTCAGCATTTGCAGCACTTCACATTCGCGGCGCGTTAATAAATGCAGCGGACGGCGAATTTCGGTTGCCGGCAAATAAGAACCGCTGCGAGAGACACCGGCCGCAAGCTTGCGATATTCCTTCACCAAATTATGCGTCACCTTTGGATGCAGGTATGAGCCGCCGTCAGCAACAACGCGAACCGCTTCAATCAGGGCATCGGCATCCATTTCCTTTAATAGATAGCCCATTGCCCCGGTTTGCAGCGCATGGGCCACATAATTTTCATCATCGTGAATCGATAAAATGATGACTTTTGTTTTCGGGTATTTTTCAACCAGTTTGCGAGTTGCTTCGACACCATTCATTTGCGGCATGTTGATATCCATGATCACGACATCCGGGCGGTACTCTTCGACAAGCGTTAATGCTTCAGTCCCATCATTACCTTCAGCAACCACTTGAAACGATTTTTCAAACTCTAATATTCTTTTAACACCTTCCCTAAACAACTGGTGGTCATCAATAATAATTATTTTTGTAGTCATTTATGTACCCCTCCTGATCCTTTTTACTCTTTTAGAAAATAAAGGTAGTGTGTACGAAGTTCAGCTAAATTTATTTCCACCCTATAACCGAAAGATAGTTCGATAACCCATTTCTTAAAGTAACACTAGTTGATTAATGGAACACGAATGGATACTGTGGTACCTTTACCCATTTTTGAATCAAAGGTGATTTCACCATTTAGCAGATCGACCCGTTCTTTCATACCGATCATCCCGAAGGACTCCGGCTTTTTCTGATTCATATCGAAGCCAACCCCATTGTCCTTAATCATCACCAACACTGCGGTAGTAGAGAGTTCCAATCTTACTTTAATTTGGCCGGCATTAGCATGTTTCAAGGCATTCTGTACCGATTCCTGAATCAGACGAAAAAGGGCAACCTCATACTTTGGCGGCAGTCTTAGTTCGTGCCCGATCATTTCAAATTCAATACGTGAGTGGTTATGATATTCTTCGATCGTTTGTAAGTATTTTCTGAGGGTAGGGACTAAGCCTAAATCATCAAGGGCCATGGGACGAAGGTCATAGATAATCCGGCGGACTTCGTAAAGCGCCGAGCGAATCATTTTTTTAAAGCTTTGAATCTCAACTAGCGAGGCTTCTGGCCCCTCCTCACGATACACACGTTCAATTAAATCAGAGCGGACAATGACATTGGCAAGCATTTGCGCGGGTCCATCATGGATTTCCCGTGACAGGCGTTTCCGTTCTTCTTCCTGGGCCTCGATAATTTTCAAGCCAAAGTCCTGCTTTGCTTTTGCGTGTTCATAGGCTTCACCAAACTGTTTCAAATCACTTTGCAAATAATTCATCACCACTGAGATTTGCGAAATCAACTGGTCTGCCCGTTCGATCGTCTCAGTCAGGCCAATCAGCCGATACTCCAGGTCATTGCTTTTTTCAAGCAGTTGCTTCTTAAGCTGGTCATTTATTGAGAGATCCATTTGCAGCTGATGCGCCTGTTCATACGCTTTACGGATTTCCTGTTCCGTAAAGTTTTTAAAATTTCTGCTGACTTTTGACAGCTTGTTTCGCGCCTTCTGAACCTGTGACCGCAGCTGTTCACCTTCTTCCAGCAGCTTGGCCATGGTCAACTTGATTTCTGCCAATTCATTTGTTAATTTATTGTAATCTTGACGACATTGCTCACTGATTTGAAAAATATCACTCTTACTGCAAGTTACGGTTTCGAGCATTTCTTGACGAATCTCATCAATTGATTTTACCTGTATTTGTTCAAGTTTCATTCTCATTTCCTCCAGGGTTATCATTTCCCTTTAGGTCTTTTATCACGTTTTACCGATAGATGCGGCGAAACCCTATTAAAAACCCCTTCCAATCGCCCTAAAGACCCGCAAATCCCTAAAAAAATAGTATAATAGATGAATAGCAGGCAAATTTCACTTGCCAGCCGTCACCTGTATATTATAACATTCGAACTTTACACCAATATTAAAGGTATATTTCATTAATTTTTTTAAAAAGAAAGGAAAAATTTTGATGCTGTCGCGCTACTTTACCGTGAAAGAATATGGTGAACATGAAATTATCATCCAAAAGTCTCGCTTTATTGCACAAATCAAACGTGCTGAAACGGAAACTGAAGCTCAAGCGTTTATTCAAGAAGTTAAGAAAAAGCATTGGAACGCCACTCATAACTGTTCTGCCTATCTTATCGGAGAACATGATCAAATTCAGAAAGCCAATGACGATGGTGAGCCGGGGGGAACAGCCGGTGTCCCGATGCTCGAAGTGTTGAAGAAAAGAAACCTTAAAGATACCGTCGTCGTTGTGACCCGTTACTTTGGTGGGATTAAATTAGGTGCCGGCGGTTTAATCCGCGCTTACGGCAAAGCAACCTCTGAAGGACTGGATACGATTGGCATTGTCGAGCGAATATTGAAACAAGTAATTCATACGACGATCGACTACACATGGCTTGGGAAAATCGAAAAGGAACTGCGTGTCTCAGAACATAAAATAAAAGAAATTCATTATTTAGACAAGGTTGAAATCGAAACATACGTCGATGAAAGCCTGGTTCCAAGCTTCAGAGAATGGATGATTGAATTAACCAACGGACAATGCACCATCCGCCAGGGAGAAACCGTTTATTTAGAGGAAAACGTTGGATAAAAAAGGTTCATCTTTGATAATGATTATATTGGCACTTGCATAAGATGACAATTGGGAAAAAAATCACGCCATCGCAAAAAGCTTGGTTTTCGTTTAGGGCCCAAACATAGGGGTTGCGGCGTCTGCAAAAAAATATTTTACCAATCTGGTAATCTATTATAAAATAAAGTTTAGTATTCAAGTTTTTTAGCCAGAATTAGACATTTTTCTACGTTGAGGAGGAACGGCATGTCTATTGATAGACAATCTTATAAAAAAAGTCAAAAAAAGAAAAAAAAGTGGAGACGCATTTGGTTCTGGATCTTGACACCAATATTATTATTGCTTGTAGGTGCGGGTGTTTACGCCGGAACATTGTACCATAAGGCGGAATCGGTCATGAATAAGTCGTATAAGCCGATTGACCGCGACAGTGCCCGGGCAAAGCCGCTGACGATTGACAAAACCTCGATTTTATTTATTGGTGTCGATGACAGCGAAAAACGGAAAAAGAATGGTCCAGGCCGTTCTGATGCCCTAATGCTTGCCACTTTTAATAAAACTGAAAAATCTGTTAAGCTGCTGAGCATTCCGCGTGATTCCTATGTTCACATTCCGGAAAAAAATATTTATACAAAAATCAACCATGCCCATGCTTATGGCGGTGTCAAGCTGACACTGGAAACAGTCGAGGAACTGCTCGATATCCCAGTTGATTACTATGTAAAAATGAATTTCAATGCCTTTATCGATGTCGTCGATGCACTTGATGGAATTACCGTCGATGTTCCCTATACTTTCTCAGAACAAGACTCAAAAGACCATCCTAAAGCGATTACGCTGGAAAAAGGTGTCCAAACATTAAATGGTGAACAAGCCCTGGCCCTGGCCCGCACAAGGAAAAAAGACAGTGATATCCAACGGGGCCAGAGACAGCAACAAATTCTCAAGGCCATCATGACGAAGGCAGCTTCCGTGAAGTCGCTGGCTAATTACGCAGACGTTATGAATGCAGTCGGAAAAAATATGGAAACGGATTTAACTTTTGATCAAATGAAATCCTTCCTCGGTTACCTCCAAGCTGGAAACAGCCTGAATATTGAAACGCTCAGTCTAGCCGGTTCCGACTCTTATATCGATGGAATTTACTATTATCAATTAGATCAAGCCAAATTGGCAGAAACAAAACAAATTTTACAGAATCAATTACAGCTCACCAACAACAATACAACTTCTACTACCAATTAACCCGGAACACACTTCCGGGTTTTTTGTTTGCGGTAAACAGCATAACATATTGCTGCATCCGAACACTCTAGCAAAACAAAAACCGACAGCCAGCATGCGAATTCATGCTCACTATCGGTTTCGTTCTGTTTTTATCATTCCCATGATCCGAAGCAATGGACGATAATTTTTATTGATTAAACCAATGTTCTCGACAAATATTTCAATCGCTAAAAGAAGGATCGTAATAAAAATAATCGAGCCCCAAACAGTGGTCATTGTAAAAATAACAGCTGCCAGTCCAAACATTGCACTCATCGCGTAGATCAATAATACCGTTTCCCGATGGCTGTAACCCAGCTTCAAAATGCAATGATGGAGATGTGATTTATCCGGAGCCGACAATGGATTTTTATTATATAGCCGGCGAATAATCGCAAACAATGTATCTGAAATGGGAACACCCAAAATAAGGATCGGCACGACAAACGAAATGACCGCAATATTTTTAAATCCAAGGAGGGCCAAAACGGAAATCATATAGCCTAAAAACAGCGCACCAGAATCTCCCATGAAAATCTTGGCCGGATAGAAATTATATTTTAAAAACCCAACGGTACTGGCAATGAGAACGATGCCCATGGCAACCACATAGGCATTTCCCATCACAACCGCCATACCTGTTATCGTAATTAAAGCGATGGATGATACACCAGCTGCCAATCCGTCCAAACCGTCAATTAAATTGATCGCATTGGTGACACCGACAATCCAAAGCACCGTAATGGGAATGGTAAAGATACCGAAATCAATGCGCCCGTTAAATGGCAGATTAATGAACTCTACATCCACTCCACCCCAAAAGACAACCACAAGCGCGGCAACAATTTGTAATAAAAACTTTACCCTGGCAGAAAGATCAAAAATATCATCCAAAATCCCTGTCACCAAGATAATGAAGCCGCCAGCCACAATCGCTGGATGAGCTGCATCATAAGGACTTTCCGGCTGCAAGATCAATATTCCTAACAGAAAGCTGATAAAAATAGCCAACCCGCCTAACCGGGGCATAACTTTATGATGTACCTTGCGTTGATTTGGTTGGTCGGTAGCTCCAATTTTAAAAGCAAGTTTTTTTACGAAAGGAGTAATAAGAATGGAGCATAAAAAACATAATATAAAGGTCAGGTACAGCATGTAGATCCTCCTTACGGATATGGTGCCCCTCTAGGGTCACTTCGAAACAGGCACATATTTCTACATATAACGTTCATATTATAGCACACATTTTTCATTTTGGGATAAAACATAGCCATTATCGTTTTATTTCAGTAATATATTTTTGAGACCCATAAGGATAGACGGATTTAATCTGCTAAAGTTTCACTTATTTCGACAATTTTATTTTAATCATTTTTCCTAAAAATTTCGGCAGCGCCAGCATTCTTTTCCATCTTGTCGGCTGCATCAGCAACCGATAAAACCATTCCAAATTTAATCTCCGCCAAAATAACGGTGCCCGCTTTACTTCCCCCGCCAACACATCAATACTGCCACCAACCCCAATAAACAGTCCTTTTGAAAACTGCGGTAAATTTTCAAAAATCCATTTTTCCTGTTTTGGAAAACCCAAGGCAACGAACACAATATCCGGGTTCGCAGCCTTTATTTCCTCTGTAACAGTAGGATCCTGCCAATCAAAGAAGCCATGATGGCTTCCAGCAATCTGCAGCTGCGGATAGTTGCTGCGAATATTCTCGACCGCCTTTTGATTGGTCTCCGGCTTGCCGCCAAGAAGATAAATCCGCCACTTCCGCTCATTGCCAAGCTCCAGCAGGCGCACCGTTAAGTCAAATCCGGCCACACGTTCTTGAATCGGGTTATTTAGGATCTTGGAGGCGATCACAATACCGATACCATCTGGAACTACCAGGTCGGCAGCTTGAACAATCGACTTATACTCAGGATGCCCGTCAGCGTACATGACAATTTCCGGGTTAGCGGTGACGATAAATGCTTTCTGTTGGCTTTTAATATACTCCTCAAGTTGAGCCACGACGTCATCAAACGATTTATTGACAAAGTGAATTCCTAATATCGGGACTAGATTTGTTTCCATTACGAAAAAACCTCTTTATCTGAATTTCATTGTCCAAAAAGAAAACCTAAACAGCACGGCCATTTAGGTTATGATATTATCTGGGTCAATAAGCGTTAAATGGTGGCCAGCCCTCTTTGTTTTTGCATCACTTTTTCGCGGAATTTCTTTTGTTCCTCATTGGACATCGATTTATATTTCTTTAGGAACTTCTCGTATTGCGGAATCACCTCTGGAACAGGGCCATATTGTTTAATTTCGCCATATTCCAGCCAAATGGCCGTTTCACAAAATTCCTTAATTTGTCCCATTGAATGGCTGACAAAGAATATCGTTTTTCCTTTTTCTTTAAACTCAAACATCTTGTTCTTGGATTTTTGTGCAAAAACCTGGTCCCCTACCGACAAGGCCTCGTCAACAATCAGAATATCTGGATTAACGGTAACGGAAATGGCAAAACCGAGTCGTGACTTCATCCCGCTAGAATATTTTTTTACCGGTTGATCAATAAATTTGCCAATATCGGCAAATTCAATAATTTCCGGCTCCATCGCCTGAATTTCCTTCTTTTTAAAGCCGAGCATTAAACATTTTAATTCAATGTTTTCCCGCCCTGTTAATTGGTTATTCAGCCCCGATGAAATCGCAATAATCGATGTTTGTCCAACGGTTTCGACTGTTCCCGTGGTAGGGGGGATTACACCGGCAATGATATTCGATAAAGTGGACTTTCCTGAACCATTCACCCCAACTAAACCAACGACATCACCTTGTTTGGCGGTAAAAGAAATATCCTGCAAAGCATAGAAATCTTCCCCATAACCACCCGGCAAGATTAAATCGAGCAATTTCTCCGTCGGCTTTGTATGCATCTTATATTTTTTATAGACATTCTTGACAATTACGGATTCAGTCATTAAGAATCACCTCAATTTTAAGCACAAGCTAAGCTTCTATAAATAATCGACAAACCGATTTCTAAATTTTAAATGCAGCACTGAGCCAATGATGAAAAAGACAAGTGTAATTCCCCAGAAATATAAGGTCATGGAAGGGTATTCCCAAATATACCATGATGTTCCCAATAATGACGCCCGATACCCCTCCACAATATAATATAACGGATTTAATTTTAATAAAAAAGTCAAATCGACATGATGAAATTCCAATTTGTCCCTATGCCATAACAGCGGTGTTAAGTATAGCAGCATTCTGGTAATAGACTGAATAAGTTGCTGGACATCTCTGATGATTGTTGCCAAAGTCGATGTAATAAGTGCAAGCGCCAACAGGAAAATGAGTGTTGCCAGCATAAAATAAGGCAGTTGAATAAAATAAGCCGATATTTTAAACTGGGTAAATTGTAAAATAATCGTGATCAAAGCGACAAGCATTAAATGCGAATAAAACCCAGCCATAATGACATAGGAAGGAATGGCACTCATCGGGAAACTCATTTTGGCAATTAACTGAATTCTTGAATAAATTGATCTGGAAGTGCTGGTGATCATTGGATTCACAAAAAACCACACGACCATCCCTGTTGCCATCCAAATAAAAAACGGCGCTTGAACCCCATTTTCCAAGGGGATTTTTTGCCCGCCACGGATTCCGATTCCAAAGACAAACCAATAAATGGCCAACTGGATGGCAGGATTTAATATCTCCCAGAACCTTCCTAAATAATTGTTGACATTGGCACTTTTCATTTCAAAAGCAGACAATCTTAAGATCAGATAAAAGGAACTAATTTGCTCCTTTATGATAGTGATCATTGACTTCATGAAAAATTAGTCCTTCCTTTAACAAGTATAACCTTGTTCATTATACATTAATTTCTCCAAATGGGCATTATAAATAACAAAGCTTCGAGCAATGAACAATCTCGAAGCTTCTGTTCAACTGTAATCGTGCAATTTTTCATAAGCTTGAGGGCTGCTTTTTTCTTGAAATAAATAGCGAACCAAGTTGGCGCTTGAATGGCCATTGGAGTATTTATTCCATTGCTTGGCATATTGGTCGATTTTATTAAAGTTAAAGTTATTTTCCTTAATTAAGTTAATAATGGAATCAGTATCTTTCACGATCGGACCTGGCAAGTTTGCCGGAAATTCGTCTAGGAGCCCGCGTTTCGCTTTATACTCCTCCAAATCATACGTAAAAAAGATCATCGGACGATGTAACAAAGAAAACTCAAACGGGATCGACGAATAGTCGGTAATTAATATATCAGCAACCAACAGCAGCTCATTGATTTCATATTCATCAGATGAAAAATCATATAAAAAGTCTGGCATAAAATCATCCAAATATAACGAAGTTCTCACAGCCGGATGTAGCCTTAACATTAAAATAAAATCATCACCCAGCTTCTGACGCATTTTTTTTATATCCAAATGCAGTGAAAATTCATTCAACTCCGTATCACGATAGGTCGGAGCATAAAGAATTAGTTTTTTTCCGGCCCATTCAGGAAATTTACTCAATAGAGTTTCCATGGCCCGTTGTTTTGCCGCTTCGTTGAAAAAGAAATCAGTTCTTGGAACGCCTGTTCTCAAAATATGGTTTTCATTCAGCCCAAAAGATCTGATAAAGGTCTCAGCCATCACATCCGAACCAACCACCACTTTATCAAACCGGTTGTACACTTGCTGAAAGCGTCGATTGGCCCGCTTGCTGCGATATTTTACCGATTCATCTTCAAGTCCGAATTTTTTTAACGCTCCTGAAGCATGCCATAACTGAATACACTCCACTTCCGGTTTAAAGCGGACAGAAGCTAAAAAGCCAAAATAATTATCGATTAAAATATATCGTGAAGTCGCCAAATGATAAATCGACCTGCACCAGTCCAATACATTCGCTGTTTCCAACGGAATCGTTGTTACACCCTGGTATTCCCTAAATTTTTTAATCGCTTTTCCTTTGCACAGAAATACTACTTCTGTGTGGATGTTTTGCCGTTGCATTTCCTCAAAGACATAATAACTGTTATCGCCGAAGCTGATGACAAAAGTTGTTTTATCTTTAAGCGGCAGGTGATGAAAGAGTGAAAATACGCACTTAAAGACAAACAAATACAAAGAAATGGCTAGTTCTCTAGCCATTCTTTACCATGTTCAAATCTGTTTTAATTTTGGTAGTGGAAATGCCGACTGTTCTTGGTAAGTAAATCACTTCACAATAATCTTTGAGGAAATCAAATTTTCCTTCCCAATCATCGCCCATGACGAAGATATCAACATTGTGTTTAATGACATCTTGAATCTTTTGATCCCAGGTTTGTTCTGGAATCACTTCATCCACATAACGGATCGATTCAAGGATCAACTTTCGATTTTCATAACTGTGATAGGCTTCTTTATGCTTCCCTTTATTAAATTCATCAGTCGACAGACCGACAATCAAATAGTCGCCTAACTCTCTAGCACGTCTCAATAAGTTAACATGACCAAAATGAAGCAAATCGTATGTTCCGTACGTTATTACTTTTTTCATTAGAGATTTCCTCCTAATATTATTGTTGGAAATAATCCGTTATTTATTCAATAAAAGTCGAATTTTGTTCTGTCAATTGTCACCACACTATTATAAAACTACCACTCTTAAATTTCAATCCTTTCTTTCCCAATAAATACCCAATTATAATCAGGAAACTCCTGAACAAAAAGAATCAGGCACCATGTGAAACACGGTGCCTGAATTTCCCGATTAAGGAAGTTCTCTTTTGATGTACGATTTGCTTACCCAGCCTGTTTTACCATTAGACATATTTACCTTGTACCATTTTTTCGTTGCATCCTCCATCAGCTTATGTTCTTTGTCTAATGCTAACGAAACATATTGATTTAGTTTAAAGTCACCAATATCTTCGCCAGTTGTTGAAGGGGTGGAACGAATATTTAAGGATGATGCATTGACAACTCTTCCCAAGTTATAGACGGAAATATAATTTTTGTATGATGAAAAACTAATATTCGAAAGTGTGTACGTTTTTTGGTTGTAACCCACTTTCACATGAAAATTATTTGTCTTTTCAAGCAATGTAAAAATTTTACCTTTTTTAATGGTGCTGGATAAATCTTTTTTGGCAATCGCTTGAATTCCTGCAGGGAATTTATCACTGCCAGACGGAATTGCCGGTATGGAAGGATAATTTGTATTGATTTTCGGGTTTTCATACGTTTTTTTATTAAATGCTATGATTTTTTGCATATGAGCGGCAATCTTATTTCCCCAATTTTCGTCACTGGCATACCAATAGTTCATCCCGATGCTCTTGCTGGCAATCGTCTTTCCCTTAGAATCCTTCGTCTTATAGCCAAGCATCGCCCCTTCAAAATGGGTCCCGTTTGGATTTAAATAATCAGCTTTCATTTTTTGGGCAACATAATTAATGCATTGTTCCACGGAGGAAAACCGATAGGCACCGACAAATGGGGCAGCATCATAGGCCCCATAGCCAAACAGATTATTTTTTCCAATTGAGATATTAGAAGTACCGAATGCACTTTCATGGATGGCATGAGCAGCTAAATACAGAGCGTTGACACCATAGGTATTTCCGGCATTGATAAATGCCTGCCCTTTATTAAGCAGGACGCTTTTAGACCCATAACGTTTATAATTCGCCGCAATGTAGGCATTGATCTGCTGCGCTGTTACCGTTGATTTCGTCCTCAAATCAATAAAACGATAGTCAGTTAAATCATATTGCTTTAAATACTGATAATAAACATAACCAGTTTTTCCGCGATACGTTACCTTATACCAGTCACCATTTAATATCTCGGAAGACTTTACAGTGGTCCCTTTAGGAATTGTAATCAAAACGCTGGTTCCTTCTGGGGATTCACGCAAATTTAAATTGGCCGTCACCAAATGTGTTTTTTCTTCTTTTGGTGTTTCAGCAGGTTTGTCATTAGGTTTCGTGGTCTTACTGACATCACTGCTATAGACATAGTAGTATTTATTTTTATAAGAAACCCGATACCAAGTCTGTCCCATGCTGTTCAAAACTCGCTGTGTCGAGTATAAAACCGTTTTACTTGGAACCGTTACCATTGCCTTTTTTGTATTTGGCGCTGCATAAAGTCTGGCTGTCTTTTTCGTAGAATAATAAGTACCTAGAGTTTTTGTATAAACATTATATTCTTTGATGTAGTCACCGCTGACCCAGCCGGATTTCGTGATATTTTTCCCTTTTGATTTATATGTATAAGATACTTTATACCAGCTTCCCTGTTTTTGGGATGAAGTAACTGTTTTTCCTTTTGGAATCGTAAGAACCGTTTTGCTCTTCGTACTTGGACTTGTACGCAAGCGTAAGTTAGCAGTTGTTTGATAAGAAGTTTTACTAAACTTAACCAGGCTTGCAGCTTCTGCATGGTCAATACTTTTAGATAGAAGCGGTATTATCGTACAAGTGCTGTAACTGCCAAATAAAAGACTTGTTGACAAAACCGCCACTTTGCCAATGTTTTTCAATGAAATCACTTCCTTTTCTCTCTATTTCTCTACCTTTCTACAGGAATCTACAATTCTAGTAAATGAAAAATGGAAAAATACCGCGAATTAACTCTTATTATCTCGTATTACGTAAAAAAATTAAATAGATCGCTTGGAATTAGTTCCATCAAGTCGAGAAAATAGGTGCTTTTTCCTATACATAAATGTAGACTCGCCGATTGGCAAGTCCGTAAGTACGGTTCATGAGGGTTTACCCGTCTGTTTTGCGGATTTACCCGTCGAAAATGGAGAATTACCCGTCTAATTGTTGAATTTACCCGTCTAACCATTCGAACTGGTAAAATAACTCAAAAAAAATACCACAGTATCAATGACTGTGGTGTGAGTACCTATTGATATTTTTATCCCAATTAACAGGCAGTACCCCGTTAACTAGTGGAAGCTTCACTTTATGAAAGCGGAATTGGGTTTGCCTGCGTCTTGTTATTCGAAAATCTTATAAAACGTCCCCATTGCTCGATGATTGTATTCACTTGGTACAAATACATCCATGTTATAATGAGATTCTTTATCAGCCATCTGCCGTAAGCCGGTTTCAAGACCCTCTATGCTATTTTCAACTAAAAGACCGTAGCGCCCATCTTCAAGAACGGTCCGGTTGGCAACAATGTCCGTTGCGATGATTTTCATTCCATGGGTCATTGCCTCAAGCAAAACCATTGGCTGTCCTTCATAATGTGAGGACAAAACAAAGCAATCACATTGTTTCATCAGATGGAACGGATTTTCAACCTGTCCGGTCAAATACACATCATTCTCAAGCCCCAGTTCTGATATTAAAGCTTCCAAATCATTCCGAAGCGGGCCTTCACCTAAAATATAAAGCTTTGCATTCCTTACGTCTTGACGAAAACGGGCAAAAGCTCTAATCAAATTATCTTGGCCTTTTTCCGGTGAAAGCCTCCCCATATTTATAAAGTTATAATTATCGCTTGTCGGGGCAGGAATAAACCGGTTTCCTTGGTGTATTCCCAAGGTCATGATATGTTCGAATGATCGTTTCTTCAACCAGCCAACAGGTTTATTTTCATAACTGAAATGGAAATACACATCATCAATATTTCTTGCCTCCCGATCAATAGTTACACTTTTTCCATTATAGTCTCCGAATTCAGGCAATACTTTTGCAGAGGCGGAATCAGGAAGAGTGTTCCAGATGACATCATCATCCACTAATCGAATCACGGCTGTTTTTTTCACTTCCTTTGTGGTAAAGAAAATCGGCTCAGTAATGATCGTAAAGGCTCTTTGATCAAGCCAGCCGATTTTTTTTCCGTTATTGTAGAAAAAGTAATAGGTTCCTTTCGCCGTCCTGGCACTATTTGTAACAATCACTTTTGCATCCAGAAGTTCAATGGCCTCCATCACCTTTTTACAGCCGGGATTGGGATAAGGTTTTGACCAAATGGTAAATTTCCCCGGATCTGTTATCGCCGCAAGCTCATATAAATTTCTTTCTTCCAATATCCGATTGGAGACAAGGGTTTGATGTTTCTTATAAGTAAGCAGTTGATAGACCGTCGTTTTCAAGCTGGCTAAAGCTGTTTCTTGCAAGTTAGATAATGCGGAAGATTCAATCCAGCCAATGACCGTACCATTGAGAGAAAACCGGCTATAAACACCGTGAAAGGTCCGTGCCTCCCTATCAACCTTTACCAGTTTTCCTTGATATTCTTTAGCGGCAGATATTTTTTTGATTCCTTCCGTTTTGTACGGCTGATTCCAAATGTCCTGACCTAGTACATAACTGATGATCGCTAATTTATTCACTTTCATTTCAGAGAGGATTCGGTCAGGTAAAAGCTCGAAACATTCTTGATCCAGCCAGCCAACAATCCGGTCTCCAATCGAAAATTTATAATATATTTTTGCCCCGGCATGAGCTTTCCGTATAATCGTTGCCTCTTTTTGCAAAAAATCATTAACTGGGGCGATTTTCTTGGCACCGCTAATTCCAGGAGGACGATTCCAGACAAAATGGTCTTTCCCCATCCTAATCATGGCCGGAGACTTGAAAACCACATTACTAATGATCGAAGCGGATAGAGCAGTTCCTTGTTCTTCCGGCTGAACGGACGGATTGTCATCCGCTAAACGTAAGATTTTTTCATAATTGATGGAATTCATGACATAATCAAATTTTTCTTCATCCGCATATTGGCCTAAGTTTTGTTTATTGACCTCCATTGTTCCCAGGGAAACACTGACCAGTTTATCAAACCGATGATAAACAGAAAACAGCCCTCTTAAATTAATCCGATGCGGTTTGCGACCATTAATCGTCCGCTCGCTGTCAGCCAATAGATTATTATGCATATAACAGATTTTTTTCTTGGCATCAGCGGCAAGGATGTATTTTGCCCAATATAAGCTATAGCCGCTGAAATCGATCACATAATCAAATTGCGCACGCCCAAAAAGACGTCGGAAATCCCTTTTATAGGCATTCTCCGGATAAAGCCTTTTTGTAAAACGAGTATGGACCCCACGGTTATGAATCCATTTATCGCGGTATACCTCCACAAAGCTATAGGCCGGCTGTCCTGTGCGAAACAAAAAGCGGGCGTTTTTATTGACCTTAGCGATATTATTTAATACTTCTTTTGAATTCGCTGGCTGCATAAATATACTGACATCAAACTGTTGAAAATCGATATTATCCATCAAATTGATAAATGAAGTGGTGATCCCATTGTTTCGCATTCCACCGGGATAGATAAGAACTTTTTTCTTTTCCTCTGCCAACGGTTTAATGACATTCAATACGGTCTCTGCTTGTTTAAATATATAGTTAACAATTCGTTCGGTTACATTTCCATCATCATGTTTAGTAAATCTCTTTTTGGCCTGTTGATAAACTTCTTGATACTCATCCTTTATTTGGTCGAGCTCCCGAATAGCCATTGCCACTTCTTGAATGGTAAACAAGGTTGGACCCGGTAATTCATCATCGCGTAAATAGCGGCCTCTTTCTTCGTTATAATCATCATAGTCCCAAACATAAAAAAGAATCGGTTTATTGGTTACCAAAAAATCAAAAAAGATGCTGGAATAATCGGTGATTAATACATCTGCCATACTTAACAGTTCGTTTGTGTCCATATAATCGGGGATGAGAATCTCCTTAATTTCGAGATAATTTTTGGCTGTATCATATAAAAAAGGATGCACCTTGATGAGTAAATTATAGCTTTCTCCTATCATGTCCTGCAGATAGGCGATATCGGCAATAATTTGGAGCATATCATTTTTAGCTTTTGCGATATTGCTTCCCTTCCACGTCGGAGCGTACAAAATCGTCTGTTTGTTCGCGTCAATGGCTAACCCTAATTGTGATAAATAGCCTTTCACTTTCTCGGGATTGCTTTGATACGTAAGGTCAATCCTTGGATATCCTTCTTGAAGGATTTCACCATTATAGATTCCCTTCAACTTATAACTTTCAAGAAACATCCTTGTCGTATGTTCATTTGGGCTTAACAAATAATCGGCACTTAGAAAATTACGAACGACATTCTGTGACAGCGATGGATTTCCGGGAATATCAAAGCCCATTTTTTTTAGTGGTGTCCCATGCCAAGTGTTAATATAAATTTGCTCGTCTTTTGGGGTGAAATACGACGGAAAGGTCGAATTGTTGATAAGATACTGAGAAGTCGTCAGTCTTTTAACATATTCCTTGGAATTACGCCGGACAAATAATACATTTTTCCTTTGCTTATATTGCCTTATGACGTGTTCTAAACCATTTAGGCTGGATACCGACCAAATATGCTGGTAGTCCTTGAATTCAGGATGATGCAATAAATATTTAAAAATCGCATATGGACTATCAGAAATACTCTTTCCATCTCTGCTTTCATAAAATATCGTGTGATCACACACCTTACATTTTTCAAAGTATCGTATGTATTGATAATTTCGGCGCTGGCTTTCCTTTCTCAGATACTGATATAACGGGTCAACGACAAACTTAACCCGCCTCTTTAACACCTTTTTGTTAATCAAAACTCTACAGCTCCCTTATACCTGTTTAATTGTGTCTGGTCTACACCATACATTTCTTCCCACAAATCAGTCAGGTATACATGAGGGCCATTTAAAAAGGTACATGGTAGACCTAGTTCCCGGATCTTCCATGTACCACTTTAACAATTATTCATTTTTTAAAATGACTTCCTTAACCACTCTTTCCGAAGCATGTCCGTCTTCTAAGGAACAGAAGCGCTGATAAAATTCATTCAATTTTTCATTTGGAATATTCCCTTGCGACAAGAACTTGACCGCTTCGATTACTTCTTCTGTCGTCTTCACTATCGGACCCGGGGCTTTTTTCTCAAAATCGAAGTAAAATCCTCTGATATCTCCCTTGTATTCATCGATGTCATAGGTAAAGAAAATCATCGGCCGCTTTAAATTGGCATAATCAAAAAACACGGAAGAATAGTCAGTAATCAATAAATCACTAATAATATATAAATCTTGAATATCCTCATGGTTCGAAAAATCATAAGCAAAGCCTTCATATGGTCCAAGTTCAAAGTTTTCGGCAACCAAATAATGCATCCGAAGAATAATAATGTATTCCGATCCTAATTCCTGCTGAAGTTTTGTTAAATCCAGTTGCAAATCCATTTTATATTTCCCTACTTGATGAAATTGATTATCTCTCCAAGTAGGTGCATAGAGTATCACTTTTTTATTCAACGGAAGCCCATGCTTTTTCTTAAACGTCATGGCCCTTTCTGCCAGGTCCGAACGATAAAAGACATCATTTCTTGGGTATCCAGATTCGACAATCGTTTTATCAAATTGAAAGGCCCGTCTAAAAATTTCCGTTGAGTATGGATTAGGCGAAACAAGGTAATCCCAGTTTCTTGATTCCTTATAAAAGTTTTTCTTATATTTATCAGTTGTCGTTCCCGGCATTAGCACTTCTTTTTGATCTTGCGCAAGTCTTTTCAGCGGTGTCCCATGCCACGTTTGTAAATAAATGGTGTTCTCCGGCTTTGGAAGCCAAAGCGGCATGCGGCTATTCGTCACCCAAAACCTTGCCCTTGCCATTAAAAATAGCCATTTAAGCGAAAACCGTTTAACAAGAGGGACACCCTTGTCAGGAAAGGCGCTGCGAAAGCGTGGATCGATACTCCAATACATCTTATAATCAGGATAATTTTCCTTCAAATATTGATAAATTGCCCGTGGGTTGTCACTATACTGCTTCCCGAGAAAACTCTCAAACATAATCAGCTTTGGATCCGTCTCCCTTTTCGCCACAAATTGAAACGCTTTTTTATAAACATACCTTTTTAACGTTGCTGGTCTTTTAAGCGCATTTCTCATTTCCCTTGCAGCAATATGAAATTGCATCGTTTTCCTGAACTTATTTCTATCTTTCTGTTTTAGATATCCAAATTCAATCCTAATATGACGTGGCTGTGAGGCCAGAAGCTGCCAGTTAAAGCAATCGAGCGCTCCGGCTATAAGTTGGAAGAACTTCTCAAAATTATTGGGCTCACGAAAAATAAAGATGGCGGATCTACGGTAAAAGCCTAATAATAATTTATCAAGATAGTTTTTGGCTTGTTCGTTTTTCCGATACTTCTTATTCAGATCCAGGTACAGTTGAATAAAGTCGATAGTCCTTTCCTCAATTGGCCTTTGAATAAGTGCTGGTTTCATAATGGGGGCAATGCCAGTACGCTTATAATAGGTTCTGACTTTAATCTGTGGCAGCGAGTCAATGGCTGAAAAGATTTGCACTAATCCAGAGATATCTGTATATCCTCTCGTACCCTCATAAAATCTAATCTGGTTTTCTTCAATAAATTCCCGTTTCATTAATAGATTAAGAATACTTCGCTCTCTCGAAGAAAACGTCTGCTTATATTTAATCTTTACATCTTCAAATTCTGGCATGGTTCCAAGTGCAAACTCATCATCTGAAATCGTTTCGTCATCGTTGTCGGCCTCAGCATCATCGGTATCAACCGATTTGGCTGACGGCAGTGGAACGTAATCCGATGATCTGACTAATCGTTTTTTTCGGCCTGAAATAACCGGAAATTCTTGAATATGATGAACGAGAACCTCGATCGCATTATGGGTTAGAGCATCATCACTGTCAAGGAAGTAAACATACTCTCCTGTGGCAAGCTCCAAGCCCTTGTTTCGTGAAAAGGCAACTCCCCTGTTTTCCTCATTTTTTACATAAATAATCCGATCATCCGTTAATAAGGACTCAAGATACGCTGTATTTTCTGCATCCGATCCATCATTTATAATGATAATTTCTAAGTTTGGATAACTTTGTTGAAAAATAGAATCCAAACACTCTTTGATAAATTCATTGGAATTATAATAAGGGATGATGATGGATACCTTCCCCGTATGTAAATCAATCATTTGACTTGTTTCACACTCCCCAAAATTACTGGGACTCTATTGGAGTTATGATCTCAGTAAAAACACATTATACAGTACTATACACTGTTTCTATTTTTTTATCAATCTGAATTTATAGTAAAATGGGATAATCTACCAAATACAAAAATATGAAAACCTCTTCCAAAATACTATATTGATATATCTTTATATGGTTTGTTCAAAATCAAAAAATCACCACCAAGCAGACGGTGATGATTTTAAGTTTTTTTAAAATGAAAACTCGCCGATTGACAAGTCCTCAGAGACGGTTCATGAGGCGTAGTTGAATTTATACCTTCCTGTTAGCTAAAATAACCTCTTTTACCACTCTACTGGCTGCATGACCATCCTCAAGGTAACAAAACTGTTGATAAAATTCATTCAATTTACTGGTGAATTGATTTGGTTCCGATAATTTTTTTATCACCTCAATGACTTCATCCGTTGTTTTCACAATCGGTCCCGGGGCATTTTTTTCAAAATCAAAATAAAAGCCCCGTATATCTTCTTTATATTCATCGATATCGTAGGCAAAGAAAATCATTGGCCGCTTTAAATTGGCGTAGTCAAAAAATACAGAGGAATAATCCGTAATGAGTACATCACTGATAAGATACAGTTCCTGAATGTCTTCGTGTCTCGAGAAATTATAGGCAAAACCTTTATAACTGTCCAGGTTAAAATTCTCTGCTACTAAATAGTGCATGCGGAGAATGATGATGTATTCATCCCCCAATTCTTTTTTCAGTTTACCTAGATCCAAATGTAAATCCAGCTTGTATTTCCCTATTTGATAGTACTGATTGTCCCGCCAAGTCGGGGCATAGAGAATAACCTTTTTATCCATCGGCAATTGATGGGTTTCCTTAAATTTCCTGGCAATGTCTATCCGCTCTGGTTTATAAAAAATATCATTTCTTGGATACCCGGATTCAATTACTTCTTTCTCAAATTTAAATGCCCGTTTAAAAATCTCGGTTGAATAACGGTTCGGAGAAATTAAGTAATCCCAATTTCTTGATTCTTGATAAAAATGCTCTTTATAGGCTTCTGTTGTTGTTCCCGGCATTAATACTTCTTTCATATCAAAAACCAATTTTTTCAATGGGGTTCCATGCCAGGTTTGCAAGTAAATCGTGTGTTTTGGCTTTGGTATCCACAATGGCATCCGGCTATTGGTCACCCAAAATCTTGCCCTAGCCATCAAAAACAGCCACTTAACAGAGAAACGTTTGACATAAGGAACTCCATTCTCAAGAAATCCTTTTTCAAATCGGGGATCCGCACTCCATACCATTTCATATTCATGATGATGTTTTTTTAAGTACTCATAAATGGCTCTTGGATTATCGCTATATTGCTTGCCAAGAAAGCTTTCAAATATGATTAAGTTTTTTTTCGCAGGCAGCAAGGAAACAACTTGAAATAAAAACTTATAAACGAACTTGACCACCGGCGATTTTTTTATGGCTGACAACAAAAGAACCGCTCTCCTCACTATAATTTGAATGAATACCATCGACTAAAGAAAATGCATGATTCAAAGCATTTTTC
This sequence comes from Neobacillus paridis, assembly GCF_016765675.1. GTDB lineage: Bacteria > Bacillota > Bacilli > Bacillales > Cytobacillaceae > Neobacillus > Neobacillus paridis. Next base: position 232,988 of record NZ_JAESWB010000371.1, read on the forward strand.
CCCTTGTACATCCTCCCGTTTTTATCATTTCTAAAGCCCGCTTCTTTGAGATATTTCATCAATCGTATCCCGCCATATTTTCCCTATGTTTTCAATTTCATATTGTTTCACATTTTCAACTGCCTTTTTTCCAAACTGCTTTCTTTTCTCGGGATTGCCCATAAGTTCCATTAAGGCCTTAGCAAATTCCTCTACATTCCCATCTTCCACAAGAATTCCATCAACATTGTTTGAAATAATTTCACTGGGTCCCTTAGGACAATCAAAACTTACAACCGGCACACCACATTGCATTGCTTCCACGATAACCATTCCAAACCCTTCAAACCGGGAACTTAAGGCATAAATAGAAGCATTTAATAATTCCGTCTCAATATGCTGTGTAGGCCCCATTAAAATCGCATGATTATACAGTTTATTGTCCTCAATCATTGCTTGAAGGTTATTCTTTTCCCTGCCATAACCGTAAATTCGTAACTTCCAATCGGGAAATTTGGGGTGGACAATCTTGAATGCCTCTATTAATAAATCGAACCCTTTCTGAGGGGCTAAACGCCCTGCGGCAATGATCGTTTTACTTTCCAGCGATGAAGTAACCCCTTGCAGCTTAGGAATAGAATTCGTAATTTTTTTTACTTTTACTTTTTTGCTGTTCGCTTCAAGGAGCCGTTTGTAATCTTCCGTATCATCATTTGTTAACGTTGCTAAATAATCTAAATTTTTATAGTGCTTTAAGATGGAGTTTTTCATTCGCTCTGGGTAAATGGCAAAATTCAGATGCTCCTGCCCAATAATGTAAACACCTTTATTTCGATATTTACTTGCAAATATATTGAAGCTTGGACGAGTTGTCACCAAAATTCCAGAAGTAATTTCCTTAATAGCATTAAACATTTTCATATCCGTCAGTAAGGAAAAGAAGTCGTATGCTTCATCATCAGGATGAATTAGTCTGCTCTTCATCTTGGATAATTTTTTTACAATCGTGCTTTTAAAGCCGATGTTATCTGTTTTTCTATTTACAACATCGTGCAGTACTTGAATTTTAATTCGTGGGTCAATTTCAAAGAAAGGAGATTCCCGATAGCGAAAAACGCTAATAATTTCAATGTCGTAACCTGACTGTGCCAAATAGTTCGTTACATTTAACACCGTTCTTACTGTTCCGCCCATCCCAAAAATATCAAATACTAAAAAGTAAATCTTCACAGTCATTCTCCTTTCTTATAAATTTTTAAACACGGCTTCAATTGTACGCTTGGAAGCCTGTCCATCTTCCCAATGGCAAAATCTATCTTTAAATTGATCATATTTTATTTGGTACTCACTCTGTAACCGATCAATATGTTCTATCGCATCAAATAATTGTTCTTGATCTGTAACAAAGGGACCGGGAGCTTCCCCCACAAAGTTAAAATAAAATCCGCGGACCTGAGAACCATAGCGTTTCAAATCATAGGTAAAAAATATCATCGGTCTGTTCAAATTGGCATAATCAAACATCACAGAAGAGTAATCAGTAATCATTAAATCAGAAATTAAGTATAATTCGCCAATGTCATCATAGCTGGAAACATTATAAATAAAGTCATCAGAACGATGAAGTCTGATCCGACTGGCATCAAAATAATGAAGTCGCAAAAGTAAAATATACTCTTCCCCAAACTTCTCCTTGAATGTTTTCAAATCGAACTTAAACTCATATGCCCTATGCTGATTTCCATTTTGATATTCATAGTCTCTCCATGTTGGAGCATATAAGATTACTTTTTTATTTAAAGGAATATTTAGCTTTTTCTTGATATCTATAATTTTTGTCCTGATATTTTCTTTATAAAAAATATCATTGCGCGGATAACCGACATTTAGCATCTTCTTTTTATACTTGTATGCCCTTTTTAGAATTTCGGCTGTATACAGATTAGGACCAATTAAATAATCCCATTTTTCTATCCGTTTAAGTAAAGCAGGGGAGGTATTTTCTTCATAAGCTAATGCTTTTGGATCAACATCAAAGCCCAGTTTCTTTAAGGGTGTCCCGTGCCATGTCTGTAAAAAGGTCATTCCCTTTCGTTTTTGGAAAAAGTCAGGAAAATTCCCGTTATTCACAAAATAGGTACTTATCGCCATATAGTAGTAATACTTAAAAGAACGAGGTCTTACCAGAATTGGATTCCCAGGAATATCTGCTTTAAGGTTATTTATTACCCATACAGCCTTCATATCACGATGCTGAGCAAGCATTTCCTCATAGAGGGCTTTTGGATTATCAGAATAACTTTTCCCGTAAAAACTTTGGAATACAACAGCCTTTCGGTTGACCGGGAGAAACTTAAAACAAAGTTTATAAACCAAGAGCCCCCATTTTGATAACAAAGCCTTATATTTATCGTTTTGCTTTAACCGATCCTCTAGTGTTAAAACTACTTTTTCTGGTGTAACATTCATCGTGAAAATTGCTTTTCCATCTTCAAAGTCTATTTCACAATAAATAAGATCAAAATTTATATCTCTTAGTAAGACATCACGTTCTTCTAATAACCCTGCCGCCTTTAAATCCGCCGAAAGTGTAAAGTGAAATTCGTTCTTAGTATTCTCCGTTTTTTGCAACTTCCAGCTGACAGGGATGTCATAGTTTTTACCAAATTGTCCTTTTATCATGATATGCCCTTGAGAAATTTCTGGCAGATCTTTATTTGGAATTTGCACATGCAACTTGCCGTCAATCAAAAAGATACTGTTATGAATTTCAGCTTTACTGATTGATTTGGCAGCAATATATGGTTTTGTCATGATCGACAATTCGTCTTTTAATGTGTAATAGGGTTTAATTACGATAATTTCCCCATCTTTATTGGCTAGTTTATAGGGAGGAAATGAGATTCTATTTTGTTTATTTTTAATCCCATCAAGGCGAGTCACAAGCCGATACATGACACCATCAACCTGCAAAAACAAATCCCACAATCCTTCGCTAAAAATATCTTCGTTTTTCACAAGACTTGATAAATCGAATGTATAGTTGAAGTGAAATGAGTCGATTTTTACTTTAAATGAATACTCCGCTTTTGAAGTACGATTTTTTACAATAATAAAGGTGTCTTCAAACGAAATCCGTTCTCCCTTGTTTATCGTAATGATCCTGCCATGAATAGAGATTTGCCCCCCCTCGGAGTATATCTCATCGACTTCTGCATGCAATTCTTCCTTTGTTAATAACAAGACTATTCCATTCGTTTTCATCCTTTTCTTAATGGCAAGTTGCTGAATGCCATCGAAGGATTGAAAGGTAGAAGTCCTGTTCAAAACCCCAGAAGACGGAAAAGTGATTGGTAAGGTGATGCTTGAATGGTTATATTCATATTCCAACAATAAATCCGCAGGAGCTCCATCGGGCAATCCGTATGTAGAATTAGGGAAGTTAAATTCAACAGCGAATCCAGTCCACTCATATGCTTGATCTTCCTGCTGATAATATGTGGTCATATCAGTCCGCAATACATCAGTCATGACGATGTCTCGCTCGTCTTCTCCAAAACGGAGAATAAGCCTTTTTTGTACATCTTCGTTATTTTGGACATTCCACCATGGAACAAGTAAATAACCGCTCAGTCGGAGAGTGCCATTTTCCTCCAAGACAATTGTTTGTGTTTTTAATATTGGTGCAGCGTCTTCACTTTTAAAAGATAGATTTCCATTCATAGTAGCATAAGGTACAAAATTCTTATCATGACCCTTTATATAGAAAGGCTGAGGTTCGTTAGAATTTGTCAGGTGATTGGCAATTCGTACTTTGCTCTCTTGTCCCATATTCTCCAAAAGTAAATTGGCATCCCAAAAACCGTGTAACAACGATTCGGCATAGTCTGTCATAGAAACTTCCAACTTTAAGAAGCAGGAATGTTCGGATATAGCTTCAACACTTACTGGAAATTTTAATGACACTTGAGTGTCTCTTTTATGCAAATTGAAAAATATAGCAGAATATGCCTCCGCATAAACAAATTTTAAAACGATCAATACCTTGCCGTTTTTATATTTTATATTATTTAAAGAACACTGTGGTTTAATCGATGTCCTATGTTTCCCAAAAAACTTCATATTGCACCTCTAAAAAAATTACTTTTTTCTTTCCTCGTTTATTTTACACCCAAAGTCATATCGATGTTTGCAAGGAAAAAAATACCTTTTTTTCACAAAGGAAATTATACCACAAGTTTTCGACAAACTACACCAAATTTCTCAAGACTTTTGGGTATAGTCTTTTCCTAGTATTTGTCTTTTTTATAAAAATATAAAAAGGGCTGTTAAATCTCTGATTAACAGCCTCCTAAAAATTACATTTTATTTTCCTCTTTTTCATGAAAAACAATATCAACCACCCGTTTTGCCGCAAAACCATCTTCTAATGGGCAGTATTTGTGATAAAATTGATCGTATTTTTTCTGATACTTTTTCTGGATATCCTCAATGTTTTGGATGGCATCGATTAATTCATCATTTGTTTTCACCAATGGGCCTGGAGCCTCTTCTTCAAAATCCATATAAAAGCCGCGAACATCATTTTTATACGTATCTAAATCATAGGTATAAAAAATGATCGGTCTTCCAGTATTGGCAAAATCAAACATAACAGAGGAGTAATCTGTAATCAAAATATCGCTAATTAATAAAAGCTCCTGTATATCTGAATAGTTTGAAACGTTTATGGCAAAATCCTGCAACTCTTCAGGAATTGTCAGCTTATTACTGATCACCACATGCATTCTCATTAACAAAATATACTCGTCGCTAAACTTTTCCTTTAATCTGTCTAAATCCATATTGATATTAAAGACAAATTTGTTATTACCACTCGTCTCATTATCCCTAAATGTCGGGGCATATAAGATAACCTTTTTATTGGCAGGAATCCTCAGGCTGTTTCTCACCTTATTGGAAATTTCCTCTCGAACATCTTGATAAAACAGGTCGTTTCTTGGATAACCAATCTTCAAAATATTTCCTTGATAACGGAAGGCACTTTTGAAAGCATTTGTTGCATAGTCACTTGGGGAGATTAAATAATCCCACGTTTGTGTTGCACTATAGACCCTGTCAAGATAACCCTCATCTCTTCCCTGCACTTGATCAATATCGAATAACATCTTTTTCAGCGGTGTTCCATGCCAGGTTTGAATATAGGTTGTCTCTTTCCTTTTCTTGATATAGGTTGGGAAGTTCTGATTATTAATCCAATAACCGGCCTTTGCCAGGTAGTAGTAATATTGTGGGCTTAACCGTTTTACCTTTATCGTCTTAGAATCCATAAAGCGGATATTCTTGTCAACCACCCAAACCTTTTTATAAGGCAGATTCCGTTTCGAAATTTCCTCATAAATGGCACGCGGGCTATCGGCATACTGCTTGCCTACGCCGCTTTCAAATAAGATAAGATTTTTATCGACAGGCAGGATTCTTCTTGCGAAATTATAATACCATTTCATAACCGGGAAGTACCATTTCGTTCTTCTAAAGCGATTGGCCACCCGAATGAAGAGGTCGGAGTCAATTACCTTTTCCAATACTGTCTTCTTTACCGGCAGATTTTTGACCACTTCATAAATTCTCTTTGAAAAATGAAGATCCCGATATTTTAAGAATTTGTCGGCTCTTTGTTTATTTCTGTCTGACATTTTAAAATCATTCTTAGCATAGTAATGAAGCCGTTCTAATATTTCCTCTAAGTTCGTGACGATATCTCCCGGCAAATCATTTTCCAAATCCAAATGTGACGGTCTCTTCCCGATAAAGCGATCCCTATCGAATTGATAGTAAATAATCGGTTTATATAAAAAGCTAAAATCAAAACCAACACTTGAATAATCGGTAATCATGATCGCACTTTCTTTTAACAAATATTGGACATCCACTTCCCCTTGATTGATCACCCTGACAGGGGCATCTTGAAAATGAAAAGAAAACTTCTGCATATTGGGATGCAGACAAAGAATGATTTCCAGGTTATATTTTTCCGCCAATGCATGCAGTCTAGGATGATAAACAAGGTCTTTATACCTTTGAAAATATTCACTTTCTAAAAATACATCGTCAGTGGTAATCCAATCCCGCCATGTTGGAATGATTAATAATTGTCTTTTGACCTCTACATCATCGGCCAAAAGGCTGTCAAAACGGGATAACCCCGTGATAAATACCTCTTTCGGATTATATCCGAAGTCGTTGACGATCATTTCTTTTTCAAAATCTGAGCTGACGAGGAAGGCATCCGTTTTAAAACTGGAGGCATTTTTCCCATAGTTGGCGACCATGTTTTTCGTACCCATGACACCATGCTGGAGAAATACCTTTATTCCCTTTACAGCTCTTTTAAATCTCCTGCTTCTAACTGGATACAAATAGTCAGGATGATGCGAACCGATAATTCTCATTGCCATCAACACATGCCAAATATGTTCCTTTGATTGAAAGTCAAGAATATTTCCAAGATGCTCCACGTTTTTTCGCTCTGGAGAATCCTTTTCGATCACATAGTAGACATTTTTACCGGGATGATTTTCACGCATATATTTAAAAAAGTAATACCCGGTATCCTGCGCCTTATACGGTCTTTCCCCAATAACCCAAATATCCTTATGTTTATTAAAAAACCGCTCTAACCAAACCGTTTTTAATTTCCGCTGCAAATATTCAAAGGTTTCTTTATCAAATTCAAACACTTCCAACGATAAGTTGAAACCTTTAAACGTATAGTAAGGTGTAATAATGGAAACGTTATTTCCGACGATCGAATAAAGCTCTTTGATAAATAATTTTGCTCTTAATGTTGGGCGACCGACACGAATATACTTTTCTTCACTTATGTTGTGAAATTTGATCTTTAAAAATATATCGTAAATATCTTCTTTTAGGTTAGTATCACCTGTTAGGGTTTTAAAATTTACCTCCGCTTTGTAATAGTAGCGATTAAGGCCATATTTTAATGCTGTTTCTTCCTCGTTCCAGATAAAGGAAACCCCTGTATTATATTCTGTTTTACTGTCCCTCCCTTTTATAATCAGGCTGCCGTCTACAATTCTTGAACCTTTTGTAAAAATCTTCCCCTCAATTTTTAAGGTATTAGGGGCAGTCTTTAAACGATCAATTTGCACAGTAGGCGGAATAAACGGCTCTTTATTCAGGGCCAGAGACAAATTTCCCTTCTCGGTAAGATAACAAATCGCCCTTGTCTCAGCCATAAAAATATAATCCAACCCTTCAATCCGGGAGTGTTGAAAACGGCCAAGACGGACAAAATATTCGGCATATTTCACTCCATTTTCTTCAATGAAATCTGCTTGTTTGCCTATCTTTTCTAGTTCCGATTCATCTAAGTGATCCATCGAAACCTTAACCTGAAGGTACCAATCAAAATTAACCTCTTCATAGGAAAGCAATTTTTTGACTAGATGAAGAAGGTCCACCTTAAAATGAAATTCTCCACCGCCTGAAGAATTCCCCTCAACTTTTATAGCCTCTTCATCATTACGGGGATGGAGCCATAATGCCGTCACTTGATAATGGCTGTTCGATAAATGACCGTCTACCTCCATCATCTGATCATGCTGGGCTATGCGGATTTTTTCATTTAGAAACCTGCTTTTTTTCTTTTTTTGAAACAACATGCAAATCACCATACATTCTTGCGTGAATTAAAAATACTTCTATCTTATGATAAATGTTTTTATTTCCTAATACAAATCCGTAAGTAAAAGATTTCACTTCAAAAAAATATTTTGAAATCGAAGAAAATATTAAACCCATTAAAAAGGCTATGGACGGAGAATGCTAGATGAATAATAATAGAACAAGAGGTTGTCTGTCTACTGACAACCTCTTTGTTATGTCGTTATGGAAGAGGAATTATTAATCTATCGCGGTCAAACACATTGTACTGCAAATAGATCCTCACAAAATTTTCTGTTGTATTTATTATGTGGTTGGTTTTTAATGCTTCAATATTTTGTTGGTTAATCGTATTATATGTTACTTTATATTCCGATCCGGGTCCGTTGTTTTTCCATGGCATGATCCCAATTGGACGAGCGATATCCTCAAATGTATTATAGCAAAACATTGGATTTTTCACACCGCTGGCTAAAATTCCGCGGAACGTTCCTCCTCCGTCAGCGACATCTTTGATCGTATTCTTCTCAATGACAGGATTGGTCCAATTCATCACCCGAATTGCATCTTGGCGCATCTTTTCTATGTAATTCCCGCGGATGATGATTTTATCGTGGTATTTTCCTTCTGAATATTTATGGGTGCCGATTGCCCGATCAAGATTAGTAAATGTATTATTTGTGATGGTTATATTTTTGTTAGGTGTTTTATCATATGTACTCCATGGATTGTGCCAACCATTTGTCAGCTTATCCGGAGTATCAAGATTTATCGCTTCTTTATTCCGATTCTCGGATGGTTGTGAATTAATGAAGCGATTATTTGAAATGAGCGCAGTATCAGTAGCATCCATTTCAATAAAATGTCCTTGTTTCAAGTTCTCAAATTGGATATTTTCGATTTTTAGCTGACGATTATGTCCAGCTACAATCGCAATTGCATCCGTTATATATCTCAAATCAATGATTGCCTTGCCCTCGCCTATGAAGGAAATATTTTTTTCTCCATTATATTTACTGCGTACCCCTTTTTTAAAAGAATCAGAGGGCTTTATCAGTTGAAAAACTGTTTTACTGGGACCAAACATTTTCGTTCCGGTTTTAGTTCCCTTTATAATCTTCACTCCATCTTTAAAACGAATTGTAACATTAGAAGGGACATATAATGTGTTGGATATAGTGTAGGTTCCTTTTTCGATAATAAGCGTACCTCCGCCGATGTGCTCCAGCTGCTCCAAATAGGAACGAAGCAGATAATAGTGCTTAGTGTATGTATTATAGGTGCTAAAATGGGTCATTAAGCCTTTGTAAGGCTTGCTGCCTGGTGAAATTGTATATACTTTAGAAGCCGCCGCCGCTGAAGGAGAGGCGAAAATAGCCATCGCAAGCAGGAAAGCCGCCAGAAATTTGTAGAGCTTCATTCTAAAATAGTCCTCCGTTTCTTTAATCTTCAAAAGGCTGCCATAGTTTGGCAGCCCTCTCATTAAAACCGCTTATCATGCCAAAAATTAACGACAACATGGTGTTTGGGATTATACACTTCTAATGTATAACCGTTCTTTTTCAAGTAGTTAATAATAGTCGGCAACTGCTGGGCTGTGCCGCGTGAATCGTGGAAGAGGATCACGATGGGACCGTTTTGACCATTGAGGCCGGATTTGACCCTTGCGGTGATCGTGCTTGGACTGGTTCTATTATACTTCCAATCTAGTGTATCGATGGTCCAGTCCCACATTTTAAAACCTTTTTTTGCTAAGGCATCGCGGAACGGTTTTTTCATATAGGGCTTGCTGCCATATGGTGCCCGTGTTAGCTTGCTGTTAAAGTTTGCGACCTTTAATAGTGTTTTTCGGGTCTTCTCCATTTCGATCGCAACATTTTGAGAACTGCCGCGATATAGCTTTTGAACGCTGTGGGAAACACTATGGAGTGCCGGGTAGTTGCCTTCCCGAATCATCCGTTTGACTGTTTGCGGATGGCTTTTTATATTGCCCTCTATCATGAAAAAGGTGGCATGGACTTTTTTCTGTTTTAGAATATCCAAGACTTTAGGTGTGTATTGGTTCGGCCCGTCATCAAACGTTAAGTAAACAATTTTCTTCACCGCTTGGCTGGCTGCCTCGGTTCTATTTACTGGAACAATGCCCACACTAACCAAAAGCAACAATGCTAAAAATACGGAAAATAATTTTTTTAACATTTCCTCTCCCCCATTATCTATCTAAGCTGTTATAACCTGGAAATTGATTCAACTCTTCGATATGTATATGTATAAAAGTGGCAGGGGAACCTCCCCCTGCGCAAATTTAATATGATATAGCCCGTTTATGTTGATTTCCCCACATTCGGTTAAATTGATTTTTGCTGATTTTGACATTTTTCTTCCCAGTCCAGCAATCATTGAAGTAATAATTATTTTGATCATATCCGGTTAGAACCAAGGCATGGACAGTAAAACCGTGCATCGGTGAAACCCAAACGACAATTGGTTTGTTATTTCGCAGTTGTTTTTCGATCGTTGCATGGCTCTTACCGGTTAGATTGATGGAACTTCCAGCATATTTTTTCACTAGGTTCATTAAAGCAGGCGGATAAATCGTCCAGCCGTGGCTCGTAAACGGATTGCCAACGTATCCTTTGCTCGGATTTGATGAATACGGCATTTTCTTGGCTAACATTACTTTATCGACCTTCGCCCCTTTATATTGCAGCATCATCGTCACGGCAGTAATCTCACAGCCTGTCGGAAGCTGCGGTCTTTGACTAATGATGGGAACATTTAATGTTTTACCGCTAATTCGGTCGGCATGTTTTCCGTAAACCGTCTTTGGTTTGTATTGATACGTGGCCAGAACCCGCTTTGTTCCTTTTTCTTTCAAGGTTGCCTTGGTGATATATCCTGATGAATTGGCATCAAAGGTGAATTTAATATTTTCCCCACGCTGGCCAAAGGATGTTTTTGGATAATATTGAAAATATCTGGAAACCTTTTGTGTTTTTTTTTCAAATTGTTTGGCATACCTGAGTGTCTGATCGATATTCAGGTAATAGCTATATTGAATCAGGTCACTACCCGGGTAAGATTGATTGATCTTCACCAGTTTGCCGCCAGAATAGACTTTAGAATAGATCACTTTCGCTTCGCTGGCTGCTGTTTTAAGTACTGTTTCTGTAGGAATCGGTTTTGCCTTGTGATGTTTATAAACCATCGCTGCTAAGTCGGCAATGACTTTTTCGGCCTTACTGTTAGACAGCCCCCTAGTCATAATCGCCAATACGAACGGCCGCTTGTCGAACACAATCGCGACATCATTATAAATAAGTGATGCCGGAATCATCCCAACCTTATGAGCAATCGAAACTCCCTTTATCCCGCGAGGAATGGTCGTATTGTAGACCGTTTTTTTCAAATAGCTGACAAGCTCTTGGCCATACTTGCTTTTGTTCGAAAATTGATACAGCTTATTGGCATAGATCATGAGGTCATTGGCTGAAGTGACCGTTAGTCCATTTGCCGGATAGGCATATTGGCCGCCCAAGCTTTTCATATATTTGTAAAAATTATTAGCACCGACGTATTCTTTAAGCATGATAAAGGCGATATTATCGCTATAAACCATGGCATATTTCACAAGCTGTCTGATTGTGAACTTTGTTCCGACCTTTTTCTTTTGGATGATCCCGGTGCCACCAAAATAATGGTAGCTTTTATACTGCAGCTTTTTGTTTAAGTTGATTTTCCCCTTTGCAGCCTGCTCCATCACGTAGGTGGCAAGCGGCAATTTTATCGTACTGGCAGCCCGCCCCGATGTTTTTCCGTTTAGTTGAAAAACCTCACCGGATGTTAAATCTTTATATTGCAATGTCACTGTACCGCCGGATTTTTTTATGTAGTTCTTTAGCTCTTTTGATAAATCGGCAGAAAAACTTGAAGCTGCCGCTTCTGCACGCATGCTAACACCTAGAAAAATCAGTGAAAGCAGCAAAACAGCAGCCACAATCCCTTTTAATATGTACCCACCCTTCACCTTTCCACATCCTTTTTTGATATTCTTGGTAGTTTTTCTCTATTATTCTAGCAAATACAACCATATTTTTATATAGTTTCTCTTATCTCCCTGTCTAAAAAGTTAAGAACAAAAAGGTATCCTCATTGGATACCTTTAATTTGCCCGCTGAAACGCATGGAAATACTCACTTTTCGATCTTTCACTTTATCGATATAAATAGGATGTATGTGTCAATCCATCATACGTATAATAAACTTTGATCAAGCTGTCATAAGAAAATTGGGTAATCGATTTTTTCGGATAAAAATAATATGTTTGGTAAGTACGCCCGATTGTTACCCAGTTCTTCGGCTGATAGGTGTAAATTACTTTCCCGTTATTTAGGATTTGCATCTTGGTTACTTTCAAATTGCTATAGCCATAATTGGACACTTTAAAATAGCCAAAATTATAGTAAATATTGTAGTCAGCATTAAACGTTGCATTTGGGGCCTCGCGTATATCCAGCGATAACGTTTTTGATTTCACTTTTTTTGTTCCCTTTTGCCGTACATCTACTGCTACTTTATATTTTCCTTTATAACCAACATACCAAGATAATGATCTGCTGCTTGAATAATCTTTAATTGTCTGCCAATAATAGCCATTATAGACTCTAAAACGATATTCAAGGTATTTTCCGGACGATTTTGCCGTAAAGTGGAAATACGTCCCTGAAGCCTGTTTTGCACTTTTATTAGATTTTAGCGTCGGTGTTGAAAAATATGAAGGTTTATAGATCGTGTAACCAGCTGTTTTCGTTGCTGTTTTCTTCGATAACTTGCTGCGGACGGTTACCATGACTTTATAGGCCCCGGCACTTTTCGGTTTCCAATACGTATAATTTTTCGTAGAATAGTTTTGAATCGTCTTCCATGTTTTATTTTGGTACACACTAAATTGATATTCAAGATCTACACCTTTTGCAGCTGCCGTCCATTTAATCGAAGTAGCTGTTGGCCGCGGTGATGATAAATTGGCCTTTAACGAAGAAACGGAAACTTTTCCATCAACAATTTGATAGCTAATTTGCTTTGCCACGATCCGATTTGGATATTGTGGGTTGCGAACCTCGACTTTGATAGTATATTTACCTTGCTTTGCCGGATTCCAAACATATGTATTTTTCGATCCAAAGGCTTGAACAACCTTAGCATTAAGCGAATATTGATATTGCAAACCAGTTTTGTTCGTTTTCGTGGCAAATGTAACGGTCTTTCCCGCGAGATAAGGTGATTTGACATTAGGTGTTAATGATTGAATCGTGAAATCCGGCTTATATGCTGTTACCGTGTAGGATATTTCCTTTTGTGCTACGGCATCGGGAAAAGCAGGGTCACGAACTTCAACTTTAACTGTGTACGTTCCCGGGACGGTTGGTGTCCATTGGTATGTATTATCTGTGCTAAATTGTTTGACAACATTTCCTTGGACGGAAAACTGGTATTCAAGACCCGCTTTGTTGGCACTTGCTGTAAACGTAACTGGATTCCGTTCTGTTTGCGGTGACGCTACATCTGCAGCGAGATTGGTAATTTGAAAATCAACATCATAATCGAAATTAAACCCAAGATAATAATCTTGACTTCCCATATAAGAATACTCATCCGGCTTTACAGCAATGTAATATGTCCCTTCTTCCAAGGATGCTTGCAATGCCAAATAATAAGATCCCGCTTCTACAATCGAGCCCCCTGCAGCTAATTGATTCCCATCCGCATCATAAAGAGTAATAGAATAATCATTGTAGTAGTAATCATTTTCATCCTCATCGTTTCCTAAATAGGAAGCCAGCGATAATTTTCCTCTTTTTGGAATAACTAATTCGTAGTAATCAACATCTTCATCGTCTAAAGTTGCTTGGACCACATCCCGCAGATTAACCCGGTTGGCTGCTGACTTCGTGTCATTAGGCTCGCTCTCTGAAATCGGATTGGATAATTTCTTAAACACCTTTTCCTGGTTAGCCGTCATGGCAAACGCTGGATTTACGGAAAAGGCAAAGGCAACTATGAAAATAATACTCTGTAAAATTAATTTTTTCACCTGTGGACCCCCTAATAGTATACTTACCCAATTTATATTCTAGAGTTTTTTTTCCCATATTTCTAGGAGAATAGTCACATTTTTATCTAATAGTACAATCGGATCGCAGAAACTTTTCCAATTTCCCCAATAATTTTTTAACACCGTTTCAAATATATGTATAAAATTTCGTCGAAATCTGCTATTCTATTACATGTTCGGATACTTTTATTGATGGAGGATCGTTAGATGAGATCTGAGAGGAGAAAGAAGAAAAGAAAATGGCTCCGGATTACCGGAATTGTTGTTTTAGTGCTCTTGATTGGTATTGGCGGTTATGCTTATTCTGTATATAAATCATTAACAAATGCTGTTGAAACGATGCATCAGCCGATAGATCGCAAATCTGATAAACGTTCGGAAGATGTATCTTTAAAAGATAAACAGCCTTTTTCAGTTTTATTATTAGGGGTCGACCAGCGGAAGGGAGATAAAGGCCGTTCCGATACGATGATTGTGTTGGCGGTTAATCCACAGGTAAACTCGGTGAAAATGCTAAGTATTCCGCGTGATACCCGGACTGAGATTGTTGGAAAAGGCACAATCGATAAAATTAACCATGCCTACGCCTTTGGTAATGAAGAAATGTCGATGAATACAGTCGAACATTTCTTAGACATACCCATCGATTATTTCATTAAAGTCAACATGGAAGGCTTCAAGGATATCGTTGATGCCGTTGGCGGTATTACGGTGAACAATGACCTGGATTTCTCACAGGGCGGCTACCATTTTCCTAAAGGCGAGGTGACCTTGGATGGTAAAAAAGCTTTGGCTTTTACCCGGATGAGACATGATGATCCACGCGGTGATTTTGGACGTCAATTGCGGCAACGTGAAATTATTCAGGGAGTTATGCGAGAAGGAGCAAGTCTTACTTCATTGACCAAATACCAGAGTATTTTTGCTGCACTTGGAAATAATGTCAGAACCAATCTTACGTTTAATCAAATGATCGACATTCAAAAGAACTACAAAGGTGCTGCCGGAAATGTCGAGCAAATGACGATTAAAGGCAGCGGCACAAAAATCAACGGAATTTATTACTATATCGTTCCCGACGCCGAAAAACAGCGTCTGCATGATGAGTTAGCGGCGCAATTAGAAATAAATAAATAGATAATAAGAAAAGCGCAAGCGCCTCGGTCAGCGGCGTATGGCCTCCTCGAAAAAGCTATCGCTTTTCCTTCGTGCGATGCTAATGCTGTCGAAGCCTTCCTTGTGGAGCGCTCCAACTGAGATAAAGGAAACACGATGCTCCTGCGCCAAAGTCAATTCGAAGAAGAGAATGTTCAGCTCGTCGCAAAGCTACATGATGTTTTTTCATAGAAGCTGCTTTGTTGACTTATCGTAGGGCGGAGAGCGAAGGACACTAGCCGCTAGGCGCTGGAACTAGATAATGAAAAAAGGCTGTCCCATACAGTAACGGGTTCAGTTAAGAGGTGTAAAAATTGTTTTGGTATTAGTTTTGGCACATAAAATAGCAACAAAATTTACAAGAAAAAGGATGGCATTTGCCATCCTTTTTAAAGCATTACTGATTGATGTAAAAATGCCTTTTATTTTTTAAAATTTATTGTTATCTTTCATGTTATGCATATGGGACTCCATATAGACTCTTTCTGATTTTGAAACGTGTTTTTCATTTTCTTTCGGGTCTGTGTAGGCGATACCTTTTCTTTTGTATAACCAATCGACTAAAAATCCAAAAGCTAAAAGTCCACCTATGATAATCAACCACCCCATTATTATCCCCTCCCTTTAACTAGATTTAGAACTTTTTTAATCAATTTATCTCCTTTGTCAATATTTTACTTCAATAAGAATGTTTATCCAATAAATTCCTTACCTATTTTCCCCTTATTTAAGCTAAGTAGTTAGTTTAAATTTCTATATTCTGTTAATTTGTTCCATTGGAATAAATTGGTGTTTAAATTTATTCTAACATATAAATTATATTTCCTGTCACTAGTGTTGCATTAATTTAATTTCACTATTAGGAATACTCGAAATGTTCAATTTTATTATTCTCTGCAAAGAAAAAGTCCTTTATAATGGATAGGTCAGGTGGTAATCCGTCCAAATCCAATA
>NZ_JAESWB010000372.1 GCF_016765675.1 Neobacillus paridis
ACATCTACAAGCTCCTCAGAAACCGCACCTACCTTGGCGAGTTGCGGCACAAGGACCAGTGGTACCAGGCCGAACACCCGCCCATCATCAGCCGCGAACTGTGGGACAGCGTCCACGTGATCCTGGCCACCAATGGCCGGGTGCGAGGCAACGCGACTCGGGCAACCGTGGCCTATCTGCTCAAGGGCATCGTGTTCGGCAACGATGGCCGGGCGCTGTCGCCGTGGCACACGACCAAGAAGAATGGTCGTCGCTACCGCTACTACGTGCCTCAGCGCGACGCCAAGGAGCACGCGGGCGCCTCGGGCCTGCCGCGACTGCCGGCCGCCGAACTCGAATCGGCCGTGCTCGACCAACTGCGCGCAATCCTGCGTGCCCCGAATCTACTCGGCGACATGCTGCCGCAGGCGATCAAGCTCGATCCAACCTTGGACGAGGCGAAGATCACCGTGGCCATGACCCGGCTCGACGCGATTTGGGATCAACTTTTCCCGGCCGAGCAGACCCGGATCGTGAAAC
>NZ_JAESWB010000373.1 GCF_016765675.1 Neobacillus paridis
AAGATCTTACTATTAAAGAAATTGTCGCTAATCGCAAGAGTTTTATTCGATGTGATAGCGGGGAAAGTGTCATGACCCCGATCTAAGCCATGTTGCGGTCTTTTTTTTATGCAAAAGTGGAGCCACACTTGAAGGAGTGTAGTCATTGTGCCGTCATGCAGGTCTAACTTAGGCTACGCTGAACAAGCCTTCTTTTTCCGGTGAGACTGGCCTATATGGCTGGATCCAAATAAAGGGACGGTTTCAGTGCCTTGTTTATAGCCCTTACGGCCAGTTACTCCAGGCTTTTCAGCCTGTTTTGCCTACTATGGGCGTACTGGTGCCATGAGCCTATGGCGTGCCAGGTAAATATTAGCCAACGCCAGCGCCGTGAAGGCCCGGTTGGCATTCTTGGGCAAGCCGCGATAGCGCACCTTGGTAAAGCCCCACAGTCGCTTAACCACGGCAAACACGTGTTCTTCCCGTGCCCGGATTTTGGACTTGTTGCGATTCTTTGCCGGTTTTGCTTCG
>NZ_JAESWB010000374.1 GCF_016765675.1 Neobacillus paridis
ATTTTTTGAGATCGTGCCCGGTGGCACCGCGCCGCATACGAAGAAGGCCGGGCAGTTGGGACAGACGGCATCCGACACCTTGGCCTTGAACTGGCCATCCCGGATGCCACGGAAAATGTCGCCCAGCTTGCCCTGCCGGTTGTTCAGCTCTCTAGCGGAGAGTATCAATGGCTTCGATTCGGCATCGGCCAAGTACACAATCTCGATGCGAGCTTCGGGGAACGCCGCACGGGCGGCCAGTACGAGCGCAGCGGCTCCAACGTCCTTTACATCTTCGCTGGGCGCGTGGCCGGTCCTCACCCGACGCAAGGTCCGGACGCCATTTCGTAACAAAATTTCGTCCGGCCTTACTTCCACTTTGAAACTTTCAAACGAAATGTGGAGCGCCGTTGGTACTTCAAACCGGGCGCCTGCTCTTGATTCCAAGAAATACTGAAGCATCGTGACGGCTATCGCGCGATAGTCATCGATATAGCCATGTCCATGAAGGCCATGGGCAACAAAGGCTTTCAAGAGCAAAGTATCCAGATCGTCAGTCGCCGAGCTTCCCTGAGCTACAACCGTACGATAGACTTCGCGGATCGCCTCATGCATTTGCATGAACGCGCTCATCCGACGACGTCCACCCACCTGAAGCAGATGCGTGTACAAAAACCGTCGAGCGCAGGATTCATATAGCCCGACCTGATCGGAAGTGAAGCGTGGAGTGCCAGAGAACACCACAGGTATGGGGTGGTCGTCAGGAGCTAGAGGCATGACAGTAGTCGGCGTCACGGGTCGTTGGTCAACTGTCCCGATTCGATTCAGGAATGGCGACAGTGGCCGAGCTCGCCCGTTTGCCGTGGCCGTGG
>NZ_JAESWB010000375.1:0-393 GCF_016765675.1 Neobacillus paridis
GAGGACCAGGCGATCAGGGTGCCGCCGCCGGTCCACACCGCGCCCATCTGTCCCACCGCGGCCAGCGTGGCGGGATTGAGGCCGACCACCGGGCCCAGTGCGCCGGACAGCGCGCCCGTCAGCGGCAAACCGGAGAACCCGGAACCATCGATACCGGTGATCATGCCCACCAGCAGCACGCCGAAGGCGACGAAAATGCGGCTGTCGGGAATGAAGTCCTTGCCGGCCTGTACCAGTTCGAACAGCAGGCTGGGCGCCTTGTCGGCCGCTATGCCCAGCACCTGGGCCGCAGTTTCGCTGGCGCCGAGGAAGAAGAAGCCTGCGATCGGCAGCACCGAGCCCATGGCCTTGAAGGCAAACACCAGGCCGTCAGTCACATGATCAGGGCAGACA
>NZ_JAESWB010000375.1:449-899 GCF_016765675.1 Neobacillus paridis
GTTGCGGCGCTGGCTCTGCAGCGTTAGCAGCGCGTCGATATCGGAACCGGTAGCCAGCGGCGCGCGCTCGGTGCCATGGGCAATCTCGGCTTTTTCAAAGGTCCCGGGACCATCCAGTTCTTCCGTTGCATTGTTGCCGGCGCTTGCCTGCCATTTTTCGAGATGCAGCGGACTGGCCGACATGAAGCTCTTGCGGGTTATCAGATAGCCCAGGCCCAGCGCGATCACGCCCGTGATCAGCGACAGCAGCAATGCCCGGTCGGCCACCAGCGCGGCGCTGACGCCGGCGCCGGCCGCCTTGGCGCTGATGCCGGGCGCCACGCCGATCACATAATCCGACGACAGCGCCATGCCCTGCCCGGCAATGGCGATGGCCATTGCGCCGGCGATCGGCGGCAAGCCGGCGGCAATCGCGGCCGGCAGCAGGATGGCCGAGACCAGTGGCACGGC
>NZ_JAESWB010000376.1 GCF_016765675.1 Neobacillus paridis
CATTCGGCGTTGGCAACACTGCAGCTGGCAAGCGTGGCCTGTTCATCGTCGGCGCTACCTATGCTCTGTCGAAGCGTACCAACTTCTACGCAGACATCGACTACGCAAAGTACAAAGATGGTCTGGAGAATGGCCCGACCGCAATCACCAGCCAATCCTCGCTGCGTGCCGCTCCTGGCCAAGACAGCATGATGGGCGTTTCGGTTGGTATCAACCACCTGTTCTAATAAACACATGGAAGCCACTTTTCACGAAGTGGTTTTCATGAATGCAGGTTGATTCATGATCTGCATGCGTAATATTTAGGCCCGCTTACGCGGGCCTTTTTTCATGGTTTTCATCTTTCAAGTCCCGAGGAAAGACAAGGACGGCAACCTTCTTGCCTTTTTGCGGATTATTGCGGAGAGTGTTTTCTTCGAGGACGGAATACGGCCGTGTCTGCGTAAAATGCAGCATCTTGACCGGACCACCAGCCAGGCACGCCAAGCACCGGCAAATGTGCAAATTCGGCGGTGCTGAAACCGTGCTGTAACCGGATCTCCATTTCGCTATCTACCCAGCACTGCAAATCGCCGGCATCCAGCTGCAAGATATCAGGCGTTACATCCATCACCCAGGTATGGCCTGTAATTGCCTTGTAAGG
>NZ_JAESWB010000377.1 GCF_016765675.1 Neobacillus paridis
CGCGCCGCGCTGACGGTGTAGGAGTCCAGTCAAGCCCGAAGGCTGTCGTTGCATGGAGACCTCCAACCTGCGGGAACATGGCGCGGACCTTGCATGGCAATACGGCCGCCGGGCCTTGATGCCGGCATTCCGGGAGAAAAATGCATGCATGCACTCATCTTTGCCGTCGCCACAGTTGTCGCCTCGCAGGTGCTGGCAGCGCCGGGCCATCAGCAGGCCGGCGAGCCGAGCGAATCGGAGATCCTGGCGCTGGCCGAACGCGACGTGGCCCGCGCCAACATGCCCATCATTGAATACCACCAACGCCTGGGCAAGGGTGATGTGCCGCCGGACATGCTGGTGACGCTCCATGCGGCCCGCAAGAAAGCCTGCCAGCCCGCTCCCGAACCGCAGGCGTGGCAGTGCGAGGTGCAGATGGAGATGACCGTGCCCAACGGCGGCTTCCGCTCCAGCACGGTGCTGTTGCGCATCGCCCGGAACGGCGACGGCTGGGTGGCTAGCCGCTTGCGCTGACGGCGGCCGGCGCGCGTGCCAGCAGTGCCGGCAACTCGTCGAGCGCGTCGATGTAGCCATTGCAGGGCGCCGCATCCGGCGCAGCGCCATTGTGATAGCCATACCGCACCAGATAC
>NZ_JAESWB010000378.1 GCF_016765675.1 Neobacillus paridis
CATTCTCGGATGACGGTGCGCTCGACCTCGACAGCACCGACCGCATGGTCGACTTCTGCCTGGACAGTGGCGTCGACGGCCTGACCATACTCGGCATCATGGGCGAAGCCACCAAGCTGACCGCCGAGGAGTCACGGGTATTCGCCAAGCGGGTGCTGGACCGGGTCCGTGGCCGCGTGCCGGTGATCGTTGGCGCTTCCGCGCCCGGCTTTGCCCCCATGGGCGAGCTGGCAAAAAGCGTGATGGACATGGGCGCGGCCGGCGTGATGGTGGCGCCGGCCTCAACGCTGCGCACCGATGACCAGATCATTGCCTATTTCGACATGGTCAGCGAAACCCTGGGCAGCCAGGTGCCCTGGGTGCTGCAAGACCATCCGGTTTCAACCGGCGTGCAGATGGCCACACCGGTGGTGCTGCGCATCATGAAGAATTCCCCAAGCTGCGTGATGCTCAAGCACGAGGACAGTCCGGGCCTGGCCAAGCTGAGCGCCATCCGCGCCGCCAGCGACCGTGGCGAAGTGCGCCGCCTGTCCATCCTGGCTGGCAATGGCGGCGGTCTGTTCCTGCCGGAAGAACTGAGCCGCGGCGCAGATGGCGCCATGACCGGTTTC
>NZ_JAESWB010000379.1 GCF_016765675.1 Neobacillus paridis
TCCCCCAACTTACGCTGTTCCCAATCGTCCACAAACCCTTTAAAACGCAGTTCTGGCGCATTTTTCTTCTTTTTCATCGAAACACCGCCTTCGTTGCTTCGATCAGATCTTTCGTTTCTTCAGTAACTTCTAATTCATCAAGCATGGCCAAAAAAGCATTTTCTGCTTCTTTAATTTCTTTATTTAAGTCCACTAGTTCTTTTCCTAATGACACTATATCAATTGGTTCCTCCTCCTCAAACGTATCAACATAACGAGGGATGTTGAGGTTATAATCGTTTTCGACGATTTCTTCAAAGGAAGCAACATGGGCATATTTCTCTACGTCTTGACGTTTAATGTATGTGTCCAGGATTTTGTCGATATGTGCATCGGTAAGTATGTTCTGGTTTTTGCCCTTTTCAAATTCTTTGGATGCATCGATGAATAATACATCTTTTGTCGGACGGTTTTTCTTCAGAATAATGACCGTTGTTGGAATTGATGTATTGAAGAAAATATTTGCTGGCAATCCAATCACCGTATCAATTGCTCCATTTTCAAGCAGGATTTGACGAATTTTCCCTTCCGCCGCCCCTCTAAATAACACGCCATGTGGCAAGACGATGGCCATTACACCTGTATCTTTTAAGTGATAGTAACCATGAAGCAAAAACGCAAAATCTGCTTTTGATTTTGGTGCTAAAACTCCGTACATCGAGAAACGTGGGTCGTCTAAAAAGCCTTTCTCCGCTGACCAGTGCGCAGAATAAGGAGGATTCATTAGCACACCATCAAAGTTTGTTGGCTCATCTGTTGGCCAGTCTTGGTCAAGTGTGTCGGCATTATGTAAATGCTGGTTGGCAATATCAACCCCATGCAAAATCATGTTCATGCGCGCAAGGTTATACGTAGATGTATTCAACTCTTGCCCAAAATACATGATTGTGCCTGGTTCGTTTGAGTATTTCTTCGCATTTAATAGGAGAGAACCCGATCCCATTGTCGGATCATATACGGTGAATCCTTTCACATTTTCTTTCCCTTGTAAGACAATTTTGGTCATGAGAGTTGAAACGGGTTGTGGTGTATAGAATTCCCCCGCTTTTTTTCCTGAATCTGATGCGAATTGGCCGATTAAATACTCATAGGCATCCCCAAGCATATCCCCTTTATGCCCTGCAACATCCAATACCGCCAATTCCTTCATTACATCGGCAATACTGGCATTTTGTTTTTGTGGGGTTGCACCCAACTTTTTCGAATACAAGTCCACATCTTCAAACATGTTTTCAAAGATTTCGCTTGATTGTTCGATGTTTCGAAAACCTTGTGCGAGATCCTCCAATTGGAATTTACCCTTGTGGATGTCGTTCACCAATGCAGTAAATGTCAAATTCGGTTCGAGTGTGTAAGAGAAGTCATATTGAAGCTCTGCTAATAAATCGTCTCTCACCTCTTCATCCGCATAGGCCTCCTCATATAATTTCTGTGCTATATTCAAATCTTCCGTCGGTTCTTCTAATAAATTCGCAGCATGTAGCAACATCTTGTCCGATAAGTATTTATAGAAGACTAGCCCTAATAAATAACTTTTATATTCATTCGCATCCATTTTTGAACGTAAAATATCCGCTGAATTCCATAATGCTTGGTATAAACTTTTTGTTTCGTTATCTGCCATGATCATTCTCCTAATCTTTTTTTACAATCGAAAATATTTGAGTCAATTTAATAATTACAATAATTAGCCATAACTATGCAACAAATAGCTTTAGCAACGATAACACAAACCTGTTCACGGCATATTCTCTTATGATTGAATTTTCCACCGCGTTTACGAGGTTTATGTTCTGTAATGCCCAATTGACCCGTTTGAGAGTACAGGAAATAGGTCTCGTCAATTTCAACGATACCTTCAAAATGTTCAAAATCAATTTGTATTATTTCTTTGATTAAACGACCGCCAACAGAGGAGGATGGTTCAACATAGCAATTTACCCAATCTATTCTTTTTTTGTGTGAAGTAATTTATCGATATACTTTAACAAGTTGCTAAATGCTTTGCTTACCTAGATAACCTCCCAAAACACTGGTTCTTATGCCGATTATATCAAGATTTTGGACAGGGAGCAAAAATCACCATAATCCCGTTCTTTTTATGGGGAACCTCCAAATTTGATATTATTGTTAAATAAACCTGCCCGTTATAAGAAAAACCGGGCAAAAACCGCCCGGTCCTTTTTTGATTGGATCTGTCAACTAGTCTGTTGATTTCCGCTCCAGGTGCTTGCTTTCCGGGGGGCGTTCGCCGAGCCTCCTCGTCGCAAGCTCCTGCGGGGTCTCACCTGTAACGCTAATCCCCCAGGAGTCAAGCACCTTGCGCTCCAATCAACATAGTGTTAAAAATCAATCGTGAGCTTTTATTTTGCTTTTTTTGAGAATATCCATTAGTTTGTACTCTATTCCATGTACTCCTTTGTAATATTCTGGGTACATTTCGCCCCCACATTTTTCGCATGAAAACATTGGAGGAGTTGTTGGATCTCCATCATCCATTGAGTCGAAATCCCTCACTACACTTAAAGGAATCTCCTCCTTTTCATGACACGCTAAACAAACATAGCTGACGCTCTGTTTCTCGGTGTATCCACGTAATTAAGTTCTTCCCTGCCCATCCTCCACCCCCGACTCCCCTCAAACCCTTCTCCCCCAAGGCTTCCAGCCCATTTTCCAACCCTAAAACCCTAATTCCTTACCCCTATTCTGTAATTAAGTTCTACCACAGAGTAGAGGTAAGGTTTAAGGGAAAAGAGATCTTTTCTTGCTCTTTTTCAGGCTTTTCTTCCTGCATTTATTCTGGCTGAATTTGCCTCGAAATCCTTTTCTGACAGCCTTTCTCCCACTTTAATCA
>NZ_JAESWB010000038.1 GCF_016765675.1 Neobacillus paridis
ATAACTATTGCTTTCTTAAGTTTCATATTGAAGGTATCACCATGGCAGTTATATTCAATTTTAAATTGATTCGTAATGTTCTCGGTATAAATAGTTGGTTCCGAACAATTACATAAGCTGGTGACTCTCTTACGCCTATTTCAGAAAGTGCCGAGTTAAATTGTTAAGAAAATGGATGACGTTTGGGCTTTTTAAAAGTGTTAAAGAAGCCCTCAAACAAAACATACGATACATTTTTTCTTTTCATGGAAAGCAAGCGCGTTCGCAAGATGCTGCCGAGCAAACGTCGCTCACAGCAAGAATTTTATTGCGCAAATTCCATGATTCGCGTCTTCGGTTGGCAACCTTTGAAAAATAGGATTGTTTAGGACCGATTATCATTTAGTGCAGTTAAAAATTCCCGCATCCGAGCCATTAAGATTTTTTAAATCTATTTTAGTCGAATGGGAGGGTCCAGCTTCACTTTTGGTTTACTGATCTCGTTCCCGCATTTTTAAATGCTCTGCGTAAAATTTTCACTTAGTGAGAAGCTGGCTTTTTTAAATGAGCGCGACGACGATATGCTTACCTGGTTGCTGGAGAAACATAATGGCAGTCCGTATTTAGGTCCAATATGTTAGCAAAATTTTCATGGTCTAGTTTTTCATTTAGTCCAAGCTTGAACGTTGCGCTCGTGGAG
>NZ_JAESWB010000380.1 GCF_016765675.1 Neobacillus paridis
TATTGGATTTGGACGGATTACCACCTGACCTATCCATTATAAAGGACTTTTTCTTTGCAGAGAATAATAAAATTGAACATTTCGAGTATTCCTAATAGTGAAATTAAATTAATGCAACACTAGTGACCCTATATATATTCTATAGGAAACGAACATTGTTTTTTGTAAAAAGAATGAAAAATTTGTTACGTTTTCCAATAATTTTATATTAAACTTTTCAATTGCAAGGCAAAATAGTTGCAAATGTGGGGAAAGAGGTGTTCTGGATGATCATCGTGATGCAGGGAGCATCTGAAATCATTGCTTATGGAACCGCTGCCTGGATAAAATAATTTGTGAAAATTAGGAATTGACATATAGAAAAACTGGTGATAACCTAACAAGGTAAGAAAAAAAAGGAAATGGAGGGTTACGACATGATTGAGCTTAAAAAAGTCCAGCCAACAACTGAATATATCAACGTAACCTGTCCAGGTGAATAATCCGATTATCCTTTAATGTTTTTCAACAGATAACTTAACACAGGTTACGTTCCTTTGTGATACGTAATGTGTGTTTTTTTGTCTCTTTTTTCGGGTTGAAGATAGGGCATACTGCACGTTTTAAGCGGTATGCTCTATTTTTTTCAATAAAAATAGAGGAGGAAAAACAAATGAAACCCAAATTCCTAATTAGATTCGCAAGCAAAAATATCGAGATAGAAAGCGGATAGGTTCAACAAAAGGGGGAGTGCCATTATGTTTTCAGTATTAAAAAAACTAAGCTGGTTTTTTAAAGAAAACTGGCAGCGTTATGCGATCGCGATACCATTGCTTATTATTGTAGGGTTAATTGATATCCTGCCGCCAAAATTGATTGGAATGGCCATTGATGATATCCATATTGGTACGATGACCGGAAATAAAATAGGACTCTATTTGATAGCTCTTCTCATTATTATGATTTCATCCTACGGTCTAAGCTACATTTGGCAGTATTTATTATTTGGCGGAGCGTTTCTGGTAGAACGTAAACTTAGATCAAGATTTGTCCAGCATCTGTTAAAAATGACCCCGGCCTTTTATGAGAAAAATCGTACCGGGGACTTAATGGCCCGGGCGACGAATGACTTAAAAGCCATCTCGATGACAGCAGGGTTTGGAATTTTAACGCTCGTCGACTCAAGTGCCTGGATGCTGACACTATTGTTAACAATGGGCTTTTTGATCAGCTGGAAACTGACATTGGCCGCAATCATCCCGCTACCTATAATGGCAGTCCTGATGCAAATGTACGGGAAAAGAATTCATATCCGCTTTATGGAAGCGCAGGATTCCTTCGGTAAGTTAAATGACAGCGTATTGGAATCTGTCGCCGGTGTCAGGGTGATCCGCGCCTATGTTCAGGAAAACGCCGATAGCCGAAGATTCGGGCAGTTGACCGAGGATATTTACCAAAAAAATATGAAAGTAGCACTGATTGATTCTTTATTCGATCCTACCATAAAAATTTTAGTTGGAATCAGCTATTTAATAGGTCTTGGCTATGGTGCGTACCTGGTTTTTCATCAGACCATTACTCTGGGGAATCTTGTTTCGTTCAATGTTTACTTAGGGATGTTAATTTGGCCGATGTTTGCCATTGGCGAATTAATCAATGTCATGCAGCGCGGCAATGCCTCGTTAGACCGTGTTAATGAAACATTGCGCTACAAAGAAGAAGTAACCGATCCGTCAAAGCCAACATCCTTAAGTGCCGCTGAAAAAATTGACTTTAAACAAGTGACCTTCCGCTATCCATCGTCGAAATTTGATAACCTGAAAAATATTGATCTATCTCTTCATCAAGGCGAGACACTCGGGATAGTTGGGAAAACAGGCAGTGGAAAAACCACATTTATTAAGCAATTATTAAGGCAATATCCGCTTGGTCAAGGAGATGTCTCAATTTCTGATATTTCCCTGGATGAGCAAACGCTTGAGCAGGTACGGGGCTGGATTGGCTATGTTCCCCAGGACCATATTCTTTTTTCAAAAAGCGTAAAGGAAAATATTTTATTCGGTAAAGAAGATGCCAGCCCTGAAGAAATGAATAGAGCCATTGATTTGGCAGCTTTTCGTCAGGATTTGGAAATGCTGCCGGAAGGGTTGGAAACGCTCGTCGGCGAAAAGGGTGTCGCCCTTTCAGGGGGGCAGAAGCAGCGAATCTCAATTGCCAGAGCACTCATCAAAAATCCGGAAATCCTGATTCTTGATGATGCTTTATCGGCTGTCGATGCGAAAACAGAGAAACAAATTATCGATAATATCCGTCAGGTTCGCAGCAATAAGACAACGATTATAACCACACATCGCATGTCCGCGGTTCAGCATGCGGATCACATTATTGTCCTTGATGAAGGTAACATCATCGAGAAAGGAACACATGAACAATTGTTTGAGCAAAATGGCTGGTACAAGGAGCAATTGATCCGCCAACAGATTGAAAACAAAGTGGCAGAGGAGGTGTCAGTATGAAACCAGGAAAAAGATTAATTCAATACGCCTTATCCTATAAGAAAATCATTTTTGCAGCACTGGTCATGCTGACCATTTCTGTTGCAACCGACCTAGCCGGCCCGTTCATTGCAAAAAATGTGATTGACCAGCACATTCTCGGAATCGAATCTGTCTGGTATGAAACTTCAAGCAGTAGGAACGCTGCTAAATTTAATGGCAGCTATTATAAACGGGAGACCAATTTTTCCAAGGGTGAGCCAAAAGGAGACCCGGCCCGTATTCTTCAAGTTGGCAGCAAATTTGTATTTACAGACGAATTACTGGCCTTTGATGGGAAACGGAGTTTAAACAAGGACGTATTGACAATTACGCAAGGAGCAAAAACAGCTGAATACCAAGTTCAAGTTCTAAAAGGAAATGAGCTGTTGCGATTTTACCAGCCGGAAATTCCGAGTATCATCCAATTGCTACTGCTCTATTTTGGATTATTAGTGGTATCGGCGATTTTTCAATATGGCGAGCGATATTTACTGCAACAATCCGCCAACCGCATTATTCAAAAAATGCGGGAGGATGTCTTTAACCATATTCAGCGGCTGCCTATTCATTATTTTGATAATCTGCCTGCGGGAAAAGTGGTTGCAAGGATTACCAATGACACAGAGGCGATCCGCGAACTGTACGTTACCGTTTTGGCGGCGTTCTTTACCAGCGCGATATATATCAGCGGGATTTATGTTGCTTTGTTTATTTTAAATCCCAAGCTGGCGGCCATCTGTCTATTGCTACTGCCGATTCTGTATATTTGGATGCTGGTATACCGGAAATTTGCTTCGAAATATAACCGCGTCATTCGCTCACGGAACAGCGATATAAATGCGATGATTAACGAATCAATTCAAGGGATGAGTATTATTCAGGCGTTTGGCCGTGAGAAAGAAACGAAAGCGGAATTCGAAAAGTTGAACAACCAACATTTTACCTACCAAAATAAATTGTTAACCCTTAACTCTTTAACCTCACATAACCTGGTTGGAGTATTGCGCAATCTGATTTTCGTTGCCTTTATCTGGTATTTTGGCGCTCAGTCGCTTGTCCCCTCCGCGGTCATTTCCCTGGGAATGCTCTACGCCTTTGTTGATTATATCAACCGCCTGTTCGAGCCGGTACAGGGAGTGGTGAACCAGCTTGCCAATTTGGAACAGGCACTCGTCGCTGGGGAGCGGGTTTTCAAGCTCTTGGATGAGCCGGGTGAAAACGTCAGTCAGGAGCGCATTCCTCGGATTAAAGGGAATGTTTCATTTAAAAATGTATCGTTTGCCTATAAAGAGGGCGAATATGTACTAAAGAATATTAATTTTTCGGCGAAACAGGGAGAAACGATTGCCCTTGTCGGCCACACCGGCTCCGGAAAAAGCTCAATCATGAATCTGTTGTTTCGCTTTTATGATTGTCAAAAGGGAAAAATCGTTATTGACGGAAAGGATATTGAATGTATTCCAAGGCAAACATTAAGAAACCATATGGGAATCGTTTTACAGGATCCCTATTTATTTACCGGGACAATTGTGTCCAATGTTAGTTTACAAGACCCATCGATTACAAGAGAAAAAGTTGAGCAGGCACTAAAAGACGTTGGCGCGGCCCGTGTCTTTAAAAATTTGGAAAATGGCTATGATGAACCGGTGATTGAAAAGGGCAGCACCTTGTCCAGCGGACAGCGTCAGTTAATTTCTTTCGCCCGGGCATTGGCATTTAATCCGGCGATTTTAATATTAGATGAGGCAACTTCCAGTATTGATACAGAGACGGAAGCTTTGATTCAAGAAGCGATGGAAGTGCTAAAGAAAGGGAGAACAACCTTTATCATTGCCCACCGATTATCAACGATTCGCAATGCAGACCAAATTCTTGTTTTAGACCGTGGGTCGATTGTTGAACAAGGAACACATGATGAGTTAATGGCGTTAGCGGGCAAGTACCACCAAATGTACCAGCTACAGCAAGGGGGAGCAGAATTAGCCGGATAAAATGAGCAAAAAACCCGAAAGTTCACAAAATGTTCGATTTTCCGCCATGAAAGTGTAATAAAAGTCACAAGAAAAAGCCCCATTTTATGATAATTTAAAAATGTTTAACATCATTCAAATGGGGTGGGACAAAAATTATGGATTTTTCAATTGTACTTGCAATCGGAAGTGTATTAGTGCTTGTATATTTTATTGGGTATACAATTACGACTCATTAAAAGCTGCAGATGATAATCTGTGGCTTTTTTTTGCATAAGCAAGGGTATTGCCGTTAAAGCAGCAAATGAAAGCCCCCTCTGAAAAGAGGGGACTTTAGGCCATATTATTAACTTGTTATAAAAAGGGTTGCTTGCGTTTAACGTTGGAATCCACTAAGGTGTGATTGAGCCATTGAAACAAGACGCTTAGTGATTTCTCCTCCGACAGATCCGTTGGCACGTGAAGTAGTGTCTGCCCCAAGGTTTACACCAAACTCTTGAGCAATTTCATACTTCATTTGGTTAAGAGCTTCTTGTACTCCTGGTACTAGAAGTTGATTAGAGTTGTTGTTGTTAGCCATAGTTGTATAACACTCCTCTTTAAAAAGTTTGGGGTTAGTATGGATTTGCACCATATTTGGATTTACCTAAAGCCATCTAGGCCTAACCCATGTCGGTAAGAAAAAACTTGGTTGGATGAACCGGAATTGCACCGGTAACTACCCTTGATGGTTTCATCCAATGTTGGATTGTAGCTTGTAATCTTTATTATGGTTTAATCTTGTTTGCTTATTCGATAGAATCATTAGTAATTTATTCCACCACATAGGGAAAACAAAGTAGCATAAACTAGGGAAAACAATAAACAAAAGGGTGAAGGAAATGTCAGTATGCCCGGTTTGTAATGGTTTGCGGGAAGTATATTTACTTTGTGCCAATTGCGGGGAACCTATGTTGGAATGCGGCAAGTTAATGGATTATTATGATGATTACAGTCCCTATATGGAGATTGACTTGATGAAGCTTGAAGATGGATATTCTGATAACCATTCAAGTCGCAAATGTGCCCATTTTTATCGCTGCCCTGGCTGTCAAAAGGAAGATGTGGTTATTATAAAAGAATAAGAAAAGAGGGTGGTGGAAAGGCCGGAAGCGATTGGCATCCAAAGGTCATAATAGAAAAAGCCCCGCCATTTTACGGGGCTTATCTAATATTACGGCGTCCTTAGGAATACTTCAAGAAGAACGAAAATTAAGGACGAACTCTCAGCTCGGCGTCAGCATCAAAGAAGTGAGCTTTATTTAAATCAAATGCCAGTTCTATTGAGTCGCCATGTTTAATATCGGCACGTGAATCAAGGCGGGCAACAAAATCCTGGCCATCAAGGTTGGAGTAAATCATTAATTCCGCTCCGGTTAATTCAGCAACATCAATTTTTGCAGTAATTTTAGTACCGCTTGAGGCCTCGATGAAAACTGGCTCGTCATGAATATCCTCTGGGCGAATCCCGAGAATCATCTCTTTTCCAACATAACCTTGCTCACGGAGGTATTTCATTTTGCCTTCAGGTATAGTGATGGTGGAATTTCCAATGATAAATTTGCCTTCTTCCAGTTTGCCGTTAAAGAAGTTCATGGCCGGAGAACCGATAAAGCCGCCGACGAAGATGTTTTCCGGCTTCTCGTAAACTTCTTTAGGCGAACCAACCTGTTGAATCACCCCATCTTTCATAACAACCAGCCTTGTTGCCATCGTCATCGCTTCCGTTTGGTCGTGGGTTACGTAGATGGTGGTTGTATTTAAACGGCGGTGCAGTTTAGCAATTTCAGCACGCATTTGCACACGGAGCTTGGCATCAAGGTTCGATAATGGTTCATCCATTAAGAATACTTTGGCATCACGGACAATCGCACGACCTAAAGCAACACGTTGACGCTGACCACCGGAGAGGGCTTTTGGTTTGCGATTTAAATAATCTTCCAGGCCGAGAATTTTGGCTGCTTCTTTCACCCGGCGATCAATTTCGGCTTTTGGGAACTTACGAAGTTTGAGTCCGAAGGCCATGTTATCATAAACGGTCATATGCGGATAAAGAGCGTAGTTTTGGAAAACCATCGCGATATCGCGGTCCTTTGGTGCCACATCATTAACGCGTTTCCCATCAATATAGAAATCCCCTTTTGAAATTTCTTCAAGACCAGCGATCATCCGCAAAGTGGTCGATTTTCCGCATCCTGAAGGACCAACAAAGACGATAAATTCTTTATCTTCAATATGAAGATTAAAGTCCGAAACAGCGGTAACTTTATTATCATAAATTTTATAGATATGGTCCAATTTTAATTCTGCCATCTTTAATGCCTCCTGTGATATTAATAATCTCAGTTTAACGGATATATCAATTTTTCATAATCGTCAGGTTGCACAAAGTTTGAAAGCGCTCTTTTGGGCATCTTGTCATTTTTGTTGATAGTCAAATAGAAGACAGGCCAGAAAGACCGTAAAGGCACCGTAAAAATCTTTTAGGCTGAGCCCGGTTTTTTCGGTAAATTTATCAATTCGGTATTGAAGGGTATTCCGATGAATATATAATTTTTTGGCTGTAAGGCTGGCGTTTAAATTATTTTCGAGAAAAATTTTCAGGGTTGAGAATAACTCCGGGTCTTGTTGAAAAATTTCTAATATCTCGTTATTTACCTTTTGCTTAATTTCTTCAGGTAAATGATAGGCAAGATATGCCGGAAAAATTCGTTCATATGTAAAAATATTCGTGCTGTTTAAATGGGCAAGTCCAAATGCGAAGAAGTCTCTTTCTTCTCGAAATCTTGAAGGGAGCAGCTTTGTAAGCGGATAACGCTTCCCGATGAAAAAAGAAATTTTAACATAAAAATCACTTTCTAATGTGCCGGTCATAGCGATTAATTCTTCCTCAGTTAAAGCGATTTGTGACTTCTCCTCAATGACAATCCCTCGATGATTGTTTTCCCAAAAAATAATGACTTCTTCGCTGAAAAATCCGGTTAACGCGGTTTCAATTTCTGAAGGATCCGGATTATGATGATGAAGATAAAACTGAATCAAACGGACGTTATTTTCCTTCTTCTGGCTGGGGGGCGGTCCATCCATTAATAAGAATTCATACCATGTTTGTGGCAATGTCATGGCGGATGATGGTTCGTATTCCACAAGTGTGAAAAGTGATTTCAACAGCTGTAATTCCTGCTCGCTTACAGATGATTTCAATAGGCCGATCCATTCGTTTTCGGCTTCATTGTAAAAGATGAAATATTGGTCCATGGGTTTCTCAGGACGATTCGATAATAAAATGGAATCTTTAAAATGTGTTAACAGTTTTTTAAACATATGACATTCCCCATTAAATTACATTTTGTTTAATTATAACAAACGCAAAAAAAGCTGAGCCATGTTTCTTTAGCCCAGCAGCGTAATAAGAAACACTTCACCCGGGAATATTTTTGTTTTCAAATAATGGTTTAAATTGGAAGTGGTGATCGTTTCATCATTCCCCTTAATGATAGCTATTATTAGCTTACCTGTTTCATGGAATGATTTAAATATCATTTTTTGCAAGTTGGCAAAATAATCGGCAGAGCTGAGCAATTTTAGCTGATTCAATTTCCGGTTCATCGAAGCTCATTGGCTTGGAATTCACCTCATAAATATAATATTGTCCTGTTTTGCTTACCGCGGCATCAATTGAAAATTCACCAAAAAAGCCATACCGTTCTGATAATGTCTTTCCAATTGGCGGGATGATGGTTTGAATGAATTGATCATGTGAGGCAGTTTGCAAAAGTTGATACGGAACCAGCCTCCCCCCCGATGGAATATGAGTGGTGATGTCCTGCTTTTGTGACTGGCGGATGCCTATGCCTGTTAAGACATAGTGTGTACCGGAAGCATGGGCAAGGATGCGGAAATCAAATCGCTTGCCGTTGTATTGTTCAGACTGAATATCCTCCTGGGCAATATATCTTTTTCTCAGTAGCTTCTCGCCCCATTCCTGCCAAAACTGCTCGTAACTTTCATACAATATCTGTTGTTTTCTCCCGGTTAATGATAAGGAGGGTGACTGAGCCAGACGATAAATTCCGTTTCCCTTAGAAGAGTTGCAGGGCTTTAAATAGATGGAAGAATGAGTTTCCAATAACTTTAATAAATTTTGCTTATTCTCAATCAAGCTGGTTTTAGGTAAAAATTTGCTGATGATGGAGTCGTGTTGGAAGCATTGATAAAGCTCGTATTTATCAATAAAGCAAGGATTAAAAAAGGGAATTCCTTTTTCCTTCAAGCGTAAGAAAAAGTTCTGGACTTCTTCACTTTGCTCCACTGTTCGATCGGGGATTCGATTGTAGACAACATCAGGAAAGGGAAACTGCGATTTCATCCAGCTGTTTTTTCTAACTGAAAAAACAAAGCCGTCAATTTCATTTTCATGGATTCCTTCCACAGTAAAGACAAAGCTTATTCCACCAGATGAAATAAGCTTTTGCTGCAGGCTTTTAAACAGCCGGCTGTTTCCGGCAATTGCTCCATTTCCTTTTTGTGCAGTGATGATGCCAATTAACGGTTTTCGTTGTGCTTTCTTCATTTATACATTTCCTCGGGGTGTAGCAACGATTTTTCCGCGAGAAAGACCGCAAAAGCGATCGATAACTTTCGCGTTAATAAATCAAAGGCTTGTAATTCTGGATGACTGAAAATCGACCGCCCCGGTTTGGAGTTTGCTTCAAAGAGCCAGACATTCCCATGGCGGTCAATCCCTAAATCGAAACCAATCTCGCCAATGATTCCTTCCATATTCTGTTCCAGTGCATGGCTTAAATGAAGAGCAGCCGTTTCAAGCTTTTCTTTATATTCCGCCGCCTTTTTCAGTGGGAAAATTTCGCTCAAAGTTTTGATTTCACCGCCGCTGCGTTTGTGAGTTGTAACACTGCCAGGACCGGCAATTTTGGCCGCAATCGCACTTACCTGCCATATCCCGGCGTCATCTTTATTAGTATGAACCCGAAAGTCAACGGCACGCTGATTCATTCTTAGTAAATGGATACCTTGTTGGACGACCATTTTATCAAGCGGCTGGTGAGCAAATACGAGTTCGAACATTTTTTCAAGGCTATGAAATTTCCTTAAGCGGTTCACCTCACCTTTTTCCTGGTAACGGCAATAATATTCATTTGTCTGTTTGTCATAAATAATTTGATGGATTCCCAGCCCAAGGCTGCCATTTTTCGGTTTAATATAGACGTGTCCATACTTGGAAAGCATCGACTCGATATGGGAGAAAGAGGTGAAAGGGTGGGTCTCGGGTAGATACCTTTCAACCGATGCATCCTGCTGCAGTCTTTCGTACACTTCCAGTTTGTTAAAAAAGCCCGGATTATACCAGGGTATCATATATTCTTTTTGCAGCCGTTCTTTTACCTTTTTTTGCTTTTGTCTTTTTTCACTGCGGCGGTTTGGCAGGCGGTCGTAAATGACATTTGGGAACGGCACTTCATATTTCTGCCATTTATTTTTATAAAAGAAATATCCCTCTATGATGCCTTGCTCCCAATCAATTTGCTGTTCTCCAAACAGGAAGGAGAGCGCACCAACAGATTTGTTGACTGATAACAAATTCGCAAAAAAAGCCGTTCGTTCACCGAGGGGCTGGCCAAAATTCTGGGTAAAGCCGGAGGTGAAAATTCCCACAAGCGGTCCAATTGTCAGCACTTCATTTTTGATAAAGGCATGCAGTGGAATATTTAAATTGGGGTATTGAAGCTGCCGTTGAATTCTTTTGCTGATGACAATACGGTCATGGCTGTCGGGATGTGGGTAGAAATCGACGGCCATTGACTTAGAACCGAAGGCAATTCGTTTAATGATCCGACCTTTAAGCAGCGCTTCCGGGCAAAATACGATTAACTGGTCATTTTGTACAACCTCAATGAGATAACGTTTTCGCATAAAAGCTCTTCCTTTCCTGTTGTTCCAGTCCAAGGAGGTGTTTTGCATAAAGAAGCGGGGCATGGATAAGCGTTTCCTTCATTTCCGGTGCTGTTTGTAAAATGACCTTTCTCCCCGGCTTCGAGTTAAGGTCAAGGATCCAGATAGAACCGTTTTTGGCGATACCGATATCAACACCAATTTCAAATAATGGAAGAAATTTACTTTCTAGTAATAGCGGTAGATGATTTAGAATGTAGTTTAATTCGGAACGGATGTATTCCGCTGTTGTTGGCGGCAGCGTATCGGCCCATTCCGTAAAGTTCTTGACTATTCCTCCGGCACTTAAGTTGGACAAGATTCCTCCCATTGTTCCTGTGCGAATTCCCCGGCCGCGTTCGGTCCAGATTCCCTGCTCGTTTTTCTGCAGCAGAATGCGAATGTCAAACGGCTGTAAGCTCTGATCGTATAATTCAAGGTATGGCTGCAAGAGATATTTTTTTGCCTGAATTAATGGTTTTAACCATCTTAACAGCTTGAGCTTATTTGGAAAAATTCGCGAAATAATCTGCTTTTGCTTCTCCGTTTTTACATGAAAACTATTGTCGTTTTTCTTGATATAATAAATCCCGTGGCCTTGTGAGCCGTTAATTGGTTTTAAAACGATTTTTCTTCTTGCCTCCAGCTCTTGAAAGACCATTTCACTGTCAGAAACAAACACAGATACCGGTAAATAGGGAGAAAGTATAGAGTCCTTTAAGGATTCATAAAGTTCTAGTTTATTCGGTAGCCCATAGCCGAGGAAAGTAATATCGTTTCTGTTTTTTAACCATGAGACGATGGGGAGACATTGCTTGGAGTGATCGTCATCGCCGTAAAAACAGCGGTCATAAAGGACAGAAGGAATGGGAAAATCACCATCCACCCATTGATTGGTTAGAGAATCAAACCTTTTTCCTTTAACCTGCTGTGAGTATGGGTTAATTTGTGATGGGATAAACCAGAAACATTCAATATCAAATTTCTTTGCCAACCTGGCGATTTCCGTGAGATAGGTGGCCTCACTATCCGGGGTTAACGTCATAATGCCAAATGCAATCAATTTAACCAATCTCCCTTTCTGTATTTTCATCAAATGCCAGAACCGTACAAAATTGGACAATCGCCCTCGCTGACGGTCTGACTTTACCTTGGGTTTCAGCAAATGATTTCGAAGGTTTGGAGTTCACTTCGATTAACCAGGGCTTTCCCTCGCTGTCGACGCCGATGTCAATTCCTAGTTCAGCAATGATTCCCGCTGAATGTGTACTGATCCCTGCAGCAATCTCTAATGCCAATTGCTTCATTTGTGCTAAGCACTCTTTCGCTTTTTGGATATCCATCACATTTATTAATGCCTCCAACGGCCGCATGATGGTACCGCCCCGGGCCAAATTAGAGACAATTTCTTGCTCCGCCCCGACTCTGGCGATGATTGAAGTTATTTCCCAGCGAGTTGGCTGATGCTTATGACATAACACGCGAAAATCCATTGGCCGCAAATCTTTCGTTATCAAAGAGACTCCTTGCTGAATGATATAGATGCGATTTTGCAGTTCCGGTTTTAGCCGCTGATATAACTCTTCCAGGAAAAAAGGTTTTTCAAATGGTTCTTTGCCGGTTTTTACCGAGGATTGAACGAAATAACTGTTATCCTTATGCTTGCTTATTTTCAAGATGTTTTTACCTTGGCTTCCGTGGATTGGTTTGATAAAAACCGTGTCATATTTTTGTACAAATTCATAAAGGTTTTCTTTTGAAAAAATCTTTGTCTCGGGAATGGCAGAAAAGAGGCTGACTTCCTTCTTTAAATGTTCATAAACTTCCAACTTGGATAAAAAGCGATCATTAAATAACGGGATCATTAATAGTTCAAGCTGTTGGCGGAATTGTTTGTATTTTATCTTCTGTTCCAGTTGCCGTGAATGGATCCGGTTGTAGATGACATCAGGTAAAGGAAGTTCAGCCGGAATCCACTTTTCATTTTGAAAGAAAAATCCTTTAGTTGAAAAGTCTTTATAGGAAAACACATAAAAAAAACCGCCGTTTTTCGAAATAACTTGATGAAGTTCCTCACAAAATTTATGGACAGTACGAAAATGAGGATCTTCGTTATTAATATGGAAGTTTGTCAGCAGTGCAATCACAGGTCCGAGCTTAAGTGTATGAGTGTTAGAGCGGTAAATGGCCTGAAATTTGTATCTTTGATTTGGCAGGTGCAGGCTTCTTGTGATATTTTCCGGTAGAATGATTTCATTTTCAGCCATTGCCATAGTTTGAATGTTCGTACTGACGATTGTTTTTCCCAGTGAAAGATACAGGTTTTGCGTATTAGTAATGTTTAATTTTTCCAATAATTGCTGTGACATTTGTATAAGCCGGTCATTTTGATTGGCTGCTTTCCGAATCGAGATCATAATCGAGGTTAATGGAACAGACATACACATTCCTCATTTTCCGGTAAATGAAAGCTCGTCAATTGGCGAGTCCGTTTGGACGGTTCATAAGGCGTAGTTGAATTTATGCGACATAGTAAAGAATAAAATTTGGGAAAATTTTATATTTTTCTATTAGCCAAAATAGCCTATAGGCATCCGTTGATAGTGTAATGTATGTCATTCCGCGGCAGAAGGTGATTCGAACATTTTCGCTATTTCTTGAATAATTTGGTATAGTTATTAAGATTTACCCATTAAAGGAGTGACCTAAAGATGGCAGTTAACTTATATGATTCCGCTTACGCATTGGAAGCGGCAATCCGTGAAAGCGATGAATTTTTATATTTGAAAATGATGTACGATGGAGTAAATGCTGATCCAGCCTCGAAAAATATGTTTGACCACTTTCGGGAAATTCAAATGACTCTTCAACAAAAGCAAATGACCGGCCAAAACATTTCCGAGCAAGAGCTCCAGCAGGCGCAGGCATCGGTTCTTCAAGTACAACAAAATGAAAAGATCTTTCGGCTGATGGAAGCCGAGCAACGGATGAACATGATCATTCACGAGATCAACCAAGTGGTGATGAAACCATTATTAGAACTATACGGTGAAAGGCAATAAGCGGCAGAGGTTGTAAATGGTATCATCACGTTGCTGATGGACTGTTCTATTAATGAGTGAAAAGTCATAAAAGTGATATAGAGGAATTTCACCAAGAACAGGGGGCACCATGATGATTTATCGCTTGCTTGCACTAAATATTGATGGGACTGTTTTACAAACAAATGGGAAGCTTCATAAGTCAACAAAGGAAGCTATCGAATATGTTCAGCAAAAAGGTATCTACGTCACACTGGTGACATCACGCAGTTTTCCATCGGCAAGAAAAGTAGCTAAAGCTTTAAAAATTAAAATGCCGCTCGTGACCCATCAAGGGGCGTATATAGCCGGTTCGGAGGAAAAACCGATTTATGTAAAGCGAATCAATGAGGGCATTACGTATGATATTGTGCGATTTTTCGAGGCACTTCCCTGTCAGATCCGACTCGTCCACGAACAGTTTTCGCTGGCCAACAAGTTTAAGATTCAAAATGATTTATTATCAAAGACGATATTTACGACAGGAGAGCCTTTCGTTTACTCGCAGCAATTCGTCAATTCATTAAGTGAGTATTTACATGACCAGCCAATGACTCCTTCGAAAATCGAAGTATATTTTGAAAAAAAGCGTGATTTGCTTGATGCAAAAGCTGCCCTTGAAAAAATGTACAGTGAAGTTGAAGCGTATGAGCTTGATCCTTTAAGGATAGACATCGTTCCGACGGGCGCTTCCAAACTCACCGGCTTAACCTATCTTGGAAACCAGTTCGGAATTAAACTTAAAGAAATGGTTTATATCGGTGATGGACTTGATGATATTCCGGTCATTGAGGCTGTTGGCCTGGGCGTGTCGATGGGAAATGCACCGTCTGCGGTTAAAAAGGCTTCCGATTGGGTTACCAGATCAGAAAATGATCAAGGGGTAGCGTACATGGTAATGGAACACTTCCGGAAACAGCAACCAATCGAATTTCTACGGAAGATGAAAATTATCAAACCGTAAAGAGATATCACGGGCTTCGGTCCTGTGGTATTTTTTTGTGATAAAGGGGAGAGCCAAGCCACAGTGAAAGAATATGTCCATTTGCCAAATGAATCTTTACTTAAAGCGCCTAAAATGGCGGGAACTGGTTCTTTAAATTAATTTTCATCGTTTTTCCGGCCGATAACAGTTGTTGGTGAATCATTACCTCTATATTGACCTAATATTGACGATTTTGTACACTTAAAGGAAATTCTGTTTGAAAGGTGATAAGATTTGCGTATTTCCATACTAGGATTAGAGGATGAAAGATTTATCCGGCCGCTGCAGTTGATAGCCAATCTATTTTTCGAAGAATCACAAATTGTCATGGCTGTTGATGGAACGGCTGATTTACAAATAAAATTTGTTTTACGGGTAGGTGAGGCAGTTTCCGTCTCGGCGGAATTATGTGACCGAGAAGGTGCTGTTTATTTTTCAAATTATCAGAAGGAACTACCTCCGGATGACTCGGACAAAGAACGGTTCAAGCAGGTGAAAAATGCTGTTTCCCATGTATATTTAACAGTCTTACAGGATTTTAGCGGAATCACTCAGAAATGGGGCATTCTAACAGGGGTAAGACCAACCAAACTGCTTCATAAAAAAATTCAGGCAGGAATACCCATGGAAGTAGCCCACCAGCAGCTGAAGGCTGATTACCTTATTACGGATGAAAAAATCCAGCTAATGCAGCAAATTGTTGACCGCCAATTATCCGTCGTGCCAGATCTGTATTCGCTGCGGCAGGAAGTGAGCATCTATATCGGGATTCCATTCTGCCCAACGAAATGTGCTTATTGCACCTTCCCAGCTTATGCGATTAATGGACGCCAGGGTTCCGTCGATTCCTTTTTAGGCGGCCTTCATTATGAAATGCGGAAAATTGGTGAATGGCTAAAGGAAAGGGGAATCAAGATTACAACTGTTTACTATGGCGGCGGCACGCCGACAAGTATTACTGCTGAAGAAATGGACTTGCTTTATGAAGAAATGTATACTTCATTTCCAGAGGTTGCCGGAATTCGCGAAATTACCGTAGAAGCGGGGCGACCCGACACAATTACGCCGGAAAAATTGGCCGTGTTGAAAAAGTGGAACATCGATCGGATCAGCATTAATCCACAGTCCTATATCCAGGAAACATTAAAAGCAATTGGCAGACATCATACCGTCGAGGAAACGATTGATAAGTTTCATTTAGCGCGCTCGGCGGGCATGAATAATATCAATATGGATTTAATAATTGGTCTCCCTGGTGAAGGAGTAACGGAATTTGCCCATACTTTGGCGGAAACCGAGAAATTAATGCCAGAATCATTAACTGTCCACACCTTGTCGTTTAAACGGGCTTCGGAAATGACAAAAAACAAGGATAGGTATCGGGTTGCCGACAGGACGGAAGTTGAAAAAATGATGGAGCTTGCGCAGGATTGGACTGCTGCTCATGGCTATGTTCCATATTATTTGTATCGGCAGAAAAATATCCTAGGCAATCTTGAGAATGTGGGTTATTCTTTACCAACTCAAGAGAGTATTTATAACATCATAATTATGGAAGAGCTGCAAACGATTATTGGGCTCGGCTGTGGGGCTTCAAGCAAATTTATTGACCCTGTAAGCGGCAAGATTACCCATTTTGCCAATCCCAAAGACCCTAAATCCTATAATGACAATTTTGAAGCATATACTGATGAAAAAATCAAAATTCTGGAAGAACTCTTTTCAGAAAACGGATCTCCTGCTTGAGGTTTAAGCGGGAGCTTTTTGTAAACATAACCACCATCCTTTTTAAAATGTAAGTCTAGTTTCATTTTATTAAAACTAGCCCAACACAGCTTAACGATATATGAATATTCTGTTACACTTTACCAATCTCCTTAGACAAAATATTGTTCTTAATAAAGGAATCCGCTGGCTTAACGGCGAATAGAATAGAGGACTGGAGCTCATAGAAATCTATGGGTTTAAAACGCTAAAGGAGTGGTTATTAGCGATGATGCAAACACCTTTAACAATGACGCAAATGATCAAAAGGGCAGAAATGTTTTTTCCAAAAAAGCAGGTGATTTCAAGGACTGCCAGCGGAATCCAGCGATTCACCTACAAACAAATGGCCGAGCGGACGCGCAGGCTTGCTGACAGGCTTGCCAAAATAGGCGTCGAAAAAGGGGATAAAGTAGGAACATTGGCATGGAACCACCATCGTCATTTAGAAGCCTATTTTGCGATTCCATGCATGGGAGCCGTCCTCCATACGATAAACATCCGGCTTTCACCGCAGCATATCACCTATATCATCAATCATGCAGAAGATAAAGTCCTCCTAGTTGACCAAGACATCCTGCCATTGCTTGAAAAGTGCGCTTCAGAATTAAAGACTGTAAAAGCCTATATTGTCATGACAGATGATCAACAGCTCCCGGAAACAACACTCTCACCAATTTATCACTACGAAGATCTTTTAAAAGAAGCAAATCCAAACTTTAACTTTCCTGAAGACATCGATGAAAATGCCCCGGCGGGAATGTGCTATACATCGGCAACCACCGGTAACCCAAAAGGAGTCATTTACACTCATCGCGGTATCGTTTTGCACAGCTTGGCGCTTGGACTTGTAGATGGCGGCGGCATCAGTGAACGGGATATCGCCATGCCAGTTGTCCCAATGTTTCATGTCAATGCCTGGGGAATGCCTTTTGCCGGGGTATGGTTTGGTACTACCTTGGTTCTGCCCGGGCCCTATTTTACCCCAAAAATATTGGCGGAATTGATTGAGCAGGAGAAGGTTACCATCACTGCGGGTGTGCCGACGATATGGCTCGGCCTGCTAAAGGAACTTGAAGAAGGCAAATATGATCTAAGCAGCTTAAGAACGGTTTTATGCGGTGGATCGGCTGCACCAAAAGGAATGATTAAAACATTTGAACAAAAATATAACATTCCATTCAAGCATGCCTACGGAATGACAGAAACAAGTCCGCTAACGCTTATTTCAACGTTAAAAAGCTACCAGGAGAACCTTGATCCCGAGGAGAAATTGGAACTTCGCTCAAAGCAAGGGACACTTGTTCCCTGCCTTGAAATGAAAATTATCGGTAAAGATGGAGAGGTCGCTTGGGACGGGAAAGAAATGGGCGAATTAGCCTTGAGGGGTCCGTGGATTGCCTCCGAATATTATAAAGATGAACGAACCGAAGATGCCTTCCGCGATGGCTGGCTCTATACCGGTGATGTGGTTACGATTGATGAGGAAGGTTTTGTCAAAATTGTCGACCGGACAAAGGATTTAATTAAGAGCGGCGGTGAATGGATTTCCTCCGTTGACTTGGAAAATGCATTAATGGCACATGAAGCAGTGTTTGAGGCCGCCGTTGTAGCCGTACCGCACGAACAGTGGCAGGAGCGGCCAATTGCTTGTGTCGTATTAAAAGATGCCTATAAAGGAAAAACAACAAAAGAAGAATTATTTGACTTTTTAAAACCACAGTTTGCAAAGTGGTGGATTCCGGATGATATACTTTTCCTTGAAGAAATTCCGAAGACATCTGTCGGGAAATTTCTAAAACGGACACTTCGGGATCAAGTGCAAAAAGGAGTCATTAACAAGAATTAACCAACCACAGGACAAGGGGCAGGCATGTCCTTTGTCCTGTATGCGTTTCGATAAAAATTCGATATATTATGAAAGTTCATCCTTTTTTTGTTTGTTTCATATATAATAGAATTGAATATTTGTGGGAGGAGATAAAAAGTGTCAACCAATTTTGTAACCGATAAGGTAAATGTGAAGGTGGCTGGCCGAGTTGCAACCGTTGAGATGAATCGACCGGAAGCATTAAATGCCATGGATGTTGAGATGATCAGGGGATTAGTCACAAAGCTGAAAGAAATTAGTGAATCGGATGAAATTGATATTGTCGTGTTAACCGGAAAAGGAAGAGCTTTTTCCGCAGGCGGCGATATTAAAACAATGCTATCGAACATGGATCCCTCAGCGTTTTATCCAGTTATGGACTGTATTAGCGAACTTGTCGTTACCCTTTACAGCATTCCCAAGCTAACCATAAGTGCCGTTACAGGTGCTGCGGCTGGCTTAGGATTTAGTTTAGCATTGGCAACAGATTATATCATTGCTGACAAATCGAGCAAACTGGCAATGAATTTCATCGGTATTGGTTTGATACCGGACGGGGGAGCCCATTTCTTTTTAGAAAAAAGATTAGGTGAAACAAAGGCAAAGCAGATTATTTGGGATGGCAAAATGATGGGGGCAGAGGAAGCGCTTTCGCTTGGACTGATTCAAGAAGTTGCTGACGATGACCTTGAGACGGCCGTACATACGAGAGTAACCGATTGGTTAAACCGCCCTGTACAAGCCATGATTAGGACGAAAAAGATTTTAGCAGAGAAAAACCGGCCACAATTATTGAAGATTTTAGAACTAGAAAAACATGGTCAGCAGAAAATGCGTGAAACCCAGGATCATCAAGAGGGGATAAAGGCATTTATTGAAAAAAGAAAACCAACATTTATTGGGAAATAATAAGGCAGGGCGCATGTAATTCATGCGCCCGCTTTATGTCCAGCTCCAGCGCCAAGCCCCTCGAGGTCAAATAACCTTCTACCCAAAAAGTCAAAAAGCGGACTTTTAGGGTAGAAGAACATTTGCTTGTCAGGGATGATCGAGGCGCTTACGCTTTTCCTATTATGGATGGAAAAGCAACAGTTGGCCGCTTGGTGAGGTACAGCGGTGTGTTTTTTCCAATAAGTTTTTTTCAGCTAATAATTTTTCGCCTTGTTCCTTGGCCGCTTGATCGTTCTCTGCCTGGAAGGCCTCGTCAATTATCTTTTCGCCATTTGCTTCAAAAGCTGTTAATTTATAAGTTTTCATTCTGCATCCCCTTTTTTAAATAGATTGATACTATTATTTTTGCATAATTCACCAAATTGTGCAAAGGAAGTCGGCATA
Organism: Neobacillus paridis; assembly: GCF_016765675.1. Taxonomy (GTDB): domain Bacteria; phylum Bacillota; class Bacilli; order Bacillales; family Cytobacillaceae; genus Neobacillus; species Neobacillus paridis. The sequence goes on from NZ_JAESWB010000380.1 coordinate 19,512, forward strand.
ATATGGTATATTTTTAGGGAGAAGGAAAGGAGTGAGGGGCTTGGCTTTAGAGCTGAAACATGTGACTAAACGCTTTGGGCAATTTACGGCAGTGGATGATTTATCATTGGTCATACCAGAAAAAGAAATATTTGGTTTTCTTGGGGCAAACGGTGCCGGAAAAACGACTACATTCCGCATGATTTTGGGTCTGCTTGACCCGAGTGGTGGAGAAATCAGCTGGGAGGGGAAGCCATTAAACTATTCCACCAGTCATTTGGTCGGCTATTTGCCGGAGGAAAGAGGCTTATACCCAAAACTAAAGGTCCGCGACCAAATTGTTTACCTGGCAAGATTAAGAGGAATGACGAAGAACGAAGCACAGCAGGAATTAAAATTCTGGCTGGATAGATTTAGAGTTCCTGAATATGAGAATAAAAAGGTAGAAGAGTTATCAAAGGGGAACCAGCAGAAAATCCAATTTATTGCAGCTGTGATTCATAAACCAAAATTACTTATTCTCGATGAGCCGTTTAGCGGCCTTGACCCGGTGAACGTGGAACAATTAAAGGATGCAGTGCTTGCCTTAAAAGAAAATGGTACAACGATCGTATTTTCAAGTCATCAAATGCACCATGTAGAGGAGTTGTGTGAACACTTATGTATCATGCAGAAAGGCAAGCCGGTTGTCCATGGGGCATTAAAAGAAATTAAACGGGCATTCGGAAAAAAGAACCTGATCATTCATGGCGATTTTCCTTTGGAATCATTAAAGGATTTTCCTGGTGTGGTAAAGGCGAAGCCGACAATGGAAGGCATTCTTTTGCAAATTGAAGGGGAGAGCGTAGCCGAAGCGATTTTACAGGAAATCGTTGGAAAGGGATTCATCCGGAAATTCGCCCTCGAAGAGCCCTCTTTGAATGATATTTTTATCGAGAAAGTAGGTGCCTCCTATGAATAGTTTTTGGATTATTTTACTACATACCTACCTGACCAAATTAAAAAGCAAATCGTTTATTATCACCACCATATTGACGGTTGTTATTGTCCTGGGACTGACCAATATTCAAAACATTATCAATCTCTTTGACAAGGGCGGTGCAAAGGAGACCGTTGCAGTCTTGGATGAAACAGGTAAACTCTATGAGCCTTTGAAGCAGCAGCTTGCTGCGATTAATAAAGAGATTAAACTGACCATTTATTCTCATAATGAAAAGGAGGCGGAAAAAGCGGTGGCAGCCGGAGATTTTGATGCACTCATCCAGCTGCGGTTAAACCAGGAGCAGCTCCCAGAAGCTGTATTTAAAGCAAAGAGCATTGCGGACACCTCGTTATTCACTGATTTGCAAACAGGTTTACAGCAGCTGAAGACAACGTTTGCCGCCTCCAAACTAAATTTAACCCAGGCCCAGCTGACAAAACTGTATGAACCTGTCAATTTCAAAAAGATTGCCTTGGAGAAAAATGCCAAGACCGAGGAGGAACTGAATCAGGCTAGGGGACTCGTCTATTTCCTATTATTTATTATTTATTTCGCGGTCATCATGTATGCCAATATGATTGCGATGGAAGTGGCGACAGAAAAATCTTCAAGAGTCATGGAAATTTTAATTTCCAGTGTCTCGCCGATTAAACAAATGTTTGCCAAAATATTAGGGGTTGGATTATTGAGCTTGACACAGCTCGTGGTATTTTTGCTTGTCGGCTATTATTCGTTAAAAAGCAACATGAATTCATTTCAAGACGGCTTTTGGGATGTTTTTGGATTTGGAAATGTTCCAGTAATGACAATCATCTACGCTGTGGTGTTTTTTATTTTAGGCTATTTTCTTTATGCCACCCTTGCCGCCTTTTTGGGGTCGCTCGTCAGCCGGATTGAAGATGTCCAGCAAATGATTACCCCAATGACCTTATTAGTAGTGGCGGGATTTATGATCGCGATGTTTGGGCTTGGTAAACCGGATACTCCGTTTATCACGATCACGTCATATTTTCCTTTCTTCACACCAATGATCATGTTCTTAAGGGTCGGAATGCTCTCCATTCCAGCTTGGGAGACAATGCTCGGGATTGCCATTCTTGTCGCGACGATTATCGTGTTAGCCATATTTGGCGCCCGCGTCTATCGCGGTGGCGTGTTAATGTATGGTAAATCCAGCTCTTTTAAAGATATTAAAAAAGCACTGCAATTAACGAAAAATGAATAGGATTAAACAAAGCTCTGTCGTAAAGGCAGAGCTGTTATTAATTTTATCGGCAGAACGTGCATTCGTATTTACGGAATGTTACAATAGAGAAAAGTACTAATGAAAGGAAATTTTGATGAAAAAAATTTCGTTTATTCATGCCGCTGATTTGCACTTGGACAGCCCAATGGTTGGCCTGAAATTTTTGCCAGAAACGATTTTTACCAGGATAAAAGAGAGTACGTTCACCGCGCTAAGAAAAATTACCGCAACGGCGATTGAAAGAAAGGTTGATTTTGTGATTCTTGCCGGTGATTTATTTGATGGGGAGGATCGCAGCCTAAGAGCTCAATCCCGTCTCCGAAGGGAGATGCTCAAGCTTGAAGAAAATGGGATTCCTGTTTATGTCGTTCACGGTAATCATGATCATTTAAATGGCTCATGGATTGACCTTAAGATGCCGGCGAATGTCCATGTGTTTGGCAGCCAGGTAGAAATGAAAACATTATTTACAAAAACCGGAGCAAAGGTTCATCTTTATGGGTTTAGCTATCCGACTCGTCATGTTTTTGAGCGAAAAATCGATCAATTTCAGAAAATAGATGGGGGTGATTTCCATATAGGAATCCTCCACGGGAATGAAAGTTCAAGCTCGGAGCATGACAATTATGCTCCGTTTACAATCAAAGATTTACGCGAGAAAGAGTTTGACTATTGGGCGTTGGGTCATATTCATAAACGGACGACTTTATCGGAACATCCCCCGATCATTTATCCGGGCAACATCCAAGGAAGGAGCAGAAAGGAAGCCGGAGTTAAGGGTTTTTATCATGTCAGCTTAAGTCAGAACGGGGTGGAAATGTCGTTGATTGAATCCGCAGATATTATTTGGGAGGAAGCGGAAATTGATGTTTCTTCGGCGGGAAGCTTTTTTGAAGTATTTCAATTATGCCGGGAAGAAATGAATCGGTATCGCAAGGATAAAATTGGCACACTGTTGACTGTTTATTTGAAAAATATCAACTTAGAAGATGATCAAGAAAATAAAAGTATTCATGACGAACTTGTGGAGCTTCTTTTAGAAGAAGAACTAGAGGAAGAGTCCTTTGTTTGGATCGTTGATCTCCAAATTTCCGAAAGTAAATCAACGGATAAGGAACAGTTGGCGACAGAAGCCGGTTTCTATGCGGAACTTTTTCATACGCTTGATCACTACAATAACTTTGATCATGCCTTAGCGCCCCTTTACCGACATACGTTAGGACGAAAATATACGGTTCCACTGTCCCGGGGTGAACAGCGAGAGGTATTAAAAAAAGCTGAGAAGCTGCTGCTTAATCTGCTGAACAAATAGAAAGGAGTGCCTGCTGTTTGAAAATTATCGCATTGCACATTTATGGCTATGGTCAATTAGCTGATGTTAAAATCGACAACCTGGCTGAATTTCAAGTATTCTTTGGTGAAAATGAGGCCGGTAAATCGACGATCATGGCCTTCATTCATGGAATATTATTTGGCTTTCCGACAAAACAACAAGCAGAACTGCGTTATGAACCGAAACATCATACCAAGTATGGCGGCAATATTCGAATTTTTCACGACGAAATGGGGTACGCCTCGATTGAGCGGGTAAAGGGAAAGGCTGCCGGTGACGTGAAAGTCGTTTTGGACAATGGTACGATCGGTGGTGAAGAGCTGTTAAAGGAATTGCTCGGCAATCTTGACAAGAACTTGTTTCAAGCAGTTTTTTCTTTTAATTTGCATGGACTGCAAAACATTCATCAGATGAAAGGAGAAGATATCGGGAAATTTCTCTTTTCTGCCGGTACATTAGGAACGGACCAATTGGCAAAAACAGAAATTTGGCTGCAAAAGGAGCTTGATTCCCGTTTTAAACCAAGCGGAAAAAAACCCGTTTTGAATGAAAAACTGCAAGCACTTCATGAACTGAAGTCTGAATTAAATAAGGCTGCCGCCAAGAATAAGGAATATGAAGAGTTAGTTACAATAAGAGAGAATCTCGAGCAGGAAATCAAGCAAGTTAATGGAATACTGGGAGATTTGCAGCACAAGAAGGAAAAGCTGAATGAATGGATCAGAATTGAGGCAATTGTTAAACAGGAAAAGAAAGTTATGAAAGAATTGGAAGATTTGGGGGAGATGCAGTCCTTTCCGGCTCGCGGTATTGAGCGGCTGGAAAAATTAACTGAGCTTTTGCCACCTTACCGCGCCCAGCTCAGCAGTTTGCAAGAGCGAATGAAACAGATAAGGCATGAGCTAGAAACGATTGATCCGAACGATTCCTTCCTAGAAGCAGAACCTGAACTGCTGTCACTGATTGACCAAGTTCCGATTTATGAGCAATTAAAGCTTGAAAAACAACAGTGTGAAACGAAATTTCGAGAGCTGGAGGACAAGCTGTTAGAGATAAGAGATAAGCTTCATTTTTCATTATCTGAAGAAGAGATTGTTAAAATGAATACAAATATACATATGAAGCAACAAGTTGAACTTGTTGCGCAAAAAACAAAAAAGCTCATCGAGGTAAAGGAGGAATTGGAGAATCAGTATCAGGAGGAGAAAGAAGCATTAGAAGATCTTGAACAGAAGATTCAACAGCTTGAAAACCTATGTTTACCTAAGCAGGAAAGAATACTTCTTGAGGAACAATTGGCAGAGGGTAAGGATAAACAGAGCATCGAAAATGAATTAAAGCATACAAGAGAAAAAATGGAATTCTATCAAATTGCCATTGAACAGCAAAAAAAGGCAGCAGGCCGACAAAAACAGCAGTATATCTTGTTTGCCGTCATCCTTTTGGGGCTTACCATGTATGGAGTCTATACTAAGCAATGGTTATTAACAGTGCTTGGCGTGGTAGCAATGGTTGTGATGGCCGTCTTCCTCGTTCAAAGTTCAAAGTCGGCAAAGGAAAGGAATGTTGACCAACAGCTGAAGGTATTGCAAGAAAAAGAGCAACAATTAATAGAAAGGCTTAAAGCAGCGAAGTATTTCGATTTCCAGAAGATTGAGGAACAATTACTCCGTGACCAAGAGCGGCAGGAACAGCTTAAATTGTTAGGCTTTCAATTGGAACAGCAGCAGGAACAATTTGAAAAAGTAATTGCAAAATTTGAAGAATGGGAGCTCCAATCTTCCCTAAATAAGAACCAGCTGCGAGATTTGAGCAAGGAGTTAAACATCCCTGAAAAAATGGCAAAGGATTTCTTACTTGAGGCTTTTCAGTTGATTGAACAGCTTAAGTCAATTGTGAGGGAGAAGCAGCATTTGCTAAAAAGGCTTGATGAGATTACCCGGCAGCAAGCGAGGATAGAGGCAGGACTTAATTCGTTTGTCCAACGCTATTTGCCGGAAAAAGGTACAAGCCTGCAGCAATCAGCCTATTTACTGCGGAATAAGCTCAAGGAGGAACATGAAAAGCAAATAAAACGTCGGGAAAAGCAAGCAAAGCTAAGCGAACTGGAAGCCGAATGGCAACAAAAAAATCAAGAGCATGAGCACTTGCAGATGGAGTACAACCGGCTTATTACGTCAGCAAATGTTGAAACAGTTCAGCAGTTCTATGAACTTGGGGAGAAAAGCGAAAAACAGATGAAGCTACAAGAACGCTTGGTATCATTACAGGAACAGCTAAAATACTCGATTCTTTCCGAGCGGGAACGGGAGGAATTTTTACAACTTCAATTAGATCGAGCATCATTGTCAGAATACAATCAGGAAACGCAGCGTTTACGGGCTGAATTGAAAGCCCTCCATGAGGAACAAGCAGCTACAAATTATGAGATTCAGGTGCTTGAGGAAGGCGGAGTTTATTCTGATCTATTACATCAATTCAAACAAAGAAAATATGAGTTTAATCAAGACGTGAAAGATTGGGCTGTACTAGCCATTGCCCAGGATATCCTGATGAAAACAATAGATACCTACAAAAATGTTCATTTACCAAAAATGCTAACAAAAGCTCAGGAGTTTTTGGCCTTCTTGACAAATGACAGGTATCTGCAGATCTATCTTAATCCTTCAGGGAGCGGATTTCTGGTAGAGAGCAAGGATGGAACCATATTTGAAGCGAATGAATTAAGTCAAGCAACAACAGAACAGTTATATGTATCCATCAGGCTGGCACTTGTGACAACCCTTTATGAAAATTACAAGCTGCCGCTCATCATTGATGATAGCTTTGTAAATTTTGATGCCGGAAGAACACAAAAAGTCATGGAGCTGCTGCGAAGGCTAAACGGAAATCAAATTTTGTTTTTTACCTGTCATGCTCATTTATTACCGTTATTTTCTAAAGAAAATATTTTGTCACTGGAAAAAGGTACTGTTCAGATAATGTCATAGGCTAATAGGTGTTTCCCGCCTTAACGGGCAGTAAAGGCCCCGCTGATGGAAGTTTCACTTTATGCTATACTCTTAATATGGGAAAGGACGTGAAAAGGTTGGCAAAAGGGATCGCTTATTATGAAGTCGGAGAACAAATAGAATTGTATTTTTTGATTAAAAGTTCAACAAAAGGAATTGCCAGCAATGGAAAACCGTTTTTAACATTAATCTTGCAGGACAAAAGTGGGGAAATCGAGGCGAAGCTTTGGGACGTGGGAGAAGAGGAAGAAAAGAAGTATGCCGCGCAAAATATTGTCAAAATCCTCGGTGATGTGCAAAACTATCGTGGGAAAAACCAGTTGAAAATTCGTCAGATCCGCCGGTCTGGTCCGATGGATGGTGTTAGAATTGAGGACCTGCTTGAAACGGCTCCGCTTAGCCAAGAAGAGATGGTTAGCAAGCTGACACAATATATTTTTGAAATGAAAAACCCTAACATCCAGAGGATCACTCGTCATCTTATCAAGAAACATCAAAAAGCGTTCTTGGAGTATCCAGCGGCGACAAAAAATCATCATGAGTTTGTTTCCGGCTTGGCCTATCACGTTGTCAGCATGCTTGATCTGGCAAAGGCGATTGCTGGACTATACCCAAGCCTTGATAAGGACTTGCTGTATGCCGGGATCATTCTGCATGATATGGGCAAGGTGATTGAACTGTCAGGACCAGTTTCCACGGTTTATACGCTTGAAGGAAATTTGCTTGGTCATATTACCATTATGATAAATGAGATTGGTAAAGCTGCTGAGGAGTTGGGAATTACTGGTGAAGAGGTGTTAATTCTGCAGCACCTGGTGCTCAGTCACCATGGGAAAGCGGAATGGGGCAGTCCTAAGCCACCTTTAATTAAGGAAGCGGAAATACTTCATTATATTGATAATTTAGATGCAAAAATGAACATGCTAGATCGGGCGTTAGAGCGGGTGAAACCAGGCGAATTTTCAGAGCGTATTTTTGCTTTGGATAATCGTTCCTTTTACAAACCGATATTTCATAAATGAGACAGCCTTTCGCGGGTTGTCTTTTTTTGGGTCTATTTTCTGCTCTTCAAGCATATGATGTTATCAAAAATTGTGGACAACCATTAATAGGGAGGAAAAGAAATTGACGATTCCAATTTGGATATATGCAGTTGTCGCTGGCATTGTCATAAGCGCATTGATGGCAATTAAAACAGGCCGGGAAGAGCGGCAGCTAGAAATGGAAAACATCGAGCGGGAAGGAGAAATCTACATGAAACGTTTGGAAAAAGAAAAAGAAATGCGAAAAGAAGTAAAGGCAACAAGTGAATAATAAAAAGCGGAAGCGCCCACATGAAGGGCGCTTTTCACTTATCTTATTGGCCAGCAGTTGTTGTTTGGGTTTTTAAAGCATCTTTTAAATCTTTATCGGTTATCTTTACATTGGCAGCTTTCATTTCCCGTTCCATGGCCTTGTTGATATCATCGTTTGTTAATTTTGAGGATTTTACCTCATATTCAATCTGTTGTTTCATTTCATTATAAGGTTTTTTCTCTTTTTTCTCGGTCACTTGAATGATATGATAACCGAATTGTGTTTTAACAGGTGCGCTGATTTCATTGACTTTAAGGGCATAAGCGGCCTTTATAAAGTCTTTATCAAATTGGCCGGCATTTTGGTTGTTGATTATGCCTAAATCACCGCCCTCTTTTGCAGAGACAGTATCTGTAGATTCTTTTTTCGCCACATCTTCAAACTTTTTGCCGGATTTGAGTTGGTTCTCAACGTCTTTGGCTGTTTTTAAATCTTTCACAAGGATATGCCGGACTTTGATGTCTGTCTTATAGTTATTATAGTAATCCTTTAATTCTTTCTCGGTTACCTTAATATCCTTCATTGCTGCTTTTTCCTGCAACATGCCAAGCTTTAAAGTGCTTTTTAAATCATTTTCACTTTGATACCCATATTGCGCCAGTGCAGCTTCAAAATTGCTGCCCAGGTCTGCTTTCAGCTGCTTAATTTTATCATTTACATCTTTATCGGATACTTTGTACTTCTTCGAAAGTACTTTTTCATAAATCAGCTGTTGTAAAGCTTTGTCGCCAACCTTCTCCTTCATGGCGTTGTAAAGTTCTTCCTGGGTTACGTCTCCTGCTTTGCTTTGCGCTATTGTTTCTGAACCGGATTGATTACATGCACTCAAAGCAAGAACCCCACCGGCCAAAGTTAAGGCTAAAATCCATTTTTTCATGTTTTAAATCTCTCCTACATTGTAAATTCATATGGGCGCTTGTCCATATGCTCTACTATAACATAAATGGGAACCACTGCAAAAATATAAGCCATTAAAATGTTCTTTTGTAAATTGCCAAAAATGAATCATGACTATTCCACCAAAAATAAGGAAAGTGCCTAGTCGAAAATAAAGACAAATGAATAGTATAAGGTAGAAAAAGAAAAAGGAGGTTATAAAATGACTGCTGCAGGTGGATACGGTGCAGGTTTTGCGTTAATCGTAGTCCTCTTCATCCTATTGATTATCGTTGGGGCTGCTTGGATTTGGTAATGAAAAAAAGCGATGGGATTCTCCTCATCGCTTATATTTTTAATCTCGAACATTCTCCCATGAAATCTCAAGCCATTATGTATATAAAATTTCCAGGTACGAAGAAATCAACAGGATTGTAATCAGAACATTTATGGTTCGAAACACTTTATGTTGCCGTTCTTCGGGAATTTCCTTTTGAATACATAGCGTTGAGGTCATTTTATTGACATAAAACAAAATAAAAATGGCGAAGACAATAAAAATGGAGATCATCATGGATTCCCTCCCTTTAACGTGGTATCCTTTATAAGATACCAAAAATTATCAAAAAAAGATAGTCATTAAAATAGTAGACTGTCAGATTTTTGGATTAATTCTTTTTCTTCATTTAAGGTATACCTCTCAAAAAATAAGTGAAAATAAAACAGGATTAAATGTTTGGAATGAGGGATATGACATGAATGATTTTAATATTCTGATGGAAAAGATTCAGCTACTTGAGTTCCACCAACAGCTTTTATTAGAGCTAATTAGTAATCCCAACTTGGAATTTTATAAACTCATAGTTGAAAAGGGCATTTCCAAACATGAAATGGAAAGGTTCTATCGGTTATGTCATGAATTAAATAATAAAATGGAAGAACAAAAAGCGGAAGGGTTTGTTACGTTCCATCCGCTTTTCACAGAATTATCTGCGGCAATGCCGGCTGGCCTGAAGACAAATGATGTTGTGCGAGCATGCCTGGCGCAAAAAATTTATGAACCACTTTTTAAGGAATTTGCCAGATACCTTTAATGTATCGTCTAGGCTAATTCCTGTTCGGATTTTTCAGGCTTTTTAAGCGTCCCATCTTCTTCAACAAATCCATTTTCAATATTATTGAAACATCGTTCGAAAATTTCCATGAAATCGTCTCCATAAATATTGCGGACAATTGCCATCATTTCAATGATCTCAGGAAACTTTCCATATAAATCTCTTAATGGTAAAGCTCCGGAAAAGACAGCGTATTCATCCGGTTTGTATGTCTCCATCAGTTGAACTAAAATTTTCTCACCTTCAGCTGTTAGCTGAATGTAAGTATTACGCTTGTCATTTTCTCTTTTTGAAAATTTTAGCAACCCCCTCTCTTCTAATTTTTTCGAAAAATTAAAAGCCGTTGAGACATGCATAACCCCGAATTTTGCAACATCCGATATGGAAGCGCCATTTAAATGATAGGCAATCCATAATATATGATGTTCATTGATATTCAAATCAAAGGGTTTAATCCATTGCTGCCAATCTTTTTCAATTGATTTCCATAAGGCCTTGCTTAATTGTGCTATTCTCTGGCTAAACAGCATCGCTTCCTTCATCGAATATTGTTTCTCTGTCATCCCCATTTTCACCTACTTTTTTTTGTCCAGCTCCAGCGCCTAGTCAGTTTTCATCCCCGATTTATCTTCGTCGAGTATCTTGCGAAAAGCTGTAGCTTTAAGCAGCTCGAGGTCACAAGCCAATCCGTCCAAAAGGTTAAAAAGCAACCTTTAGGTCGGCTTGTCTTGTGCTTGTCGGGACTAACCAAGGCGCTTGCGCTTTTCTTTTTCTCTACTATCATTATGCCAATAAAATAAAAATTAATAAAGATATAAATTCACAAAATTTTTAGAAATTGGAATTTTTTTTTGAAAACATTAAAGTTTTTATTGCATTTTTGCAAACATTTTGTATAAGGATTTGGGAAGATCACAACCTTGTTCATATGTGTGGACGATTATTCATATAAATAGTTACAGCATGGAGGGGATTCATGATCCTAGCAGGGGGGCAGTAAATGAAGAGTGTAACCGTGATTTTTTATATTGTGAGTGCAATTTTTTTATTAGGATCGGTAAACTATTTTATAGCTTTAAAAAGACCGGGAGTATATCCGCCTAAACAGCTTTTAAAAAGCAGAGCAGCTGTGCTTGCAGGGGGTGGGGGGATATTTCTCATAATCGCACTAATATTTTCGTATATTTCCTAAATCAATTAAGAAAAAGAACCCTTGGAATAGGGTTCTTTTTCTTAAAGGCCCCCCGCGAATTATTTTTCAATCACGGAAGCTGTTGATATTCTTGTTCTTTTAAAGATTGATTGCGCGATTGGATACACAACCACCATTACGACAGCATTGATGGCCATTGCCGGTAAAACTCCTGCAGCAAACAGTACTGTGAATGCAGCTGGCAAGCCGACAATTAAGTAGGCAGCCGTTAAAAAGACCGTACCAGATACAAGTGTTCCAACGGCAGATAAGACTGCAACACTAATCACATTGCTGCGGAATTTCTTTAATGCTAAAAATAATCCAAAGAATACTAAAGCTGTTATCGGCTTATCAATCATATTAGGAATTTGTCCTCCCGGGAATCCGGTTGTTAATCCAGATAACACGCCAGTTACAATGCCCAGAAGCAGGACACTTTTTATTTCTGGAATCAACACGATCCCTAAAAACATCATTGCCAGCATCATGTCCGGTTTAATTCCAAAGAAACTAGGCGTAATGGTGTGTAGGACTACGCCAATTCCCGCTAAAAGTGATAAAATAACAAGGTTTTTCGTATTCATTGCTCATCTCTCCTCTGCTTTTCTCAAACTATTGTTTCTTCTGCAGTGCCCTGAATGCCTGCAGCAAAAAACTTATTTTCATTATAGCATATGACGATATTAGTAATAAAGATATAATTTTCGGAAAAATTTATTTGTCATCATAGATGTTTGGCAATACCGGCAGCCATCTCGGCCAGCTTTTCTGCTGTATAGTCGCTTTGATTATTTTTCCAAACAGCGCCAAAGCCATCACCGGAACCATACCGTGGGATCAAATGAAGGTGGAAATGAAACACAGATTGTCCGGCTTTTTCTCCGTTATTATTAACAGCATTTAAACCGATCGGATTGAATTCTGTCTTTAAGGCATTGGCGATTTTTGGAACAACCTCAAAAATATTGCTGGCCATTTCCGGTGTCAACTCGAACAAGTTTTCTTTATGTACCTTTGGAATGACCAGGGTATGTCCTTTCGTAACCTGGCTGATATCCATAAATGCCAAAACATGCTCATTTTCAAATACTTTTGCTGCCGGGATTTCTCCCTTGACAATTTTGCAAAAAATACAATCGCTCATTGATTACACAGCCTTTCGAGTTAATTTTGTCTTATTTTACCATGATTTAGCTAAAATAAAAAGACAGGATCCAAATGGAATCCTGCCTCTCGAAGGGGAACTGCTTCAAAATTGACGTTCAATCAGGAATGTTGTTTGTTTGATAAACACCTCATTTGACCAGTTAGTGTTTTTGATCATGAAACAACATTATTGTTCAAGCTGACCATCCCCTAATTGTTTTTATCGGTTTACACACCTTTAAAAACGGATGATGTCTGCGATAAACACCTCATTTAAAGTTTATTCGTTATAAACTATTGGTGTTATATGAACACAAAATGGTTAGTTCGCACATTGTACAATACAACCATCCCCTTGTTATTGAAACGTTTTGTGAAGCTACTCTGGATTGAAACGGATATTGTCTTTTGTAGACACCTCATTTCAACTGAAGGATGAAATTTCTTCATCAAGTGACTTTCCCCTTCAGAGAATAGGATGTCCTGTTCGAGGCTAAATATACAAACCAAATGGCAAATGTGAATTTCTATTTTTCTTAGGAACAATTTGTTAAAATAACAGTATCATGCAGAGGAAGGACGTTATCCATGGCTTTATTATCGATTGAAAATCTTGTCGGCGGCTATACAAGAAACCCAGTGTTAAAGGATATTTCATTTGCGGTAAATGAACATGAAATTGTCGGCTTGATTGGGTTAAACGGGGCTGGAAAGAGTACGACCATTAAGCATGTTATTGGCTTAATGGAACCGCATAGTGGATCTGTAAAGATTAATGGGAAAAGTTTTACGGATGACAAAGAAGCCTATCGGCGGATGTTCACCTTCGTCCCGGAAACCCCCGTGTTATACGAAGAACTTACATTAGAGGAGCATTTACGTCTGACCGCGATGGCCTATGGGTTGGACGAAGCATCATACAAAGAGCGGATTTCCCCACTGTTGGCAGAATTTCGCATGGAAAAGCGGCTGAATTGGTTTCCAGCCCATTTTTCCAAAGGGATGAAGCAGAAAGTAATGATTATGTGTGCCTTTCTTGTGCAGCCGTCTCTATATATTGTCGATGAGCCGTTTGTTGGGCTTGATCCGCTAGGTATCCAATCATTGCTCGATTTAATGAGAAAAGTGAAAGAAAATGGAGCGGGTATTCTGATGTCAACCCATATTTTAGCAACGGCAGAAAAATATTGCGACCGCTTTGTTATTTTACATGAAGGGAAAATACGAGCAAAAGGCACGCTAAATGAACTAAGGGATGAGTTTAGGATGCCTGAAGCCTCACTTGATGATATCTATATCCAATTAACAAAGGAAGAAAAATATGTTTGATGATAAAAACTTATGGCGTAAGCGGGCAGGCGGCCGGGTAAAGGAGTTAAGCAGGTATTTAAAGTATATTTTGAATGGCCATTTTGTGATTGTGTTATTATTTCTGATTGGAACGGCATCCTTTTATTATCAGAAATGGCTGGAAACCTTACCGGCAGATTTTCCTGCCGAGGAAATGATTGCCCTGATCATTGGTTTATTTCTTACTTACAGTCCTGTTTATAATTTTTTGGTGGAAGCAGACAAAGTATATTTAATTGTCGTTGAAGACAAGCTGAAAGGTTACTTCCTTCGTTCCGGTGTGGCAAGCCTTGTTTTTCAAGGATATATCCTGTTGCTTGTGCTTGCTGTTCTGATGCCAATGTATGCCCAGGTGAACGACAACGGCTTTGGCTTGTTTTTACCATTTCTGCTTGTCCTTTTAGTCGTAAAGGGTTGGAATTTAGCGGCAAAATGGCGAATTCTTTATTTTGTTCAGCTGTCTGTCCATAGGTGGGATATGGTCGTACGCTATTTCATCAATGGCACCTTTACATATTTGTTGTTAAAACAGGCCAATCTTATCATTCTGCTAGTCATAGGAATAGTGATGCTGCTTTATTATCACTCCTTTTATTTGCGAACAAGTAAAATGGGGTTAAAATGGGACATGCTTATTGAACAGGAAGAAAAACGGATGGGCTCATTTTACCGGCTGGCCAACATGTTTACTGATGTGCCTACTATTAAGGAGACAGTAAAACGAAGAAAATATCTTGATTTCTTGCTCGGTCGGATAAAATTTTCTCAGGATCATACCTTTTTGTATTTATTTTCACGGGCGTTTTTACGTTCTTCTGATTATTTAGGGTTATTTGTTCGGTTGACGGTGATTGGTTCTTTGGCCATCTATTTTATCTCGTTTGGTCCGGGGCAGATTTTGCTTAGTTTGTTATTTTTGTATCTAACCGGGTTTCAATTGCTTCCACTCATGAAACATCACCAAAACAAGCTTTGGATCGACTTGTATCCGGTAGCAGCCAAGTATAAACAAGCGGCCTTTCACACTATGCTGATGATTATTCTATCTATTGAAGCAGTGCTATTTGCTCTACTGATTCTGCTAAAAGGGGAGGCCACTGCTGCGCTGCTCAGTTTTACAGCAGGACTGCTATTTAATTATCTATTTGTTTATTATTACAGTAAAAATCGCTTAAAGACACTTTAAAATTCAAGGCAAACAGCCCCGGACTTCTTCGTCCGGGGCCGCGCCCCAAATATGCCCGAAACAGTGATTCCCGGGCTCTATCTGTCTGAAAGCAGCTATTCCGAAATCAAATATTTTCTTACGTATGAGGAGCTTTCAAAAATTTTAGGTTGCCCGTCATCGCCAAATCCTTTATCTTTCAAGTCAAAAAATGAGTTGGAGTTCTGCCATTTATTAAATGCTGCTTCGCTTTTCCAAACGGTCATGATGATGTATGTATTCGAGGATAATGGGCGCAGAAATCTTAAGGCAGCAAGACCTTCCGCTTTTTCAACCAAGGGTACCTGCTTCTTTATTAGGTGTTCAAATAACGGTCGCCCTTCCTCCGTAACAGGAATGTTATTCATCACCGCAAATCCTTCTTTTTTTATTTCACCGCTTGCGGCAATTGCCTCATACCTGCGCGGTTGTTTAAATACAGTCGGACCGCTTGTTTCATGGAACAATAAGGCCTCACTTTGATTAACCAGTGTGATCATTTCATCAGGGTACTTGGCTTCGATCTTTTTTAAATAGTCAAACGTGCCTGTTGTTAGATAGACGTTCACGGAATCACCCCTCCCAATTTATTTTTACCTTATATTTTATGCTAAAAAAGGAAAGAAAAACGACATTTTTTTGACAATTTATCGGGTTTTCTATACATAATTTGGAATCATCGCTATAGTAAAAAGAGTATGCCTAAAAAGTTTTTAAAATTCACTATAATAGATTAAAATAAAAAGCAGTATGTCGTTGAAAGGTGGACTGTATCGAATGTCAAAACAAATAAATGAAACATTCTTAAAAGCAGCCAGGGGGGAGAAAACAGATTATGTTCCTGTTTGGTACATGCGCCAGGCCGGCCGTTCGCAGCCGGAGTATCGCGAGATTAAAGAAAAATATTCGTTGTTCGAAATCACGCACCAGCCGGAATTATGTGCTTATGTGACCCGTCTGCCTGTTGACCAATATCATGTTGATGCGGCGATTTTATATAAAGATATTATGACACCGCTTCCCGCGATGGGGATGAATGTGGAAATTAGAGGCGGGGTTGGACCGGTTATTGATAATCCGATTCAATCTCTGGCTGATGTGGAAAAATTAACGGAAATTCATCCGCAGGAAGATATTCCATACGTATTAGATACGATTAAATTGTTAACACAAGAACAATTATCCGTACCATTGATTGGGTTTTCAGGAGCGCCATTTACACTGGCCAGTTACATGATTGAAGCAGGCCCATCAAAGAATTATAACAAGACAAAGGCCTTTATGCATACAGAACCCAAAGCTTGGTTTGCCTTAATGGATAAACTAGGGGATATGGTGATTACATATGTGAAGGCACAGATTGGAGCCGGAGCAAAAGCGATTCAAATTTTTGATTCATGGGTGGGCGCACTGAATGTAGAGGATTATCGTTACTTTATTAAACCAACCATGAACAGAATCTTTGCAGCCTTAAGAACAGAAAATGTTCCGCTCATTATGTTTGGTGTTGGGGCTAGCCACCTTGCACTTGAGTGGAATGACCTGCCGCTTGATGTTGTCGGCTTGGATTGGCGCCTGCCGATTGCCAAGGCAAGGGAAATGGGGATCCATAAAACGGTACAGGGCAATCTTGATCCGGCTATTTTGCTGGCGCCTTGGGAGGTTATTGAAAAAAAGGCTAAAGCCATTTTAGACCAGGGAATGGCTCAAGACGGTTATATCTTTAACTTGGGTCATGGAGTGTTCCCTTCCGTTAAACCGGAGACCTTAAAAAGATTGACGGCGTTTGTTCATGAATATTCTGCTGCCAAGCTTGGCCGCTAATCTTTGTTCAAGTACTATCATTGGTAATCCCGATTATTTTTTGGCAAAATAAAATGAGTTGTTTGAAATCAGGGTCATAGAGACCGCGTTTTAGGGAATGTTTGCGGCGGCTTTTGATCCTTTTTTGAAATAGACGATGAGTTAAGTTGATAAAGAGGTGCAATGGATGACAAAAAAGAAAATCGGCTTGCTGGTAATGGCCTATGGTACCCCCTACGCATCAGAAGACTTGGAGCGTTATTATACCCATATCCGCCATGGTCGCAAACCATCAGTGGAAATGATAGAGGATCTCCGTAATCGGTATGAAGCAATTGGCGGGATTTCACCACTAGCCAAAATTACCCGGGAGCAAGCAGAAAAGCTTGAAGAGCATCTAAATAAAATTCAAGATGAGATTGAGTTTAAAATGTATCTCGGCTTAAAACATATTGAGCCATTTATTGAGGATACGGTTAAACAAATGCATGAAGACGGGATTGAAGAAGCGGTCAGCATTGTGTTGGCTCCGCATTTTTCAACCTTCAGTGTGAAATCGTATAATGGCAGGGCGGTAGAGGAAGCAGCGAAATTAGGCGGTCGTCTGAAGATCACCACCATCGACAGCTGGTATGATGAGCCGAAATTTATTACATACTGGGCAGACAAGATCAGCCAAATTTTCACACAAATGCCGGATGACGAAAAAGAACAGGCTGTGTTAATCGTCTCGGCACACAGCCTGCCGGAGAAAATTCTCCAGTTTGGTGATCCATATCCTCGGCAGCTTCAGGAAACGGCAGATATGATTGCAAAACAAGCAGGGGTAAAAAATTATGTAGTGGGCTGGCAAAGTGCAGGAAATACCCCGGAGCCATGGCTGGGACCTGATGTCCAAGATTTAACCCGGGATTTATATCGGGAGCACCAATATAAGGCGTTTGTCTATGCTCCTGTCGGCTTTGTCTGTGATCATTTGGAAGTGCTCTATGACAACGATATTGAATGCAAAGCGGTGACGGATGAATTAGGTGTAAATTACTATCGCCCGGAAATGCCCAATGCCAAGCCGGAATTTATTGAACTTATAGCAACGGTTATTTTGAAAAAAATGAATGGTTAACCATACTAACGAAATTTAACGGAAGAGGGTGAAGTCCGTGGCGGAGAAAAAGCAGAAGGTTGTAATTATTGGTGGAGGTGCTGCCGGTTTGACAGCGGCCTATTATCTCCAAAAGGAAGTAAAAGAAAACAATCTTCCTATTGATATACAGCTTGTTGAGGCCTCACACCGTCTCGGAGGTAAAATGCAAACCGTTGTCAGAGACGGTTTCACGATTGAGAGAGGACCGGATTCGTTTTTAGCGAGAAAAACCAGCATGATCCGTTTAGCAGAGGAAGTGGGAATGGCAGACCAGTTAGTTCATAATTCCACGGGTAAATCTTATGTTCTTGTAAGAGGAAAACTGTACTCCATCCCTGGCGGTTCTATTATGGGGATACCAACGGAAGTCGGCCCTTTTATCACAACTAATTTATTCTCCATTCCCGGTAAGCTTCGGGCTGCCGCTGATTTTATTTTACCGCGTACGGAAAGCGGTAAGGATCAGTCTCTGGGGGGATTTTTTCGCAGAAGATTGGGCGACGAAGTGGTTGAGAATTTAATTGAACCATTATTATCGGGAATTTA
The DNA here is from genome assembly GCF_016765675.1 of Neobacillus paridis. Taxonomy (GTDB): domain Bacteria; phylum Bacillota; class Bacilli; order Bacillales; family Cytobacillaceae; genus Neobacillus; species Neobacillus paridis. The sequence continues at coordinate 37,798 of NZ_JAESWB010000380.1, forward strand.
TGCCGGTGATATTGATCAAATGAGTTTAATGAGCACTTTCCCGGAATTTTATGAGGTCGAACAGAAATACCGCAGCTTAATTATCGGCATGAAGAGAAATAAGCCGCCGAAACCGAAAGAGCCTGTTGTTAAAGATAAAACAAAAGGGGCTTTTCTTACTTTCAAATCCGGATTGCAGTCGTTTGCCGAAGCCATTGAAAGTAAATTAGACCCGAACATGATTTTAAAAGGTCACAGGGTTGAGACAATCACTAGGTCAAATGATCAATATCAGCTTTCGCTTAATAATGGAGATACAATGGAGGCGGACTGTATCATTGCGGCCACGCCACACAAGGCAACGCAAGCGATATTCTCTAATTATCGCTTTTTCGACCCCTTTAAATCGGTTCCATCGACCTCGGTTGCCACGGTAGCGATGGCATTTCCGGAAGAAGCTATCACAAAAGACATTAACGGTACCGGATTTGTTGTATCAAGAAGAAGTGATTATTCCATTACCGCTTGTACCTGGACACATAAAAAATGGCTTCATTCTGCTCCAAAAGGGAAAGCCTTGCTGCGCTGCTATGTCGGCAGAGCAGGGGACGAAACGATTGTCGATCTTTCTGATGATAAAATCGTCCAAATCGTCTTGGATGATTTAAACAAGACAATGGATATTACGATGAAACCTGATTTTACCGTTATCTCCCGCTGGAAAAATGCGATGCCGCAATATACAGTCGGCCATAAAGAGCGGCTGGCGGCCATTCTGGACAAGATGGAGACCGAACTCCCAGGTGTATTTTTGGCAGGCTCTTCCTATCGCGGCGTTGGTGTTCCTGATTGTGTGGATCAAGGGGAAGCGGCCGTTCAAAATGTACTAAACTACCTAAATATCGCTAATTCTTCAAAAACAGCTGTTCATTGATAAACAGCTGTTTTTTTCACTTGCCAACGGTGGAAAATGGAGGTATACTCTTGTAGTATAAAAATGACTAAAATGTTCATATGGTCAATTTAGGAGACAGTCAAATGAGCAATTTTTATTTTTTTAGTAAAGTATGACCAAATGAATAAATTAGTCAATAATGAACAAAGGAGGTATCAGTGTTGAGAAACGGCCTGTTAAAGCAAGAGTTACTTGCGATAATAACAAATAAAAAAGTCTTAATTCCCATTATCGCCGTTTTATTTATCCCGGTTTTATACGCAGGAATGTTCCTTTGGGCATTCTGGGATCCATACGGAAAAATGGATAAGCTGCCGGTTGCCGTTGTCAATAGTGACACGGGGGCAACAATGGACGGAGAGCATCTGAAGCTGGGAGATGATCTTGTCAAGAAATTAAAGAAAAGCAAGGATTTCGGCTATAAAATCGTCAGCAGAGAAGAGGGCTATAAGGGACTCAATAATCAAAAATATTACATGCTAATTGAAATTCCTAAGGATTTCTCGGAAAATGCAACAACGTTAATGGACAAAAATCCAAAGAAATTGGAATTGGTTTATGTTCCAAATGAAGGCTTCAACTTCCTTTCCGCCCAAATAGGCGGCACGGCTGCAGAAAAAATCAGAACGGCTGTCTCCGAAAAAGTAACGGAAACATATGCCGAAACGATTTTTGATAAAATCAGCGATGTAGCATCTGGTTTCCATCAAGCAAGTGATGGAGCCGGAAAATTGAGCGACGGCTCCAAGGATTTGGATAAAGGCGCCAAGGATTTAAACAATGGACTAAAGACACTGGCAGAGAAATCGATTGAGTTTAACAATGGTGTCAAATCGGCTGATTCCGGGGCAAATAAACTGGCTTCAGGTTCTAATGATTTATATAATGGCCTCAAAACCCTGGCTGAAAAATCGATCGAATTCAATAATGGAATGCAATCGGCCGACTCCGGTGCTGGTAAACTGGCATCCGGCTCTACCAAACTAAAACAAGGGTTAGCGGAAGCAGACTCCAAAATGCCGCTGTTAATTGACGGGACAAAGGCTGCAACAGAAGAAATCAAAACTAAGCTTCCGAAGGGCATTGCAGCTGAGATTGGCAGCCAGCTTTCTGGAAGTGTTGACAAGCTAAATGGCGGTATTGACGAATTTAAGACAGCATTAGGTAAACAGATTACTACTCAAATGTCTGAACAAATGTCAGAGCAAATTGCTGAACAAATGTCGCAGCAAATCGCCGCCCAAACAATTGGACAGTATAATCAACAAAAAGAAAAGATGACTCAACTGGCTCAAACGCTAATTAAGACTGCTAATTCTCCGGAACAAGCTCAGCAAATACAAGCAATTTTTCAATCAGCTCTGCAGCAGCCGATCCCAACCCAGGAGGAATTGCAGCAACAATTGCAAAAACAAATGCAGGGGCAGCTTAAAGAACAGTTAAAAAGTGGAATTCCTGCTAAACTGGGCCCTGGTTTAGATAAAGGATTTGAACAATTTAAAACCGAGGTTGATAAGCAGTTGCTTGGTGCAACAGCAGGTTTGGATACAAAAATTAAAGCCAAAACAGATCCTGTTTTTGATCAGTTAGCTAATGGCTTAAATGCTAAACAAACTGAGTTACAGAATGGAATCCATCAGCTATATTTAGGTTCAAAAGATTTAAACAGCGGGGCAAGTGATTTGTCATCCGGGATGAACAAACTTGCCGCAGGTACAACTGCGATGCTGTCGGGTGAAGATCAATTGCTATTGGGTTCTAATCAATTGAAATTGGGTGCATTCGATCTTTCCAAGGGTATAGGCCAATTAACCACAGGTGCCGGTGCACTTACCTCCGGAGCAGGAAAATTGGCAGATGGATCCGGTCAATTGCAAGACGGTACAACAAAGTTAACCGATGGGGCCACCGAGCTAGCTGATAAATTGAAAGACGGATCAAAAGAAGTAGCTAAAGTAAAAGCTGATGATAAGACCTATGATATGATGGCAAAACCGGTAAAACTTGATAAGGAAGAAGTAAACCGCGTGCCAAACTATGGTTCAGGATTCACACCATATTTCCTTTCATTAGGGTTATTTGTTGGCGCCCTTGTATTAACCATCGTGTTCTCGATTCGTGAACCAATTATCACGCCGAAAAACGGGTTTACCTGGTTTGGCAGTAAGTTTACTATTTTAGCAAGTTGTGGACTTATTCAGGCCCTGGTTGCGGATGCTATTATTCTTGGACCATTAGGTCTTCATGTCCAAAGCGTACCTAAATTTATTCTATTTTCGATTATTACAAGTTTAGTATTTATTACCTTAATTCAGTTTCTTGTTACCTTATTCGGTGATGTCGGTCGTTTCTTGGCAATCTTAATCTTAATCTTCCAATTAACGACGAGTGCCGGAACATTTCCGCTTGAATTAATCCCGAATTTCTTGCAGCATTTTAACGCATTTCTGCCTATGACTTACACAGTTCAAGGCTTTAAGGCTGTCATATCAAGCGGAGACTTTAGTTATATGTGGCATAATTTCATGATTCTAGCAGGTTATGTGCTTGCCTTTGCTGGCTGTACATTAATCTACTTAACCATGAGACATCATGTGAAATATGGTCATTTAACAGAAGAAAATTAACTTTGATCAAACCAGCCATCACATTTGAATTGGCTGGTTTTTTTCTGCTTTAATATGGTTACAGTGGTATTAGACATAATAAGAAAAATGCTCGTAATACTGAAGCGGGTCAGCTCATCCTTACGCATCTGCCGGACTATGGTGACTTGGCTGAGCTGTTGAAACAGGCATCCTCCGAATATCATGGTATAATTAGGCTTGCTGAAGAATTTGCTTCAATTTCAATATAGAAGGGGATTGGAATTTTATGTTGTTTATCGATAACAAAGGTATAACAGACCCGCGTATTAATTTGGCAATTGAGGAATATGCGTTAAAAAATCTAGATATTAATCAAACGTATTTTTTGTTTTACATAAATGAACCATCGATTATTATCGGTAAGAACCAAAATACGATTGAAGAAATTAATACGGAATATGTTGAGAAAAACGGAATCCATGTGGTCAGACGTTTATCAGGCGGTGGAGCGGTTTACCATGATTTAGGAAATTTGAATTATAGTTTTATTACAAAGGATGATGGCGAATCTTTCCATAACTTTCGCAAATTTACCGAACCGGTCATTGCTGCTTTGAAAAAATTGGGTGTTAATGCTGAGCTTAGTGGACGTAATGATATTGAAGTGGGCGGCAGAAAGATTTCTGGCAATGCCCAGTTTTCCACGAAAGGCAGAATGTTTAGTCATGGTACACTGATGCTGAATTCTGAAATGGAAAATGTTGCTGCAGCCTTAAAGGTTAAAAAAGAAAAAATAGCATCAAAGGGCATTAAATCAGTTCGCAGCCGGGTTGCCAACATTTCTGAGTTTTTAGAGAAGAAAATAAGTATTGAAGAATTTCGGTCCTTCCTGTTAAGAAATATTTTTGACGGTCAGCAGGAAATACCGGAGTATGTTTTAACAGAAGAGGATTGGACGAAAATTCACGAGCTTTCCAAAGAGAGATACCAAAGCTGGGATTGGAATTATGGAAAATCACCAAAATTTAATTTGCAACGGTCTCACCGTTTTCCGGTTGGAACGATTGATGTCCGTCTGGAAGTAAATAAAGGAATGATTGAAAACTGTAAGATTTATGGTGACTTCTTTGGGATTGGCGACGTAAGTGAGATCGAAGCGAAGCTGACAGGTATCCGGTATGAAAAGGGTGAGATAGAAAAGGCACTTGCTGACATGGATACAACTTATTATTTTGGAAATGTATCAAAACAAGAATTAATGAACTTAATATATTGATCACGGTCGAAATAAGAGCACCTCAAATGGGTGCTTTTATTTTTGGCAAATCTTTATTAATCCAAATAAATTTTATCTGTATGAGTAAAATTAATGTGGGCAAAATTTAACCCCTTCATTTGGTGAGGGATTGTCAGATCGCTCACCAAATAAAGGGGCCACCAAGCGAAAGCGCGGTAGTGTTCTAAGCTAAATACATGAAAA
>NZ_JAESWB010000381.1 GCF_016765675.1 Neobacillus paridis
TGGAACACATTTCTTTAGTAATACTAGAAAACGACGGAGGGTCCACCGTTCCCAGTTTCAAATAAGGCGAGCGGAACGATCCGGATGTCTGCAATACGGCGGAAGCGGACGTTCGCTTCGACTCAGTGCAATCTACTACTAGTTCACTGTATTTAATATTGTATCGTCATATAGTTGATGAATAAAATTGAGGAATATATCCTGCGTCAAGTCAGAATGACCCTTAATTATTTCTGGCCCAGTAACGATATTCCATACAGGTGAATTTGGGTCTGTATTTTCATGAGAGCCTGCAGTAAGTTGTTCTAATTGAGTCTCTTCACAAAATTCGCGGACCCAACCCCTTTCAAGTAGTCCATTTTTTGTCCAATTTTGATAAAACTCAGATGCTTTGCTTTGCTCAATCTGCGTATTTTTATCAATTACAAGTCGCACAGCTGCATCGTTGCTNTATCAATTACAAGTCGCACAGCTGCATCGTTGCTTTCAGTCATTCTTTCTGGGGCAGTCCATGTTGGGCAGGTTCCAGATTTTTCTACGAGGCGATGAGTGATTAATCTTGGAATATGACCATGAGTATGACTCATCGCGACGGCTTGATCCCCTGAATTGGCCCTTTCCCACAGCTGGAAAAACGTATTTACAGTCCGTCCCATGGGAAACAAGTACCGTGTTAGCGAGTCTGCCGATGAGGTTACGGTGACAAGTAATGGAGGTTGAGCAATCAGGGGCCGGTAGGCCATCGCTGTTCTGT
>NZ_JAESWB010000382.1 GCF_016765675.1 Neobacillus paridis
CGCTTAGCAACGTATGGCTTCCTCGAAAAAGCTAATGCTTTTTCCTCGTGCGATGCCTACGCTGACGAAGTGTTCCTTGTGGTGGGCTTTGACTGAGATAAAGGAAACACGAAGAGTGAAACGATTCAATGTTGACTTATCGTAGGGAAAAGACCGAAAGACACTAGTTGCTGGACGCTGGAGCTAGACATGAATCAGAAAGCGAACTCGTTCTTCAATGGAACTTCTTCTGTATTATCTAGTTTTGAGGGAATGAAAAAATTTAGATTTCCCCTTGAAAAATTTCAAAAAGACATTATAATAAAATAGTGTCAGCTAAATAGTCCGGCGGTGATGGCGAGAAGATCACACCCGTTCCCATACCGAACACGGAAGTTAAGCTTCTCAGCGCCGATGGTAGTTGGGGCACGCGCCCCTGTGAGAGTAGGACGCTGCCGGGCTATATTGAAATTTATTTCAAATAAACAATTTTTCATTGTTCCGCATTAGTTCAGTGGTAGAGACGAGCAAAGCTTCATGAATCGGCTACGAGTTGTACACGCCGAGTCGCTTCTTGAATTTACTTTCTGAGGCGGGGACACAAGTTATGCATTGAGTATATTCAATATTTCATTGTTCCGCAGTAGCTCAGTGGTAGAGCTATCGGCTGTTAACCGATCGGTCGTAGGTTCGAATCCTACCTGCGGAGCCATTTTTATGTCTACAAGATGTTGAGCTTTGCTTCCATAGCTCAGTAGGTAGAGCACTTCCATGGTAAGGAAGAGGTCAGCGGTTCGAGCCCGCTTGGAAGCTTACTTGATTTTTTTATTATGGCCCCTTGGTCAAGCGGTTAAGACACCGCCCTTTCACGGCGGTAACACGGGTTCGAATCCCGTAGGGGTCACCATATTGGAGGATTAGCTCAGCTGGGAGAGCATCTGCCTTACAAGCAGAGGGTCGGCGGTTCGATCCCGTCATCCTCCACCATATTTTATTTCTTTGCCGGCCTAGCTCAATTGGTAGAGCAACTGACTTGTAATCAGTAGGTTGGGGGTTCAAGTCCTCTGGCCGGCACTTGTTGGAGGGGTAGCGAAGTGGCTAAACGCGGCGGACTGTAAATCCGCTCCCTCAGGGTTCGGCGGTTCGAATCCGTCCCCCTCCACCATACATAATTTCTTTTTTTTTGGACATATTATTCTTATCTCGGTGGGCTATAGCCAAGCGGTAAGGCAACGGACTTTGACTCCGTCATTCGTAGGTTCGAATCCTGCTAGCCCAGCCATTTTTAGAGCCATTAGCTCAGTCGGTAGAGCATCTGACTTTTAATCAGAGGGTCGAAGGTTCGAGTCCTTCATGGCTCATATTTTTGAAACTGGAACACAAGGGATTATCGTCTCTTGTGTTTTTTTAATATTCAGCAGCATTTCAACTGACTGCAGTAACCCAAAACAGGCCTCTCAATTGAAATTTCCTAAAAAAGTAATGTGCATTCCTGTATAATTTTTTATAATAAAAGAAAGCAGAATAAAATTTTGTCGAGTCGCGAATTGAAATTGGTTATAATAAGAGGTAATTAACCAGGTCCGTAAGAGAAGTACTTAAGGCAAAAATACGGATTTCGGCAAAGGGGAATAAAGATGGCTTTAAATAATGTAAATCAGGAACAATTGAGAACAAGGGAAGAATTTAAAAAAGAAAAATCTCAAGTCAAACAAAATAGAGATAAGCAAACAAATAATGCAGAAATATCAGAATTGCCGAATAAACGAATTAGGATCCGGCTTATTCCAATTTGGCTTCGCCTTATCTTATTGATTGTCTTCATGTTTGTCAGCATTGTAGCGGGAGCAGTCGTGGGATACTCTGTACTGGGCGGTGGAAAAGCTGCCGATGTATTTAAGGAATCTACCTGGACTCATATTATAGATTTAGTTAATAAAGAGAAATAAAAGGGAAGGGCCGCCTGAGGCCCTTCCCTTTTAGATAGTTTTAATAGTAAAATGGAATTATAAGTTGTTATTAGTAGGAGGTACCAACGATATGCTTGATATTGATCAAATTAAAGAAATTATTCCGCACCGTTATCCCTTTTTGCTGGTCGATCGAATTTTAGAAGTGGAGGAAGGAAAACGAGCGGTTGGCATTAAAAATGTTTCTGCGAATGAGGAATTTTTTAATGGACACTTTCCCGATTATCCGGTAATGCCAGGAGTATTAATCGTTGAAGCACTTGCACAGGTAGGAGCCGTTGCAGTATTAAAAAAAGAGGAGAATCGTGGTCGGCTGGCCTTTTTTGCAGGTATTGATAACTGTCGTTTTAAGAAACAGGTAAAACCGGGAGATCAGCTGCGGCTTGAGGTTGAAATGGTACGGCTGCGCGGATCGATTGGGAAAGGAAAGGCTGTTGCGACCGTAGATGGCCAAGTTGCCTGCGAAGCCGAAATTACCTTTGCCCTCGGCGACAAGAAGGAATAATCAGTTACAAAAAATGGTCGGGAGTTGTTCTCGACTTTTTTTGTTGGAAATCCAAATGTGCCAGAAATCCAAAATCAATGAAGGTTAGGTCAGTAACTTTAACTTATAAGCCATTGAATAATTCGACAAATTTCTCGGGAAATATTCTTGACTTTCGGCTATTTCCGAGAAAAGCATTGAATCAGTATGTTTTTACAATCGAAATAAAATGTGTCGAAAAAGAAGGTGAATTTGTTTTCAATCTGATTATTTCCCTTCCCCCTTGTCCTGTTTGTGTATTTTGTGCATAAACCCATATCCAAGCTAATACAATGGTTACAAACCTTTACAAAGAGAGTGTTTGAGGTGAGGAGTCGTTTGAAGTTAGCGGGAATTCAGCCGGGGACATGAATTATTCATCGTATGATTCAGAAAGACTAACTTTCTGCCGCATGGTCCCAAATTTATTTCGAGATACTGTCCACCCCACGTGGACAAATGTCTTTTTGCGGTGCCTGACACCAAACCATGCGGATGCAGTATTTCGTCACAGTGATAAGCGGGTCTCATTTCACACTCCACATCCAATTTAGGGAGGGCGAGAGTGTGCACGATTACATCAAAGAGAGGACTATCAAGATTGGAAAGTATATCGTGGAGACGAGGAAAACGGTTCGCGTGATTGCGAAAGAGTTTGGCGTATCCAAAAGTACAGTCCATAAGGATTTAACCGAGAGACTTCCTGAGATTAATCCTGAGCTTGCAACCGAGGTAAAAGAAATTTTAGATTATCATAAATCGATCCGTCACTTACGGGGTGGAGAAGCAACAAAAATGAAATACCAGAAAGAAGAAAAGGAGGGGGAGGCGGTTACATAATCAATTGCAAATTGATTATGTATCTGTTGTTTATCCATATAAAACTCACTATTCTCTGAAAATCCTCCGTTTCCGACAATATTCATCAAAAATTAACATCTTTTAATGAAAATGTTATGGAATTTGACATGAATATGGTAGAATAAACAATTAGGAAAAGTATGTGGAATCTTTCGAGGAGGAAAGAATAGAGAATGTTTGCAAGGGATATTGGGATTGATTTAGGAACAGCTAATGTGTTAATTCACGTAAAAGGCCGTGGAATTGTATTAAATGAGCCTTCTGTAGTTGCCATAGACAAAAATACCAATCGTGTATTGGCTGTTGGAGAGGAAGCACGCCGTATGGTGGGACGGACACCGGGAAATATTGTTGCCATTCGTCCGCTAAAAGATGGTGTCATTGCTGACTTCGATGTTACAGAAGCGATGCTTAAGCATTTTATTAATAAGCTCAATGTCAAAGGCTTTTTGTCTAAGCCGCGTATTCTGATATGCTGCCCGACAAACATCACAAGTGTTGAGCAAAAGGCAATCCGTGAAGCTGCTGAAAAAAGTGGTGGAAAAAAAGTGTATTTGGAAGAAGAACCAAAGGTGGCTGCCATCGGCGCGGGGATGGATATTTTTCAACCAAGCGGCAACATGGTAGTTGACATTGGAGGAGGAACGACAGATATTGCTGTTCTTTCAATGGGCGATATCGTGACTTCTTCCTCCATTAAAATGGCTGGCGATAAGTTTGACACAGAGATTTTGAACTATATTAAGCGCGAGTACAAACTATTGATTGGTGAACGTACATCTGAAAATATTAAAATTAACATCGGAACCGTTTTTCCGGGATCGCGCTCAGAAGAAATGGAAATCAGAGGACGTGACATGGTCAGTGGTTTGCCGCGAACAATCACGGTTCATTCGGAAGAAATCGAACAGGCATTGCGTGAATCCGTCTCGGTTATTGTTCAAGCAGCAAAAAGTGTTCTTGAACGTACGCCTCCAGAACTTTCAGCCGATATCATTGACCGCGGCGTTATTTTAACAGGCGGCGGTGCATTGCTGCACGGCATGGATATGCTACTTGCGGATGAGTTGAAGGTGCCGGTACTTGTAGCCGATAACCCAATGGATTGCGTAGCAGTTGGAACAGGAATCATGCTTGATAATATCGATAAGATTCCAAATCGGAAATTAGGATAAATAATGAAGGATAGCTCAATGATACTCGGCTGGACAAGCCAGGTTCATTGAGCTTTTTTGATCATAAAGCATGCCAAATAAAGCCATTATCGACTGAATTTCAAACCATTCGTATATTTATGCAAAATTCTGTTAAGTTGAGTCATTCTAATGTAAAAAGTTAAAATATAAGAAAAAAGGCTGGGGGAATAATAGATGAACAGGAGACTTTCAATCATTGGAATGCCGATGGATTTAGGGCAAATGCGCCGCGGGGTGGATATGGGGCCAAGTGCTATTCGATACGCGGGAATTATTGAGTCCTTAAAGCCATTATTTGATGAAATTCATGATTTGGGCGATATCGCGATTGGCAGACCTGAAGTTATCGTAGATAAGAAATCCAATTTGAGAAATTTGGATTTGGTAGCTGAGAAAAATGCGGTACTCGCCGAGAAAGTCGATGAGATTATTCAATCTGGGGCCTTTCCGCTTATTTTGGGAGGGGATCACAGCATTGCTATCGGAACCTTAGCTGGGGTCGCAAAACACTATCAAAACCTTGGGGTAATTTGGTACGATGCTCATGGTGATTTAAATACGGCCGAGACAAGCCCATCTGGAAATATTCATGGGATGCCCTTAGCCGTCAGCCTTGGGATTGGACATCCTTTGTTAACGGGAATCGGCGGCTATTCACCCAAGGTAAAACCGGAGAACGTCGTGATTATTGGAGCCAGGTCGTTAGATGAAGGTGAAAGAATTTTAATAAAAGAAAAAGGCATTAAAGTCTTCACGATGCATGAAATTGACCGCCTCGGCATGTCCAGGGTCATGGAGGAAACGATTGCTTATCTGAAAGATAAAACGGATGGTGTTCATTTGTCATTAGATCTGGATGGAATAGATCCAAGCGAATGCCCAGGTGTAGGAACGCCTGTCATTGGTGGAATCAGTTATCGGGAGAGCCATTTAGCGATGGAGATGTTAGAGGAGTCCAATTTAATTACCTCGGCGGAATTTGTAGAAGTCAACCCAATTTTAGATGAAAGAAACAAAACAGCTTCGATTGCAGTCGAACTTATGGGTTCCTTATTTGGTGAAAAACTTTTATAATTCAAACCTAAGCAGCTGCTCTCAACATCGGCAGCTGTTTTTAATTTAGAAACAGGGAAAAATCTCTATAGAGAATCACATACATATAAAAAATTTTAATGTTGGTATAGTCTGTTATAGTCATCTCAAAACCTAAATTTCTGTCACAATTTTTTAGCAATATCTAGTAATTGTTTGTTAAAATTAAAGGTATTAAGGACTAATTTCGTTAAAAACGAAACTTTTTTGCAACCGAATCGTATTATCGGTTAGCAGCATTGGAGCTGAGGTAATAGAATGGATGCAATTATAAAAAAAAGAATAAAACAAGTTATCAAAGGCGATCAAGATGCATTTGGGGAAATCGTTGAAATTTATAAAAACAGCGTGTATCAGCTCTGTTTCCGAATGCTTGGAAATAGCCATGAAGCAGAAGATATCGCCCAGGAAACATTCTTGCGCGCCTATGTGAATATAAAATCATTTAACCAAGACTTAAAATTCTCCACTTGGCTCTTTCGAATTGCTACTAATTTATGCATTGACAGATTGCGGAAGAAGAAGCCTGATTACTATTTAGATGCAGAAGTAGCCGGTTCCGAAGGGTTAACGATGTATTCGCAGATTCCGTCCGACACACCTCTGCCTGAAACAGAGTTAGAAAGCCTTGAACTGCAAGAGATTGTTCAAAAAGAAATCTTAAAACTTCCGGAAAAATACCGCTCGGCCATTGTATTAAAATATATCGAAGATCTATCTTTAAATGAAATTAGTGAAATTCTTGAGCTTCCCCTTGGAACGGTGAAGACCAGAATTCACCGCGGCCGGGAAGCTTTAAGACAACAATTACGGTATGTGTAAGAGGTGAAGCTGTTTATGTGTCCAGAACATATCATAGAACTTATGCACCAGTATTTGGACGAAGAAATTGATCCAGAAAAGGAACAGATCCTAAGAGAGCACCTCCGAAGCTGTAAAGAGTGCGAAATTATATTTAACGAACTGAAAAAAACAGTTGCGTTTGTAAAAAGTATTTCCAATATGCAGGCCCCTGCTGATTTTACCGCCCATGTTTTGGCCCGCTTGCCAAAAGAAAAGAAAAAGGTTTTGGCCGCACGCCTATTGAGAAATCACCCATTTCTTTCTGCTGCCTCCCTGTTTGTTGTCCTCATGATGGGCAGCCTGTTTTCAACCTGGAGTCAGGATCGGGAATTTTCTGTTACCAATCAAAAGAACTTAGTAGTCAAAAATAATACGGTCATTGTTCCTAAAGGAGAAGTAGTTAAAGGTGATGTGGTGGTACGCAATGGCAAATTGAAAATTGAGGGCGAAATTCAAGGCGATGTGACGGTGATTCATGGGGAAAAATATCTCGCCTCGGCTGGACATGTAACGGGTCAGATTGACGAGGTTAATGAGGTATTTGATTGGATTTGGTATCAAATGAAAAAGTCAGCCAAGGAAGTTACTGGGTTTTTCGAACAGTGAGAAACAAAATAGACGCAAATCACTCATAAAGGGTGATTTGTTTTTTTAAAACGACCATATCATAATATGTTATAATAAATGAGTTGCATGACAACAGGTATTTTTTAAGCAAAATTACGGAGGAAAAAACATGCCGTTTGCGGATTGGACATTTTGGAAATATGTATCGAGTGTTGTTGATATTCTCCTGGTCTGGTATGTCATTTATAAACTAATAAATATAATCAAAGGAACAAAGGCTGTCCAGTTATTAAAAGGAATTTTGGTCATTTTAATTGTCAGGGTTGCCAGTGATTTTTTTGGCTTAACTACGTTGAGCTGGATGATGCAGCAGGTCATCACCTATGGTTTTCTTGCCATTATCATTATCTTTCAGCCGGAACTTAGGCGGGCCCTCGAACAGTTGGGACGGGGAAAGTTTTTTTCAAGGAGCACGAGTCCAGACGAAGATGGTCAGGAAAAAACAGTGGAAGCCATTCTCAAGGCAGCTGATTATATGGCCAAGCGGCGCATTGGCGCCCTAATCTCAATCGAGCGGGAAACCGGGATGAGTGATTACATCGAAACAGGAATATCGCTAAATTCAAAGATTTCTGCAGAACTATTAATTAATATCTTTATTCCAAATACTCCGCTTCATGATGGGGCTGTCATAATTCAAAAAAATAATGTTGCCGCGGCTGCATGCTATCTTCCATTGTCCGAAAGCCCATTTATTTCAAAGGAATTAGGAACGAGACATCGGGCAGCGTTGGGGATCAGCGAGGTAACGGACAGTATAACGGTTGTTGTCTCCGAAGAAACCGGTGGTATTTCACTAACAAGAAATGGAGAACTTCACCGGGATTTAAAAGCAGAAGAATTAAGAGAAATGCTCAGCAATGAATTATTGCTGCATATCAAAACAAAACAAGCTTCTTCAGCCCGTTGGAACTGGAGGGGGAAAAGCAATGGATAAATTGATGGATAATCCTTGGTTTATAAAAGGGCTTGCCTTGGTGTTAGCTGTACTGCTCTATTCCTCTGTCAATCCGGGAACAAAAGATGTCAATGTGCCTTTGGATCAAAGGACAGAGGACATAAAAGATTTCCCTGTCAAAGCATACTATGATACCGATAATTTAGTGGTAACCGGTGTTCCAAATACAGTAGACGTCAGTTTAAAAGGCCCAATTACAGTCGTTCAGACGGCTAAAGCACTGCGAAACTTTGAAGTATATGTGGACCTAAAGGATGCCAAAATTGGCAGACAAAAGGTCAAGCTCAAAGTGAGAGACTTAAATGATCGGATTAAGGCAACGATTAAACCGGAATTTGTCTACGTGACCGTTCAAGAGAAAGTCACAAGGGAATATAAGGTGGAAGGAGAGTTTAATCGCAGTCAGATTGCCGATGGCTACCTAGCCGGGCAACCGATTGTGGAACCGGCCCGGGTTAAAATTACCGGAGCGAAAAGTCTGATTGACCAGATCACTTACGTCAAAGCGGCGATTGAAGAAAAAGAGAAACTGACAGAAACGATAGCGAGAGCAGCAGATGTGCAAGTCTTAGATAAAAATTTAAATAAATTGGATGTAACGGTTGAACCAGAGACAGTCAAAGTCACGATCCCGATCAAGGATAACAGTAAGAAGGTTCCAATCAGCATTGTTCAAAAAGGAACTCCACCAAAAGGTGTAACGATTGATAAAATTGAACTTGAAACAAGAGAAGCAGTCATCTCCGCAAATGATGATGTGTTAAAAAGAACCGACAGTGTTCGGGTGGAAGTGAATGTTAGCAAAATAACGGATAATACCACCTTGGAATTGCCTGTCATCATTTCCAATGGAATTACCAAAGTAACACCGCAGACAGTCAAAGTTAAGGTAACTGTTAATAAGCAAGAAGAAAAAACAGTCACAAAAATTCCGATCAAAATAAAAGGACTTGCCAGCGATTTTGTCGCAGAGATAGATGACCCGAATAATCAAATGATTAGTATCCTTGTAAATGGGCCAAGCGCTGTTTTGCAATCATTAGGTCCGGATGATTTTGATGTTTATGTTGATCTTTCCAACATGGATGAGGGGAGTCACAATGTCAATATTCAGGTAGACGGTCCGCCTAATATCGATTGGAAGCTAAATAAATCCACAGCAAAAATTACCATTAAAAATAATGCTTAATTTCGAGTAATAAATGTTGAAGGAGCGGTTTGTTATGGGAAAATATTTTGGTACTGACGGAGTAAGGGGAATAGCGAATAGCGAATTAACCCCTGAACTGGCTTTTAAATTGGGCAGGTTTGGCGGTTATGTGTTAACAAAAGATAAAGCCCGTCCCAAGGTTTTAATCGGACGTGACACCCGCATTTCCGGCCATATGCTGGAAGGGGCTCTAGTGGCAGGTCTATTGTCGATTGGGGCGGAGGTCATGCGTCTTGGGGTGATTTCGACACCAGGTGTGGCTTATTTAACAAAGGCATTAGGGGCCCAAGCCGGCGTCATGATTTCAGCTTCGCATAATCCAGTTGCCGATAATGGGATTAAATTCTTCGGTCCTGACGGCTTCAAATTATCCGATGAGCAAGAACTGGAGATTGAGAAATTAATGGACTTACCAGAGGATCAATTACCTCGTCCAATCGGTGCAGATCTTGGTTTGGTGATGGATTATTTTGAAGGCGGGCAAAAGTATCTGCAATACTTGAAAAACACCGTTGAAGAGGATTTCTCCGGTATTCATATTGCCCTGGATTGCGCTCATGGTGCAACCCATTCACTGGCGACTTACTTATTTGCTGATTTAGACGCTGACTTATCAACCATGGGGGCAGCTCCCAATGGTTTAAATATTAATGACGGCGTCGGCTCAACACACCCTGAAGCACTGGCTGCTTTTGTGAAGGAAAAGGGTGCCGATGTTGGTCTTGCCTTTGATGGTGATGGTGACCGCTTGATCGCTATTGATGAAAATGGAAACATCGTCGATGGCGATCAGATTCTTTATATTTGCGGCAAATACATGAAGGAACATGGCCGTCTTAAGCATAATACGATTGTTTCAACAGTAATGAGCAATCTTGGTTTTTATAAGGTGCTGGAAGCCAATGGCCTTCAAAGTGTTACCACGGCAGTGGGCGACCGCTATGTGGTCGAGGAAATGAAGAAAAATGGCTATAATTTAGGCGGTGAACAATCCGGTCATATTATTTTCTTGGACTATAATACGACAGGTGATGGTTTATTAACCGGCTTGCAATTGGTCAATATTATGAAGGCAACCCAAAAGCCACTGAGTGAATTGGCAGGGGAAATGAAAAAGTACCCGCAAAAACTGGTGAATGTCAAGGTTACCGATAAATATCATGTAACAGATAATCTTAAGGTCAAAGAAGTGATTGAACAAGTGGAATCTGAGATGGCCGGCAATGGAAGAATCCTTGTGCGTCCATCAGGGACAGAACCGCTCGTTCGCGTAATGGCTGAGGCAGCAACAGAAGAGCTTTGCTCGTCTTATGTTACTCGAATTGTTGCCGTTGTTGAGCAGGAAATGGGCTTAAAAGATTAAGAGGAAATGGGTATGCATAAGGGAACATTACATTCCTTTATGCATATTTTATGATAAGTGGAGAGTACCACAAAATTTTACTTTTTTGTTGACTAGTCTCCTCTTTTTCATGTAGTATTAACTTGCTTTGTATTTCCTTGAAAGGAGGGCAGCTGACAAAATTTCTTTTTAAAGCGCCTGGACTAATCGAAAGAGAGTCGGTTAGTTGACGAGGAGGAGGTTTATCGAAGGTTTCGGCGGATACCTCCCGGTTGAACGCACAACCGAAATTTCTTCTTTAAAACACAGGGGCAACCTTGTGCACAAAGGGAAGAAAATGCGGCATATTGTGATTTATGTTTGGAAAAGGTATAAACAGATACCTCAAAAAAACGGAGATAAGGGGGCAAGTAATGCCCTCGGGAAGTTTCTTGCCCCCTTGACAGGGAGGAAAAGAACTTGTGCGGAATTGTTGGATATATCGGAAATAACGACTCAAAAGAAATTCTACTAAAAGGTTTAGAAAAGCTTGAATATAGAGGTTACGATTCAGCAGGCCTTGCCTTAAAAAATGATCAGGGTATTCATGTTTTCAAAGAAAAAGGACGAATTGCTGATTTACGTCGAGCTGTTGATAAGGACATGTTTGCAACCATCGGGATTGGTCATACCCGCTGGGCAACTCACGGGGTTCCAAGTAAAGAAAATTCTCACCCTCACCAAAGTGCAACCGGCCGGTTTACTTTGGTTCATAATGGTGTCATCGAAAATTATGCACTGTTAAAACGCGAACTCTTAGCAGACGTTCCCTTCAAAAGTGAAACAGATACAGAAGTGATTGTGCAGCTGGTTGAGAAATTTGTGGGTGAAGGCTTAAATGTCCTGGAAGCTTTCCGGAAAACGCTGAAGCTGTTACATGGCTCCTATGCGCTTGCCCTATTAGACGCTGAGGACAGCGAAACGATCTATGTGGCGAAAAATAAAAGTCCGCTCTTAGTCGGTCTCGGAAATGGCTTTAATGTTGTGGCCAGCGATGCCATGGCAACGCTGCAATTGACAAACCAGTTCGTCGAATTAATGGACAAAGAAATTGTTGTTGTTAAAAAAGATGAAGTGACGATTCAAAACTTGAACGGTGAGATCATAAACCGTCCACCGTTTACAGCGGAACTGGATGCAAGTGATATCGAGAAGGGTACCTATCCGCATTATATGCTGAAGGAAATCGATGAACAGCCCGCCGTTATCAGAAAAATTATTCAAACGTACCGGAACGAACAGGGTGAACTGACCATCGACCGAGAGATCATTGATGCGGTAAACGAAGCAGACCGGATCTATATTATTGCAGCCGGGACTTCTTATCATGCCGGCCTGGTTGGCAAGCAGTTTATGGAAAAAATGGCGAAGATTCCAGTAGAGGTTCATATCTCCAGTGAATTTGGTTATAATCTGCCTTTATTATCGAAAAAGCCATTGTTTATTTTCATTTCGCAAAGTGGTGAAACGGCCGATAGCCGTTCTGTTCTTGTAAAGGTAAAAGAGTTGGGTTACCCGGCATTAACGATTACAAATGTTCCAGGGTCGACTCTATCTCGTGAGGCAGACTTTACCTTACTGCTGCATGCCGGCCCTGAAATTGCCGTGGCTTCGACTAAAGCATACACAGCCCAAATCGCTGTGCTGGCCGTTCTGGCAGAGGTAACTGCCAAGAGCAACGGTATCGATATTGGCTTTGACCTTTCTCATGAACTTGGTTTAGTGGCCAATGCGATGGATGTTCTTTGTGATTCAAAAGAGCTGATTGAAATCATCTCAAGAGAATTTCTATCAACGACGCGTAATTGCTTCTTTATTGGCCGTGGGCTTGACTACTATGTCTGCCTGGAAGGTGCACTAAAGCTTAAGGAAATTTCCTATATCCAAGCGGAGGGATTTGCCGGCGGAGAGTTAAAGCATGGCACCATTGCTTTAATTGAAGACGGCACCCCGGTAGTTGCCCTTGCCACCCAGGAAAAAGTAAACTTAAGTATTCGCGGCAATGTCAAGGAAGTCGTGGCCCGCGGAGCTAACCCTTGTATCATTTCTATGCAGGGTCTCAACATGGACGAAGACAGCTTTGTCCTGCCGGAAGTACACGAATTATTAACACCACTTATCTCTGTGGTTCCATTACAATTATTGGCATACTATGCCTCCCTGCACCGCGGCTGCGACGTCGACAAACCGCGCAACCTCGCCAAGTCGGTGACAGTGGAATAAATGGATAGATAATTATTTACGTTCTGTCTTCCCCCAATTAAGTTCTTCCCTCGTAATTCGAGTTGGAACTTGCGGTAATTAAGTTGGTTCCTAAATGGGGGAGCGGGAGCATTATTTGTACTGATTTAAAGAATCGGGAGTCGTACCGTTAGTACGTTTTCTCGGTTCTTTTTTTGCTTGATCAAACGA
>NZ_JAESWB010000383.1 GCF_016765675.1 Neobacillus paridis
CAAGACCACGATCAATTTCCACGACAGCGAATTCTTCGGCAAGGCCCTGAGCGTCAAGTTCTTCCCCAAGCGCACCCGGCTGGCGGTCATGAACAGCATCATCGGCGACCCACAGGGCCTGAGCAACCAGATCACTGATCCGTACTACATGGTGCTCACCCTGCACTATCCTGACCAGGTCGCCAAGGCGGAATGGGTCAAGAGCCGTTCAGCGATGATCAATCACCAAGTGTTTGGCCCGACCTCGCACATGATCCCGGTGCTGGGTTACAAAAAAGCAGGCATCGACACGCTGGTCCATGAGATGGAGGGCCGCGGCGGTGTCCTTTGCGAGCTCAATTTCACCGTTTTTCTTTTCTCGAAGTCGAAAGAGCGCTTGAACAAGCTCGCAGCCGGCCTGCAGGCTTATTACNCGAAATGCGGGAAGACAAGCGCATCCTGGAGCCGCTTTTCTATAACCTGCTGCCGCTGAACACGACGCGTGAAGGCGTCAAGAATCTGTACCGCTTCCACACCATGGCAATCAGCCATGCGGTCCAGTTCCTTCCGATATTCGGCGAGTGGACCGGTACCGGCACTTCCGGCGCGATGATGCTGATGTCACGCCGGGGACAGCCGGTGC
This sequence comes from Neobacillus paridis, assembly GCF_016765675.1. Lineage (GTDB taxonomy): Bacteria > Bacillota > Bacilli > Bacillales > Cytobacillaceae > Neobacillus > Neobacillus paridis. Next base: position 623 of record NZ_JAESWB010000383.1, read on the forward strand.
TATTCGACCTGTTTGATTCGCAGACGAACTTCAATGCCGTGGTCTTTGCCGAATCCGGTGCCGGCAAATCGTTTTTCACGCAGCAACTGGTGACGGACTACCTAGCAGAAGGGGCTAAGATATGGGTCATCGACACCGGACGCAGCTAC
>NZ_JAESWB010000384.1 GCF_016765675.1 Neobacillus paridis
ATCTGATTGTTTCCATCTTTATTCAGAGCGGTATCAGGCGCGGAGCGCTTGCAAAACTCAAAATTTCTGACCTAATGTTGCATGGAACATCAGATCAGATCAGGATTTATCGATCTGGCGTTGATCCCACCGATACTCGATTAGACAAGCCAAATCAGAAATCGAAAGCGCACTTGGCCACTTTACCTCGTGCCTTGATGGAACAAATTAAGCATTACATCGAACACATACGTTCACAAATCCCTGGCTCGCAAGCTCATGATTTCATTTTTGTAAGTGAAAAGAGCTCGCGGGGAACCCTAGGTCAACCCTTATCACTTAAGTCCATAAATTCGATCTTCACAGCGCTCTCCAAAAACCTTGGCTTCCATATCTATCCACACCTCCTCAGGCATAAGTGGAATGAAGTGTTTGATGCGAAGGGCACCGAAATGGGAATGGATCCTTACATCCTGGAGGAGGCACGTCGTTACGCAATGGGTTGGGTGGCTGGGTCATCTATGAATGACATCTATAACGACAAACGCCTGGCTGCGAAGTCGCGAGAAATTTCATTGGCGCATCAGCGCCGAGTGGATCGGCAGAAGTGAAGCATATTATGAAGGCCCGGAGGC
>NZ_JAESWB010000385.1 GCF_016765675.1 Neobacillus paridis
CGCTACGCCGCTGCACTGCCGTGGAGACAAGCCGGGAGTCCGTCCCGGCGGCCGGGTCACTTTTTTTGCTTCGCTGTATAGACCGGGGACATAGTGGACAGGTGTACGAGGACATAGTGAACACTTTTGAGCATGATGCAGGATTGCTCAAAGGAACATCAACATGCCCTGGTCACCGAGAGATGTCATGAGTCTTCGCCAAGAATTCGTCCTGCTCGCGCAGCAACCCGATGCCAATATCCGTGAACTGTGTCGACGCTTCGACATCAGCCCCACAACAGCCTACAAACTGCTCAAGCGGCATGCGCAGCATGGCCATGCCGGTCTGGCCGATCAATCACGCCGCCCGCAGCACTCCCCCGGTCGCACGCCAGCCGACATGGAGCAAGCCATCGTGGCGCTGCGGCAGGCCCATCCTGCCTGGGGTGGCCGCAAGATCTCGGCACGCCTGCTGGAACTGGGCCATGCCGACGTACCGCCGCCCAGCACCGTGACATCGGTCCTGCACCG
>NZ_JAESWB010000386.1 GCF_016765675.1 Neobacillus paridis
CCACCATGGCGGCCGGCCCTGCGCCATCTCGGGCAGATGCTGCTGGCCATCATGCTGATGGTGGCCACCATTGGCGTGCTGGACCGCCTGCTGCGCATAGGCATGCTCACCGTGGTGACGCTGGTGGCAATTCCGTTTGCGCTGGCCTGGAGCATGGCCCTGGGCCGTGGCCGCGACTTCCTGCGCGCGGCAAGGCTGCAGATGGCATCGCGCCTGCCGCGCATGGCAGACCAGTTCGCCATCTTCCTGGCCGCGGGCTTCTTTGTCAGCGCCATGCATCTTTCCGGCGCCGATCATGCGGTCAACGAGGCTTTCCTCGCGCTGCACGATGCGCTGGGCACCCGGCTGTTCCTGATTTCCATGCCCTTCATGGCGCTTGCCGTTGCGATGCTGGGCGTGCATCCACTGGTGGCGATCGCGCTTCTGGGCGAATCGCTGAAGCCTGACGTGCTGGGCATCGATGTCAATCTGCTGGCGGTGACCTTGATCGGCAGTTCGGTGCTGACCTATATGCTGGGACCATTCAGCGGCACGCTGGGCCTGATGCAGTCGCTGACACG
>NZ_JAESWB010000387.1 GCF_016765675.1 Neobacillus paridis
CCAAGCTGCGCTACGCGCACCAGGGCGGCCAGAATCCGCCGGTCATTGTCATTCACGGCAATGCGCTCGACGCGATTGACGCAAACTACAAGCGCTACCTGGAGAAGCACTTCCGCGAAACTTTTTCACTGGTCGGCACTCCACTGCGTATAGAACTGCGCTCCGGTAAAAATCCGTTTGCGAAATCCGATTAAAAACGCTATTGATTTGGCAATACTCAGGGAAATCGATTACATTCGAGATTCATCGCGGCAACGCGCTACTTGAATCTGGTCGAGTTGCCTCCAACTCCTCATCACAACAACACAATGGAGCTTTCATGAGCAACAAAGGGCAACTGTTACAAGACCCCTTCCTCAACGCCTTGCGCAAAGAGCATGTCCCCGTCTCGATCTATCTGGTCAACGGGATCAAGCTTCAGGGACACATCGAATCGTTCGACCAGTATGTCGTACTGCTACGCAATACCGTAACCCAGATGGTCTACAAGCACGCGATTTCCACTGTCGTGCCGGCACGTGCCGTCAATCTCAATCTGGAGTCCGACGCTGAATAACGCCTTGCATACTGCCGGTCCTGCGAATGGCTGCTGACATGCGAGCCGCACTTGTTGGCGTCGATTTTGGCAAAGGGGAGTTTGCCGCCAGCCTGGAAGAACTCGGACTGCTATCCAGTTCCGCGGGCGCCGAGCCGGTCCTGACCATCATGGGCAAGCGCGCC
>NZ_JAESWB010000388.1 GCF_016765675.1 Neobacillus paridis
CTGCACCGGGCGCTGCAGAACCATCCGGACAAGACCGCCACCATCTTCGGCGAGCGGGCACAGTCGTTCCGCGAGCTGGCGACACGGGTTGCGCGCCTGGCCGGCGCCCTTGGCGCGCTGGGCGTTGCTGCTGGCGACCGGGTCGCGATGCTGGCGCAGAATTCCGACCGCTACCTCGAATACTTCCAAGCGGTCTGGTGGGCCGGCGCCGTGGCCAATCCGGTCAATACCCGCTGGAGCGTGCAGGAAATCGCCTATTCCCTGGCCGACTGCGACAGCCGGGTACTGATCGTCGACGACCAGCATCTGCCGCTGGTGGACAGGATCCTGGCGGAAGCGCCCTGCGTGCGCACCGTGATCCATGCCGGCGATGCGCCGTCGCCGGCGGGCATGCTCTCCTTCGAAGCGCTGATACGGGACGCCAGCCCGGTGGCCGATGCGATGCGCAGCGGCGCCGACCTGGCCGCCATCCTCTATACCGGCGGCACCACCGGCTTCCCCAAGGGCGTGATGCTCAGCCATGGCAACTTGTGGATCTCCTCCGTGGCGCGCATGGCCGAGATGGGCGGGCAGCCCGGCAGCGTCTCGCTGATCGCCACGCCGCTGTTTCATGTTGGTGGCGCCGGCAGGCTGGTGGGTCAGTCGATCGGCGGCAATAC
>NZ_JAESWB010000389.1 GCF_016765675.1 Neobacillus paridis
CAATGGTCGCAAGGAATCTTTGGTCTTTCAGGCACTCCATCTGCTGAGCCCCGCAAACAGCCGGCTTGCCGCCATCGGCGACACGGCGCAGGCCTTGGGTCAAACACCACTGGAGGAAGCATCATGGAAACAGTCAACAACACGCCCGGCAGCAATAGCAGCGACAACGGCAGCCTTGAACAGCAGTTCCGCTATCCGGAAGGCATGAAGGTCTACGGCATGATCATCGACGACCGCATTCCCAGCCCGTTGGTGCGGGTGGGCCTGAATGCGCTGAGCAAGGTCGATGCCGACCTGCTGGTTTTCCTGTGCCTGGAAACCGATGACATTCGCGACCGCACCGACTGGGAAGAACTGGCCAGCGAGATCCGCTTCGGCAACGGCAAGCAGGGCGCGTATGAAGTCCGCCTGGTCAACTCGCATGAACAGCTGATGCATGCGTCGCTGAACATGCGGGTGATCCGCCTGCCGGAATACACGGTGATCTGAACGGCGCCTCCGTGTTGCTGGCTGGTGGCTGGCAGCTTGCGCGCTGCCAATGGGCCCGGCCCGGCGCCGGCTATACTGGCCCTCCCCCTTCAAAGCGGCCGCCCCATGGAAATTGAACTCAAGCTCCTGATCGAACCCGCGCATGCGCAGGCCCTGCGTGACCATCCGCTGCTGAAAAAGCATGCCAGCGCAACGCCGACC
>NZ_JAESWB010000039.1 GCF_016765675.1 Neobacillus paridis
ATTCGTCTATCACCTTGGTCAGAGACAGGATGTCGTTCCCAATTGCACTCCACGGTTTTACCAGTAAAAGCCATGACTGGTAGGCAAAAGGCCATATTTTGCATGTTTTGCCTACAAGTGCTTGACATAGGGTTTATGCGCAATCAGACTGCGGTTACCCAATTCTGAGGAAACCACATGCGTGATACCTTTGCCCTCCTTGGCGATACCGCTTACCGATTGAGGGCGGTCGCTACCCTCCTTGATGTCAGTGAAAATACCCTGCGCTCTTACCTTAAGGAAAGCAAGCTCGAAATTCGCAGGCAATCTGACGACAAGCCTGGCTCCCCGCCGATTCGTCTCTTTTCCATCCAGAATGTATTTGACCTAGCGGCTTGGAGGCGAGAGAAAGGATATGTTAAGCCGCTTAGCCCCTCCCCTATCGTTATTTCGGTAGACATTATCAAAGGTGGCACGGGGAAGAGCACGACAACTGCAGAACTGGGCGTCTTACTATCTCTGGCCGGGTATAGGGTACTCATGATTGATCTG
>NZ_JAESWB010000390.1 GCF_016765675.1 Neobacillus paridis
CGCGCAGATCTTCCAGTCCGACTTCCCGCGCCTGCTGCAGATTGAGGTAGCCTGACGTTTGTGGACACTCCCGTTTGATAAACTGAGTCAATGGGAGAAAGCATGACGAGAACAGATTTGAGGACCTATACGCCCGAGTTTCGTGCGGAAGCGGTCAAGCTGGTATTGGAACAAGGACTATCGCTGGAAATGGCGGCGCAGCGGCTATCGGTGCCGAAAGGGACGCTGGCGAACTGGGTCACGGCTGCCAAGCGGGGATCAACAGCATCAACCTCAGCTCCCGGCAGTCGTAGCGTCGCTGACTTGGAAGCGGAGAACGCCAGGTTACGCCGCGAGCTCGCGGTGGAGCGCATGGAGAAGGAAGTCTTAAAAAAGGCCACCGCGTACTTTGCTCGGGAGTCGCTGCCCGGTACGCGCAATTGAAGACGATGCGGCTCGACTACCCGATAGCATTGCTTTGCCGTGTGTTTGACGTCTCACGCAGCGGCTTCTATGCCTGGCTTGCCCGCAAGCCGTCACAACGCCAGCAAGCTGACGAACGACTGAAGGTGGCCATCAAGGCAGCACACTGGCAGAGCCGTGAAACCTATGGCGTACGCCGGATGCAGCCAGAGCTGGTGGCACAAGGGTTCCTGGCTGGGCGTGATCGTATTGGACGGCTACGACAGGAATTGGGCTTGCGCTGCAAGCAGAAACGCNGACCCGCCCAAATGAAATGTGGCTGACCGATATCACTTATCTGCCCACTCGGGAAGGCTGGCTTTACCTGGCTGGCGTAAAGGATGTCTTCACATGTGAAATCGTCGGCTATGCGATGGACGAGCGCATGACGCAGGAGTTGACGGCCAGGGCGCTCTGGCAAGCTGTGTGCAACAAGCGACCACCAGCGGGATTGATCCATCATTCGGATAGGGGAAGTCAATATTGTGCGCATGCCTATCGCAAGTTACTGGACCAGTTTGGCATGCAAGCATCCATGTCGCGCAAAGGAAATTGCTTCGATAACGCACCGATGGAAAGCTTCTGGGGCAGCCTGAAAAATGAACTGACACATCACCAGCATTATGAAACGCGTGCCCATGCCAAGGCAGCGGTCCAGGAATACATCGAAATTTTTTACAACCGCCAGCGGCGTCATTCACGCCTTGGTTACCTGTCCCCTGCAGTGTTTGCTAATACCTTCAGACATCTGCAGGCCGCCTGACACGAGGGTGTCCATTATTGACAGTACACCTCAGACATGGGCAGGATTCTGGTGG
>NZ_JAESWB010000391.1 GCF_016765675.1 Neobacillus paridis
CCTTCGCTGGGTTAGCCTCTCCTGCGATAGCTGGACTAACGTCGGCTTTCGGGAAAAGTGAGTGAGTGCTTCGGGTCGATTTTCCCCGTTCCGGCTACCGCAGCAGCCGGCCAGAAGCGAACAGTCAGAAATGTTCGCGGTCCGCGTGGGCGACCGGGCAATTGAGCTAAAGATCGGCAGTCAACAGCCTGCCGCGTTGGTCCCTTACTGCCAGCGGCGATCGTGTCACTGTGGAGGCCGACCATTTCCTGGGCGAGAGCGAGTCCAATGCCCGTATTCTCGCAAAGCTGTCAAGAAACGGCGCCTGTTGTGAAGCATAGCGCCAACAGGTTGAGCGGGGCGAGGATGAAGAGGGACTGCAAGCAGTCTCCTCTTTTTACCGTAAGTCTGACCCAGGCATTAGGGGATGAGCCTGGCCGCCCGCAGTTGCGAAAACAAATCGAAAAATGATTCATTGGTCGGCTGGTAGGCTGTGAAGCCAAGCTTGCGGCTTTTCGCCATATC
>NZ_JAESWB010000392.1 GCF_016765675.1 Neobacillus paridis
AACCTGATTGCCCTTGAAAAAAGGGTCTGCGCAGAAAACTATGCGCCCCTGCCGGTCGTGCTGCACAGCGGCGCCGGCGTCTGGCTGACCGACATCCATGGCAAACGCTATCTGGACATGATGTCAGCCTATTCGGCCACCAGTTTCGGCCACAGCCATCCGCGCCTGGTGGCGGCGCTGACGGCGCAGGCGCAAACCCTGGCGGTGACATCGCGCGCCTATTACACCGACCGATTGGGACCGTTCCTCCAGCGGCTGTGTGAAATGACGGGCATGGCGCGCGCGCTGCCAATGAATACCGGCGCGGAAGCCGTGGAAACGGCGCTGAAGGCGGCGCGCAAGTGGGGGTATGAAGTCAAGGGCGTGGCGCCGGAACGGGCGCAGATCATCGTCTGCGCCGGCAATTTTGCCGGCCGCACCACCACGATTGTCGGGTTTTCCTCCGAGGCGCAATATCGGCAGGGTTTTGGGCCGTTTGCGCCGGGCTTCGTGTCGGTGCCGTTCGGCGACGCCGCCGCGCT
>NZ_JAESWB010000393.1 GCF_016765675.1 Neobacillus paridis
AGAATTGTCCGCCAAGCTGCAGGAGAAGCTTGTGGAAAAGGCGACGAATAGGATGTTCGATCAGTTCGTTTCAGGCATTGATAAAATGCTAAAAAACAAAGGAGGCAACCGGAAAGAGTTATCCGGAGCGCATCTTCAACTGAAAGACGTCGAGGGGAAGCTGATAGACCTTACCTTTGAGCTGAACGAATTTTTAAAAAAAATCGACGTTAATGAAATCGGAGAATTAAAAACGCAATTAATTGAAGCATTTCAATCAAAGTTTGAATTTGCTGAATCCCATATCACGCAACCCATGATCTCCGCTATTAAGAATAAAAAACTCTTTCACCTGAGTCCGGAATTCACTTTAAAAGATACATCGACTGGCGTCGTAATCACCACGGCAGTCGATATTTTGAACCAAGCATTTAAAGGTGCGGCAGAATGTATAGCACTTCGAAAGAGCGTCAGCTGGGAAAGCAAAGATGAACAATTTGCAGACTTCGACAAGGAAATGAAAAAGCGAAATGTTGACTTCTGCTTTTTTAATTAACACATCAAAGGAAGATGCCTTGCCATAGTGGCGCCGTTGGAAGATTGCGGCGGCTGACGACAAGCCTGCTCCTGCTTTAGTCAGCCCCGGTCATTTCAAACGCCTCGCGTTCCACTGTCATGAAAGCGCTGGTTGATTGTGCAACGTGGCGGTGGAAATTGGCCCCTTCCGCATTGCGTATCTCGTCCAGG
>NZ_JAESWB010000394.1 GCF_016765675.1 Neobacillus paridis
CATGATTACCCACCTTTGCTGCAAAAAATTGTTTCTCTATCCAGCGACCAAACTCGTGGTCGTGGAATTCAACAAAAATATACATACACAGATTTGCCAATTTTGCGTGCTATTGCCAAAATCTTAGAACAAGGAGCATCGGTCCTGTGACTAAAAAAATGTTTATCCTCTTTTCAAAAGCATCGTGAAAATTTTTCAGAAATATAAAAAAAGAAATATTTTTTTGCTGATCGATATGACGTTTATTTAGATAGCAAAATAACTTTATAATTGCTTGAATATGGTCAAATGGCATTCGCGTTTTTTCTTGATCTAAATTTTCTTCGTAATGAAATCGCCACAAAGATCGCGCAGTTTTGGGAGCCTGCTTGAATTGATAAAAAACGCTGGTGGATAGCATCAACTATGGTTTTTTCTCAAGACTTTATTAATTATGGCATACAAGGAGCGAAAATGAGCATTGTGTCTATTGAAGTGGAAGACATGAGCAACTACTTATGCAAACGTTTTGCGACGCTAGCATCATCTTATTTTGATCACCCTTCCGACGCACGTAGTTCTGC
>NZ_JAESWB010000395.1 GCF_016765675.1 Neobacillus paridis
GCATCAATCTGGCGTCAACCACGCAGGCCGCCTTGCCGGCGCATGCAGATTATCGGAAACGAAGGGAATCAGGCCATGCTGAAGGTTTTCGCATTATGGGCACTGCTGCCGGCACTGGCCGTGGCGGGCGGCTCCAACTACACCGTGGCGCCGGGTGTGTCGCGGCCATCCGGCAAGATCAGCGAATGGAATGTGCCGACACCGAAATTCGCGCGCGACCCGGCGCCCGGCCTGGATGGACGCATTTATATCGCCGTGATGGCGGGCAATCGCCTGGCGCGCTTCGACCCCGCCACGGAACACTTCGAGGAATGGGAACTGCCTGCCGGAACCCGGCCGCATGGCCTCGTCGTCGATGAACGCGGCACGGTATGGATGACGGGCAATGGCAATGGCACCTTGCTGGAGATACCGTTCAGCAACGGCCAACCGCAGGCGATGAAGCCGCATCCCGTCCCTTCTGGCGGCAGTCCGCATACGATCGTCTTCGATGGACGCGACAGC
>NZ_JAESWB010000396.1 GCF_016765675.1 Neobacillus paridis
GCGGGTGCAGTCCGAGATGCTGCGCACAAAGCGCCGCCAGCGCGCCGAGGAACAGGCAGCCAAGATCGCGCTGAAGCTGCTGTTCCCGCTGATCTTCTTCATCTTCCCGTCGCTGCTGGTGGTGCTGATGGGGTCGGCCTTCATCCAGATCTACCGCGTGCTTCTGCCCACCATGGGTAGCGGCCAATAACCACAACAAAAGGGGAAATCATGCCAACACCCAGCCCTATCCTGGCCGCCGTTGCATCGCTGTGCCTGCTGCAGGCCTGCGCCACCGCACCGGCGCCGACCGAGCCGCGCGCGATGAAGATGGAACCGCTGCTGCAGGTGCGCGGTTCCGGGGAACAGACCGCCGCCACCTATTACCAGCTCGGCAAATTCCACCAGGCGCGCGGCAACAAGGCGCAGGCGCGGACCGCCTATGAGCAATCGATCAGCCTGGACCGGCGACAGATCGAGGCGCGCAACGCGCTGGCTGTGCTCAATTCCGAAGACGGCAAGCTCGACGAGGCATTGTCCCTGCTGGAGCAACTGGCACGCGACTATCCGCGCGTGGCCTATCTGCATAACAACCTGGCCTACGTGCATCTGCTGCGCGGCACGCCGGATGCCGCCATCCC
>NZ_JAESWB010000397.1 GCF_016765675.1 Neobacillus paridis
GCAACGGCAACGGCAACTGAGCTTCCCCTGAAATTTCGTCTTCCAGCGGTGGCATTAAAATCACCCGTAAATTGGAAGAAGGCACATGAAGAAGATACCGCAACAGGCATTCACGGCAGAGTTCAAGGAACTGGCTGTTCAAAGGGTAAAGGATGGACAGACGGTTCCAGCGGTCGGACGGGAACTGGGGATCAGTCACCAGACGGTACGCAACTGGGTCAAGGCAGCCGCTGCAGGCAAGCTGGTGGGCGCTGGAAGCCGGGTGGTCACGCCAGAGGAAATGGAATTGAGCAGACTGCGCGCTGAGGTGGTACGTCTGCAACGGGAGAATGAAATCATAAAAAAAGCGGCGGCGTACTTCGCCAAGGATGCACTGTGAAGTACGCCTGGATCGACCAGAATGCCAAGCATTTCGAACTCCACGAACTGTGCTGCGTGCTGGAGGTCAGCATCAGTGGCTATCGGTCCTGGAAACGCGGTGGCAGCCCTGAGCGCAAGCGATTGACGGATGCACAGATGCTGGCGCTGATTCAGGCCATCCATGCCGAGCTCAAGGGTGCCTATGGCAGTCCCCGGATGGTGCGGGAGCTGCGCGCGCGTGGCATGAGTGCCTGCAAGACGCGGGTGGAGCGGCTCATGCGCGATCACGGCATTCGTGCGCGTCACAAGCGGCGCTACCGGGTTACCACGGATAGCCGCCATGGCTTGCCAGTGGCGACGAACCTGCTCAAGCGCAAGTTCAAGCCGGCTGCCCCCAATCAGGTCTGGACCTCGGACATTACCTACCTGTGGACCGATGAGGGATGGCTCTACCTGGCGATCGTTCTGGATCTGTTCAATCGGGAAGTCGTGGGCTGGTCAATCAAACCGCGCATGACAGCCGACCTGGCAATCGACGCCCTGACCATGGCCTGGTTCAGGCGCCGACCCGGGCCAGGGTTGCTGCTGCATTCCGATCGGGGCAGCCAGTACGCCAGCAGCGTGTTCCAGGAAAAACTCAATGCTTACGAAATGCGCTGCTCGATGAGTCGTAAAGGCAATTGCTGGGATAACGCGCCGACGGAAAGCTGGTTCAACAGTTTCAAGAATGAACGCATTCATGGGGTGCGCTATAAAACGCACGCGCAGATGAAAGCAGCAAGCTTCGACTACATCGAAGCGTTTTACAACCGGCAACGCCAGCACTCAACGCTGGGCTACCAGTCGCCGGCTCAGTACATGCAACACTGGCAAGTTAAACAACAGCAGATACAGGCAGTATGAGCCACTGACTGGAAGCCGAAAAACCGAGGGAAGCTCACAACTG
>NZ_JAESWB010000398.1 GCF_016765675.1 Neobacillus paridis
CAGGATGGCGCGCAGCTGGGCCATGAACATCTGCGGCTCGGCCAGGCAGTAGCGGATCGCGCGCAGGCCCAGCGCCGGATTGAGCGCGGTTTCCTCGGCATTGTCCATCGGCTTGTCGGCGCCGATGTCCAGGGTGCGGATCGTCACCGGCCGGCCCTTCATGGCCGTGACCGCCATCTTGTAGGACTCGAACTGCTCGTCCTCGGTAGGCAGGCGGTTGGCATAGCCGGCGCGGCCCATGAACAGGAACTCGGAGCGGAACAGGCCGATGCCGGTGGCGCCCGCTTCCAGCGCCGCCGGACAGTCCTGCGGCAATTCGATATTGGCCAGCAGAGCGATCTCGGTGCCATCCTTGGTGATTGCCGGCGTCTTCTTCAGCTTGGACAGCTTCTTGCGCTCGCGCAGCATCCTGGCCTGGCGCTCGCGGTACTGCTCCAGCACCACCGGCGGCGGATCGACAATCACCACGCCGGCATCGCCATCGATGATGACCCAGTCGTCCTGCGCGATCAGGGCGGAG
>NZ_JAESWB010000399.1 GCF_016765675.1 Neobacillus paridis
GCAATGGTTGAAATAGCGTGCTTATAAACCAATTGCGTGACGGTGCTTTTCACGGCCACCATATAAGTGTCGAAAACTTCGATCCGTCCTTGCAATCGGATGCCGTTCACCAGAAAAACTGCCACTGGACGTTGACTCGCGCGAAGTTCCTGCAGGAACTCGCCCTGTAATCCCTGTACTGCTCGTTCCACCATGATTCCTTCATGCCCATCTAATCGGTGATCGTATCTTCAGCGCGATGATATTGCAACGTAACCGCGTCTCCCTGCGACGATCATTCTGCCAATCTGGGTGCAGATAACCGCATCGTCGATTCATTCGCCATTTGTTCGAGCAGACGCCAAGGCTTCACCCCACCTAGTGCGTCATTGGGCGTGTCGAGCCAAGCCGTCAGCCACTTTTCTGCATCGATCTTATTAGCATATCCTGAAGCCGATAGCATCGCCCGTACCTGGCTCAACAACACGGCAACTTCGTTCTGATCTCTGGCGGCCCACTTTTCCTTTTCCATGATGGCTCC
>NZ_JAESWB010000004.1 GCF_016765675.1 Neobacillus paridis
CCAGGCCGTGGCCGAGCGCCGCGCCTACCTGGCCGAGCACCGCCTGCGCCGTCGCGACGGCCAGTGGCGCCATTATTCGGTGCGCGCCATTCCCACCATGGATGCCCGTGGCGACATCATCGAATGGGTCGGCGTGCATACCGACATCACCGAACTGCGCCGCACCGAGGACGCGCTGCGCCAGCTCAATGCCGGCCTGGAAATCGGCATCCGCCAGAGCACGCTGGAGCGCGACCGGCTGTGGGGTATGTCACAGGACATCATGGCGATTGCCTCGCTCAACGGTTATTTCCTGAATGTGAATCCGGCCTTCACCGCCATCCTCGGCTGGAGCCTGGAAGAGGCGGTATCGATGCCCTTCCTGGAAATGACCCATCCCGACCATCGCGCCGACCTCGTCAGCAAGGTGGAACTGCTGGCGCGCGGCGAGGCGCTGGTGCGCTACGAGGTGCGCGACCTGCACCGGGACGGCGGCTTCCGCTGGCTGTCCTGGACCATCGTGCCC
>NZ_JAESWB010000040.1 GCF_016765675.1 Neobacillus paridis
TGCTGCTGCTGGACGAGCCGACCAACCATCTCGACCTGGAAACCCGCGAAGCCCTGACCGAGGCGCTGGCGCAGTTCGAGGGCACGCTGCTGCTGGTATCGCATGACCGCCACCTGCTGCGCGCCACCACCGACGAATTCCTGATCGTGGCCGATGGCCGGCTCACGCCCTTCGACGGCGACCTCGACGATTACCGCGACTGGCTGTTCAAGACCAAGCTCGCCAACCGCGAAGCCCAGGCCAGCGCGCAGAAGGAAGCGTCCGGCACCACCGACCGGCGCGAGCAGAAACGCATCGATGCGCAGGACAGGCAGCGGCTGTCGGCATTGAAGAAGCCGATCGAAAGCCGCATCAGGAAACTGGAGCAGCAGATCGCTGCGGCGACGGAAAAGAAAGCCGGGCTCGATNCTGAAAGCCCTGCTGGCCGAGCAGGCCGCCTGCGCGCAGTCGCTGGAACAGCTGGAAATGGAATGGCTGGAGCAGCAGGAAGCGCTGGAAACCATACTGGCCTGAGGTCAGCGCATATGCCAGGCGAAATTCAGGCGCGGGAAAACGGCAGCATGCCACCGAGGCTTTCCTTCATCGGCAGCGGCCATGTGGCCAGGGTGCTGGGTCGTTTGTGGCACGGCCGACAATGTGTCGTGCTGGCCGATGTGCTGAGCCGGTCGGCCGACAAGGCGCGGACTGCTTG
>NZ_JAESWB010000400.1 GCF_016765675.1 Neobacillus paridis
CCCACTGTACCGGGCCGTCAATGTGGAAGGTAGCGCCTCGCTAATGCGAGCGCTCCAAGGATTTGACGTTGAACAGTTCATCTACGCCAGCACGATGCTTGTCCATGCGCCATGCCGGCCAGGCGAACGCATCGATGAATCTCAACCTATTTCACCCAGATGGACCTACCCGCGTTCCAAAGCCGCAGCGGAAGACGCCATCCTGCGCGAACGCGGACAAGTTCCAGTCGTAATGTTGCGACTCGCTGGCGTCTACGACCGCAGATCGATGGTCCCCACATTGGCGCAGCAGTTCGCCTGTGTCTACGAGAAAAGATTCGACAGCTACTTCTATCCGGGCGACACGAACACCGGCCAGGCCATGCTGCACAGGGACGACATGCTGGACGCGTTCGTGCGCTGCATTGATGTTCGTAGCACGCTGCCGCCTGTGTCGACGTTCCTCATTGGTGAAGTCGACGCGATCGGCTATGACGCCTTGCAGGATCGCCTAGGGCACCTGATGCACGCAGAGCAAGATTGGCCGACCACG
>NZ_JAESWB010000401.1 GCF_016765675.1 Neobacillus paridis
AACTGACCCCCAGGAGTTGGACACAATCTTGGAGGTTTTATGAGGACGTTCGACGTCAAGTTCAAACGGAAGGTGGTCCGGGAGTATCTCTCTGGCAAAGGGGGATGCAAGCTTCTGGCCGCCAAGTTTGACATCGCTGACAGCCAGGTCAGAAGATGGGTCGGGGCATATCAGCATCACGGCAGTGCCGGCCTTAATCGTCAGCGCGGTCGATACACGTGTGAGTTCAAGTTGGAAGTGCTGCACCGCCTCGCGGCCGAAAACCTGTCCTGCCGCGAGCTGGCAGCTCGGTACAATATAGGTAACCCTCATAGCATCACGACGTGGCAGCGACAACATGAGCGCGGAGAGCTTCGTTCGCCGCAGCATATTCTCCCATTGGATAATCTCGTGCCAACAAAGAAAAAGACCTCGCCTCGATTGCCAGAGCCTGAACAGTCAGAGCAGGCAGACCGCTTACTTCGCGAAAATCAACAATTGCGCGCGGAGGTTGCGTACCT
>NZ_JAESWB010000402.1 GCF_016765675.1 Neobacillus paridis
ACAGCGCGAGCTGGCGGACGAAGCGGGCATCCCGGAGAGCACTGTTTCATCCTTGTTCAGCTTCGACAAGTTGCCCGACGAAGCAAAAGCCCACTTGGATGTAAAGCCGCAGATCCTGGGCTATCACGCTGCCATCAAGCTCGCGCAAGCCGCTGCCTCCGGCAACGCCGATCTTGTCATCGAAGCAGTGCAAATACTGGCGACCGACAGCCGGTTCACGCAAGCCCAGGCAATCGCTCATGCAACGAAAAAACGGGAAGCGGTTGCTGCCCGGCCTGCCCCGCTGGTGGTAAAAGATGGAAAGACGGTGGTATGCAAAATCGAAGCACGCGGCACGCGCCTACTGGTCGATTTTGGCAATGCGGAATTGACGGCTGCCTGGGCCAAGCGTTTTGCCGATTACGTGAAGCAGGAAACGACAAAGAACCACGGTGCTTAAGCACCCTTCCCGCTCCGGACACGGTAAGGCGTTCGGTTGGGTGGATGGGTTTTCGGCGGCCGCCCAGTAAGGATTGACACGAAAACCAATCCGAAAGCGGCAGCGCTTGTTGCG
>NZ_JAESWB010000403.1 GCF_016765675.1 Neobacillus paridis
CACTAGTGATATAGGGTTTTAAAAAATTTAAAGGATGTGAAAATATGCCTATACTAAGAAAGAAACGGCAAATACCAAAAGAATTAAGGATATTGCGGTTTCTTAATGCTCGAATGGTATTATTAGATCAGGACCGGAGGAACTACTTTAATGCGGAAAAAGGTTTTGAGGGTGAAACAAAGTTTGATCTTTTAACTGAGAAACTTGTGAGTAATTGCATAGTTATTAACGGTTTGCTGCTGAAAACAGATAACACTTTCTATCAAATTGACACAGTTATTATTTTTCAAAAATTAATCTACCTTATTGACGTCAAAAATTTCGAAAGCGATTATCAGTTTGAAGGGAAACACCTTAAACATATTAAAACCGAAAAAATTATTAAAGATCCATATATCCAGCTGCAACGCTGTGAAACCCTTTTCCGTCAATTACTCCAACAACTGGGGTTTAGCTTCAATGTTGAACCATTTCTCGTGTACATTAACCCCGAGTTCACCATGTATCAAGCTCCTCATAACCCTTCGATTATTTTTCCAACACAAGTGGATCGATTTATAAAAACTTTAAATAAGATGCCTTCAAAATTAAATAGCGGTCATGAAAAGCTGGCGGACCTGTTAATTTCAATGGATATTGGGGACTATCCTTTTGCTCAACTACCTAGTTACGATTTTGAACAGTTGGAAAAAGGAGTTATTTCCCCTTGTTGTTGGACGTTTATGAAGCCTCTTAGCAGGGAAAGATTAATTTGTCCAAAAAGTGGATTAATAGAAAAGGTGGATTCTGCGGTTTTACGGAGTGTGGAGGAATTTAGAATTTTGTTTCCCGACAGAAAGATTACCACCACTGAGATATATAACTGGTGCAAAGTAATAAAATCAAGGAGAGCCATTATGAGGATTCTTTTGAACAATTATCAATTATGTGGAAAAGGGAGATATTCTTTTTTTGTTTGAAAGATATTAAGGTTATGGGTTGCGTAAAATGTTGGAGTAACTGTGGTTTCATTATTAGTTGGGCCGCTCATAAGTGATGAGCGGCTTTCTATTATTCTTAAGATGGAGTTTGGATTTAGGACGGGGTATAATCGCTACATTTGACTTTATCATCACAGTTCGCGTTTATTCAAGACGACCATGTGCACTTTTGGGGGCTCCTCCTGGTTATTCTGTTCATTGAAGCTCGCCATGTGCACTTTCCGGGGGCTCTACCCCATTTTTCTGGTCATTGGAGCCCGCCATGTTCACTTTCCGGGGGGCTCTACCCCATTTTTCTGGTCATTGAAGCCCGCCATGTTCACTTTTCAGGGACTTTTCCTCATTTTTCTGGTCATTGAAGTCCGCCATGTACACTTTTCAGGGACTTGTCTTCATTTTTCTGGTCATTGAAGCTCACCATGTGCACTTTTCAGGGGCTTTTCCTCATTTTTCTGGCCATTGAAGTCCGCCATGTACACTTTTCAGGGACTTGTCTTCATTTTTCTGATCATTGAAGCTCACCATGTACACTTTTCAGGAGCTCTTCCCTATTCATCTGTTTATTTCGGGGCCATGTCAATGTCCACGTCCCCAACCATGTCCTTTCCCCTTATTATTCCACTTCTTTTTCCATTTTTCTTTTTGTTTATTCCATTTTTCTTCCCATTTTTGAACTTCATTGTTGAAGTTCTTTTGAAGGTTCTCAAAGATTTTTTCCCTTTCTCTTTTTTCGATCAAGGGAGCGATATGGGGCACGTTGAAGCTTTCTATTGGAGTATTTTGCAGCGCTTTGGTCATTGCTTCGCAAAAAATAACAGCTGCTCCCTTATCACTGGATGAAGTTATATAATGCTGGGCATCAGTCTTATCATACCCGACCCAGAAGGCACCGACCAGCTGCGGTGTATAACCGACAAACCATTGATCCTTCAAACCATTAATCCCTTTAATTGGAACTTGAGTAGATCCCGTTTTTCCAGCTGTCTCGCGACCAGAAATTTGTGCTTCCTTCCCGGTTCCCTCCTCAACCACGCCAAGAAGCATCGTAGTCATGTTATCCGCAACCGCCTTGGTGGTGACCCGGGTACCTTTGCCCTTCCATTCCGCGACAACTGTTCCATTTGCATCAACAATTTTCCTAATCACATGCGCCTTAAAACGAATTCCGTTGTTTGGAAAAACTGAAAAGGCCTCAGCCATCTCAACTGGAGCAACCCCTTTATGCAGGCCGCCAAGGGCAACGGCTAAATTTTGGTCTTGTTTATCTAAGGTAATGCCGAAACGTTTAACCGCATCTAACCCCTTTTCAAGGCCAATTTGATTTAAGAGCCAGACTGCCGCAACATTTTTTGAATCTTTCACGGCTTCATACATTGGCACCTCACCGTCATATTGATGATCATAATTGCTCGGCTGATAGCTGCCAAAACTGATCGGTTCATCCTTTACCATATCAGTTATTTTCCAGCCTTCTTCAAGTGCCGGTGTATAGACGGCTAAAGGTTTAAAGGAGGAGCCAGGCTGTGCTGTTAATTGTGTGGCACGGTTATAGCCTCTAAAAGTATGTTCTCCCCGGCCGCCGACTAAAGCTCTTACACCGCCTGTTTTCGGGTCCAGTAAAACGCCGCCGCTTTGCATGAGCCTATCACTGCTGCCAGCAGGAAATAATTCATCCCGTTGATACGTCTCCTCCATCGCCGTTTGCATAACTGGATCGAGCTCAGTATAAATGTGATAACCGCCGGTGAGCAGTTCATCTTGCGACAAACCATATTTGTGAATAGCTTCAGACAATACCTCATCCACATAATAAGGATATTTCCCGCGAAACGGGTCGGGTCCCTTATCATTTAACACGATTTTTTCGTGAATGGCTCTGTTATATTGCTGCTTCGTGATGTATCCCTGCTCCTTCATTTGCAGTAGGACAAGATTCCGTCTGTCCACTGTTTTTTTCATATGTTCATAAGGGTTTAGGGCAGATGGGGCTTTAATCAATCCGGCCAGTGTAGCGGACTCAGATAATGACAAGTCCTTCACATCTTTGGCAAAATATTTCCCTGCAGCCTGCTTAATTCCCCAGGCACCATTCCCAAAGTATATTTGGTTTAAATACATTTGCAGAATTTCCTGTTTGGAATATTCCCGTTCCACTGCCAACGCTAAAAATACTTCCTCAAATTTGCGTCGCAGCGTTTTTTGCGGTGTCAGCAGCGTATTTTTGATTAGCTGTTGCGTAATTGTGCTGCCGCCTTCAGCCATTTCCCCCGCTCTTAAATCACGGACCAAAGCCCTGGACATCCCGATAAAATCCACACCATGATGGTGATAGAAACGATGATCCTCAATCGCAACAACAGCATTTCTCATCGAGGCAGGAACATCTCGAATCGGAACCCCTTCATTTTTATTAGCTGATATTTTACTGGCAACTTGCCCATTCACATCATAAAATACCGTTGGCTGAGGGAGTTCATTTTTTAAGCCGGAGATATCGGCATCCTTTGAAAAATAATATAGTAATCCAAAAAACGCCAAAATCACAATTAAGATTAACAGCAGTATTACTTGGAGTAAATGTTGTTTTCGTAAGCCTGCCAGCATACTGCTGATTGTTTGCTTTTTCATAGTGCCTCCAAAGATGTATGATCATTTAATAATAGCACGTATAATTTTCGTAGAATTGGCTGCTTTTGTGACCGTTCATCGAAATTAGAAAAAGACAGGCAGATGCCCATCTTCTTTAATCTTTTCCCTGAGCTAGTTCTTTAAAACGCTGCTGTGATTGGTTTTCGTCCAGACTGCTGAAAATTCGATAGTTTTTTTCATCTAATATCCGAAAATGTTTACTTAAGATATTCTGTTGCAGGATAAAACCATTATCCCTGTTGAGTACCTTCCACCAAACACGCCCGCCAAGTGTTTTGGATTTACGATAGTCAATTCCTTCCCTGGCGACCGTTTCGATTACTTCAAGCGGTTCACTTCCAAACAAAAATTGAACCGTCTCAGTTTCACGAAAAAGAGCACATATGGCTACCACTGTTGACCAATTGGCAAGCACTCTGCCTTTTTCAATTTGAACGAGAGTTTTCTTTGAAACACCAATGATTTCAGCCATTTTATCTTGCGTATAACCCGCTTCTGTCCGAATTAACCGCAGTTTTTCGGAAACCTGCTGGATAATATCATCTCTGTTCATTTAAAACCCTTCCTTCAATAACTTATGGTGAAATATTACACTATATTTTTGATTTTTAAAAGTAAATCAGCTTGTTCAATGAAGAATTCTTCCATCCCAATTTCTAGATGGCTGGATAACGGATTGACTACAAGGAAACTGTTTACTACACAAAAAGGCTGCTACCTTCAACATGATAACAGCCTTTTTTGCCAATTTATTTAACTTTTGACGGGAGCGCACAGCTGCCAGAACAGGACTTTCTTAGGTCACAGGCAGCGCATTTTCCTTTTTTGGATCTGTTTATGAATTTTACCAAAGCCCAAGCAGCATAGCCGAAAATAACGGCTCCAATGATAATGCTCGCGATCATGTGATCATCTCCCCTTTAATTTAAACGAGCCCAAACAGCTTACCACCCTGATAAATAAGAAATGCCAACACATAGGCAATAACCAGGGCATAGCCGATGGCAAAAGCTGTCCATTTTTTCGACCCGGTTTCTTTGTAAATGGTCGCTGTTGTTGCTAAACAAGGAATATACAACAATATAAAGACCATAAAACTATAGGCAGCAAGGGGTGTATAATAATTTGCCAACAGCCCTTGTAAGTTGGAATCTTTGGGAACAAAATAAATAATATTCATTGTCGAAATGATTGATTCCTTAGCAAGGAAGCCAGTGATTAATGATGCAGCCGCCTGCCAGGTGCCAAAGCCAATTGGTGCTAGAATTGGAGCAATCACTCCTCCAATGGCAGCAAGGAAACTGTGGTCCATATCAACATTCAAGCCATTAGGCCCGGCATATGATAATAACCAGATAAAGACAGATCCGGCAAAAATAAAGGTCCCAGCCTTTCTGATAAAGCCTTTTCCTTTATCCCATGTACTGCGCCAAAGCGACTGAAACTGTGGCAGACGGTATGGCGGTAATTCAATGACGAATAAAGATGTTTCTGCCTTTAAAATGGTGGAAGAAAAGACTTTTGCCAACGTTAAAGCCACCACAATACCTAGCACATATAAGCTTAAAACTACAAGTGCTCGATGTCCGGCGAAAAAACCACCCACAAACAATGCATACACCGGAAGGCGTGCTGAGCATGACATTAACGGAGTCAGCAAGATGGTTAACAGCCGCTCCTTAGGTGTTTCAATCGTTCTGGCCGCCATGATTCCCGGAACATTACAGCCAAACCCAATGATCATCGGAATAAAGGCTTTACCGTTCAAACCAACTGATTCCATGATTCGGTCCATCACTAATGCAACACGGGCCATGTAGCCGGAATCTTCCAATAATGAAATAAAGAAGAACAAAATAAAAATTTGCGGTACAAACACCAGTACCCCGCCAACACCGGCAACTAATCCTTCAATAATTAACGCATGAATAAAAGCAGATGCATGAATCGCCGTTAAGGCCGATTCGAACAGATTGGTAATCGGACCCGTTAAAAAAGCGTCCAACATATCTGATAATGGTGTTCCTAACCAATCGAACGTCAGCATAAACATCAAATACATTAACAATAGAAAAATCGGAATCCCCAAATATTTATTGGTAACAATACTGTCGATTTTCTCTGTTAAGGGAATCACCGTGTCGGTTTTAACAGCAACCGCAGCGGCTATTTTTTCAATCGTTTCTTTTCGCTTCAGATAGATAAAATTAGCCAGTGATTTACAATCATAGCGATTTTGCAGTTCAGATTCCAGATTGCTAAGAATCGAACTCAATTTCATAGCATCGGCAATTTGATGCAGATAATTTTTGACATATTCATTGCCTTCCAAATATTGAACCGCTAAAAAACGCTGGGAATGTTCTGTTTTACCTTCAATTACAGCAGATATTGCCGCAATCGCTGCTTCTACTTCTTTTCCATAATAAACAAGGTTCTTTTTAACGGGCTTCATTGATTTCGTCGATATGACATCAACCAGCTTGTCACAGCCCTTGCCGTTTCTGGCGACAACCGGAACAACCGGTACCCCCAAAAACGCCGAAAGCTTTGCCGAGTTAATTTGAATTCCCCGTTTTTTTGCCACATCAACCATATTAAGGCCAATAAGAACGGGTTTTTCGAATTCCAGTAATTGCAGTGTTAAATGCAAATTCCGTTCTAATTGAGAAGCATCTAATATATTTAGTAAGCGGTCAACTGATTCTGTTAAGAAGAAGGAAGTAACAACGCCTTCATCCTTTGACAGCGGGTTTAGCGTGTAAACCCCTGGTAAATCAATTAAATGACCTTGGGTATTTTTAAAAACGCCAACTTTCTTTTCAACTGTGACACCGCTCCAGTTGCCAACATACTCGTAGGATCCTGTTAAATTGTTAAACAATGATGTTTTCCCGGTATTTGGGTTACCAATAAGAGCGATTTCCATTATATTTTCACCACTTCCATCTGAATGGCTTCTTTGCGGCGGATACCAATACATTGTCCGCATGACTCAATCATGATCGGTCCACCGAATGGCATGACACATTTCACACACACTTCCGAGCCTTCAGTAATACCTAAATCCAACAGTCGTCTTTGTACCAGCTGGCTTACATGAGAAAGATCAACTATTTTTCCTTTATCTCCTGCTTTAAATGAATGATTCATAAATGATGATCACCCTATCTATGTTAAATGAGAATGATTCTCTTTCTATGTTGTTATTTTAACACTTTTTTCTGCATCCGTCATAATTAATTTTTGACAATTAAACGAAAAAAATAGGAAAGTTCTATGACTCTCCTATTTTTTCGACTCTAGTTTTCTTGTATAAGCATTTTCTTGGGTAAGGCTTTGATGACTAGAACAACAATAATCGCGCTGATCACGAAGCTTGGCAGCATGTACGTTCCATTATATAACAGCGAGTAAATCATCACCGGCTGACCTTTTGGCGCATAGTTTCCGAAAAATATGGCACCAGAAATGACATGAGCAATATAGCGCAGCAAGCTGCCGATAAATGCTCCAAAAACGGTATAAGTAACCCAAGTCCGATGATTGCCTTTATCAAAAGCAAGTTTAATTTGACGGGCAAACACTCCAGCAAAACCCACAACCGTAAAGGCGATGAAATAATCGATAATTCCCTGAATGATTTGATAAATCTGGGTAAAACTCAATATAAATTGTAACAATCCAAGAATAAACCCGGTTAATAAGCCGCCTTTAATCCCCCACCGATAAGCCATGATAAAAATTGGAACCATGGCAATCGAGATCGAGCCACCCTGAGGCCAGATTTTTAAAGACAGAATCCCGCAAAACAGGTCCAGTAAATAGGCCAATGCCGAAAATACTGCCACCTCTGAAATAAATAATATGTTGCTTTTTTTGTTCACTTCCAACTCTCCCCTTTGTATTCCACAACAAAAAAAGCAATGCAAACATAAGGAATGTCCGCATTGCTTTTCTTTTCCGGCAAAAAACCACATCCCTACGCTAGCGTTAACTAACAGGTTCGAAGGGTTAGAACTCTTACGTTCACTCTCAGCCGCGCAGGTGCAGCTCCCCTTGTGGAACATATGTAATTTTAATTTCACTAACGACTATACAACTGTTCTCCGATAAATACAAGAAAAAAGCTTTGCTGTTTTTAAGAAAAAAAAGCACTCTTGGTATCCATCCTCATATTATGTAGTAAAAATTTTAGGAGTATGGCCTATGTTTACACTAAAAGTCGATCATGAAATTGAATTGCAAGTTTTGCAGCAGCATCACGCCATGAAACTTTTTCAGCTTATTGATGCGAATCGGGCTCATCTTCGTGAGTGGCTGCCTTGGGTTGATAACGTTCAGTCCCCTTTCGATATTGAGGGCCTAACTACTCTCTGGCTCAATCAATTTGCCGAAAACAGCGCCTACAATCTTGGAATTATCTTTAAGGGGGAACTCGTCGGGGCGATTGGGATCCATCAAATTGACTGGTACAACAAAATGGCCAGTTTTGGCTATTATCTTGTAAAAAACGCGGAAGGCCACGGAATAATTTCTCGTTCTGTTAAAGCCTTGTTGAATTATGCCTATTTTGAATTAGGCTTAAACCGGATCGAAATCCGCTGTGGAGCAAAAAATACAAAGAGCCGGGCAATTCCAGAGCGGCTCGGCTTTGTCATGGAGGGAACCATTAGAGACGGTGAACTATTAAATGGATATTACCATGATATAGTATTGTATAGTATGCTTGCCCGGGAATGGAACGCCATGCCTCGATTAATTTAATACAATTTCCATTTAACAGCTGCCCGAATGGCAGTTTTTTCACGAGAAAACCGTATGAGTAAAATTAATGTGGGCAAAATTTAACCCCTTCATTTGGTGAGGGATTGTCAGATCGCTCACCAAATGAAGGGGCCACCAAGCGAAAGCGCGGTAGTGTTCTAAGCTAAATACATGAAAAA
>NZ_JAESWB010000404.1 GCF_016765675.1 Neobacillus paridis
GCCGCCATCGGCATGATGCTCGCTGACGACATTGCCGTCGGCATCATAACGCTTGCCATTGACGTTGCCACGCGCATCGCGGGTGGCGACCAGATTGCCCAGGGCGTCGTAGTAATACAGCGTCTGTGCCGGGACGCTGGCATACCCTGGCGTGCCGCTTTCGACAAACATCGTTTTCGCGGGCTGCCACTGCTGAATCACCTGATTGCTTGCGTTGTAGGTCCAGCTGGTGGTCATGCCGCTGTCGCGGGCATCGGAACGTGAAAGGCAATTGCCCCAACGGTCCCAGATCTGGTGGATAACGCCACCACTGGCCAGGTTTTGCCTGACGACGCGGCCGAGCGCATCGTACTGGCTGGTATTGCGCCGCAAGCCAGTCAGCGCATCGGCCGCCGCCGCGCTGCCTGCCGTCTTCAGGTCCTGGCTGGCCGACGCCAGAACGGCGGTCTGGTTGCCCTGCAAGTCGTACAGCATGACCTTGACCACGCCATCTCCGGCATTGCTGCGCCAGACGCGACCGCC
>NZ_JAESWB010000405.1 GCF_016765675.1 Neobacillus paridis
ATCGGCCTGATCGGCCGCAGCCCGATGGTGATCCTGGCCAACGCCGATGTCCCAATCAACAACTTCAAGGAACTGGTCGCCGCGGCCAAGGCGGCGCCGGACAAGTATTCCTACGGCTCCTATGGCAATGGCACGACCGCGCATTTTGCCGGGGAAATGATCCAGCAGGCCGCCGGCATCAAGCTGCGCCACCTGCCCTACAAGGGCAGCGCGCCGGCGATGAATGACCTGATGGGCGGCCATATTCCCTTCACGGTGGACACGCTGACGGCCGCCCTGCCGCAGCTGAAGTCGGGCAAGGTCAAGGCCATTGCGGTGACGACTGCGCAACGCTCGCCAATGGCGCCGGAGATCCCCAGCGTGGCGGAAAGCGGCACCACTGGCGTCAACGCCGATACCTGGATCGCCATCGTCGCGCCGCGTGGCCTGCCGCCTGCCGTCAAGACCAGGCTAGTGAAGGCCCTGGCTGATTCTGTGGCCAGCGAGGAAACCCGCAGCAAGCTGTCGGCCATCGGCACCGAGCCAAC
>NZ_JAESWB010000406.1 GCF_016765675.1 Neobacillus paridis
GCTGTGGCGAATGGCGGCCAGGTGTTGAGCATGCCAATGTGCGAGAACAGCCGGTTGATCAGCTGGAAGCTCACGCCGATCATGATGCCGGCAAAGATCTTCAGGCTGACGCCGCCAGTGCGGAAATGCAGGTAAGCAAACGGCAGCGCCACCGCCATCATCACGAACACGGCAAAGGGATAGATCACCTTGCGCCAATAGGCAATCTCGTACCGCTCTGTACGCTGCTTGTTTTCCGCCAAATGCTTGCTATACAGCGCCAGATCCGCCGCGGACATGCGTTCCGGATCGGCGAACAGCACGGACAGGATTGATGGCGTGATTTCAGACACGAGCGGCATCACCTCGCGCTGCGTGGTTGACACCGCAGTGTTCAGGTCAAGTACCCGGGCGCCATCGCGGCTCGCGGCTTGGGGAAAGCGGCTTTCGGTGACCCTCTGCATGGTCCAGGTATTGTTGCCCGAATAATCGGCGCGGTCGGCAATGATGTAATTGACCAGATGAAAATTGCGATCGAATTCGTAAATGCGCAGCTTCAGCAACTCGCCGGTAGGCCGCATTTCCCGCACATTCAGGAAGCGGGTGCCAATGACATTGCCAGATACGCCGTTGTCGCGGATGACGTCCTTTGCCCACAGGCCGGAGCGGAATTCCTGCGACACCGCCGCGCCCTTGAAGCCAAGCTTGAGTTTCTGACCAAGCTCGGTCGATCTTGGCGCCACATACTCGCCAAAGACAAAAGTAAGCAATGCGAACAGCACGCCTATCTGGGCCAGCATGGCCGCCGCCTGCCGCGTTGACAGGCCGGATACCCGCATGATGGTGAATTCGGAACGCGACGCCAGTTGCGCCAGCACGTAGATGGTGCCAATCAGCGCGGCGATGGGTATGAGTTCATAGGCGTAGCCTGGCAGGCCCATCAGTACGAACAGGAAAGCATGCTGGAGCTTGTAGCTGCCCGTGCCGACCGACTGCAAT
>NZ_JAESWB010000407.1 GCF_016765675.1 Neobacillus paridis
AAAGCAAACCCTGGGCTTTCAGGCAGAAGTCAAGCAGCTGCTGCAGCTGATGATCCATTCCCTGTACTCCAACAAGGAAATCTTTCTGCGGGAGCTGATCTCAAACGCTTCCGACGCCGCCGACAAGCTGCGTTTTGAAGCCATTAACAATGGCGCGCTGTTCGAGGACGATCCCGACCTGAAGATCCGCGTGGACTTCGACAAGGAAGCCCGCACCATCACGATTTCCGACAACGGCATTGGCATGAGCCGCGACGACGCGGTGGAACACCTGGGCACGATCGCGAAATCCGGCACCAAGGAATTCTTCTCGAAGCTCTCCGGCGACCAGCAGAAGGATGCGGCCCTGATCGGCCAGTTCGGCGTGGGCTTCTACTCCGCCTTCATCGTGGCCGACCGCATCACCGTCGAATCGCGCCGCGCCGGCCTGCCGGCGTCCGAAGGCGTGCGCTGGGAATCCGGCGGCGAAGGCGACTTCACCGTGGAAGCCATCGACAAGCCACAGCGCGGCACCGACATCATCCTGCACTTGCGCGAGGGCGAGGACGACTTCCTGTCCTCCTGGAAGATCAAGTCCATCATCCGCAAGTATTCCGACCATATTTCCCTGCCCATCCAGATGAAGAAGGAAGAATGGAACGAGGAAAAGAAGGAGATGGAAGTCACCGACGAACTCGAAACCATTAACCAGGCCAGCGCGCTGTG
>NZ_JAESWB010000408.1 GCF_016765675.1 Neobacillus paridis
GATCACCCTCTCAGGTCGGCTACGCATCGTCGCCTTGGTGAGCCGTTACCTCACCAACTAGCTAATGCGCCGCGGGCCCATCTGTAAGTGACAGCTTGCGCCGTCTTTTAGCTTATCTACATGTGTAGATAAGAATCATCCGGTATTAGCTCCGGTTTCCCGAAGTTATCCCAGTCTTACAGGCAGGTTGCCCACGTGTTACTCACCCGTCCGCCGCTAACCTCGAGGAGCAAGCTCCTCTTGATTCGCTCGACTTGCATGTATTAGGCACGCCGCCAGCGTTCGTCCTGAGCCAGGATCAAACTCTCCAATAAAGTTGAGTTGAAATAGCTCATAAAATTTAACGTTGGCTTCATTTCAATAAAGAAATGAATGATTATTGTTTGTTGACGTTTTTGTTTGTTTAGTTTTCAAAGAACCATCCAACTAATTAAAGTGGAGCGGGTGATGGGAATCGAACCCACAACAACAGCTTGGAAGGCTGTGGTTTTACCACTAAACTACACCCGCATATAATAATAATTTACTAACCACATTTTGCTTACGAATCTTCATGCCTCTTCCTCTTCAAGTTTAATCAAGGATGTTTTATGCGTCGAGGCAACTCGAAGTGAATCCATAGGTGCTTTTGCTCATGGCTGTGGTTTTACCACTAAACTACACCCGCATACATTATAAGATGAGGTTGATTATTTTGAATGGTCGGGAAAACAGGATTCGAACCTGCGACCCCTTGGTCCCAAACCAAGTGCTCTACCAAGCTGAGCTATTTCCCGTTAATATGGCGCGCCCGATAGGAGTCGAACCCATAACCTTCTGATCCGTAGTCAGACGCTCTATCCAATTGAGCTACGGGCGCGTTTTTAATAACCAACTTTTAAATAATATCACAAGCACATTGGTTTGTCAATGTTTTTTTGGTGCGGCCGAGAGGACTTGAACCTCCACGGTGTTGCCACCACTAGGCCCTCAACCTAGCGCGTCTGCCATTCCGCCACGACCGCATTATCAACGACGAGATTCATCTTAGCAGATATATTTCTATATTTCAAGAGGTAAATTCTGGTGCGGGTGAAGGGAGTCGAACCCCCACGCCTTGCGGCGCCAGATCCTAAGTCTGGTGCGTCTGCCAATTCCGCCACACCCGCATTTTTTGAAATGGCTGGGCTAGCAGGATTCGAACCTGCGAATGACGGAGTCAAAGTCCGTTGCCTTACCGCTTGGCTATAGCCCAACAATAATAAATTATTATGGAAAGAAACAGGAAATGGACTAAACCTCATCTCCCATTTCTGATGACCCCTACGGGATTCGAACCCGTGTTACCGCCGTGAAAGGGCGGTGTCTTAACCGCTTGACCAAGGGGCCGAAAATGTTTATTAAACGGAGAAGGAGGGATTTGAACCCTCGCGCCGCTTACGCGACCTACACCCTTAGCAGGGGCGCCTCTTCAGCCACTTGAGTACTTCCCCTATATGGCTCCGCAGGTAGGATTCGAACCTACGACCGATCGGTTAACAGCCGATAGCTCTACCACTGAGCTACTGCGGAAAAATAAAATGTATTCCATACTCATTGCATAAATTGTGTCCCCGCCTCAGTATGCTTATTCAAGCAGCGTCTCGGCGTGTACAACTCGCAGCTTTTCCACGACGCTTTGCTCGTCTTTACCACTGAGCTATTGCGGAATAAAACTAAAAAATAAGGCAGATGCCTTATCGACTCTTTACATTATAATGACGGGAGAAGTTAAAGTCAATAAGATTTATAGTAGAAATAAATGGAACGGAGCATATTTATTTTAGAATAACTTCCTTCACTTTTGCTAATTTGCCCCTGCACCTTCCGCAAACAAATCTGCTCGTGTTGATACTTCTTTTTCTCTGATAGGTAAGATGGCAATTGGTACATTGATAGACGAGAAATTTTTTCACGGGACGTTTTGCTTTGGCTTCCGGGAGCTGATTACAAAAACGGGGTGCACCTACTTTTTTTAATAACTGCTTAAAATCCTTATCACGGTGTTGGTGTCCTTTTCCTTCAAGATGAAGATGGTAATGACATAATTCGTGCTTAATGATCCCGATTAATTCCTTATGGCCAAGCTGCTCTAGATATCTCTTATTTATTTCTATATTATGGGTTCCCAGAAGATAGCGGCCCCCGGTGGTTCTTAATCTGGTGTTAAAAACTGCCCTATGCTTAAATGGCTTGCCGAATGAATCGATGGATATCTTTTCAACTAATAATTGCAGTTCTACATCATTCAATTTTCCGCTCCCTCGCTTCTGTAAGAACGTGACAACCTATTATAGCATATATTATTTATACACTTAATGAAAATCCACTTTGGGAGGTTTCATTATGCCGACTTGGTTTCAAAACCAAATGAAAAGAGCCTTTTTTGAAAAAAACCGCCATCAGATCAAATTATTAAACCAATGTTGGTTTTTTTACAGAAAAAAACACTGCTCATAATAAAAGCGAAAGCGCCTTCGGAACAAGCACAGCTTGTTCCTGCGAAGCTTATTCTCTCAGTAGCTTTCCTTAGTGGTTAGCCCCGACATAGGAAGACTTATCGACTGGCAAGCGAAGCGCAGCCAAAGATTAGTCTTCCTTAGTGCGAACGAAGTAGCCAAGCAAATGCACTTCTACCCTAAAAGTCCCCCTCTTAACTTTTTGGGAGAAGATTATTTGACCTCAAGCGCCTTGGATAATTCTGATGAGCAAAAGGGGAGCTGGCCCAGGGGCTGCTTTAGTCTTCTTGCAGTTTGATTTTAGAACCAAAGAAGTCCCAGGCGCTTTCACTATATTAAAAAACAGTGTTTTTTCTTTTGATCAGGACGGTTGCAACATTGTTAGGGCCACGCGTCCTTTTTTCATATCGACAGAATCAACCCAGACTGTGACAACGTCTCCCACGGAAACGATGTCCATTGGATGCTTTACAAAGCGTTTGCTAAGCTTGGAGATGTGAACAAGCCCATCCTGCTTTACTCCGATATCGATAAATGCACCAAAGTCGACTACATTTCGGACCGTTCCCTGCAGTTCCATCCCCGGTTTCAAATCCTCCAGTTTTAAAACATCTTTTTTCAACAGTGGACGAGGCAGGTCATCACGCGGATCTCTTTCCGGCCTCATTAATGCATCGACGATGTCTTTTAGAGTTAATTCACCTATGGCCAACTCTACAGATACAGCCTTTAAGTCGAGTCCATTTAAAGCATTTTTCAACTCTTCCGTTCCTAGATCTGCCGTGGTAAAACCTAGGTTCGTTAAAAGTTTCTTAACCTCATCATAGTTTTCCGGGTGAATTGCGGTACGGTCTAACGGTTCTTGCCCATCAAGCACCCTGAGGAAACCAATTGCCTGTTCATACGTTTTAGCTCCAAGCCGAGGGACCTTCTTTAACTGTGCCCTGCTGGTGAATTTTCCTTCCTCCTCCCGCAGCTTGACGACATTATTTGCAGCCGTCTTGGTCAGCCCGGAAACATATTGCAGCAATGATGCGGAAGCAGTATTGACATTAACACCAACCTGGTTAACTGCCGTTTCCACAACAAAATGTAACGATTCAGAAAGCCGTTTTTGCGATACGTCATGCTGATATTGTCCGACTCCTACCGATTTTGGATCAATTTTGACTAATTCAGCCAGCGGGTCCTGCAGGCGGCGGGCAATCGAAACGGCACTTCTTTCCTCAACATGCAAATCCGGAAACTCTTCACGTGCCAAATCCGATGC
This sequence comes from Neobacillus paridis, assembly GCF_016765675.1. GTDB lineage: Bacteria > Bacillota > Bacilli > Bacillales > Cytobacillaceae > Neobacillus > Neobacillus paridis. The sequence goes on from NZ_JAESWB010000408.1 coordinate 3,748, forward strand.
GGAATACACACTAGCGCCAGCTTCATTTACGATAATATAGAAAATTTCTTCATCCATTTCTTTTAAAATATCCGCAACAAATTGCTCTGTTTCCCTCGAGGCCGTGCCGTTTCCAATGGCACACATTTCTACTTTGTAATCTCGCAGGATTTTGATTAATTTTTCACGAGCTTCCTTCGTTTTTGAAACAGGGGGATGCGGATAAATTACATCAATTTTGAGTACTTTTCCAGTTTCATCGACGACAGCCAGCTTGCAGCCAGTCCGATAAGCAGGGTCCACTCCTAAAACCATTTTCCCTTTTAGCGGCGGTTGTAAAAGCAAATTCCTTAGATTTTCGGAAAAAATATGTATCGCTTGTTCTTCCGCCTTTTCAGTTAATTCGTTACGGATCTCCCGCTCGATTGAAGGCTGAATTAATCGTTTATAGCCGTCTTCAATTGCTTCTTGAACAATTGCGGTCGCAGGAGTATTTTCTTTTTTTACCCATTTTCTGGTTAGATAAGAAAGAATGAAGTCAACATTCATTTTGATCGATACTCTGAGAATGTCTTCTTTTTCACCACGATTCAAGGCCAAAATGCGGTGAGGAACAATTTTACTTACCGGTTCTTCATACTCATAGTACATTTCGTAGACATTTTTTTCATCCTTCTCCGCATCCTTAACCGCAGAGACGACGGAACCAGATTTAAATGTTTCGCGGCGAATCCACTTGCGGCCGTCCGCATCATCAGACACCATTTCGGCAATGATATCCCGCGCCCCGGCAATGGCATCATCGACAGTGAGCACTTCTTTTTCATCGGACAAAAATTCTTTTGCCTTCTCTTCAACGCTCTCGGTTGAAAAAGTAAGCAGCCACTCCGCCAATGGTTCGAGACCTTTTTCTTTGGCAACCGTTGCCTTTGTCCGTCGCTTTTGTTTATAAGGACGGTATAAATCTTCGACCTCTTGCAGCTTCTCCGCTTTGACGATTGTCCGTTGCAGTTCTTCGGTTAATTTCCCTTGCTCAGCAATAATTCGTAATACTTCTTCTTTTCGCTGATCAAGGTTTTGGAGATATTGCCATCGTTCTAAAATGTTACGGATTTGAACTTCATCAAGAGCGCCGGTCATTTCTTTGCGGTAGCGGGCAATAAAGGGAACTGTATTACCCTCATTTGTTAATGAAATGACACTCTTCACCTGTTTGGGGGATATTCCTTGTTCAGCGGCGATTTTGCCGATATGTTGATCCTCTTTTACGATTGTTTCAGTCACACAGATAAACCTCCATTCCTTTCCTCTTATTTTATCAGAATAACGGGGGTATTTTCATTAACACAAGTCCGTCAAAAAGAAAAAGCAAGCTTTTTCAGCTTGCTCAAGCAGTTGAAGGCAGAAAAATATGTACGAAAAAACGCTCTTTTTTCTTAAAAGAGCGTGTCATTTCCCTAGAATTCGATGAGACCTAGACTCACTTGTAAGGCTTCATCCACTTTCTCCATCATTTCCTCATCGAGATGGGTAATTTTATCGGTTAATCGCTGTTTATCGATTGTACGAATTTGCTCCAACAGGATGACGGAATCTCGTTCAAATCCGTAGCGTTTTGCATCAATTTCAACATGAGTAGGTAGCTTCGCTTTTTGAATTTGAGCAGTAATCGCTGCAATAATAACTGTGGGACTAAACCGATTCCCGATATCGTTTTGGATGACAAGAACAGGACGGACACCGCCTTGTTCAGAACCAACAACTGGGGATAGGTCCGCGAAATATACGTCACCACGCTTGACAATCAAAGGTTTAACCTCCGCTTACAAGACGTTCAACGGTATGCTCTGCCTCATATTCTGCCTGAAATGCTTCTGATGCGATTCTTAGATTGATTTTAGCCATTTCCATGTATCCACGTCTCATGGATTCGCGAATTTGTCTCTGTTTTCGTTCGCGTAAATACATTTTTGTTGCCTGGTAGATAAATTCACTGCGGTTTACATTTTCTTGTTGAACAAAACCATCAAGTTCTGTTAACAAATGTTGTGGTAATTTCACCAAGATCTCCGTAGTTGCGCTGGATTCAGACACAAACATACACCTCCACCATCACTACACACCATTTTTAAAAAAACAGAATTATATCCATAAAACTGCCCATGCCATCATAACTGCCCATAAAAGGGCTACCATCGGCATGTTATCATTTATCTATACCATAATTTATAATAACATTATTCTTCCTTCGTGCATAGTCTAAATATAATCCCTACTGTATTATAAGCCAATTGGACATTCTTTTATGCACGATTTACACGCAATCTCATCAATATGTTAAATATTCTCTAATAGAACTCACGAATTAAGCAGATAATTGTTTATAGCGACTATCTTTCCGTCCTTTTTATAGATCCTTGGAACCCGGGCGGCTATGATACACGGTACTTCATAATTGATTGTTTCCAGCTTAGCAGCTATTTCATTAACGGAGATAAATTGATTCCCCTGGGTGCCAATCAATGTCACTTCTGTTCCACGCGGAAAATATTCCGGGAGGCGCACCATGCATTGATCCATACATATTCTGCCGACAATTGGAGCCCGTACGCCTCCGACTAACACTTCCTGGCCTGAAAGTTTACGGATCCAGCCATCGGCATAGCCAATTGGAAGCGTACCAATCCACTCATCCCCTTGACTTTCATAGGTTGCTCCATAGCTAACCTTATCCCCCTTGTGCAGCTTTTTGACATTGACAAGCCTTGTTTTCAATGAAAAAGCTTCGTGCAAAGGAAAGGGGATTTCTTTTTCCATTTCCAGTGACGGGGTTAACCCATACATGGCTATCCCCAGCCGGATGGTGTTAAAATAAGCCTTCTTAAAACGGATCGTGGCAGCACTATTGCTGGTATGAACATATTGAGGACGCTGGGACAACTGGCCAAGCATTTTTTCAAAAAAGGCTAATTGCTGATTGAAATAGGTGGTATCGAGTTCATCAGCTGTGGCAAAGTGAGTAAAGATGCCTTCAAATACCAACCGTTTATCCCTTGATACAAACTGCTCAATGGCTGTTAATTCCTCACTGCTCCGTACGCCAATTCTCCCCATGCCTGAATCTACCTTAATATGAAGCAACAGACGGTCGCTGTCAGACAAATATTTTTGCGCCTCCTGAAGCCATTCCTGTTGAAAAACAGTCAGGGTGATATGCTTATCGGCTGCCGTCCGGACATCTTCCGGACGAGAGGCACCTAATACCAGAATCGGGGCGGTGATTCCTTTGTTCCTTAAGGCAATCGCTTCGTCAAGAAAAGCCACTGCTAAGTAAACTGCTCCGGCCTCTAAGGCAGCCTGGGCCACTTGAACATCACCATGGCCATAGGCATTTGCTTTTACCACGGCAATGACGTTTATTTCCTTTGGAACGTGTTTCTTTACTGCAGCAACATTCTTACGTATTGAATCTAAATCCACTTCTACCCATGTATCACGGTAAAAAGTTCCTTGCGCTTCCATGGTTTCACTTCCTGTTTTATTAAATGAACATTCCCATTCTACCACTAACACAAAAATTCTAAAAGTTGGAGTGAATCCTGCATGCCAGTATGTTTTGCTATCGTTTGCACGGCCTTTTTCAGAAAAAACAGACCCCGGCTCGAGGTCTGTAATTCATCTTGATTATTTTACTTCTTCGGCTTGGACAGATTGGGCAACTTCAATCATTTCTTTTTTTGATAAATTTTTTGAAGCAATCATATAGTCAACGCCATCATGGGACCAAGTGATTGAATGTTTTGTTACTGCTCCGATCGTAAAGCCTAGATCAACAAGATTGCCTTCAACAAAGGTCGTAGAGGCTTCCTTGACCTTTACTTTTTCCTGAACAAGTGTATAGGATTTCTTGCCATCATAGGTTAGAACCACACGTTTGCCATTATCAAGGGCAATTTCTTGTTCATCCTGTAGCTTCGTACCTTCTAGTTCATATGTTGGATACTTTACAATAAAGTCTGCGTTACCGCTGTCGGCCATCGCCGGTAAACCAAGCTGGGCACGAGTCATATTTTTTTCCATTTTAAAATCGTCTTTGTTAAAGCTTGCCTTAAATTTCATCTTTTCAAACTCGACCGTCACAAGAGCATTGCGGTCCGGATCCATCACCTTTACGCTGGCCGGGGATAAATCTTTTTTATTCAACTTAATCTCTTGAAACGGAAGCATTGAATTATTTTGATAGCGGGTCTTCGTTTCGAATATATAATGATCTTTTGTTTCGGCAAATTTAGCTTCTTTGTCGGCAACAATATCCTTAATCAACGACTCGTACAGATAAGCCTGGCTGCTGTTTTGCGGCCAATCGCTTTGGAATTTAAAGCTTTTATTTAAAGCCGGAGTTAGCACAAATACACCTTGATTATTCCGTAAAATCATTTGGCTTTGGTCTTTTTCCGTATTTTTCAAATTAACACGATAAAAAGTTGGATCCTTATGCCAGATTTCCACATTATAAACTTGCGATTCTGCTCCCATTTTCAGCGTCATTTTGGCATCCACTTTATAGCTCGTTAGGTCCTTTTCCTTTAACTCCTTCACCACATCATCTTGTGATTTCGAGCCACAGGCAGCGAGAATTAAGATGGCCATCAGCCCGGTCATGAGCAGCATGAATTTTTTTCTCATTCCTTCAACCCCTTCTTGTCTCATTTCGTATGATTTTGAGAAGAGAAAGGCAGGGATCAGGCTTCAAACTAACCGTTGCTGACCTTGTCTCTCCTATTCCATACGAATATATGAGACAACCCCGGGGAATATGCGCTGGAGCTAGACAATTCTTAAAGTAAAATTAATCCTCAATAATTACTTGGGCCACGCAATAATCGCGGCTGTGTGAGATGGATACATGTGCTTGACCCGCAGGTCTGACGATAAACGGCTTGCCTAAATGATCTGTTTCAATTTCAATGTCTAAAAACGACAGTTCTCTTCCGATTCCGGTCCCAGCTGCTTTGGCGTATGCTTCTTTGGCAGCGAATCTGCCTGCTAAAAACTCCGTCCTTCTTGCTGCAGATAGTTCTTCAAATTGCCGCTTTTCATTTACAGTTAACACTCTGTCAACAAATTTTTGCTGTCGGGATAACAACTCCTTAACTCGAGAGAGCTCAATAATATCAATGCCAATCCCTTGAATCATGTCCATCTTCCTTCTATAACATTATTTGTTAGCATAATAGTGTAAAAGAACAACAATCTGTTTATGATGATAGTGAGAGGGGGTCCTTCCTTTGTTTACCAGAACCGAAAGCTTGCAAGATTTTCTTCGCTTATACCCGATCGTTTCATTGATAGTCGCCATTCATCTTGGCTTATATTTATTAACCATTTTACCGATTTTTCCAAACTATTGGTTTTATGAACATTTTTCCGGCGTGAATCTTTATATAATGGAGGGCGAAATTTGGCGCCTGATTACGCCGACGTTTATGCATACCAGCTTTTCGCATATGCTGTTTAACAGTTTTTCGCTGGTCTTATTTGGTCCGGCATTAGAGCGGCTTCTCGGCGGGAGCAAATTTTTATTCATTTATCTGGCCTCTGGTGTCATTGCCAATATCGCTACGGTGATGCTTGAACCGCTCAGCTATACACATGTCGGCTCGAGCGGTGCCATTTTCGGTCTGTTTGGTTACTATATTGCAATGATTGTGTTTCAAAAAAATAGGCTCTCCAAGGAAAACTCACAAATTATTATTACCTTATGTATCGTTAGTCTCATTATGACCTTTATCCAGCCAAATATAAATATTACCGCGCATCTTTTTGGCTTATTAGGAGGTTTTCTCCTCGGCTATTTTTTTAAATGAAACTTGCCGATTGGCGAATCCGTTAGGGTGACTTATGAGGCGTAGTTGAATTTATGCGACATAGGGAAATTGGTGAAATTTTCTATTAGCCCCAAAATGGGGAGACCCCTTGCCAATCAGCTGGAGAGCTCCCTCTGTCTTTCTCTTGAGTACCATTGATATACCTTTTGAATGTCGCTTCTTTCAAGATCAACTACCGCTATCCAGGAATCACCTGCACCTGACTTCACAAATGCCTCCAGTGTTCCAAGTCCTTGCCTCTGTTGAAAATAACTTTCCCGTAATTTCAAGCTTTGAATCCTTTTCCTTGGCATGAACACAGTCGTCCTGTTAATGGTCCGGCTGCGCAGGCACAGCTGCTGCTGTTCCAAGCTCCAACCGGCATCGTTATATTTTAAAATGGCCCACCAGGTTCCCACAACAAGAATGATCAGCGAAAAGAAGCCCCAGGTTTGGAAGAAGAAGATCGCTGCCGCGACGATCGGCAAGACAATGTACCAGATTCGCAGGATATAGCGCCGCCTCGCTCTTTTTGGAGCAGAACTTAAAGCAGGCTCCAATTGATAGTCCGGCAATGGTTCCTTTAACAACGAAGCTATTTCCTTCACTCTGACAATTGGCAGTAAAATAACCTTGGACTCTTCCTCATTTGCCGTTGAACCGCCCGCACTCACAATGGAAACGGTGGCATAGCCAAGCATTTGCCGGATTATATTCTCGCTAATTCGAATCGCTTGAATCCGCTTTAACGGGATCGTAATTTGTTTTTTCTCAAGCAGACCTTGGGAAATGATAAGATCTTTTTCCGTTTTAATCACGTTAAAATTTGCATATTTCAACATCGTTACGGCTAAAGAAATAACCCAAGCCAGAAAAAAACCAATAAACACAAGAAAAGCCAGGGCAATAATGTTATGGACGGCCCATTTCTCCAAATCGCCAAAAATCTTCTTATAGGGTATAAAGTCATCGAGCTGTGACAAAAAGGCGATAGCTGCAGAAATCACAACACCAACTCCACCTGATGTTAACGAAAGAATCATTAATTCAGGAACCGATATCGAAAAAACGATTTGTCCTTCAGGTTCATCTTTTAACTCATGGTTTTCACCTGTTTTTGCGACCGTGACATATTGCTGAATCAGTTTCGCATCGTCCTTAGAAACTGCCGATAGGACCGCTTCTGCCTCTTCACCACCGCCTGCCGTTTCAATTTGCACCTTAACAAGCCCAAACATTTGCTGCAAAAGCCCCTCTGTGAGGTTAATGCTTTGAATTCGTTCAAAGGGAATGTATCGTTTTTGCCGAACAAACACGCCGTATTCGATGCGAAGCTCATCCTCCTCGAACCTGTATGTATAACGAAGCCAAGAGATGACCCCGATAATGAGGGAAATAATGACAGCAACTAAAGATATAGCCAATGTGATAAGAAGTGATATTTTCCCCTCACTGCCACCCGAGATGATGAGTGCAATCAATGGGAATAATAGCTTTTTTAATCCTTTGCCGGCTGATAAAACAGATGCTATCGGATGAAGCCGCTTTGGTTTAGACATCCTCTTCCGCCACCCTTGCTAACTTGGAAATAAAGAAACGTAATTCCTCGGCCTCCGTCTCCTCTAATGCCGGAATGGTATGGGCAGTGGCGGCTGTATGAACGACTACGGAGGCAAGCTTATATTTTCTTAAAAGAGGACCCTGATTTGTATCAACATGCTGAACCCGGACCATCGGTACTAAAGTCCGTGTTTTGACAAATATCCCCTCCTCCAGTTCAATTTCTTCTTCGCGAACTTCATACCGCCAGCTTTTCCATCTAAGGGTCGGAAAGAGAAAAATATGTAAAACAGGAAAAATAACTGCCAGCACAATCAAAATGATTGATATCCAACCCGGGAGATCAAAAATATGTAATAAAAATACGGCAGCAGCCGTAATCAACCAACCAATTAATGAGGTGATGACACCGGATATCCGCCATACCGTTAATGCTTTCTGTGAAATTCGCTTTTGCGGCTTCGAAATCATTGGTTTTGCCCCTTTCACTGAAACGTTCCACTGTTCAAGTATACAAAAAATTAAGTAAATCGCACCAGCTAATTATGCACAAAATGGCGAATATAAAAAAGAGCATGGACAATTGTTCTATCCATGCTCTTGTTCCATTTATCAACGAGCGGTTCGCACGCTTCTGTCCTACTATCATCAGAACGCTTTCTTGTTTTTTAATTAATGATTATAGCTTCGTGGTTTTGATGATTTACCGCCGCTTCTTGGTTTGATTGGAGCCTTTTTTCGACGGTCGCTATTGAACCCGCGTGACTCATCTCTTCTTCGACGGTCACGATCAAACGGTTTTTTATCCCGTCTTTGTGGAAGTGGTGCTTCTTCCGTCAATTTCACCGGTGTTGTATCCGGTTCTTTCGTTAACATTTTCAATGCAGCAGCAACTACGGTTGAAGCATCATTCGTTTCCAGCAACTCTTCTGCAGCCGCTTTATAATATTGCAGATTATTGTTATCAATCGACTGTAAAATTTTATCGACGACAGCCCGCTGTTGACCTTCCAGCGCTTCATCAAGGGTCGGCGGCTTCATCCGTTCCATTTTCCGTTTCGTTGTTTTCTCGACAACAAACAGATACGATTTCTCGCGCGGTGTTACAAATGTCATCGCCATGCCGGCTTTTCCAGCACGTCCGGTACGGCCGATGCGGTGAACATAGCTTTCCGGGTCTTGTGGAATATCAAAATTATAGACATGGGTGACACCCGAGATATCCAGCCCCCGAGCTGCCACATCTGTAGCAACCAGAACATCAATGGATCCTTCTTTAAATTTGCGGAGAACTGAAAGCCGTTTTGCCTGGCTTAAATCGCCATGAATTCCTTCGGCAGTGTATCCCCTTAAATTCAACGCTTCTGATAATTCATCTACACGGCGTTTCGTCCGTCCAAACACTATTGCCAGCTCTGGTGCTTGAATATCAAGCAGCCGGGTTAATACATCAAATTTATTTTTTTCCTGTACTTCCAAGTAGTATTGTTCAATGGAAGGAACAGTCATTTCCTTTGTTTTCACACGAACCACTTTAGGGTCCTTCATAAATTTTTCAGCAATCCGCTGAATCGGCGCTGGCATCGTTGCTGAGAATAACAGCGTTTGCCGTTCTTCCGGAATTTCCGCAAGAATCGTTTCGATATCCTCAATAAATCCCATGTTTAGCATTTCATCTGCTTCATCGAGAATAACAGTATGAACATGGTCAAGGCGGATCGTTTTTCTGTTAATATGATCCAGGAGACGTCCTGGTGTCCCGACAATTATATGCGGTGCTTTTTTTAACGAACGAATTTGCCGGCCGATATCCTGACCGCCATAGATTGGCAGGACGCGGACTCTCTTTCCTGCACCAATTTTATAAAGCTCTTCCGATACTTGAATCGCAAGCTCTCGTGTTGGTGCAATGATAATCCCTTGAATGGCTTCGAGTTGTTTATCAACCTTTTCTACTAATGGAATTCCGAAAGCGGCTGTTTTACCTGTTCCTGTCTGTGCCTGGCCGATCACATCATTATTCGCAAGGCTGAGTGGAATGGTTTCTGCCTGAATTGGAGTAGCTTCTTCAAATCCCATGCGGAGGACAGCCTTTAATGTCGCTTGGCTTATTCCTAGTTCTTCAAACTTCGTCAATGTTTTCATTCTCCTTCGTCTATTTGAAAATTATTGTATATATCTAGTGCCGAATCTATTCTCACGATACGGATCTATTCGAATTTACGCAACATCTTTATTTTACCAAAAAAAAGACATTCCTCCAAAGGAGTATGCCTTCATTTCGTCAATTTCTAGACATGCTGAAAATAATCATAACATTTTCATACATATATTGCAATAAAGTGAAATTTAAACCCGCTGGGTCGTACTCCCGTTAAGGCAGGATAAACGGGTTGTCCTGCATTTCGGGGAATGGTGGCCACTTGGTTGGCATTATGCTAATGGAGTATGTTTCTCGCCAATTGGGGTGCGCTTCTCGCCAGTTGGAGTGTGCTTCTCGCCAATTGGCGTGCGCTTTTCGCCAGTTGGAGTGTGTTTCTCGCCAATTGGGGCACTCTTTTCGCCAGTTGGAGTGTATTTCTCGCCAATTGGAATGTGCTCCCCCGCCAATTACAGCATGCTATCCGCCAATTGTTGCTGGAATCCATCCATTACCAATAAGGTTATTCCTTCTGTAATGCTTTGACAACTTCTTCTAACTTCATTCCACGAGATGCTTTAACCAACACGAGCGTGTCTTTATTGACATGCTGCTCTAACTGTTGCACTAAGGCATCTTTATCGAAAAACGCAAACACCCGGTTTGCACCTAAAACTTCTCTTGCAGAATGGGCAATCTGGGCGCCAAGTTTGCCATACGTAAATAGCAAATCAATTTGTTCAGGATTTAAATCGGCACCAATTTTTTGATGATATTGCTCCTCTTCAGGGCCAAGTTCAAGCATATCGCCCAATACGAGGACCTTCCGTTCAAAGCCGTTGAGATTGGCCACCAATTCGATTGCCGCCATCATCGAGGTGGGGCTGGCATTATAGGCATCATTAATAATTTTTTCACCGTGACGTCCTTCCACCAACTCCATCCGCATATTCGTCAGCTTAACCTTCTGGAGCGCCTCGCTGATTTTTGCAAACGGAATGGAAAAATGGCGAGCAATCAACATTGAGGCAAGTGCATTGAGAATATTATGGGTTCCCAAAATGGGCAGTTCAAATGTTTCATTTGCCGCGTTAATTTTAAAACGGTTTCCTTGTTCCAGCTGCGTGATTTCGATTGGATAAAAATCATTATTATCATTTCTGCCAAAGGTTTGCACTTCAATATTGCCTTGATGCTGCTGAATCCTTTCCATTAACAACGGTTCGTCGCCATGAAGGACAGCGAGACCCCCAGGTTTTAGCCCTTGCAAAATCTCAAGTTTGGCCTCGGCAATTGCTTCTCTCGAGCCAAGATCCAGTAAATGAGATTCACCGATATTAGTGATTACAACCGCATCCGGACAGGCAATCTTTGTTAAAAGGGCGATTTCCCCCCGGCCGCTCATCCCCATTTCGAGAACAGCAATTTCCGTGTCCTCTTCCAGACTTAACACCGTTAATGGCAAACCGATATGGTTATTAAAATTCCCTTCCGTCTTTTGGACTTTGTAGGCTGTCGCCAATAAACTTGCCGTCATGTCCTTTGTCGTTGTTTTACCATTACTTCCAGTGATGCCGACAACCTTGAGATTTAATTCGTGACGATATTGCCGGGCCAATTCCTGCAAACTGGCGAGGCAGTCTTCCACAATGATAATCGGCAAATGGCGCGGTGGATTGGGAACATCCTCCTGCCACAGCGCAGCAGCAGCACCTTTGCCAATCGCTTCCTCAACATATTTGTGGCCGTCCACGTGCTCGCCTTTAAAGGGAACAAATAAATTCCCCGGTGCAATTTTTCTGGAATCAATCGTCACTCCGGAAATTTGTATTTGAGAAAATCGGCTTAGATCATTTTTTGCCGAAATTATTTCTGCAATCTGCTGCACAGACCGTTTGATCATGTTCATATCCCTCCTTGTAGATAAGAACGGACATGGCTCCTGCCGTGTCTTTAGATAGTGTATTTGATTTGCTGCTTCTCAGCATGCCGTTCTTTTGCCAGGTTAACGAGGCGTTCAATTAGTTGCGGATACTCAAGCCCTGTATGCTTCCATAATAATGGGAACATGCTAAATGGCGTAAACCCGGGCATCGTATTCACCTCATTAATGATCACCTCGCCATCCTTTGTTAAAAAGAAATCGGCACGGACAAGTCCCGAACAATCCAAAGCTTTGAAGGCGCGAATCGCCATATCTTTTAATTTCTGATATTCCTCCGCTGTAATATCAGCAGGGATAATCAGCGCGGTATTTCCGTCCTCGTATTTTGCTGTGTAATCATAGAAATCCTTTTTCGGGACGATTTCACCGGCCACAGAACATTCCGGTTCGTCATTTCCAAGCACACCAATCTCAATCTCACGGGCGATTACTCCCTGTTCAATAATCACTTTTCGGTCAAATTGGAAGGCTTCTGCGAACGCAGCCTCTAATTCTGCCCGATTCCGGCATTTGCTGATGCCGACACTTGAACCGAGATTAGCCGGCTTTACAAAGCAAGGATAGTCAAGCTCGGCTTCAACTTTTGCATAGGCTGCTTCTTTGGCTTGCTCCCATTCTTTTTTAAGAAATGAAACATAGTTAACTTGTGTAAGTCCCGCTTGGGCAAAAATATTTTTCATTAAAACTTTATCCATTCCCGCTGCAGAGGCAAGAACGCCATTCCCAACGTATGGGATATTTAACAGTTCGAATAACCCCTGAACCGTCCCGTCCTCACCATTTGGCCCATGCAGTAACGGAAAAACCACATCAAGCGAATCCTTTTCCTGTTCGGAAGCTTGGAATACTGCCGGGGCCAAGGCTGCCGGGGATAATTTGTCCCCCTCTGAAAACTGCAGTGCCTTCACGTCGTCCACTGGTGCGGTCAGTTCAGGGCCTTTAATCCAACGGCCCTCCACATCTATGTAAATCGGGTGAATTTCAAATTTTTCCAGATCTAATGCTTTCATGACTGCCATCGCTGTTTGCAATGATACTTTATGCTCGGCAGATTTTCCTCCATACAACAAACCTATTTTTGTTTTCATCGGTCTACCTCCAATTATTCACTCATGTTTTATTTTATCACTTTATGGAAGCAAAGAAATAATTTCAGATATGTTTTTTTATTTGGGAAAAAAGGCATACTTCGGCAACTTTAAACTATTTTATGTCTTGAACAGCTTGCTTAAAAACGAACGAACGAAAATTTATCAGAATTTTAACAAATAGCTGGCTGGTTTTCTAATATCCTTGTTATCAATGAATTGTTCTCTTAAATGAAAACTCGTCGCTTGGCGAGTCCTTAAGGACGAAGACAGAGACGTAGTTGAATTTATACTCTCTTATTAGCTAAAAAGAACCAGTCCCCCATCGTTAGGACTGGTTCAGTCTCAGGCATTTACTTCACATTTAGCTTCCACTCTTTTGTTTTTTTGTCAAAAATAATTTTGGCATGGGAACGGTCACGGGAAATCTGCAAATACTCCTCATACATATCATCCATATTAGCGAAATCACCAAGTACCCAAATGGGAATTTCTATCCTGGTCCGCTGGTGGTCAGCATCTCTTAATGAAAGACAAATTCCTTCTTTAATTAATGGTGTTAAGGTAAGCAGGATTTCTTTGTTTACCGGCGGATACACCCGTTTTTTGCGGATCCCCAGCAGTGACTTTTCCACTCTTAATCCTCCGAGTTTATGGGAGATGACGATACTAAACAATTGAAAGAAATCCTTAAAAGTGCGATAATACGTTTTATTGTACCAGCCATCATCATTAGCTAAATAAACAAAGCGATTGCCCAATTTATTATAAAAAGGGAGCCTTAAATGATGCTTGTGGTGGCCCAAATATAACAATTCTGCCATTTCCTGACCGGTCAGTTCATTCAGAACATCTTCTTCAATAAAGTCAATCCAGCAAAAATTCCCGTATCCGTACACATCCTCAGCTGCCAGTTTATTAATTCTTTCAACCGGACAATATTCAAGTAATGTATGCATGTTAAAATCAGCATCATCAAAGCGGTGCTCCAACAGCAGCAGGTTATTTAATGTTCCTGAAAAGGTTGAAACAAACTCAGCAAATTCGATACCATGAGAAATGACATACTGATCTGTTTGATTTAAATGAACATAAATAAGGTCCCGTATGTCTTGATGATGCTTTTTCACTGCCAAACTCCTCCGTTCGATGAGAAAGATGCCAAACGATTCTCAATACTTTATTCAAAAGAAAGTTGTCAAATAACTTCCAGATGCTTCGTTCATACTTACTTATTTTAACAAAAAATAGATCAAATAGCTTATTTCATTTTATTTACAAAAAATAAGCTATGATAACATTGTTGTCATTTTTTGATATAAGAATTTGCAATATATTGACACATACTATTTTTACCTATTATTGATCTTCTGTCTAATTTATTGACCACAAATCTGCCATTTTTTATTTAGGTAAGTCACACAGGAAAGGGTGAGCGAGAAATGATTAAAGATATGACAGAAAATGAAATTAGCTTATATATCATTAAAACCTTAAAAGAAAATAAAAAAGCAGAATTTGAGGCAATGATTGATGAGCTTCAACCTTATGATGTGGCTAAAATTTATCAGGAGCTGCCTGAAAAGCACCGACACCGGTTCCTCCTTTTTTTAAAATTTGACGTTCTTGCTGACCTGATGGAAGAGCTTGATAAAGAGGAACAACTCGATTTATTGAATATACTGGGAATTGAAAAGTCCAGTAAAGTGCTGAATTTAATGGACAATGATGACTTAGCAACATTACTGCATGAAATGTCTCCGGAGAAAAAGGACTCCTTTCTATCTGAAATGAACAAGGAAGAGTCAAACGCGGTTCAGGATATTATGAAATATCCACCGGAAACAGCCGGCCGATTAATGACAAACCGCTTTGTCTGGATCCGTAACTACTATACTGTTCGAGAAGCCGTCGATAAGTTGAAATCCTTTGCCGAATATGCCGAGTCACTTAACTATTTATATGTGATTGATGAAAACAGCCGACTTGTTGGCGTTGTCTCCTATCGTGATTTACTTTTAGCAGAACCAGGTGAAAAAATTAACGAAATCATGTATGAGCGGGTCATTTATGTCACCGTCACGACCGACCAGGAGGTTGTCGCCCAAACTGTTGAACGCTATGACTTTATTGCTGTTCCGGTAGTCGATGAGGACCATGTACTTGTCGGGATTGTAACCGTTGATGACGTTCTCGATGTTGTCATTAAAGAAGCAAATGAAGATATTGAAAAATTATCAGCATCCGGGAAGGCCATTGATTTTGAAACGAAAACATTGGTTGCAGCCGCCAGACGGCTTCCCTGGCTCATTTTGTTATTATTTATCGGACTTATTTCCGGCAGAATTATCAGCGGTTTTGAAGAGACATTGCAGAAAGTCGTCGCCCTTGCCTTTTTTATGCCGATGATTGCCGGTATGACCGGAAACACCGGAACCCAATCTCTGGCAGTGGTTGTCCGCGGCCTGATATCTCATGATATTAATAAAAAGGTCATTTTTCGTTTAGTGATGCGCGAGCTTGGGGTTGGCATTTGCATTGGTGTAACCTGCGCTGTGCTCATCTCGATCATCGCCTATATTTGGCGGGGAAATTTCATTTTAGGAATCGTTGTCGGCTGTTCCCTATTTTTCACCCTTATTATTGGAACGCTAGCCGGAACGGTCATCCCGCTGATCCTTTACCGTTTAAAAATTGATCCAGCAGTAGCATCAGGGCCCCTGATCACAACGCTTAATGATATTTTTTCATTGCTCACTTATTTTGGGATTGCGACAATGTTTTTACAATATTTAGTATAAGTAGCGAAACAACCTTGTCTTTTGGCAAAAAACTGAAACCTTTCTTGCTGAAAAAACGTTATCTATATAGAGGATGCTTTATATTGCATAACATACATTATTGTTGTGACTCAGAATAGAAATAGTATTCCGCTTCAACTTGGGCAAAAATGAAATGAATAGGTGAAGCCTATGAATGAACATATGAAAAAAAATGATCGGTTTGATTGGACCCTAACACTGCTGTTATTTTTATTTTTTCTGATTAGCTGCATTGCTATCTACAGTGCACAATCTACCGGACAGTACGTGGGCCGGAACTTCATGGTGAATCAAATCTTTTGGTACGGCGTTGGCGCGGTCATTATAGCAGTTACCATTTTTTTTGACAGCTTTCAATACAAAAAGCTGGCGTGGATCTTGTATGGTTTTGGGCTGTTGCTGCTGATCGGGGTATACATCGCCCCTGAGAGTATAGCACCGATTAGAAACGGCGCAAAAAGCTGGTTTTTAATTGGAGGACTCGGACAAATTCAACCATCTGAATTTGTTAAAGTGTTTTTGATTTTAGCCCTCAGCCGGGTAATTACATCGCATCATGAGAAAAATCCGATAAAAACTTTAAAGACAGATTTTATCTTGCTTTTGAAGCTTGGCATTACTACGGCAGCACCGGTTGGCTTAATTATGCTCCAGCCGGACCTGGGAACCGCTCTCGTGATTTTATCCATCTTGACCGGGATTATTCTTGTTTCCGGAATTTCGTGGAAAATCATTGTGCCGATCTACGGGGCGGCGGCGGCTCTTGGCACCGGGATCATCTATCTTGTCGTGAAAATGCCAGAACTCCTTGAAAAATACTTGCATGTCCAAACCTACCAATTCAACCGGATTTATTCCTGGCTCGATCCTTATACATATGCCAGCGGTTCCAGCTATCACTTGGTTAAATCATTAAGTGCCATCGGTTCAGGACTTATCTCTGGCAAGGGGTTTCGTAACGGTGAAGTGTATGTTCCCGAAGCCCATACAGATTTTATTTTCAGCGTGATTGGCGAGGAATACGGCTTTATCGGCGGCAGTATCGTTATCAGCCTTTACTTTTTACTCATCTATCATTTAATCAAGACGGCATTGGATACCAATGATCCCTTTAATTCGTATGTCTGTACCGGGATTATCAGCATGATTGCCTTCCATGTATTTCAAAATATCGGGATGACGATTCAAGTGCTGCCAATTACCGGGATTCCGCTGCCATTTATCAGCTATGGCGGCAGCTCACTGATGGGGAATATGTTTGCCATGGGGTTGGTTTACAGTATCCACTTTCATCATCGAAACTACATGTTCTCGTCAGATAAATCATTAAATATCTGATCAGCAGGCGGCAGGTCTATGCTCTGCCGCTTCTCTGCATTTGTTAGAGTTCCAGCCATTTCAACCGGAACATAGGAACCTCTTATATTTCGATTGAAGCGGTTTGATGTGAAAACATTTTGGGAATGTTTCCCGGAAACAAGCCATAATTATTTGATAATGAGACAAAGTGTTATAAACTAAATGAAGATTACTTAAAAAAAGGGTGCGCTATGAAGGAATTTATTTTTACAATTTTAGACTTTTTGGCACAGTTGGGCTATTTAGGCATAGCCTTAGGACTAATGATTGAGATTATTCCAAGTGAAATTGTTTTAGGATACGGCGGTTACATGATATCCCAAGGTCATCTTAATTATTTTGGGGCGATTATTGCCGGCACAATTGGCGGAACACTGGCACAAGTCTTTTTGTATTGGGCTGGATATTATGGAGGTCGGCCATTCTTAGAGAAATACGGAAAATATGTCTTGATTAAAAAGAAACATATCGATGTGGCTGAGCTGTGGTTTCGCAGGTACGGTGCCGGTGTCATATTTACGGCCAGATTCATCCCGGTAGTTCGCCATGCCATTTCCATTCCAGCCGGTATCGCGAAAATGCCGATTTCTAAATTTATTCTATATACGGTGGCGGCAATCGTCCCCTGGACTGTCCTCTTCCTTTATTTAGGAGAAGTATTAGGCAGTAACTGGGCTCATATTAAAGAATATGCCCAGCCATATGTCATGCCGCTCATCATTGCTGCGGTTGTGATTGGCGCCATCTATTTTTTAATCCAAAAAACGCGAAAAACCACCGAATAACTTCAATCGGTGGTTTCTTCTTTGGACGGTTGGCGCGAAAACTTTTCCTGAGCCCAAGCATCAAGCTTCCTGACATGACTTTTGCCAATCGTAAAGCCATAGAGAATAAGAAGGACAATAATTAAGGTAAACAAATCTACTTTTCTGGTAGAAATAAAATTGACAATTCCCATCAACACCTGGGGAATTACTCCGGTGATTGCGAATAAAATCGTGGCTACCTTAAACCAAAAACTTGATTGCAAGCCATAGCGCGCATATAGGAGAAAAAAGGTCGAGGACCATGCCAACACCTCAAGACAGACTAAGATCATCCACTTATTTTCAACCAAAAAAGCCATTTTTCTAACCTCCTATTAAACAAAAAGCCCAAGAGATGACTGATAATCAGTATCTCCCAGGCTTTTATCCTTCCGTGGACACAGAACAACTGAAGTGCGAAACTGGACAATTGAATAGCGGTTCTGTGTGTTTTCTCTCGGACCAGCTGACTTTCTCAAATCACGGAACCCTAGAAAACCATTTATTTTCAATTTTAATGTCATTTTACCACACAAAACCGCGAACAGCACGTCCTTTTTACTTTTTAAAACGATATGGCAAGGTGGTCACAATCACATTTTTCCTATAGATCAGATAGGAGCGGATCAATAGACCAGATTGATTGTGCAAAATATTATGCCAGCTCTTTTTCGGGATAAATTGCGGAATCAACACGGTCACTTCGTAATTCCTCTCTTTTGCTTTATGCTGGACTGTATCAATAAATTTGGCTAATGGCTGCAGTATGCTGCGATAGCGCGATTGCAGCGTGACAAGCCTTACATCCGGATAGGCTTGCCGCCATTTTTCCTCAAATCGTTTTTCATCCTCACGATCAAAGGAAATATAGACGGCATATACTTGATCTGCTAATGTTTTCGCATAGTTAAGGGAGTGTTCAACTACCTTTGTAATTCCGGCAACCGGAACGATGATCACATTTCCCTCCGGTTCAATCGCTGGCTGCTCCGAATGGATTCGCAGCTGTTCGCCAACATCCCGATAATGACGGTGAATTTTAAGGAAGATCGTCACAATGATCGGCAAAAAGACGACAGCAAACCAAACATGAGTAAATTTGGTTAAAAAGAATATAATCAGTACGGTTAGGGTAATCACTGCCCCGATTAAATTCGCACTAAGCCGCGCGGTCCATCCGGCCGGTTTTTCGCGAACCCACTTGATAATCATCCCGGTTTGCGACAGGGTAAATGGAATAAATACCCCGACCGCATAAAGCGGAATTAACTGCTCCGTCTGCCCTTGGAAGATAATGATCAAGAAGATTGAGGCAATTCCCAAAGATACGATTCCATTTGAATAGCCAAGACGGTCTCCTCTGATCGTAAACATTCTCGGCATATACTTATCTTTTGCCAGATTGTAAGCCAATAATGGGAAGGCTGAGAATCCCGTATTCGCCGCCAACACTAAAATGAGTGCAGTTGTTCCCTGAATAAAAAAGTAAACCATATTGCGCCCGAACGTTTCCCTGGCGATTTGTGAAACAACAGTTTCATCATGTTTTGGGGCAATGCCGTAATAATACGCTAAAAAAGTAATCCCGGAAAACATCAGGGCCAATAAGGAACCCATTAAAATGAGTGTCTTGGCCGCGTTTTTTGGCGCCGGTTCTTTAAAATTCGGAATCGCATTGGAGATCGCTTCTACCCCGGTTAACGCCGAGCAGCCGGAAGCAAAAGCCCTTAATAAAATAAATAAGGTTATCCCTTGAACAGGTGTTCCAAGCGGCGCATGCAGACCTTGCGATACGTGGCCTGTAGCGATTTTATAAAGGCCTGTGACAATTAATATGAACAATGCAAAGACAAACAAGTATACCGGATAGGCTAAAATCGTCGCCGATTCCGTTAACCCGCGCAGATTCAAGATCGTAATCACAACAACAAGAAAACAAGCAATCGATACAGTATGTGCATGTAATACCGGAAACGCTGAGGTAATCGCATCCGTCCCCGCAGATACACTTACCGCTACCGTTAATATGTAGTCCACTAATAACGAACCACCGGCAATCAATCCGGCCTTCTCGCCTAAATTTTCCTTGGACACAAGATACGCTCCCCCACCTTGCGGGTAAGAAAAGATAATTTGCCGATAAGAGATGATGAGCGCGGCTAATAAAAACAAAACCCCAATCGCAATCGGTACGGAATACCAGGCAGCAATCACACTGATCGATGCCAGAACAATCAAAATTTGCTCTGTTCCATAGGCAACGGATGAGAGCGCATCAGAAGACAGAATCGCAAGAGCCTTTAAGATATTCAATTTTTGTTCGCCTAATTCCGTTGATTTTAACGGCCGGCCAATTAATATTCTTTTTATAGAAGCACGCAAGGGAAGTCACCCACCTGAAGTTATTGAAAAATCACCGAATGATTTTATCACAAAATGCCCGTAAAGATAAATACTTTCTTTTGACAATTTAGGTAAAAATGCTTTGAGACAAATTCGAAAAATTGGATTCTTCTTTTAACTAAAGCAAAGAAGCATGAAGCTTATCTTCATGCTTACTTTATAATATAAATGTTTAAGCCGATTCCTATTCCATTCTTTTTACTACGCTATTAGTTCTTTCTTTCCATAAGAAAAGGAGATAGAGCAGCATGGAGAGAAACACGGATACCGCTGCAGTTCGATAAATGGTGCTGTATCCGAACAAGTGACTGATTTGCCCGAAAACCATAGCACCGATGCCGATTCCCAAATCAAAAAAGGAAAGAAAGGTAGCATTGGCCATGCCTCTGCGGTTAACTGGTGTGTTTTCAATCGACCATGCCTGTAGTGCAGGCTGTACGGTTCCAAAGCCAAAACCGTATAATACTGCTGCCGTGTAAAGGATGGCACTGCTTGGCAGCCACGCCAATAAAAGCATGGCAATGAACACTAACAATGTCCCCGGTATAAACACAGCCTGATGCCCTTTTCGATCATACAGCTGGCCGGCAAAGGTTCGGGTCAGTATCAATGAAAGAGCATAAACCATAAAGTACCATTGGATGCCGGAGATATGTTTTTGTGCCGTATATAATGGCAGAAACGAAGCAATCCCGCCAAACGTAACCGTTAGGAAAAACATCAGCACCGCAGGCTTTAAGGCCGTTTTCTCATAGATATCCAGTTTAGCCTTGGCTCTTTTGGTCTCTGGGTCAACTTTTCGGTACGTCACCCTTGTAGATAACAATAAAGCCATTAACCCTAAACCCGAGCAGATCAGAAAAAATAGCTTAAATGACAAGATACCGGTTAAGATCAGTCCAAGCGATGGACCAATCGACATGGCCACATTTCCTGACAAACCAAAATAGCCCATTCCCTCGCCGCGTCGCGCTGCCGGGATTAAATCAGTGGCGATCGTACCGGAAGCCGTGGTCGAAAACCCCCAGCCGGCCCCTTGAATAACCCGCATGATAAACAATAACGCGATACTGGTCAAGAAGCCGTAAGAACCGACCGATACAACAAAAATGGTTAAGCCGGTCAAATAAATAAAGCGGCGTCCTTTTGTTTCCAGCCAATTCCCGATAAACGGGCGCAGAAGTAATGCCGAAAAGGTAAAGATACCCACGACAAAACCGATTAATTGATCATTCCCACCCAATTTTTCGACATAAAGCGGAATCGTGGGCAATGTCATTTGAAAACCAAGGAAAATAAAAAAGTTAGCAAATACTATTAGAATAAAATCTTTTGTCCAGATCTTTTCTTTACTTAGCGCTTTTTCCATATAAGGTTAAAGTCCTCTCTTTGTACTAAAATGAAAAAACGTTTCTACTTATCGTAGAAACGAAATTTCATTCTGGTGGCTACTTGGAAGCAGCTGTTTCAATCACACTTGCGGATAGCTATAGTGTATACCATTTTTGTCCATTTATGAAGTAATCAGCTTACATTTCCTCAGGAGCCGCAATTCCGAGCAGGCGTAGTCCTTCTTTCAGCACCTCGGTTACGCTATAAACAAGTGCTAGTCGGGCTGTTTGCTCCTCACTCTCTTCAAGGATACGAACTTCAGCATAGTATTTATTAAACACTTGGGCAAGATCGATCACATATTTGGCAATCTGCGAAGGATCTAGATTGTCACAAGCGCGTTTGATAACATTTGGAAACTCAAGTAAATGGCTGACAACCTTCCATTCTTTCTCCCATGAAGTATGATAGTCCGGTACTGCAGCATCAGCCTGCCAATTGGCTTTTCGTAAAATTGAACATGCTCTGGCAAACGTATATTGTACATACGGACCTGTTTCTCCCTCAAAGCGAATCAATTCCTCTAAAGAAAATTCAATATCGTTCATCCGATTATTTTTCAAATCGTGGAAAATGACAGCACCGACACCAACTTGTTTGGCTACTTCATCCTTGTTGGCAAGCGTTGGGTTTTTCTCTTCAATATTGTGACGGGCCATTTCGATTGATTCATTTAACACTTCTTCTAATAAGACAACCTTGCCTTTCCGGGTGGACATTTTCTTACCGCCGGTCAGCATCATCCCGAATGGAATATGTGCCATGTTTCCAGCCCATTCGAAGCCCATTTTCTTTAATACAGCAATTAGCTGTTTAAAGTGCAGGCTTTGCTCATGGCCGACGACATAAAGCGATTTGACAAAGTCATACGTTTCTTTCCGATATAGGGCAGCAGCTAAATCACGCGTTGCGTACAGTGTTGCACCGTCTGACTTTTTGATCAGGCATGGCGGCAGTCCTTCTTCTGTTAATTCAACAACCAGGGCTTGATTGGATTCCACCAGGAGGCCTTTTTCCTCCAGCATGTCGACGATCCGGTCCATTTTATCATTGTAAAAAGATTCACCGGCAAGAGAATCAAATTCTACATTCAATAGATCATAAATCCGTGAGAATTCCTTTAACGATTCATCGCGGAACCATTCCCAAAGCTCCACCGCTTCCGCGTCGCCATCTTCAAGTTTTTTAAACCAAGCGCGGCCGTCATCCTCCAGCGCCGGATTCGTTTCTGCGACTTCGTGAAACTTTACATAAAGAGCCAATAATTCGGAAATCGGATTGGCTCTCACCTTGTCGGCATCGCCCCAAAGTTTATAGGCGGTAATCAGCTTACCAAACTGGGTGCCCCAGTCGCCAAGGTGGTTGATTTTAATTGGTTGATAGCCGCATTTTTCAACGATCAGGGCGATGGCATTCCCAATAACGGTGGAACGCAGATGTCCCATTGAAAACGGCTTGGCAATATTTGGTGAGGACATATCAATGGTAACATTGCCGTTTTGCCCAAAATCATGTGTACCAAACTCCCCTTTTTGGGTGATAATTTGGCTGATAATTTTTTCTGAAACAAGCTTTTTATTTAGGAAGACGTTGATATAACCGCCCACTACCTCTACTTTTTCAAAAATTGGCGCCTTGATTTGTTCACTTAGTTCTTGGGCTATTAGATTGGGCGCCTTCCGTTTAATTTTTGCCAGTGTAAAACAAGGAAAGGCTAAATCGCCGTGCGCTGCATTTTTTGGTTTTTCAATCAGCAGTTCAAGTTCAGCGGCTGTTTTTTCACTGTTAAGCAGTTCAGCCAGCACTTCTGCAAATTCTTTTTTAAAATTCATGGTTTTTGACCTCCTATATTTGTATAAAGTAAAAAAACTCCCGTCTCCATGAAAAGAGACGAGAGTTTATTTTTCCCGCGGTACCACTCTAATTGTTCTAATGAACCAGCTTCTTTTTGTAACGGAGAGTTCTCCGGCCTACCCTACTTAGTTCAGGCGGCATCTCAAAAGTGCGTTTCATTATCTCGTCCGTACCAGGCTTGCACTATCCCTGATTCGCTAAAACATCCCAGATAACTACTCTCTTTTTCATTGATTTTAGTATGACTTGTTTTACAAGATATTATACTGAAAGAAATCTGATTTATCCAGTCATTGCTGATGATTTTTTTTTGAAGCTGGTTATCCTAAGGAGAAGGAGGGATTTAGATGGCCAGAAGAAATAAAATTCTTGTTCCCGGGGCCCGTGCAGAATTAGACAAGTTAAAAGCGAAGGTTGTCCAGTCACAGAGCCCTGAGGAAGCAAAGTTTGAAGCGGCGGAAGAGGTAGGAGTACCGCTGAAAAAGGGCTACAATGGGCAATTAACTTCCCAACAGGCCGGAAAAGTCGGCGGCCGGCTGGGCGGCAGCATGGTTCGCGAACTTGTCAAAATGGCCCAGCAAAATCTGCGCAACAAGCAATAGTACCGGTTGCTGAATGTGTCAACCGTAACGTTTTAGATTCATCATGTAAAAATATTGGCTTAAGCGGTGCCTATGGGGCAAAGTGATTAGATAATATATTTATCATGTCCCATATTCGTATGCTGTGGGACAAATCTAAGGTTAATAATTGCGGTTATGTCCCATAGACCTCTCCTATGGGACATTTCTTACCTTTCCATACTTGGAAAGTTCCCATAGCCATTAATTCGGGAGCTTTCTAAGCAGGAACACCTTCATTATTTGGGCAATTTGATCCGAACTAAGCGGTTCATGGTTTTTCTCCCAATCAAAAATTAAGGCAATATACATTTTCAACAACAAAAAGCTTGTTAATTCTGTATCCATAGAAGGGATCGACCCCTTGGAAATTGCGGTATCCAGTTTATTCTTTAAGTAAGCAATAATCTCATCTTCGACATGGCGAAGCATCTCGGAAACAGCCAATGTTCCCATCTCTGCTTCTTCTTGAACCAGTTTAATCATTAACTGATGCTTGGATCGAAACTCCAGGATCCGAAATAACCCCCGATGAACATTTTCCGTTATAGGCAGACCAGGTTGAATGACCGCTTCTGCCTCTGCTATCATTTCTTTTACTAAAGTAGAGATAATCTCCTCAAACAACTCTTCTTTATTTTTAAAAAAAGTATAAATCGTTCCTTTTCCGACATTGGCAAGCCTCGCCACTTGGTCCATTGTCGTTGCTTTATAACCAAATAATGAAAAGGACTTTGTTGCTGCTTCTACAATCATCTTTCTGCGGTCAGGAGCCAAATGACTTCCCTCCTCTTTGACCAATTTAGTTTTTTGGTCATTTTTCTTAATTCAACTATAGCACAGCACAAACTTGCTTTCAATTTTTTTTGTAAACTTTTTGGAAAATGTTCAAGAATCCTCGCCAACTGGAAACCACAAAGAGCAAAGACAAAGGCATAGTTTCAGTTCACCAAAAAGCATAGTTTTTTGGTGCCCATGCTGGAGAAACTTTCTTTTGTGCACTTTTATACGCTAAGAAAACCCTAACCTTCTAATAAGTTTAAAAAACCGGACAATAGCTGCCCGGTTTTCACTCATCCTTGTTTGCGTCATTAGCTGTTTTGGAATTTTTTAATCTTCCCGCATTTTTTAATGCTTTCTTAATAATAATCTCAATTTGCGCATTTACACTGCGGAATTCATCCTCTGCCCATTTTTCCAATGCATCATATGTTCTCTGATCAACACGCAGTAAAAATCGCTTTTTTTCGGCCACAACATCACAACCTTAGTAAATCGTTCCTGCATTAATTACCGGCTGGCTTCCTTTTTCAGAAACAATCGCAACCATTAAATTATTCACCATTTGTGCCTTCTTCTCCTCGTCAAGATCGACAATCCCTTCTTCTTTCAGCTGGTCAATTGCCGATTTAACCATCGTTACAGCCCCGTCAACAATGACCTTCCGGGCAGCCAGCACGGCTTTAGCCTGCTGTCTTTGCAACATCGCTGAGGCAATTTCACTGGAGTAAGCCAAATGCATGATCCGAGCTTCAATAATTTCCACGCCGGCAAGCTCCAGCCGCTTTTGCAAATCCTTCGTCAATTCATCCCCGACTTCATCAGAGTGCTGACGCAAAGAAATTTCATAATCATTATTGACATTATCATAAGGATACTGGCTGGCAATATGACGCAGCCCCGTTTCACTTTGGGTGTGGACAAACTCTTTATAATCTTCAACATCAAATACAGCCTTCGCCGAATCAAACACTTTATAAACGACAACCGCTGCAATCTCAATTGGATTACCCTCTAGATCATTGACTTTCAATTTATCACTGTTAAAGTTAATGACTCTTAAAGATACGGTTTTTCTTACCGTAAGCGGAATGGTTAGATAAAACCCTTCATGTTTGATCACACCAAGATAGCGGCCAAACAAGGTAAACACCTTCGCCTGATTCGGCTGGATAATCGTAAACCCAGAAAATACAAGTAACGTCAATAAACCGCACAAGATGGCAAGGACCAAAAACAGGAAGCTTTCTTTTAAAACAAATTGCTCAATTCCAACGGCTGTCAATGCCCCCAGCAACAAAAACAATAAAAGTCCAACAAAGCCATTCACTTTAAACATGTCTTTCTCTGTCATCCCAAACACTCCCTTTTATATTTTATATCATTATGATATCACTTTAGTATCATTATAGAAAGGGCTTTTTGGTAAAATTTTTTAAGAAACTAGCCCACCGGCCAGCCTCAAAAAGTGAAGACAAAGGGATCCTTGAAGCCCAAAAAAAGAGTGCCAGACACCATGTGAAAAAATCACATAGTGTCTGGCACCCTCGCTGGTATTAGAAGTTTTTATATTTGCCCTCAGATTTCGGTTTGCCTGGCCAAATCTTTCCTTCGATCTTTTCGTATTGATCAAGCAAGGTTTCCAGGAATGTAAGCTTCGGTACGAGCCAATGCATCAATAGCGCGGAAATGAATCCTATTAGAGCACCAGTCAAGACATCTCCCGGATAGTGGACGCCAACCATGATGCGGGAAATTCCAACGGCACAGGCAACGGCCAGCCACAACCAGCCTTCTCTTTTACGGACAAGCCATATCGAAAAACAAATGGCAAAAAAGATGATCGAGTGATCGCTTGGAAACGCATTATCGACAGCATGATCGACAAGCTTATTCACATGGGACAGCTCGGCAAACGGCTGATAGTGGGAGTAAAAGCTGCCAGCAATTTTTCCAATAACCTCAGCAAGTACCACAGCCAAAATACTTTGGATCATCATCATTCGGTTTTTTGTGGTACGGGTAAACCAATACACAAGCATCCCCAAAACTAACACATACACCATATATTCCGCCATAAAAATGGCAACCGGATCAAGCGCCTGATAGGTCTTTCCAACATCATTAATTGAGCGAAAAACGTCTATATTTAGTTGCGAAATTGACATCGACATATCTCCTCATCCATTATTATTCCCTTTTTCTAGTAAACCACATCCTTGAAATTATATCATTCTGAAGGTCTTCAAAAAAGGGGCTGGAAACTTTTTTTACTAGTTACAAAAGCCAATCGAAAACCAGATCCAGATTTTTCGTTAAAAACGCTAATCAAACGTTTGATTCACCAGGATCGGTATTGGCGGTTTTATACCATTACTGTTCAAAAATATTCCATCAAAAAAGGAAGCAAGGTGATTCCCCTGCTTCCTAAAGGCTATTGGATGCTATCACTTGTTTGTACCAGTAGTAGCTTTTCTTTTTAATACGGCGCAAATCATGAGATCCTTCTTCGTGTTGGTTCACATAGACGAGGCCGTAGCGTTTTTGAAAACCGTTAAGCCAGCTTAACAAATCAGTAAACGACCAGACACAATAGCCCAATACTTCGGCACCATCAGAGATCGCCTCTTGAATCGCCGAAACATGGGATCGAAGATAATCAATGCGGTAGTCATCCTCAATCACATTATTCACTTCGAGCTTGTCGTATTCTCCCAAGCCATTTTCACTAATTAGAATCGGTAAATCATAACGGTTAGTGATTCTGCGAAGCGCCATTCTCAGACCTTGCGGGTCGATATTCCAATCCCAGTTGGTTCTGTCCAGATTGGGGTTCACCGTTGTTTTAAACAGCCCGGGAATACCTGAATCTCTTGATGTCCCTTTCATTCCGGTTGTATTCATTTCCCCGGCACCAACGCCGCCATCTAAGGGATTCATCTCAAAGGTCGTGGACTGATAATAGTTTAAACCGATAAAGTCCGGTCTGCCTTCTTTTAATAAGGCAAAGTCCCCTTCCTCGACAGACGGTGCGAGCCCTTTCTCCGCCAGGTAGTTCCAGGCAATTTTCGGATATTTCCCCCATGCATAAATGTCCATCCACCAATGGCTATTCAATTCCTCCGCATTTTCAGCAGCTGCTATATCTTCTGGCTTCGATGTTGCCGAGTAGGCGGGAGAGTAAGCAAAACTGGGACCAATCTTGCCATTCGGAACATGGCGGCGGAATGCCTTGATCACACTGGCATTGGCAAGATTGGCATGATGATTCACTTGATAGAATAGCTTTTCATTTTGCACCCCTGGTGGATGAGTGGCATAAACATACCCGTGGCTGGTAAAAATATTTTGTTCATTCAAACTGACCCAATATTTTACACGGTCCCCGAAGCTCTTAAACAGTTCTATACAATAATTTGTAAAGTCCTCAATGATTCTGCGAGATTCCCAGCCGCCGTATTCGTCCTGAAGCGCCTGAGGCAAATCCCAATGATATAAGGTTAAAATCGGCTCAATATGATATTTTTTCAATTCATTCATTAACCGATCATAGAACTCAATACCCTCCTCGTTGACTGTTCCCCTTCCATTTGGAAAAATCCGTGCCCAAGAGACAGAAAACCGATAAGCCTTGAGTCCCATTTCCGCCATTAACCAGACATCTTCCTGATAACGGTGGTAATGGTCTACTGCTACATCCCCTGTTGTTCCTTTAAAAGTCTTGCCGGGAATCCGAACGAACTGATCCCAGTTTGTCAGCCCTTTTCCGTCCTCATTCCAGGCACCTTCCACCTGGTAAGCTGAAGAGGCCGCCCCCCATAAAAATTCTGGTGGAAAAGGTTTAAGTGTTTTATGTATCACGGTCTCACTTCCCTCTCATTTATTTACAACAAGATGCAATTAATTCAGAACATCAGCTTCTTAATACAATATTTTGTCGTTGTAAAAAGTGATACAAAGCGCCAATTAAATTAGAGTCATTCCCAAACTGACATCTTTCCACTTGAACCGTTAAACCGTCTGGATGATATTTCATTTGCTGTAACTTTTCATTCAGTTGTTCAATAAATCCCTCGCGATGACTAATGGCTCCGCCTATCAAAATCTTTTCTGGGTCGATCATAAACTGTAAATTATATATTCCAATAGCAAGCCGCTGTAAAAACTTATTAATTTCTTCCTGCACATCCAGATCCCCATTCTCAGCCCTTTCAAAAATCTCTTTTCCGGTAAGAACCGCTGGAGATACACCTTTTCGTTTAGCCACTTGCTGAATTAAACCGCCTACGGCAGCTAAGGAGCTCCATGTTTCCCATGGCGGACCACTCAAATAGTCCTCCATAATCATATAGCCGAATTCCCCGGCAAAGTGATTTTTCCCATGGCGCACTTTTTTATCAAGAACAACTGAACCACCAATCCCAGTGCCAATCACGATACAGAGATAGTCGTTCACGTCCTTTGCTGCTCCTATCCAACCTTCCGCCAATGCCGCACAATTTGCATCATTTTCAAGCTCAACCTTCAACTGTGTCCGTTCTTGAAGAAGCTGCTTGATGTTCTGTCCATGAATATAAGGAAGTGCCGTAACGCCATCAATGATACCTGTTTCCACATTGACTGCCCCCGGCATACTGACGGCCAAGCCTTTACATAGATGATGATGTTGCAGTTTTTTCAGGATTAAGTCAACTGTTTCCAAAAATGATTCAAGACTCGCTTTAGGTGTGGGAACCGATGATTTTTCTATAAACACCCCCGTTTCATCCATAAGGGCATATTTAATGGAGGAACCTCCAACATCAAGTACCGCGTAGTAATCCACTTAATAACCTCCAATCAACCCTCTATTTGAAAGAATTGCCCAGGGAGCAGAGACAGGTTCTAAAAAATCTGGGAATCTTTGCTTCTTTTATCCGCCTGCCGACTTTGTGCCGCATGATTCCCTGATTATTAACTCAGAGTCAATAAATACAGGCTTTAATTGTGACTCCCCGTTGATTAAATCATTCAGCATATATGCCGAAAGTTTTCCAAATTTCTCTTTATCCTGTTTCACCGTAGTAAGTTTGGGGTCACTGTAACGGCAGGCCGCAATATCATCACAACCAACAATTCGAATATCCCGCGGACAGTTTAACCCCGCTTCATTAATCGCCCGCAATGCCCCTAGTGCCATCAAATCTGAAACTGCAAAAATAGCCTCCGGCAGCTCTTGACATTGAAGGATCTTCTTCATCGCGATATATCCACTTTCCTCGTGAAAATCACCGTACTGAATCCACTCATCCTGCAGTTCAAGTCCAAATTGATTCATTGCCTTTAAGAAACCCTCTTTGCGATGAACAGAAATAGCAGAATCCCATTTACCGCCAATGTAACCAATTTTTCTTACGGCGTTAAGATAAAAAAACTCGACCACTTTTCTGGATAAATCCACGTTATCTGTCATTAAATAACTTGCCTTAGGTCCATTTAATTCAATATCAATTCCAATACAAGGAAATCCCTCCATCGCTAATTGATAGGTAGATTCCTCCACTTCCTCCCCGGCAATGATTAAACAGCCATCCACGTGAAAATGCCGGCACCTTGCTAAATAACTGCCATTATCTGAAGAAAAGCGTTCATTCGAGAACATTAAGATATCGTAGCCTAAAAGTCCGATGTTTTTTTTGAAGGATGAAATAACCTCATTGAAATACGGATGGGTCATATCTACATTTATTTTTCCGGCATAGATTAATCCAATCAGATTAGACTTTTTCGTTGCCAATGATCTGGCGGAGAAGTTAGGCTCATATCCATTTTGATTAATGATATCCATGACTCTTTTTTTTGTCTTTTCACTAATTCCCTGATAATTATTAATGACCTTTGAAACAGTGGCTTGTGAAACACCTGCCAATTGGGCAATATCTTTAATGGTTAAATTCATCTTGATCCCTTCTATTTTTCAAAAATATACTAGCTTCATTGATAGATTACTAAGCGTTGCCACGAACAACAATGACATTTGGCAGGGCCCTACTTTACAGAGCCTTCCGTAATGCTCGATATGAATAACCGATTAAACAATAGGAAAATAACCAGAAGCGGTACAGTTGCCCAGAATACGCCTGACATAATCATTCCAAAATCCACGTTCCGGGTATTACTGAGCTGAGCTAACGCCACTTGAATCGTATAGTGTTCCGGATCCCGCAAAACCGTAAACTGCCAGAGGAATTCTCCCCAAACAGCCGTAAACACAATAATTCCTAAGGTGGCAAAGGCTGGCAAAATAATTGGAAGCACAATTTTTCGATAAATTCTAAAGTTCGAACAGCCGTCCAATTTGGCTGCTTCCATTAACTCATCCGGGACTGCTTCACTGATATATTGCCTCATCAGAAAAATCCCAAGCGGATTCAAAAAGAACAGCATCATCACACCTGGTAATGTATCCAATAGTCCTGCTTTGGAAATCAGAAAGTACTGCGGAATCAGCCCTAATTGCGGTGGAATAATCATCGTTAAGAGAATCGCAGTGAAAAAGAATTTTTTACCGCGAAATTGAAACTTGGCAAAGGCAAATCCGGCTAGGGAGCTAATAAATAAAACCACAACTGTTACCACCGCACAGACCACAAAGGAGTTCCACATCGAATGAAAAAAATCAATTTGATTTAATACTTTTTTAAAATTTTCCACCAACAGGCTCCCCGGCGTGATGATTGGCGGAATCGAGTTGTACGCTGAACTGGGTCTTGTCGCCATTACAAACATCCAGTAAAAGGGAAACATCGAAAACAGAGCGGCAAGGGATAAAAATAGATACACAAAGACGCGTCCAAGCGACAGTTTTTTCGTTTTTTCTACCGTATTCATCAATCCCCCCTCCTCTTCCTGGCCATACCTGATGTTAAAAATGTATTAATGGCCGCAAAGGCTGAAATCAATACTAATAAAATGATCGCGGTGGCTGATGCGGTCCCAAACGATTGTAATTTAAAGGCATCCCGATATAAATACATCACGATCGTCATCGCCTCGTCCCTGGTAAAAGCACTTGTCCCCAGGAAGACGGTTGGTTCGGAAAATAATTGCATTGCCCCTACCGTTGAGGTGAAGACTGTTAGAATGATAAAAGGCTTCAGCATGGGCATTGTAATATGGATCAGTTGTTGAAATTTATTGGCTCCATCAATCGTCGCGGCCTCGTATAAATCATTTGGGATACTTTGAATCCCGGCAAGATAAATAATCGTGTTATAGCCAACCCATCTCCAAAAGACCATAATTGAAATGGCAATTTTTGTCCCCCATTCAGAACTTCCCCAATGCACCGGATCAAGCCCAGCAAGACTAAGTACATAGTTAGCCAAGGATGATTCATGGTCACTGAACAGTACACTAAAAATGAGGGCTATCGCTACCATCGAGGTAATATAGGGCATGAAAATGGTTACTCTGAAGAAATTTTTAAACTTGAGAAAGGCCTGGTTCAATAAATAGGCAAAAATAATTCCGAAAACCAATTGCGGCGCTGTGCCCATCATTCCTATGATAATGGTATTGTAAACTGATTTCCAAAAAAGCGGGTCTGTTAAAACCATTTTAAAATTGGACAATCCGACAAATGTCATCGGGCTCAGGCCGTTCCACTTTTGAAAGCCTAAATAAATACTAAATAAAGCCGGATACAAACCAATCAATGCAAAGATAATAAAGAAAGGGGCAATGTATAAGTAGCCAGAAATCATGTCTTTCTTCGCCTCAGACCGGTACCTTTTCTTTCTTATCGTTACCTTGTTAGTTCCGATAGTCGGTTTGACATGATCCATTTTCTCACCTCGGTTCGATCAAAGGTGGGCATGATACCCAGGCTGTTTTACCTGGGCAGTCAAATCCACCTCTATATACTGGTAAACTAGTAAATTAGCGGCTTAATAAATCTTTAGCACGCTTAACAGCATCTTTCCATTCTTTTTCAGGATCTGTCCCTTTATTTTGAACATTTTTTAGGGCATTCAGCACTTCTTGATAAACAGGAAAGTATTTTTCCCCTTTAAAAATGGCGCCATTGACATCTTGTGCTGCTTTCGCAAATACGGGTGCTGTTGATTGCCCGCCAAAAAACTTGTCTTGATTATTCTTGAAGGCTTCCATATCATAAATAGATGGTGCAGATGGGAATAATCCCTTTTCTTGGAAGGATTTTAGTTGGTTTTCTGGGGAGATTAGCCACGATGCAAATTGATACGCTTCTTTCGCATGTTTCGTTTCCTTTGGAATAGCGATGAACGACCCGCCCCAGTTGGCGGCAAAATCTGATGGCAAGGTGGCTACGCGCCATTTTCCAGCAGCTTCGGTTGCATTGCCCTCCATCCATCCTTTTAACCAGCCGGCTCCTAATTCAGCGGCAAATTCACCTTTATTTACGGCATTAGCCCACTCGGGAGACCACATTTCAAATTTACCAACGATTCCTAGTTTATTTAACTTAACTGCATAATCATAAGCTTTTTTAACCGCATTACCATCCTGCTCTAGCAATAATTCTCCTTTAGGGTTGAGGAATGTCTCTTGAGCGGCATCTAAATAGGCTCTGAATGCCATTTCGATGCTATCGATAAACGGCTTTCCTGTTTTCTCCTTCACTTTTAGACCTGCTTCTTCAAAGGCCGCTGGTGAGTTGATTAATGCTGCCACTTTTTCGGGGTCTGTCGGCAGGCCGGCTGCCTCAAATACGTCTGTACGGTAGTATAAGGCTTTCGGTCCGATATCCGTGGGCAAGCCAATTAAGAAATCACCTTTTTCGTTCTCACCGGTCTTCCATTTCCAATCAAGATACAAGTTCTCGATATCTTTGGCACCGAGGTCATATAAGTTTTCGAAGCGGTCTTGCGCGGCTTTAAAGCGATCAAGCTGATCAATTTCCAACATCGTTATATCTGGTGCCCCGCTTCCGGCAGATAAGGCCGTAAAGAGTGCGTCATGATGCTCTGCTGTTTCAGCTGATCTTACTTTTATTTTGATATTCGGGTGTTCTGTTTCGTAAGCTTTCGCTAAATCCTCATATCCCGTAGCACCAAAGGTCCAAAAATTTAAGGTTATTTGTTTTTCACTGCTTTTGCCAGAGTCGGATGAGGCCTTTTCTTTTCCATTACATGCAGCTAATGACACCGCAAGCACTGCTGACAAACCAATGGCAGCCAGTTTCTTAATGCTTTTCAATAGGATCCCCCCTGTTATTCTTGTTACATTTAATAACATGCTTTTAGAGAATGAATGGATTTCGCTATTATTTATGTACTATTCACCCCCCCTGTTTTCTATATTAGTTCCACAAATCAAAGTAACAGTTGCCTTCTGTTTGGAAACCGGTTTCGTTCACACATATAGGAATTCTCGAAGAAAACGGTTTCGTGGTGTAATTATATGTTAAATTTTTAGAATATTCAACCACTTAATTAAATATTTTTTCTTTTTTGCGAAAACGGTTTCCTTCTGTTATGTATTTTGTTTTTCAAAATCGAGTTATAACCCTTCGTAATCGGCATTCCTTAAGACTTAATCGTTTGCTCGATTGGCAATGGATCAACGAGCTTTCTAGACTTACGTGTCTTTTATCGTCAATTCTACTTTTTTAGTTCCTATATTTTCGGGAAGGGCAGCTATTAAGTTCAAAAAACTCAGCGCCTTCCTTAGACAGAAAGATTACCAAATTATTCACATATAAGGGACGGCCTTAGTTGTTTTCTTTTATACAATAGACTTGCAGTTTAAGAAAGGATGTGTCAAATGCTGCTGAAAAAACCTCTTATAAAACCCCTTAAGTTACATCTTCTGGAATTGCTGGATAAACGAATGGATTTACCTCAAGACCACAAGCTTTATTATTGGCGCCTCAAAAAAGGTTATGAAGGTGAAGTGCGGTTTAATTCTTTGACAGAAACACTCTCTTGTGACTGTTACATCTTCAACGGGCTACGGTTTGAATTCAACAATACTAAGTTCCAAATTGATTCGCTGATTGCTACAGGGCAAACCTTGTTTATGAACGAAGTGAAATACTTTGCTGGCGATTACTTCTATAGGGATGGACTGTTCTATTCGTTTAGCGGCAAGGAACGCAAAGACCCATTAATCCAAATGGAGCGAAGCGCATCCCAGCTCCGGCAGCTGCTCCGAAGTCATGGATTTCACATGAAAGTTGAGCCTCATGTTGTCCACGTTCATCCAGAATTCACTTTATACCAAGCTCCGCTCGAAGCACCAATTATTTTTCCCACACAACTTAGTCATTATATTAATAATTTAAATTTGATTTCATCCAGGTTGAACCAAAAACATGAGATTCTGGCGGAGAAATTACTTTCCCTTCATGTGGAGGAAGACCCATATGCACAACTTCCGCCTTATACATATGAGGGCTTGCAAAAAGGTTATACTTGTGCGATCTGCGACTCGTTTGCCATCACGGTTGACGGGAGGAATTGTATCTGTGGCGACTGCGGGCACGTGGAGAGTGTGGAAGCCGCCGTATTGCGAAGTGTTGAGGAGTTAAAGCTACTTTTTCCAGAGTTGAAGATTACAGCAAATGTTGTTTATGATTGGTGCCAGGTGGTGGATAGCAGGAAGAGGATCAGCAGGATCCTTGGGAAGCATTTTAGGATTGTTGGATCTCACCAATGGGCTTACTATGAGTATGAACCTATTGGTAAAGGTATCCATAGTTAGGGCGGCGTACACCTTAAGAAGAATAGTAAAGACTTTTTATGAAGGATATTTGAACTTGATTTCTGGATGGTTTTGTCCTTCATTCACTTTATGAAGGACACTTGACATCCGTTTCGTGGTGGTTTTGTCCTTCATCCGCCTTGTGAAGGACATTTAGCCTCGGTTTCGTGATGCCTTTGTCCTTCATCCGCCTTATGAAGGACACTTGACATCCGTTTCGTGAGTCAAGTCCTTGTTTATGTGTAAATTCACTGGCAAGTGCTTTCAACCTAGCCCTCTTATTTTTTTAGCGAAACTTCCATGGATTTTTTACTTCATATCCGGTAAGGGATGTCAAATGGTTTTTAAT
>NZ_JAESWB010000409.1 GCF_016765675.1 Neobacillus paridis
CCGTACTCTCCAGCTTCGTATGCCCAAGAAGAAGTTGGACGGCCCACAGGTTCTTTGTCCGCCGGTCGATCAGTGTCGCTTTTGTCCGTCTCATCGTGTGGGTGCCATACGCGGACGCATCCAAACCAATTGATCCCAGCCAGCGGGCCACAATGCGCGCGTACTGCTGGGTAGACAAATGCGGTGACTTGGCTACCCTGCTCGGGAAAAGATACTGGCCTGAAGCCAGATGGGCCTTGTTGATCCAGGCTGCGACTGACTGCCGAGTCTGCTCGGTGATCTCGAACTGCACTGGCCGGTGCGTCTTGTGCTGCATAATCATGGCGCGCGGCAAGACTGCCTTGCCATGGGCGACATCCAAGACGCGCAGGCTGACCAAGTCACAGCCACGCAACTTGCTATCAATAGCGAGATTGAACAGCGCCAAATCACGGGCCTTGTCGGCAAGCTGGAGCCTTATTCGGATGGCCCAGATCTCTTTCAGTTTCAGCGGCGCTTTCTGGCCAACGAGCCTGCCTTTGTTCCAAGGAACCG
>NZ_JAESWB010000041.1 GCF_016765675.1 Neobacillus paridis
CCGGAATTCTTTGTCTACAACAAAGACAGCGCCACGAGGTAGATTCTCTGCAATGGCGCGGTACAAAATGCTACTCGTCGAAGATAATTCATCCGGAAATGTCCTGGCCTTCATCGTCGTGATCTTTCATTTGGCAAAGCGACTGGGATGTACAGGCTGAACTCCGTTTGCAGCGCTTGTCACACTCGCGCAGTGGGAATCATTATATACAGTCCGACAAGATGTACGACCGTTTCTAATAGGAGGCGCCCTGGCAGCGCGGCGCCTGTGAAAACACCCACGGCCTACTGCGCCGGTATTTTTCCAAGGAAACGGACTTGTCGGCCTATAGCCAGGAAGGGATCGACGCCATTGTCGGCGGTCCAAACATGCGGCCCCGCGCGACGCATCACTGGCTCACGCCATTGCAGGTCTATGCCGCCGGCCTGGCAAGTGCCATCATCCGATCGGTCCGTTCAACAAATAGTCGTTGCATTTCAGACTTGAAACTGCCTTCCTAATTATCTTCTGACTGCTTGTTCTTCCGCCCGATATCATTAGTTGCTCTGATCTCGTCTAGCCGGTATCCGTAGCCGTACACGGGGGAAAGGCGATAGCCGCGGCCTGGAGTCAGGCCCAACTTATTACGTACCCGAGATACATGGGTATCCATGGTGC
Source organism: Neobacillus paridis (assembly GCF_016765675.1). Taxonomy (GTDB): domain Bacteria; phylum Bacillota; class Bacilli; order Bacillales; family Cytobacillaceae; genus Neobacillus; species Neobacillus paridis. The sequence goes on from NZ_JAESWB010000041.1 coordinate 658, forward strand.
GCGACATTCCCAGCGGATTCCCGCTCCAAACTGTCTCCACAATAAGGGTTCTTGAAAGCGGCCGGCCGGTGTTACGCAG
>NZ_JAESWB010000410.1 GCF_016765675.1 Neobacillus paridis
AGGTCGAAGGATGGGGCGTCAGCCGGCGGCGCGGCTGCGCGCCTGGGCTTCCTGGGCGGCGTACTCCAGCATCACCGAGTCGTGGATGCGGGCGCGCAGCGCATTGAATTCCGGCGTTTCCTGCAAGGCCCGCCGGCGCGGATAGGGAAAGGGGATGTCGATCACCTCGCGGATGCGCGACGGCCGGGCCGAGATCACCAGCACCCGGCTGGCGAGATAGACCGCTTCCTCCACCGAATGGGTGATCAGCATCACGGTCTTGCCCTCGGCATGCAGCACGTCCAGCAGCAGGTCGTGCATGGCGCTGCGGGTCTGGGCGTCGAGCGCGCCGAAGGGTTCGTCCATCAGCACGAACTCCGGATGCACCGCGTAGGCCCGGGCCAGCGCCAGGCGCTGCCGCATGCCGCCCGAGAGCGTCTTGGGATAGGCCTTGCGGAAGTCGGCCAGGCCCATCAGCTTCAGGTAGCGCTCCACGATGGCGCGCCGCTCCTCGGCGCTGGCCTTGCCGCTGTTGGCTTTCAGGCCCAGGCCAAAGGCGATGTTCTGTTCCACCGTCAGCCAGGGAAAGACGCCGTATTCCTGGAACATCACGCCGCGGTCCGGCCCCGGCCCGGTGATTTCCTTGCCATCCAGCGTGACCCGGCCCGAAGTC
>NZ_JAESWB010000411.1 GCF_016765675.1 Neobacillus paridis
TGTATGGGTCAATAAGAGCCTTATTGGAAAAATGGTCAAACGGGACGTGGTCGGGCGTTACAAGGGTTCTGTAATGGGTCTGCTATGGTCATTCCTTAACCCCATTCTGATGCTCCTTATTTATACCTTCGTCTTTTCCGTGATATTCAAGGCAAGATGGGGAGGGCCCGATGAATCGAAAACCCAGTTCGCAGTAGTGCTTTTTGCTGGAATGATCGTGCAGAGCCTGTTTGCCGAAGTGATAAACAAAGCGCCCGCCCTAATTATTTCGAATACGAATTTCGTCAAAAAAGTAGTCTTTCCCCTGGAAATACTTCCCGTCATTACCATGGGCGCTGCCTTGTTTCATAACGCAATAAGCATCCTAGTCCTATTGATTGCTTTTTTCCTGTTCAATGGATATATACAGTGGACCATTATCTTTCTTCCACTAATTATTATTCCTTTTGTAATCCTGATTCAAGGCCTTGCCTGGATGCTTGCTTCTTTAGGTGTTTTTCTTCGAGACATAGCACAGAGTGTGGGAATCATGACCACGGTCCTGTCTTTCCTTGCGCCGGTCTTTTATCCCGTGAGCGCTTTACCTGTGGGGTTGCAAC
>NZ_JAESWB010000412.1 GCF_016765675.1 Neobacillus paridis
TCGAGCTGCCAGCTCGCGACAGGACAGGTTTTCGGCCGCGAGGCGGTGCAGCACTTCCAGCTTGAACTCACACGTGTATCGACCGCGCTGACGAGTAAGGCCGGCACTGCCGTGATGCTGATATGCCCCGACCCATTTCCTAACTTGGCTGTCAGCGATGTCAAACTTGGCGGCCAGGAGCTTGTATCCCCCTTTGCCAGAGAGATACTCCCGGACCACCTTCCGTTTGAACTTGACGTCGAACGTCCTCATAAAACCTCCAAGGTTGTGTCCAACTCCTGGGGGTCAGTTCAAAACCGGGGCGATTCAGGAAAACGGAGTAAGTTGGCCGATTACTTCCCTTTCCATCAGCAAAAATAGACTGGAAGCAATGGGATGGACTCCTCCTCCCCGAAAGGGCACCGTGGTGCCACACTGGAGTTTCCACACAACCAGTCGTGAAAGAAGGATTCCACCATGAAGCTTATTCGCGTTGGGGTCGATTTGGCAAAGAATGTCTTCCAAGTCC
>NZ_JAESWB010000413.1 GCF_016765675.1 Neobacillus paridis
CCATCGTCGCGCAGCAGGAACTGGTAGACCAGGCCCGGGGTGTTGGAGGCAACCGCCAGCAGGTCGGATGTGCCCGCCTGATTGGCCGCCTCCTGGCTATCGTGCTGAATGCTTGCCGCCATGCTGTTCTCGTGCCGCCATGCGCCGCGTGATGGCTCAAACGGCAATTGTTATTTCTTGTTCGTAAATTTGTTGCATTACTCTTTTCGAACAATGCAACGATTGCCGCACAATAGCATTTTTGTGTGGAAAGCTGAAGCCGACGCGTGGCCGGTGTGACGGGAAGCGCACACTCGTATTGTTTCTTGCAGGAAATTAAGATATAACTTGGCCGCGGCCTGGCGCGCAGTGGGGCGCCTGTCGTTGCGCTAAAGACTGCACGCCGGCTGCCGATAATAAAACGCAGGACAAGGAAAGCGACATTGCAGCGGACGGCACGGCTGGCCTGCGCATACTGAACTTGCATCGCACCCATATTGAATAACGCAACACCGAACTCCGCGGGCAAACAATGGTCGTCAGCATGAAAACAAGCCGGGGGCAGCAACGGGCCGAAGGTTTGAAGGAATTCGAATTCACCGCGCGGGATTTCGAACGGGTTCGTGCGCTGATCTACAAGCAGGCCGGCATCGCGCTGGCGCCGGG
>NZ_JAESWB010000414.1 GCF_016765675.1 Neobacillus paridis
ATCCAAACTACGAAGCAGTGTTACATCACATTAAGCAAACTATGCAAAGTTAGTTATCCCCTTTCCACATAAGGATTCAGATTACAATTTTAAATTAATAATTATTTTAACCACTGTTAATTACACAGTGGTTTTCTTTTTGATATAATATAGTTGGTGATAAGAATGAAATCTTTATTCCAACGTAAAATATTTTGTAGAATATGCGGATGTTCATATAAAAGAAGGGTAGAGAGGGGAAAAATTAAATATTGTTGCTCATACAGTGAATTAGGAAAAGCAAATCATAAACGTGTAGTAATAGAAGAATCATTTTTAATCAATTGTATAGAAAGAAGATTTAATAAAAAACTTTCATATGATGAAATTAGAGGAGTAGTTGAAAAAATTGAAATAGAAGATAAGTTATTATTTACCATATATTTAAATGGTCAAGAACCTATTATTTATGGACGAAATCATATTGTATATTAAAAAGCACCTCCCTCTATAAATGTTGATGTACCAAGGGTTTGAGCCGTTGGTACGGTGTCAAAAAAATATTTTTCGACAAAGTTACCTGAAGTATTTTCATAATATGTGAAACTATTCCAACAGGTTGGTACGCTACGCGGTCACTACTGGATAATGGTGGAAAGTAGTGATAGGGAATTATGCGATGCACAATGGATCTCTGCGTAGCTTATGATGACGTACCCTCCCATGTCTCTGGGCATCAGTGTGCCTACATTCCTTCGTTCGGTCTAGTCATAAGGCAGGGGCTAGCGAAGCTCCTTTAGGGACTCGAGGTCGAATGGAAAAAATAGTGCCAGCTTCTCCGTGTCATCCTGTTGTCTAGGTCTTTTAAGGGGATGTAGGGCTTACATAGCCTCTGCGAGACTAGGAATATCCTTCATCATTCGCTGTGCGTCAAACGCTTTGACACCCCGTATCATACCAAGAGGGCTCTTTTTATTTCAAGTCCCCTAAAATCCTTCTAACAGGAATGCTCCTTTAAATAATAATTTAAAAAAGTGTAACAAATTAGACTTTTTAGTAATTTTTTCAATTTACTTGATGGAGGTTAAATTATTGATATTATTGAATTTATAATTTTAAAAAGTGTGACATATTTTATTGAAAAATAGAATGTATTTAGTATTTTTTACCACATAGTTACAAATAAAAAAGATTGCACGAAATACATGCAGTTTCATTAAAATTATTAAATTAATTGTATTTGATTGCCATACAGTTGGAGACAAAAAAAATAAAAGAGATGATAAAATAACCTATCTACTCATGTATATTTTCATCAAAAATTACACAAAATAAAATTCACCATGACATTACAACATGGTAAAAAAAGTGGAGTCAACATCTATGAAAATCACACCAACTCCACTTTTAATTATTAATTATTTTGGTTCAGAATATTTTTGTGCTTGTTCAGAGTCACTTAAAGATTTAGTAGTAGGATCGACTACAACTCCAAGAATAGTCAATATTCCCAGTACGGAATTAAAAATATATGTAACCTTATCTCCTATTGTATCTGAAATATGAAATCCACATAATTCAGCAACAGTTTGAACAAACAATAAAATAGCTGAAAACATGCCTACCAAAAAATGTTTTTGACGTAATCGCACTTTCCAATTAATCTTCATTTTATTTCCTCCTTTAATATCACTTATTTGATTAATTTTATTTATAAATATGGTTTTAGTCATTTTAAAAAAGTTTATTCCAAGTATTCTTTCCAACGATACCATCTTTCGTTAAACCTTTTTTACCCTGAAACAACCTAACTGTGTTAGCAGTTTGATTACCATAATATCCATCCACTGTCACAACTTTTTTACCAAAGTATTTATTTAATGCTTCTTGAATAAGTTTTACATTACTATCATGCAT
>NZ_JAESWB010000415.1 GCF_016765675.1 Neobacillus paridis
ACTATATACCCCGCCGAGCGTGAGCCCGTTGAGGATCTGCTCCAGTATCAACTCCAAGATTCGTCTCCTTTATATTCCACGATGCGTCTTGCAAGACGCATCACGCTTGCCCTGACCGGCGGCGAACCACCCGGGAACCACCCACTTTCTTTTCGAAAATGTGAACGCTCGTTTTTATTTTTTAAGCGCAGTCGAACCGTATCATCACTGGCAAATTTAGGTCAATAAAAATGAGCCTTTATTTTGCAGTGCAGAACAAAAATTCTGAAAATTTTGCTTTATTGCCGACGAGCGGTGGTATTGGAAAGAATTTGCGGAACTTCAAGGTAGTTTTGTGTTGAAACTGATGCTCAACATGCAGCTAGATGGCCATCGGAAGCGCGCTGATAATGACGGGGGCGTTTCGCTGTGCGGTACAGCATTCCGTTTTTGTTGACTGACTTCCAGACGGATGGTAGGTTTGAACCGATGGCATGCTAACAAAACCACACGCCACCGGCAATCTGCCGTTGCCATGCCAACACCGGTTCTACAGAGAGCGAACCGTCCCTACAACAACAGGAGACACCATGTTGAAAAAACTGATGCCGGCACTGGCACTCGCCACGGCCGCCTTGACTGCAACCCAGCCCGCATTCGCGCAGTCGGCCAGCACCTACCCGAACAAGCCTATCCACATCATCGTGACCTTCAC
>NZ_JAESWB010000416.1 GCF_016765675.1 Neobacillus paridis
TCGCGGTCGGCATTGGCTGTCATTGACATGATGCGGTCGCTGTAGGCGATCGCCAGCGCCGAGATCAGGAACACCATGTGGATGCCGGTTTGTGCAAGCAGGGTCTTCTCGTCATACGCCTTGGCGTTGATGAAGGTCTTCAACAAGTGGATCGACGAGATGCCGATGATGGCCGTGCTGAGCTTGACCTTCAGCACGGTGGCATTGACGTGGGACAGCCATTCGGGCTGGTCCGGATGTTGCTCAAGATTCATGCGGGAGACAAAGGTCTCGTAACCGCCAACGATCACCATGATCAGGAGATTGGAAATCATGACCACGTCGATCAGTCCCAGCACGACCAGCATGATGGTGGTTTCGGTGAGCTTTGAAGGCCGCGGCGCGCCATCCACGGTCACTGCGTCGAGGATATGCGCCAGCGAGTTGGCGTTGCCCAGCACGGCGCCGATCAGGTCGGACAGCTCTACCCAGAAATGATAGACATAGACGCACTGTGCGAGGATCAGGCCGAGGTACAGCGGCAGTTGCAGCCAGCGGCTCATGAA
>NZ_JAESWB010000417.1 GCF_016765675.1 Neobacillus paridis
CACCAGAAGAGGCTATTCCATTTACCGGAAAGTCTCACCTTTCGTTTACGAGCCGTCGATTTCCGTCAAGTTTGAATTAATCGCTGCGACGGCCCGTCCAAAATCCTCGTGAAGGCGTTTCAGTCTTGACTGGCGTATTGAAAATATCATTTACAAAGAAATACAATCCCGATTGTGATATTTCAAAATGTTGATGTATTATCGGGACCATCTGACTTCCTTCAGTTTGCAAAGGGCAGTTATAAACCGGTGTGGGTCATAACCGATCACCAGACAAATCGCAAAAACGTTTGGTCTTTTTCAACGCTAATCAACTTAGGACCCAATCATGTCTATCGCTCTCATCCTCAAAAACGCAACTGGCTCACTGTTCCCCGTTACCAATCCGGCACAGGGCAAACCCATCCTGGAAGGCTTCGTGGAGTTTGCTCTCGACGACAAGAAGGACGGCAAAAAACTTCGCCTGGAGGCCTCCGCCTGGTTGAAGGACAAAGATGGCAAAAAGTTCTACTCGCTGAGCATCGGCGGTATTTCCGCTGCCTTGTTCAAGGAGAAGGAATCGACAAACGACAAGTTGCCGGC
>NZ_JAESWB010000418.1 GCF_016765675.1 Neobacillus paridis
ATGCGGTTCCGCCGCCACTTTTTGAAGCGGTAGCGCGAAACCTTCCGAATGTTTGGGATTAGCTTTTACTCCGGCGCCTCTACTGCAGCGAATTCTTCTTCGAATTTAAGAAACCAAGGTGCCGTAGTAATCTCGTTCCACTGATTTTGTAGTTCCAGCAATTTAAGAATTCTCACTCGATCTGCTAACAGAACTCCATTGGCATTTTGGTTATCTGTCCATTCCCCGTTAGCCATCCGGTAACATACAGGCGTAAACATAATGCCCATATAATCTAACTGCATATGGAAAAAGTTGCGGTAATTCATGGAATGAGCTTCAAGCTTCTTTTTGGGCCAATCTTTCTCTTGTGCTCCACATTGCCCTAACAAAGCATACGAATTAGAAGCGCCATCGTCGAAGTCAACAACGGCAACTAAATCTAATCCGGCGTCGCCGGATGATCCAGCGTTATCGCATTCCTTTTCATTAATCCCAATTACGCGTAAATCCTGCCCAAGAACTTTAAGAGCTTCCCGCAAATCAGTAGAATAATATTCGCGCCGATCATCTGAATTAGCATCGAAGATACGTACCTGCGCATGTGCCGGCAGAAGCGCTA
>NZ_JAESWB010000419.1 GCF_016765675.1 Neobacillus paridis
CCAATCTTCGCGGTGCCGAGGCTGCGCTGTCGGCCGGGGTCCACAAGGTGACGATCCCGGTATCGGCGAGCGAGGCGCATTCACTGGCGAATGTGCGAAAAACCCGGGAAGACATGATTGATACCGTGCGTGACATCGTTGCCCTGCGCGATCGGATCGCGCCCAAGGCAAGGATCGAAGCCGGCATTTCCACCGCATTTGGCTGCACGATTCAGGGCCTGGTTGCTGAAGATGACGTGATCCGCATGGCAGCGCTGTGTGCGGCCGCAGGGGTGGACGACTGCGGGCTGTCCGATACGACCGGCTATGCCAATCCTGCGCAGGTGCGTCGTCTGTTCCGGCGCATGCGCGCGGAAATCGGCGAGAAAGCCGGTGCTGCCCACATGCACAACACTCGCGGCCTCGGCCTGGCAAATTGCCTGGCCGCTTTTGAAGAAGGCGTACGCACGTTTGATTCCTCGCTGGGCGGCCTGGGTGGCTGTCCCTACGCGCCAGGCGCGTCGGGCAACGTGGTTACCGAGG
>NZ_JAESWB010000042.1 GCF_016765675.1 Neobacillus paridis
CCCGCACCTACATCGATGACGCCAGCGGCTTCCTCGGCCGTAATTTCCTGGTGCGTAATGTCACGCTGGTCAGCCGCATGGGCTTTGCATGCCGCTGCGCCCGCTGCCACAGCGAGCGCCCGCAGGACTTGCAGAACGTGAACCTCCTGCAGTTCTTCAAGTCCTTCCTGAAGGCGCAGGCGGAAAAGGAAGCGGCGAAGGCGGGCGGCGAGGGGGCCGGCAAGAACTAGGCGCCCGCGCGGCAGAAGGGTCGGCGCCTGTAACGACACGGCCGCCGCTTTCTTTTTACAAAAAATTTATGCCTGGCTCGCTATCCTGTGGATGGTCTGGCCGGGCCGCCCGCCCTGGGTATGCGTCCGGCTTTCTTTCATGCCTAGCCGGGACTTCCCACGTTCAATGTCCACCACACAAGCAGATCCCACTTTGGCCACCGCCACCGCCGCCGATGCCAGGGCTTTTCCCGCCACGCGCAGCCGGATGGCGGCCCTGACCCTGGCCGCCATCGGCATTGTCTACGGCGACATCGGCACCAGCCCGCTGTACACGCTGAAGACCGTCTTTTCCCCGGAACATGGACTACCGCTCAGCCCTGCCAACCTGCTCG
>NZ_JAESWB010000420.1 GCF_016765675.1 Neobacillus paridis
CTCACGAAACGGAAAAAATCGTACGCTAAGGCTCGTCGCGCGTCCGTAGCGGCCGAAACTGGTCTTGCCCCACCTGCTTGCCTTGTTTCCAGATATAGTCGCCGGTCAGATTAATATGCTCCCAACCCAGCGGTGACAGGTGTGGCAGCAAATTTTCATCCACGTTTTTCCCCGAGTCCCGCAGCGCCTGTACCGCCCGCTCCAAGTAGACGGTGTTCCATAGCACGATGGCGGCCACTACCAGGTTGAGGCCGCTGGCCCGGTAGCGCTGGTTCTCGAAGCTCCGGTCGCGCATTTCGCCCAGCCGGTTCAGGAATACGGCGCGGGCTAGCGCATTCTTGGCCTCGCCCTTGTTCAAGCCTATTTGCACACGCCGGCGCAGTTCGACATTCTGCATCCAGTCGAGCGCGAACAGCGTGCGCTCAATGCGTCCGAGTTCGCGCAGTGCGACCGCCAAACCGTTCTGGCGCGGGTAGCTGCCCAGCTTGCGCAACATCAGCGAGGCTGTGACAGTGCCCTGCTTAATCGATGCCGCAAG
>NZ_JAESWB010000421.1 GCF_016765675.1 Neobacillus paridis
GACAACGGTACGGCGATGAAGGGGGCGACGATGCTGGCGTGCATGCAGCAACTGGGCGTGGTGCCCTCGTTCAGCAGGCCGCGGGTGAGCAATGACAACGCCTATGCAGAAGCGTTGTTCAAGACGGCGAAATACTGTCCGCTCTGGCCGGAACGCCCGTTCGAGACACTTGAGCAAGCGCGGCAGTGGGTGGCGGGTTTCGTACGCTGGTACAACGAGGAGCATCGCCACAGCGGCCTGAACTATGTCACGCCGGATCAGCGCCATCGTGGTCAGGCCGACGAGCTGCTGGCGCATCGCAAGGCGGTCTACCAAGCCGCCCGGGCCGCCAGGCCGCAACGCTGGGCGGCTACCACGCGCAATTGGGATCTTGACGACGTGGTGTATCTGAACCCAGAGCGAAAGGAGACCTTGCCGGCCGTGATGCGACGTGCTGCATGACTAATTCAGCGACAACTACCTTGACACATACCGCGAAGCAAAAAAAGTGACCCGGCCGCCGGGACGGACTCCCGGCTTGCCTCCACGGCAGTGCAGCGGCATTGCGTCACCCGGCAAGGC
>NZ_JAESWB010000422.1 GCF_016765675.1 Neobacillus paridis
TTTTGTGCTTGCAAACTGAAGGTAATTTGCCTTCAACAAATGGTCGTATACAACGTCGAGCTGGTCTCCGGAAGGAAGGCCAAAATCGATATAGCAATGGATGTGTTCTGGCGCAATGTAACTTTGATAAATAATGGCACATTCCACTTCATCGACGTTAAACGATTTTCCCTCTGCAATGACCTCAGGTTCGTCTAAACTGGTAAGCTCGCAAAATTCGTAAATCAATTGCCTGAATTTTTGTTCCATTGATTTCTCTTGGTTTCAGTGGAAAATCGAAATAGGCGATGTCCGAGTTTTATTAATTGGACTTTTGGAACAGAATTATGATTTTAATTTAAATGATCACGGGCGCTTGAGTGACGTTTGCTGCGGATGGGTTCCTTGATTTTTCAAGAGAAATGGGATGAAAGAACCATTCTGAAAAAGAAATCTTCAATGAATTGGGCAGCCTTGACGCATGTGCCAGAACGATGCTGTGGCCATGGAGCAGGGCAGACGGCATCAGGAGCCTGCA
>NZ_JAESWB010000423.1 GCF_016765675.1 Neobacillus paridis
ATAACGATGGCGTGGTGGCCGGCAGCAGCGAGCTCGCCGGCGACCAGGTGCAGCATGCGACATTGTGGCGCAATGGCGCCATCATCGACCTTGGCGCACTGTCCAGCGACGGCATCAGCGCCGCGCTGGGCATCAATGCGCTTGGGCAGGTTGTCGGCTACAGCGGCTCACCGTTTGGCGGCCGGCCCAATGCCACTCTCTGGGAGAATGGCCGGATCATTGATCTCAACACCCTGGTGCAAAGCGGCGATCCACACTTCCTTCTGTATCAGGCCAGCGACATCAATGACTTCGGACAGATTGCCGCCCTCGGCATGACCAGCGACTTCCAGGCCCATGCCTATCTGCTCACACCGACCTTCACCACACGCGGCGCCGACGAACTGCTCAATGCCACGACGCTGGCAAAGGAGGTGGCTGGCGATGGTGTCGCCATGCCGCTGGAAGGCATCCTTGCAGCCGAGGTCAGCGCCGTACCCGAACCCGCCAGCCTGGGCCTGCTTGCCATGGGCTTGCTGGCGCTTCTG
>NZ_JAESWB010000424.1 GCF_016765675.1 Neobacillus paridis
GATACGGATGCCTTCATTCCGCGTGCGCCAATACAGCACGGGACCAGTGGGCGCCGCAGCCAGATAAGGCTTGTCGGAGTCGCCGTCCGTACGGGCCAGCTCGCCTTCCTTCCAGGTCTTTCCGCCATCATCGGACCGCCGCGTCAGGATGGCTGTGGACTGCCCGTCGAACTGCTTCCAGACGATGACGACCTGTTGGCCCTGCGCCAGGATATCGGCATGCGCCGCCTGGGCACTGCCGAGCGACACTGGCTCCGCCAAGGCGCCATCGGCCTTTGCCGCGGCATAGCGCACGCCGCCGCCATCGCCTTCCTTGCCGTTGAACCAGACCTGGTGACGCGTTCCGTCAGGCGTGTAAGCCAGTGAGGGACCGTGGTGCGGACAGGCATCGATACGCCAGTCATCGAAGGTCACGCGCTCGGGCGCTGATGCGCTGCCGTCGGGCTGGAGTCTGGCCAGTGCATGGTCACGTGCATTGGGAGCGAAGACGTGGCGCCAGTTGGCCACCGGCTTGCCCTCGGGGTCGAGCGCCAGGCCAATCCGGCAGCATTCGCAGGCGTGGTCGGCGATCTTGTAATCGCCTTTGAAGGTGGCCCCCTGGTCGCTGGAGACCGCGTAGTACACCGC
>NZ_JAESWB010000425.1 GCF_016765675.1 Neobacillus paridis
ATGATCATGGGCAAGGTTCTCCTCATGGTCATAACTGGAACAATGGAAAACGAGATGGCGGCTGGCCGATATCACCTTGGCCTCCTGGACGTAAGCCAAATACGTGTCAGGCAAAATGAGAGGTGCGGTATGAATAAACAGGTTGCATTGGTATTGAATGAAAAGGTCGCAGAAACGATTAAATCCCTCATCAAGGGAATGCCAATTTGGATCGTTGAGACGCAGAGAAATGCTGCATTTATTGACGAGTTGCGGCAAAGGTCAGGAAATGTAATCACCACTTTTCCATCCAAAAAAGGTGAGTCAAAAACTGATTTGACAGATCGGATCATCTATACACTAGACGAGCATCACAATGCGCATTCGCAGGATGACCCTTACGATACGTTGCTAGTGTTTGGACTGACCTTAGCGAAATCGAAAAAGAAAGCCTTCCTTGATCTTGGCTTCTCGAAGTTTGAGAAAACTGACTTCGGATTTATTGCTCGAAAATTGCAATAAGTCTGCAGGATCGTAGG
>NZ_JAESWB010000043.1 GCF_016765675.1 Neobacillus paridis
ACTACATCCATACCCGCATCATGGCCTACTCGGCCAAGTACGCATCGGCCTTCTATGGCCCGTTCCGGGACGCAGTGGGCTCCTCCGCCACGCTGGGCAAGGCCAACAAGTCCACCTACCAGATGGACCCGGCCAACAGTGACGAAGCACTGCGCGAAGTGGCGCTGGACCTGGCCGAAGGCGCCGACATGGTGATGGTCAAGCCCGGCATGCCCTATCTGGATATCGTGCGTCGGGTCAAGGACGAATTCCGGGTGCCGACCTTCGCCTACCAGGTCAGCGGCGAATACGCGATGATCAAGGCGGCGGCCCAGAATGGCTGGCTGGACCACGACAAGACGATGATGGAAGCCATCATGGCATTCAAGCGTGCCGGCGCGGATGGCGTGCTGACCTACTTCGCGCTGGATGTCGCACGCCGCCTCAAGCACAATCCCTGATCAACCCTGAAGCAATCTGCCTGCATGGATCTCTTCCTGATTACCCACGCGCAGGTGAGCCGCCTGGACGAACTGCCATCCATCCTCCCGCCGCAAGGCTTTCTCTGGCTGGACGTCAGCCATGAGGAAGTGGCGGCGGCGCCTGAAGAATGGCGGGCGGCGGTGGAGCGGGCAACCTGCGTCTCCGTGTACGACCCCCATCTGACCGATGCCGTCAATCTGCGGCATCCC
>NZ_JAESWB010000044.1 GCF_016765675.1 Neobacillus paridis
CCCAGAACCGTACGTGAGACTCTCGCCTCATACGGCTCCCGTTATCCAATCGTCTCCAACAAGACGCCAATGGAAGAACCGCCACGAGTCGACGTTCTTCATCTTGCGCAGCCACTCCACGCTACGCTGCTTGCGCCGCGTAAGCGTTTTGTATTTGCGCCGAGCCCAACGCTGTAGCTTGTCATCGATATAGCGAAACAAGCCATGCATCGCCCGTTGATAGAACGCCCCGTAGTAATTCCACCATCCCCGTATCGTCGGGTTACATTGCTCAGCAAGCTCAGACAGCGTCGTAGTGGTACGTCGTGACCACTGCCATTCCCGCACCACCGCGCGCATCCGCTTGAGCGCATTACTGCTCACCGCCGGCAGGAAACTGGTAAATCGCCGGTTGTGCTTGCTCTGCGCCTTTCTGGGTCGAAACGTAAAACCCAGGAACGTAAATTGCACGTTCGGATATTGGGCTGTCCGATTGCTGTCTCTGCAATACACGATCTTCGATTTCTCTGGATGCATCGTCAGTCCACAGGTCTCCAATCGTGCTGCGATCGCTCGCATGACGAGTTTGGCCTGTGCCTCGCTACGGCAATGAACCACCGCATCGTCGGCATAGCGCGCAAAGACGCAGCCGGGATACTTCCGCTTCATCCAGTCGTCGAAGACATAGTGCATGAACAGATTCATCAGGATAGGGCTGACCACTCCACCCTGTGGTGTACCCCGCGTACGGGGCAGCTTCACCCCGTCCACGGTCTCAAACGGCACCGTTAGCCACCGTTCGATGTACAGCAGGGCCCAGCTTTCCCTGATGTGACGTCGCACC
>NZ_JAESWB010000045.1 GCF_016765675.1 Neobacillus paridis
TATTCAGGTTAAACTGTACTTGAGTCATTTTTATTCCTCTTTTCATTGTTTATCGTGGTTGAAAACAGTGTTGCCAAAAGTGAATAAAATGACTCATTATTTTTACACAATTATACGGACTTAATCGAGTTATCCCTAGGAAAGTGCACGTGGCGGGGCTCTATGAACACTTTTGACAGAGTGTTCCCTAGGAAAGTGCTCATAGTGAGGCTCCATGAACACTTTTGATGGGATTATCCTTAGGAAAGTGCTCATAGCAAGGCTCCATGAACACTTTTGACAGAGTGTTCCCCAGGAAAGTGCTCATAGCGAGACTCCATGAACACTTTTTGCAGAGTTATCCCTAGGAAAGCGCTCATAGCGGGGATCCATGAACACCATTGACGAGATAACTTCCTTGGGGGTGCACATTGCAGGGATCAATGTACACGTAAGCCTAGAATATCTGGTGAAAAGTGCTTTTGGAGAGGATCATTGTAAAAGTACCTGTTAATACTCATTATCCGGGTCACTTTCCAGCACGTATTTATGTTTCGAAAGTTTGTTGCTCCAAAACAGCTCATAAAATTCCCGCAGCTCAGTTAACGGTTCCGGATGGAGCCAATAAATTTTTTCTCTCCCTTTCTTGCGGCCGCGAACTAACTCCGCTTCCGCAAGAACTTGAAGATGTTTCGCTACAGCCGTACGGCTCATCGGAAAATGGGCACTTATTTCCGAGATGGGCAGCTCCTTTTCAGCCAGAAGTTTCAAGATTTCTCTCCGTGTCGGGTCAGCAACCGCTTGAAACACGTCACGTTTTTGTGCTGTTTGCAACACTTAGCCCTCCACAAGCTGCTTTAGCTTCTGGACAATCCCCGCCCAGCCTTTTGACATCGTCTCATGAATAACTGATGCTTTTTGACCTGCTTTTTCAATCGTTTCATCAGGCCGCTTCCAACCGCCATGGATAAGAGTAAATTCTGTTTTATCTACCAACTCTTTTAAAATAAATGAGGCATACCAGCCCTCTGTATCCCAAGTGAAAGATAACCGATTAGGCGGATCAAATTCGGTGACTTTGCATGGTGAAGAACCAAAAGGTGATTGTAAATGAAATTCATACCCCACCTCAGGCTTGAAATCATTCGGCATAAACCATTCAGCAATCCCCTCAGAAGTGGAAACCTGCTGCCAAACCTGCTGAATCGGTGCTTCAATGATGATGGACTGCTTGATATCTGGTAGTTTATTTTCCATCCTTTTTACCTGCTTTCTGTTTTATCATATAAAACCATTTGGTTTCACTTTCTCAGTATAAAAAACCAAAAGGTTGCATGTCAACCCTATCCTTTACTATAAGTGTTCCAATTTCCACTGTAAAAAAACTTCCCCTCACCATTTTGGTGAAGGGAAAAATTCCATCATTGTTTTGCTGATAATGAACTTTTTTTTGACGGAAATATAACATGCTCCAGCAACAGGCATAAGATCAAGCCAACTAAAAGTCCGTTCGATACAATGTTCCGCAGCCACGGGGCGACACTGGCAAACGCCTCGGCCGGTAAAAACATCATCCCGATGCCAACCATTAAAGAAAGCCCGATTACCAGTAAATTTCGGGTGGTCGGCCCGATACTCATTAAATCACGAATTCCAAACCCCATCATTTGTGAGAATGGAATAAACAATGATGCATAGGCAACTTCCAATGGCAAGGTTGCTAAAAATCCGCCGATATACGGAAAAAACCCTGCAGCCATAATCAAAACAGCACCCACGATTATTGGACGCATCTTTTTAATGCCGGTGGTGCCGATAAATCCGGCAGAAACTGATAAAGGTACAACCCCCACAACGGAGAACAAGCCGGAGACGATTAAGTTTAAGCCATTACCAAAAATCCCCTTTTGATATTGTTTCGGCTGTACTTGCTTTTCTAACGCAATCCCTACCACTAAAATACTGGCAATCACATTAGAGATTAACACCACGGAGGTAATGATTGATGTCAGGACAATGCCGACATCGAACTCTGGCGTTCCCCAAGCCAGTAGCTGCGGCAGCTTAAACCAGCCGGAAGGCTCATAAACGTTCCCTTGATGAATCAATCCGAAAAAATGGAACAACAGCCAGCCAACGACAATTCCGATTAACGGTCCCATGCTTTTCAAAATTCCCTCGAATTTTAAAGAAATAATTAAAATAATGATAATTTCAATCAAACAAATCAAGGTTATTTTTCCATCCAAATGGCCTGTGGCAGTGATACCAAGAATACTTTGGAAGAATGAACCGCTCAGCTGGCTGACAAGCAGGATTAAATAAACCCCTGTGACAATCGGAGTAAAGAGGTTACGAACCTTTTCAACGACTGGCAAAAGCCCTAGGACGCCTAAGAAAATCCCGGCAATCATAAGGCCCATTTCCAATTGCTGGAGTAATAGCCCGCGATTCCCGGGAGCACTCATTGTCCCCAGAAGAATGAAAATGGCCCACCACATTCCTGCTGCTCCCTCAACAACCGGCAACCGGTGGCCAAAATAGATTTGGACCAATGTCGCGGCCCCGCTGACAAATAGCATTCTTTCCATAAAGGTGGAAATTTCCGCCGGTGACATCTGAAAGGCGGCACCGACCACAACCGGAACGGCAATGATATTCGTCAGCATAAAAACCGCCCACTGAATCCCTTGTATTCCTGACAACCATCCACTCTCTTTTTTATTTAATTCAGTCATGATAAAAAAACCCTTCCTTCTCTACACAGTAACAGAATCTTGTTTTTCCAATCTTTTGTCATAGTACCTGGCAATAAAATGCCCATTCAATGAGGCTAGAATCTGCTGGAAAAGCATGCCAATGACAACCGGCACAGCAACCGCCGATGGAAAATAAGTAACTCCAATAACTGCTCCGGCACTGATGTTTCGCATCCCCCCGGTAAAAGTCAGGGAAATTACTTTATCCCGCTTCTTAAGCAGCAGCTTCCCCAGGTAAAAAGAAAATAAATATCCGGTGAAGGCAATGAAGAAAACAACTGTAGCGATACCGATCAGCTTCAAATGAGCATTTTTTAAATATGGCGCCACAACGGCCCCATTTAGCATAACGACAAAGCCAAGGCAAATTTTTGAAAAAGGCGCCAACCGCACCCCTAATTGATTATTTATTTTTCCCTTCGTCATTTGGTTTAACAGCATACCAATAATGGAAGGGACGACAACCATTCCCAATAAGCCCTTCATAATGTCCAAATAATCCATTTCAATTTTTTGCCCCATGAAAATGGATAGCGAGTACGGGACAATAATGGGCGAAAGGAAGGTGTCAATTAAGATTACGGATAAAACCACTGGAATATTCCCTTTATAAATCGACACCCAAATAAAGCTTGTAATCCCTGTTGGAATGACCATCGCTAATATAAGTCCGGTAATCGTGTAGGCGTCACTCGGGAAAATGATATGTCCCACCCCCCAAGCCCAAATCGGCATAAGGATATGTAGAATCATCATCGCGATAAAAATGGGGAATGGATGGGTCAGTACATCCTTCAGCGATTGGAAATTGGATCCCAAACTCCCGGCAAAGGTCATAAAAGCAAAAATCCAAGGAACTAAAAAAGAAAAATCCTTAAGGTTTGTACTTAGTAACACACCGATGATTACACTTACAGGCGTTATGAACGGCATCAATTTTTCCAATCGTTTATTTAGCTTTTGCAGCATATTGGGCATCTCCAAACTTTCACTTCTTGCTGTAACATTGCAAAGAATATCATAACATGGAACCAAACTTTTCGTGAATCGAAAAATATTCTTTTTCTACGCCCTAAGTCTTAGAAACAATTAAACCCCTAGTACATAGCGAAAAGTCAAAGAATTTCATATTCTAAATGTAGAAGAAGTTGGTTAAAAGGAGTTGTATAAAAATGAAGCGCATTTTAATTTTGTTATTGGTTATTACTGGGTTATATCTTATTCTTCATCAGTCGTTTCAGTTCAATTGGTTTAATGTCAGTAATGCCGATGGGCAAGCAGCTATTACCAAAGATATCAATGTCATTAAGGTGGATGTCGGAAGCGTTAGTACAGAGATTATCCCTGAAGACCGTTCTGACTTGAAAGCAGTCTATCAAGGAAGACAAAAGCTCACAGTTACGGACAAGGGTGATACGGTGGAAGTATCCTTGAAAAAGAAATGGTTCAATTGGTTTAACTGGTCGTCTATTTCGGAAAAAAGCAAATTAAAAATCTACCTTCCGGAAAACTATAACCGCAGTATGGTTATTGATTTAGGCTCTGGAAATGTAAACTTTTCCGGAACTTCCCAAAACCAGCCGATGAAACTAGAGGAATTATCCGTTGATATTGGCTCGGGTAATATTAATCTCAAAAATCTTCATGTGAAGCACTTAAAACATGACGTTTCATCAGGAAATGCCAATATCGATTCCTTAACTACCCAATCCAGTGCGTTTAACGTCAACTCCGGGAACATCAATCTCAGTCATTACTCAGGCGCATTGGAGGCAGATGTTTCTTCCGGAAGATTGAAGGCACAGCTTGATAAGGTCAACGATTCGATCAAGATCGATGTTAGCTCAGGTCTGGTGCAGCTGGATTTACCTGAAGATGCTGATTTTACCCTTAACGGAGAGGCCAGCAGCGGCATCATTTCCAATGACTTTCCACTCAGATCCAGTGAAAACGGCAAAAAGCATATAAGCGGAACTCATGGCAGTGGAAAACACAAGATCGACCTCGATGTCTCAAGCGGAGTCATTAGAATCTATTAATGCGAAAAGTGCTCGGACCTAATTCGGGTACTTTTTTTAGAATTTTTAGCTCCTCAAAAAGGACAAAGTCCAAAAGTCTAAAAATTTCATAGCCTATATAAAGTGAAACTTACATCATGTGTTTTTCCTTTGGAAGGAGAGCGATCAACATGTACCACTACCCTTATCACTTTCAGGCTAATCTCCAAGTACCGTGCACCACAGTTTATATGCCAAGCATCCTGCCGCCTCGAACTTATCCACCTGTCAATACAAAAATTTTTTCCGAATCCATTAAATCATTTCGCCTGTTAATGGAACAAGGCAGTATATTGCTTGATCGATTAGGAAATCTTCCATTTTCCCATAAGATTATGAGCGCGGCCCAGCAGGGAAACCAAGCAGAAGTGAATCGGTTAATCCACTCTCTTGGACTTAAGGTTCCAGTTAAAACAAGTTATACCCCTACAGGTGTGAATTTTGAACTCACTACCCAAACAAGTCCGGCTGCCCCCGTCAGTTGCTGCACTTTAACGATTAATATGAAATGGGGGCATTAACGAAAAAAAAAACTGCTGCTGGTACCACTTGATTATCAGGCAGTTTTTTTATTTTCGGTCACGAATATACATATAAAGGGATATTATTTTTTGTCTTTGTCTCACCGTAAAAAAGGAGTAAAATGAAGTGGAGATTTTATCATTTACTAGAAAAAGGAGTCGCATTTTTGAAGGAGCAAACAAATAAGTATCAGGAACAAACTCTTTTCAATATTTCTTGGCCGCTTTTTATTGAATTGGCACTTCATATGGGAATGGGGATTCTCGCTACCTTCATGCTGGGTCACTATTCAGATGAAGCTGCTGCGGGGGTCGGCGTTGCCAACCAGCTGTTAAATATTTTTATCTTAATCTTTAACGTCACTTCGATTGGTGCTACCGTCTTAATCAGCCAAAACCTCGGTGCCGGACAGTTGAAAAAAGCAAGGCAATTAGCCCGATCGGTTTTTGGGTTAAATTTTTGGTTTGGCATCATTGTAGCGGCAATTGTGTTTTTCTTCGGCGAACGTTTACTGCGGTTATTTGATATTCACGGTATGGTATTTGATTACGGTCTAATCTTTGTTCAGATTTGCGGATTCTCCCTCTTTTTTGAATCCATTTCCCTGGCTTTAAGCGCAACGTTAAGGAGTTATGGATACACAAAGGAGTCGATGGTGGTTACCGTCATCATGGATTTCATTAGTTTAGTGGGAAATCTGATCGCCATCGGAGGATTTTTGGGAATTCCCATTACGGGTGTTACTGGAGTTTCATGGGCGATTGTGATTGCCCGGGCCTTTGCTGTCTGTGCACTAATTTACCTGGTGTATAATCGGCTTGCGTTAAATCTCACTTTTAAAGATGTTTTTCATGCGAAAAAAGAAGATATTAATGGGGTACTTTCGATTGGCATTCCTTCCGCGGGGGAAAATCTTTCTTATCAATTATCCCAGTTGGTGATTACCAGTATCGTCGTATCAATTGGAACGGCTTCTCTGGCGGCACGGGTATATATTTTAAATATTAATATGATCTGCTACTTATTCACCCTAGCAATTGCCCAAGGTACACAGTTACTAGTGGCCCGTTACATTGGTGCAAAGCAATTTGAACGGGCGCTTCGCCGCGGTCTGCGTACCCTAAAAATTGCCATGGCGGCATCCTTGTTGACGTCATTGATCATTGCCCTGACTGGAACACCGATTTTAGAGATTTTTACAAAAGATCCTGATATCATTGCTGTCGGTATTCCGGTATTATGGGCGATTGTTTTCGTAGAACCGGGAAGAGCCATGAATATTGTCCTAATGAGCTCGTTAAAATCAGCCGGCGATGTCCGTTTCCCTGTTGTAATTGGAATTGTGTCGATGTGGGGAGTGGCCGTTTCCCTAAGCTATATCTTTGGTATTCATTTTGAGTTAGGCCTCTTGGGTATCTGGCTTGCTCAGGGTGTTGACGAATGGTTAAGAGGAATCTTTGCTACCAAACGCTGGTTGATGAAACCGTGGGAACGAATCGTCGGGAAAAAAGCAGAAGTATCTGCTTGATCAGGCTTTATGCCATCCAGTTTCAATAACATGATCGAATTTGAGAAAAGTTAAACATGTTCTTTTTGGGGACTCTTTGGTCTAAAAAGGCGATCCAAGAGAGTCCCTTGAATCGCCTTCAATTATGTCGTTATCCGATATACTCTTGCTTCGTAGGGTTTTAACCTGAGCTCCTGAAGCGGTTCATGTTTAGCGACAGCCATATTATTAAGTAATAAATGTTGGTAATCAAAGGTAAAGCCTTTAATTGATGCAGGCTGCGTCGACAGATTGGTGATAACCATTACCTTTTCATCATTCAGCGTCCGGGTGTAAGCAAAAATCTGCGGATCATCCTTTAATACTAGATCATAAGTACCATACGTAAAGACTTCGTACTGCTTTTTCAAGCGAATCATCTTTTTGTAAAAATTTAAGATCGAGGCAGGATCTTGCTGCTGGGCCTCAACATTTATTTGCTTGTAGTTTGGATTTACTTTAAGCCAAGGCGTACCCGTTGTAAAACCGGCATTGGCCACATTAGACCATTGCATCGGTGTGCGTGAATTATCACGGCCTGAGGCCCAAATGATCTCCATTATTTCTTGATGGGGCACACCTGCTTCGCGCCTTAAGCGATACATATTTTTTGCTGAAACATCATCATAATCTTCAATCGACGCAAATTGCACATTGGTCATGCCGATTTCCTGACCTTGGTAAATAAACGGCGTACCCTGCATTAGAAAATACATTGTCGCAAAAGCGGTAGCACTTTCCCGCCAATAGTCTTGATCATTTCCCCAAGTAGAGACTACCCGTGCTTTATCGTGGTTTTCAATAAAGAGGGCATTCCAGCCTTTATCTTCAAGTGCCTTTTGCCAACGTGACAAAACGTCTTTTAATTCAATGATATTAAGCTGTTTTTTCTTCTCGGCATCCCATAAACTGAGATGTTCAAATTGAAAAATCATGTTAAATTTGCCTTCTGTTTTACCGACCCAAAGCTCAAGGTCGCGAGTATCATCGACCGTTACACCGTTTGCTTCACCAACGGTCATGATATCATAGTTGGCAAACGTCGCTTCCTTTAATTCCTGCAAAAATGTATGAATTCCTTTT
This sequence comes from Neobacillus paridis, assembly GCF_016765675.1. Taxonomy (GTDB): domain Bacteria; phylum Bacillota; class Bacilli; order Bacillales; family Cytobacillaceae; genus Neobacillus; species Neobacillus paridis. The sequence goes on from NZ_JAESWB010000045.1 coordinate 7,947, forward strand.
ACATTCATCATTTTGTCGAAGGCCGGAATATATTTAAGCCCTTTTGGGTTTGGCATATCCTTTAGTCCCGGTTCTTTTTTAATATGACTGATCGCGTCAACCCGAAAGCCGTCAATCCCTTTATCGAGCCACCAATTAATCATTTTATATAATTCTGTCCGAACAGCTTTATTTTCCCAGTTTAAATCAGGCTGTTTTTTGGAAAAAATATGCATGTAATATTGGTCTGTTTTTTCATCATATTCCCACGCTGAGCCGCCAAAAATACTTTCCCAGTTATTTGGCTCCTTCCCGGCTTTTCCATCCCGCCAAATATACCAGTCCCGCTTCGGACTATCCTTGGAAGAGCGAGATTCAATAAACCACCGATGTTCATCACTGGTGTGATTAATAACAAGGTCAAGAATCAGCTTCATCCCCCGTTTATGGGTTTCTGCCAATAAATGATCGAAATCCTCCATCGTTCCGAACTCCGCCATAATTTCCTGATAGTTACTTATATCATAGCCATTATCATCATTTGGGGATTGGTACATCGGAGAAACCCAAATAACATCAATTCCCAGATCCTTTAAATAATCAAGCTTTGCAATGATTCCTTTTATATCGCCTATCCCATCACCATTGGAATCCATAAAACTGCGGGGATAAATTTGGTAGGCGACAGCTTCTTTCCACCATATTCTTTTCATGTTAAATCCTTTCCAATCCTAGTTGTATTTAGCGCATGATGAACGTTCCACCAAGCGATGCGAAATAATCAACCGTTTCACAGGTTCCTTATCATTTTCAATCATTAAAATTAAGTTCTTCGTTGCTTGGTATCCAAGTTCAAATATATTGATGTCCACCGAAGTTAATGGGGGTCTGGACATTTCCGCAAGCAAAACATTATTAAAGCTGACTATCGATAGATCTTGAGGTACCTGTATACCCAATTCATCAAGCGTGTTCAATACTCCTAGCGCCATAAAATCATCAGCGACAACAAGGGCTGTTGGCGGCTCATCAAGTGCCATTAATTCACGGACTGCCTCCTGTCCGCCTTCCCGTAAAAATTCCTCATGAACAATATATTCAGGTTTTACCAGAATACCTGCTTCCTGCAAGGCCTTTTCATAGCCATCCAGGCGGTCTAAAGTTACCATCAGTTCCCGGGTCCCTCCAATGAAAGCAATATGCCGATGACCTAAATGAAGTAAGTATTCCGTGGCCTCTTTCATCGCTCGGATATTATCATTATCAACATGCGTAATTTCTTCAATATCTTGGTAGGGCTTCCCGATTAGTACAAATGGGAATTTCCTTTTCCGCAAATATGAGCTGACCTGATCACGAACCCTTGAAGTAAGGAGTACAACTCCGTCAACACGTCGCCCCTCGACCATCTGTATGACCGCATCAAGAATTTCTTTTTCAGATTTGCCTGTCGTCATATGCAAAGCATAATATTTTTCCTGTGCTCCCTCACTAATTCCTTGTAACACTGTTGGAAAAAAAGGATTTTGAAAACCAACATCCTTTGAGCTTGGCATTACAAGTCCAATCGTCTGTGTTGATTTACTAACTAGATTTCTAGCATTTATATTAGGATGGTAGCCAAGCTGTTCCATTGCCCTTTTTACTTTTTGCTTTGTTTCTTCACTGATACGCGGACTATCTGCGATAACTCTTGAAACCGTCGAAGGTGCTACATTGGCGAGCTTTGCTACGTCCTTAATGGTTACGGTCATTATATTTTTCCCCTCTCAAAGAAGGTAAATCTCTTATTTTTCAATGATACATTAAAGCTGTTACCCTATCTTGTTCTTTTATTATATCTAATTGACTACCATTTAAATAAAGATCAAAATCTTTTTGTGATCCGTGTATGACAAACTCAATTTCTGACCATTCCGGCTGATAAGATCCCTCTGTTTTTGTGTATATTTCAATCTTTCCAAGAGTTGTTTTTACCTCAAATGTTTGTTTGAAATAAACACCATCCAGATAAGAAAACGTCATGCCATCATCATCGTAAAGTGTAAAAGAAGATGTGGAATTTGGTTCATAATAAAAATGCAGAAACAACTTCTCATCCTTAATATTGGTAGACAATTTCTTCTGGCCATGAAGAATCATACTCCCTTTTTTCACAAAAATAGGAAGTGTGTTTAATTCTGCTTTGACTAAATGATATTGTTTTCCATCATAATCTTCCTCAGTCCAATAATCCACCCATCTTCCTTCCGGTAAAAAAACAGTTCTATGTGTTTTACCAGGTTCCATGATTGGAGCAATGATCACGTTATCTCCAAACATGAATTGATCAGAAATTTGATACGTTTGTTCATCAGATGGATATTCAAAGAATAACGGACGCATAATCGGGGCCCCAGTCCGGTTTGATTCAACAAATAATGTATACAGTTGTGGGAGCCATTCATAGCGAAGTTCAATGTATCGTTTCATAATTTCTTCGTATTTTTCGCCAAATGACCATGGTTCCTGGCGAACTGACTCCAATACAGAATGATTTCTAAAATATGGTGTGAAGGCGCCAACCTGAGTCCATCTTGTCAGTAGCTCACCGTTAGAGTTATGAGCAAATCCACCCACATCCGCACCGGAAAATGCCACTCCTGAAAGACCCAAATTCATAATCATTGGCAGCGTCATCTGTAGATGTTCCCAAAAACTTCGATTATCCCCAGTCCATACTGCTGCATACCGCTGGATGCCCGAATAACCAGCACGAGTTAATACAAACGGACGAAGACCATTCAGTTCTTTTTTCAACCCTTCATAGGTTGCCTCACTCATTAACAATCCGTAAAGATTATGCAGTTCACGATGCGATTTTGGATTTCCGTTATTATGATGCATCACTGAAAGATCCATGGTTTTGGATTCATTAAATACGGCTGGTTCATTCATATCATTCCAGATTCCTTCAATACCCAGATCAGTATAATATTTATGTTTGGTCCCCCACCATTCTTTCACACTTTTTTTCGTAAAGTCGGGGAATACACTCCTCCCAGCCCATACATCTCCAATATATACAGGACCTTCAATATATTTGCAAAAATAATCTTGTTGAATTCCTTCTTTATAGATCGGATATTCCACATCTTGTTTTACACCTGGGTCAACTATAGGGACAATTCTTATCCCTAACTTTTTTAATTCGGTAACCATTTTTTCAGGATTTGGAAATTTATTCTTATCAAAAGTAAACACCCTATAACCATCCATGTAGTGAATATCAAGATATATGGCATCTAAAGGAATTTCCTTTTTGATAAATGTTTTTGCAAGAGTAAGAACTTCCTCTTCCGTTTCATAACTATATCGTGATTGATGATAACCAATTGCCCACTTCGGAGGGATTGGCATTCTTCCTGTTAAGAATGTATACTGTTCCAGCACATCTCTCGGACTTGGGCCAACCATTACATAATAATTTAATAAGCCGCCATCAGCCGAAAAAGAATAATATTTTTCCTCTGATTGTAAATCAAAGGTTGAGCGAAATGTATGATCAAAGAAAACTCCATGAGCTTTTCCATCTCTTAATGTGATAAAAAATGGGATGGATTGATATAGTGGGTCTGTCTCAGGATTATGTGGTGCGTAGACATCGGTATTCCACATCGTCAATTTTTCCCCACGCTTATTTAAATACCCCGTCTTCTCGCCAAAGCCATAGAAATAATCTGTTTCCGACATTTCTTTAAAGCAGATGACTTCCTTTGAACTCCCGTACCCCATTCCTCTTTGCCCTTCGCTTACAATTACGTTTCCTTTTGCATCTAAAATAGTTATACGAAGTGGACATTTTGTAATAGCTAAGATCAACTTTAATGAATGACAATAGATACTGTCCGTCTCTTCTCTGTACTTTATATCAATAGGCTGAGATTCAGCTACAACAGCAGGACTGCTGACAAAGCATGAATCTCCTAATGGATTGGCGGTAATTTGGACAATATCCTCTCGAATAAATTTTATGATTACCTTCCCGGTTTCCGTCTGCAATATAACTTCTGGTCCACTCTTTTGGCTCGAAACCAAATTACCAATGTCAAAAAAGGTTGATTTCGCAAAAATCTTAGATTGACTAGGCTGAATTGCAAAACTAGAATCTTCTAACATTCACTCTTCACTCCATATACGATATAGTCTTATCATGCTATTAATAGGCTGGGAAAGTCTCCCTCCCTGTTATCCTTTTACTCCTCCAGCGGTTAATCCTGTAACAAAATACTTTTGGAATGATAAAAACAAAATTGAAATAGGGATAGCGATTAAAACTGATCCAGCAGCAAAGGTAGTAAATTCACTCCCATACTGTCTTGAAACTAAGTCATATAATCCTACCGCCAACGTATATTTTTCGGGTGAACGTAAAATGACTTTTGCTAGAATAAAATCTGTAAACGGGGTAATAAAATTAAATAATGCAACAACTGCAATAATTGGCTTCGCCAGCGGCATAATAATTTGAATGAAAATTCTCATATGCCCAGCTCCATCCATTCTTGCACTTTCGTCCAATTCTTTCGGAATTGAATCTAAATATCCCTTCATCAGCCATGTATTCATCGGGATGGCTCCACCAACGTAAATTAAGATTAGACCAGCATGGGTATCAAGTAAATCGGCTGCTCTCGCCAATACAAAAATGGCAATCAAAGCGGCAAAATTCGGGATCATTTGCAACATTAAAAAAGTGACTAATCCATGCTTTCTTCCAATAAATTGATATCGGGAAAATGCATAGGCCGTAAAACTAATGACGATTACTGATGATACCATCGTAATCAAGCTGATTTTCAACGTATTCCAATACCATATCAGATAGTTACTTTTCTCGAGATTAAAAATGGTTTTAAAATGTTCCCATGTAGGATTCTTAGGAATCAAGGAAGAGCTTGATAAACTCGTTCCTGGAGTCATAGAAGCTCCTATTACCCACAGAATTGGATAAATGATAATTACTGCCATGATCATAACAACAAGATATGTCAGCGACAAGCGAATGATTTTTTGCCTCTTTATGCTCATATCACATTATATCCTCCTCTTTGAATGCATTTGTTTTCCTAAATTGCCAAAGAGATACTAATATGACAACCGTTGAAAGTATTAATGTAATCGCGGCAGCCATTCCATATTCTTGTTTTGTTACGGTTAGATTGTAGATCCAGGAAATCAAAATATCTGTGCCACCAGCATTTTGACCTGAAATTGCCGGTCCCCCCGTATTAAATAGGTAAATAATATTAAAGTTATTAAAGTTAAATGTATATTGGGTTATCAAAATTGGCGCGGTAGCAAATAAAATTAACGGGAACGTAATGTGACGGAATTTTTGCCACATATTTGCTCCATCAATCGTAGCTGCTTCATACAATTCCTCAGGAATAGCTTGTAGTACCCCGGTAACCATTGCAAAAATAAATGGAAAGCCGAGCCATGTTTGAATAAAAATAAGCGCTATTCTCGTCCAAGCTGCTTCAGTCATCCACGGAATCGGCCCAATGCCGAGTGCATGTAAAATAGTTGTGTTAATGGCCCCAAAACTTTCATTAAATAATCCAGCAAAGATCAAGATTGAAACAAATGCAGGAACAGCCCAAGGTAGAATTAATATCGTTCGGATAATCGCCTTGCCCTTTAAATCTTTTTGATTAATTAACACAGCCAAAAAGACTCCAAGAGCAATTTGAAATGTCGTTGCCCCAAAAGTCCAAATAATTGTCCATGAGAAAACATTTATAAAGGTATTACGCCATATATCTAAGGTAAACAATTTCAAATAGTTTTCTATGCCTACCCAATCTACCAGTTTCGCTGGCCATTGATGGTATAAATTGTAATTGGTAAATGAAAGCAATAACACGAAAATGATAGGTAAAATGACAACAAATATTAAAAGAAAAAATCCAGGCGTGATCATTAAATAGGGAAAACCTTCATTTATCAAGGTGTGATATTGGCCCTTTATCGTGCTTAAAGGAATCCCTAAGTCACGTTTTTTTCCATTTTTATATGCATCCCGTAAATTAAATAAAAAGAATCCCAGTCCAAAAATAGTTAAAAGAATAGCGATAATCCCATAAACTAATAGAAATATTGAATTATCTCTTGGTAATTCCTCACCTAGTGTGACGATTCCCCAGTAACCAATGTTTAAAATGTCCTTAAAAACCACAATAAATGAGAACGTTAAAATTAAAAAGACAATTCCTTTTAAAAATTGGCGATTATATATTTGTCCAAGCCCAGGTATTACTGAAAGTGTTACAGCAACTTTCCCATGATTAGTTTTTTTCACTTTTTCCACTGAAAGGTAACCCCTTTCTACTTCATTCCTTTGTTTTAGCTTAAACAAAATTGAGGCAGCACCACCTCTATAGGGGCGCTGCCTTTTTAAATCAAATTATTTTCCACTATGATTTGTTTCAATATTTTGATTAATTTGTTTTACTGCATTATCAAGTGCTTTTTTAGCCTCAGCCTTACCTGTTACGACAGTTTGAACAGCATTTTTCATTGGATCCCATACCTCAGCCATTTCTGGAACACTTGGCATTGGAATGGCTACTTGTGACTGAGCCATAACAGCAGCGGCCCCTTCATTATTTTTCACGAAGTTTTCGTCTTCGATTAATGATTTTAACGGAGGAATTTCACCAGTTAATTCAAATCGTTTCTTTGCATTTTCCTCATTGGTAATATATTCAACAAATTTTTGTGCCCATTCTGAATTCTTGCTAAAGCTAGTAACGAACCAACCTTTGACACCCATAAATGTTTTTACCGGCTGTCCATTTGGTAATTTAGGCATCGGTGCAACACCCATATCAATTCCTGCATCTTGATAATCTTTAAATGCCCAAGGACCATTTTGTACAGCAAAAGCTTTACCTTCTTTAAATAACCCATTCATTTGGTCATTTGATTTCTCACCGATAATTCCACGCGGGAACAGGCCTTCTGCATACCATTTATTAATATAGTTAACTGCTTCCACAGCTTTATCATTATTTAAACCAATATCTTTAACATTAAGTTGATTATCTTTTTGGCCAAATACATATGCTCCAAATCCTGCAAATATTCCATGGGCATGATAGAAATCATCCCAAATGGCTAAGAAACCATAATTTCCGTTTTTCGTTACCTCTTTTGACTTTTGGTAAACTTCATCCATCGTTGTTGGTACTTCTGGCAATAGTTTTTTATTGTAAATGAATACCGGAGTTTCTACTGCTTTTGGAAGAGCATAAAGTTTTCCCTCATATCTGAAAGCATCCACTGAAGACTTTGTAAATTTAGATAGAACTTCATCACTTACTTCAAGAGGTTTAATGTATCCCTTAACGACAGAAGGTCCTACCCCATCATGTGACATCGTAATGACGTCTGGTGCTTTTTCTGTATTACCATCTAATGCAAGGTTTTCCTGCATTTTTGTAATATTGAATTCTTTGAATCCAATTTTAATTCCATTTTCTTTTTCAAACTTTTGTGCAGCATCTTTTAATGCTACTCCTTTATCTTGGTCTTCCCAGACAATCAGTTTTTCCGGTTTTGCACCTTCCTTACTATTTGTGGTGCTGCTTGAATCTTTTTTTGGTCCACAAGCAGACAGAACACCAAGCATTAAGACAACCATCATAAAAATTGAAAGCGTCTTTTTCATTTTTCCCCCTCCTAAATATTTGAAAAATTTGTTTTTGTGCTATGCGTCCCGTTTTCTAAATTTTTTTACAGCGCTTACATTTGCGAAAACGATTGCACAATTTACTTTTATTATAATGCATAGATAAAAATTTACAACCACTTTTTAAAAAGTTTTATAACATCATTTGTCGTTAACCATTTTGAATAACGTTTTATTTTTAGTAAAATAACAATAAAACTACTTCCTAAGAAAGAGAGTTGTTAAAAGAAACTGTTTACCATCGTCCAAAGGATAAAGATGCATACGTTTGCACAACTGGTGAACTGCATATTCAACTTTGGGCGAAAAAAGAGGATTTAAGATGGAGGGGAAAACGTTGAGCATAAATGATGAGTGGTGGAAGAAAAGTGTTGTCTATCAAATATACCCGCGCAGCTTTATGGATTCTAACGGAGATGGAATCGGAGACATCCAGGGAATTATTGAGAAATTGGATTATTTAAGATTATTGGGTGCAGATGTGATTTGGTTAAGTCCGGTTTATGATTCGCCTAACGATGATAATGGCTACGATATCCGTAACTATCAAGCAATCATGAAGGAATTCGGAACAATGGCGGATTTTGACCAAATGTTAACCGAAGTGCATAACCGTGGAATGAAATTGGTGATGGATTTAGTAGTGAATCATACATCTGATGAACATATATGGTTTGTTGAGTCAAAAAAGTCAAAGGACAACCCTTACCGTGATTATTATTTTTGGCGAAAAGGAAAAGAAGGCCAAGAGCCAAATAATTGGGGCTCGGTTTTCGGCGGCTCGGCATGGCAATATGATGAAACGACCGATGAATATTACCTTCATCTGTTTTCCAAAAAACAACCTGATCTGAATTGGGAAAACCCAAAACTCCGTAAAGAAGTCTACAACATGATGAAGTTTTGGCTTGATAAAGGAATTGACGGTTTCCGGATGGATGTAATCAATATGATCTCGAAAAATCCGGAGCTGCCTGATGGTGATAAGCGTAAGGGACAATTATATGGTGACGGCGGCCGTTATTTTATGAACGGGCCTAGAATTCATGAGTTTTTACAGGAAATGAATCAAGAAGTCCTGTCGAAGTATCCGGTTATGACAGTTGGTGAAATGCCGGGGGCTGCCCCAGAGGACGCTGTTCTTTACACTGATCCGGAGAGAAAGGAAGTCAATATGATATTTACCTTTGAGCACATGGATTTAGACAGCGCGCCCGGCGATAAGTGGAATTTGAAGCCGTTTGAGTTGGTGGAACTGAAAGAGAATCTGGCTAAATGGCAAACGGCGCTGCATAATAAAGGCTGGAACAGCTTGTATTGGAACAATCACGATCAGCCACGGATTGTTTCCCGGTTTGGCGATGATGACCCATATCGTGTAGAATCGGCGAAAATGTTAGCCGCCTGTCTCCACTTCATGCAGGGGACACCATATATTTATCAAGGCGAAGAAATTGGCATGACAAATGTGAAATTTACGTCGCTTGATGATTACCGCGATATCGAGACCATCAATATGTATAATGAGCGTAGAGCATTGGGCTATTCACATGAGGAGATTATGAATTCGATTTATGGCAAAGGCAGGGATAATGCGAGAACCCCGATGCAGTGGGATTCAACGGACAATGCTGGATTTACAACAGGAACTCCGTGGATTAAGGTGAACCCTAGATATAAAGAGATTAATGCGAAGGCAGCCTTGGAAGATCCCTCGTCTATCTTTTATTTTTATCAAAAATTAATTCAGCTTCGGAAAGAAATGGACATCATTACCAAAGGGGGCTTTGAACTGCTGTTGAAGGATCATTCGCAATTATTTGTATATGAACGGAAGCTATACGATGAAAGGCTGCTGGTTGTATGTAATTTCAGCGGAGAAGAAGTAGTGGTCGAAGATGAAGCAGTTGGTACAAAGCTGAAAAATGATCACGTTCTTCTTGGAAATTACGAAACCGTAGGGACTAACGTACTTCGCCCGTATGAAGTAATTGTGTTGAAAAATAGTTGATTCAAAATGTACTCCCGTAAAGAAAGTGGGAGCCTTTGTCCCTTATCCATTTCACGAAAAAGCGAAATTCAAAAAAATCCTCACCCCTTTTTATAAAAGGATGAGGATTTTTATTTTATTCTTCTGAATCCGGTGTATTGACCATAATCCCGGCAACTTGGGTCAGCCGGTCATAAAAGGCTAATCCGGCTGGATTTTGATCAAGACCGATTTCTTCGAACGCTTCTTTCATACAGCGAAGCCAGGCTTTTGCTCTTTTTGGCGTCACTTCATGTGGAAGATGCCGCTGGCGCATCGCAGGTGGTCCAAACTCCTGGCTATATAACGCTGGCCCCCCTAAAAATTGTGGCAAAAACAATTTTTGTTTTCGTTTGATTTCCTCCATATCCCCAACAAACAGTGGTGCTAAATCGGGATCTGCATATACCCGCGGATAAAACGCCTCAACCAGCTGATTAATGGTCTCTTGTCCGCCAATCTCACTATAAAGCGTTTTAAATTTGTATTCCAATTTTCTTCACCATCCTCTTTTCATTTTCCCCTAATTTTAATTATTATAATGGTCTTTCAAAGTGCGATTCGTGATTTAAATCACATTGGTTTCTCACAAATAACATTTTAAGCTATTTTTCCAGAGCAAACCGCAGCAGATGTGTTATTCTAATATAATGTGACAGCTCATTCAGGGAATTCTAAGAAAGAGGCAATCTATGAGAGGTGTTTAAGATGAATAAATCCTGGATATATGTCGTTTTAACTTGTTTGTTAGAAGTGATTTGGGTATATGGTTTTAATACAGCTGAAACTTGGTGGGAGTGGATACTGATTATTGCCACTATTTTCTTGGATTATCACATCCTCCCCAAGGCCTGTGCAGCTATTCCTACAGGTACGGTTTATGCGATTTTTTCCGGCGTCGGCACAATTAGTACCGTGCTGATGGATGTCTTTCTTTTTGGCGAAAAATTCAATAACAGTATGCTTCTGTTTATCATTTTAATCGTTATTGGCGTAATCGGGTTAAACCTGGCTGATAATAAAGCTGAAGAAAAAACATCAATGAAAGGAGCTGCTTAATAATGGGCTGGTTATTTGTTCTTTTGGCAGCAGCTTGTGAGGTAACCGGCGCTGCCGGGCTGAAATTGTATAGTCAGCAGAAAACAATTCGAAATGGTCTCCTTTATATTGGCGGATTCGCTGCATCGCTTGCTTTTTTATATATCTCATTTCATTTTTTGCAGTTAAGTATCGCCTATAGCGTTTGGGTAGGCATCGGAACGGCCGGTGCAGTACTCATTAACATGTACCTGTTCGGCGAATCAAAAAACATTGGGCGGATAATCAGCGTTGGGTTAATTATCATTGGTGTCATTGGATTGAGAATTTATTCTTAGGAGGGTTTGTTATAATCCGCTCGTTCGGTAATTATATATCTACATTCTAGGAGGGAGCCAGTGCAATTAGTCCCTAAAAATAGGAGAAGCTGCACTGGTACATCCTAGGCACTCCTTCAATCCTTTTGGGTAATAAAGTATTTTTATTGCCTTGCCGGAAATTTAATCTTTTCTTTATTATAATAAAGAAAAAGGTTGATTAAGGGAGAAGGGCATATGTTTGTTTAAAAAAATTCATTACGGCTGGTTTATATTAGCGATTTGTTTTATTGGAGTATTAGCTGCACAAGGACTGCGATATTGCTTTGGTGCTTTTATGGAACCATGGGAGCAAGAATTTTCTGCTTCAAGGGGCATGGTTTCAGCGATTTCTTTTGTCAGCTTTATCGTCTTCGCGCTTTCACAGCCAATTATCGGAAAGTTCATTGACAAATATGGCGTAAAGCGAATTTTTGTTTATAGTATCGTTCTGCTGGGTGTCACAACGATCCTCACATTTTTTGCTCAAAGCATTGGGCAGTTGTTTATTTTATATGGTGTGTGTCATCTCTTCACTCGGGTTCGGCGGGGCTTCCGGAGTAACAGCTTCGATCGCCGTTACCAAATGGTTTCATGATAAACAAGGACTGGCTCTAGGCTTAGTTGAAGCAGGCTTTGGTGCCGGGAAAATGGTGATGGTATCAAGTTCCCTATTCTTAATTGATGCGTTTGGCTGGAAATCTACCGTTTTACTTTTGGGAGGATTCCTCCTGTTGGTTATTTTTCCAATCTTGGCCATTTTCCTGAAATCTGATCCGGCAGATATCGGAATTAAACCATTAGGTGCGGAAAAAAGTGTAGAAAAACAGTCACAGGCATCATTAGGAGATCATGTAACACTGCCTGTTGCAGAGAAGAACTACTTACTCCATCGCGGCTTCTGGTTTCCGTATTTTATATGTGAATTTACAACAACGGGCCTTATGGATACTCATTTTATTCCGCTCGCCCAAAGTTGTGGTTTCTCTGTTGCTGTAACAGGTTCGGCCGTCAGTCTGCTTGCCATTTTTAATACTGGTGGTACAATTGTTGCCGGTATTTTAGCTGACCGATGGGATAATCGGAAAATGGTCGCTTGGATTTATTTTCTACGTGGGCTGACAATTGTCTTTTTATTAATCTTCTTAACTAATGAGAAATGGATCGGCTTTTTTATTGAGCATCCTTGGCTATTATTTGTTTTTGCCATTTCTTTTGGTATTGTAGATTTTGCAGTGGTTGCCCCGACAGTAAAATTGCTGGCGGGCTATTTTCAAGGCCCATCTTTAGGAATAGTAACGGGATTCCTTTATATGAGTCATCAGCTTGGTTCAGCCATCGGATCGTTTCTCCCAGGGATATTTTTCGACCGTGCCGGGAGCTATACAAGTTCATTAGTGACTGCAGCTCTTTTGTTGATGATTGCTGCGTTAGCGAGCGCCTGTTTACCAAAACAGAATTTTCATCAAGAGGCGAAGGCCACTTAATCTTTGGGCTATCGATAATAACTCAGAGGAGGGTTCGGCTTCCCTGAGTTTTATTATGGCAATTGTACAATGTGCATGCATCATGGTTGTTTACCCGGTTAAGTGGTAATTGTACCTCCCCATGAGTGCTCTCCAAAGGGTTTTCCCCGGCTATGTGTTCATTGAACCTCCCCATGAGCACTTTCCAAAGGATTTTCCCCGGCTATGTGTTCATTAGACCTTCCCATGAGCACTTTCCAGAGGCTTTTCCCCGGCTATGTGTTCATTGAACCTTCCCATGAGCACTTTCCAGAGGCTTTTCCCCGGCTATGTGTTCATTGAACCTTCCCATGAGCACTTTCCAGAGGCTTTTCCCCGGCTATGTGTTCATTGAACCTCCCCATGAGCACTTTCCAGAGGATTTTCCCAGTTATGTGTTAATTAGACCTTCCACATGCACCTTCTACGAATTCTTTCCCATTTTTTGAACTTTTCACGTGTACCCCCTTAATTTTCTTGAAAATAATGTCATTGACTGTGAACTTCGATTATATTAATATATTAGTTTGTAAGTATTGCAGTGGTTCGAAACCATCCCACTATAAAAAACTAAGGAGAAATGAAGATGGAAAAAACAACAAATAGCTTTTCACAGCAAATAACTGCTGGAAAAGACAGACAATCTGTGTCAAACGGGACGCGGGCAAGTATCCAAGGAATTGTAGTCAATGGCATTGTTGCGGCATTGTATATTGCTGTTTCGACAGTCATTGCACCATTTGGCTTTAGTCAAATTCAATTCCGCGTATCAGAGATGTTTAATCATCTCGTCGCCTTTAACAAAAAGTTTTTTTACGGAATCGTCCTAGGTGTATTCCTGACAAACTTGTTCTTTTCACCGATGAAACAGTATGATCTGATTTTCGGTGTCGGCCAGTCAGTTTTGGCTTTGGCTATTACGATATTATCTGCCCGCTTTATTAGAGGAATTTGGGTACGGATGATTATCAATACGCTTGTGTTCACGGTAACGATGTTCTTCATTGCAATTGAATTACAACTGGCTTATGGTCTGCCGTTTTTATTTACCTGGTTCACCACCGCTGTTGGTGAATTTGCCGTAATGGCAGTCGGGATGCCGATCATGTATTTCATCAATAAACGGGTTCATTTTGATAAAATGTTTTAGAAAAAAAAGCAACAGTCTCGACTTTAATCGGGGCTGCTTTTTTTATCTGGTAGAAGGTTGATTTTTATGGAAAAATTCACCCTCCTTTACTCTTGGTTCGATGAAATAATTTTACAAAATCGGGATGTTTTTTTACATAACTCACGCACAATTTTACACAATCCCGTCTCTTTTTTACAAAGTCTGGAACAATTTGGATCGTAGCAACTATACAAAATGTTAACCCAGCCTTGATTGTGAGGCGGCCGGTTGATATTTTCTCATCGGTCCGTAGTCCAGAGCCTCTTGCAGATAAAGATTTCCCTTCGGACTTGTCTTCTTCAGCAGTTCCATCAAATATGTAATATCGTCCATCGCCCTATGTGTTTGGAAGTTTGTTATATTGTGCCCCTCTAAAAGAGTGATCAGTTTACCATTGGGAAACCCGTATTGTTTCCATGGAATATTCCTCATCGTACAAAACCAATTTAGCTCATTCACTTCCGGGTACATCTGATATAGGAAACTGCGATCAAAGGAAGCATTGTGAGCAAGCACCGCATCAGCATGATGAAAATACTTTTTGACCCTCATATCATAAAAACTTTTTCCTCGTACGGCTTCATAAGGAATCCCATGAACTTTAAATGCCCGGTTATAATTCCTGCGGGCCGAATTCGACAGCGGCTCGCGTAAAAAAGAGTCTTCCTCCAACACCTCAATAACCTCACCAGTATCTGACCGAAAGGAAAATAACTTCAAAGCCAGTTCAATCACTTCATCCGTTTTAGGTCCCAATCCAGTTGTCTCAACGTCCAGCAACAATCCCAATTTCTTCTCAATATGCAAAGAGATCATCCTTTAAAAAGTGATATTTTCCTTCATTATAGCAAAATTGGACAAACTAAGTGCATAGCAAATTAACGATTGCCATTCCAAATTTACCAGAAAGGTCAATTAAAGTAAGTATTCACTGGTAGAACCGGCAGTATTAATTTCGCCCTACCAAGTCTCCTTCTTTTATGAATACTTTGGCCCTCGTTGTGAAATTTTTCAATGTCTTTCCATTTTTTATAAAGAACCTTTCCAACATCCCTATGTAACAAATCGTTCATATCTTTTTTACGGAAATGTGAATTCATGAACAAACCACTCCCATAAAAAAATAATCCTGCTATATTAAGAGTGTAATAATTATTTTAATCATATTTAACTAGGGAGTGGTTTTAAATGTTTTCAAAATGGTTAAGGGAAAATAAAGTTGCTGCAGGAATTTTAACCGTTTTACGTTTATATCTTGGTTATACTTTCTTTACTGCAGGATTACACAAACTTACAGGTGGATTTGATGCTTCTGGTTTCTTAAAAGGCGCAATTGCCCATCCTGTAACAGGTCCAACTGGTGCTACAGAGTATGGCTGGTATGTATCTTTCCTAAAAGGCTTTGCCCTTCCAAACGTGGATATTTTCAATGTTGTTGTTCCAACTGGTGAAGTACTGATTGGTTTAGGCTTAATCCTTGGCTGCCTAACAACAGCAGCTGTATTCTTTGCCTTAGTAATGAACTTTTCTTTCATGTTTGCTGGTACCGTCTCAAGTAACCCATTAGATATTTTATTAGGCACCATTATCCTAACTGCAGGTTATAACGCTGGTCACTTCGGCCTTGACCGCTGGGTGATCCCATTCATCCGCCGTACTGCTTTTAAAGGAAATAATGCTATCAAACAAAATGGATAATAGATAAACATGGGCGCCTCACTTTTTCTTAAAAGTGGGGTGTTATTTTTTTGTAGAAATTTAAACAATTATTGAATTTTCCGGTGCATCCTGTATAATTGTTCCCGAATCATCGAAAGCGGAAGTTAACGGTATTGTACCGACAGGACTGAACCCTGGTGATGACAACACTTTATCAACAATTTTGATAACATTTTTATACTACTAAGATGGGGGAGGTTGCTATGGAAAATAACACCATTATTCAGTTCAAACATGTGACAAAACAATTCGATAACGATCCACCTGTTCTTGACGATGTCAGCTTCGAGATTGAGCGTGGAAAGTTTTACACACTCCTTGGTCCTTCAGGCTGCGGCAAAACGACAATCTTAAGACTGATTGCCGGATTTACCGAACCGTCAAAAGGAGAGATTTTTTTTAATGGAAAAAAAATCAATGATTTACCGGCAAATAAGCGGCAGGTAAATACAGTTTTCCAGGATTATGCCCTCTTTCCACATTTAAATGTATTTGAAAACGTTGCCTTTGGGCTGCGCATCAAAAAATTAAAAAATGCGGAAATACATGCCAAGGTGAAGGAAGCACTCAGCTTTGTGAATCTTTCCGGCTATGAAAATAGAGAAATTCGCGAAATGTCCGGTGGTCAGCGTCAGCGCGTCGCCATTGCTCGCGCGATTGTCAACGAACCGGAAGTCATTCTTTTAGATGAACCGTTGTCCGCCCTAGACCTTAAACTGCGGACCGAAATGCAATATGAATTACGCGAACTTCAGCGCCGTCTTGGAATAACCTTTATTTTTGTCACCCATGACCAGGAAGAAGCGCTGGCCATGTCCGATGAAATCTTCGTCATTAATAAAGGAACAATTCAGCAAAGCGGGACTCCAACAGATATTTATGATGAACCGATTAACCGCTTCGTTGCTGATTTTATCGGAGAATCCAATATTGTTAGTGGAAAAATGATTAAAGATTACCTCGTAGAATTTGTTGGGCGGGAGTTTGAATGTGTCGATGGCGGCTTTGACGCAAACGAACCGGTTGAAATTGTGATCCGCCCTGAAGACTTGGAAATTACCTCTTTGGAACGCGGCAAATTACAGGTTCGCGTCGATTCTCAGCTATTCCGCGGTGTCCATTATGAGATTTGCGGAATTGATAAGGACGGGAACGAATGGCTGGTTCATTCAACAAAGAAGGCAAAAGTCGGCGATGAAATTGGACTTTATTTTGACCCGGAAGCCATTCATGTCATGCGCCTCGGGGAGACCGAAGAAGAATTTGACCGGCGTATAGAAATCTACGCGGATGTGGACCGCCATGGAAAATAAGCTGACCCGTAATTTATATAAAATACCGTATTTACTATGGATTTTGCTGTTTGTAATTGTTCCAATTGCCCTCGTTCTCTACTATTCTTTTTTTAATATTGAGGGCGATTTTACGTTTACTAATTATCGGAAGTTTTTCACGCCGGTATATTTGCAAATGACGCTTAGCTCTTTCTGGTATGCATTTTTAATTACGGCCATTTCCCTGATTATCGCCTATCCCACTGCCTTGTTATTAACAAAAACAAAGCATAAACAATTATGGCTGTTATTAATTATCGTTCCATCCTGGATCAACCTGCTGTTAAAAGCTTATGCTTTTCTCGGTATTTTCGGAACGTACGGAATTGCCAACAGCTTTTTGAAAATCATTGGGATTGGCCAGCAGCAAATATTATTTACCGACTTCAGCTTTGTCTTTGTATCGGTTTACATTTTTATTCCATTTATGATTTTGCCGATTTTTAACTCGCTGAATGAATTGAACCCAACCTTGATTGATGCTGCCAATGACTTGGGAGCATCGAAGTGGACGACGTTCCGCCGGGTTATTTTTCCGTTAACAATCGACGGGGTTAAGTCCGGTTGCCAGGTAACGTTTATACCAGCACTTTCGTTGTTCATGCTGACACGGCTAATCGCCGGAAATCGGGTGATTACTCTTGGTACGGCGATTGAGCAGCATTTTCTGGTAACGCAGGACTGGGGCATGGGTTCGACGATTGCCGTATTTTTAATTATTATTATGGTGTTGATCATGCTCATGACGAATACCAAGAAGCGGGGTGTGTAATATGGATAAAAAAATATCTCCCTTATCTAGGCTGTTTTTAGTCGTGATCTTTTTTATCTTGTATGCACCAATCTTCTTTCTCATTTTCTACTCCTTTAATAAGGGAGAGACAATGTATAACTTTGAAGGTTTTTCTTTAGAGTGGTACCGCGAGCTGTTTCACGATACTAGGCTGCTCATTATTGTTCTGAATACCGTTGTCGTTGCTTTACTGTCAGCACTTTTTTCAACGATCATCGGTATCTTTGGTGCTTTAGCAATTCATATGGCCAAAAGGCACCAAACAAAAAATGCGCTACTGTCATTAAATAATGTCCTAATTGTCAGCCCAGACGTCATTATCGGGGCATCGTTTCTGATTTTGTTCACATTGGCTGGAATTAAACTTGGTTTTTACTCGGTCTTGTTGTCACATATCGCTTTTAGCATCCCGATTGTGGTGCTGATGGTGCTGCCAAAGTTAACCGAAATGAGTCCATCATTGATTGATGCTGCACGTGATCTCGGGGCAAACGGCTGGGACGTAATGACAAAGGTCGTCATCCCCTATATTACACCGGGTATTTTTGCCGGATTTTTCATGGCATTAACGTATTCACTGGATGACTTTGCCGTTACTTTTTTCGTAACCGGAAACGGCTTTTCGACCCTTTCGGTTGAAATCTACTCGTTGGCACGCCGGGGCATTTCTCTAAATATTAATGCCTTATCAGCAATCCTGTTCCTGTTCACAATGCTGCTTGTGGTGATCTACTACTTTATTACCCAACGAAATAAGCCGAGCGGAATGGGGGTGCGTAAACAATGAACCATTTGGTTCGCTTCTTTTTAATTATTGCGGCGGCATCTGCGATTATTTTGTATGCTGTTTCCAGTTTGAACACCTCACAGGGTTATTCCGGCGCTAATACGCTCACGGTCTTTAACTGGGGAGACTATATTGATGAGGATCTAATCAAACAGTTTGAAAAACAAACCGGTATCAAGGTCATTTATGAAACATTTGATTCCAATGAGGCGATGATGACCAAAATTGAGCAAGGCGGAACAAATTATGATGTTGCTGTCCCATCTGAATATATGATTGATAAAATGCGACATGAGCATTTGCTGGTTCCATTGGATCATTCGAAGCTGCCAAATTTAAAAAACATTGATTCGCGCTTTATGAATCTGTCATTTGACCCAGGAAATAAATATTCCGTCCCCTATTTCTGGGGCACTGTCGGCATCGTTTACAATTCGAAAATGCTCCATGGTAAAAAAATTACCAGTTGGAATGATCTTTGGGACCCTGATTTAAAAAATCAAATTTTGTTAACTGACGGTGCCCGTGAAGTGATCGGAATGGGGCTGAATAGTTTAGGCTATTCGCTGAACGATACGAATAAGCAGCATTTGCTGGAGGCGAAAGCAAAGCTTGATAAGCTCACCCCAAATGTTAAAGCGATTGTCGGTGATGAGATTAAGATGTTGATGGCGAATGAAGAAGCGGCCATCGGTCTGGTTTGGTCTGGGGATGCTTCCGAAATTATGTCGGAGAATGGCCATTTAGACTATGTCGTTCCGAAAGAAGGCTCTAACTTGTGGTTCGATAATATGGTCATTCCAAAAACGGCGCGAAATATCGATGCCGCACATAAATTTATTAACTTTATGCTCGATCCAAAAGTGGCAGCTAAGAATACCGATTATGTCGGCTATTCTACCCCTAACAAACAGGCTCTTAAGTATTTAGATAAAGAGGTCGTTGAGGATAAGCGCTTCTATCCAGCACCGGAACTGACGAAAAAACTTGAGGTGTACGAAAACCTCGGCAAACGCAACCTGGCAACTTACAATGAACTATTTTTACAATTTAAAATGCATCGGAAATAAGAAAAGCGAAAGCGACCGGTCAACGACGTATGGGCTGGGGCCCGCTTCGACTGAGATAAAGGAAACTCGAAGAACGCTAGTGATTCGAAGTTGACTTATCGTAGGGAGAAGTGGGATGGCCACTAGTCGTTGGGAGCTTGAGCTGGACAATAACAAAAGCAAAAGCGCCGCAGCTGGGGAATTCCCAATCATTGCGGCGCTACTTTGATTTTTTAATAACTTTTATCCTCTTCTAATTTGCTCTTGCTGGTAATCCAATTTGTAACCTGTGTGAGAATGGCAAAGGCAAAAAAGAAATTCATTGCCCATACATTAATAAATGGGGCAATACCGCCAAATTCAATTGTTTCATAGCCTTTGAACTTCATCACGATCATCGACTCAATAAAAATGAGCATAAACCCAATTACACCAGCCACTGCCGCTCTTACCATTTCCATCCTCCTGTATTAGATCGATAATTTAATTTAAGACAAGTGTTAATTTTAACAATTTAGTGAACACTCTAACACCATTATAGGCCTTTTTTCCATAAACACAAACAAAAAGAAAATGGAGGTAGTGCCCATTTTCTTCTCGATAAAAATATTGAGTTTTTTCCTTTATCCCGTCTTAACGAGAAGTAAGACCCCCACCTCGAGAGTCCAAGTCTACGTACTGGTGTATAGGCCTTTTTTGCTATTTTGCGCATTCATGCAAAAATTCATCTACTGTTAAAATTGTATTCTTTAGCCCTAGTCGGTTAGCCAATTGGGTGATTCCGGGAGGTTCGACGTTCGCTTCCTCAAGGACGTCTTTTTGTGAAAAAACTTCTCTTGTACTGCCATCAAGCAAAACCTTCCCTTCATTAAAGACTATGGTCCTATCAAAATTCTCGGCAACAAAATCCATATCATGAATGATTGTTAACACTAGTTTGTTTTTTTCCTTCAATTTCTGAATGATTCGGCGGATGATTTCCTTACCGGCGTGGTCCTGGGCGATCGTTGGTTCGTCAAAAATCACAATGTCTGTATCCATCGCCACCACCGAGGCGATACAGAGCAGCTTCTTTTCCGATAAGCTTAAGTCATGCGGATTCATGGATAATTTATCGTCTAGTCCGACCAGTTCCAGCGCCTCGACCGCGAGCTTTTCGGCTGTATATCTTCCCATTTTAATATTCAGCAGTCCGAACATGGTCTCGTCCAAAACAGTTCGTTTAAAAATTTGATCGTTGGGATTCTGAAACACCAAACCAATTTTTCGCGCCAGTTCAGCGGCAGTTCTCATTTTTACATCGTATTCCCCAATCAAAATTTCCCCATAAGTTGCTTTTAATAAGCCTTTTAAGAGCTTTACAAAGGTGGTTTTGCCGGCACCGTTTTGTCCGATGATCGCCGTTGTCCGCTGATCAAACTCCAAATTAATATCAGAAAGCACCGGGACCCCTCCGCCGGTGTAGGAAAAGGACAGATTGGACACTTTTATCATCCGAGTGACCCCCTTAAGGCCAGTTCCGCATCCTTCAATGTCACCGGATAGCTGTCACACCCTTGTTTTTTCATACCTAATGCTTTACATACTCTAGTGTACACCGGGGCAGCCACTCCATATGTTTCCAGGTCATTGCGGGAGAATATTTTTTCAGGGGCAGCAAAATCAACTAGTTTCCCTTCATGCAGCAGTAAAACCCGATTGCAATACTGGGCGACTTTTTCCATTTTATGCTCGGCCATAATGACAGTGATTCCTTGGCCGCTTAAGTCTTGAATTGCCTGAAATACTTCCTCGGAACCCGCCGGGTCGAGCTGTGAGGTCGGTTCATCCAGCACGAGAACATCAGGTTTCATCGCGATGATACTGGCGATGGCCATCCGCTGCATTTGTCCCCCCGACAAATCAAACGGACTGCGATCCTTCACATGTTCAATTTTCATCAACTTCAGTACTTCATGAATTCGCCGGCGCATTTCTTCCCGCGGCAAGCCAATATTTTCGAGCCCAAAGGCAATTTCTTCATATACCGTCATTTTCGAGCCTGTTACCTGCGTGAACGGGTTTTGAAACACCATTCCTACCTTTAAGGAAATTTCGGCAATCGTATGGGTCTTTACCTCAAGCCCATCCACGATGACTTTCCCGCCGTAGGCACCTTTATAAAAATGCGGAACAAGACCAACCAGCGCCTGACACAACGTCGACTTTCCGGAGGAATTTTTGCCAATGATTCCGATGAATTCTCCTTCTTCAATTTGAAAGGAAATATCTTGAAGGGCTAGTTCTTCACCCAGTGGATATTTATACTTCAGATGATCAACCACAATCTTTTTCATAAAAACATCCTCCATGCCACGGCACATACAGTAAGGACTAACATTACAGCCTGTATAAATCGGCTATTCGGATAGGTTTTTTCTTCATTCAAATAGGTTTTCGGATTACGGGAATTGAAGCCGCGCACTTCAAGCGCCATCGCCCGTTCCTTGGTATTGATGAGCGACCCTAGGACAACCGGCCCAAGCAGCGGGATGAAGGCTTTAATTCGAACAAGCAATTTTCCTTCTGTCTCCATTCCCCGTGACCGCTGTGCATCCATAATCGTACTCATCGTCGTCATCATCTCCGGAATGATTTGAAAAACCGACACAATGACATAGCCGATTCTTGGTGACATTCCCTTGCGAACAAGCGCTTCCACCAGATCCGAGGGCTTTGTTGTCAGCACCAAAATCATAAAGGCACTAACAATGTTGGTAACCCGAAAGACAATGGTTAAAGCAAATTGCAGCCCTTCCTTATACATCGCCACCGGACCAAGCTGCAACAGCACTGTTTCATTTCCCGGCTTAAACAACCCCTGGATAATCACGACGGTTATCAGGACAAAAAAGACAAAACTGTAAACCGGCAACGTTTTGCGCATTACCTTGGCAAAAATCAATAAGATTATACTAGTTCCTAAACAAATGGCGGAAATCGTGAACGATGGCAAAATAATCGGAATGATGATAGCAAATAAAATATAGTAGAGTTTCGTGATCGGATCGATCCCATGTACAAACGATTCCCGCTCAACAAACAAGCTAATCGATTTCAAACAGCTTCACCGGCTTTCTTTTTCAGAGGCATTTCTAAAGATTGCTGCTTTTTGATTCGCTAATAAATGTCCTAGATTCGCTAATAAAACTTATAGATTAGCTAATATATCTAAAAAATCCGCTAATATTTTACGAGTATAAAAAATGATAAAACAATTTTTATACGGCTTAATCCAAAGTTTCTACCTTATCGTTGTTATTGTATAATTGGACAAAATTACGCGGTAATCCTTTGTAAATCCCATAGCTTATTAACACGACCAATAATTTATCAGGCACATCAACAACGAGTTCATCAAGTAGAGAGGCAAGCCAGGTTGAATCCGTGTTTGCCAGTATGAATGCAAACAGGGCATCCCCCCAAACATTTCCCGTTTGACCTCCCCAAAAGCCGATATTTAATGGAGTGGAAACAACCGTAGCTACCAATCCGATGATGAGTCCGGCGACCATTGCTTTTCCCCAGCCGGAAATAAAGCCCTTATAAAACAAAATCCCTACGGCCAATCCAATTGCCACGCTCGTAATCGCATAAACAAAAGAAATAGGATCCGTAAACCCATAAATAATGTTATTAATGGCTCCGGCTAATGCTCCGACAATCGGGCCGCCCAGCATTGCCGCCAGTACCGTGCCAATGGAATCAAGCCACAAAGGCAGCTTCAGCACCCCAGCTATGAATTTACCAATATAGTTAATGCCTACGGCAACAGGAATCAGCACAAGTGCCGCCGTTGAAAACTTTAAAGACCACATACTCTGGTTATTCATAAAGAAAAACCTCCTTTTTCATTTTCTTGTTCACTACTAGTATATTAACTGTCTTGACATATGACAACTCTATTATAACCGAATATTTCCACTTTTCTAGTAATCCCTAGGCATTTATATATTTTTATGTACCATTCTTTTAGCTTATTCTTTATACGAATGCACACTTAAACTCAAAAAAGGCACCTGATTGGTGTCAGGCACCCTCTTTTCATCCTTATTTTATCTTTATTTTTTCATTGCCTTTGATCCAGGAAGGGTAGGCGGTTAGTTCTAAGAAAATTGGATTTGGCCGTGTGTTCAGATTGGGAATGTTAACGTGCAGTTCGGTGACTCCTTCTTCATCGCTTGCAAGTATTGAACTGTATTTAGAGAGTATTTCTCTTCCACTGGCATCGGTTATTTTTGTAAATGGAAAGGAACGGAATTCCTTTTTCGCATGCATATCAAAAATCAAATCATTTCCCTCTACGCGCAAATTGCTTAAGAAACGGCCTTTTGGCTGTTTCAAGATTTTCTGATTTTTTGGATCGACGATGACATGGTCTTCATCCTTATCGACCGCTTGGATTTTGTTCAGAACAAGATACAGTTCCTTCGGTTCACGGAAATAATTACTTTGCAGATAAATAATCGCTTCCTCTGGTGAAATCTGATTAGCAGTGATTCCGTTAGCAATTTTATTCCATGTCTCGCCATTTTCATCAACAAGCCTTAAATCGTCGAAACTGAAGATTCGCTTACTGTTATTGGGATCCATTTTCACATGGATGGCTGCCCGCAACGGATAGATATCCGCCTTAAAAAATGATATTTTTTGCCCTTCAATTGAAACAGTCTTGTTTTGAACACTCTTTCATAAAAATTAACACAACAAAGAGCCGACCCCAGCAAGGATCGACCCTCAGAATTACAGATCATGAATCACAATATAAGTAGCTTTGATCGGACCATGGACACCGACGACGAGGTTTAATTCAATATCAGCCGAATTGCTTGGACCGGTAATAAAATTGATGCATGATGCCACATGTCCAGTTTCTTGAAAAATTTCTCGCATTTTTACTGCCGCCTGAGTGATTCTGGGAACAAGGCTGCTCTTGGGAATCAACATAATCGATGTGGCCGGCAGGAAACTTACCGTTCGTCCCTTATCCTTATCGCTAAACAACACAACGGTTCCTGATTCGGCAAGGGTAATCTCGCTAATCGTGATGCCAACATTTGCATTCTCCGCCTTATGTATATTTTCGTCTCCCAACGTATAATCCCACTCAAACAGCTCAATATTGTGCGCTGGCCACTGTTGTTTCATAAGCGGATCGAGCCCCCACTTGGAGAAACGCTCATCCTTCCAGGTCACAACCGGGCCGCCACCATATTCCGTAACGACATCATTCACAACCCCGGGAAGCCCCGCCAAATCCGTCGTAAAAATCTTGGTGTGGATTATTTTACATTGTTTTTTTAAAATTTCTAGCAGCTCATCCTGAGATGTATCCTTAAATACATCATATTGCGGCTGATATTTCCAATTGGGTCTTTCGATCGGAATGGTAATCCGCGGCCGATTAAGACGATTAGCAATTTGATTTAAAAATTGATCACGATTTTGAATGGTACCGACCATGGTTATTTGTCTCCTTTCTCACGGCTTTTAAACCAATCCCTAAATCTCTCCTTATTGGGAGCCGGGAAATCCCGAGCCTCGGTCCAGGCCTTTAACGGCCCCACACCTTTTGAAATTTTATCCCCTGATGTAAAAGGATTTAGTGCAGTTGGGGCAAGTTTTGAACCTATTTTATAAAGGGTTGGAGATGCTGCACCAAGGCCAAACGCCTTCATTAACAATTTTTCAGAAACAGGTGCCTTTCCTTCCTTTTCAACAATCATTTCACGATGCTTCAAAAGCAGGTTGTGGAGCGGAATTTTTACCGGGCAGACTTCTGTGCAGGCACCACAAAGGGTAGAGGCATAAGGAAGCTCCTTATACTCATCATAACCGCCCAATAGCGGCGTAAGCACAGCACCAATCGGTCCCGGATAAATCGAACCGTAAGAATGACCACCAATTTGCCGGTATACCGGACAGACATTTATACAGGCTGCACAGCGGATACATTGCAGGACAGATTGGAACTCGCCGCCCAGAATATCGGACCTGCCATTGTCCACAATAACAAGATGAAATTCCTCTGGTCCATCAACATCCAGATCCTCACGCGGACCTGTTAACACAGTAATATAACTTGTCAGCTTTTGTCCGACAGCATTTCTTGTTAACATACTGACGAGGATTTCCATTTCTTCAAAGGTAGGCACAATTCGTTCCATTCCCATAACAGTAATTTGTGTTTTTGCAAGTGCTGTCACTAAATCTGCATTCCCCTCATTTGTGACTAAGCTGAAGGAACCTGTTTCGGCAACTGCAAAATTACAGCCGGTTATCCCCAAATCCGCTTCTAAAAATTTTTCCCTTAAGGTAACACGAGCCTGATAGGCAAGCTCTTCCGGTTTGGATGTTTTCGTGTAGCCTAATTTCTCGGCAAAAACTTCCCGAATTTGTTCTTTGTTTTTGTGTAAAGCAGGAACCACGATATGTGACGGCGAATCATGGTCATCCAGTTGAAGAATATACTCGCCCAGGTCTGTCTCGACCACTTCACAGCCTTCCTCCTGCAGCATTGCATTTAGGCTGATTTCCTCCGTTACCATTGATTTTGATTTAACAATCTTTTTTGCTTTTTTCATTTGGACCACGCTGCGGATATATTCATTGGCGTCTTCCTTTGTTTGGGCAAAAAAGACGTGGCCGCCGCGTTTAGCCACATTTTCACTTAATTGTTCCAAATAAAAATCCAGGTGTTCCAGAACATGCTGGCGGATTTCTTCTGCGTGATTGCGCCACTCTTCCCAATTGCCCAGCTCATCAGTGGTAACCGCTCTGCGCTTCAGACTCATCCCATCCTGGGCACTTGCCACTGCACCGCGCATGAATTCATCATTTAATCCATTATCAACACGTTCCTTAAACTGTTCCGTGCCAATCTTCATTGCCATGGAAATCCCTCCACTTTTTCTTGAAAGTAATTCTGCGGATATAATTGAAAAATTGCTGATATCCTGTCTAAAATTGCTGATATAATTGAAAATTACAGATATCCCTTCCAACATTGATCTATTATCGGCTGTTTAAGACCTCTGCAATATGCATGACTTTTATTGGCTTTTCGAGCCGCCCCATTCGGCCACCAATGTTCATGAGGCAGGCTGCATCCGCACCAATAAGATATTCGGCACCTGTCTCTTCAACATGACGGACTTTTTCATCCACCATTTGCTCCGAAATTTGGGCCATTTTGACTGAAAAGGTGCCCCCAAAGCCGCAGCATTGTTCTTTACCGGGGAGCTCCGTGAACTTTAGTCCTTTAACATTTTTCAATAAAATTATCGGTGGTTCTTTGACCCCCAGCAATCTTGTCATATGGCAAGAGGTATGATAAGTGGCCGTTCCTTCCAGCTTTGCACCAACATCTTCTATTTTTAAAATATCGACAATGAACTGCGTCAGTTCATATGTTCTTTCCGCTAATGCTTTTGCTTTTGGCTCCCATACAGGATCCCCTGCAAAAATATGAGGATACTCATGGAACATATAGGCACAAGAACCGGATGGCGAGACAACATATTCTGCATTGCTAAATGTTTCGATCATCCGTTTCATCGCTTCTTTTGATTCTTTTACATAACCGCTATTATACGCAGGCTGCCCACAGCAAACTTGAGATTCAGGAAATTCTATTTCACAGCCAAGTCTTTCAAGCAGTTCAACCGTCGCCTTTCCGACATTGCTCCGGAACATATCGACGATACATGTTGTAAAGAGCGTAACTTTCATTTTTTCTTCACCTCTAAAGATTTGTCGACTACAGTTTTAAACGGCAATCCAATTTTCTGCTTCATTTTTCCATATTAATGTTTTTGACCAATTTGCGAAAAAGCAAAAACCTAACTCATTATACTCCTTCACCAAGAGAATATGTATAACTCTACTAAATACGTTACATAATTGCTATAATTTAATCGAAGATTCAAAAATCTATGGGAGGAATTTTTTTATGTATCCGAATATTTTACGTCATCCTGGTCCTACTCCGATTCCAAAAAAGGTTCAGCTGGCGATGAACCAGGATATGATCAGTCATCGCAGTGAAGAATTTGTTCAACTTTATCGTGAGACGACAAACCGGGTGAAGCCTATTTTTGGAACCAAGCAGGAGATTATACTCATTCCATCCGGTGGTACCGCCGCATTGGAAGCAGCAGCCGTCAATACCGTTTCTCCCGGAGAAGAAGTGGTAGTGATCACCGTCGGCGCGTTTGGCAACTATTTTGTCTCTATTTGTGAAAAGTACGGCTTCAAAGTCCATAAGCTGGAAAAACCTTGGGGCGAGGCTTGTACGGAAGAAGAATTGTCTGAGTTTTTAAAACCATTAACCAATGTGAAGGCGGTCTTTGCTACCTATAATGAAACTTCAACAGGAATCTTGAATCCTGTTAACCGCTTAGCTCAAGTCGTCCGTACGCAAACAGATGCCCTCTTTATTGTCGATGGGGTCAGCTGTATCGGCGGTGCCCCTGCTGAAATGGATCAATGGGGGATCGATATTTTAGTGACAGGATCGCAAAAGGCGATGATGCTGCCGCCTGGACTTGCACTGTTAAGCGTGAGTGATAGAGCCTGGAAGGTGATCGAAAAAAATCAAACACCATCCTATTACTTAAATTTATTAAGCTACCGTGAATGGGCCGAGAAGGGCATGACACCAAATACCCCAGCTGTGTCGTTAATTTTTGGCCTATCTGCTGTTTGCGATTTGATCGAGGAGGAAGGCGGGTTTTCCCAAACTGTCACTAGACATGAACTGATGAAAAATATGGTCCGCCAAGCAATGAGGGCTCTTTCAATCGGTTTGTTGACTGCTGATGAATATGCTTCGCCAACGATTACGGCAATTAAGGCGCCTGAAGGGTTAAACCTAGGAGAATTTTTAGGTCATTTGAAAAAGAAATACCATCTTGATTTTGCTGGCGGGCTTGGGCATCTTCAAGGAAAAATCTTTAGATTTGGCCATATGGGTTACTGCTTCCCAAGTGATATTCTTCAAGCCGTGTCTTTGTTGGAAGCAGGATTACAGGATTTCAACTACTCTTTCGAACCAGGTGCAGGCGTGCTAGCCGCACAGAAAGTATTCTTGGCTGCACAGCAGAAATAAATTGTTTTTTATAGAAAAAGGTCTGTTCTTTCTATATAAAATGTCCTTTACAAACGGTACATTTCATAAGTTAGAACAGGCCTTTTAGTTATAGGTTATACATCAAGACTATGATTGCACGAGGCGAGAGAGAGATACATTTGCGACAATCTTTTATATCGGACTGCCTTCGATTCTGGAGCGAAAAATATGTCTTCATCAGCATCCTTCCAGAACATCTTATGTGAAAAAGAGCTACCATTGAGGCAGCTCCCTTCAAAATTGGTTGTTTTCTATCAAGTAATTAATTTGCTGGAAATGCCCGTGATCATGTTCAATCATCCTGCTTATGAAGGATACTTTCAACTGGTTCCGCCGCTGGTTTGTCTTTCATCCTGCTTATGAAGGACATTTTCAACTGATTCCGCCGCTGGTTTGTCTTTCATACCGCTTATGAAGGACACTTTCAACTGATTCTACCACGGTTTTGTCCTTCATACCGCTTATGAAGGACACTTTCAACTGATTCTACCACGGTTTTGTCCTTCATCACTAGTAAATCAATGATTATGTTCTAGATTTCGGCCCCCAAGTACTTTGTCTTAAGCTCCGATTCGATTATTTTTCCAGCAAACGAGACCTGGTATGCCTTGGCGTCAGGTCTTGAGCTGACAGCCTGATAAAGATCTTGCTCGATAAAATGGACTGCGGCCCCGTCATCCGCAGCTATGCCGGATTGTAATTTTCCTGTTTCTATTAACCTGTGATATGCCGGCCTTCTTTCCGCTTCCCCATCATAATGCGGACAGTTGCTGCCCTTTAAAAAACCCAAAGCTTTAATAGGTTCAAGCTGATCACCATAAGAGTCCGTTATCCCTTCTTCAAACCAGCAAATAGAACCAGCACTGATTCCTGCCAAAATAATTCCTTGATTTCACGCCTTGTTTAAAATTTTGTCGAGTCCCCATTCTTTCCACAAAACTAATAGATTCTTGGTGTTGCCACCGCCGACATAGATAATATCTTTATCTAAAATAAATCCTTCCAGATCCCTGGTGCTTGGTCTAAATAACGACAAATGAGAAGGCTCACAATTTTGGCGTTCAAAAAAATGATAAAAGTTAGAAATATAGCCATCCGCATCGCCGCTCGCAGTAGCTAAAAAACAAATTTTCGGTATTGGTTTATGAGATTGCTGCAAAATATAAGTATCGAGGAGCGGGTTCTCCGGTTCCATTGAAAAACCGCCACCGCCTAATGCGATGATTTGTCTTACTTTTTCCATTCTCATTTTCCTCCTAAATCATTTGACAACCCTGATGTCCGTTAATGGATAGAAAACAAATTCACTTTTGCCGATAATACTATCTTCATTAATATAGCCAAGCTCGTTACGGCTGTCCCTGCTGTACAAGCGATTGTCACCCATGACAAAATAATGGTGTTTCGGAACGATAATCGGCCCGAAATCTTCTGTTAACCGGCTTCCGTGCTGCTGAGCCAGTTTCAAATTATCTGAAAGATAGGGTTCTTTAAAAATCCTGTTATTGATCCACAATTGGTCATTTTTCATTTCGATCTTATCGCCGGGAAAACCAATCACCCGTTTCACATAGTTTTCTTTCGGTCCTCTAATAATGACAATATCTCCTCTTGAAAAATCAACCAATTTATTCACAAACATTTTTTCCTCATCATGAAGCGTTGGTTTCATCGAATCCCCCTTCACAATGTAAGGCGAAAAAAGGAATGTCCTAACCACAAATGTGATTCCAAGCGCAATGATGATTGACTTTACCCATCCAGTCATTTCCTTTTTAGACATTTTATCACCCCCTGATCTGATTTATCATTATTAAAAAAATTATCCAAATGAAGAACCCACCACCCTTCAATGTGATTTTTACAGATTAGTTGAATAGAAAAAAGGAAAATCAAGGTTATCTTACGAAATATATTAGAGTTAAAATTTTTGAATCATTTTCGGGAGGACATTCATAGAACAGTATTTTTTTTGGTTATTGATGACCCCCATACTGGGAGTATTGTGGTTTTTAAACTTAACAGCTATATTAAAAAGAATAAATAAGGATGAGAGTATCCAAAATCAAATCATTATTGGTTCCGCTCTTACCTTTATCATTATTTTTCTATTGATGCTGTTTTCACTATTATAATTAAAACCAATCTAGTTTCGGTCGATTATCAGATTTCCTTCATGATGGTAATCGACTTTACCTTTTTAAGTCTTATCCATTGGGTTTTCTTAATACCGTTTAAAAAATCCTCCAATTGATTATCAGAAACCGGTTCTGAACCAATTAATATTTCTGAACTAAGCGCGGAAGCAAAGATGCGATTCTCTAGAACTTTTCCATTCAGCAATTCAACCGAGATGATTTGTCCATACTTTAGTCCCTCCAAAACAGGAAATTTATTAAGAAAGTACTGATGATTATATTGGTTGATTTTTCGGTCAAGCAGCCAGTTGACCAGGACAAAGAGGCTAACTGTCATAATCAGAGCCCACCATCCTGCCGTCTTCATGAAATTAATTCCAATGAACATTAACAATGGCAAAACCAATATTTTAAACATCCAATATACAAGTTTCATAACAAACGCCCTTTTCCGATAAATATCTATATACCTATTTTCTCTAAAAATACCCGAAATGGCAATTTTTCACTAAAAAAACTGTCCAACTAAATGAACAGCCTTTTCTATTAAAAACAATAGGGGTTTATGATTGGATATAAACGGAAATAGCGCTTTTTAAACAGTAACATACTTTCGTGTAACCGTTCAGAAAGCACCAAGGCAAAAATTCCATGCTTGTCTGATTTAATTGGAATGCATCGGTAGCCTCACAACAAAAGTAGTCCCTTCATTTTCCTTACTGAAAACACGAATATTACCGTTATGCAATTTGACAATCGCAGCAACTATCGAAAGTCCTAACCCGGTTCCCTCGGTGGTGCGGGTTCTTGCTAAATCTGCCCGATAGAAACGATCAAAGATCCTGTCGATTTCCGTCTCCTTGAGGCCAATTCCTGTGTCCTTAAAAGTGACGAATACCGTCTTATCTTTTTCCTCTATCAAAATCTCGATAGTGCCATTCGGTTGGTTATATTTAATCGCGTTCGTTAACAGATTATCCCAAACGGTATTCAATAATGAAGGGTCGCCGGTGATTTCGATATCTGGCAAGGAGTAGCTTAGCATGATTTCTTTATCCCCAATTATCCATTGATAACTTCTCACTAATTCCTTTATTTGCCTGCCGAGATTAAATCGTTTTTTCTTCATAATATCTTCATTTCGATCTAGTGAGGCAAGAAGCAATAATTGCTTGGTTAAAGTCGAAAGTCTCTTAATTTCAGCATTAATAATTGAAATGTATCCAGACCGTTCCACCTGACTAATGGTGTTCTTTTCCAAAAGGTTTATATATCCCTTGATATTGGACAATGGAGATTGGATATCATGAGAAATATTGGAGATAAACTCCTTCCGCATTTCATCCATCTGTTCTAATTTTCTCGCCATTTGTAAAAAGCTATGGGAAAGTTCGCCCAGCTCATCGTGCCTAGTGATGTCGAGCTTAACATTAAAGTTGCCGCGTGCCAGTGATTTCGTTGCATTGGTTAGCTTTGAAATGGGTCTGACTAAATATTTGGTGCTAAAAACAACCAACACAATGCTCAAAAAAATCGATAATCCAAGCATCCAGGCGAATAGAAAATGCATCTCGTTAAACAGCAGTTTAATGTCCGGTCGAATGAAAAGAGCATAAATATTCCCTTTATATGTCAGCGGAACACCAATGGTATTTTTTAATTCATTGGCAAAAAAACCTGTGACAAAGGTTTTCCGAGGAAAATTCAGAATCCCATGATAAACGTTGCCAGTCAGTACCCGTTCAACTGTTGCATGAGTCAAATGTTTATCTCTGAAGGTGGCTCCAAAAAATGTTCCTTTACCGTTAGGATCAACCAAGTAGATTTGATAGCCAATGGCCGAGATGCTTTCTAGGTAATCATTCAAATCAATTTCTGAATGCTTTCCAGCAAATGTGGCAATATCCTGGGCAATTTTTGTGTTTTTTTGGTCATTATACGGTTTTAATTTTTGCTGGTAATAGACATTAGAGACGATGAAAGCAGTAGTACTGCTTAACATCATAATCCCAACAGTAATGACGATAAATTTTACATAAAGAGACTTCATCGGCCTTTTGCCTCCAGTGAATATCCGACTCCTCTTATGGTTTTAATTTGAAAATCCTCAGTTAGTCCCGAAAAACGTTCTCGTAATCGTTTAATATGGACATCCACCGTACGCTCATCACCTTCATAATCCACACCCCAAATTTGTTCAATCAAGTGGTCTCGGGAGAAAACCTGTGCTGGATGGGACATGAGAAAATAAAGCAATTCAAATTCCTTCAACGGCAAAAGGAACGTCCGATTCCCAATTGTCACTTCATAGCTTTTTTTATTAATCGTTGTATTGCCAATGCGAACAATGGCATCATCCGGTTGATGATCATATCTTCGCAGCAATGCCTTGATCCGAAAGCTTAATTCTTTCGGTTCAAACGGCTTTACTAAATAATCGTCAGTACCTGCCTGAAAGCCTTGCTCCTTATCATCAATTTGATTTTTGGCCGTTAATAGAATAATTGGAATATCATACTGCCTGCGGATTTCCTTTGTCAGTGAAAATCCATCCATAAACGGCATCATTACATCCACGACGGCTAAATGACAGATTTCCTTTTTTAAGATCCGCAGCGCTTCGGTACCGTCCTTCGCCTTAAATACTCCGTATCCCAGCTCGGTTAACTGAATCTCTAATAGCTGTAAAATATAAATATCATCATCGACAATCAGAATATTCGTCATTAACTATCCCTCTATTCGTTACGTTAAAAAAGCTCTGATAGAAACTTCTCCTACTGCACCAAACCATCACGCATTTTGACAACATGGTCCGCATAGGAAAGCATTTCTTCATCATGAGTCACCATTAGTGTTGCCATTTTCAGCATTTTCGTCAGATCCCTGATGAGGAGCATGACATCTTTTGATTTTTTCGAATCCAGGCTGGCAGTTGGTTCATCGGCAAAAAGAATTTTCGGTTTATGGATGATAGCTCGGGCTATTGCCACCCTCTGCTTCTCCCCGCCGGACAATGAAGCCGGATAAGCATCCTTTCTATGTTCCATTCCAACTAATTTAAGGATTTTGGCAATTTCCTTTTTTTGTTGACGTTTTTTCAACTTGGTATCGGCAACATCCAGCATCAGCATCAATTGTTCTTCAACGGTAAGAAACGGTACGAGATGGGCAAATTGAAACACAAAGCCAAATTTACTTGCCCGTATCTTCCGAACCTGTTCCTGGTTCATAGCAGTGATATTTTGCCCCTCAAATAATACTTTACCATCTGAGGCCGGCTGAAGTCCTGCTGCAATAGTAAGGAGAGTGCTTTTCCCTGAGCCAGAGGCGCCTACTAGTGCTGTCACCTCGCCTTCCTTAAGAGAAAGGTTGATTCCTTTAAGGATTTCGTCCTTCATTTCACCATTCATGAACGTTTTTCTAACCTTATCGATTGTAAAAATTGTCATATTAAACCTCTCCTTGTTGGATTGCTTGTAATGGTCCGACTTGCTTAATCTGAATTCCTGAAAGCGTCGCTCCGACAAACCCGATCAACAAGAATGTAAGCGACAATTGAACAGTAGTTCCCACCGTTAAACTAAACGGTAACCCTTTGGGTGCTATGAGATTAAAAACCTGGCCCAGTGCAATAGAAATAGTCAGCGCAAAAATGGTAATAAATATCATTTGCGTCCACATCATTGTAAACAGGACACTTGTTTTCACACCGATCGCCTTTAGAATTCCGTATAAACCAATTTTTTGAACGTTCATCATATAAAAAAAGATGGCAAATAACATACCGCTAATAACAACGAGAAACCAAACCATCATATTAAGTGACAGTTGTTCTGCTTTATAACTGGAAATAGTGTTCAGAAACTGATCTTTCGAAAAGGATTTTAGGCCCGTGATGGTTTCTCCGGAATCCCCGCCCGGTATGAAAATCAGCTGCATTTCCTGAATCCGGTAAATTTGTTTGTAATCGTCGATATTAATAAAGGCGACAGGTGCATGACTAAATTTGCTCTGGTCCACAAAGCCTTTGACAATAAATTTGCCATTGTATTGATTATTCGTTAGAGTATCACCAATCTTAATTCCATCACTCTCAAGCGAACGATCGAGAACAACCTCGCCTTTATTTACCTTCGAAAATAACGGCGAAGCAGTTGAAGAAACAAAAGCAACGCTCCGCTGTTTTCCAGAACCTTCATTGATAAATCCCATTTGAATGGAAAATGCTACAGCATCCTTGTGTTTTCTTAACACGCTAGTTTGGGTCTTATTACTAATTTTTGAAAGATTATAGGTTTGGTTTGCTTCCTTTGTCATGAAAAATTGACCATTTGGCAAATCCTTAATGAGTGCAGCGTTATCTTGTGATAATCCATTTGCTAAGCCAGATATAATAAATGTTAATAAACTAACTAGAAAAATGATGGAGCCCAGAATTAAAAATCGTCCTTTATTTTTCTTCATTTCTTTCCACGCCATGTTCATTTTCTTTCCCTCACTTTCCTTTTGACATCACTAGTTTATAGCCGCAATATGAACAGAAAATGAACAAGAAATTACATTTAAAGGGACTGGGCTAAGGATCCTGATGGACAAAAAATAGTGCCTGACACTATCAAAGTGCCAGACACCCAATGTTTTTTGCTTTATGCAGCTAATTTTTCTTCCTGTTTATCAAGCTTATGTCCTTCCCATCTGGAAACAACGATTGCCGCTAATGAGTTTCCGACAATGTTGACACATGTCCGGGCCATATCAAGGATCCGGTCAATCCCAGCAATAAAGGCAAGCCCTTCTGCAGGAATTCCCACGCTGCCTAATGTCGCTAGA
This sequence comes from Neobacillus paridis, assembly GCF_016765675.1. Taxonomy (GTDB): domain Bacteria; phylum Bacillota; class Bacilli; order Bacillales; family Cytobacillaceae; genus Neobacillus; species Neobacillus paridis. Next base: position 43,582 of record NZ_JAESWB010000045.1, read on the forward strand.
AGGACAACGAAGGATACTCCAGGGACACCAGCAATTCCTTTTGATGTAACCATCAACACAAGCACCAAAGTAATCTGATGAGTAATGCTCATATGAATGCCGTACATTTGGGCAATAAACAACGCTGCAATTGCTTGATAAAGAGTAGATCCGTCAAGGTTGAAGGAATACCCGGTTGGAATCACAAACGAAGTAATTGCCTTCGGACATCCTAACTTTTCCATTTTCTCCATGATCCTTGGAAGGACTGTCTCGGAACTTGCGGTGGAATAACCCAACAACAGTTCGTCCTTTAGATATTTGAGAAATTTAAAAATGTTTACTCCGACAATTTTTGCAGTTATACCGAGCACCACAAGAATAAAGAAAGCCATGGCGCCATAAACGACAATCACTAGTTTGCCAAGTGGAATTAACGAAGACAAACCAAACATCGAAACCGTAACTCCAATTAAAGCAAAAACGCCAATTGGCGCCAGTTTCATAATCTGGTTTGTCACATAAAACATGGCATCAGCCGTTCCTCTAAAGAACTTTAAAATCGGTTCCCCTTTTTCTCCAATAGCCGCGACTCCGAGTCCGAACATCACAGAAAAGAATATAATCGCTAACATATCGCCATTTGCCAATGACTGAATAATATTTGTTGGGACGATATTGACGAAGGTATCGACCATTGAATGGGTTTCAGTTGTTTTCGCCGTTTCCACATAAGTATTAATATCCGTTTTGGTTAGTTGTGAACGATCAATACCTGTTCCGGGATGAAATACGTTTCCAGCAAACAAGCCAACTACAATAGCAATAGTAGTAATGATTTCAAAATAAATGAGTGTTTTTCCGCCGAGTTTACCTAACGATTTCATGTCGCCAACACCGGCCACTCCGACAATAATGCTTGAAACGACGATCGGTACAACAATCATTTTGATTAAACGAATAAAAGTATTTCCAATAGGCTGTAAAATCTCAGCCACATGCGGGTTTCCATAAAAAATAGCACCAACCATAATCCCCAATGCCAGTCCAATAAAAATTTGCCACGCTAAACTAATTTTCCTCTTTTTCATTCGCACCTCTCCAATCTTTGATGTTTTTTCGAACAATTTTTAACCCTAAAAGTATAGTAAAATAGGATTAAAATAATTTTGTCATTATATTATTATTATATTTTTTATATAAACTTTATTTTATTTGCTTTTTGTTCATTTAGCAACAATGAAGTTCCTGCCAATTAAAAATATTCTTTGGATCCTCCTGATAATTCATTTATATTAAAATAGAATTTAATAATTTTTAAAATATTTCCAATATAATGATATTTGACCCTATTAGTTAAGAAAATAAAAAAACCTGGACAGGTAAGGCCCAAGTTTGGTTAAGCTTAGAAAGGTTTTGTTATCATCAGTGCAATAATGATCATAAAAATGATGTTTTCAACATTTTCATAGAAAAACAGTTCTTTTGATAAACGGCGATATTCTTCGGGGATTTCTTCGCCTTTATGGGTTGCAAGCAGTGTTTTAATTGGTTTCGATCTTGGTGTTAACATGATTGGGCCAATTGCCAACGCGGCAAGAAAGAGCACTAAACTTGTGACATACCATCCCATCTGAAATAGGCTTGGATTCATCCACCCCATTAGCAAACCCGTCACAAGAAGCAAAGTACCGCCAATCATTACATAAATATGCAGACGATGGCGAATCGCATAAGAGTGTCTTAACTCTGTCATGTTATCTCCAGATTTAACTACTGTGGTTAGAATAAATCCTGGCCCCATGCCAATAATTGCCGAAAATATATGAATGAAAACTAAAACCTGGTAGAAACTCATTTCATATGCCACCTTCCATTCTTTTCAACAATCCATTCTATCACAAACCTTTTGGCAAAATAATTAACTTAATCACACTTTCCAGATTATTTTTTTCAAAATAAAAGGCGCCAGGAATAATTGAATTACAACATCATTCCTGACACCCATTATTCAGCCGTTATGCCCTTTCACTTTTACTCAATACAGCAGCCGAACTCCTGAATAGCGGAACAAGAAAGAGAATGCCGAGAATGAACAGCAGCGCGGTGGTTTCATACATCGCGACAAGTGAGAAAGTCTTCTTCAGCCAACCGCTCGCGGTCATCATGACCACCATCGTTCCCATAAAGATTGGGTTTAAAATTCCATTCACCCGGCCAATAAATTCAGCTTCGGTATTTTTCAAAATCATCGTATTGATTCCAATCTGTATCGCTGGATTAAATACACCGCTGAAAAATTCTGCCGCTAAAGTCAGCCAGAACAGTTTGGAAATACCCATCACGAAAAATCCGATGGCACATGCCAACATTCCAATGGCGAGCAAGATCTGCGGTGAAACTTTCTTCGATATGCCTATAGTTAAGCCGCCGCCTAATATCATACCGACACCAAACGCTGCCATCAGCCACTGCAGCTGTTCTTTCGGCAGGCCAAGTTGTTCCGTGACAAGAAACACACCAAGTGGCTGTGTTAATCCCAACGCTAGGCCCGCTGTGGCAAAACAGCCGCCGAGTAAAGTCAGCACCCTGCTTTTTAATACATACTGAAACCCGTCCTTCATTTCTTGGACTAAGCTAGTTGTTTCTGCCTTCTTCTCCATTTCAAAGTCGGCTGGCAATAAGAATAAAATTGCCGCCGAAAACAGGAATGCTACCCCCATTACGGCAATCGCAACATCTATGCCGAACTGCTGGTAAACAAAGGTGCCGAGAACTGGTCCAAGGATCATAAACAAGGCAAAAATCGTCTGGTAAATGGACATCCCCATTTGAATCAGTTCTTCTTTCACATGCAGTTTAAACAGCTTCATTCCTGACGGCTGGGAAAATTGCGAGAGAATTGAAGACACAAACGTCGCAAAGAAAATCGCTTTCCAGCTGCCAAAAACGAGCGTCAGCAGCACAACAAAAATCGAAACAGCACTGAGAAAGTCGCACCAAATCATGGTTCGTTTCGGCTTCCAGCGGTCGGCGAACGTTCCCCCGATAAAAGAAAACAGAAAAATAGGCGCAAACTCAGCAACGGAGATGAATGACACCGCCACCGGGTTTTCATTCGTTTGCTCTACAACAAATAACAAAATCGAGTAATTTCGTACCCATACCCCAATTTGCAGAAAAAGTGTCGAAAGCAATAACGTCTGAATCACTCTATTTTTAAACAATGCCCCAATTGACACATTTGAATCTGCTTTATCCATAAAGAAACCTCCTTATCCACAACATCCGGATAGGAGGTAATTTGCCGCAAAAAGTCATGGTACACCATAAAAAATGCTATACCAATTATAAAAACGCCACAATTAATCCTACCCAGAATAAATTTCGTTTTCCGAATGCTCTCTAAGATAGGATTAATTGATCATCGCCCTTTGGTCACCCTTTCAAAATAACGTAGTTATATCTTACTTGAATCACAAATGAAGTTCAAGGGGTTTTTGTAATCTTATGGAATCTTCATTACCGCCATAAGGGCAATATTTTTTCAGAAATTTCAAAGGATAATACCACCAGCTGCTTTGGCAGCTTTTACCTAATCACTGTAACGGTTCATGTATGGACAACAAAAAATTAGCAAATGCTACAACTGAATCTTACGCTGGAGGAATGCAAATGACTGATTTCTTTGACCCAATCGAGTATGACACCGGTACAGCCATCCAAACCTTTAATATCATTGATACATCAGTTAATTCCGAGGGCTATGAAGTACTGCTTGATCTTGAATTGGACAGCGGCTACGACTTGGAAAATGTAAAGATGCGGATTAGTTTTGAGGATATGCAGGCATATGATACAGAGGATATACATGAGGCCGTAAAATATGCACTAGGATTTTTTGGTTAAAAGAGGAACAGTTTAAAAAATGAAACAACCGAAAAAACAACAATGGAATATACCCCATAAGTACAATCAGTCAAAACAATCTGAAAGATAGCTGGAGCATGGGAAGATGAATAAAGATCTCTCCCCATGCTCTTCTTATCCGACAAATAGGGGCAGTTTCACCATGACTGTTGTTCCACAGCCGATATCGGAATCTATTAGGAATTCCCCATGATGTTTTTTTACAATTTGATAAACAATTGCCAGCCCCAGTCCTGTACCGCCTTCTTTTCGTGTTCTGGCGTGGTCAACACGATAAAAGCGCTCGATAACCTTTGGCAATTCTTCCTTTGGAATCCCCGGTCCCGAATCCTGAATCCTTAATACGGCAGTCATACGCTCTTTCATTAAAGTAATTTGAATCGGTTTTCCCGGAGGTGTATAGCGAAACGCGTTGGCAAGAAGATTGCTGACCACTTGCTCTAGCCGATCGGAGTCCCCATTGACAATAATTTCATCATCTAGATTCTGTATCAACTGAATCCCTTTTTGACTGGCTGTTAGTTCAAAGCGGTCAACCACATCGGTAATCAATTGGGCAAACGGCAAAGGTTCATTCCTCATCGGATAGGAATCATCCTCCAATTGTGCCAAATCTAGCAAATCATGAACGAGCCGCTGCATCCGATCCGTTTCATTGTGAATAATGGTAACATACTTTTCGACTGCCGCCGTATCTCCTGCGACCCCATCGAGAATTGCTTCCGTATATCCTTTCATATAACTAAGCGGTGTCCGTAATTCATGGGAAACATTTTGCAGAAACTCCCGGCGCTTCTGATCAACCGCCTCCAGCGATGAGGCAAGAGTATTAAAGGATGCTGCCAGGTTGCCTACCTCATCCGATTGCTGAACTTCAATCCTTTTGGAAAAATCGCCCTGGGACATTTTTTTCGAAATAGCTTCCATTTCTTTTAATGGTTTAATCAGTCGATTCGTCATTTTGTGTCCCAGCCAGAGCACGATGATCAAGAGAACAATCAATGATAGTATCAGAACAGGTCGAATGGATTTAAACGGTTCATAAACATCTGCAAGCGGCATATAAAGAAACAGTGCCCCTGCCAATTGACCATTTTTCAATAGCGGGATTGTAACCGCCAGAATATCCTGATGAAAGCGCGGATGCTCCCTGATAAAAATGACCTTTTTCCCTGCAAGCAGCTTCTGTCTTTCATCAAATGTAATTAAACTATTATCAGCAAACTCCTCATAAGGAATCCCAGCGCTTAATAGCATTGGATCTTCAGTAAAAATCACCTTGGCATCGGAACTCTCGTCTGTCCATTTGACGCGTTTGTTAAACTCTGTTTTATTGGCAGCTTGATGATAGAATTTTTTCAGTTCTTCCCCTTGCATGATCAAGATTTCTTTTTGCTTTTCAACATAAAATTTTTCATATAAGTAGTAGGTTAACCCTGTTCCAAAGATGATCGTGATGACTGCTACAATCGAAATGGTTGTCCAAATTTTCTGCTTTAGACCATAGTTTACTCCTCGAATTTGTACCCCACTCCCCAAACCGTTTTAATCAAATCACCTGAAGAGCCTAGTTTTATTCGCAGCGTTTTGATATGAGTATCGACAGTTCTCAAGGTTCCAGTACTCTCCAACCCCCACACGTGCTCTAACAGCTGCTCTCTCGAAAACACCTGTCCTTGGTGGTTAAAAAAGAATTCTAACAGACTAAATTCTTTCCTTGTTAAATTCAACCGTTTTCCTTTTACTTCTGCCGTATGACCATCCAAATCAATGATCAAATCACCAAGTTCCAGCACATGCTTTTGTGGTCGGAAATTATTTGACCTCCGCAGCAATGCCTCTACACGGGCCATTAATTCCTTAGGACTGAACGGTTTCACAATATAGTCATCAGCGCCCAATTTTAAACCGCGAATTCGATCGAGCTCCTCACTTTTAGCCGTCAACATAATAATCGGTACATTGGACACCTCACGAATTTTTCGACAAACAGCAAAACCGTCCAATGTCGGCATCATGATGTCTAGTATCACTAAATCATACGACCCTTGGCTCCAGCGGCTTAACACTTCTGCTCCATCTTCAGCGGTAACAGTTTCATAGCCTTCCTTTTCCAAATAGGAGCTGACTAACATCAGCATTTGTACTTCGTCATCTGCGATCAATACTTTATATTTACTCATTTCCCTCACCTAAAATCATCATATGTGGCCCGTTTTTCAGCCGAATTTCCCTGTTAATTGTAAATGTGGTGCGATCAATTATCGCTAGCGAGTCTCCGTCCAAACTTGACACGTAAATTCTTTGCTTGTCTCCAATAATATCATATGGGTTGGCCCCCACCTCCAAAGGCTCGCTGACCGATCTGTTTTTAATATTAATTCTGTATACGCTGCTCGAGCCGTGACAAATCGCGTATACATATGCACTGGAATCGTCTCCGTAGAAATCTACCGGCATCACCCCAACCTTTACACGGTCTACTTCCTTCCCAGTATCAGGATCGTAAATATATATATTTTCATTTAGTGACCCATAGGGTCCGTGTCCCCCGATCCAAACATAGTTCCCGTCGAAAAAGATCCCATTCGGTCTTGTCACGATGGGAAAATGAGAGATTACCTTTTTGGAACCGATGTCAATGACAGAGAGCGAGGCTGCTTTAACATTTACTACATATAAAAGATTTTTCTTATCATTAACTGCCATTGAGGTCGGAAATTTATCGGTGCTCACTTCGGCGATAACTGTATCCTTTTCAACATCGTAAAATCCGACTTTATTCTTCTTGCCATTGGAGAAAAACAGCAGGTGGTCCTTGGGCCGATATAACAGATCATTCACACCTTTGCCGGTATTCTTTAACTTTGTTAATTCACCATCTTTCAATTGAAGACGGTAGAGTGAATCTTCAAGATCCCCAGCCAAAATAATCGTATCTTGATTGATTTTTTCCATAGCGGTAATTCGGAAGTTTAATTTACTTACCTCCGATTTTCCCTTTTGTAAATCAACGAAGGAGATTTCTGGCTTTTTCAAATTGGAGACAATTAACATATTGTTCATGGATGGAGGGACTGGGATTTCTTCCTTACTACAGCCTGCCAGAAGTATGAAACAAATGATAAAAGAAATGATGCCGATCCTTTTCATCGAATCCCCTCAATCTTCCTTTATTATATATGAAGAAGACGCCTGATCATGAAACCAGGCGTAAATATTTGTGAACAGTTAATGTCCCTCATGATGTTCTGCTTCATGGGCTTGGTCGGTTGTTCATTTTTGCTGATCAGCACTGACATCACCTACGGTAAATTCCTTTTTTGGCATGTTGTGCATATCTCTTGCCGTTACATGGGAAATAGCGTAATAGACGCCAGACTCCGAAAAGCTTTTGGTAATCGAATAGACCCCATTTCCTTTCGACTCACCTTTGATCTTTTCGTGTTTTTCTTGTCCGTCCTTCCAGACCTCAAATACCACTTCATCCGCATCGTCAACTTTTTCTTTACCTTGCGTCACCGTTGCACTGATTGTAACTTCTTTATTGGGCTGTGGATGCTCTGGGTCAATTTTCAAGGTCACATCTATCATTTCCGGCATCCCCTGATCTTGGCTGCTCTGATTTTTTTCCTTTGCCGTACCGCAACCTGCAGCGATAATCATGATCGTTCCTATTAATAGCATAAGCAGCGATTTCCTTCTCATATTTCCACCCTTTGTCTAGTTTTAATATTGAATTAGCTGTCTGCCTTTGCAGTATAAAACATATTTGTGAAATCCCTGTGAAGTATTGTGAAAATTTTATTATTTCCACAGTCTTAATTCGTATACGTCGATACTTACAGTTGGATGCGCGTTACTTACGGATGAGGGCTGCCTTTACTTGCCGATGGAGCCGCGCTACTTGCGATTAGGTAATCTTTTCTTGCGGATGGAGTTGCGTTACTTACGATGGGAACATTTACTTGCGGATGGAGTTGCATTACTTGCTGCTGGCCGCATGTTACTTTGGGCAGCAGGTTTTTGCTATTTCATATTGACATTATGTTATAATTGTTATACTATTAATATAACAGATAACACAAAGGAGGGTGGTGCATGTGTTTATTACACTTGACCTGGAATCGGAGGAACCAATTTATACACAGTTAAAGAATCAAATTATCGCCGGTATTGCGAAAAAAGAACTGAGTCCTGGTGAAGCCTTGCCGTCTGTTCGAGCGCTGGCCGCGGATCTCGGAATAAATCTTCATACTGTTAACAAAGCTTATCAGCAGTTAAAGCAGGAGGGATTTATTTTAATCCACCGCCAAAAGGGAGTCGTGATTAATCCCGATGGAGTTCCAAAAGCAGATGCGGTTTACTGGACAGAGCTTTCAGCCAAGATTCGCCCTTTGATCGCGGAATCCGTTTGCAAAGGGGTTTCCGAAGCAGAGTTTCAAGAACTATGTCATCAAATTTTTGCCGAATTTTATCAATAAAGGAGTGATTGACCATGAATTCTTCAATGATCTTATTATTATTGGTAATAATGGTTCCCATGTATATTGCCCTAATTTTTGTACCTTATTGGACGCGAAAAACTGAAAGCTTTGGGGTGTCCATCCCTGAAGAAGCATTTGAGCGGGCCGATCTAAAAAAAATGCGTAAAACATACGCCTGGTTAACAAGCATGCTAGCTGTTATCATGACAGCTGTTCTTTTGCTTACTGCCAGGGGACAGGACGAAAATTTCGTCGGTATTTTATTTGCGATTTTAATTAGTGCTTATATTTTGGCAAGTTTTATCGTCTACCTTATTTTTCACAGGCAAATGAAAGAGCTTAAAAGTCGATATCCGGAATGGACGAAAAAGCCGCAGGTTATTACCGTTAATACACAATTTCGCCGCCAAAAACTGACTTACTCGAACTACTGGTATATCATTCCATTCCTGATTTCAATCGTGACCATTGTAATAACACTTATAAACTATCAGCAAATTCCTGCGAGATTTCCAATGCAATATAACTTCAGCGGTGAAGTAACCAACTGGGGAACGAAATCATACCGTTCAGTTATGCTGATGCCAATTATCCAAATCTATTTAACTTTGTTGTTTTTGTTTATCAATGTCATTATCTCGAAAGCAAAGCAGCAGGTTTCTGCAGAAAATCCGGAAGAGTCACTAAAACATAATATTATTTTTAGAAGAAGATGGTCGCTGTTTACACTTTTAATGGGTACCGGCCTAATTGCTATGTTGATGCTGCCACAGTTGGCACTGATCTATCCGATAAATACACAATTACAGCTTTACGTACCAATCGTATATGTGATTCTTGTTTGTGCGGGCTCGATCATTTTATCTGTCACTACCGGTCAAGGCGGCAGCAGAATAGGGAAAAAGGCTGCAATGGAAAATGGGAAAGTGATTGACCGCGACGATGACCGTTATTGGAAGCTTGGAGTGTTCTACTTTAATCCGAAAGACCCAGCAATCTTTTTGGAAAAACGCTTTGGCGTTGGCTGGACAAATAACTGGGCCCACCCGCTTTCATGGATTTTTATCATCGTCGTCATTGGTCTTGCATTTGGTTTGCCGTTTTGGCTGAAATAATCTTAAGACGTATCTGGCTTTTTGGTGATCAATCAAGGAGGGAAAGACAAAGGATAAAGAAATAATAGTCATAGGTGCTGAAACAAAGTATCCACTTAATGGAAGTTAGGATATTTCAACTAAGGGGCTGTCCGAAAAGTGGTTTTTCAGCCCGAAAATTAAAAATAGAAAAACCCAAGAATGTTGATTTTATGGCATTCTTGGGTTTTATTTTCGGTGTTTTTTACTCAAAAATAGACTTTCTGGACAGCCCCTTTTGAATGACTGGTTATCGCATAACGTTTTTTCATGAAGATGCCGTTAACAGATAATCCATGTTATCAACTATTTCCAAGAGATCCTGCAGTCTGTGAATTTCATAAGTTGGCTTTATACCACTTGTGTTTTTCTTATGGTGCGGATTGAACCAACATGTGTCGAGCCCAAAATTCAATCCACCCTGAATATCGGAAGTCAGCGAATCCCCGACCATCAGTACTCTGTCTTTGTCAGCAATTCCTAATTTGCAAAAAGCATACTCAAAAATACCCGTTTCCGGCTTTTGAAAACCGGCTTCCTCCGAGACAATAATCTGTTCAAAAGTATCAGCCAAAGACGAACCGGCAATTCTAGCTTTCTGTGCCTGACCAAAACCGTTCGTAATCACTGCCAGTTGGAAGTCTTCAAGACTGTTGCATAATTCCTCCGCTCCCGGGACTAGATAGGTTCCTTGACCCAAATATTCCAAAAACACGCGAGAAAACTCAGTGGCATCGATTTTAAGTCCATGGTGAACGAACAACCGCCTAAATCTTTCTACTCCTAACTCCTGCAGTGTAATAAGCCCCTTTTCCAAATCCCGCCACAATGGCTTATTAAATTCCTTATAACTCATTTTGAACTGCGTGGCCCCTGAAGGCAAGCCAAATTGTTCAAAGGCCTTTCGCAGAGCATGATCCTCGGCCTTACCAAAATCAAACAAGGTATCATCAATATCAAATATAATTGTTTCGTATTTCATCGTTGTCTCCTCATCCTCTTTTCTATGATTCTAGTTTATCACTTTTTTTATCATAAACGTTACATGGCTCTGTTTTGCTGGATACTCCCATTTTTTTTATTAGAATCCGATGATTACAACTCCAAAATGGTATATTCGTAGCCTAACACCAGTAAGAATTTATACATATCTTCTATTGATATAAAAATTGTCTTTGTACTGTCATTTGGAGAAAAACTTATATATTTTTCGGATAGCATCTCGTTATCTAAGTAAACCTTTATATCATGATCAGTATTATTCAGCAATCCAAAGACCGAAACGATGCCGGGGATTAATCCCATTTTTTCCATTAATCTTTCCGGCGAACAAAAGCTGAGCCGTTTTTCACCAACCATTTCCGCCAGTTTCTCCATGTCGAGCCGTTTGGCATCATCCATAATAACTAAATAATAGGCTGTCTTCTTTTTATTGCACAGTAAGAGTGTTTTGGTCCGCACCCCTTCCTTGCCAACAATATAACTGTCTGCTTCCTCTGTTGTAAAAGCTGGCGGATGCTCCACTACGTCATAGGGAATATTCATTTTATTTAGTGCATCATAAACAAGCTGATACTGTTCCATCTCGATCTCCTCTAAACTTTAAGCTTTATGTTACTTTGTTTCCAAAAATATTCAAGTTCAATCAAAAAGTTATGATATACTTCCTTCATGGCAACCAGTGCAGCAGCGTTATTGCCTTTCTATTGATTTTTTCTAGCGTCACCATGCTTTTATTGCAAAAAGAAGCGTACTTTTTTAAAAGCCGCCTCAATTCTTTTAAATGATATCAGTCTGTAAGCTTCATAATCTTATTCGGGTTCAAAAGGTTATCCGGGTCCAGAGCCCGTTTAATCTTTTCCATCACCATTAAGGCTGCTCCGTGTTCTTTCTCCTGATATTTTTGTTTACCAACGCCAACACCGTGCTCGCCTGTGCACGTTCCACCGCGCTCGAGTGCATATAATACAATCGATTCATTAAATTTGTCTGCCTTTTTGATTTCCTCTTGGCTCGTCACATCAATCATTAACAATGCATGAAAATTACCGTCACCTACATGGCCGACAATTCCACCTGGAAGCCCAAATTTTTCAAGTTCCTCCCGTGCATGTTCAATCGCTCCTGCCAACTCGGAAATCGGCAGACAAACATCCGTTACCATTAGTTTTTTGCCCGGATAGCCGTGAATATAGGCATAAGCTAAATTATGGCGAGCTTCCCATAATCGATTAAGTTCCGCCTGATCGGTCTCAAATTCAATGCCTTGACAACGATAGTCAGCGACAATTTCTTTCATAAATTCAACATCTTGCTTGAGTCCGGCCTCATTTCCATGGAATTCCATGAATAAGGTTGGTACTTCTTGATAATCTGTTTCGCTGAATAAATTGGCTTGTTTCATCGACTGTTCGTCTATAAGCTCAACCCTGGCAATTGGTATTCCTGCAGATAATATCCCAACCACTGCAGAAACGGCATCGTGAACCGTTGGGAAGGAGGCCCTGGCAGCCATTACGTATTCCGGTATCCCATAGACTCGCAGTGTTAATTCGGTAAAGCAGCCAAGCGTGCCTTCAGAGCCGACAAATAGACCGTTTAAATGAAGACCTGATGATGATTTTGCCGCTAAATTTCCTGTATGGATGACCGTTCCGTCTCCCAGCACAACCTCCAAATCCCGGACTTGATCACGCATCACTCCATACCTGACAGAGGTGGTTCCGCTGGCATTGGTGGCTGCCATGCCTCCCAGGGTTGCATCCGCCCCCGGATCGACGGAGAAAAACAGGCCATATTTCTTCAATTCTTTATTTAACTGCGTTCGGGTAACTCCAGGCTGGACTTTTACAAGAAAATCCTCTTCCTTTATCTCTAAAACCTTATTCATTAAGGAAAAATCAATCGTAATCCCTTTGTTATACGGAATCACGTGGCCTTCTAGGCTTGACCCTCTGCCAAACGGAACAACCGGCACTTTGTATTGATAGGCTAATTTCATAATTTTAGAGACTTCTTCAGTCGTCATTGGAAAAACCACGATGTCTGGTAAGCTAGGAGTATGATATGATTCATCTTTACTATGCTGTTGTAAAATCGTTTGGTTGGTCGATACTTGTTCCGGGGATAGGATATTTTTGAGAGCCTTAAGCATTTCTTCTGTTCCTGCCAAAATAACTTCACCTGTTTCATTTTTTTAACTACATTTTCCTACTATTCGGAAATTTGTCAAACATTATCATTTAAAACCATTTACGTATTGTTTTGCCCCCCTCTATCAATATCTTCTTTTCCTATTGGATTTCACGGACAAAATCAAGACAGCAGTCATTCATTTGGTCCAAATACACGTTTCCTAATATCCAAGGCCCCACCAGTTTTCAGCCGTTTTTCCAGCGTATCCCGGAAGCCTGATGACAGCAGATCGCACTCCGCCAACTCTTTCATTAACTTCAAATCCGGTTTTTTCGCATGGACAATCTCATTGCATTTTTGAATCGTCCAGTTCGGATACGGCCGGTCAATTAAAGTGAAGGTTTGTCCTTCTTGAACCTGCCCCTCCTTCAACACGCGAAAATACCAGCCGGTTCTGCCAGTATTCTGCAACAGCAGTGCCAATGTTTTTACTTGAAAGCGACGCGCCGGTTTCCAGCATGGCTGCCGCGGCTGAGATACCTGAACAACTGCATCACCAATTTGCAAGGTATCTCCAACAGAAATCGCATCCTCCAAGACATGCTCCATCACAAAATTTTCTCCCATACCACCAGCTGTGATTTCAGGCAAGTCCAGTTCCTTTTGCCAATACAAATAGTTTTCATATGAATACGCAAATACGGCTTTTTCCGGTCCGCCATGGTGCTTCTTATCTGCCTGGTCATCACCAGTTAAACCTATTTTGCTGACCCAAACAGCCCCTTGAACCGGCTCCTTAAAAATCGCACTCGTCCACTCACGATCCATGACATTTGCGGCGTCTTTTCTCCCGACTGTTTTTGGCGCGCCGACAAAAACTTGTTTTAATAAAATATCCATTTTCCTACTCCTCAATTATGACCTTTTACAAAATATTATCAATCTTGTAGAACTTCTCTGCAACCATTTCTTATCTAACTCTTTACAAGATAAGGGAATTTTCATGCAATGGCTTCATTTTGGCCGAATTGAAATCTCGCTTGGCTAACCAAGCGTTAAAATGATGAAACCATTAAGCTATATTTTTCGTCTAAGAAAGTAAGGATTATAGATGCGAAAGGACTAGAAAGTTTTGAATCGAAAAAGAATGGGCAGCACTGTTTATATCCTTATGGTCCTGGTGATAGTATTTTTCTTTATAAAAGCATCCGGTTTTTTTTCCGATCCAAACATAGATCATTCTGTACCATTACCGACGAAGCTAAATCCAGTTGTGGAGGAACAAAGCCAAAACTTAATCCAGCAAGCGGCGAAAAAAGGAATTAGGGTCGTGATCACGGATGGTTTCCGTAGTGTAGAGGATCAAGACTCGCTTTATGCAAAAGGAAGAACGGCAGCAGGAGAAGTAGTGACCTATGCAAAAGGGGGAGAATCATATCACAATTTTGGATTGGCGGTTGATTTTGCCTTGAAGACATCCTCTGGCAGTATCATTTGGGATCGGCAATATGATGGAAATAAAAATGGAAAACCGGATTGGAACGAGGTTGTCCAAATAGCCAAAACTTTAGGGTTTGAATGGGGCGGTGACTGGGCGCAGTTTAAAGATTATCCCCATTTACAGATGGATTTTGGCTTGACAATTGCTGATTTACAAAAGGGAAAAAGACCTCCTAAAGAGGGGGCTGCATTAACAGCGGATTCGGATCAAACTAATTAGTTTAGAAATTTAGTAAATTTATCATGTAAAACCATATATTCCTATTATAACGAAATTCTGATATAATAGTAGTTATCCCCTTTATTTCCATATTCATCCCACAAGGAATAGGGTCATCTTATTATTCTCATTACACTAAAAAGGAGGAAAATCTATGTACAAAATCAAAGGAAAACAGAAAATTTTCGTTTACACTGGTCCCGATGGCTCAGGAAGAAAGACAATTGCCAAAATGGCTGCAACCGCATTTGATATGGAAACCGTTCTCTCTTATACCACCCGTTCTCCCCGCCATTATGAAAAGGATGGCGAAGATTATCACTTCGTTTCCGAAGAAACCTTCAAACAGATGGAAGCAAACCAGGAATTTCTTGAAAGCGTTGAGATTGATGGCATTCACTACGGTATTCGCGAGCAGGATATTGCTGATGCATTCCAAAACCATGAACTAATTTATTTAACCTTGAATCCGGAAGGTGCGGAAAAATTAAAAACAATGTATGGCGAGAGTATCATCCGCATTTTTGTCTACGCAGATCGGGATACCGTTATTCAAAGACAGCGTGAACGGCAAGATTCCGAGGAAGTCATTAAGCGTCATATGAGCCATTATGACGAAACCATGGATTATAAAAACAGCTGTGAGCATGCCTTCGAAAATTTTGACTCCCCACAGGTTGCTTATCAGGTTAGTGAGCTAATTGAATCCTATTTGGATCGTAATCTTACTGTTACAGATTATTAAATACAATTAAGGCGACGGGTGCATGACACCAGTCGCCTTTTTACTGAAAAATTTTTAAAAATTTGTCTCTATTATTTAACTGATGATTAACAACTAGTTCATATTTTATTAATAATCGACCACTATACTTCAGGGTAGTGGGGATAGCACGGGTGGCTATCATGGTATTTGGCGTAGGCGGAGCCAATACTGCATGTTACGAAATATTTGTTATAAAAAATTGCTACACTTTTTTTGCTGATCAACACTAATTGTGACAATACCTACAGTTTTTGGGATCGATATCTACACTATTTGGGACGATATCAACAATTTTTAGGTGGGCGCCTACACTATTTGTGCCGGCATTATTTAGGAAGTCTCCAACCAATGTGCCGGCATTGTGATGGAAGGAGGTAATTTCGTATGATGGTCGCCCTTAGCCGCGTTCATTTGTGCTTGTGTAAGAAAGATACTCCCCCTTAGGTCTGCCCCGCTAACATCAGCTCCTCTAAAATCAACACCAATCAGATCGGTCATTCTCATATCAGTTTTTCTAAGATCGGCCGCAATCAGCAACGTACCGCGTAAATTGGCGCCGCGCAAGTCGGCTCCTGTTAATTTGGCGCCGATTAAATCTCTTCCCCGTTTAATATTTTTCGGTGGGACCTTCGCACGAACAAGTTCACTTGTCTTTATTAGCAACTCATTTACTTTCGTCCGATGAGACGACACATTAATCTCTTTGATCGATTCAGCAGATAGATTCGTAAGGCTCTCCGTTTCTTCTAGCGCCTCCTGTAATTTTGGATAAATTGGTTCGGTTTCTTCCCTGCTCAGGGCTTCATTTAAATAATAAAGCATTTCGTGAAGCTGCTGCATAATCGGAAAGACCGCAAACATCTCCTCCGCTAGTCCGGGATGTTTCCGCCAATCATTGCCATGAAAAGTGACTTGTGATACTTTTTGTCCGGCACCAAAACATTCGTAGGCGACACAGCCTTGAAACCCTTTTTTTCTAAGATGTTGATGGATGCCGCAGCGAAAGTTGGATTGCAGATGAGGGCAGGAAGTCCCGCCCTCTTTATCAAAGGCAAAGTCAGCAGATTTTGCGTAAGGCAGTGCAACACAGCATAAAGCAAAACAATTTTCACAATCAGAACGATATTCTTTTGGAACTCTATTATTGACTGATGCAGGCATTTCTTTCACATCCTTTTTATTGTTGGTTAGCATGTCCAGGTGAACGGGCTCCGTCCGACACCTCAATCTCTTTATTAGTAATCATACCATCAGGATCTCGCGAAGATCTTCTTCTGTCAGAGTAGACATCATTTTCTCATCCGAATCAATGATTTCTTTGATAAGATGCCTTTTCTTGTCCTGCAGTTTATTCATTTTTTCTTCAATGGTCCCATGGGCCACCAGCTTGATCACCTGGACGGGATTTTTCTGGCCGATTCGATGGGCGCGGTCAGCAGCTTGTTCCTCGACAGCAGGATTCCACCATGTGTCATATAAAATGACAGTATCGGCCCCCATTAGGTTTAATCCAGCCCCACCCGCTTTCAAGGAAATCAGGAATAAATTTCGCTCCCCCCGGTTAAACCGATCACAAATTTTCACTCGCTCTTCTGCTGGTGTCTGCCCATCTAGGTAAAAGTAAGACATCCCTTGTCTCATGAACGCCCTGCCAATTAAATCAAGCATTTTCGTAAACTGTGAAAAAATTAATACCCGTCTATCGGACAGCCTTGCTTCTTTCACAATCCGCAGCAGCTGTTCAAATTTTGCCGACCTCCCTTTATAGCCATCGACAAACAAGCCAGGATGGCAGCAGATTTGCCGCAAACGGGTTAAACCTGCCAAAATTCTAATCCGGTTTTTCCGGATGGTATCCTTGTCAAGATGCTTTAAGGTATCATGCCGTAGTTTTGCCAAATACGCTGCATAAAGCCTTTTCTGCTCAGGAAGCAGTTCCACTGTTTCCAGTGAATCTATTTTTTCCGGCAGCTCAGACAGAACATCCTTCTTCATTCGCCGCAGCAAAAACGGGCGGATTCTGCGGGCAATTTGTTTTCTCGATAGCTTACTGTAATCCTTCAAGCCCCGGAAAATCTCCGGAAAAACAACGTGAAATATCGACCAGAGCTCCTCTGAGGAATTTTCCAGCGGTGTACCGGTAAGAGCAAAACGATGGCGGGCGTTTACTTTTTTTACGGCCCGTGCTGTTTGCGTTAACGGATTCTTGAAGGCTTGCGCCTCATCAAAAAATACGGTATGGAATGTTTGTTCTTCAAACCAATTGATTTCCCGCCGTAGTAATGGATAAGAGATGATGACTACATCGACACCCGTTAATTTTTGCAGTCGCTTGGTCCGTTCCTCTTTTGTCCCATCAATGACCACCGCACCCAGCTCATAACCGACAAATTTCCTGAATTCGCTGAGCCAGTTATAGGTTAATGATGAAGGGCAAACAATCAAGGCTGGCAGCTTTTCTTTTCGTATCTCCGGCAGAACAGAGACGATAAAAGTAAGACTCTGAAGTGTTTTTCCTAGTCCCATCTCATCCGCTAAAATTCCGCCAAAACGATAATGAGCCAGCGTTTTCAGCCAATTAAACCCAACTTTTTGATAATCCTTAAGGATCGGGTCTAACCTATTAGGTATCTCAAATACCAAGCTCCCGGGATGATGAAGATTCTCGAGAAATTGCCGGAATAATTCCTCTAATGCAAAGGAGTCGCTTACCTCCACGGTATCAAGCAGCTGCAGACATTGTTCCATGGGTAAATCCAGGCCATTTATTAAATCCTTATGGACAACATATGGTGATTGCAGGAAACGCTGAATTTCCTCAAACTCTCTTGTCTCGAGGGAAAACAGTGAACCATTCGGTAATCGGTAATATTTCCGTTTCTCCTCCAACGCTGCCAGCACGTCACGAATTTGCTGTTCATTAATACCATCCATGGTAAACTTGAATTCCAACCAATTGGTCCGTTCCTTTTTAAGCTTCACCCTTATCTTTGGGAACAGATTGCCTCTGAATATTCGATTTCTAACGGCGGTCGTCGCATAAATTTGAACCTTTTTTTCCAGTTTGGGTAGGACATGATGCAGGAACTCATATTCCAGTTCTTCATTATGAAGGAAAAAGCCACTATCCGTTTTGGTAAATGAGCTGTCCTCCATCATTCTTAGAATATCGTCTTCCTTTTCAATATCTCGGATGATGAATGAGCCATCAGGAAGTTCCCTGCCTTCCAAGGGATTGATGACCCAATTTTCATAGTGAAACTCAAGGCCGGCAAAAAGACGGTTTCTGACACGGTCCAAGTAAAGCTTAGCTTTCAGAGGCGTGCTCATCAGCTGCTTCCTGACCGATTCCGAAAAATAGACCTGACCGAGCCTCTTTAGGCCTGGTATCACTTTTTCCAGAAAAAATGGTATTTTCTCTTGGGAAATCGGCACTTCGTTTGTACCGGAATCTGCGAGCATCTGTTTTAGCTCGATAAGCCTCCCACAGTCTTGAGCTTCTAATTTTTTTAGTTTTCCTGCAAATAAAACGGAACTATAGGAGGCGAGAACCAATAGCCTGTCAAAGCCGTCGACTCGCAGTCGATAACCGGCCCCTTCTTTTTCAAAAAAATGAAATTGTAATGGCAGTGATTCCTCTGTAACCTGTAAGCCATTAAAGACTTGTCCAGCATATTTCAGCTTCACGTGCGGTGTCTTTTGCAACAAAGGCAGAAGCCGGTGCCAAGAGGTCGCTGGAATGAGGAGGATTTGATTATTTACATTGTTTTGCGCTGTCACACCATACACTTTTTCATCCTGAACCACCTGACTCAGCAGACGAATCACAGCGTCGGTTTCAGGTTGAAAGCATTGCAGACTGGGGTCGTATGTCATTGTCTCGGATAGTTTGATCGTCTTTCCTTCTGTGATCTGTTCAAGAAAAAACCTTAAATGGCCCACTTTCTCTTTCCCGCCAAGGTTCAACTCAATTCCAAATAGATAGCTATCCTTGCCGGCAGAAACTGGTCTACATATCAATTCAACATCAAGGACAGTTCTTTTTTCAAAATGAAGCTGATGACCGCTGGAGCGCACTGGCTGATCATCAAAAAGTGACAATAGCCCCTCTGTCAGTTCCGACTTGGATAGATCCGGTGTGATGCCTTGCTGCCTGTAGTCATGAATGGCGATCAAAACAGCGGCAACGTGCTGACAAGCCTTATCAAAAGAAGCAAGCTTAGGACAGGTACATTCAGTATGAATCTCCCCAGTTGCACCCGCTTCAACTGTCACATGAAACTTTTCCTCTCCGATAACCGTTGCCCTGTACCGTTCTGGAAGATATTCTTCAAATGAAACCTTATTCGAATAATAAAAATAATCCCCTCTTTTGAAAGAGACAGTACCGCACATTTCTTTAATGCGTTTATGAGTTAAGCTTATATTCACTTGACAATCTCCTTCTTAAGCAAGATCTTATTGTATATTGTACATGTTTCCACCAGCTTTTTAAAACTTTTATTAGGCGTCTGTCCCCCACTTCTAATACTGGCTGTCAGGTGCTAAAAAAGGCGCCTGATACTCATATCAGGCACCTGATTCAAAGCTTATTTTAAATATGATTAGCAATTTCGTAGGCGTCCCAAATGCCATACATAATATTAGACACTTTGCGGGCGTCCCCTAAAAGGTAAACGGGCAGCAGGCACTAACTCCTATGTTTGTTTTCCTAATTCTTCAATTTCGGCATAATCTAGATTTGTAACTTTGGCGATAAATTCAATTGAGAATCCTTCTTTTAAAAGATTGAGGGCTATTTTCCGTTGTGCATCGTGTTCGCCTTTTTGCTGTCCTTCCTGTATTCCCTTCTTCATTCCCTCTTTCATTCCCTCCAATATTCCCCGTTCTCTCCATGAATTTGGTAATTTTAAAATTTGCTCCGATTCGTCCCGTTCTAATTGTTTAATCTCTTCCATCAGTTTTTTCTCCTCACTTTCATTTAAGGCTAAAAGGAAAGCTAATAGAAAAATCATTTCGTTCGACCCGCTTCTCATCATAGCTGAAAATCGCAATGGGAATGATTGGCTTTCTATACCTATTATAGAGTAAGCCAAAATAATGATACATTCTCTCATTGAAATCTGACTGACCGTAACTTTGTGGTTCTACATGAATGATAATGAGCGAATCCGTCCCTTTAACTTTGGCTTCAATGACGATATCCGCTCCCTTGCTTTCACCTTCAAAAAGATCTGTGAAAACCTCTTCTGACAGCGGTTTAATGAACGAAAAATCAATATAATGATGAACTTCCGGGAAAAAGGCTTCTAAAAATTCAGCGAAAAACGTGTGGATTAACTGCTTGAATAATTGATCGTGGTGAATATACTGACTGGGAGCATCTCGTACTAACATTTCTAAAGACATTTTAACACATCCTTCTTAATTGATTAAGAGGACTGTTCATAGATGTCTAACTGATGTTAGTATATCACAAAAACATTTAACGAACAAATGTTCTTATTGTTTAATATCATTTCCCTCCAATGTGCCCCATGTATTTGTATTTCCTTACCTTAAAAAATATCTACACTAATTGTGACAATATCTATATTTTTTTTGATTATCTCTACACAAATTGTGTCGATACCTACACGTAATAGCGGATATCTACATAAAATGAAGATATCTACAATTTGCACAAAAGGGAGCAGCAACGATACTTTATTCCAGCCATCCAAAATACATGACAGAAGCGAACAGCAGACACACTGTTCGCCAACGACCAATTAAAAGTCATAATTTTCAATAATTAGTTGATATTCAATTGACTGTCTGTCGTACCTTTTTTTGATTCGATTGTCTCCAAATGAATTTCAGCTGGATTATGAGCCAATCCTCGTTTATGATAAAAAACAAAGTAAGAGCCGATCACTAAGACGGTAAGGATGGAAGTTAGATAGAATTGTAATCGCATTGAATCGATAAAGGCTTGGGCAATAAAGATTGCAAATATGATGAGAATCGTGGCATGAGTTAAGTAGGGGAACAGCCACATTTTCACTTTCAGCATACCTGGATTTTCTTTTTCCCTTTTTCTTCGCAAAAGAAGATGGGAGATAGCGATGAATATATACATCACAATGGTCACTCCACCTGAACTATTAGCCAAAAAGGTGAATAATGTATCAGGCGAAATAAATTTAAACAAGGTGAATACATAAGCAAAAAATACACTAGCCGCTAAAGCCCAAATCGGCACCCCTCTTTTATTGACATTTGCAAGAAACTTCGGAGCGGATCCTTTTTTGGCCAGCGAGTACAGCATCCGGGAGCTTGTATACAGTCCTGAATTTAAAACAGAGAGCAATGAGATAAAAATCACCGCACTCATAATTTGGGCTGCAGCGGGAAGGCCTGCCATATCAAAGACGCTTGCAAACGGGCTCTTCAGTAGGTCTTTTGCCCCCGACGGAATCACCATAACCAGGACTGCTACAGAACCAACGAAGAAAAGCAGCAGCCGCCACACAACCGCGTTTATCGCTCTAATAATATTTTTTTCTGGATTTTCAGATTCACCAGCAGCAATGGCCGCTACTTCACTCCCTGAAAGCGAGAAGGTAATAAAAATCACACCAAGAATCACTGGAATCCAGCCGTGCGGCAAGAAGGTGCTTCCGGACGTTAAACTGGATAAACTTTGTGTTTCAACCCCGGGAACGAAACCAATAATGATTGCAGTACCAAGTCCAAGAAAAATAACAATCGCAGCTACTTTCATAAAAGCGAGCCAGTATTCAAATTCCCCATAGGTTTTCACAGAATAAATATTGGTAATTGTCATTAATATAGGAAATAATAGTGTTGCCAACCATGCAGGTATCGAAGGTAGCCAAGTATTCACCATCTCTCCGAGTAAAGTGGCCTCAATTGTCACAATAATAACCCAATTGAACCAATACAACCAGCCGATTGTATAGCCGGCCCATGGGCCGATAGCTTGATGTGCATAAGTTGAAAACGAGCCGCTGTCAGGATGTACGGCTGCCATCTCACCAAGCATCCGCATAATCAGAACGATGATCACCCCTGCTACGATATAAGACAACAGCGCTCCTGGTCCTGCAGACATAATCATGGTGCCGCTTCCTATAAACAGCCCCGCCCCAATCACTCCTCCAATCGAGATCATTGTGACATGCCTGTTTTTTAGACCATGTTTCAGTTCACTATTTTGATATTCCATTACTTCATCCCCCACTTTGAAGGTTTGATTTTTTTCCATCTCCTTTACTTCAGTCACCAGCCCATTAAAACTTCGCTGCTATTTTGTAAGCCCTTTCGTTTTTTTCAATCTCTCTCCTTTTCAATTAAATTAACAACATGAATATATTGTTTTATTAGCAAGATTCGTGCCAAAAAAATTAGTTGTTATTTCAGAATTTGTACACCAAGCAGGTAGAGTAACGATTCAATTTCGAATTAAATACAGTATTTATCAATTCATTTGTTGATTATTGATTCATTTCTAAATCAAATTATAATTATGGCCAAAAATATTTCCCCATGATTATGAAGAAACTTCGGAATCATCGCTTTTCACTTTCGGATGAAAAAAATGACTGGTTCGCTTACCAATTATCTAATTTCCGAATTATGTTATAATTGGGAATAGAAAATTAATTTTAGGAAGAATGTCAACAAAGGAGATTCCAATGTCCATTACAGAAAAGATATTAGAAAAAATTATCGAAACTTCCAATAACAACATCACCATTACAGATGGAGATGGCATTATTTTGTATACCAACCCTGAACATTGGTCGGTTTATACAGATGACCCCGAGCCATTTATTGGAGCGTCTATTTATGAACTGCAAAAGCAAGGAATTCTTTCACCTTCCATAACTGCTCTTGTGCTAAAAGAAAAATCGCCAATCCAAATTATGCAGCATACAAAAAAAGGCAAAATTATCATGTCAACTGCCTATCCCCTTTTCAATGAGAAGGGGGAAATTGTCCGCGTCATCAGCTATGCCATTGATCAAACGGAAATTAGCAACCTGCAGGAACAATATGAACAATTAGAAAGAAAATTAAAAGGCTATCAGGCGGAAGTAGAGGAATTGAGAGGAAAAGAAGAAACCCTATACCGAAGCAAGAAAATGGAACAAATTGCAAAGACTATTCGAAGGTTGGCAAACACAGATGCCACAGTATTAATGCTAGGCGAATCCGGCGTGGGAAAAAGTATGTTCGCCCGAAAACTCCACAACCTTAGCCACCGTAAAAATGAACCGTTTATCGAAGTGAATTGCAGCACCATTCCGCCCAGTTTATTTGAATCGGAAATGTTCGGTTATGAATCCGGCTCCTTTACAGGCGCTCAAAAACAAGGGTTAATCGAACAAGCCCGGAACGGTACTTTATTTTTAGATGAAATCGGAGAACTTCCTTTATCCATCCAGGCAAAGCTATTAAAAGTTTTACAAGAAAAAAAGTTTATCAGAATTGGCGGCTATAAAGAACGTTATGTCGATTTCAGGCTGGTCACAGCAACCAATAAAAATTTAGAAGAAATGGTCGAAAAAGGGGAATTCCGCCTTGATTTATATTACCGATTACATGTCATCCCGCTGCATATTCCTCCTTTACGGGAACGAAAGGAAGATATTTCTTTATTGATTGACCACCATATGAAACTATTAAACAGGAAATATGAAACCAAAAAAAAATTACACCCTTCCGTATATGAAATCCTCCTTACCTATAAATGGCCCGGAAATGTACGTGAGTTGGAAAATTTGATGGAGCGGCTCATCCTAACTACCGAGGACACCATCATCCGTCCGAATTCATTACCTTCCTACATTCTTAACTCAGAAGCAGCCGCAGATAATAGTACCGCCCTGATGAAACAATTTCTGATTGGGGAACATGATTTAAAAACCGTCATGGAGCGTGTGGAAAAATGGATGATCGAAAGAGCATACAAAGAATGTAAATCAACGTATGAAATGGCCAAATATCTTGGCATCAGCCAGCCTTCCGTTATCCGTAAACTAAAAAAATATAAGGAAATATTATCTTTAGAAAAGGTATAAAACAACAAATGGGGCTGTCTAGAAAGTCCATTTTTGAGTAATAAGCACCGAAAATAAAAACCCAAGAATGCCGTAAACGCTGTCGCATTAGTTCACGGTATAAGTTTAGCTCCTTTTCAAAAGCAGCCCATCCATGTAATCGTTAAAATTTCCAACACATTTTTAGCTGCCACTTCCTTGTGGCAAACGGGCATACTTATGAGAACAGGGCATACTAATTTTACCGTTCCCCGTTCTCATAAGCTTTTTTTCAGCAAGGAAGGATCAAAAAGTGAAAGACCTTTTATCTTGTTCCTGAAGAACCGAAGTAACAATATGGATAGAGCTCCACTCTCCCGACGAGAAATAGGAAATCGGGTATTTTTTCGGAAATAAAGTAACTGCGATTTCCTTTGACGGCATTCCCCTTCCGTGAAGATCAATGATTTTTCCCTGTAACTCCAGCAAATAGTCCAGCTTTCTTTCTAAAGCTGTACGCCCTCTCTTCAAGTAACCGGCATGACTGCAAAATACATCGCCAAAATCATAGGTCAAGACCTTTTTCAATGATTCAATAATGGTTGGAACACTTTCTTCGCGTAAAATCACTTTTGTCCGCTCTTGGCAGTATAAATCACCAGTAAACAGTTGCCCTGTTTCACGATTTAAAAAAGCTGCATGATCGATGGCATGCCCCGGAGTCTCGATAACATCCCAGACTGCATTGAGGGAGTTAAAGGTTTTTCCAATAGCTATTGCCCGGAATGGCTTCCTCCTGCCCCAAAATATTTTTCGATATAGTGGGTAATCAGCCTTCCTTCCGCAACATTCAATCATACGATGATTCATAAAAAGAGGAATTTGACGCTTTCGCTGCAGCATTTCTGCGCAACCGGTATGATCTTCATGATAGTGGGTGATAACGATTTGTTGGATATCCAGATTTTCAAAAAAAGGGGTAAATTCCTTTTCTAAAGACTTTGCAGCCGTATCGATTAAGACACCATCCAAGAAGAAGCAATGAACATTTAATTTAACACTTTTAAACTGAACGGTTCCGTTTCCCATTTGCACCCCATTAACTGTCGTTTGCGAAAAATTTTTCTTTAATAGCATGAAAAGCCCCCCACTGATTTCATTTGTTAAATTCTAACATACAGTGAATGATTATTCATTCATTTTTTTAGGTTAAATCCTATTAAAAAACAATTTAATTGAACATACATTGCATGTTTGATTAGGGGACCTTTCAATTAAAGAACATTTTCCCAGCCAAAAAGCTCGCTTGGCCTTAAGAGCATTGAGCGGATAAAAAAGTAAGGCAAACAGTTAGATTGTTCACCTTACCAATTAGATAAATAGTCATCATCATTTCCTTTCGGTTTCGCCCAAATTTATCCTAAAGCCAATTTTTCATAATGCTTGTATAAAGAATGAAACTTACCGCTATAGTTTTTTTGCCATGGTTTTTTCTTGCCGCAGAAGTGAAGAAATACGGTATTATGTATGATAAAATCCATATCACACTTGCCGCTGCTTTTGAGTTTGTAATAGTTGTAAAACCTTGCATCATAGTTGTAAATCGTTTCGTCCAAGGCCTTGATTTTTTTAGCATAGAGAGCATTCAAGATGTCTTGGTCCGGCATAATTAATCTTGCCCGGTTTTTTTCCACAAACTCATAAATTATCTTTTCATCTATCGTTTGTCTCTGGAGCTCAAGGTTCATTAAGAGAACGCCGGAATTGTAGTAAACATCTATTTCGTACGGCGTTAATCGCAACTTGTTAATTTCTTTTACAGAAATCTTGTCGTGGTAGGCGGCGGCAAACAAGTATTCCTCCATGTCCAGTTGATAAAGTTGTCTCACTGAATTAATGACTAAAATATCCGGGTCCAAATACAAAATACGGTCAAGCCGAGGTGGCAAAAACTTACATGCCAATAAACGGTAATACATTTCTTTCGTATAGTGAAGGAGCACCGGGGCCTCGTTGAAATGAGTGTCATCTACATGCACCTCTACTAATTGGCTACCGTGCTCATTAATAAATTGGTCTATTCTCTGAATCTCTTCTTGTTTTATGCTCGAGTGCATTAAATAGATTGTAAAGCTTTCATCATCGTTATTTAAAAAAAGGGATGTGAGCATGACCTTTAAAGGTTTCAGATAGTTAGAATTCAATGTGACAAGTATATTCATTTCACCAACAACTCCTAAGCCGATAAAACTCACCTTGTTTTCCAAACAAAGAAAATCAATACGATCACAACCCTATTATACACTTTTCCAGCAACGCCAACAGTGACTGGCCCTAGTCTCATTATTTTTTTATCGCAGCCTCACACGATATGAACCGCTGTTTTGCTATTTTCCTGTTGATTAGCCATGCGCTGTCTATGGATCAATTGATTTATTTTTTTCAACATAATGTTGTTCGTATCCTGACTGACAACGTAAAATCGATCGGTGAGCGGAGTGCTATCTTCATGGTTAAAGGTATCGAATTCTTCCTTGTGGTTGAGTTCAAATGTTTGCCATTCTCCAATATGGGACATTTCTTTTAAAGTTAAATATCTAAGCGTTTCCACTTTATAAACAAACACAATGTTCGGCTCAATTAAGAAATAAATAAACGGAAAGTAATCCTTCGACTTTATGATATTCATCCCCTTTTTCTGCTATAAAACTATGATAAAACATAAGGATATGATTTCCTAGTAGGTTATCAACAAGATAATTACTCAAAGGCGTCTGAAGCTGGTGGTATTCGCGAAGAATTCCAAATAAATTTTCGAAATAATTGAAAATACCACCAAAACAATTTGGATATTTATGTTAATATTATGATAGAAATTATGGGGAAATGCGCAATTCAGAGAAGTCAGATTCTATACTTAGCGAATTGTATTCTAAAATATTTGATAAAGGGGGTTTTATTATGCGTCCAAAGTGGTCAATATGGGGTTTGAAATAACCATTGTCGTGGGGTTATTTGAAGGAAATCGACCATCAAAAAATGAAAACTCCTCATAACAGGCCTTTTAATAAAAGCTTTCAGCAAGCTATGGGTGCTGTTATACGGGGAGATATTTAATCAAGTTCATCTGACATAGTATCACTAAGCTTATTACATTCTACGAGGAGCAATTTTCAAATGGAAATGAATGAGGAAAATATTATCTCACTTATTAAGGAAGATATTTGGATGATGGATATCTTGAAATCAGTAAAAACACTTAACTTGCCTGATTGGTGGGTTTGCGCCGGTTTTGTTCGTTCAAAAATATGGGATACATTACATCATTTCAGCGAGAGAACCCCTAATCCAGATATCGATGTCATTTATTTTGACCCAGCAAACATGGAGGAAGCGACGGAAAAGATCCTTGAGGAAAAACTCAGAACCTTAAACCCTCATATTCCTTGGTCGGTAAAAAACGAGGCCCGGATGCATATTAAAAATATGATCCCCCCTTATTTATCTTCTGTTGACGCGATATCAAAATTTCCGGAAACCGCTACAGCTTTAGGTGTTAAACTAGATGAAAAGGATCATGTTATTCTCACGGCCCCATGTGAAATTCATGATGTTGTCAATATGGAGGTAAAACCAACCCCATTTTTCACAGAAACTAAGGAACGGATCGACATTTACAAAGACCGAATTTCAAAAAAGAATTGGAGATCAATCTGGAGCAATTTAAATATTCACCATATCTAAGCTTCATATTAAGTAGTTTTAATGTCTTTATAAATGATACATTTTGCCTTGACTTATAGGGAAAAACTAAAATGCGACCCGGGAATTCTTTTTGCAAAAGAAGGGTTGATTATTTGAAATTTTACCGGAAATATTCATATAATACCCATATAGGTATTATTAATAAAAGGAGGCAGACGCAATGAACGATATTACAGTTTATTCAACCAATACTTGACCTTACTGCACTATGATGAAACAATTCCTTGAGGCTCAAGGATTAACCTACAAAGAAGTAAATGTGCAGTCAGACCCAATTGCCGCTCAAAAGCTGGTCCGGGAAACTGGACAAATGGGCGTACCGCAGACAAAGATAAATGGCCACTGGGTCCTCGGCTTTGACCCCGAAGAACTGATGAAATATGTAAAATAAGTTAGGTAAATGAAAACTCGCTGATTGGCGAGTCCTTAAGGACGAAGACAGAGGCGTAGTTGAATTTATGCGACATAAGAAAGCATAAAATTCGGAAAAATTTTATGCCTTCTTATTAGCCAAAAAAGGATTGACCTTTTTTAGCTTGCAGTCAACGTCTTGACTTTCTAGACGAGTCTGCAAGCTTTTTATATAATTTAGAAAAAATAGCATAAAAGTTGAGTGCCATCAGTACAGGAAAGATTTGTTGTTATGAAATATATTCTTTCCATTCGCTTGCTAACATCCCATAAACGACATGGTCAACATAATGATCATAGAGCCATTCTGCTTGCCTGATCATTCCTTCATTTACAAAACCTAATCTTTCAGGAACACTCCTGCTTTTTTTATTCTCCACAGCGGCTCTAATCTCTACCTTATTTAAATTCAGATGATTGAAAGCATAGTTGGTCAATGCTTTCGCCGCTTTGGTCATAATTCCCTTTCCTTGGTATTCTTCCCCCAACCAATAACCAATGTATGCGGTCTCATTTGACCAATTTATACTGTTGAAGCTTGCGACTCCAACGATCTCTCCTTTGTATAAAATAACGGTTGTCATACTTTTAGTTTCGGCATAACCTTTTAAACAGCCATGGATATACTCTTTTGTATCTTCTGCATTCTTGGTGAAGTCGAGCCAGGGCAGCCATTCTCTTAAATGCTTTCTTGATTTGTCTGTTAACTCAAAAACTCGTTCAGCATCTTTTAATTCAATTAATTTTAAGGAAACATCTTCGTCTATTTGATATAAAAACATAACCTCGCCCCTTATTTGAAATTTTTATAATTTTACCACAAAACTTTAAGATTTGTTTTAACAAGGTTCAACTTTTAAAAGAAAGAATAATTACATGTATGGAAATTTGGAATCTCTAAAGTGGACGCATGCAGATATCACAGCGGCTTAACAATTAATCAATGAATATGGGGGCTTATTTTACTGCCCCCGCTGATCACTAAAGAATATTCTTATTGGCCTTCGGAACAAGATAGGAAGGCATTTCCTCTCTCAGCCTCCAGACAAAGCTCATTGGCTTGCTGCCGGAATGGCTGATATAATCGGCTGTACCAAGGAACACAAACGGAGAAGTGTAGCCATTTTCTTTTTTATACTCCCTTACAAACAAGGCAATTTTATGGTTACGCTCTTTATGATGGATATATCGCTCTGCAGTCTTACTTCCCTCCGCCACCCGGCTTTGCGTTTGCCAATGGAACAGCCGATCATTAATCGCATAATCATCATATAGGGTTGACGGTGAAAAGTCCTTTTCCGATTTATTTAAGGTTATAAAAAAGATATCGAGATTTTTGTCTTCAAAGTGTTTAACCCCTTCCCGGAAAGCCGGGCTTTTCGTTTCATTATAATAATCCAAAGCAGCCAGCACTTGAGATGTATTGTAATTACAATGGACCCCCAATGGACAAGGAAAGTCAAAGTCATTTTCGAGCTCCATTGTTTCTAAAGATTCATAAAGATAATGTAAAATTTCTAAAATCTCTTCTCTAAATTCAGGCCGAGTTAATATTCTAATAATTCCTTTTTCAAGAGAGACGAACCCCTCCTTTGTTGGGTGGCTATTATAAAAGGAATAATAAAATATCCCAAGCATTAATTGATCTTCTTTATTGCGAATGGAACATTCTTTCATATACCTAATCATAAACTGAAGTAGCTTTTTCGAATTAATATGAAACAAATTAGGCAAACGCTTCGTTAACCATTTCTCGTCTGCAAACTCAAAGGTAGGCGCAACACCTGCCTCTACCTTCATCCTGCTGAAGCTGCGGTCACCATTTTTACCATAAAAATCGTAGATGGAAAGGTGATAATGATTTAAAAAGTTGGATAACGTTAATGAACGCCCCGTATCCTCCTCAAAATACTTCATTTTTGCAAGAAGATTCCCCTTTGTGTTGGTACTGGCTTTAATATTTCTTAAAATATATTCCTTTGCCCGTTTTTCCAACTGAAGGAAACAACCTTTTGGCAGGTGCACAAAACCGTTTTCTATATAGTGCTGCACGGAATGCTTCGTTTTACCAATTAATGCCCGAAACTTTTCCTCAAAATTATAATTTCGATGGGCTTGTCCAACAAAATCAAGGACCGTTAGGCACTCTTTTCCCTCTGCTAACCGCAATCCACGCCCTAGCTGTTGTAAAAAAACAGTCAAGCTCTCTGTTGGCCGTAAAAATAAAATTGTATTAACGTCAGGAATATCGACTCCTTCATTATAGAGGTCAACGACAAAAATAAACTTAATATCCCCTTGTAAAAGGTGGCGCTGTGCTTCCCTTCGTATTTTTGTGTCAACATTTCCATATAATGCTATCGAAGGAATATCCACCTTATTAAAGAAGTCAGCCATATACTTTGCGTGTTCAATAGAAACGCAGAAGCCAAGTCCTTTTACTTGTTCAACATCCGTTACATATTTATAAACACTTTTAACAACTTGACTGCTCCTAAGGTCATTGGAGGTATAAACATTCTCTAAATCTTTTATCCCGTAACCCCTTCGACTCCATTTTAATTTGGATAAATCAACCGTGTCAGTTACACAAAAATATTGAAATGGACTAAGCAGTTTGCGATTAATGGCCTCTGTTAAACGCATCTCGGCGGATATTGTATCATCAAAATAAGTTAAAATATTTTTTCCGTCCATCCGCTCAGGTGTTGCGGTTAGACCAAGGAGAATTTTTGGCTGATAATGATGAAGCAGCCTCTGATAAGACTCTGCCGCAGCATGATGAAATTCATCTATGATAATAAAATCATAGTAATCACTCGAAGTCATTTCATAGAGCCTTTTGCTATTAAAACTTTGAATGCTGACAAATAAGTGATCAAGTGATTGGGGTTGGTAGGTTCCAACTAACATTTCACCAAAGTTTGGATCTTTCAAAATAGCCCGAAAGGTATCGAGACTCTGCTTTAGGATTTCTTCACGGTGAGCTACAAACAAGAGCCTTGCAGACTTATTTTTATTCCAAAATCGCTTATAGTCAAACGCTGAAATGACAGTCTTTCCCACACCTGTTGCTGCAACAAGCAAATTCCGCATGCGTCCAAATACTTCTCGATCTACCTGAAGCTTTTCAAGTATTTCTTTTTGGTAGTAATACGGCTGGATATCGAAAATGAAGTAATGCTCATTCTCTTCTTTAATCTTACTTTTTGATAAAGCGTATTTTAAGGTCTCCTGATCCTGCTTATTACCATGGCTATACACTTTAAATTCATTGTCATTCCAGTAGCTTTCAAACGTAGCCTCAAACTTTCTTAGAATATCAAACGAGTCTTTTTCCGTGACTTTAATATTCCATTCCAAACCAGAAGTTAAAGCTGGATTCGATAAATTGGAGGATCCAATATAGGCTGTGCTAAAGCCTGTTTCCCTTTTAAAAAGATAGGCCTTTGCATGCAGTCTCGTTCGATCCACATCATAGGATATCTTGATTTCTGTATTGGGAAGCTGACTTAATTCCTGAATTGCTTTATAATCTGTCGCTTCCATATAGGAAGTAGTAATCACCCTAAGCTTATGATTCGGTTGATCGGTAAAAGTTCTAAGTTCCTCAATTATGCATCTTAGCCCACTCCACTTAATAAAGGATACAAGCATATCTATGGAATCAGCCGTTAAGATTTCTTTTTTTAACTCTCCCAGCATGTTTGGTTCATAATTAGATCCAGTAAAAAGTGAGCTTTGTGATAGTGGGGTAATGGGGCGGATCACATCACCTTTTCCAATACTTCGAACAGAATTAATTCTTGAATAGATGGAAGTCAGAATCTCTCCTTCTTCTTCAATCCTCAGCTGCCGGAACTCCTCTTCATCCAGTTGAACGCTTAAAGTCGAAATAATTTCATTACAGGTACGAATCTGATTGATTAACGCCTGCTCGTCATCGGCTTCATTTTCACGGACAAATTTAAGAGCCTTTCTGGTTACTTGAGATATGTATGATGACAATAATTTTCGTGCTTCCTCTACATCGATGCGTTCTTTCTCAATATTGTAGGTGTTAACATCTAATCCTGTAAGATCCTCTTTCAGCCTTTGGTTGATAATTTCCTCATAGATTCCTTGTTTTAGCATCAGCAAATACCTCAATTTTTCATGAAATAAATGGTATGAGTATCTCATTACCATTTTACAACATTTTACAACGAAGGAATCCTATAAAATGCAGTGAAAAAAACAGCAGTAAAATTCCTAAGTTTGTGAATTCCTTCATTAAATTGCTTGTGCAATTGCTATTTTAAAAACCTTCCTAAACTGCTCCCTGTCTTCCTGAGTAAAAGGCTTTGGTCCCTTGGTACGCTTGCCGCCTTTTCGGGCCATTGCACTTAAATATCGCGTGGTTAATAATTGGTCAATGTTCTCATTTGTATAGGTAAACCCTTTATGGTGAAGCACTAGGCAGCCTTTTGCCAAACCGAGCGATGCCAGTCCGTAATCCTGGGTTACAATAATATCTCCTGATTCTGCTAGCTTCATGATCCGATAATCGGCAGCATCTGCCCCGCTGTCGACATAAATAGTTTCCACCCCAGGAGGCTGTTCCGCATTCGAAAAATGCGAAAAACTCGTCACCAAAATGACAGGAATATCCTCCCTCACGGCTTCAGAAATGATAATGTCTTTAACTGGACAAGCATCTGCATCAACATAAATTTTCATTTTTCTCTCCTTTTTAAAAAAAAGCACTCCTAATATTAATATACTCAAGAAACCAACTTAATCCAATTTTTCATTTATCAATAGCCATGCAAGACCAATGAGAAAATAATGGTATAATTAGAACATTCATTACATTTAAAGGAGCGAAAAGATGAATAATCATTATACAGACATAAATTCATCGATAATTGATAGCTGGGTGGAAAACAATTGGAAATGGGGAGTACCTATTTCACATGAAACATATGAAAAAGCGTTACAGGGTGAGTGGAATGTCTTGCTTACACCGACAAAACCAGTTCCTAAATCGTGGTTTCCAGATTTTAAAGGACGGAAGATTTTGGGATTGGCTTCGGGCGGCGGACAACAAATGCCTATATTTTCAGCCTTAGGGGCAGAATGTACCATTATGGACTATTCACAAAAACAGTTAGATAGCGAATTATTGGTGGCTAGCCGTGAAGGCTATTCAATTAACATTGTTAAAGCTGATATGACACAACCTTTTCCTTTTGAAAAGGAGTCATTTGATTTAATTTTCCATCCTGTTTCGAACTGTTATATAGAGGATGTTTTCCACGTTTGGGAAGAATGTTTCAGGGTACTGAAAAAAGGGGGATTACTGATAGCTGGTTTGGATAATGGCGTAAACTATCTATTCGATGAAAATGAGACGGTCTTAACCTATCGGCTTCCCTTTAATCCCTTGAAAGATCCCGAACTGTACCAAGAGTGTTTAAATAAGGATCTCGGAATTCAATTTTCACATTCGATTGAAGAACAGATTGGTGGCCAGTTAAAGGCAGGTTTTATGTTGACTGACTTATATGAGGATACAAACGGAAGCGGCAGATTGCATGAGTATAATGTTCCCACCTTTATCGCCACCAGGGCAATTAAAAAATAAAATAGTAAAAATTAATCCGCCTTTCACAAGACGCACATAAAGAAAATGCTCAGGGAACTGAGCGTTTTTGTGTTAAAATGGCCGATTCAGTGAAAAAGCGAACAATACCAGCCATTGTTCGCTTTCATTTAAGTAAGATGATTAGAGTTATGATTTAGCAGAATTTGCAATATCGGCTTCGATTCTGCTCATAAAGTCTTCGACTGCACTGTATCCCTGCTGCCTTAAATACCAGTTATTCGCTGCAGCTTCGATTAATCCAGCTACATCTCGGCCGGGCTGGAGTTGAATTTCGAAGGACGGAACCTTCACACCCATATAATCAATATAGTGAGGTTCTTGTTCCAATTCGTTATTTAGATCATCCTTCTGCCATTTTGTCAGAAGAATATCAAGAGCAATCCGTGTTTCATCTTGAAACGCTTTGCGGCCGTATATCCGAACTACATTCAACAGTCCAATACTGCGAAGAGCCAGGAATTCCTTGTTTTTTTCATCATGCGTCCCAAGAATCGTTTGCGGACTCAGTTTCTTTAGAACCACGATATCGTCTGCGACCAAGCGGTGTCCGCGACGAATTAATGTATGGGCTGTCTCGCTTTTTCCAACGCCTGAATCGCCTCGAAGTAAGATTCCAATGCCGGATACATTCATACATACACCATGCACTGCTATTTCCGGTGCGAGTTCCTTCACCAAATAGGCATCTAATTTTTTGATAAACTCGGAAGTGATCTCAGTCCCGCTTGTTACCAGCAAAGGTATCCCCTGTTCATTGCAATGACGGCAAAGGTAGGAGAGTCCGCCTTCCCCTGCCGTGACAATAAAACATGGCGGATGATAGTAAACAATATTTTCTATTTGTGATTTCCGTTCCTCTTCGCTTAATGTATGTAAATAGGTTATTTCTTTTTTACCTAATATAAGAATTCGTCCGGATTGAAAAAAATCAAACTGCCCAATAAACTCCAGACCCGGGCGATGGACCTGTGAATGCGTTATCATTTTTTGGAGTTGATTTTCACCAGCCGCTACCTTAAATGAAAACTTTCGAACCAAGTCTTCGACTGTTATGCTTTTCACCATTTTCACCACCCTTGCAGCCTATTTAATTTGGATTATACTGAATAATCTTGAAATCGTCATCATTTAAGGTCGTGATGAACTTCTTGTTTTAGCAAAAAAATCATCGACACCATTCACTGGCACAGCGCCTATTCGCATTGGCGGCCTTTTCTATTTGGCTGTGTTATTCTTCGAAGAAGTTTCTGTAAATCTAAATTTCATAACCTGTTCATGGTAAGAAACATGTTGCATGTGTATAATGAACAGTTGGAATAATAGAAGACATTTGGAGTTGACGATGATGAAACAACAAGAAGGCTATACTCGTTTCTTGACTAACAGATTTTGGGTCATCACGATTGCCGTTTTTTGTTCAATTTTATGGGGAAGTGCTTTTCCGGTATTAAAACTAAGCTATGACGAACTTGGAATGGCAGGAGATGATTTAGCTGCGAAAATTGTCTTCGCCGGCATCCGTTTTATGCTGGCGGCTTTGTTGCTGCTGATCATTGTATTCTTATTTGATAGACAGGCGTTGAAAATAAGCTGGCGGCAATGGCCGGCTGTTATTGGTTTGGGGCTCTTGTCCACGAGTTTGCAATATTTCTTTTTCTATAATGGATTAGCCCATACTTCCGGAATGAAAGCAGCGATTTTAAATTCGAGCGGAGTATTTTTCGTTGTTTTTCTTGCCCACTTTATTTATGCCGATGACCGCTTGGATTGGCGGAAAATTCTTGGCTTAATTACCGGGTTTGGGGGAATTGTTGTTGCTAACTGGGGACAGGATACCTCTCTCCATTTTACTTTCTTTGGAGAAGGCTTCATGCTGCTCTCCGGATTGGCTGCGGCGTTTGGAACCTTCCTATCCAAACGCCTATCGGCTGACATTCATCCCTTTGCCTTAACCGGCTGGCAAATGTTGATTGGCTCGGCACTGATGCTGATAATTGGAACACCCAGCCTTAGTCCAGGCGCCATGACGTTCACAGCAAAGGGCTGGCTGTTACTTTTTTATGCAGTCTTTTTATCGGCAGCTGCCTTTGCCCTGTGGACCTCTCTGCTAAAGTACAACAAGGCCGGAGAAGTGACACTTTTTAAATTTGTTGTTCCCGTTTCCGGAACGATCCTCTCGGCGATGTTCCTGCCCGGCGAACATTTATCAGTCAATACGATGGCAGCACTCCTTCTAGTATCTGCGGGAATTACCGCAGTCAATCAAAAAGGAAGAAAACCAATTATGATGTTAAATGGAAACTCGCCGACTGACGAGTCCTTAAAGACGAAGACAGAGGCGTAGTTGAATTTATGCGACATAAGGAAGTATAAAATTCGGAAAAATTTTATACTTCCTTATTAGCTAAAAAAATGGCAACATGCGGATCAACAAGTAAATAAAACTTAAAATCATGGTGCCTGTTCCCGCTGCATTAATACTTTAATGTGAAAGGGAACAGGCAACACCGTTAATTATCCCTCTTTCACCTGCTTTTTTTCTTTCTAAACTGCCTTAGCAAAAAGTTGGCAGTTTTTCTGTAATTATCATATTATAATGCTTAGACATTATATCATTTGGCCCGAATCAAACCTCCTCATTGCTCACCTAATATTCTTTTTGGCAGCTCAAATTCTTCCAAATTATTACTCAAAGCACATTACATATATTTTTAAAATATGGTAAATATATACATCATAAAACTAGTAAAATAATGGTGATAATAGTAGAATAATAGGGTAAACTAGTCGAGGGGTTAGAAAAAAGATACTCGCTTAAAGCCAGTGGATGCCGATACCATGTTTTTTTACATAGATGGGGGGGAACGTTATGAATAACGCGCAATATGAATTAACGGAAGAAATGAGTAGAATGAAGAAAAACTCCATTAAATGGTATAAGAATTGGAAATTTATGATAACAAGCACCATTATCGTGTTAGCACTCTTAATTGGAGGAATGAGCTATTATCAAGCGACCCGGTTCAATTCGCAAATTACCATAAATGATACTAAAGTGGGCGGGCTGACTGCTGAAAAAGCAGTTAAAAAGTTGAAAACCGCTATTTTGGCAAACAGAGTTTATGTTGGAAAACAGCAAATTTTAGATGCAGAAGACACAAAGATGGGGTTTACCGATGATGATTTGCCTGAAGTAAAAAAAATACTAAAAAGCCAATGGTCTTTCTTTCCTTCCTTTAAGAAAAAAAATTATCTGCTTATTCCCAAAGAAGCTGATCAATATCGCAGCGTCACGCTGAAAAAGCTTGTTGAAGAAAAGCTTGTCACCATGAATAAATCTTTAAAAGCGCCTGTAAATGCCCAGGCTAAGTTAGAGCAGGGGCAAATTGTTATCAGCAAAAGCGAGAATGGAGAGCAGTATGATATAGCCAAACTAATGAAGGATTACGAAAAACAGGAATTTAAAAGCGATATTCGTCTGAAACCGGTATTCCTGCAGCCGATTAAGGAAGACAGTCAGATTGTCAAAAACGAAGAAAAGAAACTGCGAGAACTCCTAAAGCAGACGATTGACTATAAAGTACAGAAAAAAGTCTATTCATTAAAGGCCAGTGAACTAATCAAAAACGCCACTGTCTCCAAAGATATGAAGATCACTATCGACCCAAGCGAAATCAAAAACAAAATTACGGAAATAAATGAAAAACAGGCAACTTTAAATAAAGATATTCCGTTTAAGACCAGTTCAGGTAGAATCGTTACCGTAAAAGCTCAAGGCTACGGCTGGGCCATAGATGTTGATAAAGAAGCGGCTCTGCTTCAAAAGGCTTTTGTAAAAGGAGATAAATCGGTATCGGCAACAAATATTTATGGCAATGGCTGGAGTAATGAAGGCATCGGATATGAAAACACCACCAATAACGGGATTGGCGACACCTATGCAGAAGTGTCTATTTCGCAACAGCGCATTTGGCTTTATAAAAATGGAAAAATGGTTCTGTCCACCCATGTGGTAACGGGAAAACACATCACCGGTGAAGATACAGAAAAGGGGATATGGTATATCCTTTATAAGCGAACACAGTACACACTAAGAGGCAGTGCAGTTGGTAAATCTGAATATGCGATTAAAGTAAATTACTGGGCACCGTTCACAAACAGCGGTCAAGGATTCCACGACGCCAGCTGGCGCACGAATTGGTCAAGTAATGCTTATCTTACGGCAGGTTCCGGCGGCTGCGTCAACACGCCACCAAGCGTTATGGGGACAGTGTATAACTATCTCAGCACCTACGAACCGGTTGTTATTTATTAAAAATATAAAACTTAAAAGGAGCAGGAAATCGCAAGTGATTTCCTGCTCCTTTATTATGATTTACATCAGCTTCATCGTTGTTATACAAGTAGGGGCATCTTTGAACGTAGAGATTTCTGCGCCCGCTTTTTTTCCGTCCTGCTCAATCTTTATTTGATACTTTTTATCCCGCGGCAGCCATAAATCGATAAATCCATTCTTTTGGGACTTAACCATCTTGTCCAATATAACTTGGCCTTCCGCATCTTTAATGTATACTTTAAACTGTTTATTGGTTAGTTCACCTTGACAACCTGTCAAGCTATGAGTCGTTCAAGGATGGGTATTTTTAACATAAGGAGCAATCGAAACAAAGAATTCATCCTTAGGCAAGTTATAAGCCGTCTCGTTTCCTTTTTTGTCTGTCACAACTAGTTGCTGCGGCGTGATCGAGGCGTTTTCCACCTTTTCGTTACCACCGCTATATTCACTTACCAATTGCTTAATGTTAGTCGTTTCCTTTTGCTTTACGGACTTTCCTTCATCTGTACCTGTTCCGCTACAGGCAGTTAATACGGATGCTGTCAATAAAGCAGCCATCATGAGCTTTAATTTCATGCAGTTGCCTCAACTCCTTTTCCCTTTCTTCAAACCATTTTACCTTTTTTCTACTTGTCGGGCGCTATTCTCATTGTATTCTTCACAATTCTTTCACATTATTTACAATTATTTACTTTCGATTCGTAAAGAAAATATTTCAGTGACTCAACTTTAAGCCCACACTTCGTCAAGGGTATTTCTAAACAGTAAATCAAGCTGTGGAGAAAAATCTTGTAAGTAAACATTTAGGGTTTTGATCCATTCTCGAAGTCGGGAAATTTCTTCGATAAAAAATTCGTTGATTACATCGATTTGCAGTTTTTCAGCTTGTTTTTCCCCGAGCCGTTTTCTTTTTAGCAAGGCTTTGATTTCTCCTTTTACCTCCCCTTCCGCAATGCATTTTTCCAATAATAGTTGGTAATCCAATGGTGGAAATTCATTCAATTTTTCAATCCAGTTTGCTACCAGTATGGGTCTGAGAACATTTAAATATCTTTTGCTGTTCACTTCACCATCTTGTAGTATCCCTTGAAAATTTTTATTTGCCATGTTGAGATAATGATGCAGACATGCCTGCGGAGCAAAGATCTCTCTTGTGAGCTTCTTCATTTGTGCAATAGTAGGAAATTCTTGGTAATATACTATTCCTGAATGAAGCCATTCCAATAATGGCGGATTGGACTTCCTTAATAACCTTAAGGCTTTCGTTAATTCCCATCCGGTAATATCCAGCAGGTCATCGATTGGCAGTTCAATGACATCCCGCTTTTTCCCTATTCCTATTGGGTCAATCGTTAAATAATCGTCTTTCTTATGGACATATATAAAGCGGACATCATAATCACTATCTTTTGATGAGACCCCCCAGGCTCTGCTACCAGCTTCACAGGCATATAGGATTTTCACATTATAATCCGACTCGATTTTTTTCAAGGCTTTTAAAATGGTTTCCTTCAAGTGAAATCACCAACTCTATATTAAATATTTCTTTTTCAAAAAAGGCTTGTTTTCTTCATTAATTGCAGAACCTATTTATCCTATTTTCAGCATGGCTTGAGCTCAATGTCAATTTTTAGTCATGGTTATCCTTACAGGTATTTATGCATTCCTTTTACATTTGGAGCGGTTATCTTACTCGGCTGCTTCTTCCTCACTTTTAGGGGCAAGAAAGAAGAAAACTGTAATGGGACAATAACAATAATTTGTTCAGCCGACAATTGGCAATGAAGTGAATTGGCTTTTTTTATGGATAATATCCTGTTAAACTTCAAACTTAATATGAATAATCAAAAATTTCACAATTAAGGTTTACTATATTAAAAAAAAATTGTAGAATGTTTCTATGCCTGTTAATTATTTGTATATTCTAAAAAGAGTAAAGAGTCGACAAAAATCGACAATTCTACAGGTGCCCTTCATAAGAACAGAAATCAACAGGGAGGAGGATTGGCATGATTCGGTTTAATTCTGTTAACAAGTACTATGGTGACTTTCACGTCCTGAAAAATATTAATGTAGAGATTAATAAAGGCGAAGTTGTCGTTGTCATTGGTCCTTCTGGATCAGGGAAAAGTACTATGCTTCGTTGTATTAATCGTCTGGAAACGATTTCAGATGGGGAATTAATTGTTAATGGCGTGAAGGTAAATGACAAAAAAACAAACATTAATGAGTTAAGGCGAAATATTGGGATGGTTTTTCAGCATTTCCACCTATACCCGCACAAAACCGTCTTGGAAAATATAACGATTGCCCCGATGATGGTTTTAAAACAATCAAAAGAGGAAGCAGAAAAGGTGGCAAAATACTATCTCGAAAAGGTTGGTATACCTGATAAGGCAAACTCCTATCCATCACAGTTATCAGGTGGACAGCAGCAGAGGGTGGCGATTGCAAGAGGTCTTGCAATGAAGCCGGAAATTATGCTGTTTGATGAGCCAACATCGGCCTTGGATCCGGAGATGATCGGCGAAGTGCTGGATGTCATGAAAACTCTGGCAAAAGAAGGAATGACAATGGTTGTTGTAACCCATGAAATGGGCTTTGCCAAGGAAGTTGCCGATCGTGTTATCTTTATGGATCATGGACAAATTCTTGAAGAGGGAACACCGGCTGAGTTTTTCGCGAATCCAAAAGAAGAAAGAGCGCGACTATTCCTTAGCCGTATATTAAATCATTAAAAAACAAGGGGGATTTATATGTTTAAAAGTAAATCTAGTAAATTAGCATTAATTCTTTTTTTAGCTATGTCAATGCTGCTTGCAGCCTGCGGCAAAGGTGAAAAAGCAAGTACCGGCGGTTCATCCAAAAACGCTCTCGAGCAAATTAAAGATAAGGGCAAAATTGTAATCGGCGTAAAATACGACACAAGGTTATTTGGACTTAAGAATCCAACTTCCGGTGAAGTAGAAGGTTTCGATATTGATATTTCCAAAGAGCTGGCAAAAGCCATTCTTGGTGATGAAAAAAAGGTTGAGTTTAAAGAGGTTACCTCAAAAACTCGGATTCCCATGTTAAACAATGGTGATATTGATGCCATTGTCGCTACCATGACCATCTCGGAAGAACGTAAAAAAGAAGTTGATTTCTCTGATGTTTACTTTATGGCAGGACAATCACTTCTTGTCAAAAAAGGAAGCCCGATCAAAGGACTGAAAGATTTGAAAAAAGGTACCAAAGTTCTGGCAGTTAAAGGCTCAACTTCTGCCATTAATATTCGTGAAAAAGCTCCTGAAGCAACTGTTTTAGAATATGAAAACTATACAGAAGCGTTCACTGCCTTGAAATCCGGTCAAGGGGATGCATTAACAACGGATGACGCGATCCTTTATGGAATGGTTGACCAAGATCCGAAATATCAGTTAGTCGGCGGTACCTTCACCGAAGAGCCATACGGCATTGCTGTTAAAAAAGGAAATAAAGAATTAGTTGACGCAATTAATGATGCTTTAAAGAAAATGAAAGAAAGCGGAAAATATGACGAAATTAAAAATAAATGGATCAAAACCAACTAACATCCACTAAGATCAGGATGAGCAAAATTTGCTCATCCTGATACTTCTTATAAGAAAAGCGCAAGCGGCCCTGCTCAGCGGCGTATGGCCTCCTCGAAAAAGCTATCGCTTTTCCTTCGTGCGATGCTGATGCTGTCGAAGCCTTCCTTGTGAAGCGCTCCAACTGAGATAAAGGAAACACGGTGAGCGCAAGCGAACCGATGTTGACTTATCGTAGGGCGGAGCGTGAAGGACACTAGCCGCTAGGGAGCTGGAGCTAGACAATGGATAAAAAAGGGGGGAGATCATCATGATTGATTTTTCAATACTGATCGATAACTGGGATACATATTTGGAAGGATTTAAGAACACGATCTTTGCTAGTTTAATTGGTTTGGTAGGGAGCTTTGTAATTGGTGTAATTGTTGCCGTGATGAGAATAGCACCAATTAAACCGTTAAATTGGATTGGCACCGTCTATGTTGAATTCATTAGAAATATTCCTCTTCTTATCATAGCCTTTTTCTTTTATGTCGGTCTTCCTGCGATCGGTGTAACGTTACCAGGGTTTGTGGCAGGGACGATTGCCCTTTCCATTTATACGGCTTCCTTTATCGCCGAAGCGATCCGGGCCGGAATACAATCTGTTCCCAAAGGGCAAATGGAGGCAGCAAGGTCATCAGGTCTC
This sequence comes from Neobacillus paridis, assembly GCF_016765675.1. Classification (GTDB taxonomy): domain Bacteria; phylum Bacillota; class Bacilli; order Bacillales; family Cytobacillaceae; genus Neobacillus; species Neobacillus paridis. Next base: position 86,177 of record NZ_JAESWB010000045.1, read on the forward strand.
ACCTATTTACAGGCAATGAGATTAATTATTTTACCGCAAGCGATCAAAATCGTCATTCCGCCAATTGGCAACCAGTTTATTAATCTGGTAAAAAATTCGTCAATTTTAGGGATGATCGCGGGCTTAGATTTAATGTATTTCGGAGATATCGTTTCCTCGCATACATTCGTTACCTTTGATGTCTACATTTTTGTTGCTTTGTTCTATCTTGTTTTAACAATACCATTAAGTCTTGGCGTTGGTTATCTGGAAAAACGCCTGGCTAGAAGTCATTAAGGAGGGGAATTATGGATATTGCAGGAGCACTTTCAGCCGATCATTTAAAATTCCTCGCCGATGGTTTTATGGTGACGTTATACATTGCGTTTATTTCGATTGTTCTCAGCTTTATTGTAGGAATTCTATTAGGTACTTTACGGTATGCAAAAATTCCCGTCGTATCCAAAATCGTGGCTGTGATTATTGAAACGATAAGGAATACACCGCTGTTGCTAATCATTTTCTTCACTTTTTTTGCCTTACCGGAAGTAGGAATAAAGCTAAGCGTCACAGTGGCGGCGATTTTAGCATTAACTGTATTTGAATCGGCGATGCTGGCTGAAATTGTCAGAGGTGGTTTGAATTCGATTGATAAAGGGCAAATTGAAGCAGCCCGTTCATCCGGGTTAACCTATATCCAAACATTATGGCATATTGTCATGCCTCAGGCATTGAGGAGAATGATTCCGCCAATTGTCAGCCAATTTATCTCCTTATTGAAGGATACTTCTTTATGCGTGATTATCGCTTTACCAGAATTCATGCATAATGCGCAAATCATTTATGCCCAAAATGTCAATTACATTTTCCCAATCTTTTTCGTCGTCGCCCTCATGTATTTTATCGTAAACTATTGTTTATCATTAATTGCACGTCGCCTTGAAAGTAAGCAGGCATAAAACATGGGGTTAGATGTTCCCTTCTTCATTCTTGTTATAAAAAAATCGCGGGGAACACTCTTTAAAAACATAATGGGAACCTAAAAAAGACAATTCGTTTGGATTGTCTTTTTTGTTTATATCTTTAGCAGCCCATTGGCGATTTGCATGCTTCAATTGGCGGTTGCTACGCTCTATTTTGCGGAAGTCTTTCAAAAGCGAAGACTTTCCTCTTCCAGCCTTTGAATCAAAAATATTATTGAGAAATAATCGGATTTTACGAGCGGCATTGTAATCCCTATTTTCATCAACTCATCTCCATAAAAAGCCTGCCCGCCATTATTTATTTGATATTTCACTTGCCGATCTAACCCTCGTAATTTTAAACGATAAAAAGGCGGATTAGGCGTTGCCAGAACTTTATAATAAAAGACGACCGCTTTCGATTTGTCTGGGGCTACGTACATAAATGCTGTGTCCATTCCTTCAAACGGACTAAGCAGCCTGAATAGATCTCCAAAGCAGACCGAATCCTGAATGTGCTTGTAAAATTGAATTCCCTTCTTTATTTCCATCCCTTCTTCTTTCGTCAGCTGATCAACCTTCATTTCAAAGCCTAAATTTGCCGCCATGGCAACGTACAATCTCATTTGTAACGGCGTGTTCCTTCCTGTTTGCTGGTTCGGTACATCAGACACATGAGCCCCCATTGTTAACGCCGGATAAACAAGGCTCGTTCCATATTGAATTTTTAATCGTTCTACCGCATCGGTGTCATCGCTGGTCCAGGTTTGCGGCATATAATACAACATCCCAGGGTCAAAACGTCCACCGCCGCCTGAACAACTTTCGAATAAGATCTCGGGAAATCGTTTAGTTAACGTATCTAAAATTCGGTACAACCCCAGCATATAGCGGTGGGCGGTTTCTTTCTGCCTTTCCGGCGGTAGTACGGCCGATCCGACCTCCGTCATATTCCGGTTCATGTCCCATTTAACGTAAGAAATAGGGGCTTTTGTGAAGACGTTTGTAAACGTGTCAATCAGCCAATCACAAACATCTTCCCGGCTTAAATCAAGAACAAGCTGATTTCTCGACAGTGTCCGCTTTCGTCCCGGTACATGGAGACACCAATCTGGATGCAGACGATACAGTTCGCTGTCAGGTGAAACCATTTCCGGCTCGACCCACAGGCCAAATTGCATTCCCTTTGCTTGAACATATTCCGCAATCCCCTTCAATCCATGTGGCAGTTTTTTCCGATTAACGTCCCAATCCCCGAGTGAAGTTTTATCATTGTCACGGTGCCCGAACCAGCCATCATCAAGGACAAATAGTTCAATTCCAAGGTTAGCGGCTGCATCCGCCAGTTGCTTTAATTTTTTCTCGGAAAAATTAAATCTTGTTGCTTCCCAATTATTAAAAAGAATCGGACGTGTTCGATCACGGTAAATGCCGCGGCAAACTCTGGTACGCAGTAATTTATGAAACATTCTTGACATCCCGCCGAGCCCATCCGGTGAATAAACCATTAATGCCTCTGGAGTTTGAAATGTTTCCCCTGGCATTAACAGCCAAATAAAATCGAACGGATTAATCCCAATTGTCAGCCTTGCAGTTTCAAAAGGATCTACTTCAATCGAGGCTTGGAAATTCCCGCTGTACACAAGACTTACTCCATAAACATCGCCATGCTCCTCCGTTGCTTCCTTTGAAAGTAGCGCAATAAACGGATTATGCTGGTGGCTACTTGCTCCCCTAGCTGAAGAAATCATTTGGGTTCCATGGTTTAATGGCTGCCGCTCAATATGGCATTCCCTCGCCCATGTTCCATGAAGCTGTAACCAATCCCATTTGGAGGAATGAAAGTCAACGGACATACTCATGCATTTATGTATTTCTACTTTCTGGGAACCTCGATGCTCAAAGGAAACTGACCTGGTGATCACATCGAGGTCGTGGTAAATGGTATAAATGAGATTCAGCCCAATCGCCAGTATCGGATCTACTAGGGTGATAACTAAGGTATCTGCCTCCTGATTGTTTTCGACATAGGCAGACGGTAACCCCTCCAACCTGGGCTTTCCTTGTGTTATTTCATGCGAATCATAAACAAATTCCGTAATCGTGGAACCATCTTTTGTCCGAAGCTGATATGCCGGTGAGCGGAAATCTCCGTTTCCAAAAGCCGGATATTCCTGCGCTAAAGTATCAAGTGAGAATTTTGAATCTGTTGGTTCTGTCATTGGTGAAAAAGGTCTGCCCTTATACGGAAGGATTAATGTTGGCTGAAGTGTTTGAATCCGCTTGCCCCAATACAAATGAGCAGGATACTTGCCATGGACAATTTGAATTAAATAACTGATTTTTTGATTGTAAAGGTGGAAAACTTTGTCTTCTTCGTTCCATTCGATCGGCATGACCATCCCCCTTGGTATTTACCATTTTGTTCTATTTTATTTTTAAAGGGGGATTTTCAGCACTATTTGAATTTGGATGGTATTGGAGAAATGGTTTTAGCAGGCTATACAGCTAGTTCGGGCCAACTAGATAGGCTTTACTTTACCCAAACTGCTGAAATTTCTCCAACTCGGGTAACTAGACAGACTCTACTTGACCCAAACTACCGAAATTTCTCCAACTCGGGCAACTAGACAGACTTTACTTTACCGAATAAGCCGAAAAGTTCCTCCCCTATAATACGATAAGTCTAAATAACCGGATAATACTGTTCATATCTTGGATTCGTATAGAATGGCGGGCGCTTGCCGATTTGCGGTATCATAAAAGGATGAGGATTTGAATTATATAGCAGTTCTTCTTTTTCCTCCGAAAAATCCACTAACAACAGCTTTGCTTCACGGCTGAATTGATAATAATACTGCACAGCTTAAAACCTCCTTGTTGACTTCTTTCTTTACACTATTCCGCATCCCTCCATCTTGAGCCCGTCACAATGGAACTTGACAGGCACTCTATCAGCCCAGATAACATACAGTAACTCGAAGATTTATTTCGAGGAGGATTGCTATGACACACGATCATCACCAGACGCCGCCAAACCAAGATTATCCGATGTATCCCCATTATGGAAAAATAACCCGCTATGAAGATATTCCACTATCTGTTCCCGAACAGCGCCAGCTTCGTCAGCCCGGTGTTGAAAAATTAATGGTTCCCCGGCCAATCATTGAAAATCCAAATTATAAAGGAAGCGGAAAATTAAAAGGGAAAGTTGCGCTTATTACCGGTGGTGACAGCGGCATGGGAGCAGCCGCTGCGATTGCTTTTGCGAAAGAAGAAGCCGATGTCGCAATTGCTTATTTAGATGAACATGAGGATGCCAACCGGACAAAGGCAAGGATTGAGGAACTCGGGCAGCGCTGTTTATTATTGCCTGGTGACCTCAGAGAAAAGCAGCAATGCCTTAACATTGTGGAAAGCACCATTCAAACCTTCGGCCGGCTGGATGTCCTTTGTAACCATGTGGGAATCCAGTTTATGCAAAATAGTCTGCTTGATATTACCGATGAGCAATTCGATGAAACATTCAAGGTAAACATTTACTCTCATTTTTACACGACCCGTGCCGCCCTGCCGTACTTAAAACCAGGCAGTTCCATTATTAATACTGCTTCTGTTGTGACCTATTATGGGAATGACCAATTGATCGATTATACTGCCACAAAAGGAGCAATTGTTGGATTCACCCGGGCCTTGGCACGCAATCTGATTGATAAAGGCATCAGAGTCAACGCCATTGCCCCTGGACGGATTTGGACACCACTGATTCCAGCAAGCTTTTCAGCCGACCAGGTGGCCCTTGCAGACAACCCGATGAAACGACAAGGTCAGCCCTTTGAGGTCGCTCCAACCTTTGTCTACCTTGCCTCTGATGACTCTCGCTTCGTCACCGGACAAACACTCCATGTAAACGGCGGGCAAATCATGTCTTCCTAAACAAGTGGTACCTGCCACCACTTTTTAAACACTGTTAATGGTTTATTCATAATTTGGTCATTTATTGGGAGTAAGATCATACATGAAACGGACATGATCTTTTCATTGCCTTTCATCCCCCTTTATATATAATTTTTTATCCGGCATATAGCCGGATATTTTTTTGAATCATAACAAAAATGCCAGGCACCTACCAGTCGGGATAGTGCCTGACACTCGTCAAAAAAGTTAAACGAACAACGCCCAGATCATCAGCATTCCACAAGGTATCAGCCATAATACCAAAAATGCCAGTCGTTTTCCTTTTACTAGGCTTGTTTCGTTTATGGGCCCGATATTTCTTGTAAATGGATGGGTAATAAAGGACTTCCAAATACCATCTTGTATTTTGAAGCCTGCAAAAAGAATGAATGCCAACACAAAAAACTGTACTTTTTCCGGCAATACCGCTAAAGCATAGAAAGAAAACAGGACAAAATATAGATAAAACTTTAAATGTCTTCCCTTGCGAAAATGCCATTTCCAATACATTTCAGCCAGTACATGTTCGGGTGTTCTTTTGGAAAAAATTCCCTGTGATTGTTTATTAAATAACGGATATTTTCTTGTTTTCTTGATTCCTTCGTATTCACCGGACTGAACCATTAAAAAGACTGCCCATTTCCACTTTTCACTTCTTTCCCGCTCAGCCTCCGCATGAAAGTACCGTAATGGCTGTCTTTCTTTTTTGAGAAAAAATACAACAGCTCCAAAAATAGGCAGCATCATGCTGAGAAAAACAAGCTGATGATGGAATAGACCATACATTCCAATCCCATACAGCATAAATTCAAAAACGGAAAAAACCCTCCTTCTCCAGATGATCCCCCGTAAGGAAAACCATCTGGCCGCCAGTTTTCGGAAGAGACTCCAAACGACAACATAGAATAGGATGAGCAGCACAGTAAAAATTGAAAGTTGATAACCTGTTTTAAATACCGGATAAAAGTAAAAAATGAGGATACTTGCTGCCAACATGGCTTTCAATACAGAAAAGTATTTCCCCAACTGTAATAAAGATTGATAATAGTCACCTTTTTGAATAACAAATAATTCGTCTGCCTGTTCTACATATGTTCTGATTGAAAAAAATTGAGCAATATAGAAGAAAACAAGTCCAAACAAATGAACCGGTATAAATGATGTCCAAGCGGGCGGCGACTGCCACAGCTGATAATCGATGACAGCCAAGGCAATGATAACGGGAATGACAAGATAAAGGAAAACTGTCCAGTCAATAACCATCCCAATAACTTTCCGCTGGAATTTTCCTGCCTTTCTCCACCTTTTTATGTATTCAATCCAACCCATAATTCGGATCCTCATCGATAAGATAATCAAAACAGTCCAGCAAACTGCCATCCGGCAGCTGACATTTTTTTTGCAGGTCAAGTAGTGAACCTGAGGTATACATCGTTCCCTTTGAAAGTAGGATAAATTTATCGCAAAGTTTCTCAGCCGTATCCAGTACATGAGTACACATCAGAATTCCCGTTCCCTTTTCCCGTTCCTGTTCGATGATTCTTAGCAATAATTTCGTTGCCCGGGGATCAAGTCCAATGAAGGGCTCATCAACGATTAATAATTCCGGCGAAGGGAGCAGCGCAAGAATAATCATTATTTTTTGCTGCGTTCCTTTCGACAAGCTATGTGGCAGCTGGTGAATATAATGCTCGACGCGAAAAGTCTTCACTAGCTCCTTTGCCTGCCCTTCCCAGTTGGGAATTTCCCGCATCACTCCACAATATTCGATATGCTCCCAAACCGTTAATTCTTCATAAAAAACCGGTCTTTCCGGGACATAACCATAAACCGAGCCTTTCGTATGTACCGAAACAGAGCCTTCCATCCACGGGAGTTGTCCCAAAATAGCCTTAATGGTGGTACTTTTCCCCGCACCGTTCTCACCGATCAACCCAACAAGTTCACCAGCTTTTACGGAAAAAGAGATATTCTCAATAACCGGATCCTCGATGCTATATCCTGCCTTTTGCAAGTCAATCGTTAATCTGTCCATGAAAAAATTCATCCCCCCTACGTCCAGTTCTGCTAATATATATTACTACGAAAATATGGGGATTTGGTTTCATCCATCAGCTTTTGTTGAAATCAGAATTAAATTGGAGGCCCGACAAAAAATAAGAACCCCCATAGGCGGTTCATTGTCCTAGTACGATGTTTTTTAAGAATTTAGAAAACTTTAAAACCCAAACTATTGTATTTTTTCTGTATTAGGCGTACTCTCAATTATATAAACTAAATGATTGGGGATTTGGGGTGTAACGATGAAACAAGATATTGCATTTATTCAAAGAGAAGAATTAAAGGCTAAACCTGAGCCTGTTTCACTTGGCTTCGGGAACTATTATACGGACTATATGTTTGTCATGGATTATCATATTGACAGCGGATGGCATGATCCACGAATCGTTCCATATGAGCCAATAACACTTGATCCGGCGGCGATGGTTTTTCATTATGGACAGGCCATTTTTGAAGGGTTAAAGGCTTATAAAACCGCTGATGGAACCATTCAGCTTTTTCGCCCGGAAAAAAATATGAACCGGTTGAATGAATCATGCGCCCGGCTATGTATTCCACAAATTGATGAACAGCTTCTATTAAATGCAATCAAACAGTTGGTCTCAATTGAAAAAGATTGGATCCCTGAGGGCGAAGGAATGTCGCTTTATATCCGGCCGTTTATTCTCGCCACAGAACCTCACCTTGGCGTCCGTCCTTCCCATCAATATAAATTGCTGGTGATCCTGTCTCCATCAGGTGCCTATTATGGAAGCCAGTTAAGTCCGGTTAAAATCCATGTTGAAGAGCATTATGTTCGTGCCGTTATTGGCGGAGTCGGTCATGTCAAGACCTCAGGCAATTATGCCGCCAGCTTGAAGGCCCAAGAAGAGGCAGAGGAAAAGGGGTATGCGCAAATTCTCTGGCTCGATGCAAAGGAAAATAAGTATGTTGAAGAAGTGGGCAGCATGAATATTTTCTTCAAAATCAACGGTGAAGTCGTGACCCCTAAATTAAACGGCAGCATCTTACCTGGTGTTACCCGTGATTCGGTTATTCAATTATTAAAACATTGGGAAGTTCCCGTACGTGAAGCGAGGATTTCGATTGAAGACATTTTCGCCGCCCATGAACGCGGAGAATTGGAAGAAGTCTTCGGCTCCGGAACTGCTGCAGTTATATCACCGGTTGGCGAGCTAAATTGGAATGGAAAATCCATCGTTATTAACGAGCAACAAATTGGACAACTATCCCAGCGCATTTACGATGCCATTACGGGCATTCAGCTTGGCAAAGTTGAAGACCCATTTGACTGGACTGTTAAAGTAGACCGAGTGGAATCAGTTCTTTAATGATGAAAACAGCAGCGGGGAGGTCTCCGTTGCTGTTTTCTTCTAAATGAGTTTCTTCCTGCCGCAAGAACAATAAAATCAGCGGTAACTGTCATAGGCCTCCGCTAAGATCTGCATTGGATGTTTGACCACTTTATCTGTCAACTGATCCAGCTGGTTTTTACACATTCCGCACTCTGTAACCGTATAATCAGCATTTACTTCTTTTACCGCTTCGGCCATCGGCTTGCCAATTCTCATTGACACATCATATTTTTCCTTTTTAAAGCCAAATGTACCGCATTGCCCGCAACAGCCGGCGCCTACATCTTGAATCTCGTAACCAGGTATTAATTCTAAAATGTCCATAGCCGGATTACCGATTCCCTGGGCTTTCATATGACATGGAGCATAATACCCGGCTTTTTCCTTCATTGGTGATAAATCCATATTTAACTCGCCGCTGTCTTTTAACAACCGCAGGTATTCATCGGCATCATAAACATGACTGGCCAATTCTTTAGCCCCTGCCGATTTTAAAAACGAGACATATTCTTTTTTAAGAGCCATTGTACAGCTGGTACAGGTTAAGACGACATCGTAGCCCTGGCGGGTATATTCTAAAAGACTATTAATATTATAATTGGCATTTTTCAATCCTTGTGTCATTTGCCCGTTAGCGAACATCGGCACCCCGCAGCATTTTTGATCGGGAACGGCTACTTCAATACCATTGTATTTCATGACTTTGATAAAGCTTTCCGCGACCTCTGGCGCATTGTAAGTGGCATAACAGCCAACAAAATAAGCTACTTTCCGCTTCGTACCGGCTGTCTTCTTATGATAAATCCGCTTAAAGTTCTTAAAGCGATATTTTGGAAACTGCCGTTCGGCGGGTATGTCCATGACCATTTCCATCACTTTTCTAACCGGCTTCATTCCCATTGCCAAATTGGTAATCGGTCCAAATGAAGAGGCGAGCTTTCCTACTGTTTCCGCATTACTTAAGACAAAATCACGGAATTTGGTTCCTGATTGGTCAGAATGAATCGCCTTGGCATAGGCAGTCAATGTGGAAACATGGACATTTTCCGGACAGGACATGTCACAATTTCCGCATAAGGTACATAATTCAATACGTTTATCATCAATCGTTTGCTGCTGGTTCACCAGCCGTTTTAATTCCGGTCCCAGATGCTTAGGCCCGCCAAAATCCAGGGTTGTATTAGAAACAGGGCAGTTCACCACACATGCATTACATTTTAGACATTTTTCATAGGTTTGTTCAAATAAGTCAAAATCAAGCACTGCGGGTTCCTCCTTCTACTGATGCAAGTTGACAAACCTGATTAATCGTTTGATAGGCAGACACGATGGAGAATATGCCTCCGGTAATGCCATATTGTGTATTTTGCAATCCATTTGCTGCTCCAACTGGATGGAGGTTAACCGGACAATTCAGCAATGCGCCCTCCTCATCCGTTTTTAGTCCAAGGGCCGTTTCCTTAAGCCCACTAGGTGTTGCCTCCAAACCGCCGCCTAAGATTCCACCGGTTGCCAGCACAAATTGTTTTCCCTGTAATTCTGTTACCTGATTTACCGTTTTAATCATCAATGATTGGATCATTTGGCCATCCGCTTTAAACCCTGTCACTGTTGTATCGCTGTAAAAGCGAATTCCTAAGCGCACCGCCTGTTTCTTTAACCGTTCATTCAAACGGATCGCTGTTGCATTTGGCGGCATCCCCGGTGCTTCCGTCACTGCTGTGCCTAGCTCTCTGGTAAACTGCTCTACTGTTTTCCTCCAGTTTTCTATCCCTAATGATGCTGGGAAAATAAATAAGGAAGGACGCCTTATGTTCTTTTCCGTGAGTTGCTGCTTTATTTGTGTTAAACATTCGTTACGAACTTCCTCTTGATCTAACAGCCGGGCAGCGTCTAACTGTGTCATTGTCCGCTGTGAATGTTTTCCTAATGAAATCTTCATCGTATCAATGATAAGATCCGGCCGATGCTTGTGAAGATTTCCAGCGACGTAAGCCGGCTGAAAATCGCTGATCCCTTGGAAGCCGACTACAACAACGTGGCCTCGCTCCGGAACCGGTTTAATCGTCTGTGGATAGAGGGTTGTTGTTTTTACGTGCCCGGCACCGGTTACAATTTGGACAGGTTTTTCGGGATCACCGGAATATGGGTATCCAAGTCTCTCAGTTAACTCTTTAAATTGTTCCACGGCATCGATGGCGCCTTGTTTTTGTCCAACTGTCAGCTGGTGAAATTCCATCCACTCTTTTAATCCTCCGTGTGAGCCAGGAATTAAGTCCATGACACCGGTTGACTGGATGATTTTACCGGAACCAATGGATACTAAAGCGGTTCGAAAGCCTTGTTCTTTAGCCGATATCGCCGATAATAATCCAGATAAGCCTTGACCTATAACAACCACATCAAACATTTTGTCGTTCCTCCCTTTCTAATCCTAATGAGACAAGGTAAATGGCTGCCATCATTTGTTGCTGCTTCGCTGTTTCTCCCGTTGCCACTACGCCCATTCCTTTTTCCCTCTCAATCATCGATTGCTTAAGGGCCCAATCCGCTTCTTCCGATGTTGCTTTCCCTTTTTCCACCGCTAGCGCCGCAGCCCGGTGATGACAGAAGGTTCCTTGACAAGGTCCCATACCTAAGCGGGTTCTGCGTCGAATATCGCCGAGGTGAAAGCGCCCATCCTCGGGAATCGCTGCCTCCACTTCTGCCCATGTTACCTGCTCGCACTCGCAAATAACCGTATTTTCTTCCCGTAAGGCGGATTCAATTTGTACTGCTTTTGTTCCAGCCCAAGATTTTAGTTTATTCCTTGCCGCCGGGGCCATATCTATCTGATTAAAATATCCTTCAACTTTACGCTGCGGAACTATTTCCTCAGCAGTTGTACATTTAACGTTAACACCAAGCTTTTCACAAACTAAGTCAACCGTCATTTCGGCCATTAGCCGGAAAGTCGTTAGCTTTCCCCCGGTAATGGTAATAAGGCCTGCCAGTCCATCCCGTTTCTGGTGATCCAATAAAGCAATTCCACGGGAAACATTTCTTCCACTCTTATCATTGAGATCAGCTGACTCTTGATAAAGCGGACGGCTGCCGGAATAGGCACGGATCATACGCATCTCATGAATGGAAGGAATCAATGCTTGTCCTTCTGCCAGCATCCTTTCAAGCTCCTGCCGGTCAAGAGATGTATCATTTGGATCGGTGACATTCACACCAGTCGTACCAAAAATCGTGACATCATGGGCGGGGACGAAAATGTCAGCATCTCCCGGGATCCTTAGCCGATTAATGACCTGCCGATTAAACCGGTGACTAAAAACGGCCAGCATGCCTTTATTATTAATGAGATGAAGCGGAATTCCTGCCATCTGGGCAATCTGTGTTCCCCATGGGCCTGCCGCATTTATAACAATATTGGCATAGATGTTTTTTTCCACACCGCTATACACGTCGCGAACCTTTACACCTTTTACCCGGTTTTGATCCAAAAGTACATCGATCACTTCATGGTATCTCAGCGCTTTAGCTCCATGGGCAACCGCATCTGCGACAACATCGATCACCAAGGTAAAAACATCCACCGCTCCATCAGGGACACGATAAACCGCTTGTACTTTTTTATTTAAATAGGGCTCCTGCTTTAGCGCCTGTTCTAGGGTGACTTGTTCAGTAGGGATTCCCACCTTTTTACAAGCTGCCAGCCATTTTTGAACGTATTCATCTGCATCTTCAGGCACTTTTGCAAATAAACCACCGGTTTCTTCAATGGATCCCGGGATTGTCTTTTTTAAAATTAAGTTTTCTTGATAGCTTTCAATCGCTGCTTCTTCATCACGAACAGCATAACGTGCCCCCGAATGAAGTAGTCCGTGATTTCTTGAGGAGGTGCCATGGCCCAAGTCCTGCTGCTCAATTAATACTGCCTTGATGCCGCGAAGCGCCAGGTCGCGGAGCACTCCTGCCCCCGTTACTCCTCCGCCGATGACCACTACGTCCGTTTCGATCATTTCTGTCATGATTAGTCACCTTTCCTTCCTATTATTGAAAAAAAGCCATAAAAACCTAGGGAAATCACTCTTTAGCTCTTCCCATTGGTTTTTATGGCTTTCTCCAAGTCTCTAGCCAACTATTATGTTTTCTATCTTAAGCATAACAAATTTATATCTTTTTGCAGGTCCTTCGCATGTCGATTTTGTGAAATTTTCTTTACACCTTTTTAAAAACTAATGTTGCATTATGACCGCCAAATCCAAAGGAGTTCGATAATACTACTTGCACATCTTTTTTCTTTGCCACGTTGGGGACGTAATCCAAATCAAGCTGTTCATCAGGCGTTTCATAATTAATCGTTGGCGGCATGATCCCTTCTTTAATCGCTAAAATAGAAAAAATCGCTTCGATTGCACCAGTTGCTCCTAACAAATGACCGGTCATCGATTTTGTCGAACTGACCGAAAGCTTATAAGCATGTTCTTTGAAAACTTCCTTGATCGCCAACGTTTCGTATAAATCATTATAATAAGTGGAAGTACCATGGGCGTTGATGTAATCCACTTGTTCCGGAGCAACTCCGGCATCCGCTAATGCCATTTTCATCGCCCGTATTGCTCCTTCCCCGTCCGGTGCCGGGGTTGTAATATGATGAGCATCACCAGTGCCCCCATAGCCAATCAGCTCAGCATAGATGTTTGCACCTCTGGCTAAAGCGTGTTCCATTTCTTCCAAAATAATAATTCCGGCCCCCTCACCGATAACAAATCCATCACGATTTTTATCAAATGGCCGACTTGCCGTTTGGGGATCGGGATTTTTCGAAAGCGCGGTCATATTGGAAAATCCGGCGATGGTCATTTCAGTGATCGTTGCTTCTGTTCCCCCGGCAATCATTAGTTCCGCATCGCCTTTCTGAATGACGCGAAAGGCATCGCCGATGGAATTGGCACCTGAGGCACAGGCGGTAACTGAACAATTATTGATCCCTTTTGCACCAAGTTCAATCGAAACTTGACCGGCCGCCATGTCCGGAATAAACAATGGAATCGTAAACGGATTAACTCTTCTCTGGCCTTTTTCAATAAACCTGCGGTGTTGTTCCTCGAATTCTGCTAAACCGCCGATCCCGGAGCCGATCCAAACACCGACACGTTCAGGGGAGATGTCCCTGCCAATTTCAATCCCGGAATCTTTTACAGCCATTTTACTTGCCGCTACCGCAAATTGGCTGTAACGTCCCATTCTTCTGGCCTCTTTTTTATCAATAAATTGTTCAGGTGCAAATTCCTTTACCTCTGCTGCAATATTAATATCTACTTTCTCCGTGTCGATACTGGTAGCCGGTCCAATCCCGGATACACCGTTTTTAATGTTATTCCATGTGGTATAGGCATCATTTCCTAAAGGAGTGACCGCTCCAATACCAGTAATCACTACTCTTTTTCCCATATAAGTTCTCTCCTGCTCCTTATTTTAAATCAGGGTACAGCTCAAAATCTTTCTGTTTACATTTAAACTAATCAAAAAAAGGGGGATAAATCAATTGAAATGCCCGGTGTCAGGCACCTTCAAATTGGGTTTCTATGGCTGTTTTCATGATCGGCACGTTAAAATAAAAGCAACTGCCCTTACCAGGTTTACTTTCAACCGCTATTGTCCCTTTGTGATATTCAATAATTTCCTTTGCGATTGCCAGCCCCAGCCCCGCTCCGCTATGCGGTTTTCCCTTAGTACTGTTCTTAAAGAACCGGTTGAATACCAGCCCAACTTCTTCTCCCTTGATTCCAATCCCATTATCACGTACTTTGATGGTAACCTCATTCGTATTTTCCTGGGCGAGCTCCAGAGATATTTTCCCATCTTCTTTGACAAAGCGCTGCGCATTCTTCAATAAGTTGACAATCACCTGTTCAATTCGGGTGGTATCGATAAATATGTATTGCGTTTGCGGTGGAAGGTTATCTATCATAATAAATTTTATCCCCTGTTTCTCGATATCCCATTTATATTTTTCATATAAACTACGAAAATACTCACGAATATCCGTTTGTTCCAAGGTAAATTTAATCTGGTGGTTTTCTATTTCTGAAATATCATTAAGGTCATGCAACATTCGTGAAAAGTAGAGACTCTGATCATAAATCAGTTGAATATACTTTTGTTCCGGTGGAATAACCCCATCAAGCATCCCTTTTGTGTAAGAACGAATATTGGTTAAAGGGGCCGCAATTTCATGGGAAATATTGCGAATCCATTTGTTTTTTGACTGCTGGACTTCGTATAACTTTTGATTGGTAATGAACAGCTCTTCATTTGCCTGTTTGAGCTCCTGCGTTCTTTCCAGTACCTGCTGCTCCAATGATGCATTCATCCGACTCAAATCTTCTGACAAGCGTTCTGTCTTAGCAAAAGAGGTTGCATATTTTTTCGAGAGAATAATCGCTTGTGTAAACAAGAAAAAGAACAGAGCGACAGAAGCTAGTTCGGTGGTAGCAATGAGTCTATTAAAATAGAAGGTGTCATTCAGAATTGCAGCAAACATCACGATAATAGCTGCTGTGTTCAAATAGGAACCTTCACGCTTCGCCCGGACAGCCACATAATAAACGTAAATAATATAAAGAAACGTAATGATCATCAGGATTTGAATCAAAAGCATCGCCCTCGTATAAATCACTGCCGGGGTCACAATGATAAATAAACTGTTAACCGTCCAGACAATCGTGATGATATTCCTCAGTTTCCGATTCATTTCTTGTGGAAATTGTGTATAGGAAAATAAGGCAATGAAGAGGGTGCCCAGCGTTGCCCCAAGATACTCCAGTTTGCAGGCGATTTCCCAGCTTAAAAAGGACAACAAATAAGAGGCGAGTCCTTCCTCTTGAATAGTTGCCCTAACAGCCACAACGATACAGACAATCGCAAAGAAGAGAAAGGAATATTCCTTTTTTCGAAATAAAAATAAAGCCGCATGGTATAGTCCGATGATAACAATGCTTATAATGATGATGGTGCGATAAATAATCGATTTTTCTTTGTAAGCCATAACAGGCTCCGGTTCTCCGATTAGGATCCCCTCTTCCAAGCCTGCCCGGCGCTGATGAAAATTGGATATTTGAACGATGAGTTCAATTGGATTAGAGTCGACTTTGAACATAATCACTTTAGGGTTATTATCCGGGATCATTTCCTTTCTATTGGTTGCGACGGTGCCCACTTTCGACATTTCTTTGCCGTTAATCCATAAACGATAAGCAGATGCTTCGCTTGGCATATAAATCGCCTTCACCGTACCTAGTGCATTTTGGGGAAGCTGCACTCGTAAACGATAGGTTGCATATCCCGCTAAAGGTAAATGGTTTCCCTGGAAGTTATAGCTCGTCCATTCTTGAGGAACCGTAACAAATTGCCGGTTTTTAGCGATATCCTTTTGTATGAAGTCCCTTGGCGTATACAGCTTTTGCCAATAAAATTCCCATTCTCCATTCAATTTGATAAGTTGATCCTTAGTGAAATGAGAAATTTTAAATTCTCCTGCTACGGCTTTCCCATTGGATGCTGCGTCAACCACAGATGTGATCGAGCACAATCCAATGATGACGATTATCGTTATCAAACTACGAGATTTCCACTTCATCGCCAACATCCCTTTAATATAGTATCCAGCAATCATTATTATCATACCATTTTTTACACAATAAGGTAATGGTACAGCGTATGTATTACATTAGATGCTTCTACTATGGTATATTTAGTGTAAGCAGAATTTTCTCCAAACTGCATAGGGAGATGAATCTATGGGTCCCATTACCATTTTAATAGTCGAAGATGACGATTCTATTATTGAAATTTTACGACTCTATCTTGAGCGGGAGGGATTTTTGGTCTATTCGGCTGCGACCGCCGCTGATGGCCTGCAGCTGATGGAAGAGAACATCCCCAATATTGTTTTACTTGACCTCAATCTTCCAGACCAAAACGGGTTTGAGATTGCCCGCAGATATCGTTCACTATCAGAAGGAATCCTCATTTTTATTACGGGGGAAAAAACAAAAAATACGATTATTCAAGGGTTTGAAATTGGCTGCGACGATTACATTACAAAACCGTTTGATCCTCCTGAAGTAATCGCACGAATAAAAGCTAACCTTAGAAGAATAGGCGTTAACAGTTCCAATGAATTAACCGTTGGCAATTTAACCATCAATTTTTCCGATAAAACAGTAAAGAAAAAGGGAGAAATGATTGAATTATTTGCCAAGGAACGTATGCTCCTCTTCCACCTTGTTCAACATCCAAACCAAGTATTCAGTGCAGAACAATTATATGATCTGATCTGGGGAATAGATTCAGAGGCTGAGCTAAAAACGGTCCAAGTCCATTTAAGTACATTAAGGAAAAAAATCGAAATGGATCCTAAGAATCCACGTTTTATTCAAACAGTTAGAGGATTCGGGTATAAATTTTCAACAAAATAGAGCATTTTTAGGATCAGGAAAAAAGTCCTGATTTTTTTTAGTATATTTATAAGTTTTTTAACTAGTTTTTAACCTTCGTAGGTTAAGGTAAAGATAGGATATATTTACTGGTTGAAAGATACTTGTTAATAGTTTCCGGGGATTGTAGAAAGGGAGTGAATTTTTGAACGCCGCTATAGATCAAGAGTGGGTCGAACTAATAGCAACAGCCAAACAGCAAGGGTTAACAATCGAAGAAATCAAGGATTTTTTACAAACAGAAGCGGAAGGCAGCCATAAGCAAAAAACGGGATGATCTTGCTGAATAGCAGATAATCCCTTTTTTTATTTCATTAAAAAGCTGCTTTTGTAAAAATAGTTGAACCATGCGAAAAATTCACATGGTTCCATTCACCTCTCTAGAATACTTCTGTCCATTCGCTGCGTTTCGCCAGCATTTGTTTTGCCAGTTCTTGGGCGCCTTCCAAACTGTGGCTGGCTGCCCAGCCGCATTGGACTTCGTTGCAGGCGGGAACTTCATCGGCAGCTAAAACGTCCTTCAATGTTTTTTCAAGAATATCGAGGATTTCGTCATAATTGTCATGGTTGATGACCGTTACATAGAAACCTGTTTGGCAGCCCATTGGACTTACATCGACAATATGATCAGAATGATTGCGGATATTTTCGGCCATCAGATGCTCAAGTGAATGAAGCGCCGGCATTTCCATATGCTCTTTGTTTGGCTGCTTGAAACGAACGTCATATTTATGGATGACATCCCCGTTCTTTCCTTCTTTAATCCCTGCTAAGCGGACGTAAGGCGCTCTTACCTTTGTATGATCAAGGTTGAAGCTTTCTACATTCATTTTCTTTGTCATTAAAGTCACTCCTTAACTGTTAATATATTATCTTCACTAAACCACTGTTTCTATTTTACACTGATATATCCACTTTTTCTAAGGAAGAAATTTCAAATTTTTTAGAGAAGCTTCTCTCCCAAAATATAAAAGCACCTGACTCATTGGAGCCAGGTGCCAAAATTATTAATGAATTGGAATCTGTTTTTGTTCAATTTTGGGGATGTTCGTTTTAGTGCAACGAATTGTTAAAATTCCGTTATTAAAGGTGGCATCAATGGCATTTTCATCAATGTCCTTTACATAGAACCGACGGACGAATTCACCCATATGTCTTTCTTGACGAATATAGTTTTCCTTTTCTTCCTTAATATCTGCTTCACGGTGCGCAGAAATGGTTAGATAGTTCCGGTCGTATTCCACCTTGATCTGGTTTTTGTCGAAACCTGGCAGCTCAGCCTCAATCACATAATGATCCCCATCGTCTCTGATATCTGTGCGTAATAAGTGGGCATCACTTCTCACAGGTTCGAAGAAATTCTCGTTGAAGAAATCACTGAAGGAATCCCACATTTCAGCACTTAAGTCCCTTGCACGTTTCCTAAACGGCGATAAGTAATTCATGGCTGATTCCTCCTTTTCATTCTAAATTTTTTTACACTTATATTTTATACCTTATACGTAATTTGTCAAATATTGTAATTTGTAGCATTAGACATGTTTTTATATTTTTAATGTTGTTAATTCAGAAAAATAAGATAGAGGAAGTAAAATATTTGACTTGAAAAAGGGGAATACTTCCAGTAACCAATTCGGGATAGGGGGTTCAACAAAATTGCCTGTTAATAAAAATATCCTTTCCATTTTTGCCCTGGGCGGCATCAATGAAATAGGAAAAAATATGTATGTCCTTCAATATGCTGACGATATCGTCATTGTTGACTGTGGTGGGATGTTCCCCGATGAGAGTCTGTTAGGAATTGATTTAATTATTCCTGATATTACTTATTTGGAGGAGAATCAAGAAAAAATTCGCGCCCTGATCATTACTCACGGACACGAGGATCATATCGGCGGGATTCCTTATTTTTTGAAAAAAGTAAATGTACCAATATACGCAACCCGATTTACACTGGGATTAATCCAACTAAAATTGGAGGAGCATAAGCTCAATCGCGGTACCAAACTGGTCACAATCGATTCCGAATCAAAGCTCGAATTTGGAGCGTTTGGAGTTTCCTTTTTCAGGGTAAGCCACAGCATCCCCGATTGCCTTGGCATTGTTTTTCATACGCCTGAAGGAAATGTGGTCCATACCGGCGACTTCAAATTTGATTTAACCCCGGAGAACAATCAATATTCGGATATTCATAAAATGGCGGAAATTGGTACAAATGGGGTAATCGCCTTAATCTCAGAAAGTACCAATGCCGAGCGAAAGGGCTCAACACCTTCGGAGCAAATGGTCGGCGTTCATTTGGAAGAGGCCTTTATCCACGCGCAGGGAAAAATCTTTGTTTCAACCTTCGCTTCAAACGTGAATCGAATCCAGCAAATTGTGGCTGCTTGTATACAGACAGACCGAAAACTGGCTCTGTTGGGGCGAAGTATGGTGAACGTTGTTTCCGTTGCGATTGAACTCGGGATTTTGGATGTACCAGAGGGAATGCTGATTGAAGCAGGCGAAGTTGAACATTTCGCTCCTGAAAAAGTAGCCATCCTCTGTACCGGTAGTCAAGGGGAACCCATGGCCGCCCTTGGGCGGCTGGCCAACGGCAATTATCGGGATGTAGCCATTTACCCCGGAGATACTGTCATTTTGGCTGCCTCCCCGATCCCCGGGAATGAACACGATGTTTCCCGAATTATTGATAATTTGTTTCAACTTGGTGCCAGGGTAATATACGGCTCCGGCTCTTCTACAGGGATGCATGTTTCCGGGCACGGCTACCAAGAGGACTTAAAACTCATGCTCACCCTAATAAAACCTACCTATTTTATTCCGATTCATGGCGAGTTTCGGATGCTCCACCACCACCGCTTGCTCGCTGAATCTGTCGGAGTGGAAAAAGGAAATATATTTATTATTAAAAACGGAGATGTTGTCGACATTGAAAATGGTATTGCCCGACAAACGAGAGCAATACCTTCAGGGGACACTTACGTTGATGGGATGGGAATTGGCGACATTGGAGAAATCGTCCTGCGGGATCGTAAACAATTGTCTGAGGACGGAATGATGGTCATTGTGATTACTTTAAGTAAGGGCGAGCGTAACATCATTCAGGGGCCTGACACGATTACCCGCGGCTTTGTCTACGTTAAGGATTCTGAAGATCTTTTAAAAGAAGTCAATAACATTGTCAGAAAAACAGTAAATAACCTGCAGGCAGAAAACATTCGTCAATGGAACATCATTAAACAAAACATTAAAAAAGCTGTCGGCCGTTATCTGTTTGAGCAAACCAAACGAAAACCAATGATCCTGCCAGTTATTATCGAAATCTAAATTTTTTATCGTTGTCAGACACCACTAAAACATCGATATCTAGAAGTTTGTTCCCATTAATCTGCTAGATATACTGTTGTGGTGCCTGACACCTGCTCAATTCACTGGTATATAGCCTATTTTTTCGACAATTTCTTGGCCTTGTGGTCCCTGCATCCATTTGAGGAACGGCTGAACCTGCTGCTTTCTGTTATCTTTTAAGGTAATCGCGTAGAGGTTGGCCGTAAAAGGATATTTCCCGCTCCCGATGTTTTTGGGGGTTGGTTCGATGCCATTAATGGCAAGCAATTTAATATCCGGATTCGGGCTCATGCCGGTGGCAAAAAAGCGAAATGAAAAGCCGATGGAATTGTCATAATTTCGATAATCTGCCACTTGTTCAATGATACCGCCCATTCCTTCAGGAACATCTTCCTTTAATGGCTCGATAATCGGTGTTTCCCCCATAATCTTTTCTAAAAGTGTCTGGCTTCCTGAATTTTTTGGCCGTTGGAAAGCGATTATCCTTGCTTGTTTTCCTCCCAGCTTTGACCAGTTTTTAATTTTACCGGAGTAGATTCCTTTAATCTCAGCCACTGATAAATCATCAACGGGATTTTTATGATTGACGAAAAACACAAATGCTTCCTTTCCGATTGGCGTCATAACCAGCTCTTTTCCTGCTTTTTTCGCCATCTCTTGCTGCTCTTTTGACGGCTCAGCGCCGAAATAGATGTCTATTTCACCTGACAATAAGCGTTCATAGGCATAAATCGTGTTGGTAAAAGTGACGACTTCTTTTTCTGCCATCACGTTTTTGATATTTTCATAGGTAGCGTTAGCAAATCCGGAATATACAGGATAGGCTGCCTCTGCTCCATCCAAAATGGGCATTTCATTTGGATTAGATATTATAAATGAAGACTTTGCATTTAGCTGAGGCAGTTTATTGTCCGGATTCGTCACCTCGTAGGGTGTTAAGTCTGTACTGGAGTATCCGCCTCCATATTTAAATCCATAGGAAGGGAGGACCGTTTTACTGCGATGCCACTCGACAGCTGCCCCAGTTGAAATCGCCAGGGCAAACACAAGCAAAATCGAAAGCAGCTGCTTCTTATGGAACGCAGGACGTAACTTACCAAAAGCAACGGAAGCCATTATTGCTGCTGCAAAGGCCAGTTCATAGACCAGCGGTGCCCATAGAAAAAGTCTTCCTTCCCCCATAAACATGGCCATAAAATAGATCGGAGCCATCGCAATATGAGAAATGCCATAATACCACCAAACTTCGGATCCATAAAATCCCCCGCTAATCAGCATAAAAACAGCCCATAGTACTGCCGTGTAGGCCAGCGGATAAAGAAAAAACAGAACATTATGCCCTGATTTTTCCCATATCTCCTGTTTGATCGAGGCGATAAACCCGGCAAGCAGCCCGCCAACGATAAGTGTAGCAAGTGCACCAATCATCAGAGAACTAACATTCATCATAAAAAAGGCAAGGATAGAAAGAACCAAAGGGATAATGCCAAACCATAAGGACCATAATCGAACCATTTTCTTCAACATCCACAACCCCCAGTGGGATAAATTACTAATAATACAAGTGTAATATTACACTATATATTATAGTATTACAACATAAATTTTCAAAAAATTGGCGCTGCTCAAAAAGAGATTTCTAATTGTGCGGAAGTACTCATAACGCATACTCGCTACCGTTAAACCTGAAATCGCCAATAGCCATTAAGCATTTCAAACAACTGCTCTTGTCTCGTGCCGGTTAAAGTCACCAAAAAGGGCGTTTCCCCTTTTTCTCGTAGTACTTTCCTAATTAGCAAAAAAAAGACCACTTCGCAGATAATTAATCTGAAAGTGGCCCTTCCTTTTTTCTAAGGCTGCAAAAATATTATTTAAATACTCTAGCAGCGTTTACAGCTTTTTTCCAGCCGGTATAAAGATTTTCTCTTTCTTCTTCGGCCATATTTGGTGTAAAGGCGCGGTCCATATTCCATTGAGCCGCAATTTCCTCTTGACTATCCCAATAGCCAACTGCAAGTCCCGCTAAATAAGCTGCGCCTAATGCCGTTGTTTCTTTAATGACTGGACGCTCTACCGGTACATTTAAGAGATCTCCTTGGAATTGCATTAAGAAGTTATTGGCAACTGCGCCGCCATCTACGCGTAAAGATTTTAGCGAAATGCCGGAATCAGCCTCCATCGAAGTTAACACATCTTTTGTTTGGTATGCAAGGGACTCTAATGTTGCCCGGATAAAATGTTCTTTCGTTGTTCCACGAGTTAAACCGAAAACTGCCCCGCGGACATCGCTGTCCCAATACGGAGTTCCCAGGCCAACAAACGCTGGAACCATATATACTCCATCCGTGGAGGATACCGATGTAGCATATTCTTCGCTTTCAGCCGCATTTTTGAACATCCGTAAGCCGTCACGAAGCCATTGGATAGCAGAACCGGCAACAAAGATACTTCCTTCTAAGGCATATTCTACTTTTCCGTTAATTCCCCATGCGATCGTTGTTAACAAGCCGTGTTCCGATTTTACGGCTTTTTCACCGGTATTCATTAACATAAAGCAACCGGTTCCATAAGTGTTTTTCGCCATGCCTTCTTCATAGCATGCTTGGCCAAAGAGTGCTGCCTGCTGGTCGCCTGCGACCCCGGCAATTGGAACATTGCAGCCGAAGAAATGGTAGTCAACTGTTTTACCATAAACTTCTGATGATGGACGGACTTGCGGAAGCATTGAAGCTGGAACGGTTAGGATGTCCAACAGCTCCTGATCCCATTTAAGTTCATGGATATTGAACATTAAGGTTCTCGATGCATTTGAGTAGTCAGTGACATGAGCTTGGCCGCCGGAAAGTTTCCAAATGAGCCATGTATCAATGGTTCCGAAAAGAAGATCGCCGCGTTCTGCCTTTTCTCTTGCACCTTCTACATTATCTAAAATCCATTTTACTTTTGTGCCGGAGAAGTAAGCATCAATTAATAATCCCGTTTTATCTCTAAATAATTGGTCATAGCCTTTTGCTTTCAAATCTTCACAGATTTCCGCGGTTTGCCGGGACTGCCAGACAATCGCATTATAGATTGGAACCCCTGTATTTTTATCCCAAACTACTGCTGTTTCCCGTTGGTTTGTAATCCCGATACCAGCTACTTGCTCTGGTTTAGTGTTCGTTTCTGCCAAGCAGGTAGCAATAACGGATAAAATAGAACCCCAAATTTCACTTGCATCATGTTCTACCCAGCCTGGTTTTGGAAAATATTGTGTAAATTCCTTTTGAGCGATATGAACAATTTCACCTTTTTTATTAAACAGGATTGCCCGTGAGCTTGTTGTACCTTGGTCAAGAGATAAAATGTATTTTTCCATCGAAATTTCCCCTTTTCAATAGCTTATGCACTAATTTTTTCAGTAGTTGAAGTAAACTCTGGTTCAGGTTTTGTGCCCTTTACTTTAGCAACAGCAAGAACAACAATCGTTACCGCTAAAACAACCCAAAGGCTTGCCGTTGTTTTTCCAAGAAATGCTGCTTTGTAAAATAAACCTCCTAGGCTTCCGCCAAGAATTGGGCCAACAATCGGAATCCAAGAATATCTCCAGTTAGAATCTCCTTTTCCTGGAATTGGAAGGAAGGCATGGGCTAATCTCGGACCAAAGTCACGTGCTGGGTTAATCGCATATCCTGTTGTTCCACCTAGGCTCAAGCCGATGCTGACAATGAGGAAGCCAACGATTAATGGATTTAAGCCATCGGTAAATTTATTTGCACCAATTGCTAGTATTCCTAAAACAAGAATGAATGTACCAATCATTTCACTAATCAGGTTTGCAAAAGTATGAGGAATTGCCGGACCAGTCGCAAAAGTTCCTAATTTCGCACCTGGATCATCTGTCACTTTCCAATGTGGCAGGTATTGGAAGTAGACGAGTACCGCTCCAATCACAGCACCGATAACCTGGGCAATAATATAAGCAGGTACTTGACTCCAAGGAAAGTCCCCTGAGAATGCTAATGCAATCGTCAATGCTGGATTTAAATGCGCGCCGCTAAATTGTCCTACTGCGTAGGCGCCCATTGCTACCGCAAATCCCCAGCCAAATGTGATGACAATCCAACCGCTTCCGTTAGACAGTGTTTTTTTCAAATTGACACCAGCACAAACACCTGCCCCTAACGTAATTAGAATGGCTGTTCCGATTAATTCACCCCAAAATGCTGTCATAAATGTTCCTCCTCTTTTTTCATTGAGATGAAAATATTAAGTAGACTATACAGAAATGAAAGAGGAGACCACAAAGCTTCCCAAAAAAATCAGGGCATTGCGTGATCTCCTCATCTCTTCACTGTTTATCAACTTAGTACCAGTATATTTTCTAATGTAACCGCTGTCAATAAGGTTCACAATATTGACATATATATTACTATTATTACATTGTTGGTGATTTTCAAGTCAAAAACAAGCCCCAAGAGACATCGGGCGACAAATGCTTACCCTGCTGCAACCCTTACCGGAATAGGTTTTGATTGCTAATAAATTTTGACAGCAGATCTTTGACATTGCCGCCACGAGAAGCTCTTGGAAATAATTTTTTAATTTTTTTGCGCTCTTGGGAAGATCATTTCAATCGCTGTTCCTTCACCCAGCTTGCTTTGAACCCTTGTTTTGCCGTGATGTTTTTCAATAATCCATTTGGCGATCGACAGCCCTAATCCGGTTCCTTCCGCTTTCGTTCTTGCTTTATCACTTTGGAAAAACCGGTCAAAAATCTTGGGAATATCCTGCTCTGGAATTCCAATGCCATTATCTTCTACCTTTAGAAAAATGGACGAATGGCTTTGGTGACAGGAAAGCTGAATTTTTCCTCCTTCACCCGTGTATTTCAAGGCATTATCCAGCAAAATGACGATTAGCTGATGAATTCTTTCTTTATCAGCAACAAAAGTTACAGGCTCAGGCGCGTCCAAAGTAAGCGATTTTTCTTGATATAAGGCAATTTCCTCGTAATCCCGGACGATCTTTTGCAAGAGTCCGTCTAGGCGAAATACCTGTTTGTTCATCTCTAACTGATTTGAGTCGGACCTGGCAAGTGTTAACAGGTTCGCCACAAGCTTGGAAAGACGTCTGGACTCATTTGAGATCGTAGAGATATCATGTATTTTATCCTGAACGGTAGCCTGCGGGCTGCGAAAAAGCAATTCTGTCTTAGCCTGAATAACGGCTAGGGGAGTCCGCAGCTCATGTGAAGCATCAGACACAAATTGCTGCTGTTTTTGCCAGGCGTTCTTGATCGGAACCAAGGCTCTCCCCGCCAAAAAGTATCCTGACCCAACTGCAAGAATGATGCCCACCCCACAGCCTATTATAATAATGAGAAAAAGTCTATTTAATAATTCTTTTTCCGAGTTCACATTACGGATAAATTGAACGGTTACTTTCCCTATATCGGTATCTACTTCGAAAGCAATATAACGATAGGAGAAGTTCCCCACGGATACATCCTCTAAAGAATTCAGCTTTTTCGGACGGATTTTCTTTTCATAATCTTGAAACAATTGAGAATCACGTGTTTGGTCAGTTATCAGCTGTTGATTCTGATCCCATATTAAGGTCATAATCCGCGGATCTCTACGAATAAACTTGGGTCCCTGAGGCACAATGCTTGGATCATCCATATCATCAGGTGAACGCTGTTGAAAATGCTGAATGGAATCTACTAATGAACGGTTTACGTCTTGGTATAATCTACTTTCAGTATAAAAATAAATGATGCTTCCTAGAATAGCAATCAGGATAATCAGGACGAGTGAATTTAATAATGTAAGCTTAATATGGGTTTTTCGAAACATGGACTATCCCTACTTTTCATCCAGCATATAGCCAACACCGCGAATCGTTTTAATATCAGAATGATAGCCAAATGGTTCAAGTTTTTTTCTGAGGTGATGCATAAATACCTCAACAATCGCAATTGTTGTATCAGAATCAAAGCCCCATACACGATCATAAATTTGTTCTTTTGTCAAAATAGCACCCTTATTCTGGATTAAATATTCCAGCAATTCATATTGCTTTGCTGTCAGTTTAATCGATTCTCCATCCACATGAATATCTTTTTCTTTGCCAAATAATTCAATGCCACGATATTGAATCGTTTGATTAGTCGTTAAGCTGCCGCTCCGTCTTAATAGGGCCCGGATCCTCGCCTTTAATTCAGCGGCCTGAAATGGCTTGACCAAGTAATCATCGCCGCCGCTGTCCAGTCCTTTCACACGGTCCTCGAGTGAATCGCGTGCGGTCAAAAATAGAATCGGTATTTGCAGCCCTTCCTTACGAATCGTCTGTAACACTTCAAAACCGTCAATTTCTGGGATCATCACGTCTAACACGATGGCGTCATGAATATTCTGCCTTGCTAAAAATAAGGCGTCCTCACCGTTTGACGCTTGGTCCACCTCAAATTCATCAGATAAAAGTTGAACAATTGATTCTAATAAAGGAAGATTATCTTCAACAACCAATAAACGCATGTTTACCGCTCCTCAAAAAATACTAGCTTTATTATATATGAAGTGAGCAGTTGCAGTATAGGATACTTGTGTTGATTCGCTAATAAATATTCAAGATTCGCTAATAAATCATATAATTCGCTAATATAAGGTTTAAATTCGCTAATAAATTGTCAAAATATCTTTATTGAATGTCAGGCATCGATTTTATTGATAACGAAGTGCCTGAATTGGATTTAGTTTGGATGCTTTGTTGGCTGGAAATACGCCAAACACCACTCCGACCACCAGTGAGAATAGGAATGAGTAAAGAATGACTGATGTAGAGAAGGAAATACTCATGCTCGTTAAGGTTGAGACCAGTTCTCCCAAGCCAAGCCCTGAAAGTATTCCAATAATGCCGCCCAGCGCACTTAGAACAACAGCTTCAATTAAAAACTGCAGCAGAATATCCCGGCGTTTTGCACCAATTGCTTTACGGATGCCAATTTCTTTGGTCCGTTCCGACACCGACACAAGCATTATATTCATGATGCCGATCCCGCCGACAAGTAAGGAGATACTGGCAATGCCCCCAAGCATCAATGTCATTGTTTCCGATACAGAACTCATCGTATCCATAACGTCCTGTTGATTTGTGACCCCGTAGTCATCACTTTTACCGGGATAGAGACTGGCCATCTTCATTTTGACTTCATTCATGACGAAGTCCATTTGATCCTCACTTTTCCCTTTTAGATAAACAGTACTAATTGTCGTACTTCCAACTAACCGCTCACCCGTACTCAAGGGGACGATTATGGTATTATCGCCGCCTTGCCCCATCGAACTTCCTTTTGAGGCCAAAACGCCAACAACTTTATAAGAAACACCGTCTAACTGAATATGTTCCCCCACTGGGTTACTTGCCCCAAACAAGGTGGAGGTTGTTTCCGAGCCAAGCACGACGACTTTTTGCCGATATTCTACATCAAGATCCGTGATAAACCGGCCTTGTTTGACCTTTGCATCGCGAACATCGGAATAAGCTGCGTTTGTCCCTGTTAAACTGACCTGTGATGTGGTCCTATCTTTTTTGGCCGTTACCCGTCCGGAAACGACCGGTGATATCGCTTTGACACCGTTCAGGTCCCCTAATTCACTAATTTTATCTTCCGTTAACTCAAGGTTGGTGCTATAGGTATTTACCGTTAATAGGTTGGTTCCCAATTGATTGATTCGGCTTGTCACATTTTTGGTTGAACCTTGGGCAATCGACACCAGCACGATCACCGAAGCCACCCCGATGATAATCCCCAGCATCGTGAGAATGGATCGCAGCTTATTCGATTTAACACTTTTGAGTGCCATTTTAATGGATTGCAAGATTCTCAAGGAAATCACCTCCATTCTCCTGCAGCCGGCCATCCTGGATACTAACCATTCGTTTTGCCTGCTTGGCAATAGCTAAATCATGCGTAATTAAAATAATCGTATGACCTAATTCATTTAATTCCTGCATCAGTTCGAGGATCTCTCGACTGGTTTTACTATCGAGGGCCCCTGTCGGTTCGTCCGCCAGCAGAATCGACGGCTGCCCGACGAGCGCCCGGGCGATGGCGACCCTTTGCTGCTGACCGCCGGAAAGCTGGCTGGGCATATGCCCTGCCCGATCCTTCAATCCGACCTTCATGAGACTATCCAATGCCCGCAGACGTCTTTCCCCTGCTGAAACCCCGGAATAGATAAGCGGCAGTTCCACATTTTCCAGTGCCGAAAGTTTAGTTAACAAATTAAAATTTTGAAAAATGAAACCTATTTTTTGATTACGGATCAAAGCTAATTGATTATCATCCATTTCCTCAATATCTTTTCCATCGAGAAAATAGGAGCCCTGATCGGGGCGGTCCAGACAACCAAGCATGTTCATCAATGTTGATTTGCCTGAACCTGAGGGTCCAATGATCGCTAGGAATTCACCTTTTTTGATCTCAAGCGAAACATTATTTAAGGCATGCACCGTTTCACCACCAAGCTTGTACGTTTTCATCATATTCTTGATTTGTATTATAGGAGTGCCCATTAATTGCCGCTCCTTCCATTGCTGTTGCTGCTGGATCCTTTATTTATTCCGCTTGGAGGCATGCCGCCAGTCATACCACCCATACCGCCAAAGCCTTGCATCACACCTCTTTGTTGACTGGACGATGAGCTGTCTGAAGCCAGCTGTGGTAATTGAACGGTTTCTCCTTCTGTCACCCCATCAGTAATTTCCACATAATCTTCATTGGCGATACCGGTTTTGACCGTTTGTTTCTGTGTATTGCCGGCAGCAGAAGATGAACCGTTATCAGTTCCCGCATTTGCTGAAGCAACAAGAACATACTTTTCATTATTACTGGTGTACACAGCATCAACCGGAACATAAAGGGCGTTTTTCTTCGTTTCCGTCAGTATACTTGCCTCCGTGCTCATGCCCACTTTTAAATTTTGCGGTTTATTAAAATGTATCGTTACATCAAATGTTGATGTGCCGTTCTCGGAAGAGCCTTCTCTAGCGACACTCGTCACTTTTCCTGCAAAGGTTTGATCAGGAAAAGCATTGACGGTTACCGTAGCTGTCTGATTCTTTTTCACTTTTGGAATGTCGAGCTCATCAATTTGTACTACGGTCTCTAAATCACTATAATCGGTAAGATGGGCCACAGCCTCTCCTTTTGTTATCCGGTCACCGTCTTTAACGGATACAGTAGTGATGGTTCCGTCAGCAGGTGCCGTAATTGGATCGCTGCCATCTGTGAAGGTGATTAATTCGTCTCCTTCATTTACTTTTTCACCGGCAGAAACTAATACTTCATCAATTTCATTATTATCCTCGTTGGCTGTGATATCCTCGCTGGTCACGGCTGCAACTGAACCGGAGCCGCTGACTTTCACCTCCAGCTTTCCTTTTTGAACCACAGCCGTTCGGACCTGCTGAACAGTTTCCGCGCTGCTCGTTTTCGAGTTATACCACTGGAATCCAACAAACCCAATAACCAGAACACCGATTATGATCCAAATCCACTTTTTCATATACCTATCTCCTTATCCGATGGAATAGCCCGGACCTATTCCATCAGGTTTTATTAGTTCATGAACCCATTATTACGGGCAAACCTTAACTTATCCTTAAAAAAGGCAAAGAATAATATTTATTAACCAAAAGCGATATACTAAAGTGTCTGACACTGTCCCTGGTCAATTATCAAAAGGTCTGGTTAATTTGCTATTCCGATAGTGAACGAGTTGTTTAGCTGTTTCCGAGGGTGTCAGGCACTACCCTTAACATGTTTTTGATGATGTTGTAAATACTAAACTGAAGAGTTGATAGTTTTTTATTTGGGAAGTGTAAATGGATGCAATATTTGAGTGGTCTCATTGAGCATTATGGATACATAGGCATTATCCTCGCACTAATTGGCGGTATTATCGGTCTGCCGATTCCGGATGAGGTGCTCCTGACCTATGTTGGATTTAATGTGTATCAAGGAAGGATGTTGTTTGTTCCTGCCCTCCTTAGCGCGTTTGTTGGAGGATTGGGCGGTATCACACTGAGCTATTTGATTGGAATTAAATTAGGCTTGCCGTTTTTAAAAAAATTTGGCCCTAAATTTCATATAACCGAAGAACGAGTAGAACGAACGAGAAAATTATTTGTAAAGTTTGGTCCTTTTCTGCTCTTAATTGGCTACTTTATCCCTGGAATTCGTCATGTTGTCGCCTATCTTTCGGGAATGAACGGCTATACGTATAAAAAGTTTGCCACTTTTGCCTATTTGGGGGCTATGATCTGGTGTTTTACTTTTATTACACTAGGAAGGATTCTGGGGGAAAATTGGACTCAAGTTGGATTCTTTTTATCAAGATATAGTATCTATTTCGTATTCCTTTTAATTGTTGGCTGCCTTATTTACTATACTTATTGGAAAAAATCACGGGTATTTGGAAAATAATTATAGCAGAAGCACAAAGTGCCAACCCCATCATAACGCCGAAGCATAAAGGGATTGGCACTTAAAACGCAGCAGAAACTAACTTAATTTTCCATATTGTCCACTGGAGACGGACAAATATCCACGAGTGGTGTCAGGCACCTAGCCAGTTGGTGTTAGGCACCGTTTTAGTTGTTTTCGGGCACGGTAGAGTCTGGTTTTGACGGTTCCCGATTTCAGCTTGAGAAGGCTGGCGATTTCGGTTTCCTTGAGACCGTATTGGATTTTTAGGATGAGGACTTGCTGTGATTCAACGGACAGCCTTTCCATCGTTCGGTCCACTTCCTCTTGAAAAAGACGGGCGCAAACCTCTTCCTCAATATTGTCTCTGTTTTCCACAGTTCCTGCCACTGGTTCTAACATGTCAGAATCGAGTAAATAGCAGCCTTTTCGTTTTTCCGATCTTAGAAAATCAATTGCCGTTCTGACAGTAATCGCGGACAACCAGGCACCGATTTTTGCGTAATCGTCAACCGAATCAATTTTTTTATAAGCCTTTAAAAAAGCTTCCTGAACGATATCTTCCGCATGGAAAAAATCTCTTGTATATTGATAAGCAAGATAAAACATTCGCTGCGAATATGTTTGATACAACTGATTAAAATCAATCTTACTCAGGTCGTCACCCCCCTGTGAAACTCTTCTAATTTCTTCTAATTAAAAATGCTTTAATACAAAATCCGGCGCATGTTCCTCATCAAAAGACATGATCTCGTAGTAGCCACCAAATTTATAGTAAAAGATCGCCTTAAATTCTTTATCGGAACTGGAAGAAGCTTGATCCAGTAGTTCTTTAATTTGCCCGTTCTTCTTAATATTCAAAGAATTGTTTTTACCTTCCAATTCTCGCTTAAGTTCATCCACTGAATCCGTGTTGGTAGTTTCACCTTTCACTACAAGCACATGAGAAATATCCTCGGCAGTAATCACTGTCCGCTCCAAAAGCTGCTTCTCCTCTAGCCAGCGAATGAAATGGAGATACACCGGTTTAACTTCGCCAGCATAAACTGTCCCTTCACCCTCTAACGCCAATTCAATACTTGAGCCGCGGCCTTGGAAATAAAGACTGTCTGCATACGATTCTGCTAATACATCTTCTCGTAATGCGTGAATGGCTTCTTTGATTTCTTGTGGGTCGGATAATACCAACTCTTTGTTGCTCGGCCCATTTGCCCTGATATTCATCGTCTTAATTCGGCTATCCTTTACCTTAAATAGCGGATTTGCCGCCAGCTTATATTCTTTCGATTCCAAAATCGGCTTGAAAAAGTCCTCGTAAAGCCGTTCATTGATTCTGTACTCGCGGGTAACATGACGGCCATTTTTTAATGTATAGCGAATAAAATAATCGCTCTCTATTTCGTTGTTAGGACGGTTTAGATTCCGATCATCCAAGATTTGTTGATGCAGCTTGCGCACCGTGGCAATATTGGCTTGTTCCGTCAAAGGTTTCATCCTATAGTAATAATTCACGCCATCAGCTGATGTATAAAGAGGCCCATTGGTTAGCTGAACACTTTGAATATCGGCGATAGAAGGTACTTTATTTTCATAGATCCCAAGTGTTTTAACGCCCATGACCAAGATAGCAACCACTGCCGCATAGACCGCTAAGCCTTTTACCCGGGCAAAAACCCGCCATGTCTTTTGCAGCACCATCTCAGCAATAAAGTAACCAAAAACTGCCCCCATAACATAACCAAAAATGAGCCAGGCCAAGCTGTAATTGGATACCTCGTTGAAGTAGGCAGCGCCTACAAGCATGGTACAAAAAGTGACACCATATTTAAAAATCGCCCGCAGTTTTGGGATGGCAATTGCCTCCGAGGCCTGCTCAACATTTCTCTTTTGATAAAACAAGAGAGCCAACACATAGAAAATGATGGCGGCCACAAGGTAACCCACAGCATCCCCCCACTGAAATACCCTGCCATTCAAAGTGGTGGCATAGGTCAGCGGTGATATTTTTTCGAGTTGACTCTCTAAATATGTTGTGCTCGGGAAACCATACAGCAATATTTTTAGGTTATAAAACAGCAATTGAATAAACCCAAAGGGAAAAAATAAAAAAATATATGATAACACCGCATGGACAACCGATATCCCGGTCATCATCGCAATCAATACAGTCGCCGTATATAATAACACCGCAATGGTGCTGGTTGTGCCTGCCCAGTAAAATAAATCCGTAAGGCTAAATACCTGATCAAAGTCCAAGGCAGCGTGTATCACTATTGTAATCAATGTGATGGCGGCAACGGGTGCGAGTAAAAACACCATTCCCGTAAGCGCATAATGGTGAAATATCTTTTCCCTCTTTAATGGCAGACTGTGCATCAGATCGGCGCTCTGCTTCACATGCAGGAAACGAAATAAAAACACCGCCAAAATCACTGGCACGCTCACAAGCATGGCAAGTTGAAACTCAAAGGTAAATTGTTGAAACAGAACATGACGGTTATGATCGTTCAGCCGCCAGTCGTCCAGGTTTAGCGTCAACAGACGAATGGGCAGGATTAACAGCAAACCGAGGAAATACACAATCGAAATCCAGCCGGTGCTTCTGGCGATTTGCTTCATGATTTCGATATTAAACCACGACACTTTTGATGGCATAACCGATATCCCCCATTTCATAAATAAAAATTTCCTCGAGTGTAAGCGGGAGTATGTCAAAAATGACTGGATTTGTCTCACGAATTTGTTTAGCAATCGAATCTTCTTCGCCCTTTACAATGAAGATGCTGACGCTTCCCCGTTTTTCACTATGAAGGATTTTCAGGCTTCGTAACAATTTGTTCGGGACAGTATCACGGTAAGCAAGCTGTACCTTGTGGGTGTCACTTTTGAGTTCATCCAGTTCCTTTTCGATAATAATTGATCCCTTATGGATGATGCCGATATGGTCGCAAAGATCCTCCACTTCCCGCAGATTGTGTGATGAAATGAGAATCGTCATTTCCCGTTCGGCGACATCATGTATCAGCAGGTTTTTTACCTTTTTTCTAACGACGGGGTCAAGGCCGTCCAATGGTTCGTCCAAAATCAGAATTTCCGGATTGCAGGCCAGGGCCAAAATAAAGGAAATTTGCCGCTGCCAGCCCTTTGAAAAGGTTTGAATTTTTTTCTGTAAATTCACTTCAAACAGCTTGGCAAGTTTTTCAAAACGTTCCTCGCTCCAGCTTGGATAACAGCTTTTATAAAAACGGGCCATTTGCTTCGTTGTATAGTGTGAAAAAACAAAGGGTTGATCGGGTATGTAAAAGATGTTTTGTTTCAGGCTGGTATTTTCATAAACCGGTTTGCCGTCAATGCTAATCTTCCCTTTGTCCTGGCGGTAAATCCCTGCAAGCAGTTTGATCAAGGTCGTTTTTCCGGCACCATTTGAGCCGATCAACCCATATATCGAGCCTTTTTGAATCGAAAGGTTGACGTTTTCCAATGCTTGAAACCGGTCAAATTGCTTGCTTACATTACTCATCTCAATCATTCTCGTCCCCTCCTCCTTTTGCACTATCTAACTCTTGGATCGTTTGAATCAATTCATTCACTGAAATGCCAATGAAGAGGGCCTCCAAGATTAGTTTTTCCAGCTCCTGCTTAATGGTTTTGATTTTTTCTGAATCCCTTATTTTATGGTTAGGGTTAACAAAACTCCCTTTTCCTTTAATCGAGTAAATGAAGCCTTGGGTTTCGAGTTCGCGGTAAGCTTTTTGAATCGTATTTGGATTAATGGTCAGTTCCGTTGCTAATGTCCGGACGGATGGCACTTGTTCATCAGGTTTCAATACTTCATTCATGATTAGCTCCTTCATTTTATCAACCAGTTGCTCATAAATCGGCTTACGGCTCCTCATGTCCAGCTCAAACATAACGGACCCCCAATCTGTATTAAGTGTACTATGATTCATAATACAGTTGTATTATATGCTATCCATTGGAAAAATGGAAGGCTTATTTTAAAATTTTAGTGTCGGGCATCGAAAAAATAACAAAGAGGATAGCTTCTTCGCTATCCTCAAGGGGCTTTTTCTTATAACATTTTATTGAAAAATATACCGTATGTGGTCAAAAATGAAGGAAATAGTATCGACAGTTAAGAAGAATTCTATTCTTGGTCAAGATACTGTAGTATTTCGTCTATCCCTTGCCCGGTCATGACAGAGATATGAATGATCTTCTCTGCTCCGGCCATACGCAGATATTCTCGGGCAGCTTCAATCTGTTTTGGATCTTTTGCCAAGTCTACCTTTGTTACAATTCCAATGATCGGCTTTGGAAACATCGCCGCAAATAGCGGAGGAAACAAACTTGTTTGCTCTGTACAGTCCTGTATCAAACCGATTACATCGGCATCGGCCGCGGTGATCGTTATGGCATTATAATAGAATCTGTTTTCAATGTATTCACCGGGAGTATCGATGGCATTTTCAAATGTTTGAACGGCTTGCGTCTTTTGATATTCCATTTGCTCCCCGTGGAGCCTTTGACAAAGGGTTGTTTTTCCGCTGCCTGTTTTACCAATCAAGATGATTTTTCTCATAATCAACTCCTATGTTCTTGTTACCTTGGTAGCAATGGTAAAATCCAAAATCTTGGATAAGCCGGTTAGCACTTCATTCAGCGCATATTCGACGGAGGAGACATCTCCAGTAATCACAACTGAACCACTAAAGCGATCCACAAAGCCAATTTTGATATTACCCGATTTTGTCGCAATATCGGCGGCAATTATCGAGGCTTCACTAGGTGTGATCGTTAATATTCCAATCGCATTATGATAATCATTCGCCAGACCGAGCTTTTTGTATAAGTCCTCGTCCGGATTGGCGATGATATGTGCTAAAGTGACCTGTTTCCCTGGTACATATTCTTGGATAATTCTTTCTTTTTTTCCTTGTTCCATATCTAACCCATCCTATTTCCTTCATTAATTACCATTGCTGGGGCATCTCCATTGAATGTTTTAACATGAAATAATTAAGCTTTCTTGGCAGTAAGCCATCGGTAAATTAATCTTGGAAGAAATCTTCTAATCCTGATTTTCATCTTACGCCCCTCCAATTTTATTACTGCTTAACATTCCAAAGACTAACCTTCATACGCCCACTTCAATAAATTTTTGAAGTCTTCCTTGCTGACACTTTTGGGATTGCCGGTCGTACAAATATCATGGCAGGCTTCCTCGGCAATGACTGGAACATTTTCTTCAAACAACTGTTCATCAATGTTACACTCTTTTAATGTGGAAGGAATACCCATCCGTTTGTTTAGATATTTAACCGCCGTTGCCAGACTTAAAACGCCTTCTTCTAATGTAGAACTGGCAAAGCCTAACATCTTGGCAATCTCCGTATATCTTTTGGCTGCCTTGGAAGTATCAACCGTTCCATCACATAATCCGCCGTTAAATTGAATCACATAAGGAAGCAAAATGGCATTGCTTTTTCCATGTGATAAATGGAATTTGGCGCCAACAGCGTGTGCTAAACTGTGATTAATCCCTAATGAGGCATTCGTAAAAGCAACCCCCGCCATGCAGGAGGCAACATGCAGTTTTCCTCTTGCATCAAGGTCTTCACCAAATCTATAGGCTCTCAGTAAATAGGTAAAGATAATTTTTATTGCTCTTTCCGCATAGATATCCGTGAATTCCACTGCGTTTGGTGAGACATACGCTTCCAGCGCATGTGTCAGCACATCCATTCCGGTATCAGCCGTAACAGAAGGCGGGACTGTTTTCGTCAGCTGCTCGTCTAATATGGCAACATCAGGGTACATGCAGTCATCACTCATCGGAATTTTGATGTGGCGGGCTGTATCAGTTATAACCGAATAGGATGTTACTTCCGATCCCGTTCCACTCGTAGTTGGGATGGCAACAAAAGTAGGTCTGGCAAATTCCATTTTTCCATCGAACTTTTGAGCTGCCTTATCGAAAAATGACAAGATCGCTTTTGCTGTATCAATTGGTGAGCCGCCGCCAAGTGCAATAAGTAAATCTGGTTTCTCTTCAAGGAAGGAGGAAAACCCCGCTTTAACCGTTTCTAAAGAGGGGTTAGGTTCAACCTCTGAAAAAACCTTATATTCAGCTCCCGATAATCTGCTGATTATTTTGTCGGCTGTACCAAGTTTCACCATCATTTGATCCGTGACTATGAACGCCTTTTTTACTTGCAAGTCACATAAATAGTCTAATGATTGGTTTCCAAAGATAACTTTTGGTTTTACTAAAAAGGTATTCATTTACTTTATCCTCCGACCTACACCTCATCACCAATTACATGAGGGTAAAAATAAACAAGCTGCAAAGAAAGATCGTTGTTGCTGGCGGGTCAATATGACTGTCAACATAAGTGTTTAATGTATAGCCGATGGCTTCGCCCAAGACGCCGGCAATGACAGCAAATAGGGCACCAATCAGGACACTTCCGGTTGCCATAGTTGCATATCCGGCAACAAGGGTAATATGGTGGGTGATTGGAATATCAAAACCAAACTCTAGGAAGATTAATGTTGCCGCACTAATAACAAAACCAAGTGTAGTAATTTGCGTTAGATCTATCAAATAAGAAATAACCAAACCAATGCCTAGTGAATTTACGATAACAAAAGCCAATGTTTTGCCGGTAGGAACATATTGTCGTTTTTCACCGGCTTTTGGTGTGAATTTCCCAGTTAATCCTGAATGACCAAATGCGAAGCGGGCAATCAGACCTGATGTAAACACGGTCATCGCAACTGTATCGACAGGAATTTTCAAATATGCATAGAGATAATTAATGAGATAACCCAAGATGCCAAACATTCCGCCAATCAATAAAACTGAATAATCATTGGTTTTTTTCAATGGCGTCAAAATATCAGCACCATTCTCAAATTCATGTTTCTTGTTAGCTGCGAACGCTGCGGCGGCAACACCGCCGGCAAACGCGATATGCGGGCCAAACAAGGTTCCAAAGGTAATATCGTTCAAAATGGTTGCAGGTCCGCCGGCTGCGATAACGCCGACGCCGATTAATCCGATAAATCCTGTGAAAATAAAAGCTGGTAATGCACCCAGAACTGCGCCAAAAACTCCTCCACCAAATGCAGCTAAAATTAATTCCCAAGTCATAAATACTCTCCTTACTCTGAACTCTTATTTTTAAGAGCAAATCGTTTATTTTTATTAGAGGGTATTGCCGTACAACAAGATCTTTCTATTCATTACCTTACAGATAATCCATCTACTAGAACACATTTTCTTCTTCTGGCAAAGTTTTTAGCAGAAGTTAACCCTTCGCCGGTAGGACCCGCGATCGTAAAAGTGGTATAACCTTCTCCGCCAACTCCAATTCCCGCGTAGGATGGACCATTCTTGACAAAAATTGTGGTTTGAATGGCCTTGGCGAAATTCGTTAGATTGTCCACATTCTTAGAGTGCATAATCGCAGTATGACGGAAGCCATGCTCTACTTCCACTGCTAATTCAATTGCTTTCTCAACATTTTCAACCCGGACAACCGGAAGGATTGGCATCATTAGTTCTGCCGTTACCAGCGGGTGATCGCCAGGTACGTCCATAATCGCTACACGGGTACCTGCAGGAACATCAATTCCGATTTGGCCTAAAATATAGGCAACATCTTTACCAACAAACTTTTTATTGGCATGCCCCTTGTCAACTACTAACTCGGTAAGCTTTTGAATTTGTCCTTTATCGGTAATTTGGAAGGCACCATTTTTCTTCATGTAAAAAATCAGGTAATCAGCGACTGATTCAACCACGATGACTTCCTTTTCGGCTACACATGGCAAGTTATTATCAAAACTGCAGCCGTCAATAATATCCTTACCGGCCTTTTCCAGATCTGCTGTTTCATCGACAACGGCCGGAGGGTTTCCTGCTCCTGCCCCAATCGCTTTCTTTCCGCTCGATAGAACGGCTTTGACAACTCCAGGACCGCCGGTTGCCACAAGCATTCTAATCTTTTTATGTTTCATCATGATGTTGGCTTGTTCAATCGACGGATTGACGGTGGTTGAAAGCAGGTTATCCGGCCCGCCGGCTTCCACGATCGCTTGGTTCAGCAGTTCAATTGCTTTTAACGAGGTATTCTTGGCTGTCGGGTGCGGACTAAAGACAACCGCATTCCCTGCAGCGATCATCCCAATTGAATTACAAATAACTGTTTCAGTTGGATTAGTCGTTGGTGTAATCGAACCAATCACACCGTAAGGAGAAAGTTCGACAACCGTTAATCCATGATCACCGGAAATGGCCTCCGTTTTTAAATCCTCAATTCCCGGCGTTTTTTCTGCCGCCAGGCGATTCTTGAGCACCTTGTCTTGATAGTTTCCCATGCCTGACTCATCAACCGCCATGCGAGCAAACAATTCAGCATTTTCAATGGCTGTCTTACGAATGGCATCAATCAGTTTGCCTCTTTGTTCAAGTGAAAGTTTGACCAGTTCTTTTTGAGCAGCTTCTGCCGCTTCAATGGCCTCTTCCATATCCTCAAACAAGCCAAAATGCGGTGCTTTTGCCTCGTTATTACTCGAGCTCATTTCCTCCAAGATTTTTTTAACAAGTTCTTCAACCTTTTGTACATCTACAGTCATTTCAATTTCCTTCTTTCTTCGTCAAACACCTTTAAAGCTGCGGCAGCGATTGTCATATCTTCTTCCACCGTTCCGCCGCTTACTCCAATACCACCAATTATCTGTTTATCTACTGTAAGCGGATATCCTCCGCCAAAGGTGACGATTTTGTGATGATTTGTTAATTGAATGCCGTATAACTCAGCACCCGGCTGGATCAACGGAACTAGTTCATGTGTCGCCATTTTTAACGCCACCGCCGTATAGGCTTTGTTAGCCGAAATATCCAAACTTGCTAATAGTGATCCCTCCATACGATGGATTAAGGTGATGTTTCCTCCGGGATCAACAACTGAAAAGACAACAGGAACTCCTAAGGCTGCTGCTGCTTCCTCGACTGCTTTGGCCATTTTCCCAGCCAATTCGAGTGTGACATTTGTCAGCTTTTCTTTCGAACACTCGAGTTTCTCGATTACCTTTCCTTTGATTTCAGCTAACATGCTATAGTAAACTTCCGCCCTCGCTAACATGAAGATCGTATCGGATAATCGGTTGACATACTGAATAACTTCACGACGGACACTTGATTCCTTACTCAGTTCTACGATTAATCGTTCTGCCCTGCGGATGATCGACCTCGATAAATGAAGCGCAGCCGAAGCCGTTGTTTCCCCAGGAATGATAAATTCATGGATTTTTCCCAGCTTTTCCTCATATTTGTCAATAACACTTTCAAAAAAAGCAATATCCTCGGAACCTACTTTATTTTTCAACAGCTCTTTTCCTTTATCGTCACTGGCCAATTCGGCACCGACAACAAAGATCTGTTTTTGGATGCGGTTTATGATATCCTTTAACTCGCGATTTTTTATTAAAGAATAGGCAACACCGAGGGCAGCATTCGCTTCATCAAGTGTTCCGTAACAGGTAACCTTAAGGCTGTCTTTGGCGATTCTTGAACCGCCAAGAAGTCCTGTTTCACCTTTATCGCCCTTTTTGGTATAAATGGCCACTCAGTCCAACCTCCTTTATCCACTTACCTCTACCGAATCAACAATAGCCACAATCGCAGCATCAATCATCGAATCCGAAGAGTCGAATACGAATCCTGCCGGTCTTCCGTTCGTGACAATCACATATTCTCCTTTTCCTGCCCCAACACTGTCTACTGCTACTTCCACACTGTCCTGCAATTCCCCGTTGGGTTTTACCTTTTCTACTAATAATAGTTTTTTCCCAACTAAGTCTTCGTCTTTTCGTGTTGCCACAACACTGCCAATTACGATTCCTAAGTACATCCTAATCACCTGCTAATCTTTCACGTATGATGGTTACCCCCATCTCCTTGGCAGTCTCAAGCGCTAGAGGGCTAATAATCGTTGATTGTGCTATTTTAAGAGCTTCATGATGTTGTTTTGCTTCGATAATGTCCAACCTTGTTAGTACCTTTTTTTGAAAAACCGTCAGTTTTTCACGAGGCGCTTGTTTTGGCCTTTGCTGAGTAGAGAAAGTAAAGACATTCTGCTTGACGGCCTCAAATAGATTTTTGGCCTCCACTAATACCGTGCCGTAGCTTTCCAATGTTCGCAGGTGCTGGTCCATCTGATCTGTATAAGCTTTCGGTGCTTTGTTTAAACCAAGCTTTTCTCTTATCGGGCTGTGTAAATCACAGGCGTCATTGGCAGCGATAATCGGAGTCCCTTCCATAATCACATGGGATGCCAGGTTGGTTGCCATCGTATCCGCAATGCCTAATGCAATCTTTACAGCAGTATTTAAGGTCAACGTCGGAATAATTAAGGCGCTGATTCCATCGTAGTACGGTCTTAGTCCTTTCAAATCCTTTTCAAGATAGATTGTCGATATGCCCAGCCGTTTCTCGATTAATGGAGGGGAAAGAACATACTCGGCACTGTTAGATAACAAAATGTTGAATTCCCAGCCGTCCTCCATCAGAAGTTTCAGCTGCTTCAGCGATTCTTCAAACCCGCCGGCTCCTCCGGTAAAAAGGACTGTGGCTTTTTTCATTTTCTGTTGTAGCCTTTTGAGTACCTCTTCCACGATGCTGTTGAGTATTGCTTCCGTGTTCAAACCCTTTCACCTCATTTCAAACAGGACAGCGCTATACCTAAAGGAGTGGTCAGCAGGGGATGAGCCGGTTTAATCGTTTTTACGCCAATTTCTTTATAAAAGACTTTTTCAAACTCATCAAAGCAGCTCGCTCCCCCGACGACGTAAATTTCCTCAACATCGTAGCTTGCGATGTGTTTTTTCACAATCGCAGCCATCTTTTCAACCACGGGTTTGATAACTGGAAAGACTTCATGTTGTCTACTTTGATCTTTTTTTAGCTTCTCTGCTTCCTCAAATGAAGTTTTGTAATTTCCGGCAACCACCAGGCTCATATGTGTTCCACCTGTAGCCTCATCCGCGGTATAGATGACTTCGCCATTTTTTAGGATGCTAATGCCTGTCGTTCCTCCGCCTACATCCACAACAGCGCCGTCGGTTATTCCCAATACTGCCGCTGCTGCCGTAGGTTCATCGACGACTTTGACAACTTCCATTTCTGCCGATTCAACTACGTTGGCGATCGCCTTTAAGTTGCCGCCAATGGTGCCAGGGGGGATCGCCGTTGCCGCATGGGTCAATGACACGCCAAGAAGATCCTCCACTTCACTCTTTAGCTGCCTTACAATTCTAACAGCGCCGACATAGTCGACCACTAGTCCATCCTTGACAACTGATGCCGGATAAAGAGCGCCGGCAACAGGATTTCCCATGTTGTCCAAAACCGACAGAACAATATTTGCCGTTCCCAGGTCCACACCGACATGCAATTCTCCTTCATAGGGATTACTTTGGTGTTGTTCAATTAGTTGAGCGAAGCTATTAATATAATTATTTACTTTTGTTAGATCAATAGACATAGTGCATCTTAGCCTTTCCTGATTTTCCCGAATTCTCCGTTTTTCACTCCTGCAGCATTAGCTTCATCCGTATCAAGGTGCATTTCTAAAACATATTTATCAGATACACGAATAAGGACATGTTGAAAAATCGTTTTCCGTACACTGCCAACTTCTACTTCAACCATTTCCTTATCATGTAAGTCAAACTTCTCGGCAAATTCAGGTGGAACATGAATATGCCGCAGTGCCGCAATCACTCCTTCTTGGAGTTCCAGCTTTCCTGCTGGTCCTGTTAAAACCAAACCAGGAGTTCCTGCGATTTTCCCTGATTCCCGTACAGGTGCCGGGACACCAAGTTTAAAGCTGTCAGTAAAGGAAATTTCTACTTGTGTTTTTCCTCTTACAGGTCCTAAAATCCGCACATTCTGGATTTCACCCTTAGGCCCTGTAAGAACGACCGTTTCCTTGGCAGCAAATTGTCCAGGCTGTTTTAAATCCTTCATTTTGGTTAATTGGTAGCCTGGCCCAAACAGTGCTTCCAAATCCTTTTGGCTCAGATGTACGTGCCGATTGGAAATTCCAATTGGTACATACGGCACTGCTTCCATTTCTTGCAGCCTTTTAACTACTTCTTTCACGATCTCTGCTTGTCTAGCTGAGCTGTACGCCATTTAAGAACCTCCAATCGTTTTAGCTTACAGGCCTTGAGGAAGCATTTTTTCAACATCTGTATGTGGTCTTGCGATGACATGGACAGAAATAACCTTTCCGACACGTTCAACAGCAGCAGCACCTGCATCAACAGCTGCCTTCACGGCACCGACATCTCCGCGTACCATTACCGTTACAAGTCCGGAACCGATTTTTTCAAAGCCGACTAAAGTTACATTGGCTGCTTTGGTCATGGCATCGGCTCCTTCAATTGCCCCAACCAATCCTTTTGTTTCAATCATTCCTAATGCGTCATTCATTTGCCGTTCCTCCTTATTTCTTTGTAATGAATACAGGTTGAGCGTAAATCGCCCTTTTTCCTAGGACATTTGGGGTCCTTACAAATATTGCAGGTTGCTCCATTTTCTAATTGCAATGAATCTACTTCAGCGCTTTCCTCGAAAGGATTTCCTTCTTCATCAGGGAAGTCCGGATTCTCTTGTTCAACTGAGGTTGC
Organism: Neobacillus paridis; assembly: GCF_016765675.1. Classification (GTDB taxonomy): domain Bacteria; phylum Bacillota; class Bacilli; order Bacillales; family Cytobacillaceae; genus Neobacillus; species Neobacillus paridis. The sequence continues at coordinate 129,507 of NZ_JAESWB010000045.1, forward strand.
ATCCTCTATATCGTTGTGAACTGCTGCTTCCGTCAGCAGACTTTGTTCAGATTCGTTCCCAGCTGCCTGATTCTGTTGGATTTCCTCTTCCTCGGAAACTGCTTTGTTTTCAAGACTTTCACCAGCAGCTGACGGATTATCCGAAACCGAAGCACTCGTTGATTCACCCTCAGTCCCTTCCACCTTAGTATGAGTTTCAGTACTTTCGGGGATTTCGGGTTGACTGGATGGAACATCCGTTTTCGTCTCATCTGTTTCTGTTGCTCTTTGTAAAGGTCCTACCGTTTCCTTGGTATAAATGATTTTTTCAATTTCATCATGCGGTCTGGCAATCATATGTTTGCTGGCGACTTTACCGACTCTTGCAGCCGCGGCACTGCCAGCTTCTAAAGCGGCTTTTACAGCACCGACAGCACCGACAAATTTAATCATGACCATCCCGCCGCCTTTTGTTAGCTCATAACTAAGCAGTGTGACATTTGCCGACTTAACGGCTGCATCGGCTGCCTCTATTGCTGCTGCCAATCCGACGGTTTCAATCAATCCTAATGCATTCATTCCTAAAACTCCACCTCCTTTACATTCGTTCTCTGATTCTCCTGAGAACCTCTTTCACAATAGTGGAGATTTCCTCTGAGATAAGAGTTTCTTCTTCCGCTGAATGAATCTCTTCAAAGCTTTTAAATGGAATCCCTTTTACCAATCTGGCTGCATTCGCCCCAAGCACATTCTGTTGATCCTGACTTGCTCCACTTAGGTGAAAAAGCGGCTGTTTCTTAGGCAGCTTGGTATAATGAAGAATCATTTGGCTGTCATCACCAATGCCAATACCAACCCCTAAGGTAGAATCCAAGGCAGCCTGATAGCCTAATTCAATCGCTGAATTCCCCGTTTTTCTCTGATAAAGGTAGGGAACTCCTTCCTCTTCGATTCCATAAAGCAAGGAATGAAAAAAAGAGGAATCGTTCAGTAATGAACTATAATAAACATGGACCGCTGGTTTTTCATTTCCATCGTTTATTTTCACTGAACCCTTCCTCCTTCACTAAGAACCAATATAAGTCCTGTAGCTACTGCGTTTCGAGGACCTTCACTGCCGCGAATATTCCCTCTGCCAGCTACAACACCATATTGAGATAATGCATCCGTTACTAATTGTGGAACTTCAAAGTCTAATGCTGAGCCTCCTACCAAAACAACAAACTCCATATCTCGTATATTTCTTGTTGGTGAAACAAGCGTTAATGCGCGAATTGCGTTGGTCACAAATACCTTTTCTTTCGCTCCCCGTCTCACAAGCTTAATTTTTTCCACTGATTGCTCCCCAGGGATTGGAATCATGTTTCCATCTTTTAAGATAACAACTCTGGCAAATACATGAGGGTCGAGCGGATGATCAAAGAATTGAACGGTTCCATCTTCATGGCGGATATGGAACAAGCTTTCCACTTTGGCCAGCGGATATTTTTTAATATCTTCGGCTAAGCCTATGTCATCAAGACCCAATTCTGAATTAATCAGCATTGTGACCATATCACCTGCGCCAGCTAAGTGAATCGATGTTGTTTTTCCATCTTTGGACATAATCGAGGCATCGGTAGATCCAGCCCCCATGTCGACAATCGCGATCGGTGTTTTTGTTCCTGGAGTAGATAGTGCGCCGCGGATTGCCATATCAGCCTCTACTCCACCGACCTCTACAGGAACATCGATTTCCGCTTGCAGTTCGTCAGCGATCATTTGCATTTGCAATTTATCCGCTTTTACCATGGCTGCAATTCCGACGGCATTCTCCATCGAGAATTCTTCAGCTAGCCCACCCTTGACCTTTTGTGGGATAAACGTATTGACAGCCAGGAGGTCTTGGATTTTGATATCATTTGGATGTTGGTTTGTCAGCTCAGACATCACCTGTCTAACTCTTTCCAACATACCGCCCGCATTCGTTCCAGCTTCACCCTTAATATCTTCAATCGGTGCCGATGCTGTTAACACTTCCATCATTCTTTCAGCACCTTCATCGACATCTACTGTAGCCTTTTTCTTACCGATAATATGAAGTTTGCCTGCCGGGATGCTCCTAGCCTGAACATCACCCTTTGGAGTCTTGATCACAACGGCGGAGCGATTCCCAATGAGTGCCCGCGCAATCGGTACAATCATTTTCGTTTCATTGGAGCCCAAGTTAAATACTGTTGCAATACCGTATGGATTAGATAATACTTCAACGACGCCGCCGGGAGGGGCAACCTCAATCGCTGCTTTCATACCAACCGGTACTTTTTCCAGTAAACGAACTTCATCAATGATTGGCATTTTCTTCTGAATCCGGTTATTAATGAGGACACCGTCATCCTTTTGAACAATCGCTCCGTTAATTTTTAAACCTTGTTCAATGGCCTGATTGATCATTTCGGCAGCCTGTTCAAAGCCCACATCTTTTCCGATTAAAACGATATAATCTTCGGTTGTGTCTGCTTTTTTCAAATCGTGAATATCAATGGTTTTTCCAATGCCTAAGCCCAATCCCCCTGGTGTTGAGGGATTGTGGCCAATCATTGTGGACTCCGTAATAATCGTCTCAGTAATGGTTTCCATGGCCACATCCCCAATAACAGGAGCTGCTTCATTAATTCGAATAAGATCCAAGTCGTCTATTTTTCGATTAATTTTGTTGAGAGCTTCTTTAATGGCAGCCAGGACACCATGGATATTTTGCCGCGTACCTTTCATTCCTGTTGTATTGACAAAACCACTTGTTAAAAAAGTGACTTGGTTGTCATTTGATACATTTGCAATGGCAACTTCCGTTGTGGCGTTTCCAATATCCACTCCTGCAACCAATTTCATTAGCCTGTACCTCCTGGATCAAATAAGGCAGATCAATCTTTTTTCAAACGATCCCTTAGTTCATAGATTTCAGCAGCTTCACGAACTAAAGTAGCGTTAACCTTTGCTCCATATTGGTGTTCAAGTTCATCAGCAATGGCTAACAACTCTTCTTTTGTGGAACGATAAGGCCGTAAAGAATTATAGATTTCGAGAATCCGATCATCTGGAACAGCGATGAGTTCAGCCGCCCGGCGAAGGTTGCGGGCAAATGGTTTCCGCCCCATTGATTCAGCTACTTGTGCTTGCAATTCCAATGTTTCCGGGGAAATCCTGACATCCTCCGGTCTAACAGCGCCATCGATAACTCCAGCTAAGGTTATATCATCTAAAGATTTCCCTGTTGGTGATTTAATGAGCTCTGGTCTTTTTTCTGATAATGGATAGTCCGTTTTTGCTTCAACTTTTACACATGTTTTTGTTTCGCATTTTGCTGGTTCTGGTGTATTTTCTTTTGCTCCACTCATGGAGGACAATACTTCTTTTACGATTTGTTCAATTAGTTGTTCATTCATACTGTTCACCTCCGTTTATTAGTAGAACTTAACGTCCAATTCAACTGGTTTTTTATTACGGTCGACATATTGTGTTTCTTTAATATGCAATAGTGCCGCAATTGCCTGGTATTTTGGACGAGCCATTTGGTCATTTCGAGTTGGCACTGGATTCGGTGATTCACCTTTTGCATATTTAGCAGCATTTTTCCCAATGGCACGGAAGGTTTCCAGATCTAATAGCGGCGCCTGCGGGAATAGCTCTAAGTTATTTAATGGCTGCAAGTCTTTTTGATGGATAACGGTAGTTCCTTTTGATTGAATACCAATACCAATTCCAGATCCGCTCAGTTTTGCCGCATCATGAGCAACAAAGCCTACGTCTGAGGTACGGTAAACACGAACAACTCTGGCTGTAAGTCCTTCTTCTTCAATACCGGCGATAACTTCTTTTAATAAGTCCTTATGTGGGATTCCGACAATTGTTTTTGTTTGATGCTCACCAAAAGCTGCCGCAAGCCCAATGACAACTTCATCTTTTCTTGTACCCACTTTTGCTTCGCCTTTAACAGCAAGTTCTAAGCCTTTTGCCTCATCAGCTGCCGGTTTTTTTACAGTTTCTGTTACTACTGATTCAGTTTGTTTATTTTCAGCACCAAAATCTGCTAATACTTCTTCAATAATTTGACGAATTAATTTTTCATTGATGGCCATTCACTTACACCCCTTTCGGTTAGTTAATGTCTTCCGGTCTAATGGCGCGAGGGATATTTTTAATTTCTTCCCATCTTTCTTCACTCATACGGTAGCCTGTTCCAGGGCCCATATAGTCGTTCACGTCATTTACGGCACTAATAATATGGAAGTCTTTATCGATAATTGCTGATGTATGGAGATAGTCACCAGAAATACGTTGTTTTAACATATTTAAGACATTTTGAGCGACATCTTCAAAACCGCGTCTGTACAGTGCTTTCACGACATCAAGACCTGTTACGCCGCGTTTCATCATATCTTCAGCAGCTCTTAAATCCTCAACAACGTTCCGGTCAGGCATATCTTTGCTGCCATGTGCGTAGGTTGCTGCTTCTACTTCTTCATCAGTAATTGTAGGAAGACCTAATTCTTCAAAAACAGCTTGGATTGCTTTCGCTGCTTTATTCCGAATGGCAACTACTTCCTCTTCAGTAACCGGACGTAAGCCGCCATCAACTTTAAGGTCACGTTGTAATACGTTATAATCATCAAAGTCTTCTGCATCGAAGTTCGAGCCGGCAAACATATTGTCATAGTTTGGTGTTGCACTGTAACCAGAGAAAATAAAGTCTGTTCCAGGAAGCATTTGCATTAATGTCCGGGCTGTTCTTCTGATATCAGAGTGTGAGAATGTTTGGTCGTTACCAGAAGCCACTTCCATATCCAACATTGTTGTAATAAGGTTTTCCGCAAGGACGGCACGAATACCGGATGGAACGCCTCCAGGAACGCCAATACAGCTAATCGAACCGTTTTGCAATCCTTGTGCACCGGCACCTTTAGTGATAAAGATACAGCGTGCTTCCAGGTAAAGCATCGATTTTCCTTCGGCATAACCCATTTGTACTTCTGAACCTGTACCAGATGTGAAACGCATTTTTAGACCGCGGGAGGCATAAGCGGATGCCAAGAATGCTTTCGAATATGGAGTATCGTCACCATCAACGAATACTGGCTCAGTACCGTATACAGAAACTGTTTCAGCGTAACAAGTTAATCCTCTCATCCCCAATTGCAATTCCGTTGCTTCTTCAACAGAACATTGAGTTAAGATTCCGCCGCGACCAGTTTGCGCACCAACTAAAAGTCCCAGGGCATTAAATGGATAATAACGAACAATACCTACTGTTGTTTCCTGTTCATCAAATCCACGTAGTGCTGCTTCAGCTGCGTCAGCGGCAATTTGAATCGGATTGTCTTTTACGTTAGTTACGTGACATTGGTTCGATGGCGTTTTTCTTGCTCTCATTTTTTGTAGTGCCATCATCATTTCTACCACGTTCATATTGCCCAGCACTTCACAAATCTTTGCCGGGGTCATTGCCGTAGTCAGCGGGACAATTTTTTCCCGTGGAACATTAATATCTACTAACATTTTGGCAAACTCTACTGAGTCAATGGCCATTGCTTCTTCAGATTTTTCAATATTAATCCCGTAATCAGCAATAAAACGGTCAATGAAGTCAAAATCTTTACGGGCTTTTCCATCTAATTCCACAACTACGCCATTTTCAATTTTGATGCTTGGTTTAGGGTCGCTAGGACCGTTCATGGCAATTAAGCCTACTTCCGGCCATTCCGCAACAAACCCATCTTGGTTTACGGGACGTTCTGCTAGTACTTGAAAACGTTTGGATTTCATGAGTTACCCTCCTATTTAATTAAATGTAAGGAACTGTATCAGAAACAGGCTGACTTCCAAGGGTTCCCAAAAGTTTAATGCCAACTTCTCTTGCTGCAATTAGGGCTTGGCGGACAGCACCAGAATCGCCACTGAAGGTTAAGATGACTTCATTGGAAAAACTAGTTCCTTGAGCAGGAGAGCTATAACCGATTACATCAACATTTGCAGCTTTTACAACCGTATCAGCTAAAACAACACCAATGGCAGCAGGTGCTCCAACTACGAGGCCAAATGATTTGCCAATAGGGGCATTAAATGCTTTTTCACATGCATAACTTGCACGAGCAGTATATTGAAGTTCGATATGTCCTGCTTCATTTCCATATACATCACCGAAGGTACGGTCTAATTCTTTAAGAGCAACTTCGACAGCGCGACGAGCATCTGCTACATCCTCTGCACCGAAAATAATTAAGCAGCCGTGACCTGCGCCGCCTTTGGTATCACGGGCAAGTTCTACTTTTAAAATTTCTGTATTCGTTGCTTTGACGGCTTCATCAGCAGCCATAATTTGCGGACCAGCTCCAGTACGGTCTCCGATAATACCGATCGAGCGGTATTTTTTGTCCAACCCCATTGCTTCATGGACACTTGGATCCACGTTTGCGATAACAAGTCCAATGGTATCGCCGCGGCCGGTACCAACAAACTCAGTTAAACCGCAGAAAGTTTTTTCCTGTTTCTTTTCTCCAGCAGCAGGTGCAGGTACATCTACTTTTTTCATTACTTCTTCCATAATTTGTTCGATAAGTTGTTCTTTCATTTTTTTACACCTCCGTTAGTTTATTCTTGTATTAATTTAGGTAAGATTCCTTCAACTTCTGAATGTGGTCTTGGAATAACATGAATGGAAACGACTTCTCCCACTTTTTCCGCAGCTGCTGCACCGGCATCAGTTGCAGCCTTCACTGCTCCGACATCACCACGAACCATGACTGTTACAAGTCCTGAGCCGATTTTTTGGTAGCCAATTAGCGTAACATTGGCTGCTTTAACCATTGCATCGGCCGCTTCTACAGCACCAACCAAACCTTTCGTTTCTACCATTCCTAATGCTTCTTTCATCATTTTGGAGTTCCTCCTTAAAATGTTAGGCTGATGGAATAGTAATCGGTCAGACCTCATGCTATTCCTAAATCGCTTACATTAATAATCGTATAATAATTGATTTGGACTTTCGTGATAGGATATTGGCATCTAAGGGTAAAGATTTGCTTGTTTGTTATGGTGTTTTTTTGTGTTCATTTATTTCTCTATGATGATTTTTTGCCAGGAGGATACTTTTTTGTCCCGTCCTGATACTTTTTTGTCCTGATGCCTTTTAGCTATAACGTCTTTTTCAACAAAAAATCCACCTGCGACAATAGCGGGTGGATTACTTCCTAAATATACCAATTATTATTAAGAATCTTGGCGTTTTTCTTCAACAAAATGTCTTTACTAGGTACTTTCTCCTTTTGCTTACGATATTCAGAGGGGGTAACCCCCACCAGCTTTTTAAAAACTTTACTAAAATAATTCGCCTCTTGATAATTAAGCGATAAGGCAATATTGATGACCGGCATATCTGTTTTTTCAAGAAGTTCCTTTGCCCTTTCTATTTTCCTTTCTGTAACGTAATTAACGAAATTGATCTTTAATTCCTTCTTAAACAGCTTGCTGAGATAAAAAGGACTTAAGTGAACATACTCTGAAACTTCTTCTAATGTAACGCCTTTTTGATAATTTTTTTCGATATAATTAAGCGCAAATTGGATTACCTTTTTTTCCTGAATCGAGGCAGTTGACATAATCTCCTCAAATATTTCTTCTACGATATTGGATATCGTTTTTTCAAACGTATAGAGATCGATAATATTTTGTGCTTTCTCCTGCCATTGGATTTTTTTCTTGATGTCCAAGCCTTTTTCCTGACAGATAATACCTAACTGTTCTACCATGGATACACTAAACGCCCGTATTTCATTCAAATTACCACCATATAGTAAAGAAAGCTGCTTGCCAATTCTTTTCAACTGGTCTTTGGTACTCTTAAAGTCTTCTTCTATGATGGAGTGAACAAATTTATCAATGATTTTATCATAAGAATGCCTGTTAACCATTTCCCACTGCAAAAATTGATCAACGATCTTCATGATACTTTTCGTACTATATGGCTTGATTAGAGTGGCATCAGCCATTCTTTCTACTGTCTTTGGGAGGGTGTTTACGTAATCAAAGTCCAACAATAAAGTAGTAAAGCAATTTTTGTTGTAATCCTTCATTTGTTTTAGGCATTCATAAATATTCATACCGGGAAGATTACTATCAAGGAACATCATATCAGGTTTATTCGAACGATAGAGGTCTAATGCTGATTCCGCCGTTTCAGCCTCCCCGATTGCCGTTATTCCTTTTACTTCCGAAATAATCCGTTTGAGTGCATCTCTTATTAATGATTCATCATCCACTATTAGAAGTTTATACATATCAGATCTCCCTATCGTACTTATTTGGGATCTTTAGTTTAACTGTTGTACCGCCGTTTACGTTTTGACTTATGGAGAGTCTGTAATCATTGCCGTAATGGGAAATTAAAATAGAATTAACGTTCCGTAAACTAATTCCCTTCATTTGCCCAGTCTGTTCAATCATATTTTCACCATCAGCTAAAATATCGGCAATCTTTTCCTTAGTGATTCCAACTCCGTTATCGGTTACTTCAATAATCGAATCGTGACCCATAGGATACCCTTTAATTGTAATGATACCGTTTCCATCCTTTGGCTCAATTCCATGGACAATCGCATTATCAATAATGGATTGCAAGATCAAGGAAGGCAATTCAATAGATTTAATCTCTTCATCAATATTGAAAAAAACTTGAATTCGATCTTTAAATCTAAGTTTTTGCAGTTTTAAATAATCGTCAATAAAGGACAGTTCCTCTTTTAATGAAACAAGCCGGTTATAATTAGTTAAAATGTACTTCATAATATCTGCCAAAGATACAATGACATCCTGAGTTCTAGGCGCATTTTCAACAATCGATAAACATGTAACAGCATTCAGTGCATTGAATAAAAAGTGTGGATTTACGACCAGCTGCAGGGCGCGAATTTGCTTGTCCAACAGAGCTTTCTCCAAATCCGCCTGAACTTTCATTTGTTGGATTAGCTGCTGATTCTTTGCTTGCAGCTCTTCTTGGGCAAGGTTAATGACATTCTGTTCAAACATGTGATTAATCACGTAAAACATCATTTCAGCCGCTGCTTCAATTTTTTTAAGAGAACTAATCGGAATTTTGTTATACTCATCGACTATTTCTTTATTCTCCTGCCAGCCGGAAGACTCTTTAACAATAAAGTCAAGTTTATCTTTTTCTTCATCACTAATTCTGGCTTGTCCCACCTGCATCGAGCCGATCCATTGACCTTTGACAATGATGGGAACAGAAAGATCCACTAATCCGGCATGACATTTATACACATAAAAGGTACCCCTTCTTGCAGCTTCCAAGCCGCCATATGCATCACACTTAAAGCAATTCTCAATGAGTTGTGGATCTTGCCGTAGGCAGTTACAAAAGCCGGAGAAATTACTATACTCGGCAATTGGATTTCCCTTGAAATCAACGGTTATAGCTGCTAGCCCAGTTGATTCTGCATACGAGTCTTGAATTTTTTGTAAAAGATTAATATCAATAATTTCTTGCAAATTCATGATCGAATCAGCTCACTTATATAGAGAATATTATTTATCTCATTATACAACATTGATATATTATTAAAGGTATTTGGGTTAGTGTTTTCGAAAAATAGACATAATCCATTTCTATTGGCAAATGTAATTTTTTAAGGACAACGATTGGATCATCATGGTGTGTTAAGCGATAAGGTTCTTTAGAGGCGGTGAAACTTTAAGGGGAAAAGTCTCCCCTTAAAGTCAGCTGAGTACAAACATTTCGTCGGAAATTCTAAGTACATCTCTGGCAATCATCACTTCTTCATTCGTTGGAATCAATAATACCTTGACAAGGGAGTGCGGATAGCTAATTACCGCTTCTTCACCGTGAATATAATTTAAGCTTTGATCCCAATAAACGCCCATAAATTCTAGTCCTGTCAGTACTTTTGAGCGAATCGTAGGGCTATTCTCACCAATTCCTGCTGTAAAAATGATGGCGTCGACGCCATTCATCCGGGCAGCATAGGAGCCGATGTATTGATGAATGCGGCTGGAAAAAATATCGAGCGCGAGCAGTGCCCGGGCATCGCCTTCGCTGGCCTTCGTTTCAATATCGCGCAAGTCACTGGAAAAACCGGTGATTCCTAACAGCCCGCTCTCTTTATTTAAAATTGTTAATACTTCGTCAGCAGTTTTGCCTGTTTTTTTCATGATAAATGGGATGATGGAGGGGTCAACACTACCGGATCTTGTTCCCATTACCACGCCTTCAAGCGGAGTAAACCCCATTGAAGTATCGATCGATTTGCCACCCTTAATGGCAGCAATGCTGGCACCGTTTCCTAAGTGACAGGAAATTAACCGCAGTTCCTCAATTGGTCTTCCTAGCATTTCCGCTGCCCGCTGGGAAACATATTTATGTGAAGTACCATGGAAACCATATTTGCGGATTCCATATTCCTGATAATATTTAATCGGCAGGCTGTATAAATATGAACTTTCCGGCATAGTTTGGTGGAAAGCTGTATCAAACACAGCAACGGATGGAATATCTGTTAATACTTTTTGAAATGCCCTAATTCCGGAAACGTTTGCCGGATTATGGAGCGGTGCCAATTCAGAAAGCTTCTCCAGCTGGTTTAAGACCTCATCGGTTACAAGAACTGAATCCTTAAATATTTCCCCACCATGGGCCACACGGTGTCCAACGCCATCAATTTCCGAAAACGAATGAATAATTTTATTGGAAATTAATTTTTCCAAAAGAATCTGAACAGCAGTATCATGGTTAGGAATATCGAGGGTCTCCTTCTTTTTTTCTCCAGCGACAGTAATGGAAAAAATGGAATCCTTTAAACCAATCCTTTCAACAATTCCTTTAGTAATTATATTTTCACTAGGCATATCAAATAGCTGAAATTTCAATGATGAACTACCTGCATTAATCGCCATTATCTTAGACATCTTTTGTTTCCCCATTCCTTTTCTAAATCTTCTAAACATGAAAATAAAACACTCCAATAATTCTAATGATACACTCTCTGAATTTATAGTAAATGGATATTTTGTTAATTTATTTTGAACCTTTTTAAAACATGAAAAATATCACCTAAATGTCACACTCGCTATAAATACTATAAAATCATAAAAATTAGTCTTTTACACCCCTTCAAACTGTATTACTCTTAAAATATTATTAACTATAACAGTTTGGGTGTCAGGCACCACAAAAAGACAAATACATCATTTTGTCCACCCCAGGCGGACAGTTTTCTAGTAGTTGGATATACACTTGTTATAAATGGTAAAAAACTCACCAGTTATTGATTCTGGTGAGTTTTTTTCTATGCTTTTGGGAGGTTAAAAGCTGCTGTTGCGAATGATAAGTTCTGTGGCAATCGATATCGTTTTAGCAATTTTTCTGCCGCCGATTCTTTCGAGGAGCGTATCGACAGCTGTTTCCCCCATGAGTTCGGTATACACCTTTACGGTACTTAGAGACGGAAAGACATATTTGGATACACTTATGTCGTTAACACCAATAATATTCACTCGTTCCGGCACGGCGATACCTGCTTCCAAAAGTGCACGAAGAGCACCGATTGCCAAGGAATCACTTCCTAAAAAGAATGCTGTGGGAAGGTCAACACCGCATTCATTAATTGCCTTCTTCATAAGATTGTATCCAGCTTCCACTGAGAAGCTACCGGTATAAACAAATGCTTCATTCAACATCCCTGTTTCCGTTAAGTAACGTTTAAACGCTCGCTCTCTTGGATCCTCTATCATCGAGGTTTGATCTTTAAAAGCTTCCCTGCCCCCGATATAACCAATTTGTTTATGGCCTTTTTCGAGCAAATAGCTTAACACCTTCTCCGTTGCTGTTTCAAAGTCAATCACCACGGAATCAAAGCTCTCTTCGTCCGGGCAAGAGTCGACAAAGACAATGTTTTCAGTTGCAGATTGCAGGTCCATCACTTGTTTTTGGCTAAATTTTCCGATCGCAATCAGTCCCTGAATATCTTCTTGCTTGAGATTCGCTAAATTATCATGAAAATATCTGATGATTTGAAGGCCGCGATCTTGGCAGCGGTTTTCCACCCCAAGCCGGATTGACATATAATACAAATCTTCCAGCTCTTCCTTTTCAGAGTACCAATGTACAAGGGCAATTTTTCCCGTTTCTTGTTTCCGGGCTGTCGGCTTCTTCTTATAATCCAGCTCCTCTGCTGCTTCAAAAATTCTTTTTTTTGTTTCATCACTGACAGAAAGAGTCATGTCATAATTCAATACGCGCGAAACAGTAGCAATTGATACCCCTGCTTTTTTGGCAATTTCTTTAATGGTAGCCATTGGCATTTACTCCTTATCACTTAACAGAAAAACGATAGCTCGTTTCTTGATAATATTCTTCCTCTGGATTTAAAATCACAGACGGAAATTGTGGATGATGTATCGCATCTGGGTACCCTTGTGTTTCAAGGCAAACTCCCAAATATTTTCTTGCCTGAACACCGCCTATGGAAAAAGGCCCTTCTAATTGATTGGCTGTATATAAGACCACACATGGTTGATTTGTCGTAATCGTCAGCATCCGGCCGCTTTCCTCCTCACTTAAAAGGATTGTATTTTTCTCCTCCATTTTCGAAAAAACAATCGCATGGTCATAGCCATGACCGACAAGTACATTTTGCGAATGCCATGATTGAATCCCTTCATTCATCACCCGACCGTTGCGGAAATCAAATGGTGTACCAGCTGCGGCTAATATTTTTCCGGTCGGGATCAGATCCGCACCAAGCTCTAAAAAGCGGTCATTATCAAGCTGCAGCTTATGTTGAGAACAGTCTCGCTTAAGATTCCCACTTAGGTTAAAATATGAGTGATTTGTTAAGTTCACTAGCGTTTTGTGGTCTGTTTTGGCCTTATAGGTAATTTTTAATTCATTTTCATGATTTAAAAGGTAGGTAACGGTCGTTTCCAAGTTTCCAGGGTAACCCTCTTCGCCATCCGGGCTGTGATAGGAAAACTTTACACCAACCGATTGTTCTTTTTCAAACGTTGCGGCTTGCCAAACTCTTGAGTTAAAACCCTTCCTGCCGCCATGCAGATGATTTGGGCCTTCGTTAGCCGTAAGAAAATAGTCCTTTCCATCCAGTTGGAATTTGGCACCTTGAATTCTTCCGGCGACGCGGCCAACAACTGCTCCAAAATACGGTGACCATTTTACATAATCGTCAAAGCGGTCAAAACCCAGAACTACATTTTCAACGTTCCCATTACGGTCGGGCACGATAATTTTGGTAATCACACCGCCAAAGTTCAGGAAAGAAATCGACATCCCTGAATCGTTACTTAAGCAATATTCCATCACTGTCTGCCCATCATACTGCCCGAAAACTTTTTCTGAAATCCTCATCTTCTTCACCCCAATTTCCGAAAACCAAAACTTTTTCTAACAATCAGCAGGGATCAAGCAAAACCCCACTGATTGAAGTTTCAATTTACAATTTATCAATGAACCGCTTGAATCCTGCCCTTCCGGCTTCATCGCGTTTAAACACACCGGCATCCTCTAATACCCGTAAAAATTTCTTCCCTACTTCTTCACGAACAATCTTTTTGCTATTCTCCTCCGCAGCGGCAGCGCCATAACAGGCTTTCAACTGTTCCGCCCATTCTAAATGATAATCAGCCACATTTGCTTCTCGGCCAAGAATGTAATTTTCCACTTCTACAAGTTCCTCTTTTAAACGTGCCGGTAAGACGGCAAGCCCCATGACTTCAATTAACCCGATGTTTTCTTTTTTAATATGATGAACATCAGCGTGCGGGTGGAAAATTCCGAGCGGATGTTCCTCACTCGTCCGATTATTCCTTAGTACCAAATCCAGTTCGAAAAATTCTCCTTTTTTCCGGGCAATCGGGGTAACTGTATTATGCGGGGTCCCACCGCTCCAAGCCAAGATCCCTAGTGACACATCACGGTAGTTTCTCCATTTATCTAAAATATGAGTTCCTGCAGTCACAAGCGAGCCGGTATCCTTTGAACGCAGCCGAATCACTGACATCGGCCATTTAACAACAGAGCATTGCACAGCTGGAAATCCAGTCAATTCAAACGTCCAATCGGCCTCAGCCTTTGCCATGGCAAATTCATAATTGCCGCCTTGGTAATGATCATGCGATAATATCGAGCCGCCGACGATTGGCAGATCGGCATTCGAGCCGAGAAAATAATGCGGAAATTGTTCAACAAACTCCAAAATCCTTCTGAACGAATCAGGGGTGATTTTCATTTCGGTATGCTGCTCTGACAGCACTATACAATGTTCGTTATAATACATATATGGTGAGTACTGTAAGAACCACGTCTTATTTAACAAGTTGAGCCGAATCATCCGATGATTGGAGCGTGCCGGATGACCAATTCTACCGGCATAGCCTTCATTCTCGACACAAAGGAGACATTTCGGATAGGCTGTTTGCTTCGCCTCTCGTTCACAGGCGATATTTTTCGGGTCCTTTTCCGGCTTTGATAGATTAATGGTAATATCAAGTTCGCCATATTCGGTTGGCACTTTATACTGAATATTCTTTTGGATCCGTTTCATCTGAATGTAATTGCTATTTTTACTTAACTCATAAAAATACTCTGTTGCTGCTTTCGGACTCTGCTGATATTTTTCAAAAAAGAGCCGATTAACTTCAGAAGGCCTGGCAACAAAACAATTCATGATTTTACTTGCAAGAATTTCTTTTTCATCCAAATAATCCTCAATCATCCCCTGCTCGCAGGCATATGCAACGATTCTCTCAAGGATACTTGGAATATCCTCAGGAATTTCACAGCAATCGGCTTCCTTTTCCCTGAACTCAGTTAAATGCAGCAGCGATAAGACTTGATTACGCGCATAAATTTCATCCTGCTTCTCGATTAATCCCGCTGTAATCACCCGGTCAATAAGCTGCTGGATCAATTGGTAAATCATTTTTCCCACCTTACCTTTGGAAACCATTTGGATGGTGCCGATGCCAGTTCCAGGCATCCTTGATGATTTGCTCGATCGTTGTCTTTGTCGGATTCCAGCCCAGTACATGCTTAGCCTTTGTAGCCGAGGCAATGAGTTTGCTCGGATCGCCAGCACGACGTTCACCGATTTTTACCGGAATATCAATACCAGTTGCCTGTTTCACCGTTTCAATGATTTCTTTTACGGAAAAACCCTGGTTTGAACCCAGATTAAAAATATTACTTTCTCCACCATGTTGTAAGTAGTCTAATGCTAAAATATGTGCTTCAATTAAGTCTTCTACATGAATATAATCACGGATACAGGTACCATCTGTGGTATCATAGTCATCACCAAATACGGTAATTTCCGACCTTTTTCCTAAAGCTGCTTCCATAATAACGGGAATCAGATGCGTCTCGGGATGATGATCTTCACCAATCTTTCCATCCTGTCTTGCACCGGCGACATTAAAATAGCGTAGAGATACGTATTTAAGGTCAAATGCATGTTCACACCACCCCATCATTTTTTCCATAGTCAGCTTTGTTTCACCATAAGTATTGGTTGGTTTTGCTATGGCCTCTTCCGTAATCGGCATGACCTCTTGTCCGCCGTACACAGCTGCAGTGGAAGAAAAGACGATATGTTTCACACCGAAGTCCCGCATCATTTCAAGGACAATCTGTGTCCCATACACATTGTTATCAAAGTACTTTAACGGCTCTGTCATCGATTCGCCGACAAGAGAATTTGCAGCAAAGTGAAGAATTCCATCAATCTTTTCTTTTTCAAAAACAGATCGCATAAATTCGCGACTGCGGATATCCCCTTCATAAAACCTGGCTTTCGGATGAAGCGCATCACGATGGCCTGTCTGAAAATTATCGATCACAACTACTTCGTATCCTTTGTCCATTAACTGGTGTACAGCATGCGAGCCAATATAGCCCGCACCTCCTAACACGAGAATGTTCATTTCACTTCCTCCAATTCAATTTCTTTTGCCCCATCCCCGATACTGGCAACATAAAAATCTGCAGCGTAACCGATCGTTTCTTTATAAGCCGATCCCACATTTGCAATAAAATGGTCGACTTCTTCATTTTCAACAATCGCAATCGCACAGCCGCCAAAGCCGGCCCCGGTCATGCGAGCACCAAGGACTCCGGGGTGGTTCCAGGCCGCTTCCACTAAACTGTCTAATTCCACTCCCGTTACTTCATAATCATCCCGTAAAGAAATATGGGACTGGTTCATCAGTTGGCCAAATGCTGTTAGATTACCTGCCTTCAACTCATCCAAGGCCTTTATGGTTCTTACATTTTCGTAAACTGCATGTTTTGCCCGTTTCCGAACGGTTTCATTGGTAATCAACTGTTGATTTTCATCAAACTCTTTTTCCGAAAGCTGTCCAAGTGCTTCAATTGGGAGCTTCTGCTGCAGCTGTTTGAGCGCCTCTTCACATTCACTCCTGCGCTCATTATATTTGGAATCCGCTAATTCCCGGCGCTTGTTTGTATTCATGATGATAATTTTGTGATTTTCAAGCTGGATCGGAGCATACTCATACTTTAAAGTCTGACAATCTAATAAGATACCTGCATCCTTTTTTCCCATGCCAACAGCAAACTGGTCCATAATCCCGCTGTTAACACCGATAAATTCATTTTCAACCCGCTTGCCAATTTTGATTAACTCGAGGCGGGGAATCTCTAATTGGTATAAGCCGTTAACCAGCACCCCTGTTAACAGCTCAATCGAAGCCGATGAGGATAGACCTGCCCCATTGGGAATGTTTCCTTCAATGGCACAATCAAAACCAGTGGGAATTACAAATCCCGCCTCAATGATATAGCGGAGCATTCCCTTTGGATAGTTGGCCCAAGAATGCTGTTGATCATAATCCAATTCATTTAAGTTAAATTCAATTACTCCTTTATTAGGAAAGTTCTTGGAATATAAACGGATCAGCTGATCTTCCCGTTGTCTGGCAACAGCGTAAGTTCCATAGGTGATGGCACACGGAAAAACATGACCGCCGTTATAATCTGTATGTTCCCCGATTAAATTAATACGACCAGGAGCGAAGAATGCTTGTTTTGGTAAAACGCCAAAGACATCTAAGAATGTTTTGTTTAATGTTATTACGTACATGGTGGAATCCCCCAATCAGTAGTTATTATTATTGCAATCCCTTTCATTTTAGAAAAATATTAATCTTTACTTCTATAAATTATTTTATGCTATTAGTAAAATTTACACAATCATTTTACTTAATTTTTACTAAAATACATTTTGAAAATAAGTCTTATTTTGTATTAAATAAACAAGGTTTGTGCTATTATGGGAAATATAAAAAGGGTAATAAGCCTGACATGTTACTCAAACAAATCATGCAAAAGGTTTTACAATTCAAGGGGATGATAAATTGAGCTATCATGCAAAAACTGTAAGCTTCGAAAAAATGAAATCGCTCAATCAATCAACAGTATTAAACATGATTCGTTTAAGAGAGCCGATTTCAAGAGCAGAAATTGCAAAATTGACAAAATTAACCCCGCCAACTGTAAGTTCATTGGTTAATGAGTTAATCGATAAAAATTTAATAACCGAAGAAAAAGCAGAGAGCACGAATACCGGCGGCAGAAAGCCAATAATGCTGCGAATAAACTATTCAGCCTACTACATAATTGGTGTTTATGCTGCGGCAGAAGTCATCCGGGTGATTCTGACAACAATGGATGGGAAAATATTATCTGATTTTCGAAAAGATATCATTGAACTGCCCTCTAAAGAAGAATTTATCAATATGATTATTGAGAGTATTCATCGTTTACTTGATGATAAATATATTAACAGAGAATTGATTCTTGGAATTGGCTTTGCAATGCATGGATTAGTGAATCCTGACGAAGGTTTAGCGATTTTCTCCCCACATCTGCATCTTGAGAATGTTCCAATTAGGGAAAGATTAGAAAAAGAATTTCACATCCCGGTTACTGTCGAGAATGATGTCAGAGCATTGGCAATTGGAGAAAGCTGGTTTGGACAAGGTCAAGGAATTCCAGATTTTATCTGCATCAGTGTTGGAAGAGGGATTGGGTCTGGCATATTTATCAATAATGAGATTTATAAAAGCTCTTTTAACACTGCCGGTGAAATAGGCCATACAATTTTAAATGTAAATGGCCCAAAATGCCAATGTGGAAACAACGGTTGTTTGGAATCGTATGCATCCGAATCCGCCATTCTTAAAAAGGTCAAGGACGAATTGAAATTTAATCAGACATCAATTCTTGCGGAATGGTTAAATGGTAGTCAAAATGATGTACTTTCGATTCACTTGATATTTAAGGCTGCAAAAGAAGGAGATTGTTTTGCGAAAACAATTTTGGAAGAGGCAGGTCAATCCCTTGGATTAGCCACAGCCAACATGATTAATATACTGAAGCCGTCTAAAATAATTTTAGAAGGGAATCTTTTTGATGAAGGGGATTTTGTTTTATTACCACTAAAAAAGATGATTGAAAAATATACATTTAAAAGTTCCCAAGAGGAAATTACTGTCGTTTGCTCAACTTTAGGAAAAACCGGAATGGTTCTCGGAGCTGTAGCATTAATTTTACAGAAAATATTTAAAACCGGCGAATGGTAATAAAATGAGGAGGCATCTCCACAAAAATGAGGAGTGCCTCTCCATTAGTCTTTATAACTTAACAATATTCGTATGCCAAATATCGTTAATTTCTTTTATTCTCGTTAAATCACATTTTGGCTCTCTATTGAAGGTCAATAAACCATTAATCTCCTGTTCTACATCTGTTAACTGCGTATAGCAAAAGCCATGCAGTGCTTTAGAAGCATATACTGCTTCCATAACTCTCCGGTAATCTGCAACAAACTCCTCTGAATTCTTTACTGATGTATATCCCCAACCATTATCCTCACCAACTTTGAACCCAATACCCCCAAACTCTGTTAAAATGATTGGTTCACCTTGATAGTCAAATCCATCAGCATATATTCCGCGGCCGGAAGGTTTAGAGCACAAAAGATCTTCTTTCGTTGAAAGGGATTCCTTAAAATCCTCATATTTTGCTGTTTCATCCTTACTGCCATGATTATAATTGTGAATTGCACAAATATCTGTTTTTGTAAGTTCCCAGCCATCATTCGAAATTACCAAACGAGTTTGATCAAGTGAGTGAATGAGATGATACAAAGCTAATGAATGATGCTGCTGCTGTTTGTTGGCTTTTATAAAGGGTACTCCCCAACTTTCATTACCAGGAACCCACGCTATAATAGATGGATGATTGTAGTCCCTTTCGATGATTTCAATCCACTCCTTGGTTAATCTTGCGACAGCATCCTCACTATAGGATGGAAATGCGGGACATTCTCCCCATACTAAGAAGCCTAAATGATCTGCCCAATAAAGAAATCTCGGATCCTCTACTTTTTGGTGCTTTCGGCATCCGTTAAAGCCCATTCCAAGTGCCAATTCAATATCTCTCTTAAAATCATTATCGGTAGGTGCTGTTAATAATCCCTGCGGCCAATATCCTTGGTCCAATACTAATTTTTGATAGTATGGCTTATTATTTAAATAAACCATTCCATTTTCAATATGAACCTTTCTCATGCCAAAATAGGAGTCTACCACATCTAAAATCTGTTGATTCTCATTATCTTTCAATGAGATTTTAATATCAAATAAATTTGGATTCTCAGGTGACCAATTCCAGCCAATATGATGGAAAGAAGTCCTAAAAATCTTACGATTATATAAGTGAATCGACCTCTTATTATATGGCTCGAAAATCTCAATAGTATCACTTGCTACCCTTTTTCCCTTGAAGTTAATTTCTATTTCAGCTTTTTTGTTCACAAATTCACCAGAGATCTCTAGTTCAACAATAATATCACCGTGATCTATGTCTGGTGTTAGCCCCAGCTTCGAAATATTGGTGGAACTTACCGGCTCCAGCCATACTGTTTGCCAAATCCCCGTTGTCCTTGTATACCAAATAGAAGCAGATTTTTCTACCCAGGATTGCTTTCCTCGTGGAATCGTTTCATCAGTTGATGGATCCTCGACCCTTACGACAACTTTCTCAACACCCCAAGTTAATTGATTAGTGATGTCCAACGAAAATGATACATGACCACCTTCATGTGATCCAGCATACTGCCCATTTATATAAACCCAAGCACGATAGTCTACCGCGCCAAAATGAAGAATGATTCGTTGCCCTTGCCAATCCTTCGGCACTGTAAATTCTCTTGCATACCAAACAATGTCGTGAAAAGAGGGATCATGAATCCCACTCAGCTCTGTTTGATAAGCAAATGGTACAATAATTTTCTTATCAAATGAAGTATTCTTGTGAAACCACTTTTCACTTAATCCAATATTTTGATCATCAAAAGCGAAATCCCATTCACCATTTAGATTCACCCACTTTGTCCTTACCAACTGTGGTCTTGGATATTCATTACGAGGTATAGACATATTCTCTCAATTCCTTTCTAACGCTCAACCTATTTAATTCCTGTTTGATTAACACCTTTAATAAAGGATCGCTGCCCAATGATAAATAATAGTACTGCCGGTATCGTTGCAATGGATGTCAATGCCATCAATCTACCTGGGGAAGAAACAAAACTTCCTTGCTGCATAATGGCAATACCGGTCGTAATCGTCCTCATTTCAGGGGAATTTGTTGTAACCAACGGCCATAAGAAGTCATTATATATGCTCATAAAAGTAAAAATAGCTAATGTCCATATAACAGGTCGAGCAGATGGCAGAACAACTTTCATGAACACTTGCCACTTATTTGCACCATCTAATAATGCTGCTTCTTCCAACTCTTTGGGGAATCCTCGGAAATATTGATATAAAAGAAAAACACCGAAGGCATTAGCTGTATAGGGAAGTATTAATACAGCATAAGTATCTAAAAGACCAAACTTATTGAATTCCATGTAAAGCGGTAAAAAGGTTATAACCCATGGAATTGTTAACGATCCTATAAAAATACTAATAAACAATTTTTTAAATGGTACATCTAGGCGGGCAAGTCCGTATGCTGCAAGTGTATCAACTATAAGAACAAGTAAAGTTCCAGAAATTCCAACAAACAGGGAATTACCAATCCATTTTAATACAGGGGTATCAGGATTATCTGACAAACTGTACTGATAATTTTCAAGTGTGAACACTTTAGGAAGCCATTTAATTCCCGCTGTAAATGCTTCCTGGTCAGTTTTAAACGAAGTAGCCAGCATCCACAAAATAGGAATAATAAACATTAAGGCAATAATGATCGCAATCAAAACGACAAAAACTTTAAACGTTTTATTTTGCATGCTTTTCTACTCCTTTCGATTCGTTATTCGGAACTGTAAAACCGAAATAATAATCATAATGAACGCCATCAATAAAGACATCGCTGCTGCATTCCCTAATTGCCTTTGCTTAAATGCTTCATCAACAATGTTCATTAATAGAACTTTTGTCGAAGTTCCTGGACCGCCGCGTGTCATTAAGAATGGCTGACCATAGATATTAAAGGAAGCTATTGTCGAAGTGATTAAGACAAATAACATCGTAGGTTTAATACTTGGCAATGTAATATAAATAAATCTTTGCCAGCGGGAGGCCCCATCAAGCGCACCTGCTTCATAAAGCTCTTCCGGAACATCATTTAAAGCATTAATAAAGATAACCATATTAAAACCAATGGTCCACCATAAGGTGGCAATTACAAGTGAAATCCAGGCCCAAGGCATGTCTGTGAGCCAAGGTATAATAGGCAAATTTAGATTTTGTAAGTATTGATTAATCAAGCCGCTGTTTGTATCGAGGATCCATAGCCAAATTATTGCAACAACTGAAACAGAAACTGCATATGGAATAAAATAAATAGTACGGAATAATCCTTTAATTCTTCTGGGAAGTGCATTAACTAGTAATGCTAATCCCAGACCAATTACAATCAGCAGCGGAACACTATAAACAACGAACTGAATGGTATTTTTTAATCCTTCAAAAAATAAATCATTTAAGTAAGAGGAAGAATCAAATATTTTCGAGTAATTTTTGAAGCCTACAAATTCATGAATGGGATTCAATAAGTCCCAATTGTTCAAGCTTATCCATGCACCATATCCAATGGGGATTAAAAGAAAAAAAATGAACAATAACAAATATGGAAGAACAAACAGACTCGAGGTCAATTGTGATTTCCATTTGGATTTTTTCATTAATCTTCCTCCTTTCAATTTCATTTTTCTAGGATTGACTTCGTTTTTAGAAAGATAAAAGGCGAACAGGTAATATTTCCTCTGTTCGCCTCCTTTAATCATTACTTATTTAATAATTGTTCAGCCTTTTTATTAGCATCATCCAAGGCCTTTTGTGGGTCTTTCTTGCCTAATAAAGCAAGGTTAATTTCAGACCATAACGGTTCTGATAACTGACCCCAGTTCGCAATTACAGGAGCAAACTTAGAATATTCAAATTCGCTTGCAACGATTGGCTGTTGTTTCATCTTTTTGAATTCTTCACTATTTTCATAAATCGCCTTTGAAGCAGGAGCCTGACCTGATTTAGCCCATTCCATTGTGTTTTTAGCAACAAACTTTAAGAAGTCAGTAATACCATCTAACTTTTTCGTATCTGTTACCGAAGCAGGTATAACGAAATTATGTCCGTTAGCATAAACTGCCTGCTGCTTTGTACCAAGCTGTGGAACAGCAGCAACACCGTAGTTAATTCCTGCTTTATCCCATTGTTCCATCATCCAGGGACCATTTAAATGCATCGCATTTTTTCCTTGAAGGAATAAAGTTACTTCTCCATCTTGTTGTACATTTGCCGGGGAAACTTTATATTTTTGAATTAAATCCTGATAGAATGTCAGCGCCTCTACGGCTTCAGGACTGTTATAATTAGGCTTTCCGTCCTTCATTAACCCCCCGCCATTTTGAAATAGAATCGTAGGGAAAATAAATTGGTTTGGCCATAAAGTCGGCACAACAAAGCCATACTGCTTTTTAGAAGGAACAGTAAGTTTTTGTGCATATGACAGAAATTCTTCCCGATTGGCAGGCGCCTTTTCCGGATCTAAACCGGCTGCTTTAAATAAATCTTTATTATAATACAAAATCAGAGGATGGATATCTAATGGTATGGAATAGTGCTTACCGTTAATGTCACCTGCTTTCCAAGCAGTTTCTGAGTAATCGCCCTCTTTTACACCTGTTTTAGCAATAGTATCGCCAAGATCTTTTAATAGATTTTTATCAGCATAGTTTTTCAATTGATCTGTATGCATTATTAGTACATCCGGGCTGTTTTTTTGACCAGAAAAAGCTAAGTCAACGGTTTTATAATAATCATTTTGTGGAATAATCTGAAAGTCTACGTTGTATTTTGATTGAGACTTATTGTAGTTTTCTACAATATTCTTCATTCTGGGGCCATCAGCACCAGAGAAAGGGGCCCAGTAAGTAATCTTTTGTGTTTTTCCCCCATCAGATTTACTTGTTTCCTTACTGCCTGAACAGGCTGCCAAAGAACCAAGTACAAGAGCAGCTGACAAAGCAATCCCAAGCCATTTCTTTTTTTTCAACTTTTTCTCCCCCTTAGGTGAAAATTAAAAGCTTTACTTAGATAGAGGAAACGTTTTCATTTTTTGAATCTTAAATCTTACATTTCCTCAAAGTAAATTAATTTAATTAATTAATTATACAAATTAATAATAATCCTGAAGGCGCTTTTTGTCAATTACTTTCTTTTACTAAAATTTATTATTAATATATAACATATTTTAGTAAAATTTTTTATAAACTCTTTACTTAAAATTCTATTAGCTTTTTTTGTCTTTAGTACTTAATATTCAATTTAATATCCTATATACTTTTAATAAATTAAGCTGCTAAATAGCGTATGTTTTCAATCTTTCTAGAATCAAAATTGCTTATAGTTTTTGGAATATAGCTGTTAATAATTACATCGGGAAATTTCTTTTGTTGTTCAACTCCTTTCCCCGCTTCATAAACCCAACCCTTCACCATCTTTCTCCCAAAATCCACACCATTGAAGAAAAATAAATAACCCTAGTCCCTCCATTTTGGCGGCAGCTGCATATAAATAAGCTTTCTTAACATCTGCAATCTGCAGGATGCTTCCGATGATGTAGCATTCCATCAAGAACCATATGTTTCTTCTTTAAAGCGGTTCTAAATAAAATTTTATCTCGGCAGCAGCTTTATTCGCTGTCTTTTTTGCCTTTTCAGCGCTGTCCGCGACGGCAATCACATAGGCATAGCGGTCACCCATCGACTGCGGTTTCCTTAAGATTGCTCCTTTTCGCGGTTTCACGTAAACCATTTTAACTTCATCATGCTTTAACGCTCGATTCTTACCGGTTATTTTGATTAATTTTCCTAGTGAATGAATTGTAATATATTTTGCATAAACATAGTTCATTACTGTTTTTTTCAAATTAGGTTTCAATCCTAAGAATAATTTGATGGTCTCCTTGACCAAATTAATTCCTGTACCCTCTTCAATAATTCGATTCATTGCTCCACCGGACATTCTAGGATTGATCTCAATCAGCTTCCATTCTCCTCTTACGTTCCGCATTTCCAGATGACAGGTTCCATTGGTTAATTGAAGGTGTCTTATAATCTTAAAAACGGCTGTTTCTAATTTTTCACTTTCATCTATATTTAATAGGGCTGGATAATTGTAACCAGTGACAATAAAGCGCGCACCGTTTAAAATCTCCTGTTCAATCACGGCAATAATTGAAATTTCACCATTAACTACCATCACTTCGATTAAATATTGTGGTCCATCTAGATATTCTTCGATTAAAATCACATCATTGGGGATTCTTTTTTTTAAGTATTGTAATCCTTTCATTAATTCCGCGACTGAGTTAACAGGGAGTACATCCTTTGAGCCATTTGATACGGGGGACTTTAACACTAGAGGAAAGGAATTCTCTAGTTGCTGAAGCGCTTCGTCAATTGGTTTATCGATATGATAAATGATATGTTTTGGAGAAACAGGGAGCTCTGTTATATGTTTACGCACAAGTGATTTATTCTCAATCAACGATAAGGCCTTGGTTGATAACTGCACAATTCCTAATTGTTGTGACAGTTCTGCGGCTAAAGCAACAAAGGGGTCAATGAAACTGATAACTGCCTCAATCTGTTTATTTTTCTGCTGTAACTCCTGAATAATCGAAAGAACTATGTTTTTATCCAATAAATCCTCTACATAGATCATTTGTTGCACTTCCGAAAATTCTTTTCTTTGCCTGATAAAACTTTTTCGATTAGTTAATAAAACAGTATAGTATCCCATATTAGTGGATACAAATAGGGCTTCTCTGCTTGTTCCAGATTTATTACTACCAATAAAAACAATTGTCTGCATACGAACCACTCATCCCCAGTATTACAAATTTAATAAAAAATACTCTAACATAAAGTATGTCATTTCAAAATGAATGACACTTGGAATTCCTATTCCTGTGCCCTACTTTTCGAAAATGAAAAAGAGTGGCCGCCTTTATGTTTAGAGGCACCACTCTTCTAGTTTTGTAGTTCAAATTTCCTATTTAGATAATAAAGCGAGAACAGTATCCAAAATAACATTGACCCCTTTTTCACAGTCTTCCCATGTGGTCAATTCTTCCTCACAGTGGCTTTTTCCATTGATGCTTGGAACAAATAACATCGCTGTCGGAACATAACTGGCAATAAACTGGGCATCATGTCCCGCGCCGCTGACCATTCTTCGGTTTGAATATCCCAGCGAAGCGGCGGATTGCTCTAATAGTTGACACAGTTCAGGTGCAAACCAAACGGTATCACGCTCCCATAATTTCGTTGTCTTCACTTCACAGCCCTCATTTACCCCTAGAGACGGCAGGCCTTGAATGATATCTTTTACTGTCGTGATGATCTCCATGTTTTTATGCCTTGCTTCCAGTGTAAAGACCACTTTATTGGGAATAACCGTGTGGATACTTGGATAAACATTTACCCTGCCAATCGTATAGACCAACTCCTGATCCAGTACACTTAAACGCTTGCGTATTTCATTGATCAGGTTATTCGCGGCAAACAAGGCATCCCTTCGCATGGACATTGGCGTTGTCCCGGCATGGTTGGATTCGCCTGTCACTTCAATTTCATAGCAGGCCATGCCTACAACGCATTCCACTACCCCGATCGTCAATGCTTCTTTTTCCAAAACCGGCCCTTGTTCAATATGCATCTCTAAAAAGGCCGTCGCTTCCTTCAGCCGATTCTCAATGTCACCCGCATAGCCGCTGGCTGCCAAAGCTTCACCAAAAGTAATTCCTTCTGAATCCTGACTCCCGAACATGACGTTTTTATCAAATTTCCCCGAAAGGACACCTGAAGCCATCATTGACGGTTCAAATCTGGCCCCTTCTTCATTGGTAAAATTGACAAGCGTAATCGGAATGCTGGGTTCAATTTGATTTTCAACCAGTGTCCTTACAACTTCTAAACCGGTTAGTACTCCTAAAATGCCGTCAAACCGGCCTCCTTTTTTGACGGAGTCGATATGGGAACCGATCACGATTGGCGGTTTATCCTCAAGACCCGCGAGCGTTGCGTACATGCAGCCCATATCGTCTACCTTGACGGTCATTCCCAGTTCCTCGCAGCAGGTACGAAAATAGTCTCTAGCTTGAATATCTTCCTTTGATAACGACAAGCGGGTAACCCCATTATTTTCGGTCCGGCCAAACTCTGCAAACTTTTCCAACTCCTGTTTCAATCTTTTGCCATTAATTAAAACCTTTTGTCGCTGCATTCTGTAACACTCCCCTTTACCCATAATTTAAGTGTGTCAAAATGTCTGTTTCCACAAATGGAGCATCGTTTTCCTTTCAAAAAGACGATATGTTAAAATATTTCGTCAATTATAAATTATAAATCCTTCCCAAAAGTTGTCATTAGACAAAACATAACATCTTTACGCTAACTTGTTTTATAGTTTGTATGATTCACTGATTACTCAAAGTCAGACAAGTATTCCCTTAAGGTTTCAATAAACGTTTTAACCGCTTTAGTCTGAAACGTGGTATGCGTGATAATCGAAAAATTTCGGATAAAAGGAAGTCCCTCTACATCAATCACCCCGAGGTAGCCGTTTCGCAGTTCTTTTTCAATTGCCCAGTGGGATAATAAAGAAATTCCCAGGCCAGCTTGCACCGATTCCTTAATCAGCTGTGTGCTGCCAAATTCCATTATTTTTTTCGGAGTAAACTGATGACTGCTAAAAAGGTTTTCCGCCGCCTCTCTTGTTCCAGAGCCCTCCTCCCTTAAGATCCACGTTTCTTCTGCTAATTCGGCCAAACTGAGTGTACCTGGTTTATTAGTTAAGGAATGGTCCGGGGAAGCGACGATAACCATCTTATCTTCAGAAACGACTTCTGAATTAAGCTGGTCATTATGTAAAAATCCTTCAATAATACCAATATCTAATAGATGGGAACTTACCAGCTCAATGATTTCCTTTGAGTTGTGAATTTTAATTGATGGCTGAATATGCGGATAATTATGTTGCATTCTTGCAATAATATGCGGCAATAAATATTCGCCAAATGTGTAACTTGCTCCAATAGTAATCGGTCCACTCGCGTTATTGGTGAGATCATCGACCAAAGATTGCATTTTTGTCATCAGCGCCAAAATTTCCTGAGCATGATAATAAACGATTTCTCCGGCCTGATTGAGACGGACAAACTTGTTGGTTCGTTCCAACAATCTGGCACCAATCTGCTCCTCCAACGATTTGATGTACTGGCTGACGGCCGGCTGAGTCATGTGTAATTCCTCTGCGGCCTTTGAAAAATTCCCCTTTTCAACCACCTTTACAAAAATCTGTAAATATTGATCCATTATCCTAGAAGCCTCCTACGTTTATAACTGCTTACTTATTATACCTATTATATATATTTATTTTTCTTATCAATCAAATAGTTGTACTCTAAGTTTAGATTTTAAATTGAGGTGATCTTGGTGGGGAACGAAACAGCTCAAGCATTATCTTTAGATGAGGAATTCGAAAAGCAGTCTAAAAAGCCTGCGCCGAAGCCATCTGTTGGTCTCTGGCTCGGGGGTATTGCCTTTACATTTATTACTGCCTTTTGTGGCTTTGCCTTAGCAAAAGTGCCCGGATTTGACCGAGTCGGACCGCTGGCCAGTGCAATTGTGATTGCCATCATTTACCGGCAGGTTTTTGGCTATCCTGAAAAAATTCGTGCGGGGATTCAATTTTCAGCAAAACGATTTCTGCGATTCGCCATTATTTTATATGGGTTAAAGCTAAATATTGATATCGTCCTACATCAGGGGCTGGGTCTGCTTGCCCGCGATGCTGGTGTGATTACGTTTGCCATTCTGTTAACCGTTTGGCTTGGTAAATGGTTGAAGGCAGAGTCGACACTTACAATGCTCGTTGGAATCGGTACTGGCGTATGCGGAGCAGCCGCGATTGCCGCGGTTTCCCCGATTATTAAAGCGAAGGACGAAGATACCGCAATTGGGGTTGGTATTATTGCATTGGTGGGAACAATTTTCTCGATTACCTATACGATATTACGGCCTATCTTGCCGCTATCTGCGATTGAATACGGCATTTGGAGCGGGATCAGCCTGCACGAAATCGCCCATGTTGCCTTGGCTGGCGCGCCAGCAGGGCCGGATGGCTTAGCAATTGCCCTGCTGGCCAAGCTTGGCCGAGTGCTCTTGCTGATTCCCTTATGTTTCATTCTCATGTATTGGATGAAAATGCGAAGCGCCGGGAAGACCGGGACTGAGGGGACAAAAATTGAATTTCCATGGTTCCTGATTGGCTTTATTTTAATGAGTGTATTTGGAAGCTATGTCCTTGGCAAATCCATTCCGGTTTCAAAAGCGGCCATGGACGAAATTTCCACAGCCACTACCTTTATTTTAACCTCTGCAATGGTCGGCCTTGGCTTAAACGTCAGCCTCCACGACCTACGCACAAAAGCACTGCGTCCGCTGATTGCGATGTTAATTACATCCGTACTGCTTTCAGTCATTGCTTATTTTATTGCGTAAAAGAAAAAGGTGTCAGGCACCATTCGTGGACAAATGACTTCATTTGTCCACCCCAGGTGGACAGTCGAAGTTTCAATAGGACTGTCCCGCTGTTTTGGTGCTTGACACCTTATTTATGCTTTTTTATTAAGCTTCAGCTATAGTTGTTTGTTGATAGACATCTTTTTCCAACTCACCTGTTGCTCTTGCGGTTAAGATTCCTGCCGTCATGCTGCCGCTGACATTAAGAGCGGTACGTCCCATGTCAATCAGTGGCTCTACTGAAATGAGCAAACCGACTATGGCGATTGGCAGGTTCATCACGGATAATACAATCAGGGCCGCAAAGGTTGCTCCACCGCCCACTCCGGCAACTCCGAAGGAACTGATCGCGACAACCAAAATTAGGGTTAAAATGAATGATAGACTCGTTGGGTCAATCCCGGCAGCAGGTGCTACCATGATCGCTAACATCGCTGGATACATACCGGCACAACCATTTTGTCCGATTGAAAGTCCAAATGAAGCAGCAAAGTTGGCAATCCCTTCTGAAACCCCAAAATCCTTCGTCTGCGATTTAATATTTAATGGTAATGTCCCTGCACTTGTCCGTGAGGTAAATGCAAAAGTCAATGTTGGTAATGCTTTTTTCACATAATTTAGCGGATTTAATTTTGCAAATGTTAATAGCAATAAATGGACGATAAATATGAGAATAAGTCCTACATATGATGCAACGACGAATTTTCCTAACTTGACAATAGCTTCATAATCACTTGTCGCTGTTACCCTGGTGATGATCGCCAAAATCCCATACGGAGTCAAACGAAGAATCAAAGTAACAACCCTCATAATAATCGTGTACAAGGTATCAATTATTTTCGCAAAGAAATCCGCCGATTCCGGATTTTTTCGCTTTACTCCCAGATAGGCCATTCCGATAAAAGCGGCAAAAATGACGACAGCAATAGTCGATGTTGGCCGTGCACCGGTTAAATCCTGAAACGGATTGCTTGGCAATAATTCCAAAATTTGTTGAGGAATTGTCATGTCTTTAACCGTGACTACTTTTTCCTGCAACAGGGCATTGCGGGCATTTTCGGCTTCCCCTGCAGTCAGGTGAATCCCGTCAAGTCCAAATCCCAACGCTGAGCCGATGCCAATGGCAGCTGAAATAGCAGTCGTCCCAAGCAGGATTCCAATGACAAGGAAGCTGATTTTCCCGATGTTTTTGGTTAACTTTAATTTTGTAAAGGCACCGACAATTGAAATAAATACGAGTGGCATAACAATCATTTGCAGCAGTTTCACATACCCGTCAGCAACGATGCTAAACCAGTCGATTGACCCAGTGGTTACTTTTGAAGTTACCCCATAAATCAAATGAAGTACTAACCCAAATACGATCCCTAAACCTAGCGCCGTAAACACGCGTTTTGAAAATGACACGTGCTTCTTTTGCATAAAAAATAAACCAGCCATGAGCAAAAATAACACAGCAATATTCACGATGATAAGAATGGTGTTCATGATGTCTCCCCTTCATATAGTAAGTTAATAGAACATTTTCTTATACGAAAATCTTAATACTATAATTCCAATAAGTCAAGTAGGAATTATAGTAAATGATATGATCTAATCAAAACCTACTAACCTTACAACCTCAAAAAACCGGACCGCCACAGGGACTATCCGGTTTAAATTATTGTCTGAAACACAACTGTCCACCCCAGGCGTACAAATGTCCACGAGTGGTGTCAGGCACCAACAAGGGCACCATCCACTGTTCACTTTACGTATTCGAGGTTGAGGTCGGAGTTTTTGATTATTTTTAGATTTTGTGGGACTTTGAGATATAAGATCGCCTGTCCTTCGCTGGAATAGGATTCGTGACCGAAAAAGTTTTCACCGTTAAATTGCTTGACGGTAAATACGTTTGAGAATTGTGATAATCTTAGTTGGTTTTTTGACGAATTGGCGAGACGCAGACGGTTACCTGTTATTTCAAGTCCAGGAGGATGAACCAATTTTGAGATATCCATTCCATTCACTTCAGATCTGGTCATATAGAAACCAATCTCAATGTGACCATCATTTTGTCCCTTTCTTTCCACTATAAAGGTAATGTTATAGGAAGTATCATTATTAGTGGTAATTTCAAGCTGCTGTTGCTTAAATTTGAAATCCCAACTTTTCAACAAAAACTTCTGGTCATACTGGTTGATATTCCCCGCTATTGCCGCATCATACAAACTCGTGCTTTCCTGATCAAGCACATTACTGTTTGCCTTTTTCAATTCAGTCAAGCCCTTAACCGGTAATACATTACTTATTACCATGGAAATGATAAGAATGGCTAAATATGCACCAATAGCCCAGCGGACCCGCATACTATAAGGCAGCCACCCGCTTCTATTTACCGTTTTCGCCAGTTTGAAAGCCAAGCCAACAACACAACCTATGACTATTAACATAATGAAAATAGGAATGATCGCCACCATTATGGTTTCACCTCCATTTTGTTAGACAGGATAAATGCACCACAAAACATTAGGACTGCCACAACCAAAACTTTAACGATAAAAAGAACAAGCGATGTTTCCATAGAGAAAAACTTAACCAAAGCAGCAATGACCCCATCCTGCCCGCGTAACCCATCAAGTATTAACCCACCAACAAAGATAACCGGCAGCACAACTGCGAAGGCCCGGCTTAACTGAACAAGTGTCCCCACCATGTACCCTATTGCACAAAACAGAAGAATATAGAGAGTCGTCACGCCAGTACCGATTAACAAATCCATTACTCCGGCTAAATTCACAGGACTGATGATTAAAAAACTGCTTTTAAAAATGAAGACAATGATTTTTACCAAAAAGGTAGTCAACATCGAGGTGATCCCTCCGACTATACTCGCGGTCAGCAGGAACAAGGCATTGGATAAATTACTACTGAGACGATTGGTAACCAATATGAAATCATCATTTCGGTACGCCTTCGTGGTAATCAGAATGGCGGTGATGAACCCCCACAGGATTGTAAATCCAACCACCGTATCTGCCGAATAATAACGGAGCTCCAAGTCTATCAAGCCACCGCTGCTCGCCATCATGCCAGAGCTGCCTTGCGAAAACAAAATGGCGATTAGTTGAACGATAACCATTGACATAAACACCTGAATATAGGCCTTCAGCTTGTAAGCATATTGGCGCTTGACAATCTCCCACAGACTAACCTTCGTTAAAGACATCATCAATGCCTCCCTTCGTTTTACCAGTTAAATAGACACAGAGATCCGTAGAGCTCACAGGCAGAACATTCATCCCGGCCTGCTTTGCCTTCTGCACTTCTACCTCCGAGAAATCATTTCTTACCACCACATAAGATTGATCAAAGGCACCGCTTTTCGAAAAAATAACGTCCCGGTCCTTCGTCCATTCGTTCACAAGAGCAGCCTTCCCTTCCAGCCCAATGGCCCATTCGCGAAAATCAGCCATTGACATATGAAGCAGGTTCCCGCCCTGTTTCATCAGTAAAATATCCTCTAATAAATCCTCAATTTCTTCTAAATGATGACTCGAGAGAATAATTGTCCGGGGATTCGCATGTAGTCCTTAAGTAAAGCCCGGTAAAAATCCTTGCGAACCGCCGCATCCATCCCTGTTGTTGGCTCATCAAACAACGTTAATGGCGTACGGGCCGCTAAACCTAAGATTGAATTGAAGGTGCTCCTCATCCCTTTCGAGAGCCCATTATAATATTGCGATGGATGGAAAGAAAAGTATTCAAACAGGCGCTGGGCTAGCTCCCGGTCCCAATTTTTATAAAACTTTCCCATTGCCTCAAGAATTTCTTGGAGATTCAAGGCTGTCGGCAGGGTCAATTGTTCATGAACAAAAATAAGGTTTGCCGAAACGAATAAATTATTAAACGGATTTTCGGAAAAAACTTGGATCTCTCCAGACGTCTGTCTCATATAACCGGCAATAATTTTCAGCAATGTTGATTTCCCTGCTCCATTGCGGCCAATTAACCCGGTAATCGTGTTTTCTTCAATTTTGCAGGAAAAATGATTCAGCGCCTTCGTGCTGCCAAAAACCTTTGTCAATCCGTTACATTCAATTATACTCATTGCCGCTCCTCCTCCATATTTGCCGTTTTGATCATTTCAATCAGCTCTTGTTTGCTAACATTCAATCGTTCCGCTTCTTGGACAATCTCCTGGACTAGTCGTTTTAAGGTTTGATTTTTCCGCTTGTTGACAATTATGGCTTTCGCATCGTGCGTAACAAACATGCCCAGTCCGCGCTTTTTATAAAGAATTTGTTCATCCGCCAATAGGTTCAACCCCTTTGCCGCCGTTGCCGGGTTAATATTAAAAAGGTCCGCCAGCTGATACTGGGAGTAGATTTTCTGATCACTTTCAAAATTTCCATTCAGAATTTCATTCTCAAGCCATTCCGAAATCTGTAGATATATCGGCTTTGTTCCGTCGAGATTTAGAGCCATTTTCACTCCCGCCTCCTCTCTGACATAGTACATTACTGTTGTAATGTAGTATATTATAACCCGCATTAATCTGCAACCATTTTTGGATAAAACTTCAATCTTTTTACTTCGAAAATTGTTATATAAAGACTCCCGGGGTAACTTTCATAAGCTTATGACTAACGCTATACTAGAGGAAGATACTGATAGAGGAGGAGCACGCATGAAGGAAACCTTTGAGGATCAAATTACATTACATAATGGTGTCACCATCCCTCAGCACGGTTTTGGAGTATATAAAATCACTGACCCGGCCGAAATGGAAATTGCAATCCCTAAGGCACTGGAAGTAGGCTATCGTTCTTTTGATACGGCGCAAATGTATCAAAATGAAGCCATGCTTGGAGAGCTATTATATAATAGTTCAGTTCCGAGAAAGGACCTGTTTATTACAACCAAAATCAATAACGGAAACCAGGGGTATGATCAAACATTATTTACGTTTGAGGAGTCTTTAGCCGACTTACAGCTTAGCCAGTTGGATCTCCTGCTTGTCCACTGGCCAAGCGAAAAGTATTTTTTCGATACTTGGCGCGCGTTTGAACGTTTATATGATGAAAAAATGGTACGGGCAATTGGTGTTTGTAATTTTCATCAACACCATCTTGAAAAATTAAAAACAAAAGCGAATGTCATGCCGATGGTAAACCAAGTTGAGCTTCATCCCTATTTGACACAAGAAGCATTAAGAAACTATCTGAAGGAGCAAAATATTGCAGTTGAAGCATGGAGTCCGCTGGCAAGAGGGAGGATCCTTAATGATCCAGTCCTTGAAGAATTGGCACGGAACTATCATAAAACCACGGCACAGATCATTCTTCGCTGGCACCTGCAGCATGAGTTGATTTTTATCCCGAAATCCGTCACCCCTAGCCGTATAGCAGAAAATAGCGATATCTATGATTTTGAACTATCCGCTGAGGACATGAAAAAAATTGACAAATTAAATAGAAACCAGCGAACCGGATCCGACCCTGATGATGTCTACCCAACCATCTAAATGATTAAGCAACGGCTGACATTAAGCGAATCAACCAAAAGGCACCCTCCATACTTTGGATCGTGCCTTTTTTCTGTCCTCCTGTGACGGACAAATGTCCACGAGTGGTGCCTGACACCATTAATATTGCTGCTTTTGTGGAAGGCTGACCCAGGCATTAAAGGGTAGATAGGTGTTTTCCGGAAGAATACGAACCATGGGGATGCTGCGTTGATTCGGAGGCAAGGCAATTTGTCGGTAAATAAAATGATCATCAAAACCAATTCGGGCTGCATCTTCATTGGTACAGGCGTAGAATATTGATTTGAGTCTTGCCCAATAAATTGCACCTAAACACATCGGACACGGCTCACAGCTTGTATAGAGTTCGCAGCCGGTCAGCTGAAAGCTATTCAAATACTTGCAAGCTTCTCGAATCGCCTCCATTTCTGCATGTGCTGTCGGGTCTTTTTTCACTGCCACCTGATTTCGGCCTACACTAATAATCCGTCCCTCTTTTACGACTATAGCCCCAAATGGACCACCACCATTCGTTAGTACATTTTCGAGCGCAACATCCACGGCAATCTTCATAAACATAAACTCCCGCATAACTCCCCCCTAATATCGGTAACATCTTTCTTTTTTACTAATGTATTATCCAATATAAGGAAAAAGAATCAAAGAAAAAAAGAATAATCTATTACTACATCTTTGATAATTGCCCCGATAACCAAAAGAAGTGGTATAACCGAGAACTGGTTATACCACTTCTTTATTTGGTATCAACGCTAGGTGAAGATAACACGTAGTGCTTACATCCATATCCATGGCTTAGGAAGCTTTTTTTAATCTCTTGAATTGTCCCTTTGATAATACTGATTTTTCCAGCCGATGGGCCAAAACTCCAGCGAATACTGCGAGGATGATGTCTTTTGGCAGCGGTGGAATCATCCACAACCAGGCCATTTTGTAGGTAAATCCCTCTGGGGCTGTAAACCATAGCTTATAAGCATAGTACATCCAGTTCGTTCCGAACAGGTAATTTACGCTCATCCCTATTAAAGCCGCAAGGATAAAAGCAGGCAGCGACTTTTTCTTTTCGACAATTTTCCCAGCAATAAATGCAAGGAAAATAAACGAGACAATGAAACCAAAGGTCGGGCTGAGTATTGTTGAAGGACCGGCGCCAAATTTGGAAAATACCGGAACACCTACTAAACCAACAAGCATATAACTAACCATTGCAATAGAACCTAAGCGGCTGCCCAATACCAACCCCGCCAGAATTGCAAAAAAAGTTTGTAAGGTGATCGGCACTCCACCTACTGTCAAAAATGGAGCAATTGAAGTAATGTTAGCTCCAATCCCCATGAGAGCAACAAACATCCCAACAAGGGTAATATCCAGTGCTTTTAATTTCATCTATTCTCCCACCCTATTAAAAAATTTCCATAGTTTTAAGATAAAGGGTAAGAGAGAACATTGTCAACCTATTTTTAATTTAGGTTAACAAAAAAATCACTCTTGGGATTTACCAAATTATAAAACAACAATCCTTTGTTTTAGTTAACTGATGCTTGTGTTATAGTTAGTTAATAATACCTTATTTGATGGAAAATTATCACAAACTGTCCACCCCAGATGGACAATTCGCCTATTTTGTCCACGGACGGTGCCTGACACCAATTTCAATATTGGTTAGGATTGCGTAGCCGTTGTTAACTTTGACTTTGGCGAGGATTTGACCTTTTGTGGAGGCTTCTTCCCATTTGGTTCCGGTGTTGTCTTCGACGTAGTATTTGTCAAGGCTGTATTGGATGAAGGCCACTTCCATTCCTTCGCCATTGGTACCGATATAATCCAGCTTGCCTTTTAAAAACACACCGTTTTTCGGCTTGTTCAGCGTCACTTTCACAGGATGATCGATACCGTCTTTCTTTTTCAAAACAACATATACATTCTGTTCACCAACGCCCCAACTCCCGTTCCTTTCCAGCTGCTTGATCACCTCCGTTTCGACCAACTCTTTCGGAACTTCCTCCGCCTCATAACGAAGGATCACATAATCCCCGCGGAACAAATCTGTTGGGTCAACCGGCTTGGTTTGTAAAGTAATTTCCTGCCCGGTAAGCAATGTAAGAAGGGGCTGAAAGCACATGCCAAGAAGAATGAGCACCGGTACCGCACAAGCTACTATCAACTGTTTCGTCCGTTTATGCATGCTTGCCCTCTCCCTTCCGTCTTTGTTTTTCAAAATAAAACCCAAAGCCGAGTAAAAGTACACCGCCTATGATAAAGACGAATGATTTGGGCAGGAACTCAAAGGAGATATCAAGGTAAAAACGGAAAATCATGACACATAAGATAATAATACTAAACAAGCTGCCGCGTTTAATTAGGTACAGCAGGAAGAGAAGATACAACAGTGAAAAAGGAATGTACAACCACTCCACTTGCGCTGGCCAGGTTTCATTAAAGGATAATAGCAGTGCGGCACATCCATGAGTGATATAGCCTAAATTCACGTAAATGTCATGAATTTTTCCTTTGCGTAAAACTAGAACAATCCCAATTACTAAAAGTATGAGACCTTGAATAAAGGGCTCATCGAAAGATCCATACCTGAAGAGGAAAAAATTAATAACTGTAACAAGAAAGACAAGCTGCACAACACCATTTACAAATGCTGTTCCTCTTGAGAAGGCAATTTTTCCATTTAAAAAATGCAATGCAACAATCAGAACCACAATCCAGATCGGAATGACCTTCCCTTGCAAATAGATAGCGTCCATGAGATGAAAAAGTGAGAAAAAAGCAGCCGCGAGCAAAATCCATTTATCTCGAAGCACCCAGGCTAAGGGGATAATTCCAATCGCCCACCACAAAAATGCATCCTGAGTACTGCCACCAATGTGAAACATTTGCTCCACCAAGAAGATCCCGGCCCCGAACACGATCACCCCAAGGTAATAAAAGCTTTTCGAGGTCTTCGGGTAATTACCTTCAAGCTTATACCCGGCAAATTGACATGCGATAAAGATACCAACAATCAGAAGAAATTTAATTGGCTTGGCAATCTCGGCCCAGTTGCTGGCAATAAAGCTAAGAATTCCGGCACCGATTAAAATCGAGCCAACATACAGCAATGTTCTTGTAAAAGATGGTTTGCCTCTGACTTCATACAGCGATTCAATTTGTTCAGCCTTTTCATGAGTAATGATTTCAGCTGCAGCTAAGTAATCCAGCTCCCTTTTTAAAAACTTCAGCTCCGTCTCCCGAACAACACGCATGAATATGTCCTCCTTTCTATTTTGATCCAGAAAAGCCTAATTGGGTAAAGGATGGAAGTAATATCCTATTTCTATTGTATTCGAAATGCTGCAAACTTTCCAAACGAAACTGAAGAACATCCCCCTGAATAATAAGTTTTCCTCTGAAATGTATCTTTCAGAATATGGACAGTTTTTTGGCATGCTGGAACGAAGGCTGTTTGTTCAATCCCATTTAAAAGGAGGCCTTCTTCCCATTTTAAAAAAACTTATCCCAGGCAATTTACTTCCCTGAGGATGCAGCTTGCTGGAAAAGGTTTCTTCTTTTATTGAAAAAAGATCAAGAGTTCAAATCTAAAATTTCGATTAAGTAAATGAACATGCAAAAAAGGTTGGTCCATCTAGGGTCAACCTTTTTCTCTAAAAAGATCCGGCCCTCAAACCGGAGCCAGACCTTTCTTTAAGACTTTTTTATTCTTCTGTCATTTAGTTCTAATCCATTTTTCATTTTAATGATGCTAGGTTTACGGCGATTTTCGCTCCTAGAACAGCGTTATTTTTTACGAGGGCAATGTTCGATTCCAGGCTTTTGCCGCCGGTTAGTTCTTTTACTTTAGCTAAGAGGAATGGCGTTACTTCTTTTCCGGAAATATGCTGTTCTTCTGCTTCTTTAAGGGCTGTTTCGATGACGTCCGTGATCGTTTTTTCATCCATTGCGTGTTCTTCCGGGATTGGATTGGCAATGACTGCACCGCCTTTAAGGTGTAAATCCCATTTCGTTTTCAACGTGTTGGAAATGGTCTCAACATCATCCGCCCGGAAGTTAACTGCAAATTTACTTGAACGGGTATAGAACGCCGGTAGGACATCCGTTTGGTAACCAATCACTGGTACGCCTTTTGTTTCAAGGTATTCCAGCGTTAAGCCCAAATCTAAAATCGATTTTGCCCCGGCACAAATAACCGCTACATTTGTTTGGGCCAATTCTTCTAAATCGGCGGAGATATCCATGGTTGTTTCGGCTCCGCGATGGACACCACCAATGCCGCCAGTAACAAAAATATGAATGTCGGCCAGTGCCGCACAAATCATTGTTGCCGCGACCGTTGTTGCCCCTAATTTTTTCGTTGCCAATAAATAGGCTAAATCACGGCGGGATGCTTTCGCAACACCGCTGCTCTTACCGAACATTTCAAGTTCCTCGTCAGATAAACCAATCTTAATCTTCCCATCAACAATCGCGATGGTTGCTGGAACTGCTCCGTTGTCACGAATAATTTGTTCCACTTCACGGGCTGTCTGGACATTTTGCGGATATGGCATACCATGCGAAATGATCGTGGACTCCAGTGCTACAATAGGTTGCCCTTGCTCTTTTGCTTTTTTGACTTCTTCGGATAATGCAATATATTCCTTCATGATAATTCCTCCATGTCTAGTTGTAATTGTGCTGCTGATAAATCTTGACGTACGGTAAAAGTTGATTCAAGTGTTTTTGTGGCATTTATCGTCCCGGCTTTAGCAATCTCGATTAAATTTTTCCCCTCAAGCCATGAGAAGATCACTGCCGCAGAGAAGGCATCACCCGCACCTGTCACATCCACGACTTCAGTTTGAATAGCGGGAACATGAAAAATCCCTTCCTTTATATTGCCAATCATGGCACCGTTTTTGCCATTCGTAATCACGACATTGTCAATCCCTTGTGAAAGCCATTTTTCAACTGCCTGCTGCCACTCTGCTTGATTGGAAATAGTCCTATTGAAATAGGTTTCCGATTCATCCCGGTTTGTAATTAACCAGGTGACGCCGTTTAAATCATCAGGCAGCCGCTCCATTTTCGGGGAAGAAACCGGGATTAACACAAGTGGTCTTTCATGTTTTTTCGCAAAATAAGATAAAAATTGAAGCGTTTCTTTTGGACAGTTCAAGTCGGCAACAATGCATTTTGCCCGGTCTAACAATGCGACTTGTTTTAACAGCAGTTCCGGGGTCAATGACTCGTACACTTCCATATCTGCTAAGGCAATGATCATTTCCCCGTCAGTATCTAAAACCGCGGTATAGGAGCCTGTCGCCATCCCTGGAAGTTTCGCCACTTGGTCGAGATTCATATATAATTTCGATGATTCCTCAATGAAGAACCAGTCACTGTCTGCACCACAAGCAGTTATTAATGATACTTCCTGCCCGAGCCGTCCCAGATTTTCAGCAATGTTTCGGGCAACGCCGCCCACGCTTTTGACTGAGCGGATTGGATTGGATGTACCCAGTTTCGCCTTATTTTTCACTTGGAATTTCCGGTCCAAATTCGCGCCGCCGATACAAACAATTTGCTGCGATTCATTTAAAATATAGGCTCTGCCTAAAATATGACCTTTTTTCGTTAGTCCTGAGATCAAATTGGCGACGGATGGACGGGATAACCCGACTGCTTCAGCGAGCTCCTGCTGTGAAATATAGGGGTTCTTACGAATTAAATCATAAATCAACTGTTCTTTCTCAGTCATTCGTTCAGACAAACTTTCACCTCCCTCAAAATTAAACTATTGTTTATTTTATAAACTTATGTTTAAATTTTACCCCCTAAAAGCCTGCCTGTCAACTCATATCTGTACCGTTAACTTTAAACAAAAGATCAAAATGGATTTGGTAAAACCGGCCCGCGGGGGGATTATCTGGTAAACGTTACAAATAAATTGAGACTTCAACTCAGTGTGGGTTGTTATCACCCCATCACCCTATAAAATCAATAAGCAAGTGCTTCAAGTTCATGCACTCATTTCCGATTGCACGCCAATTCATCATTTCCCATAAAATAGAATAAAATTTAGAAGAAGTCTTCCGCGTGAAGGGAAAGATGTGGTGTTTTGATGATGAAAAATCCCGAGCCTCGCCGTCATGTTTTTAAAAATCTTCAAGAGAACGGGATGCCATTTGAACTAGTGTTTACACGGATTACTGAGTTTATGAAGGCAGACCCGTGTGGTAATTTCCGCCTTATGGTGGGAACCGACTCCCAAGTCCATAAACTGCATACGGTATTCATTACAGGAATTGTCATTCAAAATGAAGGTAATGGAGTGTGGGCATGCATTAAAAAGGTGATTGTCCCCCGTAAAATGACCCAGCTGCACGAGCGGATTTCCCTTGAATTATCATTTACCGAGGAAATCGTGGCATTGTTTACCGAGGAGAGAAAACAAGAGCTTATTGAAATCGTCTTGCCTCACATTTACCAAGGGGCTACCTTCACGATAGAGGGACACATCGACATTGGTGCCGGGAAAAGAAACAAAACGAGCGAATTCGTCAAAGAAATGGTCACCCGAATGGAATCCATGGGTGTTGCGCCGAAAATTAAACCGGACGCCTTTGTCGCTTCAAGCTACGCCAACCGCTACACAAAATAACCTAAAGCAGGTATTCAAAAAGTGCAGCAAATTCTCCAAAAAACGGAAAAATGTCCACGTGGGGTGGACATTTTGACCTTTTTGTATTTTTAGGGTGTCAGGCACCATTATATTTTTAAAGAGCAGCTTCGATTTCGTCTGCCATGAGTTTGACGGATTTTAGGCCGCCGCCGCTGAGGTACCAGGTGTCGGCGTTTAGGTAGATGATTTTGCCGTTTTTATAGGCGTTTGTTTTCTTGACCAGGTCGTTCTCAATCGTTTGTTTGGCGCTGGAATCGCCCCCGATTGCGACGTTACGGTCAATCACAAACAAGACATCGGGATTTTTTTCCATAATGTATTCAAAGGTAATACTCTGACCATGTGTGGAAACTTCAATATTTTTATCAGCTGCTCCAAACCCAAATACATCATGGATTAACCCAAAGCGGGAACTTGGTCCATAAGCGCTGACTTTTCCTTCATTCGCCATCACAATTAAAGCCTTTTTATTAGCTTCAGAAGCTTCTTTATTCACTTTATCAACGGTTCCCTCAATATCTTTCAATTTTGCTGCAACCTGGTCTTCTTTATCAAAGATTTTGCCAATCAGTTTCATATTTTTTTCAAAAGAATCCATGTAATGGCTGTAATCAAAGTCGATATATACTGTCGGAGCAATCTCGGCAAATTGGTCATATAATTCTGCCTGCCGATTTGAAATAAATATAACATCCGGTTTCAATGAATGGATTGCCTCAAAATCAGGCTCCTTCAGGCTGCCAACATTCGTATACTTCTTATCACTATATTTTTCTAAATACTTAGGAACAGTTGTCTGAGGAACACCTGTAACTTCAACTCCCAATTCATCAAGAGTATCTAAAATTCCAAAATCAAAAACAACTACCTTCTTTGGATTTTTTTCCACAACGGCCTCACCGTATTTATGTTCCACTGTCATTTTCCCGGCAGATTCTCCATTTCCTGATGCCTTTTCCGTCTTGCCTTCCTCCTTCGATGCACCGCCACAAGCCGCAAGCACAAGGACAATTGAAAAAATAATACTTACTAAACTCCACTTTTTCATCGATTATCTCCCCTAAAAATTATGAATTAAAATAAACACAGATACGGCAGCCATCCATTTTTTGAATGGGAATGTCCATATCGTAAATTTCCTTCAATGCTTCAGATTGAATAATTTCCTCAGTTGGTCCATTTTTGACCACTCGGCCATCCTTCATTGCGACAATCCAGTCCGAATAAACGGATGCAAAATTTATATCATGCAGGACAATGACCACCGTTTTTCCCAGTTCATCAACAAGCCTCCGTAAAATCTTCATAATCTGAACGGAATGTTTCATATCCAAGTTATTTAGCGGTTCATCAAGCAAAATATAATCAGTATCCTGGGCAATGACCATCGCAATAAACGCCCGCTGCCGCTGACCTCCTGACAATTCATCCAAATAGCGCTCCTGCAACTCGGTTAAGTGCATATATTCAAGCGACTGGTCGACAATCTGTTCATCCTCATCCGTCAGCCGCCCTTTGGAATAAGGAAAGCGGCCAAAGGAAACAAGCTCACGGATCGTCAGTCTAACGTTCATATAATTGGACTGTTTTAAAATCGACACCTTTTTAGCAAACTCATTTGATTTCATCTTTCGGGCATCGGCCTTATCAATCAGCACCTCTCCCGTATCAGCATCGAGCAGCCGGCTCACCATTGAAAGTAACGTCGACTTCCCTGCCCCGTTCGGTCCAATGAAAGAGGTTATTTTTCCCGGCTGAATCGTCACCGACACATCCTCTACAACTGCCTTTTTCCCGTAAAACTTTGACAGTGAAACGACTTGAATCATTAAGCATTCCTCGCTTTCAATAGTAGGTAGATGAAATACACACCGCCGACAAAGTTGATAATGACACTTAATGTGGTAGAAAAAGAAAATACCCGTTCAACCACCCACTGCCCGCCAACCAGCGCAATGATGCTCATCACCACCGCACCGCTAATCAGCGTCCGATGCTTATAAGTTTTGAAAAATTGATAGGACAGATTGGCGACGATTAAGCCAAAGAAAGTAATCGGGCCGACAAGTGCTGTGGAAATCGAAATAAACACAGCGACGATCATAAGCATCTGTTTGACGACGGCGTCATAGGGCACCCCTAAGTTAATGGCAGTCTCCCGTCCCAGTGAAAGCACATCTAAATATTTCACATAGCGCCAGGCGAAAATGGTTACAACGACAACAATTCCCGCGGACAACCAAACCAAATCTGAGTTGATATTATTAAAACTGGCAAACATCCGGTCTTGGACAATCTGAAACTCGTTCGGATCGATCAATACTTGAAAGAATGTCGAAATGCTCGAAAAAAACGTCCCGACAATAATGCCGACAAGCAATAAAAAGTAAATCTGCTGACCGGCCTTTTTAAACAAAAAGCGATATAGCAACAGGGAAAACACAATCATGACGGCAACCGAGATCAAAAAATTAATTTGTTTATTGACTGCCATCAGATGGTCAGACCCAAGAAAGAAAATCATCAATGTTTGTAAGAGCAAATAAAGTGAATCTAATCCCATAATGCTGGGGGTTAAAATTTTATTATGGGTAATCGTTTGAAAAACAACGGTCGCATAGGCAATGGTAAAGCCAGTTATCACCATGGCAATGACTTTTACGATACGCCTTGGCAATGCATAATCAAAACTTCCGTTTAAATCATGAAACAGGTAGATGGCACAGCATCCTGCAGCGATCAATGCAAGAAGGGCCAGTTTCATCGAATTACGCATATCTTTTCCTCCGGAACAACAAATATAAAAAAATGCCGCTTCCGATGACACCGACCATGAGACTGATCGAAATCTCATAGGGGTAAATGATTACCCTGCCAAGAATGTCACAAATGAGAAGGAAAATAGCACCAAGCAGTGCCGTATGCGGTAAGGTTTTTTTCAAATGATCTCCTTTAAAAATCGAGATAATGTTAGGAATGATTAAACCAAGAAATGGGATAATCCCAACAGTTAAAACAACAGTTGCTGTGATCAGTGCCACAAGAATCAAGCCAATATTCACAATTCGCCGGTAAGCAAGTCCGAGATTTTTCGAGAAATCCTCCCCCATTCCCGCTATGGTAAAGCGGTTGGCATAGAAATAGGCAATGATAATAATCGGAACACTTATGTAGAGTAATTCATAGCGGCCTTTCATGATCATCGAAAAATCACCCTGGAGCCATGCCGACATATTTTGAATTACATCTGCTTTGTAGGCAAAGAAGGTTGTTACCGAAGACAAAATATTGCCAAACATCAACCCTACAAGCGGAATGAATATTGCATCTTTAAACTTGATGCGGTCAAGGATCTGCATGAATAGAAAGGTCCCGGCAA
Organism: Neobacillus paridis; assembly: GCF_016765675.1. GTDB lineage: Bacteria > Bacillota > Bacilli > Bacillales > Cytobacillaceae > Neobacillus > Neobacillus paridis. Next base: position 174,260 of record NZ_JAESWB010000045.1, read on the forward strand.
GGGCAAAGGCAAAAGCAACCGCCATTTTTTGGAGCATTGATGCGTTCGCAAATACCAGCATCGAGACGAGTATTCCCAGCCTCGTAGCATCTAATGTCCCAGCTGTAGTCGGCGAAACAAACTTGTTTCGGCTTAGCTGCTGCATAATTAGTCCTGCAATGCTCATTCCAGCTCCAGCAAGCAAAATCGCGATAAGCCTTGGCAGCCGGCTAATTAGGAATATTTGGGTGTCCTCTGACTGGAGGTTCAACAAATCCAATGGTGATACAGTGCTTACTCCTACGAACAAAGAGGCAGCCGATAATACCAATAATCCCAGCAGTAAATATTTCATCTTCATAGCTTCCCAACACTTCTCTTTTTGGCTAATAAAAAGGTATAAAATTTTTCCAAATTTTATACTTTCCTTTGTCGCATAAATTCAACTACGCCTCATGAACCGTCCTTAAGGGCTCGCCAGTCAACGAGTTTTCATTTAAGCTTTTTATCAGTGATATTGAAAATCATTATCATTTAACCTTACGATTTTGATTATATCATCCTTGTATTTTAAGTCAATGCTAATTGAGAATTTTTATCATTTAATTTTCTGGATTTTTAGTAAACGGAGAAGAGATCTCAAAAGTTCCACCAATGAATCGCTAATTATTGACGCATTGGTGGAATTTCCCGGTAGGTTATCATCCGCCACAGCCATTCAATCGGACCGAAACGGAAATACCGCAGCCATACACAGCTGAAAATAAGTTGGATAATATAGATAGCGAGGCAAAGATTGAGAGATTGCAGGTAGGTAATGTTGCCAAATAAATGAAACCTATTCCCCAAGAGTAATATGAACACAGTTTGGCAGAGATAGTTTGTCAAGGCCAGCCGCCCATAACTTTTTAATGGGGATAACAATTTTTGAAAAAAGGAAAATCGCAAAAGTAATACCAGCAGGCCAGCATAAAAAGCAGACACAAGTGGACCAATAGCAATTCCGATACTAAAAAAGCGCTCTGTTTGCAAACTTATGGCTTCCGACTTCATGCCAAACTGTGTCGGAGCATAGTAGGCTTGATAGGATATGCCAACGACACCTAATAAGAACATCATTACTGTAAAAACGGCTGTCTTTTTTAACGGAATATTTTCAAAGATGCGATACTGCCCCGCGGCAACTCCTAATAGCATCAGCGGTACCACCATAAAGATTTTTATCGAAAAAAGGGCTAAGAAGAAGAGCATGATCCCCCCGAATATAAGATTCATTACTTTGTTGGCTTTATAAAAGGGCAAGATTATCAAGCCGGAAATGGCATACACTGTCAGTGCTTCCCCCGGGTGAAACTTTACATGAACAAGACCGATTAAGAAAAGGACGGCAATCCGCCTTAAAAATAGAACATAACCATTCTTTCCCCTGGCATTAGCCCGTGTGATGAAGATATAGAACCCAATCCCAAATAAAAAGGTGAAAATTGTATAGAAGCGGCCTTCTACAAATAAATACAAAAATTTCCAATATAAAAAATCGGTAGAATCTGAAGCTGGCTGACGAATCTCCAACAACGGTCCCACATTCACCAAAATAATCCCCATTAACGCAAAGCCGCGCAAATAATCAAGGATATCAATTCGTTTATTCAGATCCATTGTCTGCACCTCCCACGGTCCCCCAACACCATAACTATTCTTCACACTGTTTATTTAAAGATACTAAAATCTCTGTTAAATTCAATAGCATGATAGCACATTCCTTCTTCCATCACACTTAGTATCTAGCATCGCGGATCGAATCAGAGGCTAATGATCATTTGATTAGCTAACCTCTTACAGCAAAAAGCGCTTTGATCCCCCAATCAAAGCGCTTTTCTCTATATTTTATTTCTCCCATTATAGAATAGCTAATAAAACAATTAAACCGTTGCTGTTACTGACTGCAGCATTGTCCCTGTGTTCGCGAAGTTAATGTGCCAGGATAGGGCTTTTTCCAACACATGTGGTGTTTGACCGCCCCTCGTAAGAGCCTCTTGGTAATATTCCCGCAGCTGCTCACGGTACATTGGGTGAGCGCAGTTCTCAATAATTAGTTCTGCCCGCTCTCTAGGCGCTAACCCGCGTAAGTCGGCATATCCTTGCTCCGTCACAATGACATCGACATCATGCTCCGTATGGTCAACATGCGAAACAAATGGAACAATACTAGAAATCTTCCCGCCCTTTGCCATCGACTTAGTCACAAAAATAGCCAAACGTGCATTACGGGCGAAATCCCCTGAACCGCCAATGCCATTCATCATTTTTGTCCCTAAGACATGTGTTGAGTTCACATTTCCGTATATGTCTAATTCCAATGCTGTATTAATAGAGATCAATCCGAGACGGCGAATAATTTCCGGATGATTGGAAATCTCCTGCGGCCGCATCAATATTTTATCACGGTATTTATCAAAGTTTCCGAATACCTGTTTCATTTTTTCCTCAGAAAGAGTAAGCGAACAGCAGGAGGCAAAATTCACCTTGCCGGCATCAATTAAATCAAATACCGCATCCTGTAACACTTCCGAATACACATCTAAATCTTCAAACTCTGATTCCAGCATGCCATGAAGAACGGCATTTGCTACCGAACCAATTCCCGATTGAAGCGGGGCGAGACGCTTTGTCAGCCGGCCGGCTTCCACTTCTTTACGTAAAAAGTTGATTAAGTGATTGGCCATAATAAATGTTTCTTCATCAGGCGGTACGATCGTCGAAGGAGAATCAAGCTGATTGGTAAATACGATGCCTTTGACCTTGTCAATATCCACTGGAATTCCAATCGTACCTATCCGATCATCCGGCTTGGTTAATGGAATCGGACCTCTTTCCCCCTGTTTTCCCGGATCATACAAATCATGCAATCCTTCTAGGTTCACTTGATGTGCCAAATTCACCTCAATAATAATTGCTTTTGCATTCAAAGCAAACGATAAAGAGTTTCCAACCGATGTTGTTGGAATCACCATTCCATCCTCTGTAACTGAATACGCTTCCAAAATCGCAAAATCAACCGGCTCCATTACCCCCGCACGGACCAGTTCTGCTGTATGCGACAAGTGCTGATCAACAAACAACATTTCCCCATTGTTAATTTTTTTTCGCATTGTTGGATCGGCTTGAAATGGAAGTCTTTTTCCCAGAATCCCCGCCTCTGCAAAAAGCTTGTCCACATCCGAACCTAACGAAGCCCCTGTATAGACATTCACTTTAAAAGACTCTGTTTCAGCACGTTTCACCAGCGCAAATGGCACCGCTTTCACGTCACCCGCACGTGTGAATCCGCTCAACCCCAGAGTCATTCCGTCTTGAATCCATGACGCCGCTTCTTCCGGCGACACAACACGATCCAAGAGCCGCTTATCGCGAATCCGTTCGTATTTATTTTCCATATTCCATCCCTCTCCCAAAATATGAAATTACATTAATTTTACCTTAAATAACTTATTAATTAGGGATTTCTGGGATATATTACGTAAAATTAAGACAAAGCAGCATTTTTTTCTTCTAAAGCAGAATGATTTAATTTAATAGTTTTATAATTTAGAATCATCACATTACTACAAGCTTTCCAGGCAATATAGATGAGCCAGAGAAAAATCGATTAAAACCCTAACAGCCTGCGAAAATAACTTGAATATGACTGGCTTACAGGAACTCGGTCGCCATTATCCATTGATAGAATAAAGGTAGAGTGAGTATCAGGGAAAATCTCCTTAATATGATTGACATTCACAATAAAGGAACGATGGCAGCGGATAAAATAATCCTTCGGTAAGACAAACTCAAATTCCTGCAGCGAATATTTATGTGTCCCACAGTGCTCGTTCGTGTGGACATAGGTCTTTTTTTCCTTCGATTCAAGATAGATTACTTGTGAAAATGGCAAGGGGATCCAGCCATCATCTGTCTTTAGGGTAACAACCAATTTTCCGTTTGTCAGCGCAGGGAAGATCGCCGTCACACAGCCCTCAAGCTTTCCCGTATGAAAAAGCGGGACTGCCATCCCATGATAAGGAACCCCAAAAACGTCCCGATTGATGAACTCCGACACCTTTTGCTTCGAATGGATCGCTTTATAAGCAATCGTCCCTTCCCTTAAAGGATCACCGGGGCGAATCTTCAAATCAATCCGCTTGCTAGGCCGATAGTAAATATACTCATAGGTGTTCGAAACGGCAAGCGAAATTTCTTCCGAAAAAAGTTCACTAATCACATCCAAAAGCGAAACAACCGTAATACTTTCCAACACTATACACCTCCACTTTAGTGTCAACGTCGGTATCAAGCACCAATCTCCAACACCACTTTACGATATCAGCACAAGCATAGGTATGATAAACAAGGCCAAAAAGATCATGGCGGCGGTCAAATGGAATTTTCTGCGGAACCCTCCAGACAGCCCGGCTACCCAAGCCGGTAGATTAGAAATCTTTCATTTGCATCCCGTAAATATTCGTGTGGCAGTACGATCTCCTTTTTCAATTCAAAAGGGCTATCGTTTCCCAAATAAAAAATATAATCCTCCGAAGGATAGTACAAAATTAATTCAGCACTCCGCTCACATTCCTCAACTGAGTTCAATACATTGTTAATGATACTCCTAAACACCTGAATGGAAAATGGATTAAAAAAATAAAAACGGTTATCCATTGGGTCAATTTTATATTCCTCTGCCAAACAGCAGTAAAACTGCAGCCTTTGTAAATGATTCTTGGTTTTTCTCGCATACGCTTCGCGGTTGTCAAGCGCCTTCCTGTACAATATTTCATTCATTTCAATCCCGGCTGCTGAGGCATGAAAAAAATAATGAATGTAAAAAACTAACCGTCCCTTGCCGCAGCCAAAATCAACCACCCGGTCGGTTCGCGTTACTTCGTAGTTTTCAAACAATACCTCAAGGGCACCATATGGTGTTGGCTCGTACGGGTAGTAACGGAAGGGTTTTGGTGCCGGCCCTTCCATTCTGTCTCCTTGTGTTTGGATGCCCAACAATTGATCATAATAATGTTCCTTCATCAAAAAGCTCCTAACAAGCAGGATCTATTTATAGTAGATCCCTGCTCTTCCAATTTAATTCCGGACATCGCTGCTTTTCTTACACAGACGCCCATCTCAAACCTTTTGGATAATGGTTTTTCAGTACCTGATCAGATACTTTTCCCCAACCCAGCGAATAGCCGTCAACGTCTACCAAGTACCAACCTTTTGGACCATTTGCTGACAGCGATTCACCTTTTAAATAAGCTAAGACATCAAGGGAATCCTTGCTCAAGCTCCAGCGATATTGGACCTGTTCGCTTGTCAAGGCAAGTGCCAAAGCATGTGACGGTTCAAAGCGATTTTTCTTGATTGTCCCCAAATGCCAGCCCGGCCTCACTACCTTAAGCTTTTCCAATGCCAACATCTCTTTCGGTACGAGATATAATTGGTCCCCAAATAACAGGAATTCACCCATAGGTACTTCCGATAGATGCTCCTCGGCAAACCGAAGATAACTTTTTAACAGCTTGGGGTCGGACATTGGTTTAACATATTTCCGCTTTCCCGGTTCCTCTCCGTCTGTCCTCCTTAACACTGCAACATAGTGCCCCTCACCTTGCAGCTGATGCGGCCAAAGCCTGAACGTCTTTTCAATTCCCACAGCCGGGTCTTCCACCCATTCCTTTCGGCCGCCGCTAAATCCTTGATATCCCTGAACCGCTTCGATTTCAAAATGGTGCTCCTGCTGTAAAAATTGGCTGATGACTCCTTCATTTTCTTCTGGTGCAAAGGTGCAAGTCGAATAAACAAGCCGGCCCCCCGGCCGAAGCATCGCCGCTGCCTGCCGTAAGATATCAAGCTGCCGTACCGCACACTGCTTAACACTGGCTAAACTCCATTCTGTGCGGGCTTCCGGGTCTTTGCGGAACATCCCCTCACCGGAGCATGGCGCATCCACCATTACCCGGTCAAAATAGGCTGGAAATCTTTCTGCCAAACGAGCCGGCGCCTCATTGGTGACGACAGCATTTTTTATTCCCATTCGCTCCACATTTTGCGATAAAATCCTTGCCCGTGAAGGAATGATTTCATTTGTTAATAAAAAGCCCTGCTGGCCCATTTTTTCAGCAATATGAGTTGTTTTGCCGCCAGGCGCCGCACACAAATCCAACACCTTTTCTCCCGGCTGGGGGTCGAGAAGCTCGGCAGCCGCCATCGCACTTGGCTCCTGCATATAATATAGCCCTGCTTCATGGTAAGGATGCTTACCCGGCCGGTCGGCAGCACGATAATAAAAGCCTTTTCTTGTCCAGGGGATTTTAGTGATAGAGAAAGGATTGATTTTTTCAAAATCAGCAAGTGAGATCTTTAAGGTATTCACCCTCAGCCCCTGAGCTTTAGGATGATCATAACTGTTGATAAATGCATCGTATTCACTTTTTAGCAGGACCTGCATTTTCGCGGTAAAATCCTTGGGCAGTTCCATGTTGGCTCACCTCGAATCATTTCAGTCTTTGTCAATCCATATAGTAAACTTTTTTAAAAAAATTTGCCAATCAGAAAAACAAGCTTCCCGTGCTGGGCCAACAGCAAAAAAGTAGCAGCCCCATCAAGGATGCTGCAATCATTTCACCTGCACATTTTTTACCGGAATGGAGGATAACTTGACCGATAATGGAAAGGCACAGAAGAGCAGGACAAGAATAAAACCAATGACTCCCTCCCAGCCAAAATGTGTCCAGAAGAATCCTCCGGTTGTCCCAGCTAAGCTTGAACCGCTATAGTAAAAAAACAAATACAAGGAGGACGCCTGGGCTTTTTCCGTTTTCGCCCGTCGTCCCACCCAGCTGGAAGCAATGGAGTGAGAACCAAAAAAACCAAATGTAAAAATCGCAATCCCAATAATTTTTATCGCTAATGGAGCGGAAAGTGTCAGTACCGCCCCAATGACCATAATAATCAGACCAAGCCACAATACTTTCTTACGGCCGTGCTGATCAGACAGCCGTCCCATCCAAGTAGAACTGAATGTTCCCATTATGTAAACGATAAAAATCCAGCCGACGATCGTTTGGCTTAATCGATAGGGCGGGGCCAACAGCTGAAAACCGATATAATTATATAAGGTAACAAAGCTGCCCATTAAAATAAAAGCAATACCATATAAACATAACAGCGCCGGGTCACGCAAGTGCCGGAACATAGACGTAAATAGATTCTTAAATTTTAGCGGCTTTGAGGTGAAATATTTAGAGTTTGGCAGATTCAGCCAGAACCAAATACTGAGGATTAAACTGATGACCCCGATACTTCCCATGGCAATCCGCCAGGAAAAAAAGTCCGTCACCGAACCGGTAATAATTCGCCCTGCCATCCCGCCAATGGAATTCCCGCTAATATATAACCCCATCGCGACGCCTAAACTATTGGGATCTACTTCTTCACTCAAATAGGCCATCGCTATCGCCGGAAGCCCGGCAAGAACAATCCCCTGCAATATGCGAAAGCCGATTAGTGAACCGAAATTTAGGCTGAAGGCGGTAAAGATAACAATTAACGATGACAGCAATAATGAAACGGACATGATCATTTTTCGACCCCATGCTTCCGACAATGAGCTGGTGATCAGCATTGAGACCGCCAGTGTAAAGGTGGTAACCGATAGTGTCAAACTCCCTGCAGCCGCGGAAATATCAAATTCCTTGGTAAAAATCGGCATTAACGGCTGTACATCATAAAGAATTGAAAATGTGATAAATCCCCCGGCAAACAGTGAAAAATTTGCTTTCCGAAATGCTGATGTCCCTTGCTGCAGCTTACTCATTCCTGAACCTTCCCTCTAACAGTTTTTCCTTTTATCACTTTACTCCCCTACAGTGTAAAATACAAATATTGAGACCGTCGTAACCATAAAGTAATTCTCTGAATATCCAAATTTTTCACTATTTACTGTTTATCAGTTTCATAGGTTCCTTGATTTTCCAATGATAATCTGTTATATTACATATAATTACATATTTTCTTACTTCAATAACCTTTTGAAGTGAGGATAGAGGCGCAGAGACCATTAGTACTCAATTCGAGGATAATGAGGTCCTAGGAAAATTGAGGAAAGGGGGATTTGCCGAAGTATCAAGAAACTCATTGTTCTTGATGCTGGTTCTGCTGCTGAACAAGCACAGAATTGTCATATAGGAAACTATATGGAGGGCTATCTCACGCATGGGAACTTAAGTTTTTAAAATGTTTCTATTGCAGCAGCGAGGATCCCCTTCACTGCTGCTTTTTTGCGTTGATTTCATACGGCCTGACCACCTCTATTTTTAATGAAAACTCGCCGATTGGCGAGCCTTTAAGGCGGTTCATGAGGCGTAGTTGCAGAATAGGAAAGTTTAACTTTCCTATCGGCTAAAAAAATGAAAAAGGGTGAGAATGATGAAATTTGGCCAAGTATTAACCGCTATGGTCACACCATTTGATCAACAGGGTAAGGTAGATGTTAACGCTGTAAAAAACTTAGTCAATCACTTAATTGCCAATGGGACAGACGGATTAGTCGTGTCCGGGACAACCGGGGAGTCCCCAACTCTATCGACTGAAGAAAAAGTAGAGTTATTTAAATTGGTCGTGGAGACAGCCGCCGGAAGAGTGCCGGTCATTGCTGGAACCGGCTCCAATAACACCTATGCATCCATTGCACTGACCAGGAAGGCAGAGGAAGCCGGTGTTGACGGAATTATGCTGGTGGTTCCGTATTACAATAAGCCTTCTCAAGAAGGACTTTATCAACACTTTAAAACGATTGCCAAATCAACAGCTTTACCAATCATCCTTTATAATATCCCAGGTCGGACTTCTGTAAACATGTCGGTGGAGACCATCGTCTGCCTGTCACAAATTGAAAATATCGTTGCTGTTAAAGAAGCGAGCGGTAATCTAGATGCGATGGCGGAAATCATCAGCCGGACATCGGATGATTTCCTGCTGTTTAGCGGCGACGATGCCCTAACCATCCCCGTCCTATCGATTGGCGGAGCAGGAGTGATTTCCGTTGCTTCGCATATTATTGGGAATGAAATGCAAGAAATGATCAACCTATTTAAGAGCGGTGATGTTCGAGGCGCCGCTGCGGCTCATCGTCGTTTGCTGCCGCTTATGAAGGGCTTATTTGCTGCTCCAAACCCCACTCCGGTAAAAGCAGTATTAAATATGAGCGGCATTCCGGTTGGCGGTGTTCGCTTGCCATTAGTGCCTTTAACCGAGGAAGAGGAGCAAGCACTGCGCCGTCTGCTTCCAGGGGTCACAGTTTAGTTTTCCTATTATCTTAAAAAAGAGGCGGTCCCAAGCAATGGTGTCAGGCACCATTTAGGACAGCCTCTTTTTTAATGAAATACCGGTAAAGTCAGGACAATCGCCATGAGAAACAAAATGGTAATATAATTGACCGAACATAGGAACATCACATTCGCCCATTTCTTGTCATCCCTTGTGAAGAAACCGTAGATGCTGACAGCTAACCAGCCAACATTCATCAACGTTGCCAAAACTACGAAGGGAATCCCCAGAGCCCCGAGATAAAATGGCAGGGGCAGAAGACAGGCGATATAAACGGCCATTTGCCGCTTCGTCATCGCAAATCCATAAACAACCGGAAGCATTGCAACTCCCGCTGCTTTATATTCATCATATTTTTTCATCGCAATCGCAAATGTATGCGGCATTTGAAAAACAAAAATGATCAAGGCCAGCATAATCGGAACGATATGCCCACTTGGTTCAACAGCTGACCAGCCAATCAGTGGCGTTACTGCTCCTGAAATGCTGCCAATTACTGTATTCAATGTATACCTTCGTTTCGACCACATTGTATACAAGATACAGTAGGTAAACCAGCCAATAAAAGCATAAACGACTGCCTCCCAAGTAGTAAACAGCAGTAGCCCAAAACCAAGGAGTGTCAGCAAAATCCCCAAAATAAGGACAGCTTTAAGCGAAAAATGCCCCGTTACTGTCGGTCGCTTTTTCGTTCGTTCCATAATCGAATCGATATCAACATCGTACCAATTATTAAACGCAAGCGCCCCAGCCATTACCAACGTACTGCCAGCAAATGTCAAGAAAAACAGTGACAAATGCTCACTAAAAGAGGCGCCGCTGAAATAAATCGCCAGCCAAAATCCGGTAATTACGGGCAAGGCATTTGCAAGTAAAACCGGCCCTTTAAACAATAATTTTATATCAGAAACAAAAGCAGAAATATCTCGTTTATTACCCAGGGCCGCCTTGACATCCATTCGTGGAGATGCAAAGGTTTCTTCTCTCATTCATTTCTCTCCTCCCTGATGGTGTTGAAAAATCTAATATTATTTTATCATAATAATGAATATAATTAACCAATTGAGACTAAGTTTCATTAATTTTCCTTTTGCGAACCCAACTTTAATTTAGCTATCTTGGTATCAGACTCATTAATTATCAATACTATAACAATGAAACTGCCCATACAGACGTTAACTACGAGGCTAATATTCCGAATTATTATAAAAATCAATTAAAACTCTTGACAGTTTTATAAACCTTAGCTAATATTATCCAATAAATCCAATCGGAATTATACACTTTTATAAAGGGGTCGTAATGTGAATAATCTATTCGTTAAAACAGCAAACCAACGAAAATGGGTCGATAGATTGAAAAAGAATGAAACAGTGTTTCATAAAAGAGGCATTATCGCTGATGACCTGGCTATCTTCCCAGAAGAAAATATTCATGATCTGGTGAAAATGGGTTATTCGAGTATCACACTTCCGAAAGCCTATGGCGGTGAAGGATTAAAAGTTTACGACATGGTCCTTTTTCAAGAAAAGTTGGCCAGCATTGATCCCAGCACTGCCCTCTCAATAGGCTGGAGCCTCGGGGTAACCGGAGAAATTTTTGAAAAAAAACTGTGGTCTAAAGAGAACCTGCAATTTTTCGCAACAGAAATCCTTAACGGCGCATTGGTCAACAGGGCTGTCAGCGAAGCCCAGACAGGCAGTCCGACAAGAGGCGGCCGCCCCGGAACAAGCGCAGTTAAAAAAGATGGCGCCTGGATCCTCAATGGTCGAAAAATCTTCACCACGATGTCACCTGTCTTAACCTATTTTCTTACCTCTGCGTGGATTGAAGAAAAACAAAGAGTGGGCTTTTTCCTTATTCATCAAGATACTCCCGGGCTTTCCATTGATGAAACATGGGATGTGATTGCGATGCGGGGAACCGGCAGTCATGACCTTGTGTTGAATAACGTAAGAGTGGATGAAGCAAAACTGGTGGAGCTTCCGGAATTACCTAGCGGCGCCGCCATCAACGGCTGGATCCTGCACATCCCGGCCTGTTATCTCGGCATCGCCCAGGCGGCCCGTGATTATGCTGTCCATTTTGCTAATCATCATTCACCAAATAGTTTAAACGGGCCCATCAGTCAGCTGCCAAACGTTCAACAGCTGCTAGGCGAGATTGACCTGGAACTAATCAATGCCCGACATCTCATTTATAGCGTAGCAGCCGCATATGATGACGAGACACAGCGGGACTTGCTTACAAATGAACTTGGTGTGGTGAAGCATGTGGTCACCAATTCGGCCATTTCCATTGTGGATAAAGCGATGAGGGTTGTCGGAGCAAAAAGCTTGCAGCGATCGAATCCATTGCAGCGATATTATCGGGATGTAAGAGCCGGACTGCATAACCCGCCTATGGACGATATGACGATAAAAAAATTGGCCTTGACCGCTATCGAACAAGAAAAAAGCAAATCAGCCGAGCAGGTGTAGTTCTTAGCACCTGTTTCAAAGAAACGGTCTCTTAACTTTTAGGAGGGGCCCTTCTTGCCACAGAAGGGCACTTTTCGGGATTAAAACCAAGTATTCACATAGATCAAATATACAAACTAGTATTTAAAAATATTTATATACAAAGGGGTATGGAAATGAAAACTAGAAATTTTTTTAAAGCAGCAATAACTGGGCTTGCGTTAATGACGCTTTTGGCTGGCTGCGCCAACAGTTCAGCATCATCTGATAACAGCGATTCAAAGGTTCGAAAAGTAAAGGTAGCATTTGATCAGGCTTCAAAACCAATTTCCTATTTGGATGAAAACGGCAAACCGACTGGTTATGACGTTGAAATGATGAAACAGGTCGATGAATTGCTACCAGACTACGAATTTGAATTCGTCGGTACATCCAGCGATGACTTATTGTTGGGTGTGGAGCAAGGGAAGTATCAAGTTGGGGTTAAAAATGCCTTCTGGACAAAAGAAAGAACTGAAAAGTTTATTTATCCAAAAGAATTCCTTGGCCTAAGCAGTGCCGGACTTGTATTAAAGAAAAAGAATGAAAACATTAAATCACTCAAGGACTTCGCTTCAGCGGGATTAACCTTAGCGCCAATTGCTGCAAACAATGCGCAATATACGATTATTGATGAATACAATCAAGCTAATCCAAATAATAAGGTAAAGCTTAAGGCTGGGGATTCGTTTACCGTGGATGTCGTTCAATGGGTCAACGAAGGCCGGGTTGACGGCGGCGTCATGATCGAAGGACCGTTTAAACAACAAGTTCTCGACAAAAATGGCCCCTATTATAAATTGAAAAATGAAGTTATCTATAATGAGTTCGCCGTTATCAAAACATGGCCGCTATTTAATAAAAAAGAACAAAAATTCGCCGATGCCTATGATCAAGCCGTGAAAAAGTTAAAAGAACAAAAGAAACCAAATGAACTAAGCAAAAAATTCTACGGCCGCGATTTATTCGAAGTATTGGATACAGTCAAACGGTAATGAATGGTGTTAGTAATGAGTGGTGTCAGGCACCACTCGTGGACAAATGTCCGTGTGGAGTGGACAGTTTGTGAAGTTATCACATACTTATATCTAGTTGTCATTCAACTAGTCTCCTTTTTCATGGTGTCTGACACCATTTCCCTGCGATTATTACAATGAAAAGTTGGGGGTAAAACATGGAGAAATATTTTAACGCCAGCTATATATGGGAGTCATTTCCTATGTTACTCCCTTATGTTAAAGTAACCTTCCTGGTTGCCGGTTTGTCGGTTCTGTTTGGTACACTGCTCGGCTTTATATTGGCTGCAATGAAAATTGGAAATAACAAGGTTGCCCGAAAAATCGCCAACGCCTATATAACAGCATTACGGTGTACACCATCGATTGTCCTGCTTTTTTTAGTTTATTATGGTTTGCCGGCTTTGGCGGAAAACTTTGGTTTACTGCTCGATAATGTCGATAAACTGTTTTTTATTGTCATTACGTTTTCACTGCAATTTGCCGCAGCCATGGCAGAGGTGATCCGTTCTGCCTATCAATCTATCGATAAAGGACAATTTGAAGCGGCGGTAAGTGTCGGACTTAGCAATTTCCAAGCCTACCGAAGAATTGTTTTTCCGCAAGCCCTTGTTGTCGCCTTGCCAAATTTCGGCAACAGTTTATTGGAATTAATCAAAGAGGGCTCATTGGCCTATACCATAGGGCTAATCGATGTCATGGGAAAAGCCAGCCTGATAATCGACGGCAGATTTAATGCCCACGCACTCGAAACCTATATCGCCCTATCGGTCATTTATTGGGTAATCTCAATCGTGATCGAACAAGTCTTCTTCAAATTAGAAAAAATCTTTAGCAAAGGTAAGCAAGTCATTAAGACAACATAAGGTGGTGACAGAGTGGATTTTAAGTTTTTGGTGGATACTTTTTTTGTCGCATTATCAGGTGTACCCACAGCACTAATTATTACAATTATCTCGCTGCTCATTGCCCTGCCGCTTGGCTTTTTACTTGCCTTAACGAGGATTAATCAAATTCCCGTCCTGCAGCGGTTTGCCCAAGTGTATGTTTCGTTTATCAGAGGAACGCCTGTCATTGTCCAAATCTTTATTGTTTATAGCAGTGTCCCGTTATTTTTAACATCCATTTTTGAAAAATATCATATTGATAAAAATGTTTATGATATCAATCCGATTTGGTATGCCTTTATCGTGTTTTCCATTAATACGACGGCCATCATGATAGAAATTTTCCGTTCAGCTATCAGCACTGTCAGCAAAGGTCAGCTGGAGGCGGCCTATTCCGTCGGCTTAACCAATGTGCAGGCATTGCGGCGGATCATCATCCCTCAAGTCCTGGTTACGGCCCTGCCCAATATTTGTACCGCCACCGTCAATCTGATCAAAGCCACATCACTGGGGTATGCGATGTCACTGCAGGAAATCACGCTCCGGGCAAAAGTAGCGGCAAATGTCGGCTACAACTATGTAGAGGCGTACATCGATATTTTTCTAGTCTACCTGATTTTATGCAGTTTAGTAGAATATCTTTTTAAACGTTATGAAAAACGCTTAAGCAAATATAAAATCGCACATGCCTAAATGAAACTGGAGGCAGAAAATGTTAGAGATTAAAAACATTCATAAATCATTTGGTCAAAATGAGATTTTAAAAGGGGTAGATTTACAAATTGATAAAGGGGATGTAGTCGTCATCCTTGGCCCCAGCGGTTCCGGAAAGACAACCCTGCTACGCTGTATCAATTTCCTCGAAAAAGCGGATGAAGGCTATGCCAATTTCGGTGATATCAATGTTCATCTAAAAACGGCATCGAAAAAACAAATTCATGTGATCCGGCAAAAAACCGCTTTTGTTTTTCAAAACTATAATCTGTTTAACAATAAAACAGCGCTCGAAAATGTAACGGAGGGGCTGATCATTGGCAGAAAGGTTCCGAAAGCTGAAGCAGCTGAAATTGGCAAAAAAGCATTGGATAAAGTCGGTCTGTCGGAAAAATACGACGCTTATCCGAGCCAATTATCCGGCGGACAGCAGCAGCGGGTTGGCATCGCCAGAGCTGTAGCCCTTAATCCGGATATCATCTTATTCGATGAACCGACCTCTGCCCTTGATCCCGAGCTGGTCGGCGAGGTGTTAACCGTCATGAAGAACATTGCCAAAGAAGGCACGACGATGCTGGTGGTCACCCATGAAATATCGTTTGCCCGAGATGTTGCCAATCGAGTCGTGTTTATGGATGGCGGAATGATTGTAGAAGAAGGGCCGCCAAACGAAATTTTCTCCAATCCGAAAGAAGAGCGGACAAAGCAATTCCTCAAAAGAGTATTGCCGGAGGATTATATCTACTATATTTAAAAAAATTCCTGAGGCCGTCCTGAAAGAGATAGTGTCAAACACCACAGAAAAAAACCTGTTTTGTGGTGCCTGACACCAAGAAGGACCGCCTCATTTTTTAAGCATTACTATTGTTCAACCTGTTTACCCTTACTTCCATTCTTTCACTTAAATAGGTGGATCCTAGAATAAGGAGCCCCCCCAATATTTGCAGCATGCCCATGTTCTCGCCTAGAATAACCGCCGCAAAAATAACCGCTGACACTGGGTCCAGATAGCTTAACACCGCAATAGTCTGCCCTTTTAAATCCTTTATCGAAGTAAAATAAAGAAAATAGGCAATGCCCGTATGAAGAATACCGACGATTAAAATAAACAAAATCGACTGTCCGTTAAGGCCTGAAAAATCAAGCTGGTCCCTAAATAGGACATAAGGAAACAACACAATACTTGCGATGATTAATTGAATCACCGTTGTCTCAAAGCCTGGCAAGTTTTTAATAAATTTATTGATTAGCACGACACTTGCATAGAGGGCCGCCGCCGACAAGCCATAAAGAATTCCGACTGCATTGTTTCCTGAAGCACCGCCGCTTGTCCCTCCGAGGTTGACTAAAAACAAGCCGATCATTGCTGTGATAATACTGATGACATGAAACCTCGCCAATTTTTCCTTTAGCACAAAAGGCGCGGCGATCATCACAAAAATAGGGGCGAAGTAATAGCTTAATGTTGCATTAGAAACGGTTGTATAACGATAAGCTTGGAACAGCAAAATCCAATTGAAGCCGATCGCCGCTCCAGACAGAATTAACAGCAGCGCGTTTTTCCTGATCGCTTGCAACGAAATCTTTTGTTTTATCAGCATACTTGCACCGAGTAAAAATAAGCTTCCGATGACTCCCCGGAGCAAAGCAATTTCGCTGGATGACAGATCGATATTTTTGACAAATATCCCAATGCTACCCCATATCAGCATCGCTGTTAATATCTTTATCTTCCCTCTCACCATTAATCCCCCTGTCTCCATTGAAAATCTTAGGTATAATTTTAGAATATTCATAGTTAAAAAGAAACCCCGAAGCTTCCATAGTTTTCATGGACTTAACTCCTGAATATGTATATAATTATAGGGTTTTTTAATTATTTTGTAAGGAGAAGGTACAATGTGGTTTGTTTTTGCACTATTAACGACTTTTGCTTGGGGCGGTGCTGACCTGTTTTATAAGCGGGGGACCGACAGTAACGATCCATACAGCCATTTGAAAATTGTGGTCATGGTTGGCTTGGTCATGGGAATTCACGCAACGGCGTACATGTTAATAAAAGGATTAACTTTTGACCCTATTGATCTTGTAAAATACTTGCCTGTTTCCGCTTTCTACATCCTATCAATGGCAATTGGCTATGTTGGGCTAAGGTATATTGAACTTTCTATTGCTTCGCCTGTGCAAAATTCTTCCGGGGCCATTACAGCCATTTTATTATTTATCTTTTTTCCCCGAGAACTGGGCATTATGCATATCGTTGGGGTGATAATTGTCAGTTTAGGCGTGATTGGGCTGGCCATTTTGGAAAAAAGAGCTGAGACAGCAGAACTCAGAGCAAACAACGTACATATTGATAAAAAATATCAAATTAGCTTTTTGGCCATAACATTTCCGATAATGTATTGTATTCTTGATGGGTTAGGAACCTTTGCCGACGGTATTTATCTTGATGAACTAAAGCTGATCAGCGAAGATGCTGCATTGATTGCTTATGAATATACTTTTCTCATATGTGCCGTGGCATCTTATGTGTATCTCAAATTTATCAAAAACGAGCCCTTTCAAATTTTCAGAGAACGCGACAAAGGCTGTGCCGCTATATTGGAAACAGCGGGGCAATTCTTTTACGTGTTCGCCATGGCGAAAAATGCCATTATCGCCGCACCGCTGATTGCTTCTTATAGTATTGTATCGGTGATCCTTTCACGTATTTTCTTAAAGGAAAAACTCAGCAAACAGCACTATGCAGTGATTGTGTTTGTAATGATTGGGATTGCCCTGCTTGGACTAGCGGATGAACTTTAAAATAAAAAATTTTTCAGCAATTATTAATTACGAAATTTAGTAATTTTGGTATAATACTCTAATGGGTATATAAATGAAAACTCGCCGGTTGGCGAATCCGAAAGGACGGTTCATGAGGCGCAGTTGATTTATGCGACATGGGAAAGGATAAAATTCGGAAAAATTTTGTACTTTCCTATTAGTCCACCATGCAGCGCAAAATTAGCGCCGCACCACAAAGAATGAAAATAGTTATACTTTCATGGTAGCTAAAAAAGACGGCTGGGAGGTGAAAGGATGAATCTCGAAATTTTCACATATGTTGTTATTGTTTGTATATCGGGAGTCTTATCATCCTTACTGGCCATCTACGCCTTCGTCAAAAGGAATGTCTTTTCAGGCAGCAAACTCTTCATTTTAATGTCTTGTTTTTCTGCTATCTATGTTTTTGGACATGCATTTGAATTATCAAGCAGTTCCCTGGTGGAAATTAAATTCTGGCTAAAAGTTCAATATGCCGGTTTACCATTTATTACGCCGACATGTCTTGTATTAATTTTACAATTTGCCGGGCTGGACCGATTTATCAAGCCTAAAATCATGATCCCAGTATTTCTGGTACCGCTCATTACCTTTTTAATGAGCGTAACCAATGATTTTCATCATTTGTTTTATCGCTCCGTTTATTTACGCCCAAATGAAAGTGTACCACTAGCCGACATCACAGCTGGTCCTTGGTATCTTGTTCACGGCAGTTATACTTTTGCGACCATGGTGCTTGGAACCTTTATTTTGCTTTGGTACTGGATTCAAACCCGAACAGCCTATTGGAAACAGATTTTAACGTTAATTTTGGGCCAGGTTATCCCAATGACAGCCTCGTTTCTATACTTAATTGGTCTATCACCGATGGGGATGGATCCGGTGCCAATTGTCATGTGTCTTACTTCCACTCTTTATTTCTGGGCGATTTTTTCTGCCAAACTGTTTATGCTTGCTCCCATTGCCAGGAATCGAATATTCGAAAGTATGCGTGACGGTGTCCTTGTGATTGACGAGGTCAGTCGGATTGTCGATTTTAACCAGGGGGCCAGAGGGATGATTGAAAAACTCAAGTTTGCCGCTATCGGAGAAAAGCTTGATTCTGTCTGGTCGGACTGGGCTAGTTTTGATCCTCTGCCTGAAAATAGAGAAATCGAGTGGTGCAATAAAGGAAAATACTATCAAATTCGAATAACCGATGTTCGAAAAAAGAATAACGAAATAGCGGGAAAAACGATTGTCCTGAGTGATGTGACAGAAAAGAAAAAACTCGAGCAACAATTAAAGCTGCTTGCCTACACGGATGGATTAACAAAAGCTCATAACCGCACATATTTTCTCGAGAAAAGCCAACAGGAGCTTAACAGGGCCATCAATAAAGTGACCTCTCTGTCCTTATTTTTGTTTGATATTGACTTTTTCAAAAAAATTAATGATGGCTACGGTCACAGTATTGGAGATTTAGCCCTTTGTCATATAGTGGATCTATGTAAAAGCTGTTTGGCTCCAGAGTATATTTTTGCCCGCTACGGCGGTGAGGAATTTGTCGTTTGTCTGCCGGATGTCGATTTAAACAGAGCCGGTGAAATAGCAGAAACCATTCGGGCAGAAATTGAAGCAAATCCCCTTGAAACAGAGAAAGGGGCGATCCCAATCACCTCCAGTTTCGGTGTCGCTGAAGTAACTAATGAAATTCAGACACTGGACGCGCTTTTGCAGGAAGCTGATAAAGCTTTATATGCCTCTAAGGAAAATGGTCGGAATAGGGTGACATTAGCAGCGCATGTAGCAAATTTTCTACAGTTGAATTAGAAGAGAAGGACAGTCCCGGCGGCTGTCCTTCTTGACTTTTTTGCTGCTTTTTTCGAAGTTTTCCAAAAATATATTTAAGCATTTTATAAGTTTTCGCCACAGAGTCCACAACTATAAGATAGTTAGATGGGCTTTTTTTAATTTTTCGTAGTAAGGATTAGTTTTACCTTATTTACCAAACAATTCTTTTATAAGGGTCATATTACGTTCCTTTATTGTCTGAAAGTTCGGGAGATCACAATCATTACAATACCGCTTGAATTCACAATCCCGGCATCTTTTCTTTGACCGGGGTTCAGAGTAGTGTTCGTCATCAATAATTTTTTTAATCATTGATACCATTTTTCTAATATATTGTTTTTGTGCATCGGTAATCATAATTGGATATGCCTTTTGTTCAGGAATGATATAAATAAATCCCTTTTTTACAGGCGTCTTTGTCATTTCTTCAATACACATGGCATAAGCCGACAATTGAAATAAAATATTTTTATGGATTTTTTGATCTGTATCTTTACACTCAATGGGAAAGTAGCGCTGTCCAGTTTTATTTTCGGTATCAATCAGAATATCAACTTTTCCAGACAAATTAAGAGTTTCAGAAGAAACCGTAACCCCATAGAATCTTTTTCCTTCTAACAAATCATACCTCCGAAGCTTCCTTCGCTTTTCCTTTTGGTTCAACTCATAATGCTGACTTCTGGCATACTCCATTTTAAAGGTTGTTTTTCGAGGAACCGGTTCCACATAATTGTAATAAATAACACGCGGGCAATAGACAAATTGTTTAATATCGCTAATTGTAATAGACATAGCTTTACCTCCACTAAATAGCTTCTTCAGAATAGTTAAAGTCAAGTTTTACGACATTTTCAAGGCTATCTTGACTTAAAGGAAAGATAATAACACTACTTCGTCCGCTTTCCTTTAATAAATCTTTTAATCTTCTCGTTAATTCACCATGGAGATTCCTGCTTATTTCTCCAAAAAATGCACTGTATTGAACTCGAAATAATCCATAATCCTTGCACATATTAGCCGTTTTGTTCCTAAGCTTGTCTTCGGTAATATCATAAATTAAAAGAATCTTCATATTTACCACCTAGAAATATATCCTTTAAACTTTTTCCCTTCCCTAAAGAAGGTGGCAATGTCTCTTGCCTGCAATTGAATAATGGTCCTGAGATGATAATCATTCCCCTTAAACTCCTCTTTGGCTTCCAGACGTTCGTTTATATACTCCCTCACCAACTTTATCGATTTATTATCGAGAAACATAGAGCCATCTTCCTTTTCTTCGGTACCTGGTTTATGCCCTCTCGTTATTAATGAAATTATTGGACGGTCAACAATAGACGGACGAAAAATTTCCATTACATCTAATACAAAAGAAATTCGTCCCGACCGATCGACATGGAAAAATCCAGCATACGTCTCAAGGCCAGCCCTAATTATGGCAGATGTGACCCGTGAACGTAAAATGGCATATCCATAGTTCAACATCGAGTTTACGGGATCTTGCAAATGCCAGGCTCTTCCAGGGAATGCAACGCCTTTTTCTGTTAATATCATCTTCACTGCCTTCCAATACCGCTTGGCAGCATGGGCTTCGGCAGAGGTAATTTGTTTTCTTACATCCTCAATCGATTCTTGAGTATTGCGGACAGAATGAGCCGGCTATGCGGAGTTTTGAGCCATTGTTTGCGGACATCAGAGCCAACGATTGCGGAGAGAGAGCCACTGGCTATTAAAGGGGGAACAGCCATTGAAATGGTTTTTCCCTTAATTTCAATGGCTGCTGATTCTATCTAATTCGTTTATCTTCTAATTCTTCGTCTATAATCTCAATTGCCCAACGGACAAGTTCATCAAAATCTAAATCCTCTTCCTCGTCCCATACACAAGCGGTTAGTAACCTATCTACTATTTTCACCATCACTTCTTCCGGTAAAAATCTGTGAAATGAGTACTTAGCTACACGGTTTTCAACTTCTGTTGGGATCATCTTCTAACCACCAAACCATGACGTTCTCTCATTGATACTTCACCATCGACTAGAATCTTATAGGAATCATGCACTATGCGGTCAAGAATTGCATCTGCTATCTGCGCCTGTCCCAATTTAGAGTGCCACCCTTCGGGTGAGAATTGGGAACAGAATATAGTAGAAGTCCTCTTTATTCTTGATTCAATAATTTCTAAGACGTGAAGGGCATGCTCCTCCGAGAGCTCAGTTAATAGCCATTCATCAAGTATTAATAGATCGATTTTCTTATATTTTTGGATGATTTTACGGAAGCTACCATCGGCTTCATACTTTGCGACAGCTAGTTCATCAAGCAATTCTGGCAATCTGATATACTTAACATTGTAAAATTGGCGAAGGCATGAACGCCAAAGGCATTGGATATCCACGTTTTTCCGTTCCCTGATGCACCCATTAAAATAATGTGGTGGTGGTTTTGTATATAATTCCCTGTCGCTAGCTCCAAGATTAGTTTTTTGTCCAAGTTACGATCAGGATGATACTCGATGTCTTCAATAGCTGCCATAGGATCTTCGAAGTTTGCCTGTTTAATCAACCTTTCTAATCTATTTGATTTTCGACGGTCAAACTCATAGTCTACTAAAAGATTAAATCGATCATCGAAATCCATATCTTGATAGTCTTTGTTCTGGCTTTGTTGCTGATATAATTCTGCCATTGCACCCATTTTCATTTCAGTTAATTTACGTAATGTTTCTTGGTTCATCATTTTTTGTCCCCTCCAAAGTATTTAGCGCCACGGGTAAAGCCATGGTTATCAGTATTGATTCGATGATTATCAACATTAGATTTTTGTTCACGCTGTTTTCGCCTATCCAATATCCCTTTTAAAACGGGAATGGTCGGATTTGTTGATATTTCAAGTAATGTATGTGTTGCGGTCTCTAGTTCATCCCTTGTATGCTTGGTTGATAAATTTCTTAAAGCACTAAGGATGTTTAATGCCTTCTTTTCCGCATTCGTTTCTAGGATATAGGAGACAAACCGCACCATGGAGGGCCCAATTGTATCTGCCCATTTAAGATTGTTTTCAGGGTTATGCTCAAGGTATAATCTATGATTATCAGGCATGTGATCCCTATTCGTGGAAAACTGTCCAACTTCTCCAATTAACCGTTTATGGGATGCAATTCGCACTTCCTTAAAGTAAACTTCAATTAGGTCAGTGGTCAGCCGTACATCGACTTGTTCACGGACATAATCATATGGGACGGAATAATACATTCGTTCAACTTGGATGTGGTAGTTCAATTGAACTTTTGCTGTTTTCCATTCCGCAAGTTTGTAACGTGTTTGGGGAAGCTGTTGAAGGTGGGATTTCTCTTCTTCCTCAAACACCTTTTTACGTGAGCCGGGACGTTTCTGAAAATCAATCGTATTGATTTCTTCCAGCTTTTCATGGATTCTTTGATTTAAATCCTCTATGTGAAAACATTGATAGTTTCTTAACGAGGCGATGATCTGTCGTGAAATGTAGCCAACAGTATCTTCGACACTAGCCTTATCCCTTTTATCCCGAATTCGGGATAAAAGGGATTATTCCGAAGTTTTTATTATCCCGAACATTTAACTGATTTTCCTTATCTATCACGTTAAGGGGGTTAAATATTCGGGATAATTGTTGTTCATTTTTTTCGCTCATCCCATAATTAAATCGGGATATTCCCTAATATAATAATGGAGGCGAAATACGATGAAAGAAATTTTACTGACAGAGCTGATTACCCAGGCTAAAGAAGCAATAAAACCAATCCAACATAGTGCATCTACTATCTATCAGTATGGATTGGCATGGGATGAACTAATTCATTTTTTTGAATCCAACGGGCAAATATACTTTTCAGAAGAATTAGCAAATCGTTTTGTGCAGAAGTCAAAGGATAGTCTTGATAATAGACTGATCAAGAACTGGCGTTACAAACTCAGACGCCTTTCAGTACTAATTCTTCTTGAGGTCCTGGAAACAGGCAATTATAGCTGGAGGCTCCATTATTCGGATGCCAATGCCTGCCTTTCAACCGAAATGAAACAGCTGCATGTAGAAATATATGGAAACACTTAACCGTTCTGGTAAAGGTAATGGTACACGCAGGTGCTATGAGACACTTGCAAGGCAATTTTTAAAATATGTACAGACAGAACTCAATAAAAACATATCTGACCTACGGCTCGATGACGTTCGAAATTTTATACCTTATATAGCAAAATCCTATCAAAGCACCAGTATGCGAACAGTTCTTTCTGCACTTCGCTCCTTTCTAAAGTTTCTCTATAAAGATGGGATGACTAAAGAAAAATTGGTTCTGGCAGTTCCAAGCAGTGGTTCCAGAAAAAACACAGTTGTACCAACTATTACAAAGGACGAAGAGAACCTATTGCTTCAGCCAATCGACCGTTCTTCCCATTTAGGAAAACGCAACTATGCCATGGTACTTTTGGCAATGCGGGCAGGCCTAAGAAGCATTGACATTATAAACCTGAAATTATCGAATATAGACTGGCGGAATAAGACAATTGTTATTGTTCAACAGAAAAATGGCCGGCCCTTATCGCTACCCATTCTTTCAGATGTTGGTAATGCATTGTCTGATTATATACTCAATGCAAGACCCAAAGGCGGTCTTCCCTATGTTTTTCTTAAAAGTCAGCCACCCTACACGAAATTGTCCCGTTCCACCTGTTATGCCATCAGCTGTAGCATCATGAAAAAGGCAGACATCCGACAGTCGGGCCAGCAACGGAAAGGATTCCATATCTTCAGACATACTGTAGCAGCAAGAATGCTTTCAGAGGAAATACCACTTCCTGTGATATCCAATTCATTGGGACATGGATCCATGTCTTCCAGCAAGGTATATCTTTCAACAGATGAAAAACATTTGATGGCATGTGCTCTCAGCTTCAAGGGAATTGAAGTGACGGTAGTGTCAAAAGTTCTATGAAAACTCATTAGGCGTTCAGCTTTTTCTGCCAAATATTTGGTGGAAAGGCCACGCAATCGCTCTTGACAAACACGCCAATGGTTTTAGGTAAGTTTAACAAGGGCGACGGGGACAAAAAGAAGGCATGCTAAATAGCCCTTGGTTTTTCCATTTTAAACCATTGGCTAGTTCGGTTTGTCAAGATTTCGCTTCGCCGATTGCTGTTTGGGTGTTCGAACCTTCAAGGGCTCTGCTAAACAAAAAGTTAGGCTAATTGTTCAATAATCCAGTCTTGTGCCAAACCAATGAGTTTAGACCATCGTGCAGGCGTGTTCGGCAGCTGTAGTAACTCCGGATTGACCACTGGCACCTTACCTTCTAGTGCGGCGTGAGGCCGTAAAAAGTTAAAGTAAGCTACAAACAAGGTCACAAAAGAAACAGACCCATGTTCAGAACCAAAACCGTGTGTGGAGCGATAATTGCCTTTAAACGTGCGATTTAACCATTCTATCACTTGTTTTAGTGGTCTATACTCTGTTGACACTGGATCTTCGTTTGTAAGCCCTATAACTTGCTTAATGTCGAAATGAATGTCGTGTTGGGCAAAAAAGTGCTGAGCTAAAAGGTAAATTGGATTACCGTCCACGACAAATGTTAGGTCATTTGGAATCTCTTTCAGCTTTATTAGGACATTATCAATGGCACGTATAGCTGACACGGTATCGCGATTAGGCGACACTGGATAAGACAGGATAATCTTTTTCACCGCATCAAAGAAGAAGAACAGGTAGTGCCAACGCCCATTCACCCTTATATAGGTTTCGTCCCCACAGAATTGATCTGATAGTTCGTAAGGATAGTTATCAACATAAGGCTTGAGGACAAGGGCTACGGCATTCTCGTAATTCAAAATACTCTGATGTGATATAGAAACCCCGTGAACATCCTTCATGAGTGCAGCTGTCTTTCGGGCCGAAAGGCCGTAATTAACATGGTAAGTTAAAATAAGCCCCAATGTGTGAGGCGAAACATAAAGCTTTGCTAAATCTCTACCTTGGGCCTTATAGGAGAAGACTTAGACAATGGCTGAAAGTCAATGCGAAACTGCCGGAAAATGTATCTCAACTTAAAGGATTGGGGGTCTTTTTGAAACTGTTTCTTCTCCTTTGAAGACATTCCGTTTAGTTTCTGTTGGTAGTAAGGACAGTCGTTATTCTTACATTTATAAACGTCAAAGTCTTTTCGCTCCTTGATTTTCTCTAGGGTCTTTGAGCAGTGAGGGCACTTTAAAACAGCCTCCTTCAAATATCGATTTGATACTATGTCAAGAAAATAGACACAGATTTTTCTACCGCGCTTCGCTTGGTGGCCTTGATAAAAAAGTTTAAATAAAGAGCGATTTAAACTTTTTTATCAAGGTGAAATTAAGCCACTGATTTTCCATACATCTGCTCAAATTCGTTGGGTGTAAAGTAGCCCAAAGTTGAATGGATCCTCTTAGAATTGTAGAAGAATTCAATATACTCAAACAGCGCCTTCTTCGCGTCTTCCCTAGTTTTAAACTTCGTTTGATAAACAAGTTCACGCTTAAGAATACCGTGAAAGGATTCAATACAAGCATTGTCGTAACAGTTTCCTTTTCGGCTCATGCTGCCTACCATACTGTACTTGTTTAATAGTTTCTGATACTCCAGTGAGGCATACTGAACACCTCGGTCTGAGTGATGAATAACGCCTTTCCCTGGCCGCTGGCGCTTGTAAGCCATCTTTAATGCGGAGATGACCGATTCCTTTGTCATGGTCTTGTCCATGGCCCAACCTACTATTTTACGAGAATATAAGTCCATAACGCTCGCCAAATACAACCAGCCCTCATTGGTCGGAATATACGTGATGTCCGTTTTATTACGACATCGGGATAAAACGGATTATTCCGATTAAAAAATTATCCCGATATTTTAACTCAATCATGGGCTTATTGCTATTCTGCTAGCAGAAAAATCGGAATAACTTATAGCCAGGAATTGGTTGATATCCTATTCTGAATTTGTAGTTAATCTTCAAAATCAGAAAGGAGAATTCAATATGCAATCAAGACCTATAGTCGAAGGAATTGAAACTGTCGTGAAATTCTGCAACGATTTCCGTAGTCCGGAAACTATCAAAGAGTACTCTAAGGCATGCGATGTAATCCTAACTTTCTACAAAGAGCATCAACAACCAGATTAGAGATGGACTTCAACTACTTTCCGAGGAGAAACAGTCCGTAAAATACTCTGGAGACAGATACACATTTCGTGTGCTTGGTATGTTGAATGATTATTATGATAACCACCCTTTCAAGGTAACATATCCTGCCATAAGCCGATACAAGCATCGGCTTGAACCTTTTTATCAAAATCTTGCGGAAGAGTTTCGGGCTAGCTTAGCGGTAAAGAAAAATACCGTAGCTATGCTTTACTCCATTGCAAGGGATTTTTTCTATCACCTACAGCAACTGTCGGTTACTGACCTTGCAGCTATAAATCAGGAAATTCTTTATGATTTTCTTATGATGGAATATAAAGATCATCAGGGCTGCATGAATAATGTCACCTACGTTCTTCGGCTGATTTGCGAACATTTTCGGAGCAAAGGGTTTCATAACTTCCCATTAGAACTGATGCCATTTTCGCTTCCGCCTTCTAGGAGCAAAATCCTCCCATCTTTTGAACGGAAGGATATGGAGTACATCCTTGCCCAGCCAGACATCAGCACACCTACAGGAAAAAGAGATTACGCCATACTCATGCTGGCTTCATTTACTGGTATCAGGGCCGTTGATATAGCAAACATAAAACTAGAAGATATCAACTGGAGGGAAATGACTATCCACTTTGTTCAGCACAAGACAGGATTTGGTTTATCTCTTCCTTTAGTTCCTAATGCTGCTGCAGCCGTTGCCGACTATATATTAAATGCCCGTCCTGAAGTGGACAGCCCATATATCTTTCTCACTGAAATAGCCCCTTACAGAAGGCTCAGTGACAAATCCAGTGTTGCGAATGTTCTTAATAAGTATATTAAAATCTCTGGTATTGAAAAGAAAAGGCATGACGGAAAATCCTTTCATGCTTTCCGGCGGAGTATGGGTATCTGGTTGCTTGACACAGTATCTTCACCAGAAATGATTTCACAGATTTTGGGCCATCAAAGTAAGGATGTCCTCAAAAGATATCTGCCGCTATCTCCTTCCAAACTCAGCATCTGTGCCCTTGGATTTGATGGGATACAGGTAGAGTCGGAGGTGTACAGATGAGATACCAGTTCAACAGCCTGTTCGCCGATGACATTCTTGCATATATAAAGTTGCGCTGCTCTCTGGGAAACAAAGAAGATACCTTTGCCCGCAGGCTCCATTCCTTTGACGTTTTCTGCACTGAAAAGTATCCTGACAGTGCTGAACTTTCACAGGAAAGGGCTGAGAGCTGGTGTTCCTTAAGACAAAATGAGAAAGAGAATACCTTGCGACTCCGTACCAACATACTCCGCAATTTTTCAAAATACCTTGTCAGCATTGGTAAAAACACCTATGTCCTACCGGATGGTTTCGCTGGCAAAGGGGTAGCTTTTATGCCGTATCTATATAATGATGTGGAACTGAGTAGTTTTTTTAATGGGGCGGATCGCCTGTCGCCCCATCCTTTATCACCATACAGAGAATACGTTATACCCGTTATGTTCCGGGTGCTCTATTGCTGCGGTCTCCGCCCTCAGGAAGTAAGACATCTAAAGCTTAGCGATATCAACCTTGAGGATGGTTCTTTTTACATTGAAGACTCCAAAAGAAAAAAGGATCGCATTGTGGCAATGTCGCCGGAACTGCTTGAATTATGCCGCAAATATAATTGCCTTATCCAGACAGTTCTCCCAGGCAGGGAGTATTTCTTTCAGAATCCTAACGGCGGGCCTTACCGTTCAGCCTGTATTCAGAAGTATTTCTATAAATGCTGGAAATCCGCAAGGATTTCATTCTCGCAGGATCACAAACCGAGGGTATACGATTGGCGTCATAATTTTGCCACCCGGGTAATCATTGGTTGGATGAATGAAAAGAAGGATGTTATGAACCTTCTTCCTTATCTAAGCACATATATGGGGCATTCATCTTTAGAGTATACGGCTTATTATATTCATCTTGTCCCGGAACATCTCAAATCTTCGATTTCGACCGACTGGATTTGTAATCAGGAGGTTCCCAATTATGAAGATTAAGGACAAGCGATTATTCGAACTGTTAAAGGAATATCTTACGGTCTATCTACCATTACAAAAGGCTGTGAGCCCTAACACAGTTAAATCCTACAGGGAGACCCTAAACCTTTATATGGAATTTCTTTGCATTAGTAATGCACTACAGCTAAAGAACATCTCCTTTAAAAATATTTCAGTCGGCAGTATCAATGCCTTTTTAAAATGGCTGGAGGATGAACGTCATTGCGGATTAACAACACTTAACCATCGTTTGTCAGTGATACGAGCATTTTTGAAATATGTTGGAATGAAAGTGCCAACATACAATGATTATTACCTATCAGCAAGTCAGGTCGCCAAACGTAAACCCGAAAGAAAACTGACGGTAGACCATTTTAGTGAGGAAGCACTGAATGTAATACTTAGCCAGCCTGATCCCAAGACTAGGAAGGGACATCGCGATCTGTTTTATATGATCCTTTTGTATGATACCGGAGCACGGGACTGTGAAATCCTAAATCTGATGCCAAAGGATGTTATCACGGAAACAGGATCTCCATATATCATTGTTCATGGAAAGGGAAAGAAAATACGAATGATACCCATTATGAAGGAAACTGTCCAGCATTATAAAAGTTACATGAAACGGTTTCACCAAGAGAAGGAAAATGATGTTCCCGTATTTTATACAGAAATCCACGGGGCAAAGCACACTATGTCTGACGATAACGTTGCCCGTTTCATTGGAAAGTATGCGTCTTTGGCTAGGTCAACCTGTGCAGATGTTCCTGCAAGAGTGACACCTCACATGTTCCGTCATAGCAGAGCATTGAACCTTTATCGTAAAGGTGTACCCTTGCCGCTCATTTCCGAATGGCTAGGGCATTCAAATCTTGAGACAACATTGATTTATGCCTATGCAGATACCGAAATGAAAAGGGCTGCAATTGAAGAGGCAACTAATACCAACCATCCTGTTCGAAAAACTAAAGGATTTGAAAGTGTCGCCTTGGACGATGATACTCTCAAGAGGCTCTACGGATTAAGGTAAACGGCAAAAAGTTATTCCGATAGTTTTGTTTGAATTGATCAGGCTTTCAAGCATACCAATTTCAAAAGTCGGAATAACTTTTTAATCGGAATAATCAATACCCCAGACGTGATTAGGACAGGTAATGGCCAAATTTCTGAGGAGATACGGATAGATTCGGTGCTCAAGATTGCGTTTACTAAGGTTAGGGCCAGGAGAAATCCCTGCAATGCCCATTTCCCTCATATGGCGTTGTACAGCCTTGCGATTAATGTTTAATCCATTGCTGTTTAGAACAACAGTGATTCGCCTGAACCCAAAATAGGGATGCTTGGTATAAATTTCATCAATCTTGTGCTTGATAAATATTTCCTCAGGAGAAGGCTCTACAGGCTTATAATACAAGCTAGTACGATTGAGCCCAAGCAGCTCAGCCTGGGTAGTGATTGGCAGCTCTTTATCATCCCAATCAATCATTTGAATGCGTTCGGCCCTACTCCTTGATTCCAGATTTTTTTTAATCCACGACAATTGCGTGGTTAAACGGCCAACCTCGACGTAGAGGTTTTCAATTTGATTTTCATAATCAGCCTTCATTTGATCCGCTTTTTTATTTTCTTTAGCGAAGATCACAGGCATTTGTTCAAGAAACCTATTCCTCCATTGTCGAATTTGATTAACATGAATTCCATGAGATGAGGCAATTTCATTCATGGTCTTTTCTTCCTTTAGGACCTCTAGCACGATTTGAGATTTAAACTCTGGTGTATATCGTTTTCTCTTCATAAACCTACTTTAACATCTCCTCATTTCGTGTCTAGTTTCTTGGGTCCATTATAGGATTTTATTTCAATCCACGCATCCATGAAGGATGCGACGCGATCGGAGCGGCGGCTTTGACTATGTTGTGCCTATTTCAATCCACGCATCCATGAAGGATGCGACTCACTTCCTCAATTGTCACTCCGGCGGAATCTTATTTCAATCCACGCATCCATGAAGGATGCGACAAGGATTGGAGACTGCGAAATACACGATTACTTTTATTTCAATCCACGCATCCATGAAGGATGCGACACGCTGTTTACCATTTTTAGTTAACCCATTCGGATTTTCAATCCACGCATCCATGAAGGATGCGACAAGGATTGGAGACTGCGAAATACACGATTACTTTTATTTCAATCCACGCATCCATGAAGGATGCGACACGCTGTTTACCATTTTTAGTTAACCCATTCGGATTTTCAATCCACGCATCCATGAAGGATGCGACACGCCAATTGACATAATTTATTTGGATAGCCGCAGTAATTTCAATCCACGCATCCATGAAGGATGCGACGTCAAATATAGATACAGGCAACCTGCACCAATTGTGATTTCAATCCACGCATCCATGAAGGATGCGACAAAAGAAGGCAAAAAACCGAGTGATACCACAAAAATTTCAATCCACGCATCCATGAAGGATGCGACCAAGTTGTTCTACGTCAAACCGTACTTATCTGAATTTCAATCCACGCATCCATGAAGGATGCGACGAACTTGTGCAACAGAAATCCAAACAATGTTTTTTATTTCAATCCACGCATCCATGAAGGATGCGACGCTTGTGGCACCGGAGGAATATTGATACAAGCCTGATTTCAATCCACGCATCCATGAAGGATGCGACCGGTCCATTATTGGGGGCTTAACCAGACCACAAAATTTCAATCCACGCATCCATGAAGGATACGACGGAATGAACAACCCGTTATTGTTGCAATGGCTAGATTTCAATCCACGCATCCATGAAGGATGCGACCATTTGCATCTGCCGTTTTGACTTTCCAACCATTATTTCAATCCACGCATCCATGAAGGATGCGACTCCATAAAGGTTCTTCCAGCTTTTGCCCGATTGATATTTCAATCCACGCATCCATGAAGGATGCGACGGGAATGTAAACAAAACAAAAAAACTGATGGGTATTTCAATCCACGCATCCATGAAGGATGCGACTTGCTTCAACTTTTATTAGACCAGTTGGACGAAATATTTCAATCCACGCATCCATGAAGGATGCGACGACAATATTTGGATTCAAGCGATTCATGTTGTAAAATTTCAATCCACGCATCCATGAAGGATGCGACGGATAAAACTATTGAATATTATTCAAAATATAGGATTTCAATCCACGCATCCATGAAGGATGCGACGTCATACGGGGAAACAACCGTGTGCCATATCCCGATTTCAATCCACGCATCCATGAAGGATGCGACCTCGGCTCCGGCTCCCACCATTTCTTGGGATTGCGATTTCAATCCACGCATCCATGAAGGATGCGACTTCAGTACATCCCATATTGTTCCAAATTCGTTATATTTCAATCCACGCATCCATGAAGGATGCGACTTTATTTGCCACTATTTAACACCTCCTTATAATGATTTCAATCCACGCATCCATGAAGGATGCGACGACAATAGACAATAATATTTGATATTATTACGGTAATTTCAATCCACGCATCCATGAAGGATGCGACAAACACTTTACGCATAAGTTCACGGTTATATACTTCATTTCAATCCACGCATCCATGAAGGATGCGACTCGAGGTCGTCGGCATCGATGCTGTCCCCTGGGTCATTTCAATCCACGCATCCATGAAGGATGCGACGAGCGCTTTGGAAGTCTTGTTGTAATCAAGGAAATTTCAATCCACGCATCCATGAAGGATGCGACGTACATTTCGTCACAATTTCATAAGCTAAATCAGAATTTCAATCCACGCATCCATGAAGGATGCGACTCAACAACTAGCGTATTGTGGTCGTATTGGTAGATTTCAATCCACGCATCCATGAAGGATGCGACACCCATTCATATATTAATACGTGCATTTTGGCGTATTTCAATCCACGCATCCATGAAGGATGCGACAAGCGCGTCAATTTCCGCTTCACAAAGTACGACAATTTCAATCCACGCATCCATGAAGGATGCGACCATGTTGATTACTTATGATTGGGAAAGATTGCATATTTCAATCCACGCATCCATGAAGGATGCGACTCCTGGTCCGAATCCGGATCCTGATGTTACTCCTATTTCAATCCACGCATCCATGAAGGATGCGACAGGAAACGATCACGCTGGCACTCCGTAACAATCGATTTCAATCCACGCATCCATGAAGGATGCGACCGCTTGCAGGCATCCAAGATACGCTGTTCAGCTTATTTCAATCCACGCATCCATGAAGGATGCGACTACACATCCCCGCTGATCCGTCCAGTTCCCCAAAATTTCAATCCACGCATCCATGAAGGATGCGACGCGCTGTTTACCACTTTTAGTAACTCCATTAGGTATTTCAATCCACGCATCCATGAAGGATGCGACGTGACAAAGTTAGAAACTATCTAATAGATATTGTAATTTCAATCCACGCATCCATGAAGGATGCGACATCTGCCACCTCTTCCGTACTCATTTCATTGCCTATTTCAATCCACGCATCCATGAAGGATGCGACCCTGGAGACCCTCCGGCTTATCAATACTCTATTAATTTCAATCCACGCATCCATGAAGGATGCGACTATTAGAGAGCCGGAGCAGTTACGCCCCGACTAATTTCAATCCACGCATCCATGAAGGATGCGACTAGGGCATCATAAAAATTAGCCGCCCCTTCTTGCATTTCAATCCACGCATCCATGAAGGATGCGACATATGCCGCCTCGTCTAAGCTATCTTCTTTCACAAATTTCAATCCACGCATCCATGAAGGATGCGACTGCTCTTTCCTGACGTGACATAAATTCAGTTCTTATTTCAATCCACGCATCCATGAAGGATGCGACCTCTATGAATCTATCATGCATCAAGTGGAAAAAGGGATTTCAATCCACGCATCCATGAAGGATGCGACGCGACCAGCAACGGTGAAACACTCAACAACGTCATTTCAATCCACGCATCCATGAAGGATGCGACATTGCAGACAAAAATAAAATCAAAGACCCTAACCATTTCAATCCACGCATCCATGAAGGATGCGACTCCTTACGATTAACATATGGCTCAAACTCGAAACATTTCAATCCACGCATCCATGAAGGATGCGACGTAATGCCAGACTTTTCCGTTTACTTACCGAAGAATTTCAATCCACGCATCCATGAAGGATGCGACTCGTCGGTAACTAAATAATCGATAGTGTGTCCGCATTTCAATCCACGCATCCATGAAGGATGCGACCAACATCCGTTCTGCATTGGATGACGCGGTGAAAATTTCAATCCACGCATCCATGAAGGATGCGACGGAAAATCCTTACTATCAAGCAATGGCGATTGATATTTCAATCCACGCATCCATGAAGGATGCGACTGAATCTGATTGTTGTGACTGGGACAACCCAAGAATTTCAATCCACGCATCCATGAAGGATGCGACGCTATTGTTTGCCTGCATCACGATCTTTGTCCCATTTCAATCCACGCATCCATGAAGGATGCGACATATTGCTCTGGTACGCTTCTTCCTATCGTCCGTATTTCAATCCACGCATCCATGAAGGATGCGACGGTCCATGGATACTCCTTCTGCAGTACCTGGAAATATTTCAATCCACGCATCCATGAAGGATGCGACTCCACAAGATTGTGTTTTTCCGTTTCTTAATTGTATTTCAATCCACGCATCCATGAAGGATGCGACTGGGTTGGATTCAACCAAAGGTATGGTAAATGTTGATTTCAATCCACGCATCCATGAAGGATGCGACAAACCGTTTAAGGACGTGTTAATCATGCCGTTTATTTCAATCCACGCATCCATGAAGGATGCGACATCCTCTGCTTTGTATCGCCTGTCCCCGTTCACAATTTCAATCCACGCATCCATGAAGGATGCGACCATAGCATTTGCCTGTTGAGATATACTTCCGATTATTTCAATCCACGCATCCATGAAGGATGCGACTCGTCGTTTTCGTCTCTTTCATCATCAATAAGGCATTTCAATCCACGCATCCATGAAGGATGCGACTGTTGGCGGAATATCTTCTAAAATTGCTTGATGAGATTTCAATCCACGCATCCATGAAGGATGCGACCCGTATACTGTTGGTACCATGACTGATACTGGTTATTTCAATCCACGCATCCATGAAGGATGCGACTTGAGCTTTATTCCATAAATTTTTTTGATAAAAATTTCAATCCACGCATCCATGAAGGATGCGACGTTTGAATAGCAGTTTTTACACCGTTCATTGCTATTTCAATCCACGCATCCATGAAGGATGCGACGACTTTACATCTATCCCTTTTTCAAATATCGCTTATTTCAATCCACGCATCCATGAAGGATGCGACTCTGCATATTGGTTAATTGATTTCTTAACCCATTAAGCATTTCAATCCACGCATCCATGAAGGATGCGACTCTAGCTGGCCAGCCGCAGAAAACTCCTGCCGGGATTTCAATCCACGCATCCATGAAGGATGCGACGAGCAGCCACAATTAATGTGAATGGATTAGGTGCATTTCAATCCACGCATCCATGAAGGATGCGACTTGCGGAGAAAATGACACCAAATACACCAAGTCTATTTCAATCCACGCATCCATGAAGGATGCGACATCGCATCCACATCATCATCATGGGCACCGTTTGATTTCAATCCACGCATCCATGAAGGATGCGACTTAGAAATATATGGTTATTCATATAGCGGATCAGATTTCAATCCACGCATCCATGAAGGATGCGACAGAAAAGGGGACGACCAGCAGGGAGTACCAAAAAATTTCAATCCACGCATCCATGAAGGATGCGACAATAGCGGACGGCAATATTTGTTTGGCAATTTTAATTTCAATCCACGCATCCATGAAGGATGCGACGTTGTTCCGTTTCGTGCGCCAAGTCCGCCATTGTATTTCAATCCACGCATCCATGAAGGATGCGACAAAAGTGGAAAAAATTATGGGAGGTCTAAAATATATTTCAATCCACGCATCCATGAAGGATGCGACCGTGCAAAATATTGCCACTGGCGTATAAGGAGGATTTCAATCCACGCATCCATGAAGGATGCGACGCAAATGCCATCCCCGGATATAAGTCCGACATTGATTTCAATCCACGCATCCATGAAGGATGCGACGTTTTGTCTATGGGTGATTTTGGATGAATTTTTTGATTTCAATCCACGCATCCATGAAGGATGCGACAATAGCGGACGGCAATATTTGTTTGGCAATTTTAATTTCAATCCACGCATCCATGAAGGATGCGACAATTATCACTTATTAAAGGAGATGTTTTAAATGAATTTCAATCCACGCATCCATGAAGGATGCGACTGAATTGGCCACAAAAGTATTTGGTACCAAATGGATTTCAATCCACGCATCCATGAAGGATGCGACGGCTGGCCCCACTTAAAAGCGTGAGGGGTTTGGGATTTCAATCCACGCATCCATGAAGGATGCGACTTGTCCAGTATGTTCAGCAAAAATATCCGAGCGGAATTTCAATCCACGCATCCATGAAGGATGCGACTACCATTGGCATAATTTTTAAACCTCCTCATAATAAATTTCAATCCACGCATCCATGAAGGATGCGACGCATTTGCGGATAGGTGTCGGTCGCATGCGGCAGATTTCAATCCACGCATCCATGAAGGATGCGACTTCAATCATTAGCACCACATGCCCAAAAAATTTGATTTCAATCCACGCATCCATGAAGGATGCGACGCTTGTAGTAGTCGCTATTTGGGGGAGTGGGGTATTTCAATCCACGCATCCATGAAGGATGCGACCTGACTTTGCGTTAACAATCGTTAATTGATTATCATTTCAATCCACGCATCCATGAAGGATGCGACCTCATTACCGTGGGGTTTCCATTGTCGACTTTTTATTTCAATCCACGCATCCATGAAGGATGCGACCGTTAACACGTGACCGGCGTTGGCCCGCGTGCGTATTTCAATCCACGCATCCATGAAGGATGCGACTCCGCGAATAACTGACGACGGTTACATCGTCAATATTTCAATCCACGCATCCATGAAGGATGCGACCCACTGCACGGATCCGTTGCGTGATGCGAGTAAAGATTTCAATCCACGCATCCATGAAGGATGCGACTCAAAAACAACTGATAATGTGCTGGTTATCTTAATTTCAATCCACGCATCCATGAAGGATGCGACTGGCGAAGCCGCAGACGTGGCAAAAGATGTCCAGATTTCAATCCACGCATCCATGAAGGATGCGACCTCTTTGTGAGTACGAAGTGGTGCATAAAAAATTATTTCAATCCACGCATCCATGAAGGATGCGACCTGAGTTAGAAATTTGATCCAATCCATACGATCTATTTCAATCCACGCATCCATGAAGGATGCGACATTTAGAGGTTCCTGAGCCTTTGAAAGAATTTTTATTTCAATCCACGCATCCATGAAGGATGCGACGAGCGAATGTAAATGATTATCTGATAAAAGGTGTTATTTCAATCCACGCAT
Organism: Neobacillus paridis; assembly: GCF_016765675.1. Classification (GTDB taxonomy): domain Bacteria; phylum Bacillota; class Bacilli; order Bacillales; family Cytobacillaceae; genus Neobacillus; species Neobacillus paridis. The sequence continues at coordinate 211,139 of NZ_JAESWB010000045.1, forward strand.
CCATGAAGGATGCGACGAGTCGCCGCTAAGGCGGCGGCTTCCAAAAAAATAATTTCAATCCACGCATCCATGAAGGATGCGACGATGAGTTTGATAGTTTTTCATACAAAGATTTAATTTCAATCCACGCATCCATGAAGGATGCGACTGGTTTCCGGTCAGGACATTTTTCTTTATAACATATTTCAATCCACGCATCCATGAAGGATGCGACAATCCCGTCAAAAAAGTTAAAGGAGGAAAATAAATTTCAATCCACGCATCCATGAAGGATGCGACTGTCACCATGCGAACAGCCGAATATAAAAAAGGTATTTCAATCCACGCATCCATGAAGGATGCGACATTGGTCATGTGGTGGTCGACAATTTAGACGTTGTATTTCAATCCACGCATCCATGAAGGATGCGACTAGCGGGATCAAAACACTACAGGGGCGATAACTATATTTCAATCCACGCATCCATGAAGGATGCGACTTGGAACTTAATACCTTATATCAGGAGTTGAACATTTCAATCCACGCATCCATGAAGGATGCGACGGCAACATTATTGTTGACAAAAATGCAATCGTCCAATTTCAATCCACGCATCCATGAAGGATGCGACCAATTGCCCCAAGACAGAAAAAAATTGGTGGATGATTTCAATCCACGCATCCATGAAGGATGCGACTGGTCCGTCCCCGGCATAGGAGGAAAAAAAGGATATTTCAATCCACGCATCCATGAAGGATGCGACTTGGTCATGTGGTGGTCGACAATTTAGACGTTGTATTTCAATCCACGCATCCATGAAGGATGCGACGAACAGCGAGAAAGAAAGTCCACCAGCAGAAGGGATTTCAATCCACGCATCCATGAAGGATGCGACGTGAATGATTCGATTAATGGCTTCAATCGTCGTATTTCAATCCACGCATCCATGAAGGATGCGACTTTAGAAAGTATCCTTCCTATTATGAAAGCTTGATTTCAATCCACGCATCCATGAAGGATGCGACGGTGCTTGCTGTATGAGTCGATCATGCATCAAGTGATTTCAATCCACGCATCCATGAAGGATGCGACCGGTTGGCAAATTGTCCGGGGTTTGGACATTCCAAATTTCAATCCACGCATCCATGAAGGATGCGACCGCGATTTTCAGTCGAAAATAAGTAAAATGCCTAATTTTCAACGAATAAAACCGCTATTTTCTTTATAAAATAAAGAACTTAATAGATAAAACAACAAAACACGACATTAAAAAACAAAAACTGAGGTGCGAATGTTACTACAAATCTATGTACACTATATATTCGCACTAAAATATCAAAGGACTGTCTAAATCGACGGATTCCTTTACACCAATATGTTCTACCTTATTCTTGTAATTATTACCCAGCTGATAAAATCTAAGACTATCTTGGTCCTTATCAATAATATCAGCAAGCCTAAGTTTTAAAGCAGTAAATTGAGTAGCATCAACTTTACATTCAAATACCGAATTTTGAACACGCTGACCATAATTTTGACATTCCTTTGATACTTTCCTTAATCTTTTCTTTCCTCCACTACTTACAGTCGACACATCATACGTAATTAATACTAACAACTGTAACACCTACTTCCATAGAAACGGTGGGTACTCATCTAAGTCATTACGCAAATATCTGGCCAACAATAATGCTTGAGCATGTGGCACCAAGCCCCATGGAATCTTTTCTCCTAAAAAAGGATGAGTGATCTTTTCTTGCTTTTTATTTTGCCAAGCAGTTAAGAATTTCTTTCTACCCTCATCCGTCATGATAACGGCGCCATTCTCCTTTTTTAGAAAGTCCTCTTTATTAATGACCTTCTTATTAATTAACGCCAATACAAACCGGTCGGCATAAACACCACGTAATTCTTCCATTACATCTAATGCTAACGATGCTCTTCCAGGTCGGTCACGGTGTAAAAAACCAACATATGCATCAAGTCCAACACCTTCTAAGGCAGATGCCATATCGTTTGCTAATAAAGTATAAGCAAACGATAGCATAGCATTCACATTATCTAATGGAGGCCTACGTGAACGAGAACGAAAATAGAAGTCCTCTTTTTGCTGTAAAATCATTTGACCCATTAATTTATTGTAGCTAATTGCTGCCTGTCCCTCTAAACCTCTTAATCTTTCTAAGTCTTCACATACTCTTACTTCTAAAATAATTGACGATAAGTGTTTAGATACATCTTTAAATTGTGCTACATCTACCCGCAATGGATAATCTCGGGTCATTCTTTCAATAATCCATTTATTATTATAAATTTTACCAATAATAAAATTGCGAGCCACCTTTGTAGACATCACTTCATCATCTGATACCCGATATTGCTTCTTTCTTAGTACGACATTTCCCCTACTCTCCCCAATTACTCGGGCGAGGAATCTTCCGCTCATTGTAAAAAACACTAGTGAAATATTTCGATCGGCACAGTAACCCATTAAAGCAGGGCTTGAACCTGTATAACCAAAAGACACAATCGATTCTAAGTTATGAAGCGGCAGCCGGCCTAATTGCTCCTGGTCTTTAAGAAGAACAATATTATCTCCATCAAGCGATAAATAAACATCAGGCTGGTTGATAAACAATGTATTCAAAAGCTTTTTCATTCAAAAATTCTCCCTTCAATATAACTTTTAACCGAACGTTTTTTCATCAATTCTGGTAAACAAATATGTTGAAGGGAGCAATTTTTACAAAATGCTCCTGTTTTAACTTTTGGTGTATGCCTGCGATAATAATAATCTTGCATTTCTGCAACAATTACTCTTACTTTATTTTTCAGATCTGCAGTTAGCGACACTTCCACTCTGCGTTTTATTTCATTATAAAACATATAGCCCTTGTTAATTTCACAAAGTAGCATTTCCTCTAAACACATCGCTTGCGCCGTTAGTTGCAAAATATCAGCATCATCCATTTTTGGTTTGCCGCGCTTGTACTCGATAGGGAAAGCTATGTACTTCCCTTCGGCCCCTTCTATCTCAACACCATTGGAATCTTGAATGAACTCTACAACATCACAAACACCTGTAATCTTTAGTTCATTTGACTTTATAGGCATGGCACGGACAATGAGTTTTTCGCCACGCTTTTCCCGAATAAATGGTTGGTCGGCTTTTTGATGAAGGTACTGTCCTTCAATTGTCCTAACATTTTCAACCCATTGCTGTTCAATGTGGATAAGGGCCCATTGACGTTTACAAAATTGAAAGTGTTGAATACCGGACAACATTAGATAGCTATCTTCATCATTATAGTCCATCAATAATCTCTACCTTGAGACCTTCTAACTCATTTACATAAATAGTGTAATCATCTATTGATTTTGGTTTTTCTATTTCAGATTTAATTTCTAATGATCGATGCACCTTAGCAGATGAATACTGACCTAATTTTGAATTATGTTCCCACCAAAAAACTTTATTTACTTCCATACTTCCATCTGGCCTTGCGGACGATGTATCATTTTCAAACAAAGTTATCAAAGCTTGCTTGATTTTCTCAGCATCTTCATTAGTAAATCCTGTTTTTTCAGCTAATTGTGTGTTGATGCTTCCATAAAAAACATAGACTCCAAAATCAACACGATGCTTCATACCCATTGTATCTGAGGTTTTTTTATCGGGATCAGTTTTATTTGTAACAGAATTCACACTTTTAGTAATTTGCATACTAGAGATATCGATAGGTGCAAGGCTAACAGCAGTATGAATAGAGACTGGTCCCCTAATACCTATAGATATTTCTGAACCACTAAAAGCAAATACTTGTCCAAAACTTCGGACATCCATCCAAGACTCACAAGCAATTTTTGAATAAAGAAAATTATCTCTCGTTTTACCTTTTGAGTATTTTTGTAACTCCTCATTGCTATCTACACGGTCCTTTATGCTGCGAAATCCATCGTCTCTTCTTTCATCTGATTGGACAAGAATAGACTCTCCCATATCTTGTAAACGATTACGAATCTTTCTTTTAAGACATACATCTGAAATTTCACCATGACCATCATAATTTTGTCTAGGTCGATTACCATTTAACGGGTCTCCATTTGGATTGGCATTTCGAACAGATAACACTACTGCAAAGTCGATTTTGTGGTCTAAAGTACTCATTTACATCTCTCCCTTTTCAGCTTCTTTATCTTTTTTGCTTTTATATAGTTCATGTCGTTGACTATAAAAACCAAGAAGATATAAACCAGTAAGTGGTTTATCATTAAATTTTTGAGGGTCCATTTTGGAACCTACTTCATCTAGTAAATTATTATAAAAATTCAATTGAGTTCCTAATTTAGCCTGGTAGGGTTGTAAACTGGATTGAATAATATTCCAAGTCCTAAATGGATGTTTAGCAAAAGCATTCATGTAGCGAATAGCGTTAGTCGCCCGTGTCTCGCTTTTATCAAGTGCCCGTCTTTCCATTACATCAGCAATTGCAAGCATTCTCCCAAATAAATAATCACGATGATCGTTATTGACATCTAATGCCACACCAAAGCCCTCCTTCTCATATGTTTTATTAATCAATGCACATGTAATACTTAGGGTCTTTTCCCATTCCCATTCTTCCATTCCTACGGGATTAGAAGCTCTAATATAGGCACTTCTAACAATATCAATAGGTATCGGTCTCCCATCAATAATGGATGGTAACATTCTTTCTACTAGACCCTTCACTAATTCATTACTTGCTCTTGACCCATAGGCCGCAAAAGCAATATCTTTTGTTGCAGGAGCACCAGTAAATATGATTGTTTTTTTATCTGAATCCTTTTGGTAACGATGCAACCAATAACAAGTTTTATGCCAAGCTTCTAAACGCTTCAAAAAAAGATCTTCACTCATATCTCGATAATAGACAATGGACATCCGCCCCGGCGTTGCAGCATCTACAATCATAATGTTAACATCAGATTTATAGTTTAAATCGTGTCTGTAGCCACCAATAGCCTTTTTAATTTGTTCAGAAAACTCTTTATGAGTAACATCTCCTAGCGCTTCAGTGTCAGTATCACTATATAAACCTAATGTGTCTTCGAATGGAGATAGCATTTTAGGTCTTTTAGATCCCCACACGAGAAAGACTTTTCCATCAATTGAATATCCTTGTTTAGCAATCAACCATTTTAATGCATTATGGGCTTTTTGTGATACTTCATAACTAATTGATACTGCATCTTTACTGTTTTTAAAACGTCCCCGAAATGTAAATCCGGACGTATCATTGGCAGATATCAACTTTGCCATATCTGCTGAATAGCGTATTCTAGAAGCATGTCGTTCAGTCGCGGGTAAATGTTTCCCTGAAACGTAACATAGATCATTTTCTTGAAGTGTGCTTTCATAAAAATGAATAAAAGATTCATGGACAGATTTATCTCTCCACAGTCTTGATTCTGGTTCCCCAATTTTATTCACCGAAAATCGAACAAAAGCATCACTTAGTTTAGAGGAAATCACTTTATATATATCTGGTTTCTCTCCATATTTCTTCTCATTCTCTTTATCCCATTTCTCGATAAAGTGATGATTTTCATCAACGTATATAATTTTTTCATTAATTAGATCTTCTACGAGTCTTCCTTTTGCTAAGTATTCATATACACTTTTAACCTTTGGATGAGCATACTCAGAAGCGCACCATTTTTCTAATTGATTCATATAATCTGCATGAGGGTTCCCTTTCTTTGCAGTTCCTCCATACTTAATATAGTCTCCTGCCACATAAACAAGTTTATCGCATAAAGGATGCGGGACAGGTGTACTAGTTCTATTGGCTGAAGCCTCAGTACATGGAATAATCGTACTGGCATCACTCTTATCGACAACTTTAGCCGAAATAAAATTACCTTTCATACCTAATATAACTTCAATCTGTGCACTTTGGGTTGTATGTGATAAAGGAATAAGTGCATACTCTTGATCATATTTATTAACCTCGAATTCACCTATTAATTGTTGGTTATTTTCATACGTTTCAAATAAATTCTTAAGCCAAGTCACTTAATCACCCCCCTCTTTTATTATTTCTTCGTATAACTCCTCTACAGACTGCAGATTAGAATTATTAAATGACTTTGGTGAAAATTCTCCCACTTGACGAATTAAGGTACACTCGTCCGGGCGAATAAATTGAATAATTCCATTTCTCATCACCGGCCGCCATAACCTTGTTTCTAAACAATCCCGCCCAGTTTCATCAGGATAATTAATGCCATGAACCATTACTCCAAAATCAACTTCAGGAATATCATCATAGTAGCTTTTTCCTTCGCCAAAGTTACATGGCTCGACGTAACCCTGACATTCTCTAGCACCTAGAAATATATCCCTTCTTCCGCCCGCTGCAACAGCTCTTTTGGCAATATTGTGGTGTTTATGTTCATTACGATCAAATGCTAAATCTTTTCGATACATATTAAATACAAAATGGGCACGAACTTGATACTTTACATCTCTTAAATATGTGTAATAAGCTAATGTGTTCCCACCATTATATTCAATTGGCCGAATCCCTTTCGACTCTGTTTGAATAGGTTTCATTATCCGCACTTCGTCAATAATCCACATAATCGTTGGTTTCCAGTAAATAGATTCTACAATCCCTTTTAGGCTTTGGTAGGTTGGGATCTGATAAGACATCTTTTCCCCGCCAATTTTCGTTAAAGGATCTGTGAACAACGCATAATTACCATACACCTCAAACTCAATTTGATTTCTCAAAAAAACACCTCCAACATTTGTTACAAATATTTTATCGTTAACAATACAAAATTTTAATAAGCGTGTTGTATTATTGGGTTTCCAGACCAAAGGTTTATCAATAAGTATTTTGAAAATGCCAGAGAAAGCTTGGAAAATTATTAAAAAGCTCTTTCCTCAACATTAAGCATCTCTCTGTCACATTCATTAATACAATTTCTTTATTACTAAATTAAAACTTTAAATTCCGAAAATCTAACGATTGTTATGTTAATTTTTAATACCTCTGGTTGTTTTTCATGTAACCAGTTATAAATGGTGCTTTTAGGTACGGAGTATTCTTTGCTAAGGTAACTTACAGATCTCCCCATTGTATAAAGTTCCACAATCGCTTTTTTAAAATTTGTTTTGTAACGATTCTTCATTTTAATAATTCCCCTTTAAAATATACCTTCTAATTAATTATAGTTATCCGTGTTACACCTATATATTTTATCATTAAACTTTAAAGAAAGGTATACATTTTGAGAAATCGTGCTAAAATATGACTGTCGCTTATATAGCGTGGATTGAAATTAATTTATTATTGTTTGCGGGCTCACCTATTCATTATGGTGAGTTTTTCCTTTCACCAAATTTCCAGCGACCAGCTTCCCTCCCCCTTAAGATCCAATCCCATTTCGTCTGTATACGCCGGTTCTTTTAATGCATAAACATTTCCATGTAGCAAGAGCTCAATATTACCTTCTTTATCCAGCTTTTTTAGTTCAGGGTCATACACATTTATTACATATTGCTGAGATTTTTTTAGTAAATCACCTAATTCCCTTATTTCTAAATTTCCATTCAAATCAGCAATAATTTGTTTAGCTTCTTCATTGTACGGGACAAGTACTGACGTAGTGAGATTGTCAATTACATGGAAGTGCTGTTCAGCCGTTGCAAATGACTGCCTGCTAATTAACGGAAATCTAGTATTATTTTTATTGTTATAAGCTGCAATGTAATCTTGATTTTGATTTAACAAATCAAATATAGTTTTATCTGACTTGGCAATAGAATAATTTAATTTGTTGCTAATTTGAGAGTAATAGTATTGAAAATAAACACTCATTGCTTCAGGTGATAATAAGTTATTCCCGAAAAATTCAGGTTCCACTTTGAATTCTTCTAATATTCGTGCCGTTTGCTCCCCGCCAATTTCAATTTCTTTTAATTTACTAAGCACCTCGTCTGCTGACTTAATAATATATACGTTTCGAATTCCGTATTCTCCATGACGATTACACCTTCCGGCAGCTTGTGCAATTGAATCGAGTCCTGCCAACGAGCGAATCACACATTCGAAACTAATATCGACTCCCGCCTCTATTAATTGTGTACTTAAACAAATCACCCGTTTTTTATTAGATAGCGCTTTCTTAACATCCTTTAGAACCTTTTTCCGATGAGCAGGACACATATTTGTACTTAGATGAAATAGCAAATAATCATGGTTTTCACGTTCTTCTTCATTATTTAGTTCTTCGAATAGTTTTCTAACAGCTGTTTTCGTATTCAAAATAACGAGCAAATTATTTACTTGTTCCATTTCATCTAATATAAATGTCTTTAACTCTGCAGCAGTAAACCCTTTTGGTGTTGTTTTGTCTATAATATTTACCCTTTTAAAACTTTGACCTACCATCTTCAAATCTTTAATCATTTCTGAATCCGATGATATTTTTAATTTATTCTCTACAAAGTCTAGAGCTGGCTGTGTTGCTGTACACAAAACAATGCTGGTATTACAAAAACTACTCAAAAAGTTTAATGCTTCATTAAATAGTGAAATACATTTAATAGGTACAGATTGTACCTCATCAAAAATAAGAATAGCATTAGACAAATTATGCAACCTTCTGACGTTTCTTGTTCCTTTTGAATAAAATACATTCAAAAATTGTACCATTGTAGTAAAAATAATTGGACTGTCCCAATTATCTTTAGCTAACTTCAATTTCTTTTTGATCAAATCATAATCTTCATCGTCATTTTCTAAATTACGATCCTCAATAATATTGGAATGATGCTCCAATATATACTCATCATTTTTTAAAATATCTCTTACTTCTTGTGCATTTTGCTCTATTATGGTCGTATACGGGACAATATAGATGATTCTCTCTTTTTTATATTCCATCGCATGTTTAAGTGCATACCTTAAACTTGCCAATGTTTTACCTCCACCAGTTGGAATTGATAAGGTATAGATTCCTGAGGGATTGCTGGCAAATCCCTCACATTGATCTGACATTTCCATTCTTAATAAATTTATAGGTTTACCTGCATGTTCTGAGTTACGAAAGGATGCAATTTTATCCATTAAAGCGTTATAGCTCTCTTTAAAAAAAGAGGCACTATCAACCATTTGGCTTTCATCTTCATTTTCATCAAACATTCTAGTATTTGTTCGATCTGCATCTATAAGGGAGCTAAATATAAATTTTAAAATGAGTGACATTGTAATTGGTTTTAATCTATTATCATTTATTATTTTGACAATATGTATGACTTCATTTTTCGCCTTTTCAAAATACTCCTGGAGTTCCGTTTCCGATACCTGTTGCTCAAAAAAAGAGGCTACTGCATTTTCAAACTCTGGAATTTCCTTTTCCATAACCCTGCGTAAAAAGTCTGATGATAAATCCGGAGTTAAAAAATCCCTTAAACCACTATGATGAGAAATAATACTCATCGCCATCCACTCGACAGCTAGATTCTCAATAGAATTTGTTTGTTTATTATAGAATTTTTGATATAGCAATCTCCCTCCAGCGGTTGAATGGTCTACAGAACCTTTAGGTGGTGGATTATCAGGGTTGGCTATTGCATCTTGAATATAATTTTTAAATTTCTTTGTATTTTTCCCTAGGTCATGGAGAAGGCCTGATAGACCGGCTAGATACTGTACACCAATTTTGCTACCAAATTTTTCACTTAACCCACGGACACCGTCTAAATGTTCTTGAACAGTTTGGATTTCACCATCTTTTTCACGAATATGCGCAATATAATCCATAAACAACCCCCAAGTAATATTTTTCGAATTACTTTTTAATCGTACAAAAATAGCAGAAGTAACCTTCCGTAAGGTTCTAACTTCTGCTAATCTTGCTGTATCCCAATATGTAAAAGACAGCATTTGGTTAGTTAGTATAAAATCATACTATAGTACTATCATGGATGTATTTTCAGATAATGTCAATAAATGTCATAACTTTGTCACATTTGATTTCAAGGTTATCAAGCCACTATTAAGGGATCAGCAGGGAGTAATTTTCTTGTAAAGTTTCATAAGGGTATGTGAGTTCCCAGAAAAAATCATAGCCCTTACCATTTTTCTTAATATCCGATGCTTTCCATCCAGCCATGGATCGTTGTCGCCTTGAAATTTTTCAAAGTTAACATCAAAACTTACTTCTCCTAGTTCATTATGAACCTTCTGCAAATCACCATCAACATGACCAGTTACCATCACAACAGTCCCGTTAAAGTAGGCACTTGTGGTTTCACGGTCACTCCGTTCTTTGTCATCGCTTGGTTAAGATCCGTACCATATTCTGTTTTGCTAAATAAACTCCCCTGGAATCACCAAACTCCTGATAAATCTGCAGTAGCTATCGATCCGATTATTACTCTCTTTTTTCTTGGAGAAGAGGTTGTATTTTTTGCAACTCTTTTCCCCTATTCATTGCTTGAAAAACCTTTTCCTTCGGGACTTCTTTTTTTCAAACACTGCTTTTAATTCCTTTTCATGCTCGGCTTTGTTCCTCGCCTTCATAAACTTTTTTAAAGCTAACTTCCCCCTGCTTAAATTTGTTTTAACCGTACTTTCCGGAATATCCAATATATCGCTAATTATTTTAATCGAGTTATCATGATAATAAAATAAGATCAACGCTGTTCGGTAATTTTCTTGCAATCGACTAAGCACTTGTAAAATGTCGATCGATTCCTTATGATTTCTCTCAGCTGCCGGCAATTCACTGATCAACTCTTCTTTTAGCGGCACGACATTACTACGTCTTTGCAAAATTTGTCCCGAACAACAAATAATAATTTTTGTGAACCACGTCATGAAATACTCCGGATTTTTCAACGATTAGATCGAAGTAAAAGCTTGATAGATAGCCTCTTAAACGACATCTAGCGTATCTTCTTCATTATGTAAGTATAAATAGGCCGTACGATAGATTTGTTCATAGTTCGATTTGATTAACTTTTCAAATACTTTTTTATTGTCTGCGATTGCTTTTTTCACGACTCAACGATCTTCCGACTTCACTTTCTCAACCCCTCTCATACTATTATAGTGGAGAAAAGTTTTAAAGGTATGGGGAATTTTTTGAAGGATTATTCATTCTTTATTATAGCGGGGCTAGTGCACGTGGTTTTCAAAAAAATAAGCCAGTCCAAGGACTGACCAAAATTTTTAAACAAGCAACAGCCCATCCAAATCCAAAATTTCGATTCGTTTGTGAGACTTTTGTTTGATGAGGCCTTGCTGCTCGAGTTCGGTTAGTTTGCGGCTGATCGTTTCGGGTGTGGTTCCTAAGTAGGAAGCTAGATCCTTTTTGCTCATTGGCAGTTCCACTTCATTCGATTCTGACGGGTCTTCCAACGCTTCCGCTAAAAACAGCGCGATCCGGGTTTCTACTTTTTCCGTCGCGAAACGGGTTGTCTGCTTTTCCGACTCATCCAGCCGATTCGAGAACTCAGATAAAATTTTTAGTGAAATCGATGGGTACTTTAAAAGAAGTTTTTGCAGGTCTGACCGATTAATCATGCAAACCTGGGTTGCAGTCATCGCTTCAGCATATGATTCGTGAGTTGCTGCTTTAAATAAAGCAAGTTCTCCGGTAAAATCGCCGGGCTGCAAAATGCGGACGAGCTGCTCTTTTCCCGATTCAGACAGGCGGTAGATTCTGATTTTTCCCTTACTGACAATATAAAGAGAATTGGACTCGTCCCCAGCGTGATAAATAATTTCTCCTTTTTTATAGGAGACGGATTGAACTGTTTTCATAATTTCTGCCATTTGTTCTGTTTCTAAATGGTTAAAAATCGGAACCAGCGAGACACACATTCTATCATGATGATGACACAATTCATGCTTTTCGTCGATTTCCACTTTTTTCACTCCCTCTTTATTATTCAGCGTGTGTTTTTTCCTATACCTGATGAAAGCATAAAGCCCTCCTATGCCACTTGCAGTCCTGGTTCTACTGTTTCGTTTTTTGGATTAAATTTCATTAACCTCATTGCATTCAGAATGACCAGTAAAACGCTGGCTTCATGGATTAGCATCCCTGATGCCAGATGGACTGTGTTGAAAAGAACTCCCATTAATAGGACAAATACAATGGATAAAGCCGCAAAGGTATTTTGCTTCATATTACGGATGGTTGCCTTTGAAAGTGAATAGGCGTGGGACAATTGCATCAGCTGATCGGCCATAAGAACAACGTCAGCCGTTTCCATTGATATATCCGTTCCGCTCTCCCCCATTGCTAAGCCAATATCCGCTGTTGCGATTGCCGGGGCATCATTAATTCCATCTCCAGCCATGGCAACAACATGTCCGGCCGTTTTCAATTTTTTTACATACTCTACCTTATCTTCCGGTAATAATTCAGCATGATATTCATCGATTCCCAGCTGCTTGGCAACTAATTTTGCGGAGTGAGGATTATCACCAGTTAGCATAACAATTTTTTTAACTCCATTTTTTCGTATTTCGGTTAAGGCGTTAAGAGCATCTTCACGAATTTGGTCAGCGATAGAAATCAAACCAGCAAGCTTCCCATCGATTGCTGCAAAAATAACGGTGTTACCGGCTTTTTCTCGAGTTACGGCGTATTCTAAAGCCTCTTTTGAGATGCTCATGTTTTCAAGTTCCATTAACTTACGATTTCCAACTACTAAGGTATGGTCCTCAACATCAGCACGGATTCCATGTCCTTTCACGACTTCCCCGTTTTTCACTTCACCGTTTATGTTTATTTTTCTAGCCTTCGCTCCTTTCACAATCGTTTGCCCTAAATGATGTTCAGATATCATCTCTGCTCGGGCAGCAAGACGTAATAATTCTTCTGCATCTATTTGTGCAAATATCTTTATATCGGTTACTTCCGGGTTCCCCTTCGTCAACGTTCCGGTCTTGTCAAATACAAACGTATCGACCTTGGCGAATCGCTCCATGACCTCGCCGCCCTTTACAAGCACACCGTTTTTCGCCCCGTTGCCAATCCCGGCAACATTGGAAACAGGAGCACCGATGACCAAGGCACCTGGGCAGGCTACCACCAAAAAGGTAATCGCCAAATGAAGATCTCTTGTTAGGGCGAAAACGATGAGCGATAATAAAACAACTGCTGGTGTATAGATCCCAGAAAACCGATCAAGGTACTTTTCAGTTTTTGTTTTCGATTCCTGTGCTTCCTCAACCAGTTCGATCATTTTTGCAAAAGTGGTATCATCCCCAACTTTTTCAGCCATCATCTCAATATAACCGTTATCTACCATCGTACCACTAAATACTTTTTCGTGGACGGTTTTTGACCTTGGAACAGATTCACCTGTTACTGCTGATTCATTCAAAAGTGCCTTTCCTGATAAAATCCGCCCATCTACAGGGACTTTGCCGCCGGAGCGAATGATGATCCGATCTCCAACTTCCACCTCTTCAACAGGAATGGTTCGCTGTTGTCCGTCCTGAATGACGACGGCTTCCTGTGGGGCCATGTCAACCAGCTCCTTCAAGGAAGAACGTGTTTTTTCTAATGTTCGCGATTCCAACAAATCGCCAAATAAGAATAAAAAGGTAACAACTGCTGATTCTGTGTACTCTTGGATAAACATTGCTCCGATCACCGCAATACTGACCAGTAATTCGATACTAAACGCCTTTATTCGCAGGGCCTGGTACGCTTTGCTGAAAATCGGTATACTGGCGATAACAGTAGCTGTAATCAGGAACGCCTCTTCCATTTGCTCATTCCCCAGCAAACCTGATAGAAAACCAATAACGATTAACATGCCGGATCCCGCTGTAATTTGGTTCTTTAATTTATGAATGACCGCCATCATCGTTCATTCCTCCTGCCTTGTTTCTTTATTTTAATGATAAGGCCCTTTTTGACTTAAAGAATTGACGACAGTCAAGTTTTACAATCTTTTGAGAGATATGACCTGTTCATGAGAACAGCTGCTGGTGATTCTGCTGAATTTTGTTCTCATGACCTTGTTCATGAGAACTAGAAACAGTTTTTTCGCCAATTAGAGGGCACTTTTCGCCAATTGAAGGTTGTTTTTCGCCAATTGAAGGTTGTTTTTCGCCAATTGAGCATGCTCTTTCGCCAATTGGGGGACGTCTTTCGCCAATTGGGGGACGTCTTTCGCCAATTGACTTCAGCAGTAAAAAAAAGACTTATAACCCAGTCTCACAAAGAGCGTGGTTATAAGTCTTATTCCTTCCTATTATGAAACTTTTACCGACAACACCGGATAACCCAGGCTCTTAATCTTCTCCTCTAACTCTTGGGCCTGAACTTGGGACTCATCGAATTCAGCTTTGACCTTGCCTGAGTTAAATAACACCCTTGCAGTGTCGACGCCATCTGTTTTGTTCAGTGCATTTTCGATTTTTTTAATACAAGACGGACATGTCAATGGTTCTAATTGAAAAACGGCTTTTGTCATATCCAATTCCTCCTTCACCTTTTTTCTACCTCTACTTTAATGCAGCTAGTGATAGAAAAAATTGACGGTAATCAAGTATGAATACCTTCACCGATTTTTTCAGCGAATTTTCCGCTATTATCGGCAATTTCAGGTATATATCGGCGAACCAAAACGGATTATTAATTCATCACCCATTTATCCTTTAAGAACAAGATCCGGCCGACAATAAAGAAAACTATCATGGAAATTAGATTGCTGGCAATGGTAACGACAATATGGTCGTAGTTGACGATGCCGAAAACAAGTTCTTTTAATAAGCTGAACAGATTCATGATCGGGATGGCAAAGTGTTGAAATGACAGTTCGTTAACGCCAATACCCGCGAGAATCATAGCCGGAAAAACCGCAAGCATCATAACCGGTGTACTGTAACTCTGTGATTCTTTAATTGTTTTTCCCAGTATACTCGTAACCATTAGAAGCGATGCAGTAAACATAGCATAGACAATCGATACCAATACGGCAATTATGACAATCAGAACAGCCTTATCACCTAAAGAAATTGCTTTTTTAAGGTTCTCTGTTAATAAGTTAATCTCGAATGCGACAACAACTAAGGTAATAATCCCAGTAATTGAACCGACGGTCGCAATCGTCAGCCATTTCGATAACAGAAGTGTCGAACGTTTTACCGGTGTCATCAATAAGGCTTCCATTGTCTTCTTCTCTTTTTCACCGGCAAATAAATCGGATGCAGCCGGACCCGCCCCCACCCCGATCGCAATAGCTAAAATCATTGGAATCAGCATTGCCAGCAAGCTGGCATTAGGATTTTGATTGGATACTTCTTTTTCCTCAATCGTAAACGGTTCCATTACGGCTGGCTTCATGCCATTTGCCTGCAAGCGTTCTGAAATAATCTTTTTCTCATAAATTGCCAAAATATTTCGGACAATACTGTTCAAATTGGAAGACTTCTGGCTGAAGGAATCACCGATTATCGTGACAGTGGCTTTTTCGCCATTTTCAATCTTGCTGCTAAAATTGGCATCCAGTATAAGTGCCGCCTGAACATCTCCTTCCTGTAGGACCTTCTCCGGATCAGCGTCCCTAACCAATTCTATATTTTTAACACCGTTAAAAGCATTGGCTACCTGTTGATCAAATGATTCATTTACCGCTAGTTTATAGTTTTCCCCCTCACCATCAGAGATCATTTTTTCATAGAAAAAGGTTAATCCTGTCATCATAATTACTGGAAGAAATACCGTTAACAGCAATGTCCTGCGGTCGCGGAAGCAGTCCTTCAGTTCTTTCAAATAGATTTTAAGAAGCATAGTGTTCGTTCCCCCTTACAAGCTTGCTCATGAAAATATAGTTCAAATCGCGGCTCCCTTCAGACTGGTAAAGGGCCTCGAGGTTTCCTTGATAGACTAGTTCTCCTTTATGCATCATCGCGACGGAATCGCACAGCATGGATACTTCCTCCATAATGTGGCTGGAAAAAACAATTGTTTTTCCCTCGCGTTTTAGCTGGTGGACAAGCTGGCGGAAAACATTGGATGATGTGATATCGAGCCCAGTGGTCGGTTCATCAAAGAGAATAATTTCCGGGTTATGAATCAAGGTTCTGGCAATCGCCACCTTTTGCCGCATCCCCTTGGAGAAGCCGCCGACTTTTCGGTTCAAATAATCGCGCATCCCGAACATCTTTGACAAATCATCAATCCGTACCTTTGTCTCATGCTTGCTCAAGCCGTATAGTGCTGCAAAATATTCCAGGTTTTCCCTAGCTGTTAAGCGATCATAAAGCCCGGTTTCACCGCCAAACAAGACACCCATTCTTTTCTTTACCTCATTCGGATACTTGAGCGTATCGTAGCCGGCAACTGTGACCGTCCCTTCAGTTGGCGTTAGTAAAGTGGCAATTGTCCTAAGCAATGTTGTTTTGCCAGCACCGTTTTCCCCAAGCAGACCAACTACCTGCCCTTCCTTTACAGAAAAAGTAACATACTTTAGCGCCGTGACAAACTTCTTTTTATCTTGAAATTTTTTCGTTACCTCATGGATTTCGATCATTCTTCTCCACTCCAATTGTTTATTTTCTTACTGTCATCATACAAATAACAGAAACGAAAATCTGCCATTATGTCGTGAAAAGTCCGTTTCCTGTCGCGAAAAAGCCAAATCCCTCCTTAAAGATGGTAAAATAACCATATGAAACTATGAATTGACAAAAGGTGTGGCGATGATGATGAAGGTAGGTCTGGTCGATGACCGCCCGATTGATTTGGATAAATTAAATGCGATTGTTTCAGGTGTATCCGATGTCGAGATTGTCTTCTCAACGACTTCTGCTGAGGAGGCCTATGATCATATTAAAAAGGAATCGATTGATCTGTTAATTGCCGATATTGAAATGCCGGGTTTATCCGGATATGAGCTGGCAGATATTATTCATTCGCATGCACTCAATATTTCGGTTATTTTTGTAACGGCGAACAGCGGCTATGCCGTTCATGCCTTTGAATTAAATGTCCATGATTACATCATGAAGCCTTATCCAAAGGGCCGCTTAATCCAATCGATTGAGCGTTTGAAGGAAAAATCAAGGTCGGCAGAAATTGCCGGCAGGCTTTATATTAAGCAAAAAAACGATATCCATATTATTCAAAAGAAAGATATTATTTTCATCGAAAGATCCGGACGTTCTTCGACGATTTATACCAAGTCAGGTGCAATCAAAACCTATCAAACTCTCAATGAACTGGAAGGTGAGTTAAGGGAACGCGATTTCATCCGCTCGCACCGTTCGTTCATTATTAATATCCATTTTGTCAAAAACTTTTCCCTTTACGCCAAAAATTCCTATATCGTCACATTCGAGGGAATTGAGGAGCAGGCGATGATTACAAAGGAAAAGGTCGAATTTTTACAAGAAAATTATTTTTAAAGGCGGGAAGACTTTGAAGCCAATCGTGTTATATTGGGGAGCATTAGCCATTCTAGGTTTGGTCCATCTTTACAGGATCACGCTTTTGCTGCCATGGAATATACCAATCTATGTAACAGGTTTACTTGTTTTTTCCATCCTCTTTTACTTTTACAAAAAAATAATCGCTCCTATTTCTATTTTGGGAGTAAAGTGGAACGCCAGCCTCTTTGCCATCCAACTGCTGCTTGTCGCAATTTATCTGAATTCACAGCCTTCATTGACTGATCTGGCACTGTTTATCGTCTTTATCGGGATTGAGTGGGTAAGGCTGGGGATGGCTCGGAAGCTCGCTGCCTTGGTTCAAGAAAATAATTTATACAAAGAGCAAACAGCGCAATTGAATGAAACGTTTCGAATGGTCCGCAGTGAGCGCCATGATTTTCTCAAGCATGTTTCCGCGATTCACTTCATGCTTGAAAACAGGCATCCTGATGAGGCTAAAGCATACCTCGATGAATTAGTCGATGACTATAAGGAAACCAATCTTTCCATTAAAGGAGAACGAGGAGTCGTCGCCGGGATATTACATCAAATGTACCGCCGTGCCCAAACAGCCGGAGTTGCCGTTGTCTATGACTTTGACCTGCCAATCTCGACTTTGCCGTTCCCGGATCCCGAGATGGTCAAGCTGCTGGGAAATCTACTGTCCAACAGCATTGATGCCAGTGAATCCTGGCAAAAAAAGCATAAGGGATCAGCTTTGATCACACTGCAGTTTTACAAACGGAGCGGGTTGTATGTACTCATTTGCCAAAATAACAGCTTGCCAATTCCGACTTCCATCTTGGATGGATTGTTTCAAACTTATGGAAAGACAACAAAAGGAGAAGGTCATGAGGGTCTCGGGACAAAAATCATTCAGGAAGCGGTTGACAAGCACCACGGCTTTTTAGATTTTGTTTATAAAAATGAGGAATTCACAGTTAAAATTAAATTTCCAGCGATTCAATAAAACAAGGACTGGTCCTTGTTTAGTGGAAAAGACTGGATAAAAAAGAACGATAGGTGGGGACGGACAACATTCCCGCCGCAATTGGCGTACACCTTTCGCCAATTGGATCATGTCAGTCGCCAATTGGTGTACGCTTTCCGCCAATTGGATGGTGTCTGTCGCCAATTAAAGCACGCTTTCCGCCAATTGAATGGTGTCTGTCGCCAATTGAAGCACGCTTTCCGCCAATTGGAAAGCGGAAATTACTCTTTTAAAACATAAAGGGTCAGTCCTTCATCGGAAGGGCTGACCCTGATGTTTATTTTTGGTATTTGGATAACTTGGCGGAAATGCTTCCTGGCTTTCGTTCCGGCGGTCTTGCTTTGAGACTGGAAGCCCAGGATATCCGTGATTCATACGTTTGTGTAAACTCTTTGCTGACTAAATTTTGCAGCCGGTCTTTATTTTTCTCAAGGGATTCCTCTAAAGTCAACATCCTCCGGCTCGGGAATGGCAGTCCTGCTAAAATGGTGGTAACCGTCGGATCTGCTTCGGAAATATACGTTCCTTCAAATAACTCCAACGGCTCCCCCACCTGTTCAAAAACACTGGGGACATTAATAAGCTTTGCCATTTTTTCGGGACCTTCATAAATTAAGCCTGCACGAATAACACCGGGGGACTCCACCGGACAAAATATCGAGTTTTGCCATGATTGTTGAATCTTGCCGGCTACATCTGCAGTAGTTTTGGCATCAGTAATGGCAGTTGAGGCGATCATAGTCACCCCTCTTGTGGCCAAAATGTTCATGAGATCCGTTTCATCAAAGTTGCCATAAAAAGAACTTTTTTTCGTGACCTGCAAAATATGATTGATGGCTTCGATGACCTGTTGGTTGGAGGAAAGATAGATTTGATGTTTACTGGATTGTGGATTTAATTTTCGCATTTGATCATTGTCGACAAGAAATACTGAGGAAAGTGAGTCTATTTTGGAAATTTCTTCGATGCATTCAGCGGCGTTGATTCGATTTCCTGCTAATACGTTTCGGTCAGGTACAACCGCGATTGCCCCAACCTTAACTCCCGGCAGGTGGTCCAATAACAAATCAATCAATAACGGACTCATCCCCGAACCGGTGCCACCATCAGTTGAAAATGCGACTAGTAAAAACCTGATATTTTTAAATGAACGCTGCACAAATTCAATAATTTCCCGATAGTTATCATTAATAGCCCTTAATCCAATTGAACGATTTTGCCCGGCACCATTAAATCCAGGGACAAAGAATTTCTTCTCTACCCTTGTATTTACTAAACCATCACGTCGATTTGTATTAATAAGAGCCGTTTGAAAGCCCATAGCTGCAGCAATTTCAGCAATATTCCCGCCCGCTTGGCCAACACCCAAAATTCCTATTGGTTTCACCATATCCCCTCCCTTTCTTACTAAAATAATACTCACATTTTATAAAATTAGACTTTTCTATATAAAAATATCAAAAAAGCGTACTCATTTTCGGGCTATGTACATTGCTCTCATCGACTGTCACCCAGGGTCACCAATTACCTCCATTGATGAGCTTTATGGCCTTTGACCCCGATTGGTGACCTATATTCATTTTGAACACTCATTTAGGTCACCAACCAGTAGCCTCTATTGATGACCCAACCGAGTGTGCTTTCGAATTATTTCCGATCCCTGTTTAAAAAGGCCTTTGTCCGCTCGAATTTTGGTTTAGTGAATAGTTCAGCTGGAGAACCCGATTCGATCATTTCCCCGTTATCCATAAATAACACCTGATTTGCCACTTCTTTGGCAAATCCCATTTCGTGGGTGACCACAATCATGGTCATGTGTTCTTCCGCTAGTTTTTTCATAACCTGCAGAACCTCGCCGGTCAACTCCGGGTCAAGTGCGGATGTTGGTTCATCAAACAGCATAATTTCCGGATTCATCATCAGCGCCCTGGCAATCGCCACCCGTTGCTTTTGCCCTCCAGATAAATTGGCGGGATAAGCATTGGCACGGTCGATCAAGCCGACCTTTTCCAACAGGTCAGTACTGCGGCTTTTTATTTCCGCTGCTGATTCTTTTTTTACCAATCTTGGCGCCAGCTCCAGATTTTCTTTGACCGTTAGATGCGGGAATAAATTAAAATGCTGGAAAACCATGCCCATTCTTGAGGTAATCTGCCTGATTTGCGGTGGCGATGAATATACTCCATCCTTGACCAAATAATGATCAGCAACCTGAATACTACCCCCATCTACTTCTTCAAGGTGAACAAGACCGCGAAGCATTGTGCTTTTTCCCGAGCCGGATGGACCAATGACGGCGACAACATCATTTCTATTCACAGTAAAGCTAATTTGCTTTAGCACATCGAGCTTGCCATACGATTTCTTTAAATTCGATACTTCAATCAAAGCCACATGGATTCACCCCTTCCTATTCAAATCTGAAGCGCTGTTCGATCCCTTTAAACAGCATCGTTAAAATAAGCGTCATCACAAGATAAATGATTCCGGCAACCACAAAAGGAACTATCGTAAAGTCACGGTTTACGGCTGTTTCAGCAAAGTGTAACAGTTCTGGAACCGCAACGGCATACAGTAACGCTGTATCCTTCACAAGGGTTACCGACTCATTCGCCATAGCAGGAAGGGCAATGCGGAACATTTGCGGCAGAATAACCCTTGTTGTCATCTGCCATTTATTTAAGCCGAGGACCTGGGAGGCTTCATATTGCCCTTTATCGATAGCTAAAAGCCCGCCGCGGAAGATTTCCGCAAAGTATGCCGCATAGTTAAGAATGAATCCAAGGCATGCCGCCACAAAACGATCCATTACTAAATATTCACCGACAACTGGAAGCATTGGCAGCCCAAAGCAGAAAAACAAAAGCTGCAATAAGAGCGGGGTCCCGCGCATGACATAAATATAGGCTTGGGCCAGCCAGGAGAGCAGCCTAAAGCGGCTTTGCACTGCCAATGTTAATAGAAAGCCTAATGGAATGGAAGCCACAATAGCGATAATAAACAAAAGAACTGTCGTTTGTGCCCCTTCCAACATCGGCTTAGATATCTGGATAAGGTATTCTAATGACATAGTAGGAGTCCTCCAAAGCAAAACAGGCTTTCCGAGGAAATCCTGCTTTGCCTTTATAGATATTAGTTTAATACTTTATTTTCCCCAAACCATTTTTTTGAAATCTCTGCCGCTGTCCCATCCTGATTCATTTCATCGAGTGCTTTTTGAAGTTTCGTTAATAATTTCTCGTTTCCTTTCTTGACACCGATACCGTATTCTTCAGGAGCAAGGGATTCATCAAGTACTTTAAAAGTATTTTTTTCCTTTGTCATGTAATAATCAATGACAACCTCATCAATGACGACGGCATCCAGGCGGCCGCTCTTTAAATCATTTAGAGCAAGGACATTATCTTTAAACTCAGTCACGGTTTTGATTTTGGACTTGATCGGGTTGGCATTTAAGGCATCAGCCGCTGATGAAAGGGACTGCAGTCCGACGACTTTGCCTTTTAAATCAGCCAGTTTGGTAATGTTTGAGTCTGCCTTCGTGACAACGACTTGGGCATTTTTTAAATAAGGCTTTGTAAACAGAACCTTCTGTTTTCGTTCATCGGTTATAGTATAGCCATTCCAAATAAGGTCAATCCGGCCGCTACTTAATTCGGACTCTTTTGTACTCCAATCGATCGGCTGGAATTTTACCTTTTGGCCCATTTTTTTCGCTGCTGCTTTTGCATAATCAATATCGAAACCAACAATATTGTTATTTTCGTCACGGAACCCAAGCGGAGCGAATTTATCATCAATACCAATTACAAGCGTTTTATCCTTATCTTTTGATCCTGTTGTTTTTCCTGAGCATGCCGTAAGTACTGAGAATACAGCTGCTATGAGTAAGACAAAAGCTGCAATTCGTTTCATTTGAAAAAACCACCTTTAATTTATTTTTGCTTTAGCGCATTACTATATTATCATGCTAACAATTTAATATACTAACATATTATAATGCT
This sequence comes from Neobacillus paridis, assembly GCF_016765675.1. Classification (GTDB taxonomy): domain Bacteria; phylum Bacillota; class Bacilli; order Bacillales; family Cytobacillaceae; genus Neobacillus; species Neobacillus paridis. The sequence continues at coordinate 233,573 of NZ_JAESWB010000045.1, forward strand.
ATAATTTCTAAAAGGCAAGACTTCAAGTTTTTAAAAAGAAAAAGCTCCTCCCAATATCGGAAAAAGCTTCTTAAAAGTTAACTTTATGGTTTTTTCTATTTAAAAAGACGAACAAAAACAGTTGGGGCAGCCCTCCATATCCATCGGAAGGCTGCCCCAAAATTATTTCTATTTTTAGTTGGCACCAACAGGTACGGGTGCATCATTATAAGCTTTCATGTAAATGGCAATAATGTCTTCCTTAGTGACCGCTTTTGGATTTGCACCTGTGCATGCATCTTTAAGTGCGTTCTCTGCCAGTTTTTCAACATCCTCAACACGGAAAGCAGATTCACGAAGTGGTGGAATGCCTACAGCTTTGGAGATACGGCGAACCTCATCTACGGCCATTTGCGCTGCTTCTTCGACGGTTGCTGCCGAACTTGTGTCCACCCCTAAAGCCCTGGCAACATCGGCAAATTTTTGCGGACAGGCATCCATATTAAATTCCATTACATATGGGAGCAGCATCGCATTTGCCACACCATGAGGCAGGTCATACTCACCGCCTAATTGGTGGGCCATACTATGAACAATGCCTAGACCGGCGTTGGAATAGCAAAGGCCGGCGATAAAGGAGCCCCAGCCCATTCCGGAACGTGCTTCAAGATCTGAGCCATTTTCAACAGCTTTCTCAATATATCTTGCAATCAATTCAATCGACTTATAGGCAATTGCATCTGATAATTCAAAGGCACCATTGGCCGTATATCCTTCAATCGCGTGGGTCAGAGCATCCAAACCAGTCGCAGCTGTTAAGCCTTTCGGTTTTTTAAGCATTAATTCCGGATCATTAACAGCAATCGTCGCCAGACAGTTCGGGTCGACCATGATCATTTTTATTTTACGGGACTCGTCCGTAATAACATAGTTAATTGTTACTTCAGCAGCCGTACCAGCTGTTGTGCTGATGGCCACAATCGGCACTGATTTATTTTTCGATTTACCTATTCCTTCGTAATCAGCAATATTCCCGCCATTTGTGACTAAAATGCCAATTGCCGAGCCGGTATCTTGAGGAGAGCCTCCACCTACTGAGATAATAAAGTCACAGGCTTCTTTTTGGAATACAGCCAGTCCATCATGTACGTTTTTGGTGGTTGGATTTGGTTTTACCTCATCAAAGATGGTATAGAGGATTCCGTCTTGATCGAGAACATCTGTGATTTGTTTTACTACTCCGTTTTGATTTAACACTTTGTCTGTAACCAGTAAAGCTTTTTTCAAATTTAATTTCTTAACTTCTTCTCCAACAAATTTGACACTTCCAGGACCAACAAGATTAATAGCAGGCCAGTATACTTTTCTAGGTGTTAACATTGTAATCTTTCTCCTTTTCCAATTGATTTGTTGGTGGTTACAGATAATTCGGAGTTTAATATTTGTGATATATTTCACAAATGGATACAAATTTAAGTGGAGCATTCCCACTTAAAAAAGATGGAACACAGACCTCTATTATCTGCAGCCGTAAACCATAATTAACTATTTATCCATTACGATTATGATTATATCACAGAACATTTTTTGAAAAATCATCCTATTATGGCTTTCTCGTTACAGAAAATTTACGATATTATGAATCTAAAAAATAAAAACAGAGAAACCTTGAGTTCTCTGTTTTTACACAAGTCGATGTGCATACCATTTCTTTCCTTTGAATCTTTCCGTAAAAATAAGCCCGCGCGCGCCCCATTCAATGATCATGGCAACCCAAACACCGATAATCCCAAAGCCGAAGGTAATCCCCAAAACATATCCAAGAACGACCCGCAGCAGCCACATGGTGAAAAGCGATGTCACAGAGGTAAACGTTGAATCTCCCGCCGCCCGCAGCGCAGATGGCATAATAAAACTAGGTGACCACAAAATCGGCTGGGCAATGGCTGAAATGAGCACAAGGATAAAAATTGTACCGATGATTTTATCAGGCGGGCTGAACAGTTTGATTAATAATGGATAAAACGGCAAGATGATTACTGATGAAATCACAAACAGGATCGAAGAAAGGCCAATAGTAGATTTAATAAATTTTCGGGCATCCTCGATGTTTCTTTGGCCAATACATTGACCAACTACCGTTACAATCGCAATGCTTAAGGAATTGGGTCCAATTTGGAATAACAAAGCAAACGAGTTACCGATGGCATAAGCCGTCATTGCCAATGTTCCTAACTGGACAATGAATGTTTGTGTTAACAATTTGCCACCATTGAAAAATAACTGCTCCGCCGCAAACGGAAGCCCGATAAACATTACTTTTTTGAGAATGGATACATCGATTTTCAACGCTTTTTTTACCTCAAATTGGATTGTCTCATTATATTTAATAATGTAGATCAATGAAGTAATCATTCCGAGCACTCTTGCCAGCAGGATAGACATTACTAGACCCTTCACACCGAGATGCAAAATGGTTATGAACAATACATTAAGAACGGTGTTGGTAACATTCATTATTAATGATAATTTTAAGCATGGTTTTGTTTCGCCGACACCTCGTAATGAACCACACACCGCTTGAAAGATGGCAATGAATGGATAGGAAATACAGCTGCCAATCAGATAGATGGTAGCATTGTGAAACACATCCGCTTCCGCCTTGCCAAACAAGAGATTTAAAGTCGGTATGTGAAAAATGATAACGAGAGAACTAATCACAACGGAAAATAACGTTACCGCCGTAATAGCCTGTGTTGCTGTTTTTGATACCATTGTCATGTTCCCGCTGCCCTTATACTGCGCCACGATTACGGTGCCGCCGGTTGCCACCGCAATAAATACATTCACTAGGAAAATATTTAATGAATCTACCATACTTACAGCACTAACAGCAGCGACCCCGGCCGAGCTGATCATCGCCGTGTTTAAAAAACTCATTAAAACAAGAAAGGCCTGATCAACTACAAGCGGGATAATGATAGCTATCATTTCCCTGTAATCAATCGCTGCCCCGGTAAAATATTTATTTAACAATGGAAGAGCCTTACTTTTTAAGTTGAATTTTAACCTATTCACTTTACTACACTTCTTTGATAAAAAATTATAGAGACTATTATACCACGATTCTCTTAAATGGAGAAAGCAAGGGTCCTAATTGTTTGAGTCAAGTATTTGTGGGCAGTTTTTTTATCTCCACAGAAGTGAAAGCGGATTCACTTATTTAGAGTGCTCTCTTGATAGAAAATTTGTCTTTTTTAAAAACCGGCCAACTCTTTTAATGC
>NZ_JAESWB010000046.1 GCF_016765675.1 Neobacillus paridis
ATCGCCTCCCGATCGTATCTAGATCGGGGGCTTTTCTTTTGGCCTGCCCGCTTGCAGGCCGATGTTGCGCATTTCATGGGGTAACAGCTAATCCGGCCCGTCCGGCACATCTCAAACTCACCCTTCAGAGGTAAAACATGAAAACGCAATACACCGTCGCAGACATCGAGGCAAACAACGTCTTACCCAGCGGCACCGTCTATGCCGTCCGCGAAAAGATTAGATCAAGGAAACGATTTGTTTAAGCGACTATCGAGACAGCATCGGCCATAGGCCAGGTTTCGTCTCCGCCTATTTGAATTACACTCCAGGTTGCATATATTCAATAAAAGCAACGTTTTTTTTGACAAACCCAACTAGTTAGGTTAGCATGAGTCGTATTCAATTGTTAAATGGCGTTCGGTATTTCGTTCCTAGTCAAGATCATTGTGAGCCTCATGCTCATGCCTTTCATAAAGGGGATCGCTGGGAAGGAAAATTTGAGTTTTCATTTCTAAATAACGATGTAGTTGATTTGGGCTTTCAACCACCAGCGATCGCGCCAAAACATGCGGTAAGGCATGCAATTGGTAATAATATCGCCGCGAATTTGAAGGCGTATAGAGATGCTTGGTGGAATACTTATAAATGTACCTGCTTAGACAATAAGTGGATTTTTCTTGAGAGCGGCAACATTTGTGTGTTAAACAAGAAACCAAAAAAACAGCAAGTTTGGCAAATTTTGTCATCATCCTATGATGTGCAAAATGGCCAGACTACAATTGAGTGCTGTGAAGATTCATCTGGCCAAATAACGTTGGCAACTTTTTAAGAGGATACAGTTATGGGACTTGCACACAAGGAGCAGCAGCCCCCG
>NZ_JAESWB010000047.1 GCF_016765675.1 Neobacillus paridis
CCCCTGCGGTAAGTTGAGGGAGTCCGATTTGAATCCCGGCGACAGAAACAGTGCCACTGACCACCGAATTCCCCACGGTCCTGAAATCAGGCTTCCACAGAAATTGGGCCAAGCCTCTGAATAGGATCATCAACCCAAAAGTCGTGAAAATCTGAGCAAGCATGGGAGCATCAATAATTTTCTTGATCACCACCCGATAAACAATAGCGCCTACGCCGAAAAGAAGTATGGCAGTAAGCGGAAGGGTATAAACCGGATCCAGGTTATAGATCGCATAGAGCCAGAAACTGGAATACATGCCCAGCATTAAAAACTCGCCGTGTGAAAAATTTACAATATCCATCACACCAAAAATCAACGTCAAACCTATAGCAATTAAAGCATAGATCAGGCCAATTAGTAGGCCGGAAGCGAGAGTCTGGATGATAATTTCTGACGTCATTTATACTCCTGGCAGACAGCAGTTTAGTAATCTCATTAGAGAAAATGTCGCCCTGACCTCGAATTTTAGCAATCAAGGCGACATTGCAATTCTCAGGTATCAACAAAAATCTACTGCGCCCATTTAGGCATGGGCCAGATAATTTCACGTGTTGCAAGATTAAATGGCCAGACC
>NZ_JAESWB010000048.1 GCF_016765675.1 Neobacillus paridis
GCCTGTCGCTATCCGCTGCGTCGTTTACCAGATCGTAAAGATGACTGTACTTGACTCCATCATCCTCAATGCGGACAGTGACCTTTTTCTCGGTGGCATTGGCAGTGGTATGGTTAATCATTGGCGCGCTCCAGCAGGCTGTGAGCGACTGGCCAATGTGGCTTCCTATCCTGAATGCTGCTGACCAGCCGCATGGAGCGGCTGTGTAACCGGAGCAGAAAGCAGGTTCAGCTCATTCACACCATCAAGGGACGACTACGCAGACTGTTTTCCTGAGCCAGCAGTCGCACCTCGCCCGATTGCGCAGACAATGATTCCGGCGCACCGTTTGAGGCAAAAACCGTACTGGCTCCATTGACATCATTGAATTGCGAGGCCGTGCTTTGAACGACATCTCCCGCACCGTCTTTCGGCAATACCTCCTGGAACGGGTTCTGTTTTTCCAGCGCAGTAGATTTGCCGGGAACGTCCCTCTTGAAGAGGAATTTCTCTATTTCCNGCAGATGGCGCCGCCGGCACTGTTTTTCCGACTGGCCCGCCTGTGTTTTCATCTTGACCGATACTCCTTCCCAAGCCGATACCATATTCCTGCAACGTCATTTCACGCCAACGGTTGGCTTCGTTGGCTTTTCTAATCGAATCATCAGAGTTCAACATGGTGCAATTCCCAAGTGAAGAAATAGAGGAAAAATCCGCTACACGATACCTGTCAGTTATTTCCAGGCTAGTGCAGACTCCTTTTCAGTAACTGCTCACGCGAAGCTGCTCAATCCTGGCAGCGCCTGCAATGCATTCGCATCAGTGGCTTCTGCCTGTGCGATATAGCTGCGCCATGCACGGGCGACTTGGGAAACCTTGCGTAGTTCCTGCTGAAAATTTTGCAGGTCAGGTTCTGGACTACGCCATTCATACAG
>NZ_JAESWB010000049.1 GCF_016765675.1 Neobacillus paridis
TCCTTTTTCTGATGAATGCCTTTGCAGCCCTCAAAAACCCCTCTACATGCTGATCTGAGAGTTTGCCGTCTTTTTCAAACGGGTGCGGTGTGGGTGTAATCACTATTGAAGAAAACGCCGGTATATTTTTCGATTCCAGGCTGTTTAAAGCGTTCAAGTAAAATTCCTTGATCTCCGACGCATCGTGCATTTGGAATTTTGCCTCCGGTGGCCACGCAACCATGTGTCCATATGAATGACCAACATGTATTGGTTTATTCGCCCCCAAACCTTGCTCTTTGTTAAAACCAAATGCGACACCGGCGACAACGGCACTTGGACGCAAGAGGGCAAGGCTCAAACCGTCGGGGATGCTGGCAAGTTGGTCTACAGTATGGTCGACAGTACTCTGAACACTTGTCAAAGGTGCGCCAATGTCTACAAAAGGCTTATGGCTTTCATTTAAATCATCAACTTCCAGAATACGCTGTTCAATTTTTTTCCAAAGTGGCTGCAGCATCCCGCCCTGAAAAACATCACCCTCAATAAAAGGCCGAATTTTCAACTCAACCGCAAGCCGCGCC
>NZ_JAESWB010000005.1 GCF_016765675.1 Neobacillus paridis
TAAATTGTTGGTTTGGTTACTTACAATTTTACAAGAAATGACGATTTTTTTGTGCAATTTTTTAGAAAAAAAATAATGAGGACTGTCCTCAAAAGTCATTTTTCAATGACTTTTTGGACAGCCCCTTTTGAGTAATCGGAAAGACAGGACTTGAACCTGCGACCCCCAGTACCCCATACTGGTGCTCTACCAAGCTGAGCTACTTCCCGAATGAAGCTTTATTACTCTTTATTATAGAAAAATTATCTGTCAGTTTCAAGATATTTTACAGCAAAAAAAAGGATGAGCCGGTTACTGCCCGAAATGGGTGGCAGCAAGGCATTCGGTCAACTATCCGGGTTCTAGCTGCCCCAAATGGGTGGGCAGCAAAGATTCGGTCAGGCAGGATGGCTGTAACCGTCCGAAGTCCAAAAAACTTCCATAATTAATTATGACTGTTTTGCCTTAGGGTTAAGTTGTTCAAAGGTTTGTTTATCACAAATGACAAATAATTGGGCATCTTCCGGTATGAGATAATCCAATTTTTGATTGATGTGCATATCGCCACCGTCGGCAACTAAGGTGGCACCTTTGTCAAGCAAATCGATAAAGGCATCGCGGTATGTCCGCCATTCTGCCTGTTTCTCGATCTCATACATCGAATCCCCGTACTGAGTACTCATTAATTCTGTATACATGTGAGTCACACCGTGGGAAAATAACGAGCGCACGGCCGCATGAGAGATCATTTCCTGTGTTGGAATGAACTCGTCGACCTTCACTTGTTCGAATAGGGGGATATGCTGCTGATTGATAACCTCCGCGGTAATATGGATATCTTTATTAAATTTTTTTTCAATTAAAGTAATCGCCGTGGCTATCAATAGTGTTTTTCCGTCTACAAGCAGCGGGTCTTTTCCGGCAAACTGATCCTGAGTAGCTTGGTCGGCAAAAATGATCACCCCTTTTGCTTTTGGTAAATTGGCATCCAGCAGTGTTTTTTCATCCGTCGCATTGCCGCGAATATAGAACAACCGCTCCTCCAGCATGGGTGCTTTTTCCAAATCGTCGATTATCACGATATCGGTTTTTATATCTGATTTAAATATTTCCTGAATCGCTAACTGCGATTTCGTGCTCCAGCCGATTAGGATAATATGATCTTTCCCGGTATATTTCATCTTTCCTCCAACCTTTAATTTATCAATCAGATAAACATATTTGAAAACTCTCCCTAAAAATACACTAAGCAGGCCGATCCCGGTGATGTACAGGACAATCGTGTAGGCTTTCCCCGCTTCCGTGACAGGAGCGTAATCGCCAAAGCCTACGGTTGCCAGCGTTGTGAATACCCAGTAAATCGCGGTCAGAAAGGAAGGAAATGTTTGCGGCTCGATAAGATAGATGCCCAAACCAGCTAGCAATATGTAGATGATGACAAACGGGAAAAAGATAATATTCCGAAGTTTGATTAAATAATAGAGCCATTTTTTAAAAAACATCCCCACAACCGTCATCCTACCCTTATGATTCATTGTTAAGCCTTATCTTTCCAAATTCCTCCTGAAAGTATGTTTGCGAATTAGAAAAGCGCAAGCGCCTTGGCCAGCGGCGTATGGCCTCCTTGAAAAAGCTATCGCTTTTCCTTCGTGCGATGCAAATGCTGTCGAAGCCTTCCTTGTGGAGCTAGACAATTCTCAAAGTCGAAAATTTATGCTTTCTTATCCTATAAATGAAAACTCGCCGACTGGTGCATCCTTATGGACGATTCATGAGGCGCAGTTGGAATTTATGCGACAAAAAAAATCCCCCTGAGCAGAAGGGGGATTGGGCATTATTTGGAGAGAAGCTTGTCCAAATGTGTAATGATCGCTTCACGATTTCCGGAAATTTGTTCTTCACGGATTTGATCTTTTTTTAGTTTGGCTAAGGCTTTTTCTAAGACGGCCTGTTCGATTTCCTGTGGAACAACAACGACACCATCGGCATCACCAATGATGATGTCACCCGGCTTCACAGCCATACCGCCGCAGGATATTGGCACGTTCACCTCGCCCACACCAGCCTTTCCGCTGGCAGCGACTGTTGTTCCCTTGCTGAAAACAGGGAAGTTCAGTGCCTTTATTCCGGCAATATCGCGAATCACTCCATCCACGACAAGACCAGCAATTCCCATTGTCTGCATCATCCCGACAACGAAATCGCCAGCAATCGCGCGGTATTCGTCGCCCTTGGCATCGACAACTAAAACATCTCCTGGTTTTGCCTCACGGATCGCTTTTAAAACAGCAAGATTATCACCGACAGGAATTTTAACCGTGAAGGCCCTGCCCACAACCTTATATTCCTCCTTTAACGGTTTGATCGAAGGGTGGAGGTTATTTAATCCATCCGTCGCATCCGAAACGCATGTGGTCGGAATGTTCACAAAGTCTAGTACAAGCTGATCCATTAAAAAATCTCCTCTCTATATGAAAACTACTTTTTTATTATAACGAATTTTTATAAAATTAGGAGATTTCAGAGACGAAAAATAGCTGGAGGAATTTTTCCAGCTATTTTAGAAGATAGAATTATTTTTTCCTGTCCAGCTGTCACTAACATCTGAATCAAAAATATAGCCGATCGGAATCAAGTAGGGAACGAAGTCGCCATTTTGTTCGCCATAGGCCTGATTTCGTTTATAAGAAACATACTGGTCCATTAACTGATTTGGTCCCATAACTAATAGAGAGGCATGATCAAAAACATTGACTTTGAGGTTACCAAAGTTTACCACCATTGGTGCGAAGATCAACCTATACACTCCTTTATCACGTTATACTATGCTATTTTTCGCCGTGTTGCTATCAGTTACATCAGTGTCACCGATCCATGAAATGGGAATGTTCACTGGAGAGATGTCACCGTTCTGTTCGCCAACGCCTTGATTACGCTTATAGGAAACAAATTGATCGATAAATTGATTGGGCCCCAAATTCAGGAACGCGCCATTATCCAAGGAATTTACCTTAAAACCTAAAAAATTAAAGGCCATTGGTGCGATATTCAATATTCACCACTCCTATGCGTTGTTGACACCCTTTTACTGTTAAACGAGGGCAAATCAATGATGTCATCATCCAATACTATGCCAAGCGGGATAAGAGTAGAAGAAATATCAGCAAATTGTTGGCCATAGGCCTGATTTTTCTTGCCCGCTACATGGATGTTTACTTGCATTGTTGAACCAAAATTAATCGTGCTGCGATTGTCGGGAGTATTCACTTTAACATCGCCAATGTTCAGTTTAGTTGGAATAAAAAACATCTAGAAGGCTCCTTTCTTTTAAAAAAGACCTCGAAACTCGATGTTTTATTATGTATATTCGGAGCAGTCTTCCAACAGACCAGGGAAACGAGGAAACTCTTCGCCTGAAACAGGTCGTATATTTATAGATTGACGAGCCTTTAAAGTGAAGACAGAGGCGTAGTTACACTTATGCCTGATGGGAAAGTTTTTCCTATCGACCAAAAAAAAAGTGGCCAAAAAGCCACTTTAAAAGAAGGAAAAATTAAATGGGTTACTTTAATCTATGTGAGAGCTTGTACGTGAATGTAGTGCTCTTGTCCAATTTTTTAAAATGTGCTCCAACCTATTTTTTGAATCAGCTCGATCGAATTGTTTTTCGGTGAATTGACTAATGGAGATACCTCATAAGCTTCCATCAGTTCGTCGTCATATGGCACCAGGAATTGCTGCAAAAAATTGATATCGGAAATGTCAGGGGACAACCATGTTTTTTCATCCTCTTGTTTTAAAATAACAGGCATCCGGTCATGTATTTCCTTCATCAGCGGATTAGCTGCAGTCGTTATGACGGAGCAGCTGAAGACAGATTTTCCCTCCGGTGATTTCCATTGTTCCCAAATACCGGCCATTGCAAATAGCTCATTTGACTTTAGCTTTATCCTCATTGGTGTTTTTGTTTGACCTCCATGTCGCTTCCATTCGTAAAAACTATCAGCGATGATTAAACATCGCTTCTTTTGGAAAGCCTTGCGAAAACTTGGTTTTTCAGCAAGCGTTTCCGCCCGGGCGTTAATCAACTTGTTGCCGATGGAAGGATCCTTTGCCCATGGGGGAATGAGTCCCCATTTTAGAAATCCCATACGGTTTGACTTTCCGTCATTGATGACAGCTAAAACCATCTGAGAAGGTGCAATGTTATAACTGGGAGAAAAATTTTTAGCATCCAGGAACGCTTGGATTTCGAAGCGATCTATTATTTGCTCAATGGAAGCAGTTAATGTAAACCGGCCACACATACATATTCACCTCCATCCTATTGTAACAGACCTGTTGAAAAAACTCATCGAATTACCTGAAAGTGGATATGTCGAAAATTATATCATTTTCCTACTGGATATAATTTTACCTTTTATATAAACATTTGGTAAAATGAGAATGGTTCTCTATAATTGAATTTTAAAAATATTACATTAGCTTATTTTCATCTGCCGGTTTGGTAAAGAAAGGAGTATTTGATTGGAAATTATAAATGAAATCTTAGCAACCTACGCCTCTTTTTTTGAATGGGATATGTGGGTTGAAGTTCTGACCGATCCTGTTTCCTGGGGTTACATAGGCACACTGGTGATTCTTGAGGGGCTGCTTTCGGCAGATAACGCTTTAGTGCTGGCCGTAATGGTGAAGCATTTACCGCCGAAACAGCGAAAAAAAGCGTTGACATATGGGTTATTTGGGGCCTATTTTTTCCGATTTGTGTTTATTGGGCTGGGAATGCTGTTGATCAAGTTCTGGTGGGTGAAGGTTCTCGGCGCTGCTTACCTGGCCTGGCTTGTGATCAAGCATTTCTGGTTGGGCGAACAAGAAGAAGAAGTGGAGGGAATGAAAAAGGAAGGCTGGCTTGTCCGTACTTTTGGCGTCTTCTGGGGAACGGTTATTTCTGTTGAACTGATGGACATTGCTTTCTCAGCGGACAGTATTTTAGCTGCCTTCGCCGTTTCCGAAAAAGTTTGGGTGCTTTTGATTGGCGGAATGCTGGGAATCTTGATGATGCGGACGGTGGCCAAGTTTTTCTTGGTGTTAATTGATCGAATTCCGGAACTGGAAAATACGGCATTCATTTTAATCGCTATTATTGCAGCAAAGATGTTTGCCAGTGTTCTCGGATTTGAATTGCACCACTTCGTCTTTTTTGGTATTCTGGTTCTTGCTTTTGTGGCAACCTTTATTGTTCATAATATAAATAAGAAAAAGTCAGCTGCTGAAATAGCTGCAACCAAGGAAAAATAACAATTGAAAATAGCTCAATCCGCTAATTCTTTCTAATTGGCGGATTTTTTTTGGAGAGTTACAACCATGAAAAAACCGGTTCCACCACGAAAAGATGGAACCGGAGCTGTTTCTGATCCCTGTTTCACTGCTCAATCCAAGCCCTTTTTAAGAGCTCGACCCCACGTCCAATCTCATCACAAGAAAGATGACTAAATCCAAGTTTAATGATTGGGTCATCGGCTTTATTGTTAACAAAATACAGCGAGGTGGGACACACTTTTACACCAAATGAAGCAGCGCGTTCGATGAACCATTCTTCGGAATGGTTCAGCTGTAATTTGATTAATAAGTATAAACCTGACTGCTCGCCAATAATAGAAATATTATCGCCGAATTGTTTTCTTAGTTCAGATACCAGGTGTTGCATTTTTCGTTTATAAACAAGCCGCATTCGTTTCACATGGCGGTTCCATTCTCCCAATTCCATAAATTTTGCCATTGTGAGTTGGCTGAAAAGCGATGCGGGACTCTCAAACTGAGAAAAATAGTTTTTATATTGATTCAAAACTGGCTCTGGCAGGACCATATAAGCTAAACGGATTCCTGGAAGGAATGATTTTGAAAAATTCCCTAAATAAATGACTCTCGCTGAATCAATCGAGGCCAGGGCAGGGAATGGTTTTTGAGTATAGCGGAATTCACTATCATAATCGTCTTCGATAATATATCCCTGTACCTTGTTTACCCAATGAATCAGCATTTGCCGCTGTTGTATCGACATGCTTACGCCAAGTGGACTTTGGTGGGAAGGGGTAACATAGATCAACCGAGATTTCATTACGTCTAAATGTGAAAGATCAGCACCTGTTTCATAAACCGGCAACGCTTCTAACCTAAATTGGTGGAACAGAAAAGCTTCCCTGGCACCGTCGTAACCAGGGTCTTCCACGATAATGCTCTGGAATTCCTCCTTAAGTATATGCCCTAGGTATACAAGCATTTGCTGGGTGCTACTCCCGATTATGATGGCATCAGGATTTGTTTTCACGCCGCGTGATTGAAGTAAGTATGTGGAAATTTGCTCGCGCAAGGCTTCCTCCCCAAATGGTTCTCCGTACCGAAAGCTATCCTGTAAGGTTAGTACTTGATTGGCCACTCTCCGCCAAATTTTCAGCGGGAAATGCGTTTGATCAACGGCATCAGCCCTGAAAGTAACGACCGGAGATTTCTTGGACCCTGTTTGTTTTTTGTTTTCGGAGATGCTGTCCTTCTGAACTATTAGCGGTTCCAACTCATTTGCAAAGTAGCCTTTTCGGCCCTCACCACGAATATACCCTTCAGCAACCAGTTGTTCATAGGCCAATAACGTTGTATTGCGGCTTACATGTAAGGAATCGGCAAGCTGCCGAATGGAGGGTAATTGTTCATTCGCTAAAATAGTTCCCTGTTCAATATATGTTTTAAATTTCTCGTAGATTTGTTTGTATTTTGGAGAGTCATCTGTAAAAGTAAAAATGGTATTATTCATCTGCATTCCTTCTGACATGTATATTTGTTTATTATTGTACCTTTTTTTATGTCAGTTTGTATAATATTATTTTTTTATTAGAATATTCAATAACTGGTCGAAAGGAGGATTTTTGTGTACATTCCTAAGCAATATCGAATGGATCATGATGAGGCCGTTCAATTTATGAAGTCTAACCCGTTTGCCTTATTAGTGACGGTCGACGAACAACAACGTCCCCTGGCAACGCATATTCCTGTGGAAATTCGCGAAGCAGAAGGGAAAATCTATGGGACTGGGCACATTGCCTATGGTAACAAGCAGAAAAGAACTTTAGACAATCATAGCGATGTGTTACTAATTTTTCAAGGGCCGCACGCTTATATTTCATCAAGTTGGTATCAGGTCGAAGAGGTTCCTACTTGGGACTATCTAGCTGTACATGCCTATGGAACAGCACGTATCATTACGGAAGATGAACTGAAATCGGCTTTGGCTACAATGCTTGCACATTATGAGTCCGACCGCGAAAATGGCCGGCTCTGGGATACATTTGATCCTGAGCTGCTTAAGCGTGAACTGAAAGGAATAGTTGGCTTTGAAATTGAAATGACATCTATTCAAGCAGCAGCTAAAATGAGCCAAAATCGTCATGATATTGATTACAAATCGATTGTGACAGAGCTTGAAAAATCAAAGGATCAAGATGAAATTCAGGTTGCCAAGTGGATGCGCGAGAAACGGAAAGAGTTGTTTGAAAAATAGGAAAAACTGCAGATATAATTGAAAAATTGCAGATATATCAGGAAAACTGCAGATAAATTAAAAAACTGCGGATATATTTAAAAAATGCTACCAAGATAGAAATGGAGAGATATTTTATGCCTAAATTTATTATTGAAGAAGATTTTTGGACGTTGTTCCCTCAAGCAAAAATAGGGATCGTTGTTTGCCAAGGGATTGATAATTCCATTAGGGACGTTGAAACCTACGAGAAGCTGCTACAGGAAGCAGAAAAGGAATCGCATAAGTTTCTCGGTCTTGAGGAATTCAGTAGTAATCCGGTCATTTCCGTCTGGCGGGAGGCTTTTAAGAAATTCAAGACAAAGAAAGGGGCAAGGTGCTCGATTGAAGCCTTATTAAAAAGAGTAAAAAATGGCAATCATATCGGAACAATCAACCCGCTTGTTGATATCTATAATTCCATTTCCTTACGCTACGGGCTTCCCTGTGGTGGAGAGGATATCGACACCTTTGTTGGCGATATTCGGCTAACACAGGCAAATGGCAACGAACCATTTCTCCCATTGGGAAGTGATGAAAATGCTTCACCATATGAGGGTGAAATTGTTTATAAAGATGATGCCGGTGCGATTTGCAGATGCTGGAATTGGCGGGAAGCTCAGAGGACGATGCTGACAGAAAATACGAAAAATGCCTTCCTCTGTATCGAATTAGTAGATGAAACCAGAAGTGATGAATTTCATATGGCGCTTAAAACATTGACGGATTTAGTGTCAGAGTATCTTGGTGGTACCGTTAAAATAGAAGTGTTAGATCTTCATAATAAGGAAATGACAATCTAAGAAGAGGATGGTTTGAAGGAACCTTTTTCTTTACTGCTTTAATCTATTGAAATATTTTTCTAAAACTGATAAAATAAGGACTGTTTAAATTCTTCTGAATTTAGACCTCCTAAAGTGGGATTTTGGCGTATATGCAGGATCCCAATTAACCTTTGAACTTGTTCAAAGGTTCTTTTTTGCTAAATGATTGGTTTTATTAAGGATAGATTGGTAAATAATATATTTTGAAAATGAAAGGAGCTTTTTATATGAAAGGACAAGCAACACCCTATTTGATGTTTGACGGAAATGCCAAAGAAGCGCTGGATTTTTATCAACAAGTATTTGGCGGGGAACAATCGGATTTAAGGACGTTTGCGGAAGCGGGCTATCAAACACCGCCGGAAGCCAAAGACCGATTGATTCATGGCCGGTTTAAAAAGGATGATTTATTTTTCATGGTTTCGGATTGCTTCCCCGGCTCATCCGTGGTGATCGGCAGTAATATTTCATTAGTGCTGGATTTTGAAAGCGAGGAGGAAATTCAAGCTATTTACAACGCATTATCTGAAAAAGGTACTGTTCATATGGAATTACAGGATACCTTTTGGGGAGCCAAATATGCCAAAGTGAAGGATCCGTTTGGCGTGATTTGGGATTTGAATTACCAAAAGGCCTAATAAAAAGCGGCAGCCTATTGTGAATGGCTGCTGTTTTTTAGGCTTTAAATCGCTTTTTATCTCGTCTTTTTCATTTTCAAAGGAAATAGATTGAAACAAAATGTAAAAAATATCGTATGATTATTTGAAAGAGTTTAATAGATTAAGATTAGGGGGGCAGTTAATGGATTTTGATCAAGGATTTGACATGTTTTCCATGATGGGAACGATTTTTCCGATATTTTTTATTCTTGTAGCGGGAATTATACTTTTTGTTATTTTTCGCGGGATAAAAGAATGGAGTTATAATAATCAACAGCCAAGATTGAATGTGGCGGCGGTGGTTGTTTCGAAACGGACAAACGTTAGCGGCGGCCCCGACCACCATTCCAGCACCTGGTATTATGTCACCTTTCAGGTCGAAAGCGGTGACCGAATGGAGTTCACCGTCAATGGCCGTGAATATGGGCAGCTGGCAGAAGGGGATGCGGGTGAACTTCAATTTCAAGGCACAAGGTATCTTGGATTTGTCCGCCAACAAGCACAAATCTAACAGCCATCTGCTTGATCACCCTCTGATGTCATTTTTTCCAGTCAGAGGGCTAATCGGCCAAAGCTATCTGACTTCTACATCATATTTTCGTTTTCAGAGGGCTAGTAGATCTATTCTACCCTCTGATGTTATTTTTCCCAATCATGTGGCTGTTAGAGCTTGTCTATCTACCCCCTGTATCATATTTATGGAAAATTGTTGTCAAAATAAAGGGGAATTCAATCAAACATAGAATTTAATACAGGTAGGGAGGTTGAAAATATGTTAAGCAACGAATTAACGAAGCTATTGAAAATAGATTATCCGATTATTCAGGCGCCAATGGCAGGGGGTGTAACCTCTGCTGAATTAGTGGCGGCAGTTTCCAATGCCGGCGGGCTTGGAATGATTGGGGCGGGTTATTTAAGTCCGGAACAATTAAGGGCAGAAATTCATCATGTGAGAGGGTTAACGAAGCGAAAATTTGGCGTGAATCTATTTGTCCCGAGTGAGTATTCGGTCGACGAACAAAAGATCAATCAGTCAAAAGCCTATCTTCGGCCGATGGAACAGGAATTAGGAATTGAGGATCATGCCCCGGATCTTTCAAATTACTTACAGGATGTCGAAACATTTCAAGAAATGGTTGAGATCATGCTCGAGGAACATATTCCGGTTTGTTCCTTTACTTTTGGAATTCCTTCGAAAAAAATTAGAACCAAATTAAAGGAAAATGCGTCTATTATAATGGGAACGGCGACCACTGTTCAGGAAGCCATTTTAAATCAAGAAGCCGGCATGGATGCTGTGGTTGTTCAAGGTTCGGAAGCTGGCGGGCATCGGGGAACTTTTGCCGGGGACGCGCGTCATAGTTTGATAGGACTGATGTCTTTGATACCGCAGACGGCCGACCAAATTTCGATTCCGATTATTGCCGCAGGTGGAATCATGGATGCCAGAGGTTTGCTGGCGGCGCAATGCTTAGGGGCCCAAGGCGTCCAAATGGGAACAGCATTTCTAGTTTGTAAAGAAAGCGGGGCCAATCCGCTCCATAAGAATGCGATCCTTGAAGCGGCAGAGGACCAAGTGGTTCTCACTAAGGCATTCTCTGGAAAAATGGCGCAGGGGATAAATAATCGTTTTATTGAAAAACTTCAGCATGTCGAAGCGGAGCTGCCCGATTATCCGCTGCAAAATGACTTAACAAAAGCGATTAGAAAAGCCGCGGCAGCTAGCGAAAATCGCGAATATATCTCGCTTTGGTCGGGGCAGAGTCCAAGATTAGCAAAGGGACAAACCGTTAACGAGCTTATCAGAAACATTATAAGCGAGATAGAGAAAGCGAAAATTGGAATATAATAATGTTCGACAAAATTCGGGTAAGCTAGTAATATTATATTGATTTTATATTGGGGAGGGGAGAGTTTGAAGTTTTTTTTAAAAAAGGCCCCCTATTTGTTGTTGATGTCAGTCATACCATTACTTGGATTAGTATATCGATTATTAAATGCCAATGCGCAAAATGCAACGGATTTAATCACACCAATTGATAAAATGATCCCGTATATGCCAATTTTTATCATTCCATATATCCTTTGGTATGCCTATCTTGCTGGTTTTTTAGTCTATTTTTGCTTTAAGGATACCAAGGTCTATTTGAAAACATTATTATTGCTGAGTCTTGGGGAACTGGCTTGCTTCGTCATTTATTTCTTCTTTCAGACGACGGTGCCAAGACCTTCTGTTGAAGGAAATGATTTTCTGACAATTCTGGTGAAATGGATTTACACCATTGACCAGCCGTACAATTGCTTCCCGAGCATTCATGTTCAAACGACTTTTTCAATCATGCTGGCCTCGCTGCATATTAAAAATAAGCATGTGATCAACCATATTCTGCTTCATATCGGCGGCGGTCTGATTATTGTTTCGACGCTATTTGTCAAGCAGCATGTGATTTTTGACATGGTTGGCTCGATGTTTCTGGTAGCCTTTATCTATGGATTTACGTTTGAATTATTCTCACTTCGTGTTCCAAGTAAATCGAAAGCCGTATATGTGAAAAACAAATAAAATGGGCAAACAATTTTTGTCCGGGCATTAAGGCACAAGCTCTACAGCATGTGCCTTTTTGCTGTCCAGGAAACGGTAAAATACCGGGCTTTAATCGGGAACCTAATCAAAGATGCGAATAAAACAGAATTTTGTTTAATACGATTTAGTAGGTGGAGATGACAAGGGAGTGGTAGTTTGAAAAAATTATGGAAGTCAGGATTATTCCTAATCGTGCTGATGGTGATCCTGGTGGTTAGTGCCTGTGGACAGGATAAGGCGAAGGAAAAGGATTCAGGAAAAGGGAGGGAGCAAAAGGAATTTTATTACGCGATGAGCGGCTTATACAAACCGTTTAATTTCAAAGAGGATGGAAAATTACTGGGATTCGATGTCGAAATTGGCGAAGCGCTGGCGAAAAAAATGGGAATGAAGCCGGTTGCCGTTACCAATCCTTGGGAAACTTTAATCCAGGGCTTACAGGCGAAAAAATATGATGCGATTATAGGCAGTATGACGATTACCGAGGAGCGGCTCAAGTCGGTTAATTTCACCGATCCATATTACCGCTCTGGTGCACAGGTATTTGTTGCTGAAAACAACCAAGACATTTCCGGACCAGCAGATTTAAAAGGTAAGAAAATCGGTGTCGTGAAGGCAAGCACATATAAGGAACTGGCCTTAAAATATACCGAAAAAAAGAAGATTGTTGAATATGACAGCGATATTACCGCATTAATGGATTTGCCGACAGGAAGACTCGATGCGGTGATCACCGACCAAATGGTTGGACTGCCGATTATAAAGGAAGGTGCCATCAAGATTAAAGATGTCGGTGAAACCATGACCCAGGATGACCAAGGGATTGCCGTCCGTAAAGAAGATCAAGAGTTGTTGGATAAGTTGAATAAAGCACTTGCGGAAATTATAAAAGACGGAACCTATGAAGACATCAGTAAAAAGTGGTTCGGCCGTAATATTTTAGGAGAGTAAGAGTTTCAAAGGGTGTTGCTTCCAGCGGACAGGCACCCTTTGATTCAAAAGAAGGTGATGATAATCTTTGATATTTTTCTTAACACGTTAGATGTGTTCCCCCGCGCTGCTTTGTTGACCTTGCAATTAACGGTCACATCGTTAATCCTAGGCTGCATAATTGGACTTATTTTCGCGTTTTTTAGAATTTCCAGCAGTAAGCTGTTAAACTATCTTGCAACAATCTACATTGGTCTGATCCGCGGTACCCCGTTAATCGTGCAAATTGCCATCCTATATTTCGGAATGGCCTCGATTGTGACATTTTCACAGTTTTGGGCTGGAGCTTTGGCACTGGCTGTGCATAATGGTGCCTATATTGCTGAAATCTTCCGTGGAGCGATTCAATCGATTGACAAAGGACAAATGGAAGCAGCTCGTTCGCTGGGGATGAGTTATTCGCTGGCCATGCACAAGATCATTTTGCCACAGGCTTTTAAATTCTCGATCCCACCTCTTGGCAATCAATTTATCATCGGACTTAAGGATTCATCTTTAGTAGCTTATGTCGGGATGGCGGAGCTTTGGGGATCAGGTTTAAGCGAAGCCGCCTCTAATTTCCGCCAGCTGGAATCCTATATCGTTGTCGGTATTTATTACTTAGCACTTGTGATGCTGTTTTCCTTCCTGTTAAAGCAGTTGGAGAAAAGGATGAGCTTAGATTCCAAAACAGTCTAAAAAGGACGGAGCCGTTTCAATCGCTCTGTCCTTTTTCATTTGATCCTTTGCGGTAATATTGTTCCATCTCTTGTTTCGGGACCATGCTGCCGCCGGTGCCCCAGACAATATGGGCGGCCTGATTGATTTTAGTCGATAAATCGTGGTTTTCAAGATAATGCTGCCCTTCTGCCGCTAGTTTTACCGGTCCAATCATTCCGGCAAGGGCGGACGGTTCCAAATAAATCCCCTCAGTATCGGCGAGATCTTTTAGCAGCTTGAGCATCTGTTGGTCACTGATCGTATAGCTGCCGCTTAAGAAGGGTTCAATTACCCTGCCGACAAATCCTGAAGGTCTTCCAACCGCAAGGCCATCTGCGGCTGTTTGGTTATCAATCCCGATATCCTGAACGGCAATTTTGTCATGAAGTCCACTGATAAGTCCAAGTAGCATGCAAGGGGAGTGGGTGGGTTCGGCAAAGAAACAGTGAACATGGTCCTGAAATATAAGCTTTAGCCCAAAGGCGACGCCGCCGGGACCGCCGCCCACTCCGCATGGTAAATAGACAAATAAAGGATGATTCTCATCAACAGTGATTCCCGCAAGCTCCAGTTGTTTTTGTAAGCGGAGGGCGGCTACCGCATAGCCTAAAAATAAGTCACGGGAATTTTCATCATCAATAAAATGGCATGTTGGATCAGCTTCGGCCAACCGCCTTCCTTCCTCGACAGCTTTACTATAATCTGCGGCATATTCGATCACCTTAACGTTTTTACTACGTAAAAGGTCTTTCTTCCATTGCTTGGCATCTGCCGACATATGGACAGTGACGGAAAAACCTAATTTGGCACTCATGATGCCAATGCTTAGGCCTAAATTACCGGTGGAACCGACGGCGATGGAATATTTCGAGAAGAAGGAGCGGAACTTGTCGCTAGCCAAGATGGAGTAATCATCCTCTATGGATAACATCCCCTTACTTATGGCCAAATCCTCGGCAATCTTAAGCACTTCATAAATCCCGCCTCTAGCTTTAATCGATCCTGAGATAGGCAAGTGACTATCACATTTCAAATATAAATCCCCAAAAATCTGCTGCCCGTAATCATCTTCCAGTTTTGCCTGCATCTGCGGTATTTTTACCAGAGGAGATTCGATGATCCCATTTGTCGTCTGTGTTTCCGGAAACACCTTTGCGAGATAAGGGGCAAAGCGGCTTAATCTTTTCTCGGCTTCCAGCACATCGCTGAAGGAAAGCGGACATTTTTCGATACCAGCTTGGAACGCTTCAAGCTTGGGATTAAACCAAATGACTTCTTCTAAGGAAATGAGTTTCTGAATGAATGGATTTGTGTGGTTTTGCAGCCATGCTCGGCTATTGATTCGTTTCATTTTAGACCTCCTTGCATCAAATGATAAAACAAGTGTACCACATCAAAAAAGGAGGAAAAGAGAAAACAGTCATGTTTTTATCCATGACTGTTTTCAATAAACACCTTATGGTTATTTCTTAATAATAGAAACCATAGCCGCCCATGAAGCTTGCGCCCACGATGATCAGCAGAATAAAGAGTACAACAATAAGAGCAAATCCTGCTCCGCCTGAATATCCGCCGCCACTCATATCCTTCACCTCCAACACGTTTACTACAGCGTATGTTGGATTTGAAAGGGCGTATAGACAAACATGCAGTTTTTTCTGCTATTTTTTTCGGCTCTAATTACTTTCGTGTATTTCGTGTTTTTCGCTGGATTCCCCAAACTCCTCACCCATCGGCATAAACCCGAATGGACCCATTGGAGGTCTGCGTTCTGCCCGATAAATTGCCACTACTTCTTCAATCCGAATGAATAGTTTGACAGGGCGTCCTCCCATTTGGCGTGATTCCAGGACGATTACATCGTTCCCAACACTAAGAAGCTTTCCTTCAAAATTACCTTGTCTGGTAATGACAATGACTTCATGATGTAGAAGCTCACCGGCAACTTGATGGAATGTTTTCTCGCTCATCATTTAACCAACTCCTCCTCTCAGAAATAGTAAATGCAAAACCAATAAAAATGGGATTGTCTTAATCGGATTTTTATGAAAAATTTCCTAATAAAAAAGCAAGAGCGTTTTTTCTTCTGTTCTTGTTAACAGGGTTCAACGATTTCATTATGAAATGACAAATAATTGAAGATAATACCTATATTGGACAAAATTCATTTTTTGAAATGGTGCTAGAACTCAGAAAAAATAGCCAAGACTGGAATAACTTCATGCTTGAACAGCTGAATAACTGCATACCGATTACAAACTCTAATGGTAACAGGGGGTGATGTTTCATGAAGCAAAATAATCACAGCAACCATAAGGGAATGACAGCTACTCAACAAAATTCAGGCTCGCAATACCACGAAGAGCATGCCGGCCATGTAACTGGCTATGGGGAAATGGACCCAGTTGCTGAGGGGGGAAGCAATATGTCGAACCAGCCTAATTCAACGTCATAAATGAACGCCTCACCGCGGCGTTTTTTCTTTGCAGCATTTGATTTTTCTAAATATCCGCTAGGAAGGTGAACAATGTGGAAGTAACTATGGATAATCAAGCCTATAATCCAGGAGATCTCGTCTATGTATTTTATCGAAATCCTCATACACAGGATGTCGCCAACGTCCAAGCAGCGGCAGTTGTAAATCATCCCGACAATCCCGACCAATTGGCATTATTTCTTTATGAAACCTATTATCCGTTAACGAATGAAATAGCGGTTTATCGAAGTGAAGCGGAAGCGATTCAAGCCTATAAGCAGTATTTCGGAGATTTTTAAACTGGAGGTCCTAGCATGATCAAACCATTTACGCCTCATCTCGTCTACTTTGAACCGAAAGCATTGGAATACCCGCTTGGGGCACAGCTAAAAGAAAAATTTGAAAAGATGAATATCGAGATCCGCTATACAACCTCCCATAACCAAGTCAGAAACCTTCCGGGTGACAACGATTTTCAAAGGTACCGAATCGCAAAATCAACGCTTGTTGTGGGGATTCGCAAGACTCTTAAGTTTGATACATCAAAGCCCTCAGCAGAATACGCGATTCCGTTTGCCACCGGCTGTATGGGGCATTGTCATTACTGTTATTTACAAACGACAATGGGAACGAAGCCGTACATCCGCACTTATGTGAATGTTGATGAGATTTTAGATGCGGCTGATCAGTACATGGAGGAACGGGCTCCCGAAATTACCAGATTTGAAGCTTCCTGTACATCGGATATTGTTGGAATCGATCATTTAACTCATACATTAAAACGGGCGATTGAACATTTTGGTCAACGAGATCTGGGCAAACTGCGGTTTGTGACGAAATTTCATCATGTCGATCATTTGCTTGATGCAAAACATAATGGAAAAACACGGTTCCGCTTTAGTGTGAATGCCGATTATGTGATTAAAAATTTCGAGCCGGGGACCTCACCATTGGCCAAACGAATTGAAGCAGCCGGAAAAGTTGCGAGAGCCGGTTATCCGCTTGGATTTATCATCGCACCGATTTACCTGCATGAAGGCTGGGAGGAAGGCTACCATCATTTGTTCGAGCGGCTCGATGCCGAGCTGCCAATGGATGCAAGGGATGATATCACCTTTGAATTTATTCAACACCGATTTACCAAACCGGCCAAGCGGATTATTGAAAAGAACTACCCAATGACTAAATTAGAATTGGATGAAGCGGCACGAAGATATAAATGGGGCAAATACGGGATTGGCAAGTATGTCTATCAAAAGGAACAAGAAGAAGATATTAAAAGTCATCTTTATTCCTACATGGAGAAATTTTTCCCCAAGGCGAAATTGGAATACTTTACTTAAAATGATTTGCATGAAGCACACGATTTTTCAATTCGAAACATTGTGTGTTTTTTATAATTGCAGATTTTGAAGAAATATTGAATAGTGAGTAAAAACTCTTTACAAAATTTTTTTGTGAGTTATAATACCCATATAGGTATAAACCCCATGGGGTATTTTTAATAAACGGAGGGTTTTGAAATGACCAAAAAAATTATTATTATTGGCGGGGTGGCCGGCGGTGCAACCGCTGCTGCTCGGTTAAGAAGATTAAGTGAAGATACTGAAATTATTCTAATTGAACGCGGGGAGCATATTTCCTTCGCAAATTGCGGGCTGCCTTATTACATTGGTGAAACCATTAAAGAACGCAATAAATTGCTGGTACAAACGGTCAAAGGAATGTCAGACCGCTTCAACTTGGACATTCGTACATTAAGTGAAGCGGTAAGCATCCATCCGGAAAATAAAACGGTCTCAATTAAGAATTTACAAACAGGTGAAATATACGAAGAAACATACGACAAATTACTATTATCTCCCGGAGCCAGACCGATTGTTCCGCCTATTCCTGGGTTACAAGAGAATCAATCTTTATTCACCTTGAGAAATATTCCAGACACTGATAACATTAAACATTATGTCGATACTGCCCAGCCGAAACAGGCGGTTATTATCGGCGGGGGATTCATTGGCATCGAAATGGCTGAAAACCTTGCCGCTAGAGGAATTGAGGTAACCATAATCGAACGTGGCAATCAGATTATGGCTCCACTTGATTTAGAAATGGCCAGTATTTTGCACACTCATTTAACAGAAAAAGGGGTCAAGTTAATTCTTGAAAACGGCGTTGAAGCCTTTTCCGATGCTGGAAAGAAAGTGATTTTGACAGATGGCACAGAAATTGAAACAGAGTTAACGATTCTTGCGATCGGCGTCAGACCGGAAAATGAATTAGCGAAAAATGCCGGTCTTGAATTAGGAGAGCGGGGAGGAATTGTTGTTAACGAATACCTGCAAACCTCAAACGCTGACATTTATGCTGTAGGCGATGCCATCGAGGTCGTCGATTATATAAACGAAACAAAGGTGATGATTCCGCTTGCCGGACCGGCAAACCGTCAAGGTCGGATTGCCGCCAATAATATCATGGGTAAAGCCGAGAAGTATCAAGGCACGATGGGTACTTCGATTGCGAAAGTGTTTGATCTGGCCGTTGCGACTACGGGGAATAACGAAAAAACATTAAAACGTTTAGGTGTTTCTTATGAAGTGGTCCATATTCACCCAAGCTCCCATGCCGGTTATTATCCTGGAGCGGCGCCAATTGCCTTAAAGCTGATTTTTGATAAGGAAACGGGCAAAATCTATGGTGCCCAAGCAGTTGGAGCGGATGGGGTCGATAAACGGATGGACGTCATTGCCACGGCGATTAAAGGCGGGTTGACAGTGGAGGATTTAACCAACCTGGAATTATCGTACGCACCTCCATTTTCTTCTGCAAAGGATCCGGTAAATATGGCCGGCTATGTGGCAACAAATATCATGGATGGCGAATTGGAGCATATTCAATGGCATGAAGTCGATCAAATTGTTGCGAATGGCGGACTGTTAATTGACGTGCGCGAACCTAAGGAACGGGAAGCTGGTTATATTAAGGGTTCCATCAATATTTCATTAAATGATTTGCGGAAGCGGTTATCAGAACTGCCAAAAGACGAGACCATTTATGTCAGCTGCCAAGTTGGCCTAAGAGGTTATTTGGCCAGCCGAATTCTAAAAAACAACGGCTTCCGGGTGAAAAATGTTGACGGTGGCTGGAAAACCTATTCAGCAGTTTATAGAAGTAATGCAAATTAATAATATTAACACTTTAGAAATGTTGACAATATACCCTCATACGTATAATATTTTGCTTATTAGTAAGTCCCATCGAAGGGAGGGGCATCATGGAATATAATGATCAAATAAAAAATCGCGTCAAGCGGATTGAAGGACAATTAAGAGGAATCTTAAAAATGATGGAAGAAAATAAAGATTGTAAAGAAGTCATTACACAGCTATCCGCCTCCAGAACGGCGATTGATCGCGCCATTGGGGTGATAGTCAGCTCCAATTTGGTTGATTGTGTAAAAAAAGCCAACGATCAAGGAGAGCAAAATATGGAAGATTTAGTAAAAGAAGCGGTGAATTTATTGGTTAGAAGTCGATAAAAAGGGTGAATACCCTTTTTATTTAGCAATCCAGTATACTCATATGGGTAAAAAATGCTATAGAGGTATCAAAAGGAAAGGGGAAAATGTTAAATGAAACAAATCACGGCAAAAGAAGTTGAGGCCTTACTGAACCAAAATAAACAATTAAATATCATCGATGTTCGTGAAGTAAGTGAAGTAGCGACAGGCAAAATTCCAGGTGCAGTGAACATCCCACTAGGACTGTTAGAATTTCGCATGCAAGAATTGGACAAATCAAAGGAATATATCATTGTTTGCCATTCAGGGGGGAGGAGCTTCCGAGCGGCCCAATTCCTTGAAAGCTATGGATATAATGTCACTAACATGAATGGTGGAATGCTTGCCTGGACTGGCCGAGTAGAATAAACCATAGGTAAAATCTAGATCAAATACGTTTTTCAGAACCGGGAAAACTGATTCTATCTTAAATGAAAATGGAGGAAAAACATCATGCTAAAAGTCACGCCTGCTGCCATCACAGCGATTACCAAAGAGGTTCAAGATGTAATTGATGAAGGGAAAAAGCCGCTAATCCGCTTATCTATGGGAATTGGCTGAGGGGGTCCGCAGCTTCGTCTGACTCTGGAAGAGTCAGCTTTAGATAGTGATGAAATCACGGAACAGGACGGCATTCAATTTTTGGTCAATGAAAGAGACCAAGTATATTTTAATCAAACAAAACTGGATTATGTTAAATCTTTATTTGGAGAAGGAGAATTTAAGCTGCTCCGGGTATAAGGAAAGGCAGCGGTTTAAGCTGCCTTCTTTTCTGAAAATCCTGTAAAGAATGAATTCTAAACTTTGATGAATCTAATTTTATATTTTTCAATACCCATACCGGTATAGGAGGTTGCAAAATGCAATATCTAAATTATATTATTATTGCCTTACTTATTTTTCTGATCGTTAAGCGGTTCTTGCCTGTAAAAGGGATTACCAATATTTCTACTGCTGAATTAAAAACCATTCTAAATGACAAGAACAAACAATTTGTCGATGTCCGTACACCTGGGGAATATAAAGGAAATCACATAAGAGGGTTCAAAAATATCCCGCTCCAGCAGCTTGGACAAAAGGCAGCAAAAGAACTGTCCAAGGAAAAAGAAGTAGTCGTCATTTGTCAAAGCGGAATGAGAAGCAAACAGGCCAGTAAATTGTTAAAAAAACTAGGATACTCAAATGTCATTAATGTAAAAGGCGGCATGAGTGCCTGGTACTAAACAAAATGAGAATCTAATTTTTATCATATCATCTATTATAATGTTAAAATTACGTATTGGATATTCTTTACCTGTTATACTCCCTATAAGGTATAACAGGTAAAGAGCTATGCCATCTTAATTAGGGGGACCAGATGCAGGTTATCCAAATGGGTTCAATCGCTGTTTTGCTTAAATGGCTGCTGCTTGGGGCGGCACTATTTATTGGGCTGGCGATTTTGAAGCTGTGGTTGAGGCGAACACAAGAAAAAATACTACATAAACAAGTTATCGATTTATTTTTTAATAGCTTATTTTTCGGTTTTATTTGCTGGAAAGGGAGTTTATTTATTATTGATCCAGTACTAGTAATTAAAAGCCCCTTGTCATTATTATATTTTACCGGGGGAACGACAGGGCTCGTTCTCGCCGTTGTCGGCTCGATCATTTTCTATTTTTTTAAAGCAAATAAATCCAACATAACAGATAGGCTTATTTTACAATCCGGATTCTTATACAGTTTCGCTGTGATAGGCGTTTATCACCTCTTGGCCACGCTTTTGCTTGAGGAGCAGAAGTTGAATCATATTATTTCAGGTTTATACACATTTGCAATCGTTATTTTCGCATTTTGGAAACATCAGATGGTTACCCAACAGCGAATTTTTTCCAGTCTCATCCTATTTTCGTTTCTTAGCCTTAGCCTATCGTTCATACAGCTGAGCGTTGAACGGAAAATATGGTTATTTTCAGCACAACAGTGGTTTTTCGTTGTCCTCATAATTGTTTCATTAATTTTTTGGGATAAAAAGTCGAAATCTTAATTTATATATATTTTTCCGTCAGAAGGAGTGACATCATGTTAAAAAAAATCATTGCCGTCATTTTTTTGCTTGGACTGGTTGGCTGGGCAATTTATGATCATACCTCAAAACCAACAGAAGCTGAAAAAACGGTGCAGGAAGCTCAGCCATCCGGGCAAAAATCAGCAAAAATTGGCTTTCAAGAAGGAAACAGAGCGCCTAATTTTGAATTGCAGACTCTAGACGGAAAACAAATAAGCCTCTCTGATATGAAAGGGAAGAGGCTGATTCTCAATTTCTGGGCGACCTGGTGCCCGCCATGTAAAGCGGAAATGCCGCATATGCAGAAATTTTATCAGGAACAGAAAGGCAACAATATCGAAATCCTGGCCGTTAATTTAACAACAGGAGAGAAAAATCCAAAAGATGTTGCGAAATTTGTCAAAGATTACGGTTTGACCTTTCCAATCTTACTCGACAGCTCAGGAGAAATAGGTGAGGCTTATCAAGCCTTCACGATTCCGACCAGCTATATTATTGATTCCCATGGAATCATCAAAAAGAAAATAGTCGGGCCAATGGATAAGGAAATGATGACTGAGCTTATCAAGAGCATTGACTAGTTTTTACAACAAGACTTTAGGCTGTTAGTAATTTGGAAGTATTTCTATTTTTAGGGTAAACTTAGGAAAGCGTAGTGATTTTTAAAAAAAGCAGGTGAATTCATGGCAATAAATAAAAAGCCGAATCGCTTAATTACCGAGAAATCTCCCTATTTGCTGCAGCATGCTTATAATCCGGTAGATTGGTTTCCTTGGGGACCTGAAGCTTTTGAAAAAGCAAAGCAGGAGAACAAGCCAGTTTTCGTCAGTATTGGTTATTCGACTTGCCACTGGTGTCATGTGATGGAGCGTGAAAGCTTTGAGGACGAAGAGGTCGCAAGGCTTTTAAATGAACGGTTTGTTTCCATTAAAGTCGACCGCGAGGAACGTCCTGATATCGATTCCATTTATATGAACGTCTGTCAAATGATGACCGGACATGGCGGCTGGCCGATGAGTATATTTATGACGCCGGATAAAGTTCCGTTTTATGCGGGCACTTATTTTCCAAAAGAAGCCCGTTACGGTTATCCCGGGTTTAAAGAGATCATCGCGGGCTTATCCACGAAATACCAAAAAGATCCCGACCATATAAACGAGGTTGCCGGCAGCGTGTTAGAAGCCTTACAGCCCGGTAAAAGCAAAGCCACCGCCCCAATAACGAAACAGCTGATTGAAGCGGGATACAAGCAGTTTGTCAGAACATTTGACGGGAAGTATGGAGGTTTTGGGCAGGCCCCCAAATTCCCGATGCCGCACTCGTTGACATTTCTGCTGCGCTATTATCAATACAGCGGTGAGCGCCATGCCCTGGACATGGTTGTCAAGACTTTGAAGGGCCTGGCCAAGGGCGGTATTTATGATCACATTGGCTACGGTTTTTCCCGCTATTCGGTAGACGATCAATTTTTGGTTCCCCATTTTGAAAAAATGCTCTATGATAATGCCTTGCTTGCCATCGCCTATACTGAAACCTACCAAGTTACGCAGGAGGGGCTTTTTAAAACAATAGCCGAGCAGATTCTCACCTATGTCCTCCGTGACATGCAGCACACACAAGGGGGATTTTATTCTGCTGAGGATGCTGATTCCGAAGGGGAAGAAGGCAAATTTTACGTATGGACTCCTGAAGAAATCATTAAGGTCCTTGGCGAGGAAACGGGAGCATTATTTTGCCATGTTTATGATATTACAACCCAGGGGAATTTCGAGGGGAAAAGCATTCCGAATCTAATTCACCAGGATGTACAGCAATTTGCGTCGCAAAATGGGCTTGAATATGAAAAGCTGCTTGGCCAATTGGAAGCGGCGCGGGAAAAGCTATTTAAAGTTCGTAATCAAAGGGTTCATCCTCACAAAGATGACAAAATACTCACGTCATGGAATGGACTGATGATTGCGGCGCTCGCAAAGGCCGGCCGGGTTTTTAACCAGAAGGAGTTTATTTTGGCCGGGGAAAAAGCAATCCGCTTTATTGAAACAAACCTTGTTTTGAAAAATCGCTTAATGGTCCGTTATCGTGACGGAGAAGTAAAACAGAAGGGCTTTATTGATGATTATGCTTTCATGGTATGGGCCTATATAGAAATGTATGAAAGTACATTAGAACTGCGCTATTTACAAAGGGCAGTTCAAGTAACCGAGCAAATGTTAGAACTGTTTTGGGATGATGAGGCGGGTGGATTTTTCTTTTATGGCAACGATAACGAGGAATTGTTAGTCCGGCAAAAGGAGGCCTATGATGGAGCTATTCCTTCGGGAAATAGTGTCGCGGCGATGCAAATGATCCGTTTGGCGCGTCTTACAGGCAATTTTCAATTAGAGGAAAAAGTGCAGCAGTTGTTTAACACCTTTAGCGTTGAATTAACACAATATCCAGCAGGGCAAACATTCCTGTTGCAAAGCTATTTGTTGACACAGATGGGAATGAAAGAGGTCATTGTACTGGAGCGTGATGAACGATCGTCGACACTAGTCAAAGAACTGCAGCAGGGATTCCATCCTGAAATTACCTATTTGATCAGTTCCGACCGTGGTAAATTAGCAGAAATCGCTCCGTTCACGAAGGAATATCAAACGATCAATGAGCAGACGACCATCTATGTTTGCGAAAATTTCGTTTGCAACAAACCTACAACCGATATCAATGAAGCAATAAAAATGATTGCCACAGCAAAAAATGACGTGTAAAAGATACACGTCATTTTTTCAAGGTTATTGCTCAATTGCATGAGAGGCTTCACTGTAATCCCAGTATTTTAATGTATCTGTTCTGGAGGTAGGAATTTCTTCTTTAATATTGCCCTCTTTATCCTTATAAATTTCATATTCCTGATACGTTTCCACAATATAGCCGCCATCTTTTTCGGATTTTTCCAGTTTTTCTACCAGCTCCGGTTCATCTTTGGAAGGCTGGATGGCTGCCGGTTTAGCGACTACCGGCTGATCGGCTGTATAGGTATAGTTAATATTTAAGAATGAGTACGGTGAATCCAAATAGGCGGCGGCCCCTAACGTCAGTAAAAGGCCTAATGCACTTATGAAAGTGGTTAATTTCATGGTTCCGGCTCCTTTTCCATTGAATCTTCGTACTCATTCTATGCTCGTCCGCGCCCAAAGATTACACGTTTGAGGCACTTACTTTTGGCCGGAAAACGAGAAATAGCCCAAAAGCTAAGATGGTAATGATCACGCCGGAAATATACGGTAGTCCCATTGCAATAGAATACAGCCAGCCGCCAAGAGTCGGTCCAATAATCCGCCCTAATGAATCAAATGAAGACAAAAGCCCTGTCGAACTCCCGTGCCCGGAAGCGGAGGTTTTCGTCAGCAGTGCCGAGACACTGGGGCGGATCACACCGTTTCCGAGCCCGAAGATCGTTAAATAAATGGCCGCAGTGGCAAAATTGTTCACCAGCAAAATCAACCCAAAGCCGATCGCCGAGACAATCATCCCGCCTTGAATGACGACGTTTTCTCCGTATTTTCGCGTCCATCTTCCGACTAATCCACCTTGAACCATGGCACTGCCAAAGCCCATAATCATGAAAATATAGCCCAGTTGCACCGTA
Source organism: Neobacillus paridis (assembly GCF_016765675.1). Taxonomy (GTDB): domain Bacteria; phylum Bacillota; class Bacilli; order Bacillales; family Cytobacillaceae; genus Neobacillus; species Neobacillus paridis. The sequence goes on from NZ_JAESWB010000005.1 coordinate 25,016, forward strand.
CCCAACCCTGCTTTTTTTGCTGCAAAGTAAGCAAACGTAGCTTCCAGTCCGGAAAGAGATAAGGAAACAAATAATTGCACAATGAATAAAACCGTTACATGACTATTAAAGGCACTCAAGAATGACGGTTTTTCAGGTTCCGATTCATGGTTCTTCTGTTTTGATTCCTTTAATAGGATGAGAACAAGAAATAAGGTAATCAACGATGAACCACAGGCAATATAAAACGGCATACTTAAGCTGATTTTTGAAAAAATTCCGCCAATCGCCGGCCCGAAAACGAAGCCTAATCCGGTTGCCGCCCCGACAATTCCCATGCCTTTGCCGCGGTTTTCTTCCGTGGTGATGTCAGCAACATAGGCCATCGCTGTTGGCATGTTCGCTGCTGAGAGGATCCCGCCCAAAATTCGGGCCACAAATAGCATCCACAGTGCAGTGGAGATCGCTTGGATAAAGAAAGACAGGGCCAGTCCGGCAATTCCGATCATCATCACCGGTTTGCGGCCAATGCGGTCGGAAACATGTCCCCACAACGGGGCGAATATAAACTGCATCAGCGAATAGACGGACATCAGCAGTCCCAGTTCCGTAGGGTTTGCGCCAATTTCTTGAGCATAAAACGGCAGGACTGGGATAATGATGCCAAATCCCACCATGACCAAAAACATCACGATAAACAGAATCGGTAAAGCAGACTTTGTTTGCAAAGGATACTCACTCCTTTAAAACTCCAAATTAATGTTGATATTATATAAGAACACTTACAATTATCACTCAGCAAGGGATGACAATGCAACCTGATATGAAAATTTTAAACGATGCGGGTAGTTTACGGATAGATTTTTGCCTGAGGGTAAACTAAACCGCTTCAATAATAATCTTACATTCGGCGTATTTATCGAAAATGAGAAAAGACTCCCGGTGGGGGGAGCCTTGATTAACTTGATTGTTGTGCCCATTCTTCGACATTCCATACTTTTGTAACCCAATCTGTATAAAAGTCCGGTTCGTGGCAGACCAAAACCACCGTTCCCTTATAGGCCTTTAGTGCCCGTTTCAATTCCGCTTTGGCATCGACATCGAGATGGTTGGTTGGCTCGTCGAATAAAATCCAGTTGCTTTCCGTCATCATCAATTTACAGAGACGAACCTTTGCCTGCTCACCGCCGCTCAACTGATTTAACGGACGGGAGATGTGTTCATTTTTCAAGCCGCAGCGGGCAAGGGCAGCGCGGACCTGATGCTGGTCCATGTGCGGGAACGCGTTCCAGACATCTTCAATCGGAGTTACATGGCCGGCTTTGACTTCCTGTTCAAAATAAGAAGGGAAGAGGAAGTCACCGCGTTCTATTTTGCCGCCAAGAGGATCAATTTTTCCAAGCATGGTCTTTAACAACGTCGATTTACCGACACCGTTGCAGCCGATGATGGCCACTTTTTCACCACGCTCCAAGGATAGATCCATTTTTGGCAGCAGTGGGTGAGAATAGCCAATTTCTAGGCTTTCCGCCTCAAAAACAAACCGGCCGCTGCTGCGGGATTCCTTGAATTCAAACGTCGGTTTCACCGCAGTCTCCGGACGGTCAATCCGCTCCAACCGCTCCAATTGTTTTTGCCGGCTCTTGGCCCGTCCGGTGGTTGAATAACGAGCTTTATTCCTGGCGATGAAATCCTCTTGCTTTTTAATAAATTCCTGTTGCTTTTCGTACGCATTTATATGTTGATTTTTTGTGATTTCCGCAAGTTCGAGGAATTTTTCATAGCTTGCCGTATAACGTGTCAGCTTGGAAAACTCCAAGTGAAAAATAACATTGGAGACTTGATTCATAAACTCGGTATCATGGGAAATTAAAATAAAGGCATACGGGTAATCCTTCAAATAAGAAGCAAGCCACTGGATATGCTCCACATCAAGATAGTTGGTCGGCTCGTCAAGCAGCAGAACTTTTGGCTGCTCCAACAGCAGCTTGGCTAACAGCACCTTGGTGCGCTGTCCGCCGCTTAGGGTGGCGACATCACGCTCCAGCCCAATAACATCCAATCCTAATCCTCTTGCTGCCTCTTCGATTTTAATATCCAATGAATAAAAACCACTGGCATCAAGTACGTCTTGAATTTCTCCCATTTTTTCCAACAAAGCCTCGAGTTCCTCCGGTGAGGCCTCGGCCATTTTCATCGTTACTTCGGTTAATTCTTTTTCTTTTTCAAACAGGGGTAGGAAGGCATCGCGGAGCACATTGCGCATCGTTTTTCCCGGTGTCAATACCGTGTGCTGGTCCAGGTAGCCGTATTGAATTCCTGGTGTCCATTCGACCCGCCCGCTGTCATGAATTAATTGGCCGGTTATAATGTTCATTAATGTCGATTTGCCGACGCCGTTTGCCCCGACAAGACCGATATGATCCTCGGCTAACAAGCGGAAAGAAACATTTTTAAATAATGTTCGATCCCCAAATGTATGTGATAAATTTTCTACATTTAATAAACTCATTTTTGCTTTTTAATCCTCGCTTTGTTCATAAAATCAATCATTCTTTCATCATACTAAAATTTCCAACATACGACCAGATTTTTCAGCGGAAATTTCTCATTTTTATGCTGTTTTTTTATCCAAAATAGGTGTTATTAAGCCTATTTTGTTCCTAATCTTACTATCGCTGGATTTTCCGCTTAGAGAAAACGGCCCGTTTAACGAAAACTTAAAACCACCTGTGTTGTTATCATTAGCGGACTGGAGAGCTTGTACATAGGATAATAAAGAAAAGAGGGGGGAGGAAAATCGAGGTGACGAAAAACCCATTTGGGGCTAACATTGGTACGGTTTCCGGCGGAATTGTCAATTTTGGCGGTGCCGTCACGATTGCACCGATTTCGGTTACCAGAACAATCTCAGGTGCCGGTGGAGGAAATACTGGTTCGATTATTACTACGAATACCGGTTTTAGTATTTCTACTGGGACAAGGCCATAGATTTAAATAGACGGAGCAAAATGAGACTCCGTCTAATTTACTTGGTTTGGTTAAGATACCTTTAACCTTTTCATTTGTTTTTGTTTCAATGGTTTCGCCGTATTAAAGATCATATTCAATCCAATCGCTGTTAAACTGCCAGCGACGATCCCACTGTTGGTTAAAATTTTTATGCCTTCCGGAAGGGCATCAAATAAATTCGGTACCGTTGTAACTCCTAGGCCAACGCCAACTGAGCAAGCAATGATTAACAGGTTTTCTTGCGATGAAAAATCCACTTTACTAAGCATCTTAATCCCTGAGGCAATGACCATGCCAAACATCGCTACCATTGCTCCTCCTAAAACAGAGGTTGGCACCACTGTCGTTAAGGCGGCCACTTTAGGCAAAAAGCCTAAAAATACGAGAATACCGCCCATAAGATAAATGACGTTTTTACTTTTTACTCCGGAAAATTGGACAAGGCCGACATTTTGCGAGTAGGTTGTGTAGGGAAAGGAATTGAAAAAGGCCCCGATCACGCTTGCCAATCCCTCGGCCCGATATCCTTTTACTAAATCGGCTTCTGTTAATTTCCGGCCGGTAATATCAGCCAGAGCGAAGTAAACGCCGGATGATTCCACGAGACTGACGATTGCAACAAGAGTCATCGTAATGATTGGTGCCACTTCAAAAGTCGGAGCAGCAAAATGCAGTGGTGTAATCATATGAAACCATGAAGCGTCACTAACGGCTGAGAAATTAACTTTTCCCATCAGTGCTGCAGCAATGGTACCGGCGATTAACCCTAACAGGATGGAAATCGCGCGAACAAACCCATGAAAGAAGCGATATAGGAAAATAATAAATAACAGCGTCCCAAAAGCCAGAGCTATATTAGATGCGGAACCAAAGTCCGGACTTCCTTGACCACCGGCAACATTATTCATCGCGACAGGTATCAGTGTCGTTCCGATGATCGTTACAACCGAACCCGTAACGACAGGAGGAAAAAAGCGAATTAACTTACCGAAATACTTGGCGATGACGATGACAATGAGACCGGAAACTAAAATGGCTCCGTAGATAGACGAGAGTCCATACTTGCTGCCAATTGAAATAATCGGGGTGACCGCCGTAAACGTGCATCCAAGTACGATCGGGAGTCCGATACCGAAGAAACGATTTTGCCACACCTGCAAAATCGTTGCAATGCCGCTTGTTAATATATCAAGTGAAACTAAATAGGCCAATTGCTCCGTTGAAAAATGAAGGGCATTCCCAATAATCAAGGGAACAATAACAGCCCCGGCGTACATCGCCAAAACGTGTTGAATTCCAAGCGAGACGGTTTGAAAGGGATGTTGTTTCATTTTACAAGTTCCTCCGTTTCTTGATTCAAAAATGTTACTTCCCCATTGGCAAGAGCAGCAATTTGGGCTAGTGATTCCACCCGTATCCCAAGCTGCTTCAGTTTTGCGGCCCCATCCTGGAAGGATTTTTCGATCACAATCCCAATTCCCGCGACTTCAGCGCCGCTTTGTTGGACAATATGTAGCAAACCAAGGGCCGCTTCCCCATTGGCAAGAAAATCATCGATGATTAATACCCGATCATGTTCATTCACGTATTTTTTGGAAATGGATATTTCATTTGTTTCTTTTTTGGTAAAAGAATAAACGGAAGCCGTCAGTAAATCTTCTGACAGTGTAAGAGATTTCCGCTTCCTGGCAAACACAACGGGAACATGTAAATAGAGTCCGGCCATTATCGCCGGAGCAATCCCCGATGATTCAATCGTTACGATTTTGGTTATGCCATCAGCCGCAAATCGTTGAGCAAATTCCCTGCCAATCTCCTGCATTAAACCCGGGTCGATTTGATGATTTAAAAATGAATCAACCTTTAATACATGGTCTGATAATACCTGTCCATCTTGTTTAATTCTTTCTTCCAGCAGTTTCATATGAACCTCCCAAAGTGTCATTCTATTCGTTCTTGCAATTGTATTGAAACTTCTTGCCATTCTCTCATTTGCAAAATAAAAAACTCAAAGGCCAATGCTTCACATCAAAAAATGAGTGAGGCAATGGCCTTTGAGTTTTATCATAAAGGTTAGGAAGGAAGTCCGCAAAAAAATCATGCGGAAATAATCTCATTACCCACTCATAGTCGGATCGTTTACGGCAATCCGGTAGAAACTTGCGGGCCCTATCCCCGCGATTATATGAGTGAAACAATATTAAATTGAATAATGACATTATAAACAGAAGAAATCGTTAAATCAATCATTTTTTTGTAAAAACCGAATACTGACTTAAAAATTATCGTTTTCGTTCGGGATTTGGAAGCCTTTTCATTCATTCAATTCAACAGTTTAATGAAAGATTGAATCACCATTCATTTTAAGGTAAGATTAATCTGTATGTATGTTCTGAAAATTCCAAACTTAGAGGTGAATTAGTGTGGCAAAAACAATTCCTGAAACATGGTGGAACAAATTAAGGTTGCCGGTAATTTCGGCGCCAATGTTTTTGGTGTCAGGCACCAAATTGGTTAAAAACTGCTGTCTTAATGGAGTAATCGGTTCTTTTCCGGCTCCGAATGCACGCCCGATTGAGGTGCTCGATCAATGGATGGGAACGTTGAATGAAGAATTGAAGCTGGAGCAAGAAAAAGACCCGGAACGTAAAATTGCACCTTGGGCGATGAATATGGTCGTACATAGCTCCTACAGCCGCTTACAGGACGAACTGGCCCTAGTCAAGAAGCATAAGCCGCAATTGGTCATTACCTCATTAGGCAGCCCAAAGCAAGTGGTCGAGATTGTCCATGAATATGGCGGGCTGGTATTTTCTGATGTCAGTGATGTGAAGTTTGCCCGGAAAGCAGCAGAAGCAGGAGTCGACGGCTTGATCCTCGTTGCCAGCGGGGCTGGTGGTCATGCCGGGCAAATTAATAGCTTCGCTTTTGTTGATATGGTTCGTTCCTTCTGGGATGGTATTATTGTGCTCGCAGGTTCAATTTCAACCGGGAAAGGAATTTTGGCGGCACAAGCGGCTGGGGCCGACTTGGCTTATATGGGAACGCGGTTTATTGTTGCAACAGAGAGTATGGCTAATGACGAATACCGGCAAATGCTGGTTGAATCGACACAGGAAGATATTATTTTGACAGATGCTTTTTCCGGGGTCCATGCAAATATGCTTAAGCCAAGTATCGAAAAGGCAGGACTTGACCCTGAGAAGCTGGTACGAAAAGATAGGGTCGATTTTGATGATATGCAAAAAGAATCGGCGGTGAAGAATGTTAAGGCGTGGCGCGATATTTGGTCGGCAGGACACGGGGTAGGCGCAATTGACCGGATCGAATCGGTCGCGGAGATTATTCAGCGGCTGGAGATTGAGTATAATGAGGCTCTTAAAAGAATAAATGCAAGTGCCGCGATTTTCACCGGTATTCCTGCGAAATAAGTAATTGTGAAAGCAGTCTAAGAGATTAGGCTGCTTTTTTAATGCGTTCTAAACTGACCGGATGGTGGAGACGGGTAAAGTTAAATTTTTGACGGGTAAATCTTCCGTTCAGACGGGTAAACTCAAAATTTAGGCGGGTAAATCCTCAAAATAGATCAGATTCAAATTGGGCACGCTAAATCGAAAAGAAAATAGGCAAATTTGTCCTCTTGACACGAACATTTTTCGAATAATATGATAAAGTATAAGTAGAAAATCCTTTTATAATGCGGTATAGACTAATTTACACTGTCCACTCCAGATGGACAAATGTATTTTCTATAACGACAATGGCAGCTATTTTGATAAAAAGGAGGGTTTGACGATGTCAAGCCATATTTTGGAGAAATTTTTAAATGAAAACCTTGAGGATTTAAAAAGAAAAGGCCTGTATAACGTGATTGATCCACTTGAAAGCCCGAATGGTCCCGTGATCACCATTAACGGCAAAGAACTGATCAACCTTTCATCGAATAACTATCTCGGTTTAGCTACCGATGAACGCTTGAAAAAAGCAGCAGCTGAAGCGCTGCAAAAATTTGGGGTTGGTGCTGGCGCCGTACGCACCATTAACGGCACGCTAAAAATCCACCTCGAACTTGAAGAAAAATTGGCCGAGTTTAAACATACCGAGGCAGCCATCGCCTATCAATCTGGATTTAACTGTAATATGGCAGCGATTTCAGCCGTCATGGACCAAAACGATGCGATTTTATCCGATGAATTAAACCATGCCTCCATTATCGACGGTTGCCGGCTTTCCAAAGCGAAAATCATCCGCTTTAACCACTCCGATATGGAAGATCTTCGTGCTAAGGCAAAGGAAGCCAAGGAGTCAGGGCAGTACAACAAACTGATGGTCATTACTGATGGTGTTTTTTCGATGGACGGAGACATTGCCCATTTGCCGGAAATTGTTAAAATTGCCGAGGAATTTGACCTGATTACATATGTCGACGATGCCCATGGCTCTGGTGTTCTTGGCGATGGAGCGGGGACGGTCAAACATTTCGGCCTTTCCGACAAAATCGATTTTCAAATTGGAACACTCTCAAAAGCTATTGGTGTCGTCGGCGGTTATGTAGCCGGTAAGAAGAATTTGATTGATTGGTTAAAAGTACGCAGTCGTCCCTTCCTATTTTCTACCTCTTTAACACCGGCTGATGTCGCTGCAAGTAAACGGGCGATTGAAATCCTGATGGAAAGTACAGAGCTCAATCAAAAACTATGGGAAAACGGTGATTATTTGAAGAAGGGACTTAAGCAGCTTGGATTTAACATTGGCAATAGTGAAACCCCAATTACACCATGCATTATTGGCGAAGAAAAGATGGCCCAGCAATTCAGTCAACGCTTAATTGAAGAAGGGGTATATGCAAAAGCCATCGTTTTCCCAACAGTTCCTAAAGGAACAGGCCGTGTTCGCAACATGCCGACTGCTGCCCATACAAAAGCAATGCTCGACAAAGCGATTTCTATTTACGAAAAGGTCGGCAAGGAAATGAACATTATTTAAACAGAAATTCAGATAAGGACGGGGAACATCGATGAAGCGTATATTAATCACCGGGGCTTTGGGCCAAATTGGCTCGGAGCTGACCTTAAAGCTTAGAGAGCTATACGGCATTGACAATGTCATTGCCACCGATATTAAAAAAAATGACAGTGAAGCAGCCTTAGGCGGTCCGTTTGAAACTTTAGACGTAACTGATGGCAAAAAAATGGTGGAGATCGCCAAAAAATATCGGGTTGATACGATTATGCATCTGGCGGCGCTTTTATCGGCTACGGCTGAAGCCAAGCCGGTGTTTGCCTGGAATTTAAACATGGGCGGGTTATTAAATGCTCTTGAAACCGCCCGAGAGGTAAAGGCCCAATTTTTCACACCAAGCTCGATTGGGGCATTTGGCCCATCGACACCAAAAGACAGGACACCGCAGGATACGATCATGCGTCCGACAACGATGTATGGGGTAAACAAAGTAGCCGGTGAGCTGTTGGCTGATTATTACTATCATAAATTTGCTGTCGACACGAGAGGCGTCCGTTTTCCCGGATTAATTTCTTATGTTGCCCTGCCAGGGGGCGGAACAACCGATTATGCAGTCGAAATATATTATGAAGCAGTAAAACATCGCCGCTATACTTGTTATATTGATAAAGGTACCTACATGGACATGATGTACATGCCTGATGCCTTAAATGCCATTGTTGACCTAATGGAAGCTGACCCAGCCAAGTTGATTCATCGTAATTCCTTTAATGTCAGCGCGATGAGTTTTGATCCTGAGGAAATTGCCTCTAGTATCGCCAAGTATATTCCTGGATTTAAGATTTCCTATGATGTCGACCCGGCACGGCAGAAAATCGCCGAAAGCTGGCCTAATTCCCTTGATACCACTGCTGCTAAAGAAGAATGGGGATTTCATTACGAGTATGATTTAGATAAAATGACTGAGGATATGATTGATAAACTGCGCCAGAAATTCCACTATCGAATATCGGGCTAAAAAAACAGCGAAGCAACTGACGCTTCGCTGTTATCTTTTAACATAGATCCATTTATCTTGTTTTTCCAAAACGCGCCCGACAATAGCCGCTTGGGCAATTCCCTTTGACCGAAGTTGCTGCACATATTGTTCAGCTTCTGCTTCCAGAAGCGAAACCAGCAGCCCGCCTGATGTAACGGCGTCACATAAGACTAATTGCTCCTCAGGCAAAATGTCCTCATAAACGATATCATTTTGGAGCCATTTGTGATTGGATTTCGAACCGCCCGGAACAACACCATTTTTCGCTAATTCCACCGTACCGTTAAGGAGCGGTACCTGAGAGAATGAAATTTCGAAACTAACATCACTCCCGCGGGCCATTTCGCTGCCATGACCGAGCAGGCCAAATCCGGTTACATCGGTAACAGCATGCGGCTGGAAGGCTGATAAGGTTTCGGCAGCTATTTTATTGAGCATCGCCATCGTTTCGGTAACGAGTTGCTCCTGCTCGGCTGTAACCGCACCTCGCTTTATTCCGGTAGTCAAGATGCCGACTCCAATCGGCTTTGTTAACACAAGAGCATCACCTGGTTTGGCACCAACATTTTTCCATACTTTTTCCGGATGAACAATACCTGTGACGGAGAGGCCAAACTTTGGTTCCTGGTCGTCGACTGAATGTCCGCCGACCGTCACGGCTCCTGCTTCTTTGACTTTATCAGCAGCCCCGCGTAATATTTCCACCAGCATGTCTGGACCGAGCTTTTGAATCGGATATCCGACAATGTTGAGAACAGTTTTTGGCTCACCGCCCATGGCATATACATCACTCAAGGCATTGGCAGCCGCAATTTGTCCAAACATATAGGGATCATCCACCACTGGTGTAAAATAATCAACCGTTTGGATGAGAGCAATGTCATCAGTTAATTGGTATACCCCGGCGTCATCACTTGTCTCGTTGCCAACAAGCAATTCCGGAACTGGATCTTGTTTTGGTAACTGACGCAAAACTTGCGTCAAGTCCTCAGGACCAATTTTGCAGCCTCAACCGGCTTTTGTTGATAATGAGGTTAGGCGGATTTTCTCTTGTTCACTCATTTTGTACACCTCCAATACTTAGTAGTATACCTTTTTCAGTTTAAAACCGCACGAGTCAAGCAAAGGATTTGCAAACCAAGATTGGCTGAGATAGAATATTTTAAACCAAATAGATATTGTTTTAAAATGGAGGTCTTTATCTTGAAAAAGTATCAGGTCATCATTGAATTTTGCATGATGTGAAATTACGCGCCTAAAGCCGCGAGTTTCGCGGAAGAGTTAATTACCCATTTTAGAAGAGGCATTGAAAAAGTAGAATTAATTCCCAGTTCCGGCGGGGTTTTCGAAGTAACGGTCAACGGAGAAAAAATATATTCAAAGGATGAAACAGGTCTTTTCCCAGACACCGAGGAAATAATTAAAATAATGGAAGCAGAATAACGGAGGGATCCAATGTTCAGCAGGCTCCGAAACTTAGCAGATTGAGAACAAAACTTCTTGATCTGCTTTTTTTGACTAAATATAATTTAAAAGTTACAATTTTAGATTTTTTCCCGGTTCTAATTAAAGATGAATTTTGAGGATATTTTTTTGTTGACTAAATATAGGATAGGGGGGTATAGTAATAGTACAAACAAAAGGGAAGTGATTTTAATGGAGAAATTCTTACACGATCACCCGAGTACCCCTAGGAGCAAAGACGAAAAGCAAGCGATTATCAACCGTTTAAAACGAATAGAGGGTCAAGTTCGCGGCATACAAAAAATGGTCGAGGACGATCGATATTGTATCGATATTTTAGTCCAAATCAGCTCGATTCAATCAGCATTAAAACAAGTAGGTTTCTCAATTACCGAACGGCACATCAAACATTGTGTCAGCGATGCGATCAAAGCTGGTGAGGGGAATGAAACAATTGAAGAATTAATGACTGTCATGAAGCAATTTTCTAAGTAAGGGGTGGTTATGGTGAGTGAATTAAAGCATGCAACACTTGGAGTTACAGGAATGACCTGTGCCGCCTGCTCTAACCGGATAGAAAAAACATTAAATAAAATGGCCGGTGTGGAAGCACAAGTGAATTTTACAACAGAAAAGGCATCTGTTCATTACGATCCGGAAAAAACCTCGATCGCCGAGATTACCGATAAAATTGAAAATATCGGTTATGGTGTTCTGACGGAAAAAGCGGAATTCGATGTCTTCGGGATGACGTGTGCCGCTTGTTCCAGCCGGATTGAAAAAGTACTCAACAAACAAGCTGGCGTTAAGCAGGCAACGGTAAACCTAACAACGGAAAGTGCAACCATTGAATATACACCTGGATTAATAGATGAAAAAACCTTAATTGAAAAAATCCAACATATCGGCTATGACGCCAAACCAAAGGCAGAGGCAGAAGAAAAACAAACGTATAAAGAGAAAGAGCTGCAGCATAAGAAAACAAAGTTAATGATTTCCGCAGTTCTATCTGCACCATTATTAATCACCATGCTCGTTCATTTATTCGGCATGACGCTGCCAGAAATTTTCATGAATCCATGGTTCCAATTTGCTTTGGCGACCCCGGTTCAATTTATTATTGGCTGGCAATTCTATGAAGGTGCTTATAAGAACCTAAAGAATGGCGGCGCAAATATGGATGTGCTGGTCGCATTAGGAACAAGCGCTGCCTATTTCTATAGTTTATATGAAGCATTAAAGACGATTGGCGATCCTGCTTACATGCCGCATTTATACTATGAAACAAGTGCGGTTTTAATCACCTTGATTTTATTTGGCAAATATTTAGAGGCAAGAGCGAAGAGCCAAACAACCAATGCGATCTCCGAATTGCTTAATTTACAAGCTAAAGAAGCCCGTGTGATTAGAGATGGGAAAGAAGTGATGATTCCTGTCGAAGCTGTAGTCGTTGGCGATCATTTAATCGTCAAACCAGGAGAAAAAATACCCGTAGACGGTATGGTTATTAAAGGAAGAACATCCGTCGATGAATCGATGTTGACCGGCGAATCGATTCCAATTGAAAAAGAACCCGGGGCGAATTTAATCGGGTCGACCATCAATAAAAATGGTTCAATTGAAATGGAGGCCAAGAAAGTTGGGAAAGATACCGCACTTGCCTCGATTATCAAAGTAGTCGAGGAAGCTCAAGGATCGAAAGCGCCGATCCAACGGTTGGCCGATGTAATTTCCGGTTATTTCGTTCCAATTGTCATTGGGATAGCTGTCCTAACCTTTATCATTTGGATTTCTTTTGTTCAACCTGGACAATTTGAACCGTCATTAGTCGCGGCCATTGCCGTCCTTGTTATTGCTTGTCCATGTGCACTGGGGCTGGCAACTCCTACTTCAATAATGGTAGGTACCGGAAGAGCTGCTGAAAGCGGAATTTTATTTAAAGGCGGCGAACACTTAGAACGAACTCATGAAATTAATGCGATTGTTTTGGATAAGACGGGAACCATTACAAAGGGAAAACCAGAGGTAACTGATTTTTCAGGTGATGCAGAAACATTGCAATTATTAGCTAGTGCCGAAAAAGGTTCTGAACACCCGCTTGCGGAAGCGATCGTGGCCTATGCAGCAGAGAAAAATATTCATTTCTTGGAAGTGGATCATTTTGCGGCGATACCCGGTCACGGGATCGAAGCAGAGATTTCTGGACAGCAGATTCTTGTCGGAAATCGAAAATTAATGAACGATCACCAAATTGACATCGAAAGTGCGACTGAAGAGAAATTAATTGAATTTGAAACCGGTGGTAAAACAGCGATGCTGATTGCCATTGAGGGAGAGTATCGCGGCATCATTGCGGTGGCTGATACAATTAAAGACACCGCTCCAGAAGCGATCAAGCAATTAAAAGAAATGGGCATTGAAGTGATCATGTTAACGGGTGATAACGAGCGGACAGCCCAAGCCATTGCCAAACAAGCCGGCATCGATCAAGTGATTGCTCAAGTGCTGCCTGAGGAAAAAGCAGATAAAGTAAAAGAAATACAGCAACAGGGTAAAAAAGTGGCCATGGTGGGTGATGGCGTGAATGATGCACCAGCATTAGTAACCGCTGATATTGGGATTGCGATTGGAACTGGAACAGAAGTAGCCATTGAAGCCGCTGACGTGACGATTCTCGGCGGTGAGCTATTGCTGATTCCAAAAGCGATTAAAATCAGCAAAGCAACCATTCGCAATATCCGCCAAAATCTTTTCTGGGCTTTCGGATACAACACAGCGGGCATTCCAATTGCCGCGCTTGGCCTGCTGGCACCATGGATCGCCGGTGCTGCCATGGCCTTAAGTTCGGTAAGTGTTGTCTCTAACTCACTCCGCTTAAAACGGGTGAAACTCTAGAGGGGAACTTCCATCAGCGGGGATTCCACAACCAATTGGGGGGATCAAACTGCCCGTTAAGGCCAGATCAAAGATCCCTTTAAAGGAGGTGAAAAGGAATGGAAAAGAAAACATTAGATGTTCAAGGCATGTCATGCGGCCACTGCAAAGCTGCCGTAGAAGGCGCTTTGAAAAAATTAGCTGGCGTATCAGCAGCTGAAGCTCATTTAGAAACAGGTAAAGTTGATGTTACCTTTGACGAAGGAAAAGTTACAGTTGCGGCGATGAAAGAAGCAATTGAAGAACAAGGCTATGATGTTATTGCCTAAATGAAACACTAAAAAGCTGGTTTTCTAAGGGAAAATCAGCTTTTTTCATCCTTTTTCGATAAACTGAAACTTCCATCAGTGGGGTTTTTTTCATTCCCCACTGATGGTTAGTTGAACCAATCGGACCTTTACGGGCAGTTGATCCCCCACCTAGATTCCTTGTAGACTTGAATTCTCGAGGTGGGGGTCTTACTGCCCGTTAAGGCGGGATAACATCTTCATGGCAAGGGAATATAACGATTTTTTCCTGAGCCATTTTCTGCTTTGGTGATGAAAATCTCTAACAGTCCATTTTGGAAAACGGCCGTTACACCATGTCGGATAATCACAAAGGGAAAATCAATGATCCGTTCTTTTTTGGGAAATGATGTTAGCGGGGAATGGTTCTGTTTTTGTGCGGAAATGATTAATTTGCTATTTTCGACTTTCACTTTTATTTCTGAGCTTGCATAATCTTGCAGGACCACCTCGACAATCCAATGATCATCGGTTTCATATATATCTATTTTAAAAATCGCATTATCTTCATATTCAGTATGAGGGTCAAGAAAAAAATCCCTTAACCACTGTTCCATCCAGTCGGGATCAGGAGATTGATGTTCGGTTGATTTTTTCTTATTCAAAGCCAGCTCCCCCTTGCTCGTTTCATTCTATTCAAACAGGTGGAAAACGTGAAAGATGGTATAATAGGTCAAAAGAAGGATTTGTAAAGGAGTTTTAGTTGTGAAAGAAACTTTACAGATGATCCCGCCTGTCCATGAACTGCAGCACCATCCACAATTTGCAGATATTGTTAAACAGACGAGACTCGACACGGTCCAGCTGACGAAGCAATTAAAAATAGTAATAGAAGAAATACGAAAAGCGATTCTTCAAGGTAATTGGAATGGGCCGCTTCCTGGAACGGCTGGCTTCATCGAGGAACTTTTTCAATTGCTGCTAAAGTCAGCCACAAAGGAATTTTCTTTTACTTTAAAAAGAGTGATCAATGCAACCGGGACGATTTTACATACCAATTTGGGCAGAGCCCGTTTAAGCAAGACTGCAATTAGCCATGTGGTTGAGACCGCAGAAAATTATTCCAATCTTGAGTATCGGCTGGATCAAGGGGAAAGAGGTTCCCGTCACAGTCACATTGAAGCTCTATTGACAAAAATTACCGGTGCAGAAGCTGCGATGGTCGTGAACAATAATGCCGCTGCTGTGTACCTAGTCTTGCGGGCGCTGGCTGAAAATAAAGAAGTGGTCGTTTCAAGGGGCCAGCTTGTCGAGATTGGCGGTTCATTCCGCATTTCTTCTATTATGAAGGAAAGCGGCGCCAGACTAGTGGAAATTGGGACAACCAATAAAACGCATCTATATGATTACGAAAACGCGATCACGCCAGACACAGCGATGATCATGAAGGTCCACACCAGCAATTTTAAGGTGATTGGTTTTGCCGAAACGGTACCCACAGCGGAACTTGTTCAGTTTACCAAAACGCTTGATGATGTGATCTATTACGAAGATTTGGGCAGTGGGGCCTTATTTGACTTTAGACAGCATGGTATTGGTGAGGAGCCGGTGGTTAAAGAGGTCATTGCTATGGGGACGGATATTGTAACCTTTAGCGGCGATAAATTGCTGGGAGGGCCTCAGGCAGGAATTATTGCCGGGAAAAAGACATTTATTGATCGGTTGAAAAAACATCAATTGGCAAGAGTAGTCCGGGTCGATAAGATGACCCTTGCGGCGCTTGAAGGTACATTATTAGATTATGCCCGCGGTGAAAAAGCGATTCGCAATATTCCAACCATTCGTGATTTATTGCGGTCAGTTAATGAAATAGACGAACGATCACACGCTTTTGTTACAAAACTATTACAAAAAACTACCATTTTTGAAGCGAATATTTTTCCTGATGTCAGTCAAGTAGGCGGTGGAACAATGCCTGAAGTTCAGCTGCCAACCATGGTGATTGCTTTAAGACATCAGTCCTTGACTGCCGAACAGCTGAGCAGAAAATTACGCATCGAGGCCAAACCAGCGATTATCGGCCGGATCCAAAAGGATGAATTTCTCCTTGATCTACGAACGGTTTCCAAAGAAGAAGAGGAGCTGATTCTTGAAGCCTTAGCGAATATTGAGACACATTAAAGAAATCGGCTGATTGCCGATTTCTTACATATCATGACTGGAATTATGCTTGGCTCGAGTGTGGTTGCGATTTTTTACTTTTTTTGAACCGCTTAACGGTTCCGGCTGTCCGGATATTTTTGGAGCGTTTCGCCGCATGTCTTTGCCATCATTTTTATTGGTCATTTTTAATCCCTCCTCATTAAGTTAGGATGCAAGGAAACATCCTTTTTATGCTGAATATTTTTCAATTGTTTGTGCAGTTTAAAGGGTAAACGAAAATGAAGGAGGGAAAAGCGTGACCCAAAGAAATCCTTATAATAAGAATAAACAAGAGGCGTTTCAAGCGGCCCAGCAGGGATTTGAAAATGCCCAAGGCCTGTTTGAAACGATTGTCAATGATTCCGCCAGCTACGGTCATCAATTAAAGCATTTAAAAAATGAAGTGAATGAAGCGTACCAGCAAATTGAAAATGCCTTGGAAGTAGCTTCTGAAAAACAACGCGAACAATTAGAGCGATTCCAGCGTGATTTACAACAAATGGTGACAGAAGTCAATCAAGCAGATTAATAGTAGAAAAGCGAAGAACGGACCTTGTCAGGTACGAGTCTTCGCTATTTTTTCCTCACTGATTTTTCTTTCGCTTCTTATTATTTCGTTTCTCCATTTCCGTTAACGGCTCATTGGCCATTTCCTCATGAAATCCTGCACCATTTCCTTGCGCTTTTGCCGCATTCATCCCCGGAATTACATGATTCGCCTTGTTTTTTGCCATCCCAATCACCTCCTATTACCGTTACTATTTCCAGAGAATCAAAATAAATGACAAATAAAAGTTTTTTTGCCATAATGATAGTGGTTTTCCGTTCAGTTTTTTTAAAAAATGACCCAAGTAGAGGCAAGAATTTTTAAATTTTCTGAACAATTTACATAAAAATTGATAAGAAAAACTTATCAAACTCAATAACTTTCTTGTTATTTACTTATGTAATCGCTTGTATTAAGATAGGGTTGAAGCTGGATGGAAAAATTATAACTTTTTAGTATTTGTTATTGGATGTTTTTTTATGTCGAAAAAGGGGGTTTTTTGAAATGGTGAAAAACGATGTATTTAACGCGCGTTCTTCTTTTGATGTAAACGGCAAAAGCTATCATTTTTACCGTTTAAGCGCATTAGAAGAGGCTGGAATTGGCAATGTATCAAAGCTGCCATATTCCGTGAAAGTATTACTTGAATCAGTGCTGCGTCAGTACGATGGCCGGGTAATTACGAAAGAGCATGTTGAAAATTTAGCAAAATGGGGTACGGATGAGCTGAAGGAAGTGGATGTTCCCTTTAAGCCATCCCGTGTTATTCTACAAGACTTTACAGGGGTTCCGGCAGTTGTTGACCTTGCATCTTTAAGAAAAGCAATGGCTGATCTTGGCGGCGATCCTGATAAAATTAATCCGGAGAAACAAGTCGATCTTGTCATTGACCACTCAGTGCAAGTCGATGCTTACGGTTCTCAGGATTCGTTAAAAATTAATATGGATTTTGAATTCGAACGTAATGCTGAGCGTTATCAGTTCTTAAGCTGGGCACAAAAAGCATTTAATAACTATCGTGCTGTACCGCCTGCAACTGGTATTGTACACCAAGTTAACCTTGAGTATTTAGCAGATGTTGTTCATGTTGCCGAAGTTGACGGTACTTTAGAAACATATCCTGATACATTAGTAGGTACTGACTCTCATACCACGATGATCAATGGCCTTGGCGTTCTTGGCTGGGGCGTTGGCGGTATTGAAGCAGAAGCAGGCATGCTTGGCCAGCCTTCATACTTCCCGGTTCCTGAAGTTGTCGGGGTTAAATTAATTGGTGAGCTGCCAAACGGGGCAACTGCTACCGACCTGGCATTGAAAGTAACCCAAGTTCTTCGTAAACATGGGGTAGTGGGCAAATTTGTGGAATATTTCGGACCTGGAGTATCTACACTGCCGCTTGCAGACCGGGCAACCATTGCCAACATGGCTCCTGAATACGGGGCAACTTGCGGCTTCTTCCCAATTGACGAAGAATCGCTTGCTTACCTGCGTTTAACAGGTCGCGATGAGGAGCACATCCAAGTGGTTGAACAATATTGCAAAGCCAATGGCTTATTCTTCAACCCTGCAGAAGAGCCTGTATATACAGATGTGATTGAAATTAACCTTGCTGAAATCGAAGCAAATCTTTCCGGCCCTAAGCGTCCACAAGATTTAATTCCGCTTTCAAAAATGAAGCAAGAATTTGTGAAGGCAGTATCTGCTCCACAAGGAAACCAAGGGTTCGGCCTAACCGCTGATGAATTGGAAAAATCAGCAATGGTTAAATTTAATAATGGTGACGAAGCCGAAATCAAAACTGGTGCCGTTGCGATCGCGTCGATCACAAGCTGTACGAATACTTCTAACCCTTATGTTCTTGTGGCCGCCGGCTTAGTTGCCAAAAAAGCCGTGGAGCTTGGCATGGAAGTACCAAAATTTGTGAAAACATCTTTAGCACCAGGTTCCAAGGTTGTTACCGGCTATCTTCGTGATTCCGGCCTGCTCCCATACCTTGAAAAGATCGGTTTCAATCTAGTAGGTTACGGCTGTACCACATGTATTGGAAACTCTGGTCCATTAAAAGAAGAAATTGAAAAAACAATTGCCGAAAACGATCTTTTAGTTACATCTGTGCTTTCCGGTAACCGTAACTTTGAAGGTCGGATTCATCCGCTTGTCAAAGCAAACTATCTGGCCTCACCACCGTTAGTTGTTGCTTATGCCCTGGCCGGTTCAGTAAATGTTGACTTTGCAACTGAACCAATCGGTAAAGATAAAGATGGCAATGACGTCTTCTTTAAAGACATTTGGCCATCAACTGCGGAAGTAAATGATGTGGTTAAACGCACCGTTACACCTGAACTATTCCGCAAAGAATACGAAAATGTCTTCGGTGACAACGAGCGCTGGAACGAAATCAAAACGAGCAATGAGCCATTGTACAACTGGGATGCGGATTCAACTTATATCCAAAATCCACCATTCTTCGAAGGCTTATCCAAAGAACCAGGTACTGTTGCTCCATTAACAGGACTTCGTGTTGTTGGTAAGTTCGGGGATTCAGTCACAACTGACCATATTTCACCAGCAGGAGCCATCGGCAAGACTACTCCAGCAGGTAAATATTTATTAGAAAAAGGCGTTCAACCGCGTGATTTCAACTCTTACGGTTCCCGCCGCGGTAACCATGAAGTCATGATGCGCGGAACATTCGCGAACATCCGCATCCGCAACCAAATCGCACCTGGTACAGAAGGCGGCTTCACGACTTACTGGCCTACAGGCGAAGTTATGTCCATTTACGATGCTTGCATGAAGTACAAGGAAGACGGCACTGGCTTAATGGTTGTTGCCGGCAAAGATTATGGTATGGGTTCATCCCGTGACTGGGCTGCTAAAGGAACAAACCTATTAGGCATTAAGACTGTTCTAGCTGAAAGCTTTGAGCGAATCCACCGTTCAAACCTTGTGTTAATGGGTGTTCTACCGCTTCAATTTAAAGCAGGTGAAAATGCCGAAACATTAGGATTAACGGGTAAAGAAACGTTTGAAGTCCAAGTAGACGAAAACGTAAAACCACATGATCTTGTGAAAGTAACTGCTACTGACGAAGACGGCAATAAGAAAGAATTCGAAGTAGTGGTCCGCTTCGATTCCGAAGTAGAAATTGACTACTATCGTCACGGTGGTATCTTACAAATGGTCCTTCGTGAAAAATTACAAGCTTAATTTGTACACCCTTTTTAAACACCATGCGTTGTTTGCGCATGGTGTTTGTTATGTTCATAAAACTGTCACATTATTGCCAAATTGAAATTTTGTTTAACCTAAGTTAATAGTGTAAAATCAGATATAGTGATGATGATTTCAAGAAGGGGGATTTGGGGTGGTCAAGAAAATCATTGCGGCAGTAATCCTAATTACCTTACTTACCGTAGCAATTGTCCAAGCAGTCGATAAAAAACCAGAAAAGCAGTCCGATACCGCAAAAGAAGCTTCAGCACAAACGAATGGATTAACAATTGGGGCAAAAGCACCTGATTTTGAGCTGAAGACACTGACCGGGGAAACGGTAAAACTTTCAGACCTAAAAGGAAAAAAAGTTATCTTAAATTTTTGGGCAACCTGGTGTGGGCCATGTAAGAAGGAAATGCCGGAAATGGAGAAATTTTTTAAACAAGCGGATAAGAATATCACAATTCTTGCAGTCAATATTGACCCGCAATTAGATGTCAAAGGATTTGCGAATGAGTACAAAATTACTTTCCCAATCCTGCTCGACAAGGATGATCAAGTAAATAAGACCTATCAAGTGATTTCGATTCCAACCACTTATTTTATTGACAGTGACGGCCTCATTCAAAATAAATTGGTTGGTTCGATGAAACTGGATGATATGGTCAATTTTACAGGAAAATTAAAATAAGCCTTTTGAGACGTTGATGATATATTCAACGTCTTTACTGTTTATTTTACCCCATTGGGATTAAAGTGAAATGCATTTATGACAACTTTGCAACATTTTCATATTTATTAAATAAACGATTTAATTTTCAAAAAGTTGTAATAATTGCAAGCGTTTTAGGACATAATAACTGCTATAATGAGTCATAAGGAAGGTGAAAAACATGAGAAGACCAAGAAAACGTTCTTTTGAGGAACTAGTTTCTGAAAATAAATCACAGCTTTTGAAAGACAGTGCTGCGTTGGAGAAAATTGAAAAACGCCTTGAACAAAAGCGATTAGGCAAGGCAGAATAGCGATAATTTTTTTCCAATCATGGTCCCTCTTCTTTTTGGACAAAATAGTGCTAAGGAGGGGATCAAAAATGGGTAAAGGGTATCAAACAAAACGTTTTCGCCCAACGCATATTGGAACACAGCCTCGGAGTTTTGGCGGAAATAAAGGAAAACAAATGCAAGATAACTCTGGAGAACACGCTCAGGTTATGCAAACAAAAGGTGAATAAATAAGAAGCGCAATCGCCTTCGGGACACACACAGTAACAAGAACATTCATTAGGAGGAATATTCAACAAATGACTTATAACAACAAACCAAAACCTGATGATCGAAGTGATAATGTTGAAAAGCTGCAGTCGATGATTCACCATACAATTGAGAATATGGAAGCGGCAGAAGAATCTTTAGAGTTTACTGACAGCGAAGCACAGCGTCAGCAGATTGCGAAAAAAAATGAGCGCAGACGCCAAGCAATTGATTCATTCCGCTCCGAAGTAAAAGATGAAGCCAACCACAACAATACTCAAGGCTAATGTTACCGGGACCTTTCACTATGACAGGTCCTTTTTCTAAGCAAAAATGAAAAGCAACATCACTTTCCAATCCTGCCGTTCATTCCCCTCATTACAATCTCTCATTTTCTTATGATAAGATAGAGAAGTGAAAAGAAAAAGGAAAACATTGATAAAAGTTTATTAAAAGAGGAGAAATGGTAACGATGGAAGATTTTTTTGTTTCGACTAGAGAAATTCAGCTTTATTATGCCGACACTGATATGATGGGTGTTATTTATCACGCCAATTATTTAAAATTTTTTGAGTTAGGCCGTACAGGGTTAATAGAGGATCTTGGTTATCAGTATGTAGCCATGGAAGAGGCAGGTTTTTACGCACCTGTATACGATGTCCAGGTAACTTATAAGAAACCGCTGCGCTATGGGGACCAAGCCTTCGTTAAAACATGGGTCGACCATAATGATGGTATTAAAACGATTTATGGCTACAACATTATCAATGGGGATGAAGAGTTGTGCGCCACGGGAAAAACTACTCACATCATTGTAAAGAAAGATAATTTTAGACCCACTTCCTTTAAAAAAGCATTTCCCGAATGGTTCTTAAAATATGAAGAAATTAAAAAAATTGAATTAACGATTGATAATAAAACTACATAGGAGCATCCTTAAGATGCTCCGCTTCTTGTTATACTGTCAATTGTTCAAAAAAATCAATTAATTCATCAAAATTCCGCGTTACTTTGGGAGAGCCATTGCTTGGGTCAGCTGGGAAAAATTCAATAACAAATTCATTTCGATCCATACTTTCATTCACAAATGTTGAAAACTGATACTCTTTCAGACGATTTTGCATCTCTCCACCCTCCAATTAGTAACATCCTCATATCATTATTTTACATTAGTTCAAATGAATGGAATGGTTGAAAAATGAAAATTTTATGAAAAAAGGCTGCAGCGTAAAGCTACAGCCATTTAATTTTTGGTTCCGTTTTGCTCATTATTCGTTTTATATTCGCGCGGTGTCGGTAAACGACAAATGATGCTAACAGGATGATAACAATGAGAAGTGGGAAATCCCATTTGCTGATGATTCCGGAAATGATGACGTAAATAACCGCAACAAGTGCGGCAACCATCGATGATAGTGATACATATTTTGTGATATATAAAGAAATGAAAAAAGCGAGAATCAGCGTAGCAAATAAAAACGGCGCATAGCATAGGATGACCCCGCCTGAAGTCGCCACGGCTTTTCCGCCACGAAAGCTGGCAAAGATCGGGTAAGTATGACCAAGAACAGCTAAAACTCCTGGTATTAATGGATGTAAGTGAACCGATAAAATCAACGGTAGTGCTGTTGCAAGGGTACCTTTTAGAATATCCGCGCTGGTCACGACCAATCCTGCTTTAACTCCAAGAGTCCGAAATGTATTCGTGCCCCCCAAATTGCCACTCCCATGTTCACGAATATCAGTATTGTAGAAAACCCTTCCAATAATCAAGCCTGAAGGAATCGATCCGAGTAAATAGGCAAGAACTAAGATGGAAATAATCTGAACCATGTAAAATTACTCCTTTAGAAAAAGATCAAGCTATTTAATTTTACACCATGAAATAATGAAAATCACCATATGTTTCTATTTTTCATGATAATTTATCTAATTTTGTATGATTAGAGTCATTTTTTTTACAATTATATGGACAATTTTCAAACCATTTGTTAATTCGCCCCGTGTCATATATCTTAGGCTGTTGAAATAGGTTAAAATAATTTTAATGAAGTCGATATATAACTGGTAACTATATGTTTATAATATGGACCGATTGATCATATCAAGTTTTTTTAAAATGAGGTGAGCTTATGAGTAATAGTAATGAAACAGAGATCAACTACCGTGAATTAGCGGAAAAATATGAGGCTATTAATCGTATCCTAGAAAAACGTCTAGAGGAGGAAATTCGGAAAAACCACGAGAAAGACCAAATTATCATCCAACATTCCCGGCTGGCGGCCATGGGTGAAATGATGGCTAGTATCGGTCATCAATGGCGGCAGCCGTTAAACAGCCTATTGCTCTTGGTTCAAGATGTCAGAGATGCGTTGGAATATGGAGAAATAAATGAATCTTATATCGACCGTTTTACCCGGGAAAGCACGATCCAGATTAAGCATATGTCCCAAACGATTAGAGATTTTCGCAATTTTTATAAACCAAATAGTGAAAAAACCACTTTTTCCGTCGGAGATGCGATTGAGGACGCGCTGTCAATTTATTCGCTAAACCTACAAAATCATGGTATTAAAGTAGAATTTGAAAATAGAGGGCAACAGGTAGCCTATGGGTATCCAAATGAATTCAGTCAAATCGTGCTGAACATTTTAGCAAATGCTCGTGATGCCTTTATCCAAAAAGAAATCGCGAATCGAAAAATTATGATTAAAATTAAAGAAACGACAGATTTTATCACGGCAGAATTCACCGATAATGCCGGAGGGATCGATGCGGCTTTTCTTGAAAAGGTATTTGAACCAAATTTCACGACCAAACCACATGGTTCTGGGCTCGGATTGTACATGGCCAAGACCGTAATTGAGCGAATGGATGGCAGTGTATCCGTTGAAAACGTCGGAAACGGAGCGCAGTTTAGACTTTCCATTCCCAAACCCCAGTTTTAGGCTAAGCTTCATGAGCCATTTAGTTGTGTAATATTTACAGAATCAGATAAAATATAGTTAATTCATTGATATTGGGGTGGAATAGATGACGATTGAAAATCCTAGCCGCGAAGAAATCAAGGAGATTTTAAAAAAAGCAAAACGGATTGCTGTAGTTGGATTAAGCAATAACCCAGAAAGAACTTCTTATCAAGTTTCAGCCGCCATGCAAAAGGCCGGTTATGAAATTATTCCGGTAAATCCTACCATTGATGAGGCACTTGGTGTCAAAGCTGTCGCCTCGTTAAAGGATATCGAAGGTCATGTAGACATTGTGAATGTATTTCGCCGCTCAGAGCAGCTATTGGATGTGGCCAAGGAATTTGTCAACATTGATGCTGATGTTTTTTGGGCACAGCAAGGCCTCGTAAATGAACAAGCCTATCAGTTCCTGAAGGAAAAGGGTTATACTGTTATTATGGATCGCTGTATAAAAGTGGAACATGCCCTAACGAAGGCGTAAGGAATTTTCGCTGCCAGACATCTGGCAG
Source organism: Neobacillus paridis (assembly GCF_016765675.1). Lineage (GTDB taxonomy): Bacteria > Bacillota > Bacilli > Bacillales > Cytobacillaceae > Neobacillus > Neobacillus paridis. Next base: position 49,329 of record NZ_JAESWB010000005.1, read on the forward strand.
CTATTTTTTTCCCTAAAAAACGACTAAAAATACCATATAAAATAGACGATGATACATATAACTATTTGCTAAATCAAAATAAATCGCTAAAATAAGGCATAGACTCTTGGATTTGTTATGATAAAATGAACTTAGCGCAAACATTAGTTCTTAATGTAAAATGGAATAGTGGTCTTGTAAGTATGAAAGGGGAATTTTAGTGGCAAGAATTCAACAAGCTTTTGATTATAATGATGATGCCATCCAAGTACTTGAAGGGCTGGACGCCGTTCGCAAGCGTCCCGGGATGTACATTGGCAGCACTGATTCGCGCGGACTTCATCATCTTGTTTATGAAATTGTCGATAACTCCGTCGATGAAGTGCTTGCGGGATATGGCGATCATATTATCGTTAAAATACACAAAGATAACTCAATCAGCGTCGTCGATAAAGGGCGCGGCATGCCGGTGGGAATGCATAAAATGGGAAAACCAACGACGGAAGTCATCCTCACCATTCTTCATGCCGGCGGAAAATTTGGTCAAGGCGGCTATAAGACAAGCGGTGGTTTGCATGGTGTCGGTGCTTCCGTCGTCAATGCGTTATCTGAATGGCTGACTGTTACGATTAAACGAGACGGGTTTATTTATCAACAGCGCTTTGAGCATGGCGGAAAGCCAGTCACGACGCTCGAAAAAATCGGGAAAACAAACCAAACGGGAACGACGATTCACTTTAAACCGGACCCGACGATTTTTTCAACTATCACGTTTAATTTTGAAATCCTATGTGAGCGTCTCCGCGAATCCGCTTTCCTGTTAAAAGGCTTAAAGATTGAAATTTTTGATGAACGCAATGATTTGCATGAGGTTTTCCATTATGAAAATGGCATCGAGGCGTTTGTCAAATATTTGAATGAGGAAAAAGATGTCCTTCATCCTGTTGTCAGCTTTGAAGGCATTCAAAATCATATCGAGGTGGAGTTTGCTTTTCAATTTAATGATGGTTATTCAGAAAACATCCTCTCGTTTGTAAACAATGTCCGGACAAAGGACGGAGGGACACATGAGGTCGGGGCGAAAACCGCATTGACTAGGTCGTTTAACGATTATGCCCGTAAGGTTGGCCTGTTAAAAGAAAAGGATAAAAACCTGGAAGGATCTGATATCCGTGAAGGGTTATCGGCGATTATTTCCGTTCGCATTCCTGAGGAACTGCTGCAGTTCGAAGGACAAACGAAGGGGAAATTGGGCACAAGCGAAGCACGATCAGCAGTAGACGCAGTTTGTTCCGAGCATTTATCCTACTTCTTAGAGGAAAATCCCGATATCAGTTCCCTCTTAATTAAAAAGTCCATTAAAGCATCGCAGGCGCGGGAGGCAGCAAGAAAGGCCCGGGAAGATGCCCGGAGCGGCAAGAAACGCAAACGCTCGGAAACCTCTCTTTCAGGCAAGCTGACGCCAGCGCAATCGCGCAACCCGCAAAAAAATGAACTTTACCTGGTTGAGGGTGACTCTGCGGGAGGATCGGCGAAACAAGGTCGTGACCGGCGTTTCCAAGCGGTCCTGCCGCTTCGCGGTAAAGTCATTAACACGGAAAAGGCCAAGCTGTCCGATATCTTTAAGAATGAAGAAATCAACACGATTATCTATACGATCGGTGCCGGGGTCGGCTCCGACTTTACGATTGAAGATATCAATTATGACAAAATTATTATCATGACCGATGCGGATACGGATGGGGCCCATATTCAAGTATTGCTATTAACCTTCTTCTACCGCTATATGAAGCCGCTCGTGGAAGCCGGCAGGGTCTATATTGCCCTTCCGCCACTTTACAAGGTTAGCCGCGGGGCTGGTAAAAAAGAAGTGATAGAGTACGCCTGGAATGAAGAAGAATTGCAGGCTGCCATCAAAAAGATCGGCAGAGGCTATATCATCCAGCGCTACAAAGGGCTTGGCGAAATGAATGCCGACCAGCTCTGGGAAACAACGATGAATCCGGAAACAAGGACACTGATCCGCGTGAAAATCGATGATGCTGCCCGGGCGGAGCGGCGAATCACAACGCTAATGGGTGATAAAGTTGAACCGCGCCGCAAGTGGATTGAAAATAACGTTTCTTTCGGCTTGGAAGATGACGATACAATTTTAGAAAATGAAAATATTATGGTTTCCGAAGGGGGCTACGAAGGATGAGCACGCCAGAAAAATTCCGTGTCCTCCCTTTAGAAGAGGTTCTCGGCGACCGCTTCGGACGGTACAGTAAATATATTATTCAAGAACGGGCCCTGCCGGATGTCCGTGACGGGTTGAAACCGGTGCAGCGCAGAATTTTGTATGCGATGCATGTGGAAGGAAACACCCATGAAAAAGGGTTCCGAAAAGCAGCCAAAACGGTTGGTAACGTGATTGGTAACTATCATCCTCATGGCGATACATCTGTGTATGAAGCGATGGTGCGGATGAGCCAGGACTGGAAGGTTCGAAATGTATTAATTGAAATGCATGGTAATAACGGCAGCGTCGATGGCGACCCGCCAGCAGCGATGCGTTATACCGAGGCCAGATTGTCAGCGATTGCAGCTGAATTAATGCGTGACATTGAAAAACAAACCGTCGACTTTATTCCAAACTTTGACGATACGGCAAAGGAACCGACGGTAATGCCGGCCTTGTTTCCGAACTTGCTGGTAAATGGTTCGACTGGTATTTCAGCTGGCTATGCAACCGATATCCCGCCGCATAACCTTGGTGAGATTATTGACGGTGTGATTATGAAAATGGAAAAGCCGGATGTATCCGTTGATGAACTAATGACGGTTATTAAAGGTCCAGATTTTCCGACAGCTGGCATCATTCAAGGAATCGAAGGGATTAAAAAGGCCTATGAAACTGGTAAAGGAAAAATCATTGTCCGTAGCAAGGCAGAGATTGAAGATATGCGCGGCGGTAAGCAGCAGATTGTGATCAGTGAAATCCCATACGAAGTGAATAAAGCAAATCTCGTCAAAAAAATGGATGAATTTCGCCTTGATCGTAAAGTCGAGGGGATTTCCGAGGTTCGCGATGAAACAGACCGTACCGGCCTCCGTATCGTCGTTGAGTTGAAAAAAGATGCCGATGCCGCCGGGGTTTTGAATTATTTATATAAAAACAGCGATCTTCAGGTTACCTATAACTTTAATATGGTGGCAATTTACAACAAACGTCCGAAGCTAATGGGCTTGCGCGAGCTGCTTCAAGCATATATTGAACATCAAAAGGATGTCGTCACCAGAAGAACGAAATTTGATCTGCAAAAAGCACAGGAACGACAGCATATTGTTGAAGGCTTGATGAAGGCTTTATCAATTCTTGATGAAGTGATTGCGACGATTCGGGCATCAAAGGATAAGCGCGATGCCAAGGATCATTTAATCGCCAAATTTGCTTTTTCCGAAGCCCAGGTCGAAGCTATCGTTTCCTTACAATTGTATCGTTTGACCAATACAGACATCACCGCACTTAGAAACGAAGCGACCGAACTGGAGAAGAAAATTGCCGAATTGACAAGCATTTTAGAAAGTGAGAAAAAGCTTCTATCCGTCATCAAAAAGGAATTAAAGGATGTCAAAAAACGCTTTGCTGATCCACGCCGTTCGAAAATCGAGGCGGAAATTGAAGAGATTAAAATTAACCTGAAAGTCTTGGTTCCTAGTGAGGACGTTATCGTGACGGTCACAAAAGAAGGCTATGTAAAACGAACAAGCCAGCGTTCTTTTGCTGCTTCGAACGGCCAGGATTTCGCCATGAAGGAAACGGACAGACTGTTAGCTCAGCTTGATATGAATACACAGGACGTCTTGCTGCTATTCACTAATAAGGGCAATTATTTACACTGTCCGGTTCATGAACTTCCGGATATTCGTTGGAAAGACCTTGGACAGCACATTGCCAATATCATTCCGATTGACCGTGATGAGGTAATTATCAAAGCGATTCCGGTTAAGGATTTTGACACGGAGGACTTCCTGCTGTTTGTCACGAAAAATGGCATGGTCAAGAAAACGGAATTAAAGCAGTATAAAGCACAGCGTTACTCCAAGCCGCTTGTTGCCATTCATCTCAAGGAGGATGACCAGGTGATCAATGTCCATCAAACCGATGGAGCGAAACAGCTGTTCTTGATCTCTCATCTCGGCTATGCCTTGTGGTTCGACGAGGAAGAAGTTAGTAATATCGGTGTCCGGGCAGCCGGGGTAAAGGGAATGAACTTAAAGGACGGCGACTATATCGTCGATGGCCAGCTCATTTCTCCTGACAGCAGTGATGCTGAATCGATTGTCGTTGTAACACAGCGCGGTGCGGTAAAACGGATGAAATTATCCGAGTTTGAAAAAGCTACCCGGGCTAAGCGCGGCCTTGTCATCCTCCGAGAATTAAAAGCGCACCCGCATCGGATTACCGGCTTTACGGTCGCCCGTGAACAGGATGAGATCTTCATCCAAACAGAAAAAGGGTATATCGAAATGTTAAAAACCGGAGAAATTCGTTTTAGTGACCGCTATTCCAATGGTTCGTTTATCCTGGATGAGACCGAAAACGGCAAGGTGGTCGACCTTTGGAAGGTGGAAGCGGCGCTGACTCCAAGTGAAGCAGATCGCACAGATTGATATTTTTGCTGTTAGCAACAGCTTAAAAAAGATTCTCTAGAAATTAGAGAGTCTTTTTTTCATCTTTTTCCCAAAGTTGGGCATAATAGCATGTATCGATGGAACGGGAGGCAAAAAGATGAAAAAAGAAACATTTTTAGCTTTTGTCGCGCTTTTTCTACTGACACTGACCAGTGTTGTCTATGCCTTGGAAGAAACGACAAAAACGGTAACCATTGCGGAGCAGAAAGCAGATATAACAGGGGATCGGGAATTGGATACGATTCTGTTAAAGGGTGTTCCATACCAGGATGAAACTGATTATTTAAAGCAAATTTTTCTTGAAGTTTCAGCGTCTAATGGAACAGCGTACACCATTCCTTTGGAAAGCGGCGCAAAAGCGTCATTCCAATTGGTTGATATGAACGATGATGGTGTAAAAGATCTGTTTTCAAGTGTACAAACAGGCGGAAGCGGCGGAATAGTCTTAAGCTATTTACATTCCTTAAAGGATAACGTTCTTGTCGATTTACCTGTGCCTGATCCAGTTGAGATCGATAGTCACTTTTTGAATGGTTATCAGGCTGAAATTAAAATCAAACAGACGGGAAAAACCTACCGCTTCCTTTTAAAGGATCGGAAATCATACTATAAAAAGCTGGGACTATATTATAAAGGGAAATTAAACGAACCAACCGAGTTGATGGTAAATTCCTATCACAGCCTCAAACCTATTACCTTGAAAGATGGCAAACTGGGACTTAAAGGGGTGCAGAGAGTAGCAGGAATCGCCAATGCTGATACGATTGCTTATGTCGAGTCAACCTGGGCCTATCTGAATGGGAAGTGGAAATTGGATAACGTTAAGGTATTGGAAAAAGACCAGTAGGTGAACAACACAGGGAGATCCTGTGTTGTTTTTTTCTATAAAATTGACAGCCCGTTTTTTTCGCCATATAATTAAGCATGCTAATTAATAAGTAACTTAACTATTAGTAAACTTAACTATTTACAGTGAGGTGACAATCATGGCAACGATGGAGAGTCAAACCGCCCAGAAATTACTGCAGTCGTTTATGCAATTTCGGAAAACCGCTCGTTATATGAGTCATATAGCCGGCTATAAGCCCAGTGAATTTAAGGTTTTGGCAACGATTGAACGTGGCGCTAACAACCAACAGACAGAAATGAAAGTATCAGAGATTAGCCAGCAATTACAGGTCACTCCGCCGACCGTTACTCAAATCATTAATTCGCTGGAAAAAGCCGGATTAGTTGAGCGAACGGTAGACCCGGAAGATCGGCGGGCGGTAAAAATCAAATTAACCTCTGCTGGAGTAGAAACAACCAAAAGAATAAGGGAGGCATTCACGGAAATTCTCCTCAACCTAATCGATTATCTTGGTGAGGAAGAAAGTGAACAATTAGCCGAATTACTTTCCAAAGTACATCATTATTTTCAAGAATTAAACCGTTAATGGAGTGGTATGATCAATGAATAAATTGATTAAATATTTGAAACCCTTTCAACTGCCGATTTACTTGGGCCTCGGCCTGGTTCTTCTGCAGTCTTTAGCCGAATTATATTTACCGACGTTAATGTCTGATATTGTGGATAAGGGAGTCGTTACCGGCGATACCCAATACATTTGGAAAATAGGCGGCTTGATGCTGATTGTAGCTGCCGGCGGGATGATTTGCTCTGTCATGGCCAGCTTTTTTTCGGCAAAAGCCGCCTCGGGATTCGGAAAATCATTGCGAAGCAAGCTTTTTTCCCACGTTGGTGATTTTTCGTTACAAGAGTTTGATCAATTCGGTACGGCTTCGCTCATTACCAGAACAACGAATGATATCACCCAAATCCAGCAGGTGCTAATCATGATGTTGCGGATGATGGCAATGGCCCCAATGATGTGTATTGGCGGTATTATCATGGCTTTGTCCAAAGATACAAAATTAACGCTAGTCCTTGCCGTGGCGATTCCGATCCTGTTGTTGATTATTTTAATCGTCCAGAAAAAAGCGATTCCGCTGTTTAAAGCGATGCAGGTGAAACTCGATAAACTGAACCGCGTCCTTAGGGAAAATTTAACGGGAATCCGGGTCATTCGTTCTTTCAACCGAATTGACCATGAGAAAAAGCGGTTTGATCAGGCGAACTGGGATTTAACGGCAACGGCCATCAAGGTAAATAAAATCATGGCGGCGATGATGCCGACGATGATGATTATATTGAACCTCACCACCGTCGCTATCATTTGGTTCGGCGGCATCCGCATCGACCACGGGCATATGGAAGTTGGCGATATGATGGCTTTTATCCAATATGCGATGCAAATCATGTTTTCTTTCTTAATGCTGGCGATGATGTTTGTGATGATTCCACGGGCATCCGTATCCGCCGGGAGGATAGTCGAGGTGCTTGATACTGCGGCTGATATCAAAGACCCGGTCAATCCAATTGCACCAAAGCAAGAGCGAGGTGTAGTAGAATTTCAAAATGTCAGCTTCAGCTATCCAGGCGCGGAAATGCCGGCCATTTCTAATATTTCTTTTAAAATGAATCCAGGCGAGGTGACCGCGATTATTGGCGGAACCGGATCAGGCAAATCGACGCTGATTAATTTGATCCCCCGCTTTTATGATGTCGATTCCGGCAAGGTTCTTATTGATGGCACCGATGTCCGCGAAATGACCCAGGAAAGCCTGCGGCAAAAGATAGGCTTTGTCCCGCAGCAGGCCGTGCTGTTTTCCGGGACCATTGCAGAGAACATTCGTTACGGCAAAGAGGAGGCGACCGATGAAGAAATCCGGCATGCGGCTGAAATTGCGCAAGCAGCAGACTTTATTGCCAAAATGCCGGAGGGCTACAGTACGATGATTGCCCAGGGCGGAACAAATGTTTCCGGCGGACAAAAACAGCGGCTTGCAATTGCTCGTGCCCTTGTAAGAAAACCGGAAATCTATGTTTTTGACGATAGCTTTTCCGCCCTTGACTTTAAAACCGATGCCAAGCTGCGTGCTGCCTTAAAAGAGGAAACCGGGAATGCCGCCGTGTTAATCGTTGCTCAGCGCGTCAGCACGATTATGGATGCAAACCAAATTATTGTCCTGGATAATGGCCAAATTGCAGGGATCGGAACGCATAAACAGTTGATGGAAACAAGCGAGGTTTACCGGGAAATTGTGATGTCACAGCTGTCAGAGGAGGAGATTGCATGAGTAAGAATGGAAAAGAACAACAAGCTGAGCATCGCGGGGGCCCGCAGGGAAGAGGCGGCGGCTTTGGGCCGCACGGCATGGGAATGCCTGTCCAAAAAGCCAAGGATTTCAAAGGAACGCTGAAGCGATTAATCACCTATTTAAACCCATATAAAGGACAGCTGTTAGCCGTTTTTATCACAGCGATTATCAGTACCATTTTTTCCATCGTCAGCCCAAAAATTATGGGGAAAGCTACGACCAAACTTTTTGAAGGCTTGATGATGAAATTTAAAGGGGTACCCGGTGCGAAAATTGATTTTGACTATATCGGCAATATCATCCTCTTACTGATTGGTCTCTATCTTCTAAGTGCTGCCTTTGCCTATGTCCAGCAATACATCATGGCAGGTGTGGCGCAAAAGACGGTGTACAATCTGCGTAAAGAAGTAGAAGATAAGCTAAACAAGTTGCCATTAAAGTATTTTGATGCTCGAACACACGGGGAAATCTTAAGCCGTGCGGTTAACGATGTCGATAATATCAGTACAACCCTGCAGCAAAGCTTAACCCAGCTGATTACATCCGTTGTTACATTAATTGGGGTAATAGTAATGATGCTTTCCATCAGCCCGCTGATGACACTGATTGTTGTCGTGACCTTACCGCTCAGCTTTGTGGCCACGGCCAGCATTGCGAAAAAGTCGCAGCGTTATTTTAAGGGGCAGCAGGTTTCCCTTGGCCAGCTCAACGGTCATGTGGAGGAAATGTATACTGGTCATAAAATTATCAAAGTGTTTGGTCATGAGAAGAGATCAATCGAAAAATTTGAAGCAATCAATGATCAATTGTACAATGCCGGTTGGAAGGCACAGTTTGTTTCTGGGATGATCATGCCCATCATGTCATTCATCAACAATATTGGGTATGTGCTCGTATCGGTGGCCGGCGGTATTTTGGTGACGAAAAAGGCGATAGAAATCGGCGATATTCAAGCATTTATCCAATATGCGCGACAATTTTCACAGCCGATCACGCAAACAGCGCAAATCACAAACATCATCCAATCCACCATTGCCAGTGCGGAGCGGGTGTTTGAAATCCTTGATGAGACGGAAGAGGTGTCGGAAGCGGCTTCACCTAAGGTCATTGCTGAACCAAAAGGTAAAGTTGAATTTGCGCACGTGTCCTTCGGCTATAAAGCGGATGAATTGTTAATCGAAGACATGAATATTTCCGTGAAACCCGGTCAAAAGATTGCCATTGTTGGACCGACTGGCGCTGGAAAAACGACGCTTATCAATCTATTAATGCGTTTCTATGAAGTAAACTCAGGTAAAATATTGATTGACGGCATTGATACAAGGGATATGAAGAGAGCAGATTTGCGCGGTTTGTTTGGAATGGTGCTGCAGGATACATGGTTATTTAACAGTACAATTCGTGATAACATCGCCTATGGCCGTGAAGGGGCGACGGAGGAGGAAATCGTTGCTGCAGCGCGGGCGGCGAATGCTGATCACTTTATTCGGACACTTCCGGATGGTTATGACACCATTCTAAACGAGGAAGCGTCTAATATTTCACAGGGGCAAAAGCAGCTGTTAACGATTGCCAGGGCGATATTGGCCAATCCACCGATGTTAATCTTGGATGAGGCAACAAGTAGCGTTGACACCCGGACGGAGGTACAAATTCAAAAGGCGATGGACCGTTTGATGCAAGGCCGTACAAGCTTTATCATTGCCCATCGTCTATCGACCATCCGCGATGCCGATCTCATTTTAGTGATGAACCATGGAAAGGTCATTGAGAAAGGAAATCACGAAGAACTGCTGGCTCAAGGCGGTTTCTATGCAGATTTATATAATAGCCAATTTTCCGGCAGGATGAAAAATGCTGGATAGTTAACTGCACATATAGCTTAGGAGGCATTTTGCTTTCTAAGCTTTTTTTTACACCCATTGTTCTCCCCAAAATGTTACTATAAGGAAAGGAAACCAGACCTTGTATTTCTACGCCGGATATACAGACCAATAGAACTAATTTTTATAGGAGTATCAACGATGTACAAAATTTTGTTGATTGAAGACGATGTACAGCTAAGCAATCTGATTCAGGATCATTTAAAGCGCTACGGTTATTTGGTGTACCAACCTGTGAATTTTACGAATATAGTTGAGGAGTTTACCAGATTACAACCGGATCTCGTTTTACTCGATATTAATCTGCCATATTATGACGGCTATTATCTATGCCGAAGTATTCGCAGCCAATCCACTGTCCCCATTCTGATTATTTCTGCACGCAGCCAGGAGCTGGATCAAATAATGGCAATCGAGCTGGGAGCGGATGACTACATAACAAAGCCGTTCACGTTTGAAATGCTGCAATCCAAGGTCAAAGCAGCAGTCCGGAGGGTGTACGGAGAATATGCCGCAAAGGATTCCAACAACACCTGTGTTGGGGCACTTTGCCTTGATGCGAATACCCTTACGTTAATGTACCTTGAGAAAAAAGTTGAACTCAGCAAAAACGAATATAAATTGATGAAAAAATTAATCGATCATCACGATGCCTTTGTCTCACGGGAAGAGCTGATTGAAGAGGTGTGGGATGCGGTTACATTCGTCGATGATAATACGTTAACGGTTAATATCACGAGAATGAAATCAAAGCTTGCTGAACTAGGGATAAAAGATGCTATAAAAAGCCGAAGAGGAGCGGGATATCTACTTCACATTCCGGGAGCTAACGGAGAGGAACCATGCTAAAAGCTATTTTAATCCAATTTTTAAAAGACCGAGCCCTTCTCATTCTATTTTATTTAATCAGCATGACATGCATCATTACGTTTTTTCACCTGAGTGAACCGGCTAACACGGAGTTTTTTTATCCGCTGTCGATTGGGATCTTTTTATTAATCGTCTACCTGGTAATTGATGGGGTCCGCTACTATCAAACAAACCGAGCTATTCAGTTTTTGTTGCGGGATCAATATGCCGAATTACAGCCGCATACTGAGGAGGAAAAAGCGTTTCAGCAATTATTACATAAAATCATCACTGAACACACTAGTAAATACAATGAAATGAAAGAACAGAATAAAGAAAGATTCTATTTTTTATCGCATTGGATGCATTATTTAAAAACACCGGTTTCCGTTATCGAACTGATAATTAGTAAGGAGGAGGAAACAAAGGAAACAGGTGTATTTTTAGAAAAACTGCAGCAGGAAAACAAACGGCTGCTGACGTCGATCGAACAAGGACTGACGATGATTCGAATGGAAAGCTTTGAAACTGACTTGGAAGTAAAGTCTGTTGATTTACTCGCTTCATTAAGAAAAATTATTAACGGACGGAAAAGGGAATGTATCTATCAATCTATCTTTCCATCCCTTGAATGTGAAGGAACAGCCGCCTATGTTGTCACCGATTCAAAATGGAACGAGATTTTATTAGATCAAATTCTCTCCAACGCCATTAAATACTCCAGTTTAAAAAACGGAAACAAAAAAATTATTTGCCGTATTGAGGAAAATGCAAAGTATACGACGTTATCGATTACAGATGAAGGTGCGGGTATCCCACCGTATGATCTTGAACGAGTATTTCAGCCATTTTTTACAGGAGAAAACGGCCGGAAATTTGCCAATTCCAGCGGCATCGGACTCTATCTTTGCAAAAAAATTGCCGATAAACTTGGTCAAACTATTTCCATTGAATCGAATGTTTCTGCAGGGACAACCGTCATCATTCACTATGTAACGGGAAAAGGACCATCTGTCATTTAATAGAAAACCGTAGTACCGGGCTAACGGTCCATTGCCTTACAAAAATGTAAGGTTTCTTTAGCTTACACGATGGCTGTGCCTACACGTGTACTTTAGAATGTGAGTAAAGGCCAACCACGACGGTTTAATGAAATGGAGGAAAAACGATGGTCATATTAGAAGCTGATAAAATCGTAAAAATTTATGGGGAAACAAGCGGCGAGAGTGTCACGAAAGCCCTTTCTGGAATTAGTCTATCCGTGAAACAAGGAGAGTTTGTTGCGATTATGGGTCCGTCTGGGAGCGGAAAAACAACCCTGCTTAACATATTAAGCGGAATTGACAAACCTACATCCGGTGTGATGACAATCGCTGGTCATGCAATAAATAAAATGAAAAGGGATGAATTGGCGCTGTTTCGGCGCAAACAAATAGGCTTCGTGTTTCAGGAATTTAATCTTCTTGATAGCTTAACCGTAAAAGAAAATATTATTTTGCCAATGGTTCTCGAAAAGAAAAGTGCAGCTGAAATGGAAGAAAAGGTGCAAACCCTTGCCGGCCTGTTTGAGATCGAACCGATCTTACAAAAATATCCCTACAATATTTCCGGGGGCCAGCAGCAGCGAACTGCCGTCAGCCGTGCCCTGGTAAACAATCCAGGCATTATTTTTGCTGATGAACCGACAGGAAACTTAGACTCTAAATCGTCGACCGCGATTATGGAATGTTTTGAAAAAATTGTTCAGGAACTAAAAACTACCGTTCTCCTCGTCACTCATGATGTATTTGCTGCCAGCTATTGTCAAAAGGTGATCTTTATTAAAGATGGTCACATCCATTCCTACATTGTTAAAAAAGGAAGCAGGAAGGAATTTTTAAATCAAATTATAGATAATCTTGCTGTCCTGGGGGGAAGAACCTATGACATTTAAGCAAATCGTCTGGAAAATGGCAAAGGTTCAATATAAAAAATATCTAATTTACTTTCTATGCAACAGTTTTGCCGTCATGTTTTTCTTTATGTTTTCAACCGTTTATTTTAATGAACGAATAATCGAAGCGAAGAAATTAGACGGGATTCAGGATGCATTAGCTGTGCCGGCGGTTGCCCTTGTTGTCTTTACTGTATTTTTTATCAGTTATGCTCATAATGTTTTTATGAAAAGAAGGAAAAGTGAGTTTGGACTGTTCATGACACTAGGAATGTCGCATCGTGACATAAGCAAATTGTTATTGCTGGAAAATGGAGTCATCGGCCTATGTTCGATTGTTACTGGTATTATCGGGGGTGCCATTTTTTCGAGATTATTCTTTTTGCTGTTAATGAAGAGTGTCGGTTTAGAAGAAATTCCTTTCCATTTTAATGGCAGCATGTTTTTATACTCTATTGCTACCTTTGCCCTTGTATTCTTAGCAGCGGTAGGGAAATCTCTCTTTTTTACACTGAAAAAGGATGTCATTCAAAGTTTAAGGAGCAACAGGACTGCCGAAACGATAAAGCTGAAAAGTCCCTTATTTGGAGGCTTTGGACTGGTAATGATGTTTGGGTCAATCCTGATGCTGTATTTTTCCTTTTCTAAATCAAATGGAGGAGAACTGCTGCTTTGGACGATCGGAGTGTTAATAGGCTTGTATATCAGCCTTAATCAGTCCGTAAGTTTCTTAATCGAACTGGCGAAAAAAAATAAACCCTTTTATTATCGCAGGCTCTTATTACTAACGAGTCTAGATTATAAATTTAAACAACTGACCTCCATCCTGATGCTCGTGACTGTGATGATTATGGTTACGATTATTTATACTACCTTGTTACTGACAATCTATCAATCATCGGAAAAAGACGCAATCGAAGGGAATCCTTATGATATTGCTATTGTTCAGGCAAAAACGAAAAACAATTTGTCGTCCGAAGAGATTTCTTCGATCATCAATAAACAAGACAACCCCATCAAACAACATCTTAAGATGCCAATCTTTTATTCCATTCAAACACTTCCTGGGGTAGAAGGGTATTTCACGAATGTCGTCATATCGGTGGATGATTTTAATAAGTTAACGTCTCAACAGAAGCAGCTGCAAGAGAGGGAGTATATCAATTATATAAATGAAGCTCCCGAATATGTTGGCAACAGTAATGATGATCATCAGGAACTGGCTTTTAACATTGGAAGTAAGGAACGCACCTATCAACAAAAGGGCATGATTGCTGTAAAAAGCATCAACAATTTAAGTTATCTACATGAATTCATCATCGTAAATCAAGCTGAATTTGAGCTGCTGAAAAAGAATGCGGATGGATTTGCGGCTGAAATTCAATTATTTAATGTGGCCAACTGGAAAAACACAGCAGACGTTGTGGAGATATTGGATAAAAAGGTTAAACACTACAGCAAAACAGCCCCGCAAATTGCTGATCGGGCTGGTATCCCTTCTCAACAGGAATTTTTTCAGATGGCTTCTAAAATCGATTCATATCAATATCATAAAAATTCCAGTGGCATATTGTTCTGCGTAATCTCTTTTTTAAGTGTCATTTTTTTCTTTGGGACGTTCATTCTGCTTTACTTAAATCTTTTTTCTGAACTGGATTTGGAACAAGCCAAATATCAAAAACTTTATAAAATTGGCATCACCGCCAGGGAAGTAAAAAGATTCATTTCCAATGAGTTGGCAACTCTGTTCTTCATCCCCTTGGTTCTCGGAACGACGTTAGCCTATCTATATGTTGCTATTTTGGCTACGGATGTTGGCGGGATTATGAAAAATCCGGAAATTTTGTTGCATTTCGTTATCATTGCCAGCGGTTATCTATGCATTCAAGCGGGATATTTCTTTTATGCAAGGAGGAAGATGTGCACAAATATAATATAATGTAATATTCCGAAAATGAGCGTTTAGCTGGTCGTTAGATCCTCTAAACGCTTTTTTGAAACTTTTTATAAAATGTTTCGTAAAGAAACTAAGAAATGAAACAGGGGAGGGGAGGAGCATGCGCTTTTACTCCAAAAAGGGACTTTTCATTGGCGCAATATTATGGGGAACGATCGCTTTTTTGATAGGAGCCTTTTTTGTTTTACCGGGCGGACCAGAAGGGAAGGGGGAGACCGTCACGGCTGTTAAAATTGTGCAATTTTGTTTTCCGTCTCACTATCTTAAGTATACTTAACAATTGAGACAAAATAAAAATATTTAATATAATAATATTATGTAAACTATTAAAATGAAGAAATAGAAGGGGATAAGCTGCCATTCTTAACCAGCAGCTTCTCTATTGTTCCTTTGGCATATCCATCTTATCAACAGCAACCTTCAAATCATCATTTCGAATATGTGTGTAAATCATCGTTGTTTGAATTGATGAATGACCTAATTGCCGGCGTAATTTTGGGACATCATTGATTTCCGCATGATATCTGGTAGCAAATGAATGTCGTAATTTATGTACAGATAATGCCGGTTTACCAAATGCCACCGCATATTTTTCAACCAATTTTTCAACGGATCTTGCCGTTAACCGTCTAGATTTTCCTTTTGGACCCATTGGTGCCGCTACAAACAAGGCTTTATTATTTTTATCAACCTGGTATTTAATTGTCCTAACCGCAAGATATTCCTGTAAATCATCCATCGCAATCTGACTAAAAAAAACGAACTGTTCTTTATTGCCTTTCCGGATCACTCTGGCGCAATACTTACTGAAATCAATATCATCGAGATCGAGGCCAACCAACTCAGATAACCGCAGCCCCGAGCCCAAAATCAGCGAAATAATTGCTGTATCACGTTCCTTATTCAATTGATAGAAGTTGGCAATTTTCTTATTATCTTTGTTTAATTCACCGTAATCACGGGCGACAAATTGGCGGAACTGCTCATATTCATCGCCAAGCAGGATTTTTCCTTCCATTTTATTCGCCCGCGTTTCGATTGTTTCCTTGATTTCATTAAATTCAATCTTGGCCATGACATTACGGTTGATATAGGGCTTAAGATCAGGTGTTTCCGCAATATTCTGCAGATAATTAAATAGTGATTTTAACGCCGAGAGTTTGCGGTTAACCGTTAATTCTTTATTATTCAGCTCATAATGAAGAAAATTTAAGAAGCCTTCAACTTCCAGCACCGTCAATTGCTCCAAGCGTTCTAATGGAATATCCTTAATGCTACCAATCCAAAGCTGTTCGGTAATCATCCAATTGAAGAAGATTTTGTAATCATGACAGTAATTGAACAATGACGCAGTCGATAATTTTCTTAATTTGTGATTGATGTATTCTTCAACATACCAAGGAAGCTCATTTAATAATGCTTGCAGTTTTTTAAAATTTTGCTGCTTTGCTGGATTTACCATAATAACCTCCATTCCGCCGCTAACGCTGGCGGCACTAACACCTCACTGCTATATTTTACCTCAACCACATTACTTCGTCAAATTTATATTTTACGTAATAATATAAAAGCTGCTTAAAAACTCCCCTAATCTCCATGTTGCTCTGTATCCAAATAGTAAAAATCCTTTTAATTTATTTTCATCGTTTTGTAACATCTTTTTAGTATAGTAATGATAGTTTGAATTACTTTAAATTCCAAAAACCAATCTTACTATTGCCTTGATTTTGAAGTCAAAAATAATATAATAATATTGTTTTTTTCTTAGATTTGGAGGTGTTACCTTGGCTTCCTCAAGAAGGGTCTTTTACTTCGACAACGCGAAATTTATTTTGATTTTTTTAGTGGTTTTCGGGCATGTGATTAGCCCTATTAAAGATAACGATAATGTTTTATTCGCTTTTTACTCTGCAATATTTCTCTTTCATATGCCTGCCTTCATCCTTATTTCGGGATATTTTTCTAAAGGTTTTAAGAAAATAGGCTATTTACTAAAAACAGTTAAGAAGATGTTATTACCCTATTTTATTTTCCAAATGCTTTATTCCGTTTATTATTATTGGAATGGCGATGAGCCTACTCTTAAATTTGACCTCTTGCAGCCTCATTGGACGTTATGGTTCTTATTAAGCCTGTTTTGTTGGAATTTGCTCCTTTATGTTTTTGCAAGACTAAGATGGGCCGGATTTGTTATAGCAGTCGTAATTGGGATAGGAATCGGGTATTTGGATGATGTTGGCAGTTATCTGTCGCTATCCAGAACCTTCGTCTTTTTCCCTTATTTTCTTTTAGGGTTTTTATTGGAACCAAGACATCTAAAGCGAATAAAGCAAATTAAATACTCTCCTGCTTTTGGTTTTGTGATTCTTTTGGGGACAATGCTTTTCATAAGCACTAACTTTCCTGAGGATGCAATCCCCTGGTTACTTGGAGATACTTCCTATGCTGGTATGGGGGTTGAAGAACTTAGTGATGGATTAATCCGTGCTTTCCAATACGTGATAACATTAATTGTGATTGCAGGATTTTTGGCAATCGTTCCGAAAACCCGTTTTAAAATGACAACCATTGGTCAAAGGACGTTATATATTTATCTTTTGCACGGATTTATTATTAAAACGATCCAGGTATTCTTCTCTGACGATGTATTAAAGGACTTATCTGATCACTATTTCATGCTTATGGCCTTTTCTTTTGGGTTATGTTTATTATTGGGTAATTATGTCATCCAAAAATATACCCGCCCGTTAATCGAGTTACGAATCTAAGTTTACTCAAAGGACAGCTAAAAAATAATTGTGACAATGAAACGAAGACCTTCAAAATTATATGAGGGTCTTCATTTATATAATCGTTAAATTTTCATGGATGGCATTAGAATTCTCTCCCGCGATAAAAGGTTAAAGAAATAAAAAATGATAAGACAAGAATTACTCCCAGTAAAACGAAGAGTATCAATAATGCTGCAATATCTGATGTATTGTTGAAGAATCCAATGATATTCTGACTTAGCTTCATTTTATCATGTTCATTTAAATAACCTACCACAGCAGTTCCACCGAATACAAAAACGAAAAAAATGACTAAGTTGGCCATTTTCGATTTTAAATAGCCGTACTTAAAAATTAGCGGTAAAGAGAGCGAACAAAACATAGTGACAGCGAAAAAGGCACCGATTAGCACTGTAGAATGAAATGGGACATCAATTGGAAGGTTTACTAAGTTACTAATCAAGTAGATTAGATAAAATCCAAGGGCTGCATACGCCGCATAAATATAGATCGACACATATTTAGCTAATACAATCGTCGTCCTCTTAATCGGCAGGCTAATTAGAATGATATCACTATTATTCTTATCCTCTAATGCACTTGCTCCTAAAATTAATTGATAGGTTATTGCCAGGATACCAACTGTCAGTCCGGCTGGCCCAATATTTGAAAGTGTAATCGTAAAAAAGATGATTAAAAGAACAGATAATTTTAACGCTCTTTTTTGCATCAATATATCCTTTTTAATAAGATGAAACACGACGTTCTCCCCTTCTTGTGTAAAACACCATAATATCTTCCAATGTCGGTTTTTCAATCATGACGGAATCGCCAAATTGCTTTATGATCTCTTTTTTGCTGCTGGACAACGCTTCAAATCCATAATCATTTTGTTTTAGACCAATTAAGTTTTCCGGTCTATGGCCGCTTAATAGCTTTTTGCTGCCTTTTACAAGGCAATATTCCTCTAAAAGTTCATCCTTTGTTTTGCTCAAGATGATTTCCCCGTTATGAATGAGTGTGATAAAATCGGCAATTTTGTCCAAATCAGAAGTAATATGGGTTGAAAAGAAAATCGATTTGTTTTCGTCTTGTAGCAATGATTGTAAAACTTCTAATAACTCTGATCTGACAAGTGGATCGAGCCCGGAAGTTGGTTCATCCATAATGAACAGCTCGGCATGATGTGAAAGTGCAATAGCCAGAGAAAACTTCATCTTCATCCCTTTTGACAAATTTTTTATCTCTTTATTTAAAGGAAGTTCAAAGTCTTTGGCGTACTGTTTAAACACACTTTCATCCCATCTGCGGTAAAACGGGCTGATGACATCCTTCATTTCTTTCACCGTTAATTCCTCATAAAAGTGATTTTCATCGTAAACAAAGCCAATTCTCTCTTTAATGGCAAGATTATTTTGGTCGTTATCCAGTCCGAAAATTTTGATGGTCCCACTGTCCTTTTTGATCAAATTCATCATAAGCTTGATGGTCGTACTTTTTCCGGAGCCGTTCGGACCAATAAAGCCCATGATGTAGCCTTTTTCAAGGGCGATATCAATCCCTTTTAAAGAAAAATCTTTATAGTTTTTTGATAAATTGCTAATTTCTAAAATGTTCTCCACCCTTTTTCACCCCTCATATATAATTTTGAGCATATCCTGCAGTTCTTCTAACGTTACGCCCACAAGTTTTGCCGTAGCGATCGCTTCTGTCATTTTTTCTTCGATCATTTTCACTTTCGTTTCGCGGAACATTTCTTTGTTCATAGCGGCCACATATGAACCCTTTCCGGCTACAGTCACAATAAAGCCTTCATTTTCTAGTTCATCGTAGGCTCTTTTGGTTGTGATCACACTAATTTTTAATTCCTTAGCCAGATTCCTGATCGACGGGAGTAATTGTGATTCTTCAAGTTCTCCCTGTACGATCTGTTCCTTTATTTGATTTACAATTTGTAAATAAATTGGTTCATCTGAGGTGTTTGAGATCATAATATTCACAGCATGACATCCCTCTATTCTTGTTATATCTGTATATGTTCAGTATATACAGATATAACACTAGTGTCAATCACCATAACATTCATTTTTCATATAGTGAACCTCATGATTTTCTGAAAAAAATAAAGACCCTCTAGATATTGAAGGTCTTTAAGTCTTTATTGGTATTTTGCGAAGGTACTCAAGGAGTGTGATCTGAAAGCTGGATAGGAAACCTCAATCATTTCCTGTTTGTCTCTTTCATCATCTCAAACATTTTGGTAAAGCGCTCTTCTACTTTTGCAAAGATCGTCTCTTTAGGATATTGGCCATTTTCATCGCGAATATACCCGGCCGGCACCCCTGTTAAGATTTCAATCCCTTCGGCAATATGACTGATTTCCCAAATATGAAACTGGCCATTGTTCACGGCCTCAACGACTTCGTCAGCAAGCATTAAATTGTCGACATTCTGCTTCGGTATGATCACTCCTTGTTTTCCAGTCAATTCTTGCGTTTTGCACACATGATAAAACCCTTCAATCTTATCATTCACCCCGCCTATCGGCTGAATCTCGCCCCATTGATTGACCGAGCCTGTAACCGCTATCCCTTGATAAATGGGGACTTCAGCCAAGGATGACAAAAGAACATACAACTCGGTGCTCGAGGCACTGTCACCATCGATCGGTGAGTACGTTTGTTCAAAGGTAATACTAGCTGACAACGGGATCGGGCGGTTTTTCGCAAATTGTCCGGAAAGAAAACCAGTTAAAATCATCATTCCTTTATTATGAATCTGGCCGCTTAACGAACTTTCCCTCTCGATATTCATGATTCCGCTTTTGCCAACGAAAGTTTGAGCGGTTATTTTGGTTGGAATTCCAAAGCTGGAATCGCGAGTCCCCATCACCGCAAGGCCATTGATTTGGCCAATGCGATAGCCGTCTGTATCGACCATGATGACCCCTTTTGCAATCATTTCCCGATATCTTTCCGGGATCAGGTTCGACCGTTGCACTTTTTCGGAAATGGCCTTGTCTATATGATCGTCATCAACAATCAAAGCCTCGTCTTTTTGGGCCCAATAACTCGATTCAACCAACACTTTGGTAATTTCCTGAAAGCGGGTAGACAGCTTGGATTGATCTTCAACCAGACGGGAACTATAATCAATTACCTTAGCAACTGCCCGGCGATGAAACGGTAAAAGTCCTTCCATTTCAGCGTATTTCTTAATATAACGGGCCATTTTGAGACTGTTTTCGATATTCTTTTCCATGACGGTGTCATATTCAACTTTTACTTTAAATAATTTATGAAAATCTTCATCGAAGTTTGCCAGCAGGTCATATAAGTAGTAGGAACCGATAATAATAACTTTAATATTTAACGGAATTGGTTCGGGTTTTATTCCGCTTGTCGGGAAGACTCCTCTTTCTTCAGATAAATTCTCAATCTGTATTTTTCGTGTTTGCAACGACCTTTTCAGCTGAGTCCAGACGTAAGGCTCCTGCAATAATTCAGTGGCCTGCAAAATAAGATATCCACCATTTGCCAAATGCAAAACTCCGGGCTTGATATGAGTAAAATCAGTAACCCAACTGCCAAGCGAGCCGCGGTATTCCACCTTTCCGAAGAGATTATGGTAAGTGGGATTCGTTTCATAAATAACCGGTGCACCACGAAGGTTTTTATGATTTACGAACAAATTGACTGTATAGCGATAAAGCTGCTGCTCTTTCGAACCAGCAAGGGCGCTGATGATATTATTACTTTGTCCCTCATTTTCAGCCAAAAATAACGAAAAATGGACAACCACATCATGAAATAGTGCTTCAAGATAGGAAATGACTTTCGGAAAATCTTGGTAGTATTCCCGAAATGGTTTAAACAGGTCCCCAATGGCATCTGCGGCCGATTGTCTCATAAACTGGTCAATGCTCTTCGTTAATTGTTCGTCTATTTTTCGCATTTGATAAAAGGTGTCCCGAACTTTTTCGCCCACTTGTTTTTCCTTTTGATTGAACGCTTCTCTTACATCTTCAGGTAAAAGCCCAAATTCCTCTCTGTCAATTGGTTTTCCATCGAGCAATGGGAAGGTGTTAACTCCTGCCGGTGTCCTTTCCAGATAGTAACCTTTTTCCAAAGCATAAGTTTTCACATTCTCCCATAAATTTTCAACCTTTTCCCGGTAGGTATCTAGAATAGCCTGTTTTTTCTTTTCAAACAATTCTCCGGAAAATGTTGAACGGATATCGCGTTCGATATTAATTAATAGTGCTTCCATTTTTCGTTGAAATTCGATGCCCATTCCGGCAGGTAACGAAATGACCAATGGCTGATTGGGATTTTCAAAATTAAAAACATAACAATAATCATTAGGAACAGTGCGGGTTTCTGCGATTTTGGTAACACTATCGAGGGTGTGTGTCATTCTGCCAGTACCACTTGGTCCAACGACAAACAGATTATATCCTGATTGTTCCACTGATAAGCCAAACTCCATGGCCTTGACGGCACGCTGCTGACCAATCATCCCGTTCGGAAGGTGCTCGAGTTCCTCGGTTGTTTCAAAACAGAACTGCTGTGGATCAAATCTCGATTGAAGCCTTGATACAGGAACCATATGAGTGGAGACAACTTTTTCGTATTCTTCCAACTTCATCATTTTCTCATACCTCTCGATCATTGGATTTTAGCAATAGCTCTTCGACTGCTAAATCTTTGATGAACTGATTTCAGCTATTATTTCTTCTTTCGATATTATCACCGTCACTTCCTTTAATTTTAAAAATTGTTCAAAAAATCTACTAAATTACATAAAAAGACACTTCCTAGTTTAAAAGGAAGTGTCCTTTAAGCAAAATATTAGACTTATTTAAAAATCGCGGCAATCACTTGGTCCCTTGTCATATCACTGTCAACAGTGTATGTACCAGGACGCAGTTTGTTTTCTACCTTTTTCTTTTCGACGACTTGGGAAAATTGAAAGGCGCTGCCTTTAATGATTTTTGCTTTTACCAGCATTTTGCCTACATCGATACTCGTCATGCCTTTTGATACTCTAATGACTGCCCGATATACGACTTTTTTTCCATTTTGCCCGGCGGCAGCAGCTTTTTGTCCATCTGCCTTGGCAGTTGCAATATTCTTATCATATTCGTCTTTTGTCTGTACAACAAAGCCAGCGGCTGCCAGCTTATCTTTCATCTCCGTTTCGGAAAGCTCCGCTTTTACAGTCGTTTGCTTTTCGGGTGTTTTTACTGTCGCTTTCGAGGAAGTCCCATGATCGCCAAACAAGTAAACCGCTCCACTTATACTGGTAGCAAGCAAAATTCCTGCAGCAAAACTGCTCAATCCATTAATTTTCATTTGCTGCCTTTCTCCTTTCATCTTTTGATGTCAGATGTGGAGTTAGCAACTGTTCAATTTTGCTTACGGAAACTTGTTTTTTCTCAGCGATGCTCTCAATCGAGTATTTCCTTTTATATAAATCTAGTATTTCACGCATTAGAAGTTTTTCATCGTCAGACAGTTGAACCCCTGCTTCCTTTGCAATCACTTCAAGATCCAATTCTATATTGCGAATGGCTCCTTGCATGTCGTTTATTTCTTTCATAAGCGCCATGTGGATCATATCAATTTCATTTTGCTCCTTTTTCGCATTTCTTCGAGTTGATCCAAGCGAAATAAACAGCAGTAAAATCGATATTACAAATAAAAGCGCTAATGTCCACTCCATAATTATCATTCACTCCTTCTTAAGAAAAAGATTACCACAAGTAATTATTATACATGGCAAACTTAAATTTTTCGATCACAATTTACGAAATACAACAAAAGTCTTAGAAATTTAACAAATTACCCTTCAAAACAATAGAATATTACATATTTGGAAGCATAATTGTTCACTCTATTCTTGAAATGCCATATTGGAAAGGAGCGATCTTATGCAAAATCAGCAAATGAATCAAATGCAGATGCAAAGTCCACCCCCGGCGGTCACGACAAAAGACTTACAATACCTGAAGGATGCGCTATCTTGGGAGCTGCTTGCGTTTAAAAAATTTCATTTTCTCGCTCAGCAAGCCACAGATGAGGATATTAAACAGGCACTGGATAACGCAGGCAAGATGCATCAAAACCATTATCAACGGCTCTTGACACATCTTCAGGTTAATAACAATCAGGTTCTGGCCGGGATGCAAAATATGCAGCAAAATCAGCAGCAGAATTTACAATAAGAATGGAGGGAAAATAATGCAAAATCAGCAGGGACAAAATTCCAATCAAATCGCCAATCCGCAAACAGGTCAATTGCCAAAGGTTAAGGGTCCTGAGATGAACGACCGCGATTTTGTAAATGACGGATTGAGCACATGTAAATATATAACTGACAGCTTAAATACGGCTGTACGGGAAGCAAGCTATCAGCGGCTCCATGCAGATCTCATGCAAATATTAACGGAAACGCAGCAGAGCTGCCGGGATTTATTTCTATTAATGTTCCAGAAAGGCTGGTACAAGCTGGAAGCAGAAGACCAGCAAAAAATTGACCAGGCCTACCAGCAGTTCAGCAACTATTCTTCTCAATTTCCTTACACCCACTAAACGGTCAGCCAATATGGCTGGCTTTTTTTTGCAGTAAGTTTATTTCTGAATAAATAAAATATTAAAAATATTACCTTGACATATATTCATGATTACAGCTATATAGATAATAAATACTTTTATCTTTTCGTAAAAGACCAATTCTTTCTAAGGGAGGTAAGAAGATGTACGAATTGTATTGCAGATCCTACCAAATGATGATGAGAATGGCATCCATCTTCCTGCCCTGGCGGAAACCTGAATTATTGGAGGGAGAAAATAGTTTAAGCAAACTGCCGAAGTTGATTAAAAGCCAAAATATTGAAAGCGTTTTAATTGTAACGGATAAAGGGATCACTGAGATCGGTTTAATGGATCTTTTTCTTAAGGAGCTGCAAAGAGAAGGTGTAAGTTTTATTGTCTATGATAAAACCGTTCCCAACCCAACGATTGTAAATATTGAAGAAGCCTATGCAATCTACAAAGAAAACAAGTGCCAGGGAATTGTCGCCTTTGGCGGCGGATCACCGATGGATTGTGCCAAAGGGGTCGGGGCCCGGGTGGCAAGACCAGCGAAAACAATCCCAGAGATGAAGGGTGTCTTGAAAGTAATCAAAAAGCTTCCGCCATTGTTCGCAGTTCCGACAACAGCAGGTACTGGAAGTGAAGCCACTCTCGCCGCCGTCGTCTCAAACAGTGACACACATGAAAAGTATGCGATCATGGATCCGTCCCTCATCCCCCACTATGCTGTTCTGGATCCATTGTTGACGGTTAAACTGCCGCCGCACATTACCGCTGCCACCGGAATCGATGCCTTAACCCATGCTGTGGAGGCTTATATTGGCAAAAGTAATACTCAGGAAACAATTCGGTGCAGCAGAGAGGCTGTTAAGCTGATCTTTGAAAATTTATCTGAAGCTTATATCAATGGTGAAAACATCACTGCCAGGGCAAATATGCAACGAGCAGCATACCTAGCAGGAATCGCCTTTACCCGGGCATATGTTGGCAATGTCCACGCTATTGCCCATACTCTAGGAGGATTTTACTCAGTTCCTCATGGACTTGCGAATGCCGTGATCTTGCCCTATGTTCTTGAATATTATGGTGAATCTGTTCATAGGCCGCTGGCGGAACTGGCGGATTTGATTGGGATCGCTGAAACTTCAGATCCAGACAGTGAGAAGGCAAAAAAGTTTATTGAAGCCATCAAGCAGTTAAACGATAACATGGATATTCCGAAAAAGATAAATGGAATTGTCGAGGCGGATATTCCCTTAATGGTTGAACGGGCGTTAAACGAAGCCAATCCTCTCTACCCTGTTCCCAAAATTTTCAATAAAAAGGATATGGAACACCTTTATCATTTGGTCAAAGCTGAAACGTAGTATAGTAGTATAATGGAAAGAAACAAAATATTTTGGGGGATTATCATTTGGAAAACTATCATTCGTTAGTCAATTCACAAAAATCATTTTTCCGCTCAGGCAAAACTAAGGATCTTTCCTTCCGCTTAAATGCATTAAATACGTTAAGAGGTGCCATTAAAAATTATGAAATAGATCTGATGCAGGCATTACGGGCCGATTTAAATAAATCAGCATTCGAGGCCTACTCAACCGAGATTGGCTTCGTCCTTGAAGAATTGCGCTTTATCATCAGTCATTTACCAGCATGGGTCAAGCCGAAAAAGGTCAAGACACCGCTCACCCATATTGGCTCCAGCAGCTATATTTATTCGGAACCATACGGTGTATCGCTGATTATTGCGCCGTGGAATTACCCGTTTCAATTGGCGCTGGCGCCATTAATCGGGGCGATTGCTGCTGGAAACTGTGCGATAATGAAACCGTCGGAATTAACGCCGAAAACTTCAGAAATGATCGCGAAAATGATTCAAGAATGTTTCCCTGCCGATTTTATTTCTGTCATCCAAGGCGGAGTGGAAACAAGTCAGGCACTGTTGAGCGAACCGTTTGATTATATCTTTTTTACGGGCAGTGTAGCCGTCGGAAAAATCATTATGGAAGCAGCCGCAAAAAATCTGACTCCACTTACATTAGAGCTAGGCGGGAAAAGTCCTTGTATTGTTCATGATGATGCCAATTTAAAACTGGCAGCCAAACGGATTGCCTGGGGAAAATGTACCAATGCCGGGCAAACCTGCATCGCCCCTGATTATCTTTATCTTCATAAAAATGTTCATGACGAATTTTTACAGCAGTTAATAACGGCAATTGCGGAGTTGTATGGGAGTGAGCCGCTTCATAATCCGAACTTCACGCAGATTGTCAGCGAGCGGCATTTTGAACGGCTTTCTTCTTTTTTGAAAAATGGTCAGGTTTATCACGGCGGGAAGACAAATCGAGAAAAATTAATGATTGAGCCGACGGTATTGACGAAGATTACGTGGGATGATCCGATTATGAAGGATGAGATTTTTGGTCCGATTCTTCCAGTCCTCAAGTATGAGAAATTGTCAGAGGTTCTCGACGGGATTCAGCAACACCCGAAGCCGCTTTCACTTTATATTTTTTCCGAAAATGAACGGATCCAGGAAGAAGTTATTAACAGTGTGTCGTTTGGCGGCGGCTGTGTGAACGATACCGTTTATCATTTTGCCTCCCTCCACCTCCCATTTGGAGGCGTCGGTCCAAGCGGGATTGGGTCTTATCACGGAAAAGGCAGCTTCGATACCTTTTCTCATAAAAAAAGCATCCTCAAGCAAACCACCCGCTTCGATATCCCGTTCCGCTATCCGAATGTGAAGAACGGGTTGAAGAAAATCAAGATGTTTTTGAAATAAAAAATGGCTGGGAGCATGCCTCCTGGGCCATTTTTTATAGGATTTTCACTGGAAGGTGTTTTCCAAGCCCAAATATTTAGTATTTAATTATAATTTCTGTTCCCCATTAACCCCGTTAATTGAATAGCTCGCGGTTATCTCAGCATTCAACGAATGGGCGACGGAACAATACTTATCCTTTGATAATTGAATCGCCCTAACTACCTTATCTTCAGGCAGCTCTCCCTCTAGCGCGTAATGAATATGAATGTTTGTGAAACGCTTTGGATGGTCATCAGCCCGATCACCCTTCACATCGATGTGAAAGGCAATTGGATTGAGCCTCATTTTATGCAAAATCGAGATAATGTCGATTCCGGTACATCCGGCAACAGCATTTAAAATCAATTCCGTTGGCCGGGCACCAGTATTTTCGCCGCCAATATCAGGTGCTGCATCCATTTTAATTTCATGTCCAGAAGGGGTGACGCCAGAAAATGCCATCTTTCCTAACCATTTAATTGCCGTTTCCATTTGCCTTCCAACTCCTTTGTTCTTCTTTTTTAACTATATTGTTCCATCATTTCAGAGTTCAAACTCCCACTCATCTTTGAGGTGTAAGTAAAGTACCAGCAATGTGTTTTCTAAATTCTCTTCCGATTCTCCTACAACCTCCACGCCGATTTTTGGCAGCAGGAGGTCAGCAATCTTTCTGGTCATTTGATCCCTTTCCGCCTTAGGAAGCTGCATAAACCGGGCTGCATATGTATTAATTAATTTCCAATCCTTTGCCTTGAACGATTTCAACGTCCATTCATCGATAACCAAATTCTCTTTTGCCAGCCCGCGTTCTTGAATTTCTTTTTCAATTCCGGAAGGTTTCTTCTTCCGCTTTGCTTTACGCTCGTGAACGACGATTGTTCCTGCAACCAGATCGCCCAACCGCTTATGTTTCGAATGAAAGAAAACCATGATGATTCCAAGAAAATAGCCAGTTGGCAATGAGTCGATTAAGCGCAGCAAATTTCGAATAAAGCTGGAAAGCAGAGTAATGCTGTGACCGTTATCCTGGATGACGCGAATTCCAACAAGTTTCTTCCCCAACGTTCTGCCGCCTGAAAAATATTCGCAGACAAAAAAATAACCATAATTTATAATAAACAGAGCAATGATGGCAATTGCTATCGGTACCGTGCTATTCTCCAAAAAAGCAGGAAGTGATGACATTCCTTGAATCACCACAATTAATAAAATGACAATGGCTACATTAATAATCCCTAAAAGAATTTGGTCAATGATAAACGCTGCCGCCCTGCTGCCTAATCCTGCAAGGCGAAACTGCAGCGAGACATATTCGGGAGTTTTAACTTCCATTTGTTCAGAATTCATTTAAATTCCCCCATCACAACGATGTTTTTTTCAATAGATGTTCCTATTTTTCTACAATATTACTATAATAAGGAATAGAATGTAAACTCCGGGAAGGTGTAATCATGGACGTTAGACAATTTATCAAGCAGCATCGGGAAGACTGGAAACAGCTGGAACAGTTAGTGACCTCTTTAAATAAAGGCAAAAAGGTGATTAGCGGTGACAATATGACGAAATACTATCGGCTTTACCAAAAAGCTGCCCAGAATCTTTCATACAGTCAAACCTATTTTCAACACGAAGAAGTGACCCAATATTTAAATGGACTGGTTTCAAAAGCGCATAATTTGCTATATAAAGATCAGGTCTCAAGCTTCAAACAAATTCGTTATTTTTTCAGTACGAAATTTATTGGCCTATTATTGGAGCAATGGAAATTTGTCGTCGCTGCGATGCTTTTATTTCTTATTGGCGCGCTCGGCAGCTTCCTTGCCGTCATGAATGATCCGCTCCATATTTATTCGATCCTGCCGGCAAATATCGCACAGGGAGTTGACCCGGAAAGACTCGGCAGCAATGCCGGCGCTGTTGATTCTTCTCTGATGTCAGCAAGTATTATGACAAATAATATTCAGGTCGCAATGCTGGCTTTTGCCGGAGGAATTACATTTGGAATTTTGACGGTCTATTTACTGGTGTATAACGGCATCATCATTGGAGCGCTGGCCGCTTTGTTCTGGCATCATGATAAGTCCTATGATTTTTGGGCCTATATCGTTCCCCATGGGATGATTGAACTGACGGCCATCTTTATTGCAGGAGGTGCCGGTTTGTTAATGGGCTATAGGCTGTTTGTTCCGGGTCTGTATTCAAGAGGCTATCAATTAAAGCAGCAGGCCAAACGCTCGGTTCAGCTGCTGCTCGGGACCATTCCACTCTTCATTATTGCCGGGATTATTGAAGGCTTCATTACACCGGCGGACATTTCGCTTGAAGCAAAGTACATCGTCGCTTTGCTAACAGTCATAGGTTTAATTCTGTATATGATTATTGGAAAGCTCAAGTTCGCCAAAGCTACAACAAATTCTGATTCATCATCTCAATATAGTGAGAAACGGCGGTGACTGCCAACTTTTCCTCCGGGGCCTCAATCATTTGCAGGCCCTGACGCTCCCATTTATTCTTTTCCCGTTTTTTAAACAACAGCTGCTGCTGGGCAATACTCTTTACCATCGCCGCTTGGATATCTGTTGGGGCAGCCTTTGAACGTTTCACCAGCGTCTGGTCCTCTACCCCAATTAAGAAAAATAAATGGCGTGACCTAAGTCGTTTTAAATAAACAAGGGCAGATTCCTCATATAAAAATGTTCGGACATCGCTGAATAATAACAACAGGCTGCGCTTCTTCTGAACCATTTCCAGGTATTGAAACACGGCAGCATAATTGGATTCGGCCGCATCCACCTGGACATGGTAAATTGCTTGCAAGATTGTCTGCAAATGGGCCATCCCTTTGGCCGCCGGAACAAATACTTTGATTTCTTTCGAAAAGGCAATAACAGAAACGTAATCCCCTTTTTGCAGTGCTGCAGCAACAACTGTCATCGCTGCTTCTATTGCTTTTTCCAAGCGATTTCCCTTTTTTAGCTCGGCCCCCATCATCCGGCCGCAATCAATTAAAATGGTAATGAACTTCCCGTGCTCAGGCTCATATTCATTCGTCATGACTTCCCTTAGCTTCGCTGTTTGCCGCCAGTTAATTTTGCGCGGGTCGTCGCCGACGACATAGCTGCGGATCTTGGCGAATTCACCAACGCCGCTTAGTTGTTTGCGAATCTTCAAGCCTTCATACAATAAAAATTTCTGGGCGTTTTCTAAATACTGCCTCGTCTCGGTTAAGTCAGGAATCACCTTGACCGTCTGTGGTAATTCCACTGTTGTTTGTTTCTCCCATAGTCCAAATAGGCTGCGATAACGGAAATACAGCTTATTTACTTCATATTTTCCGCGGTCGGCAGCGGTGGTGTCATAGTCAATTTTCACCGACGAATCCTTGGCAATCGTTCCTCGGACAGGAAACGGGTGGACGAAGGACTGGGGCAGACTATCGATGAACCGGTAAGAAACAGTGTAAGCAGAGGGATTATCTACCTTAATCGTGACGACATAGCTTAACCCTCGTTCCATTTCCTCCGGCATTACCCTGTTAAACTTGAGCTGTGATTTTTTCGGTGAGAAAAATAAATCGGCCAGGCTTACGAGAAAAACAACAATATTAATCGTCAGCACATACCACCATGACACCCCTCCTATCGCCGCTATCGCCAGGGCGGCAGTAAGGATAACATAAACGAATAATAATCGTTTCGTCGGAAGGATCCCTTTATCTTGGAACAGGAACCGAGCCCACAAGCTCTTCAATGATTTGGTCAACGGTTGCTCCCTCCAATTCTATATGCGGGGATAATTGGATCCGGTGCCGTAATGCCGGTTTGGCAACCATTTTAATATCATCCGGGGTCACATAATCTCTTCCAGCAAGATAGGCCCACGCCTGTGCGGCTTTTCCGATGGAAATCCCGGCCCTGGTACTGGCGCCAAATCTAATTGCCTCCGTTTCCCGCGTTTTGCGGACGATTTTCATCGTATAGTCAAGGACATTTTCCCCGACAGTGACTTCATTCACTTCTTTAGCAATCTCGATAAAAGTGGGTAAATCCAATACCTCTTGAATCGAATGGACAACAAATTGATTTTCAATCACTTGTTTGAGTACCCGTTTTTCTTCCTCAAAAGTTGGGAAATCAATGTACAATTTAAATAGGAAGCGGTCCTGCTGTGCCTCTGGCAGTGGATAGGTCCCCTCAAATTCGATCGGGTTTTGCGTAGCCACAACAAAAAACACTTCAGGAAGTGGGTACGTTTCCCCCTGAATCGTTACCTGCTTTTCTTCCATTGCCTCCAACAGCGCTGCCTGTGTTTTTGCCGGTGTACGGTTGATTTCATCAGCCAGTAATATATTGGTAAAAATTGGGCCCTTTAAAGTCTCAAAGCTCCCCTCTTTCATATTGTAAATCATGCTTCCGGTAATATCGCTTGGCAGCAGGTCCGGGGTGAATTGAATCCGGTTGAAACTGCCGCCAAGAAGTCCAGCGAGCGTCCGTACCATTTGTGTTTTGCCAGTGCCGGGAACACCTTCAAGCAGAACGTGCCCCCCTGCCAGCACAGCTGATAAAAGCAGCCGCAAGTTCAAATTTTGTCCGAGAATTCTGTTTTCATACGATTCTAATAAGGATGTAAGCTCTTGTCTCATCCTTGTTCCACCTCTTTCCGCAATTGATCAAGGCGTCCTGACCAAAGTAAATATTCCTGTTTATTAAGCGTCCCTTTTTCAAGTATGGCTGTTAATCCCTGCAGGAATGACCGAATTTCTGCCGGTTTTATTCCATGCCATTTGCGTTCCAAACAGCTTGAAAGATCCTGCCATTCGCGACTATAGGGAATTTGCCAGCGTTCTTGCAGCAATAGTTTCAAATAATCGGCCTGAATCACGATGGAATCATGATACCGTTGGCCGCGAATGAGCCACGCAGCCATCGCCCGTAATCCTTCATCACTAAAACGAACAGAATCCTCCCGTGGCGTGAACACGGGTCCAAACCGTTTTCCTTGGTGCCATAGCCAGAGGATTAACAGCACAATTCCTTGAAACAGCAGCAACAAAAACCATTGTGGATAAACGGATAACGCTGATGAAGCGGTCACGTCTCCGTGTAGATACTCATCAAACAGAATCGATTTGGCACCGCTGGTATTCAGTAGACTGATGACAAGCGGCAAATTGTCATTGGTTAAAATATTTCCGTTCGTCATCCATTCAGGCGTGACGGCTACAATCAATTGTCCTTTGCCCAATGTTTGCCTTAAAGCGACCGTTCCTAAATCATCATGAAACAGTATGTCATCATCATGGTTTGCTTCAAGGCGAACATAGGAATCGATTTTCGCCTTATAGACTTGGTTACTGGAATCGTAGACCTTAAAAACTTGGTCACCCTTATTGTCTTCGTCAGCAGCTGGTACCGTTTGAACATCAAACATTCCCTTTGGATTATCTTGCAATAGCAGCACGGTGTTACCCGCTTTGATAAAATCGATATACTGCTTCATTTCTTCTGAATCAGGATTGTTCATCGGCTCGACGATCACAAGCAATTGCTTTTCAGAGGCCTTTGGTAAAAATTTAGGAGCGTGGTTCCAGCGATTTACGTTCATTTCTTTACTCAAGTATGTATACAATCCCTTTACCCCGGTCGGAGAAGGAGAATTCGAGACATAGCTTGGATAGAATCGCGGCTGAGGTGAAAAGGCGTAATAACTAATCACACTAAAGGCAACCAGTAAAAAAGCCAGCCCTAGCCACCCTTTTCTAGCCTTTTTCAACGTTTACCCCTCCTCCAAGCTCCTCTTCTGTCAGTTCCTTCATGACATCCTGATGGAACTGCCGGTATTCCTCACTGTTCACTTTCCGCTCACCATAGGTAACTTCATCAAAAAACCGGGCAAGCTTGAAAAACTGCTGTGCCTTTCTTTGCTCTACTTTTCTAAGTTCCTCATAGTACTCCCAGTTTGTTTTCCAAATTCTTGCCTCGAGCCAGCCCTTGTCATGGAAGAACAGCAGAAGCGCCAAGAACAAGTGACGCGTAGATTGTGTGAAGTTGCCCAAAGCTTCCAGTCTTTCGGCTTCCAGAATATGCTGCCTATAGGTCCAATTGATCTCTTGCTGCGATTGCAGCGGTTTTTGCTTTCGGAGCATACGATTCCGTTTATGGTTCCGAATTAGAAGAAAGGCAGACAAGGCTAAAAGAAGGAGAACTATGACCATAACGATGATTAATACCGATCCGGCCGCACTGTCGGAAACCTGAACTGACGGAAATATACTTGCCAATTTCTCAAGAATCCACTGTTTTGCTTTTTCCCACCAGGTCTCAATGATTCCTTTTGATTCGTGATATACACGATACTCTTTTTGATTTAATATCTCTCTCAGCTCATCCCGTGCCTTATGGGTATCAAGCATGGTCATCACCTTAGTTATTTAATATTGGCGGATTATTATATTCATCGATTAATTCCTTTAAGTCATCGCCATCATGACGTGTTTTTAAATCTAAATACATCACACCATAACCGATTGAAAAAATCATCGTCGTAAACAATGTTACCAGATTTGAGATCATTGACAGCAGAACACTATTTCCCAAAGCCAGCCCAAGTGTTGCTTCAACGGCAAAACTAATAATCGAAATGATCAAATAAAAAACAATGTAGAGTCCGATTAACACCCAGGTCCGTCCTTTGGTTAGCAACCAGCTTCTGCCAAACCCGGGAGACTGACGGTCAAGTACCACCGAACCAAAATAAAAACTCCAGCGCGTTAATAAATAAACAATCAACACGCCAAAACCAAAAAACAACACGATTGCCAGCAGCACACCGACGACCGGATTAGCGGCCATAGAGCCGAAGACACCGGTGAATGCCACAGCTAGAATCGGCACGAGAATGATCCCTAAAATAATGAGTCCATACAAAATACTGCTGCCAAGCATCGGCCAAAAGCGCGAAAATGCTTGCTTTATGACTGCTTTGATGGTAAATTTTTCATTTTTACGAATATGATCAATGCCAAAAAGAATGGCTGCTTCTGCCACAGGTCCGAAAATCAAGGTAACCAGCCCAATTAAAATGAGACCCAAATCAGCGCCCAGACTGCTGGAATCAATCGTTCCTGATTCCGTAAAGCCCGTTAAAATTTGCTCATACCAGGTATTGCCGCTGCCGACTTCCCGAAAGAAGTTGATCCCTGAAGCTAATTGAATGATCGCATCCACCAAATAAATCGGTCCATAAAATATGAGAAGAATGGTGAAAAAATCCTTAAACTTTTCTTTACTCAAACTAAAGGTGTGATCGAGTATTTCCCCAAATCCTTTTGGTTTTGTAAATTTAGAATCCAACGTTTCTCCCCCTAAAGAAAAAAATAGTCACAATTATCATTTTACCATTTTTAGATTACCGATTGTGGGAATTTTGGAAAAAACATAAAATTAACTACCTTAAATGATTTCGCATAAAAATTGAAAAGTTAG
Organism: Neobacillus paridis; assembly: GCF_016765675.1. Taxonomy (GTDB): domain Bacteria; phylum Bacillota; class Bacilli; order Bacillales; family Cytobacillaceae; genus Neobacillus; species Neobacillus paridis. The sequence goes on from NZ_JAESWB010000005.1 coordinate 83,465, forward strand.
TCGAAGAATAGAATGAAAATGGGTACGGAGAGTGGATCGAAAAAATGATGAGAAAGCGAATCTTCAAATTACCAAAAAGCAGCCATACAGGATATACCATCGCAGCTGGTCAACCAATTAATAATCGCCAGCCAAAACTGGTTTCCGTCATTACTCCGGTATTTAATGCGGAAAAATATTTAAGAAAAACAATTGATTCGGTAACGGTTCAATCACTCGGACTAGACAATATCGAATATCTACTGATCGATGACGGTTCAAGCGATTCATCCCGAGATATTTTATTAGACTATTCCTCCAGATTTCCAAACATCATTGTTGTCTTTTTAGAAAAAAACAGCGGCACACCTGGCAGACCTCGAAATATCGGAATGGAGCTAGCGATCGGAAAGTATATCACCTTTTTGGATGCCGATGATTGGCTGGAACCAAAAGGTCTTGAAGCTTTGGCAGCCATCCTGGAAGACACCGGTGATGACTATGTGGTTGGGAAGACAATCCAAGTGAAAGCGAATGGAAATACGATTATCGGGGAACATGAATCCTGCAAAGAACGACGCAGTGTTTGTCCTTCCTCGATTCCTCATGTTTTTTATCATTTAGGTCCAAGAGCAAGAATGATGAGAGCTGACATCGTTAGGGACAATCAAATTCTGTTTCCGGAAATGAAATTTGCTGAGGACAAGCAATTTTTTATGGAAGTCTTGGCCCACAGTACCAAGATTTCAACGACGACGAAACCGATCTATTTTTTGAATCGAAGCGATAATCAAGAAACCAGGCTGACAAATCAAACCAACATTATCCAAAAAGCAAATTGCAATTTAAAAGTCATTCATCATGTAATGAATAATAATTGGGAGAAAAATAAACAAAAAATGATGCTAAACCGGTTATATGAATTTGACTCGATTTCCCGGTTTTTCTCCACCCCCCATTTTCAAAAAACGAAGCTGAAGCCTGTCTATTACTATAAGCTGAAACAGGTATTAAAAACCACAAAACAATTAGATTATGAGTTTTCTGAGGAATTTCTGCAGCCGCTGAATAAAACCGTTTATCAGCTTTTTCGTAACAAAAAATATCGCGATTTAGAAAACCTGATTGCTTGGAACCAGAAGGAAAAGGTAAAGGAGGTGACGATAAAAGACGGTCAGCCCTATATGATTTTTAACGATGATATCCATATTCGAGTACCGATGCATGCCATCTTTCTCGATGACGGTTTTTTCCAAGATACATATCGGCTCACATTCTCGGTATTCGGGGATTATCTAGATTCATTGTCAGATGTTCTAATTCGTGATACTAAAAACGCCTTGAACGAAATTTCCTTCCCGGTGGTGGCAGATGGTAATGGAAATGTGACAGTTAAGATTAATTTGGTGCTATTAACCAGCCTTCCCCCCTCCACTTATTCGATTTTTTTAAGATACCGGGATTATCTGAAAATTAATATTCGAAAACCTGCCAGTGATCGAGTACGGCACTTGATGAATCAGCATCAATTTACTTTTTTCCAAACTGTTTATGGGAATATTGGTTTAAAAATTGAAAAGCAACAGGAGTAAATACACAAAACAGCCTCCCCCTACATATTTTAACGTATCGTGATATTTTGGGGGGGGGTTTCATAATGGTTATCCATGTTGTCCAGCGCGGTGAAACATTATGGCAAATCGCCAATCGTTACCAGGTAATGTTCGGAAATATTATTGAAGTGAACGGTCTAACAAATCCAAGTCAGTTGGCAGTGGGCCAGGCATTGGTGATCCCAACATTTGACGCCTTTCATATCGTTAAATCAGGAGAAGCTTTATGGTCCGTTGCCCAGCGATATGGTACGACGGTTGAGGCGATTATTCGGGCCAATCAAATTACCAATCCGGCGCTAATTTATCCTGGGACTGTTTTACGAATTCCGGCAATTTCGCATACGATTGCTCAAGGAGAAACATTGTGGATGATTGCCCAGCATTATGGAACGACCATCAATGCGATCATCAAAGCCAACAAAATCCAGAATCCCAATCAGTTATATCCGGGCACAGTGCTGGTGATTCCACGGAGTAAGCCGGTGATTGAAAGCAACGCTTTTACCTACCATTCCGGCCAGCAGGCTCTTCAGATTGTTGGGGAAGTCGCGGAACACTTGACGTATATTGCCCCATTTGCTTATGTGATACAATCAGATGGCTCGCTTGTTTTATACATGGAAAATGATTCAGACGCCATTCAAGCCGGCCGAAGTAAAGGGGCCGCGCCAATGATGTCGATTACCAACTTTACAGCGACTAAAGCCGGGGAAAACATTGCCCATAGCGTGCTTTCTAGTGAACAGAACCGTGAAAAACTATTGGAAAATATTTTGACGATTATGCGGACAAAAGGTTATCGCGGTCTTAATATCGATTTTGAAAATGTTCTGCCGGCGGACCGCGAATTGTACAATCAATTTCTGCAGCGGGTCGTAAACAGGCTTCATCAGGAAGGATTTTTTGTCTCGACCTCCTTAGCCCCAAAAATTAGTGGCGAGCAAAAAGGGTTATTGTACGAAGCCCATGATTATCCCGCTCACGGCAGGATTGCTGATTTCGTGGTCCTGATGACTTACGAATGGGGCTACCGCTTAGGACCGCCGCGGGCGGTTTCACCGATCAATGAAATCCGTCGTGTTCTCGATTATGCCGTTTCCGTGATTCCCCGTGAAAAAATTCTGATGGGTTTCCAGTTGTACGCCAGGGATTGGCTTGTTCCTCATGTACAAGGACAGGAGGCGGAAACCTATAGTCCACAAGAAGCGGTAAACCGGGCGCTAAAATATGGCGTCACAATCCAATATGATCCGGTCGCTGCAGCACCATATTTCCGATATACCGATGAACAGGGGCGCAGCCACGAGGTGTGGTTTGAAGATGCCCGAAGTGCCCAAGCCAAATTTGATCTAATTAAGGAATATAAATTGCGCGGTGTCAGCTACTGGGTTCTCGGTTATCCCTACCCGCAAAACTGGACGCTGCTGGAAGATAATTTTACAATAAAGAAATTGACTTGATGAAAGACAGTTCTCCTTCGTTTGTTTGCAGTTTTGTCCTTCATCACCGGTATGAAGGACAGTTCTCCTTCATTTTCCTGGTGTTTTGTCCTTCATCGTGCTTATGAAAGACAGTTCGCTCTTGTTTACCTAGTGTTTTGTCCTTCATCGTGCTTATGAAGGACAGTTCGCTCTTGTTTACCTGGTGTTTTGTCCTTCATCGTGCTTATGAAGGACAGTTCGCTCTTGTTTACCTGGTGTTTTGTCCTTCATCGTGCTTATGAAGGACAGTTCACTCTTGTTTACCTGGTGTTTTGTCCTTCATCTCCCTTATGGGGGACAGTCTCCCCTAGTTATCTCTTAATATTGTTCCTCACCCTTTAGAAAGGTTTATATTGAAGGAAAAGAGAGCATGGCTTTGGCGGAATGATGTTATGGGAAACCGGCCTTGATGCCCCAGAGAATGATGGTTTGACCGCCGTGATTTTTAATGAGCTAATAAACGACAATATCACCTATTATACTGCACTGCAACGATAGCCTGGCAAATATGTCGGGTTATTTTTTTGTAAAAATTTCACCATGAATCTGGTCATTAGGAAAGCTGGCAATTTTGTCTGCCTGCGCCAATTTTGGAATTTGCCACATATTTTTCAAGTTTTATTGCAGGAAATTGTCGAAGAAAATAGAACCAAGTAAAAGAGTCTTAAATTCGGGAGGTAAAGAGAATGCGTAAATTTTTAACTTTATTATGTGGGGGAATCCTTGCCTTTTCATTATTTGCATGGACCGGCAGCCCGGTAAAAGCAGCAGAGCCTGGAGATGATTGTGGCTGCCACGATCTTATTCCGCTTCAAGGTGCCGAACGAAACAAAATTGTTGCAAAATTGATCAGCAGTGATGCCTTTAAAGCAGTGAAGAAGGAAGCAAAAAAGAATGGCTATTCCTGGAATGGGGCAAACGAAGTGGAAGTTGTTATTCCTGCTGAAGGAGTGACAATGGTTGGGGCAAAATTTACAAACAACCAAGGAAACGCATTAATGTTTGTTTTCACCAATGGTGTCTTTGTCGGTACAACCCCAGCGGATTAGAAAAGTGATTCCCAACCTTTTCCGGTTGGGAATTTGTTATATTGCCTCATAATACCATATTCCATTTTCAAAGCTTTTCTCACACTGGTTGTTGGAATACAAGTACTCTAGATGGGCAATCGTTTCTCCGATGGCAAAGCGGGTTTCATGGGTTGTTAACGGCTTTGTAAACAGCTGCTTGCAGACTTGATAGATCGTCGCTGGAGATTGTATGTAATCGTACACTTCATTCAGACGATCATGATGGTGGGAGATTAATTCGGCAATTCTCTTATTGGCATTTTGAAACGGTTTACCGTGAGAGGGAATCACATATTCCGCCTCTAATGATTCAATTTTTCCTAAAGATTCGAAGAACGCCTCTAATGGGTTGGGAATCCCGCGAAACCAATAGGAAATATTCGGAGTGATTTTCGGCAAAATATGGTCAGTTGAAAACAGGATGCTGTTCGCTTTGTTATACAAACATATTAATCCATCAGAATGACCGGGTGTGAAAATCACCTCATATTCATTTTTTCCAAATACCAGTTTTGAGCCCTCTTCAAGATGGCCTCCCACCTTTGGATATGGCTTTACCCGGGGATTAAAGCTCCCTTCATCGTTGGTCAGTTCAACTGCGACATTTTTCGGCAGTCCGCATGTATGATAATGATCCTTGACCTTCTCAAGCGATTCCGGCTCCCAAAATATTCTGGCGGCTTCATCATCTACCTTCGTCATCCATACATCTGCATTCGTTAGCTGCTGTAATGTCCCACCATAGCCATAATGGTCGGGATGTAGATGAGTAAGAATGATGGTCGAAATGTCATATTTGTCGATATAAGGTTTCCAGATTTCCCTTGAAACCTGATTATTTAAACCCGTATCAATAATGGTCCAGCCCTTGGAACCTTCTGCAAAAAAACAATTCACGTGATTTAAGCGAAAAGGTAAGGGGATTGTAACTTGAGTGACTCCAATATCCTCTAACAAACTACCGAACTCCTTCCGTGACTAATCAATTTTTCTAAATTATCAATCTATTACTATCATGCCATAATGCTTTCAAAAAATAAATAAAAATAACCTCGCGACGACACCAGGAACACCATAAAAATGGGACTTCCCTCGAATTTGTTCCGGAAGCCCCATTGTTCATTTAGCTGATTTGCTCTTCGCTTTCGCCATTTATTATGGTTCGTTTATTTGGAATAATGGTTAGGTTCGATTTTTTAAGTAAATAATAAAAATGGTCGAGCGGCATTGCTCCGTGCCCTTTACCATCTCCAAGAGTGAATTGTACCGTGGTTCCGTTATTGGTAATGATCGTCATCGATTCGGCCGCGTTAAAATAGCCTTGAATGTTTTGCGAAATTTGAAACTTTGTCCCTGCTTCAATCGACATTCCGTCTCTCCTTTCGTTCGATTTTTCAAACAGTATTCCCCATTTATTTAAAAACATACTTCAATTTTCAAATCCAGCCCATTCACCATACTGTCTGAAAATTAAAAAACCCCTTCAAATTGAAGGAGTTTTATCCGCGGATCTGGCCATTTCCTTGGACAATCGCTTTTGTTGTAGTGATCGCTTTCAGTCCCATCGGTCCGCGGGCATGCAGCTTTTGTGTACTGATGCCGATTTCTGCCCCATAGCCAAACTGTTCACCATCAGTAAAGCGGGTGGAGGCATTATGATACAACACCGCGGCATCCACGGCCTGGAAAAATAACCGGACATTTTCAGCTGTTTCACTAATAATTGCTTCCGAATGTCTCGTTCCATAGCGGTCAATATGGTCAATTGCCTCCGCTAAGTCATCGACAAGCCTTACCGCCAAAATCGGCGCTAAATATTCTCGCGACCAATCCTCTTCCCCGGCCTCATTTACGAACTCATAAGCTGCTGCCAATTGCTTATCGCCGCGAAGTTCAACCCCTTTTTCCTGCAGGGTTTCAAGAAGCTCGCGAACATACGGCCACTCCTTATGAATCAGCAGTGTTTCCATCGCGTTACATACAGATGGACGCTGCAGCTTGGCATTAACTGCGATCTCCATGGCCATATTTTCAACAGCCGATTGATCAATGAAAATATGGCAGTTTCCCACCCCGGTTTCCAACACGGGAACTGTCGCATTTTGAACCACTGTTTGAATCAACCCTGCACCGCCGCGCGGAATCAATACATCTAAAAATTGGTTCAGCCGAAACATTTGCGAAGCCGTTTCCCTGCTCGTATCCTCAAGCAACTGTACCGCATCTTCGGGAATTGCCGTTTCTGCTAAAGCGGCATGCATAATCGCAACGAGCGCTTTATTAGAATGAAGTGCTGAAGTACTGCCTCTGAGCAGCACTGCATTTCCTGCCTTTAAGCAGAGGCTGGCGGCATCAACGGTTACATTCGGCCGGGCTTCATAAACCATGCCAATCACACCTAATGGAACGCGGACAGTTTGAATATACAAGCCATTTGGACGCTCCCATGCTTCCAGCACTTCTCCAATTGGATCTTCCAATGCCACAACCTGATGGATACCTTCAACCATTTGATTAATCCGGTCACTTGTCAACAGCAGCCGATCCAAAAGAGAGGCTGACAGCCCTTTTTCTTTGCCTTCTTTCATATCTTTTTCATTTTCACGTAAGATCCATTCTTTTTCATTGGCTATTTTGTCAGCCATATAAGCCAAAGCGGCATTTTTTTCCCATGTCGAAAGCATGGCCAGTTTTTTTGAAGCTGCTTTTAGCTTTCCTGCTTTTTCTAATAATTCACTCATCACATTACCCCTCCCATAAGCTCACCCAGTTATCGCGATGGATGACCTCTGCTTTTTTATTGATCGAAAAACGCTTTGTTTCAGTACTTGACAGCCCCTTGACCCTGACCAAATCCTTTGCAGAAAAATAAATCTGTCCCTTGCCAATGATTTTCCCTTTTTGATTGCGAACCTCCACCACGTCTAAAGCATTAAAGTCACCTATCACATTTGTCACCCCAACCGGAAGCAGGCTTTTCCCTTTTTGAATTATTGCTTGCTCGGCACCTTCATCAATTTCAATGATCCCGCCAACTTGAGAATGGAAGGCAATCCACTGTTTTCGCATTTGCATCTGTGACTGGAAAGGACCGCCGATATAAGTTCCATCCCCTTTGCCAGCTAAAATGTCGACCAGTTTTTCCTTGCCTGCTCCGGTCCCAACAAAAACACTGACCCCAAGTGATAAAGCCTTCTTTGCGGCCAATAGTTTCGATTTCATTCCGCCGGTGCCAACTGCTGAGCCATTTTCATCGGCCAATCCAAGAAGCTGCTCTGAAACCTCAGGAATGAAATGATATTTCTTGGCCTCCTTCGACTCTTTTGGGTTTCCATCGTACAGTCCATTGACATCTGTCAAAATAATTAAGGCATTGGCATGTAAAAACCCGCTGACAAGCGCTGACAACATATCGTTGTCGCCAAAGGTTAATTCCTCTAAAGAAACAGAATCATTTTCATTGATAATCGGCACCATCCCTCGGTGGAGCAATTCAGTCATCGCTGAATATAAATTTTGAAACCTGGTCTGGCTGTAAAAATCCTCCCGAGTCAACAATATTTGCGCTGGCACGATGTGATATTGTTGAAAAAGCTGGTTATAATGCTGCATTAATAACCCTTGGCCGACAGCCGCCGCAGCCTGCTTACCGGCAACTGTCTTCGGTCTGGCTGGATATCCAAGGGCATGAAAGCCGGCGGCAACGGCACCTGATGAAATCAGGATAACATCATGCCCCTGCTGCTTAAGATAAGAAATTGCTGCTACATGATCCTTGATTCTTTCTTCAGATATCGTTCCACAGCTATTTGTCAGTGAACTGCTGCCAATTTTCACGACCACCAGTTGTTTCCTCATTCCTCAAACCCTCTTTTTGAAAAAATAAAAAAAACGACTCTTCTGTCCTATAACAAAGGACGGAAAAATCGTTTCCGCGGTACCACCTTTTTTGATGCCTGGTGTCAGGCACCCGCTTTAATCCCGTAACGTGGGTCTTTAACCGGCTTATGTTGGCATAAGCAGATTTCTTAGGGCAGGTTCAATCAGCTTTCCGTGAGAAACCTTTCAGCCACCGGGTTTCACTCTCTGGCACGTTCCCTTGATTTACTAGTCCCTAACCATTTCCAGATTTTTATTTTCTTTGATTATCCTTAGAAATGGCTAAATTGTCAATATAATTTTTCGAAAATTAAAAAAGCAATCGTTTAGCTGTAAATATTTGCTTTTTAACCGATTCAAAAACCCGAGCGCCAAGAACACGCTCGAGTCTCTTCAGCCTATTTAATTTTATTCAATGCCTCCGTCAGCGTATTAACCAAAAAGTTCAAATCCTTTTCTTCGATACTTAATGGCGGTGCTAACGTAAGGACGTTATTATAACCGGCCACTGTTGCTCCGTTTTTGCCTATAATCACCCCGTTTTCCTTGCAGCTGGCGATTACCTGGTTAACCAGACCAACCGCTAACGGCTCTTTTGACGCCTTATCCTTCACTAATTCAATGCCGACCAACAAACCTTTGCCACGAACATTGCCCACATATGGGTGATCTTGAAGCTTGTTTTGCAAATCGTTGATTAGTTTTTCTCCCAATTCCCGCGAACGCTCAAATAAGTTTTCTTTTTCCATTAACTCAAGATTTTTCAGCGCCACTGCACAAGCCGCAGGATTGCCGCCAAATGTATTGACATGCCGGAAATAATCATATTCCTCGGAACCTTTAAATGCCTCATAAATTTCTTTGCGGACTGCCGTAGCCGACAGCGGCAGATAGGCACTGGTGATCCCTTTTGCCATCGTGATAATATCTGGCTTAACCCCGTAGTTCATGAATCCAAATGGTTTGCCTGTCCGGCCAAAACCACAGATCACTTCATCCACAATCAGCAGAGCGCCATGCTTCTCACACACTTCCTTCGCTGCTTTCATATACCCTTCCGGCGGGACAATCACCCCGCCGCCGGTAATAATCGGCTCCATGATCATCGTCGCAATGGTTTCACTCAGTTCCCACGTCATCGTCTGGTCAATTTCTTTGACAGAGGCCAATTCCCTCGGGTCGGCAACATTTGTATCATCCCGATAGGAATCTGGCGGTGAAACATGGATAAACCCAGGGGCAAGCGGCTCATATTTGAATTTTCTCTGAGCCTGGCCGGTTGCTGCTAAAGCTCCCATGGAGTTGCCATGGTAAGCACGGTAGCGGGAAACAATTTTGTAGCGATTATGTTCACCCCGTTGCTGATGATATTGCCGGGCGATTTTAAAGGCGGTTTCATTGGCTTCGGAACCGCTGTTGGAATAAAAAATAACATATTCGTCTTCAAGCATCTGGTTCAATTTTTCAGCCAGTTTTATTGCTGGTACATGGCTTTGGGATAAAGGAAAATAGGCCATTTGTTTTAATTGTTCATATGCGGCATCCGCCAATTCCGTCCTGCCATAGCCGATATTGACGCACCAGAGCCCTGCCATGGCATCCAAATAGCGCCTGCCATCAACGTCTGTAACCCACGAACCCTCTGCCTTTTCCGCAACAATGGAAGCCTTTGGGCTATGAGGCCGCATCGCATGCCAAACATATTGGTCATCCTTTTCCAGCAACGTCTCTTGAAAGCGGTCTGTCTGTACCATCAACATTCCCTCCTATTTTTTACTGACAGCTCCTGCTTATAGCTGTCACAATCCGTAAGCTTTTACATTTCTTATTCAAACCTGGAAGTAATCATTTTCTTCCGGGTATAAAAATTCAAGCCATCCTTGCCGTTGACATGCATGTCACCATAGAAGGAATCCTTCCAGCCGGAGAACGGGAAGAAGGCCATGGTTGCCGGAACCCCAACATTGATCCCCAGCATCCCGGCGTCCGCTTCTTCACGGAACTTGCGGATGGCTTTGGCATCATTGGTGTAAATCGTCGCGCCATTCCCATACCTTGACTTGCGGATATAATCCAGCCCCTCATCCAAGCTGTCGGCGCGCAATAAACTTAATACCGGAGCAAAAATTTCCTCCTTGGCAATGGTCATTTCCGGTGTTACGTGGTCAAAAATCGTGGCGCCAAGGAAATTTCCTTCCGGGTGATCACTCATCTCGCGCCGGCCGTCACGGATTAAGTCAGCTCCCTCGGCAATTCCTTTTTCGATATAGCCCAGCACTTTTTCGCGATGTTCTTTGCGAATGACCGGCGTTAACAACACCTCATCATCCATGCCGTTGCCGATTACTAATTCATCAGCTTGTTTCTTTAGCTCGGCAACAAACCGTTGATTGTCGCCGACAATGACAACGGCACTGCAGGCCATACAGCGCTGACCGGCACTTCCGAAGGTAGAACTGATGATATGCTGAACCGCCTTTTCCAAATTGGCATCCGGCATGACAATATGATGATTTTTGGCCCCGGATAGTGCCTGCACCCGTTTGCCGGCAGCAGCAGCACGTTCATATACATATTTCGCCACTGGCTGCGAACCGACAAACGAAATCGCGGCAATATCCTTATGCTCCAGCAATCCATTCACAACATCATAGGCGCCATGGACGACATTTAAGACCCCTTTTGGCGCCCCTGCCTCCGTGAACAGTTCCGCTAAACGATTGGCCAAAATCGGCGTCCGCTCCGAAGGCTTCAGCACAAACGTATTTCCGCAGGCAACCGCGAGCGGGAACATCCATAACGGCACCATCATCGGAAAGTTGAACGGAGTAATGCCGCCAACAACTCCCACCGGGTAGCGGAACATTTCCGAATCGATATCCTCGGCGATCCCCGAGAGGGTTTCGCCCATCATTAACGTTGGGGCACCACAGGCGAATTCAATGCATTCAATCCCGCGCTGGACCTCGCCATATGCTTCTTTGTAGGCCTTGCCATTTTCCTGAACAATCATGCGGGCCAATTCTTCGTGGTTTTCGCTAATCAATGTATGGTATTTGAAGAGGATTCGTGCTCTTTTCGGAACAGGTACGTTTTTCCACTTTTGGAACGCTTCCTTGGCGGCCGCTACCGCGAGATCCACGTCTTCTTTCGACGATACTGGCACCTTGGTTAACAGTTGATTCGTTGCCGGATTTGGGACATCCAAAGTTTTTTCACTGGTGGAATCGACCCACTCACCATTAATAAAGTTTTTTAAAATCGCTGTATCGTTCTTTGTTACGCTCATTTTCTCATCCCCCTTTGTTAAATTTCGCTTATATCTTCATTATCACTAAACCTTATACCGCTTTCATTAGACATTCTGTCAAATCGCTCGATTCATTTTTTCCACGAATTGAACAGCTTAACGAATGGAAGAATGGGCGTCAAGTCCTGTGCCCGGCTGAGAGGCATACAAATATTCATGGACAAGCAGCATAAATTCAATCGCCACCCGTTTTTCATGCTCCATGAAATCCGCTCCTAACAGGTTTTCTAGTTTTTGTAAGCGGTGATACAACGTTTGTCTGACAATAAACAGCCTGTTTGCCGTTTCTTGCTTGGAGCCGTTACATTCCAAGTACACCTTTAAGGTTTCAAACAGCTTGGCATTGTATTGTAAATCATATTGGATGACTGGCTGTAGGTATTCGGAAAGCAGTTCCTGCAAATCCGTTTGGCTGCTCATTTGCGAAATCAGCCGATAGAGATGCAGATCTTCATAAAATTGAAAGGTCTGCCTGTTTGTCATTTTTTGTTGAATCCGGAGTGTCTCCTTTGCCGTCTGATAACTCCGATGAATCTCCGTAAGGGGCTCAACCACTTTTCCGGCAGCGATGAGAAATTGCGCTGAGGTCTGTTTCTTGATGAATTCTGAGCCAAGAATCGATTCAATTGCTTTTTTAATCCGATTTTTGAGATTTTTACTGCCGCGATGGTTTAATAAAATGAGGATTATTTCATTTCGTTTTTCGACGGAAAAAACAGAAAAGCCGTTTTGTTCGAAAACAGAGCGGATTAATAGTTTAAAATAGGTGATGTCACTCAACGGTTTTTCTGCTGTGTGCACCAACTTTGTAATCAGTACCACTCCATCATTGGTTCGCAGCTTATTTCTGTTGTCCCATAAATAATTTTGAATTTCGGCTGCTGAATAATCACCCTCCAGCCAGCCTTGCAGCCACTCAAATTCCTCAACACGCTTTTTTTCTTCGACATACAAATCTCTTAATAAATGCTGTGCCAGCGCAGTCGCTGTCCGGTCCAAGATTAATAAATTATATTCGCTGATGGGAATTTCTTTGGAATAAACAGATAACTCAGCAAATTCCTGTCCAAACAGGAAAATCGGCGCAGAGGCAATATAGCTGTTAGGCTCTTGTTTTGCAGCCTCGATTTCTTGTAGAATGATTTGATTTTCCTCAGGAGAATTTTCCGGTACAAACACAGGCTGTTGATTTTTCGGGAAAAAGACAATTTGCATATCTAATGCCGAGAAGATAAATTGTAAAATATCTTCATACGTTTCAACGGATAAGAGCCGCTTGTTCAACCGCTGTGAGTAATTTTCCAAATTAGAAATCTTTTGGTACTGCTGATTGATGATGTCAGTATGAATATCCTGGGTAATCTCAACAAATGGGACTTCCTCCGGGAAAAGGATAATTGGAAATTGATGTTCATTTGCAAGTGCGATGACCTCTTGAGGAATTTCGGATATATAGGTGTCAATTTCAATGCATAACCCTGCTGCATTTTGTTGGATCAATTCCTCCACTAACGAAATAAACAGTTCCTTATCTTCCTTCCAGGCAATCCCGGTTGATAAAATGAGCTCATGTCCCTTGAGAAGATTGCGAATGCTCGTTGCTTCGACAATATGCACCCACTTGACCATGCGGTTGATGCCTTCATGACCAGCAAGGATCATCGCTTTTTCAAAATGCTTTCGTTTAACAATATCTGAAACTTTGAACTGAAATTGATCTTTCATCCATTGCACTCCTTGAAAAAATCGATTGCTAAAAAAGGATTGGCTCCACGACCAATCCTTTCCCTAGCTTCATCCATTTCTCCTTTGCTTTTGCTTGATTAAGAGACTGGAAAAGTATTTTCTGGCATTGGCGTTTCCAATCAAGAGGGTTTCCGTAATATTTTCCTTTGGATGAACAAACTCAACGGTCGCCCCGTCTAAATGTTCTTTCACCTGACTGATTTGAAAACCTTTTTGAATGAGAAAATCAATTTGATCCCGTTCCGCTAAAAATTGCTGATACTCAGACATTTAGACCATCCCCCGCTCTTTGCTAAATCTCCATCAATTTAAATCCAAGTTATCTGCTAGTTTGTTGGCAGCTGGTTGAATAGCTGTTTCTTCCTCAATAATCCAATCTCGGCCAACAGATATTCCTAAATATTTTTCATCACTTGGGTCTTCTATTTCTGCCTGTGGATATTTTTTAAACCACCAATATTTTGCAAGAAAGTAGTAAATAACTACTCCGACTATAAACCCAACAACAAAGCCATATTCTGGTACAAAATAAGAAGCGGCCCCGCCGATAATCCAGGCAATGATACCAGCCATATTTACGCCACCAAGGTATCTAAACTGTCCATGATCCTCATACAAATCGGGCACATTTACCCGTCTTTTTCTCAGTAAATAATAATCGGCAAACAGGATCCCGACAATCGCGGATAAAATACCACCGACAAAAAGCAAAACCGGAATAATGATGCCAAATAACTTCCATGGCTGGACAACGGTTCCGACAATCCCTGCGGTAATCACTCCAGCCCAAAACGGAAACTTGGGTCCGCCAACATTAGAGAAAATAGTTGCCGCTGGTACGACATTCGCGGCAGTATTCGTGGACCATTGGGCAAGAATAATCATCACTAACAGGACGACCAGAATAAAACCGCCTGCTGACTCTGTCAATGCTACAACGGGGTCATAGTTTAAAACCGCAATATAAGAAGCTGCGCCGATAATAATCATAAATGTTTCGGTAATCGGCATCGCCACCATATTTCCCAATAGCGAATTTTTATTTCGTTTAAACCAGTTCTTTTCATAGGCGGGTGCTTGAATAAACCGGGAAATCGTCGGAATATCCGCACTCAAAGTTGCCCAAAAGCCCATGTTGGCGAACACAACAACCATAAACGCGGTAAACGCGGCGCCGCCTGTCACCGGGTGTTCTGCCCAGGTCCAAAGATTCCTTCCAGCCGCTTCAGCCTTATCTGATAATGAGGAAAACATCCATAACGAGATAATGATAATAATAGGTGCAGCCAGGTCAGCGAACCGTTCGATTGATTTAATTCCTAATGCAGTATTGACCAATTGGACAATGGCAAATAGAATAAAGCAAACAAACCAATTGTTATAGTCAAATAAAATATCCAAAATGCCGTTCATTGCCGTTGCACCAAAATACGTGTTAATCCCAAACCACATCGAGGCCGTAACACCTCGAGTTACTGATGGAATATGGGTGCCAATCGTTCCAAACGGAGCCCTCATGTAGACGGGAAACGATAACCCATGCTCAATCCCAATATCGGCGATCAGCGAAATGAAGAAACCAATCGCCAGACATCCAATCACGGTTGCCAAAATAACCATAGGCAGGGATAAACTCATCACTCCAGAACCGCCAATCGCAAACGCTGCAAGAACAACGGCCATCCCAACCCACATAAACGAGAAGCCCAGTTTTGTAATATTCCGGTTCTCTTGCGTGATCGGCAGCAGGTCAGGGGATTTTAAGTGGCTTTTTTTCATATGAACACTCCATTTCGGTTTAATTTAACATTCTTGATAACCGATGGTACTAAAGTTTAAAAGAAGCAATTGCTTGTGGTTCAAGCAATTGCCGGAGTGGTTCAATAATGAAGAGCAACTGATTCACTAGATTGATAATGTTTCGTTTTGGCTGATTTGCGTATTTCGGCTGTATTTCGCTCTCTTCAAATATTGACCCGAACCAGGCTTTCCGACAAATTGTTTATCGCGGACAACATATTCGCCGCGAACTAATACAGAGACTGGTTCACCAGTCACTTTCAACCCTTCAAAAGCATTGTAATCAACGGCCATATGATGGGTTTCCGCCGATAGGACTCGTTCCACATTTGGGTCAAAAATAACCAAGTCGGCATCTGTACCAACAGCAATTGTGCCTTTTTTCGGGAACAATCCGAATAGTTTAGCAGCACGGGTAGAGGTTAAATCGACAAATTGGTTTAAACTAATCCGCCCCTTCTTCACCCCCTCAGAGAACAAGATGGATAAACGATCTTCAATGATTGGACCGCCGTTCGGGATTTTCGTGAAATCATCTCGGCCTAAGTCCTTTTGTCCATTAAAATCAAACGAGCATTGATCAGAGCCAAGCGTTTGCAGCTGGCCGCTTTTCAAAGCATTCCATAGGACATCCTGGTTCCATTTTTCACGGAGCGGCGGCGACCATACATATTTAGCACCCTCGAAATTTGGCTTTTCCAAATAGCTTTGGTCAAGCACCAAATATTGCGGACAAGTTTCGCCCCAGACGTCAAAGCCTTTACTGCGAGCCTCGGCAATTTGTTTAACTGCTTCGGCACAGGATACATGGACAACATAAAGCTGTGACCCGGCAAGCCCGGCAAACCTAGCCGCGCGTCCGGTCGCTTCTCCTTCCAGTTCCGCGGGTCTTGTCAATGCATGATAAATCGGGGCGGTATTCCCTTCCGCCAATGCTTTTTTCGTTAAATAATCAATCACATCACCATTTTCCGCATGGACCATAACTAAAGCACCGAGATCCTTTGCTGTTACCAGTGTGCGGAATAACGTTTCATCATCAGCCTGAAAAACATGTTTGTAGGCCATAAATACTTTAAAGGAGGTAATCCCTTCCTCAGCAATGACTTGAGGTAGCTCGTTTAAGACATCCTGATTAATTTCCGAAATCATCAAATGGAAGCCGTAATCGATGACTGCTTTATCCCGTGATTTTTCATGCCAGGTTTGGATCGCGTTTTTCAGCGGTTCCCCCTTATTCGTTAAGCAAAAATCAATGATGGTTGTCGTCCCGCCAAAGGCGGCAGCAACGGTTCCTGTTTCAAAGTCATCTTTCGTGACAGTTCCGCCAAATGGCATATCAAGGTGAGTATGCGGATCAATCCCGCCCGGAAAAACAAGGCACCCCTTGGCATCGATAATCTCTGCCCCGATGGCATTAAGGTTTGTGCCAACCTGGGTGATTTTTCCACCCTCAATTAAAATTTCACCTTGAAAGGTATCTGCTGCGGTTACGATCGTACCGTTTTTAACGATTTTTTTCATCGATCCATTCCTCCTTGAAAAAGTTACTTCGTCACATCTGCTTGGCATTCCACAGCGGCATTTAATGCCGCTTGACGTTCATTCCAAGTCATTGGCGCAAGTTCTCGCGGTACTTCAATCATGTCAATCGCGCCTTCTACCGGGCAGACAATCGAACATAAATTACAGCCGACACAATCCTCTTCCCTTACCTTCAAATAGCTCTTTCCGGATCCATCTGTCAGCCTCTCGATACATTGATGGGAGGTATCCTCACAGGCAATATGGCATTTATTGCAATTAATGCAGACTTCGGTATTGATTCTGGCAACGATATTATAATTCAGATCCAAATCGCCCCAGTCAGAATATTTCGGTACCGACTTTCCGATAATGTCGGAAACAGCAGCAATGCCTTTGCTATCAAGGTAGTGATCCAGCCCCTCAATCATATCCTCGACAATGCGGAAGCCATGGTGCATCGCAGCCGTACAGACCTGTACCCCTGTTGCCCCCATCAGCATGAACTCAACGGCATCCTGCCAATTGGAGATTCCGCCGATCCCGGAAATGGGCACATTGATATTGGGATGTCTGGCACATTCCGCAACCATATTGAGGGCAATGGGCTTCACCGCTGGACCACAGTAACCGCCATGTGCACCCTTCCCAGCTACATGGGGAATTGTATTCCACGTGTCAAGATCGACGCCCATTAAACTATTAATCGTGTTAATCATACTAATGGCATCAGCACCACCGTTTGCTGCTGCCTCTGCTGTCGCCGTGATATCGGTAATATTGGGCGTTAATTTGACTATGACCGGTGTTTTCGCCACTTCCTTCACCCAATAGGTTTGCTTTTCTACGAGTGCCGGCACCTGCCCGGAGGCTGAACCCATGCCCCGTTCGGCCATACCATGCGGACAGCCGAAGTTTAGTTCCAACCCGTCTACCCCGACATCCTCCACTCTTTTTACAATTTCATGCCATTTTTCCTGTTTCGGCTCCACCATCAGAGACGCGATAACTGCATGGTTGGGGAATTTCTTTTTTGTTTCATAGATTTCTTTGAGGTTGACATCTAACGGCCTATCGGTGATCAGTTCAATATTGTTAAAACCGGCAACCCGCCGGCCGTTAAAATGGATTGCTGCAAATCGTGAGGTGACATTCAGGATTGGGTCGCCAAGCG
This sequence comes from Neobacillus paridis, assembly GCF_016765675.1. Lineage (GTDB taxonomy): Bacteria > Bacillota > Bacilli > Bacillales > Cytobacillaceae > Neobacillus > Neobacillus paridis. The sequence goes on from NZ_JAESWB010000005.1 coordinate 101,044, forward strand.
TTTTCCATACTGCTCCGCCCCAGCCCGCCTCAAACGCCCGTTGCACCTGATAGCCGGAGTTCGTTGGAGGCGCTGATGCGAGCCAAAATGGATTAGGAGACTTAATCCCGGCAAGATTAATGCGTAAATCAGCCATCATGTTTCCCCCTTCACTTTTCAGATTTTACCCGTCGAAATTTGAGTTTTACCCGTCTGTTTTTAAGTTTTACCCGCCAACTCTCATAATCTTTTTTGTTTGTGAATTTGCTAGATGGAATTCACACTCACACTGATCCATCTTTTAAACGTTAATAAAATTGTCGAAATCAAATGGATAAACGTCAAAAAGTAGCTAAAAGTCTTTTTACTAATGAGCGGTTCCAACTGTGGAAAACTGCCGATGAATCGCGTGGGCAGCGTTTTTACCTTGTTGTGCTGCTGTAACAACCATTGCTTCGCCCTTCCCCTTACCAAATATCACATCACCGCAGGCATAGATACGCGGATTGGACGTTTGCAGCGTTTCCTGATTGACCTTTACGACCCCGCTGTCATGCTCCAGGCCAAGCTGTTCAATCAATTCCAGATGTCTTGTCTGCCCAATTGCTTTTATCACCACATCTACTGGTATCACATATTCAGACCCTGGGATTGCAATCGGACGGCGGCGACCGTCTGCTTCTGGTTCACCAAGCTGCATCTTGAGACATTCAATTCCCGTGACTCTGCCATCTTCATCACCGATAATCCGCTTTGGCGCCGTCAGCCAGCGAAATTCCACACCATCCTGCTTGGCAAATTCATATTCAAAATCATAAGCCGTCATTTCCTCTTGGGTCCGACGGTAGAGAATCTTTACATTTTCCGCCCCCAGACGAACAGAACAGGTCGCACCGTCGATGGCTGTATTACCAGCACCGATCACGACTACCCGTTTGCCGACAAAATCTTCTGAAACTTGACCGCTCTTTGTAGCCTTTACAAATTCAATTGCGTCATAGACTCCTGATAAATCTTCGCCGGGAATCCCAAGATTAGGGACATGCGCCATCCCCGCCGCCAGCACAATCCGGTCAAAGCTGTCCAATAATTCTTGAATGGAAATATCTCCGCCAACCACGGTATTGGTCCGAATTTTGACATTTAATTTTTTGACTTGGGAAACTTCCCAAAAGGAAATTTTTTGCGGCAGCCGGAAGGATACAATCCCATACGTATTTAATCCGCCTGCCTGTTCGGCGGCTTCAAAAATGGTGACATCATAGCCTAATCTGGCAAGTTCTCTTGCCGCGGACAAGCCAGCAGGGCCGCCACCGATCACAGCTATCGTCTTTCCATTTCGTTCTCCTGGTTCAAATAGGGTTTTATCATTATGGATGGCCCAATCTGTTGCAAATCTTTGTAAATTTCCAATCATGATCGGTTTGGTAGAATGGTTAAGGACACATGCTCCTTCACAGAGCTCCTCCGTCGGACAAACTCGTGCGCAGCTTGCTCCAACTGGGTTAGCGGACATAATCGTCTTGGCAGATCCTAGTAAATTTCCTGAGGCAATCTTTTTAATAAAAGTAGGAATATCAATCCCTGTTGGACAGGCCTTTATACATGGGGCATCATAACAATAGAGGCAGCGATTTGCTTCTTCCAGCGCTTCTTGATTGGTCAGTCCTCGGTCGACCTCCTGAAAATTAGTTTCAAGATGAGTAAGGGAAATACGTGGTATCTTTTTGATTGTCAAAAAGTAAACCTCCTTTTCTTTTTATACACCAGAAATGAAAGCGCTTTATAATGAAAGTAAATTGGTATCAAAAATCACCAGCCTTTTATATGTATTTATACAGAATATTCTGTATACCTACCATTTTACCTTCTCTACATGGCCATTACATCTAACAGTTTGTCAAAAGATTAAGACTATCGTTTATCCACATTGTAAAATCCGAATGGACAAACAGCTTCTTGTACTCCATAAAATCTATAACAATTTACCATACTTTACTTAAGGATTTTGTAAAACGGTGGCGAATGGAATTAAATAAATTAACATAAAAAGGGTGTCCAAAAGTCAAAAATTTGACTTTCCCAGACACCCTGTAAATTAATTTTCAGCTAATTTATGTGTAACTGCTTTTCTGGCAGGCTTTACTTCTCCCGGATCACTGGCTTGTTTTGCCCGTTTAATAAAGAAGGACAGAATCAGCGCAACTGCGGCAATTCCGGTAGCTACCATGAATGAATAATTGATGCCGTCAAGCGTTGCTTTCATCAAAATTTCTTGTTTCATTTGCGCGAGCGCTTCAGCTGTTGGCGGCTGCGTGGCGTGGCCCATGGTGGCCTTCGCAGCGGCCCCAATTTCTTTTGCCCGAGTTTCAGTATGGGTCGACATGACCGTTACCAATAATGCGGTACCAATAGCACCGGCCACCTGGTTCATGGTATTGTTCATTGCGGTGCCATGGGGATAAAAACGTGTTGGCAGCTGATTTAACCCATTCGTTGAAACTGGCATCATCGCCATTGACATGCCCAATGAGCGGATAGAGTATAAAATAATTAGATGTGTATAGCTTGTATCGAGCTCCAACTTACTAAACATATACGTCGTTGCGGTCGTAATCGCTAAACCAATTACTGCTAAAATACGTCCGCCAAATTTATCAAATAGTCTACCGGTAATCGGTGACATCAACGACATCAAAATAGCACCAGGAAGCAGCAGGAGCCCTGCGTCCATTGGGGAAATGCCGCGAATGTCCTGAACATAGATTGGCAGCAGCAACATCCCTGAAAACATCGCCATATTGACAATCATGGTAATAGCAGAAGACAGAGCAAACATCGGATATTTGTAAATCCTGAAGTTCAGCATTGGCCGGTCCTGTTTTAATTGCTTCAAAATAAAAACGGTTAAGCATACGGCACCGACAATAATCGTCCCATACACTAGCGGACTGTCCCAGCCTTTACTACCGGCAGAACTAAAGCCATAAAGAATACCGCCAAACCCAAAGCTGGATAAGGCCAGCGAAAGAAAATCAAGATGCAAATCCACTTTTTCTTTTTTATCTTTAATGATAAAAAAGCCAATTAATATGACCACGATAGCAATTGGTGTGATGAAGTGAAACAACATTCGCCAATCATAATGCTCGATAATCCAACCGGAAAGTGTTGGGCCAATCGCCGGGGCAGACATTAAAATTAAGCCAAAAACCCCCATCGCAGTTCCTCTTTTTTCCACAGGGAAGCTGACCAGCATAACATTCATTAGAGTTGGCATTAATATCGCCGACCCGGAAGCCTGGAGCATCCTCCCTGCTAATAAGATCGAAAAGATGTGAGCAGTGCCTGCGAGGATTGTTCCGACAGCAAATAAACACATCGCAGATAAAAAGATTCGACGGACAGAATATTTTTGAATTAAATGAGCAGTCGTCGGAATTAATATGCCGTTTACCAACATAAACCCAGTTGTTAACCACTGAACAGTTGTTGGTTCAACTTTTAAGTCCCTCATAATCGAAGGCAGTGCGATGTTTAATAAAGTATTATTTAAAAAGGCAATGAATGCCCCAACCATAAGGACAGCAATGATACCATATGGAGGGCGGCTCATCGGTCTATCGGTTTGTTCCAAGTAAATTCCTCCCTTTAAACTAGTTGTTCATTTTTTTATACCTCTGTTTCATAATTACCTATAATAAACTCACTGTTCAATTTTTGCAATAAAAAAATCTTCATGATTATTGATTTGTCAGGTTACCAAAAATAAGGTACTATAAATTTGTACAATCGGTATAATATGATGTCAAGGTGATTGTTTATGAATGACCGCAAACAACATGTGGTAAAAATGGCCCATCAGTTGTTTATTGATAAAGGATTTCAGTCCACTTCTATTCAGGATATTTTGGAATACAGCGGGATCTCCAAGGGGACTTTTTATAATTACTTTTCCTCAAAAAGCGAATTATTAACAGCCATTTTTAAAATGACTGATTCAGAATTGGAGAAAATACGGAATGATTTATTAATTGGCCAAGATCCCGCAGACATCGAGATTTTTATTAAACAAGTTGAAATGCAATTAAAGACAAATCGAAAAAATAAAATAATTACGCTATTCGAAGAAGTAATGATCTCTAAAGATGATGAGTTAAAGCGGACCATCGAAGAGCGTAAAATCCAAAATATTCGCTGGATTTATCATCGGTTGACTGATATTTTTGGCATCGACAAAAGACAGTATCTACTCGATTGTGCCATCATGTTTATGGGAATGCTCCGAGAAAATATCAAGTTTTACCAATTGGCTTATGAGTCCGATGCCAATATTAGCCAAGTCGTCCGCTATACCGTAAATCGTTTGGTTCATATGGTAAACGAAATAGTGCAATCGGAGGAACGGTTAATACCTGTTCAAGCCTTGGAGCGTTGGCTGCCGGACTGCAATCGCCATGTTCGTTCTTTTAGGAAAAAGCTTTTGCACCAGCTTTTTATTGTAAAAAATATCTTACATCAGCAAAACAATCAGCAGCTCAATTATGGAGATTTATTGGATTTTATTGAAGAGGAATTATTGGATGCTAAAAATCCACGGAAATTTCTCATTGACAGCGTTCTCCAAACATTGCAGACGGTGGAGGATAAAAAAGTCCAGGTAGAACTTCAGGAACTAAGTATCTTGGTTCAAGAGTATTTTGACCAAATTGACGCCAAATGACCCCTGTCAGAGGATAGGGGTCATTTTCTATGTATTACCAAATGATGGCTTTTGAATCTCCCAGACAAAATAATTGCTCGTATAGGGTCTTACCTCCACAACTGCATCCTCACCATTTTTCGTAAAGATTAGCCCGGAGCCCATTTTTTCTTTATAATCCCAGCCTTTTGAACTCATCCAAGTTTTAACCATTTTGTATTGATCGTTCATTTTATTAATCGATATAAAGCGAATCCGTTTTTCCGTCTTGGCAAACTCTACATACTCACAATTTGTGAAATGGAGCTTCGTAACGGAAACAAGCAACGGAATTGGATTCCCTTCCTGAAAAATCGTTGTACCGTAGCTGCTAACGATAATCCCACAAATTAGTATGATAGCTATAAAGCTTGTCAGCAGAAATTTCTTCATGCGTCCCATTAAAACTCCCCCAATACCATATCTCATTTATATAGACGAACTAGAGTGGAGTTTTGTTTCATAAATGGAAATTTTTGATGCAAAAAAATCCCCTTGATCTGTCCATTGTCAAGAGGATTTTTTTCGTTTTTTATTCTTTTTTTAAAAAAGTGCTGGGCATTAGAACCGCGACGACCTCTCCGGTGGCACAAAGCGTATCTTGTGCGAAGACTTCAGCCATGACCTTAAACTTTTTGGGATGAATTTCTTGCACCGTTCCAATTGCCTTCAGCGGAACCCCATTAGGGGTCGGCTTTAAAAAATTCACATGTAAAGAAGCCGTGACAAATCGTGGTGGTTCCACCCCATCTCCCGGTTCATGTCCATTTTTACGATGCAGTGCCAGCGAGGCTGACCCGGTGCCATGACAATCGATGAAAGAAGCAATTAATCCACCGTAGACGAACCCGGGCAAAGCATGGTGTTCCGGTTTTGGTGAATAAATCGTGACCGTTTTGTCCCCCTGCCAGCCTGTGCGAAAATGATGTCCGGCCTCATTTAACCGTCCACAGCCATAACACCAGGCAAAATCATCAGGATATTCATCTTGAATTGCATATACCACTTTTTCTACCATTAGTTTCCCCCCATTATCTGAAAACGCTTGCTACTTTTTCTTTTAAATCATAACATTCAGAAAAACGAGTGGTCAATAACTATAAAATAGCCAACGCCTGATACCGATGATTTGTGTTTGAAACTTGGAAAATCTGACGTCAGCCTAAAAAAGGTGTCAGGCACCGAAGGCCTGACACCTTTTCCATTAGACTCCTTTATAAGCGAGACGGTATAGTTCTGCTAATTCAGTGACGAGCGGCAGTTTTGGATTGGCGGTAGTGCATTGGTCTTCGAAGGCACGGTCCGCTAAGTAATCCACTTTTCTCTCGAATTCTTCTTTATCAATATTATTGGCTTCCAAACTCATAGGAATGTTTAGCTCTTTTGCGAGGCGAATAACCGCTTGAATTAAACTTTCCACGCCCTCCTCCGTTGTTCTTGCTGGTAAGCCAAGTGTTCTGGCAATCTCTGCATAGCGCTTGTCGGCGACGAAATGATTATACTTAGGAAAAGCAGCAAACTTCTCCGGCTTAGTCGCATTATACCGGATCACATGCGGCAGCAATACTGCATTGGCACGGCCATGAGCGATATGGAACTCAGCACCTAACTTATGTGCTAGGCTGTGGTTGATTCCTAAAAAGGCATTCGCAAACGCCATTCCGGCAATTGTAGAAGCATTATGCATTTTTTCCCGAGCTTCTTCGTCGTTTCCATTCCGATAGGCTCTTGGAAGATATTCAAATACCAGCTGAATGGCTTTCATCGCCAGTCCGTCGGTATAGTCGTTGGCCATGCAGGATACATAAGCTTCGATCGCATGTGTTAAGACGTCCAAACCTGTATCTGCCGTTACCTGTTTTGGCACGGACATGACAAATTGTGGATCAATAATTGCGACATCCGGCGTTAATTCATAATCAGCCAACGGATATTTTACGTTTGCCTCTTTATCGGTGATAACCGCGAACGAAGTTACTTCTGAACCGGTACCTGAGGTTGTCGGGATCGCCACAAATTGTGCCCTTTCACCTAAATGTGGGTATTTCACAATCCGTTTGCGGATGTCTAAAAACTTTTGCTTTAAGCCAAAGAAATCGGCATCCGGGTTTTCAAAGAACAGCCACATTCCTTTCGCCGCATCCATTGCTGAGCCGCCTCCAAGGGCAATAATCACATCCGGCTGGAATTTAGCCATCATATCGGCACCCTTCATCACCGTTTCAATCGATGGATCCGGCTCAACTTCCGAAAAGATCTCACAATGGACATAGTCCGGGCGTTTCCGTAAATAGTATAGGACTTTATCCACATAGCCAAGCTTCACCATGAATGGATCGGTCACAATAAATGCTTTCGAGATGTTCGGCATTTTAGCTAGGTATTGAATTGAATTCTTTTCAAAATAAATTTTTGGCGGAACCTTAAACCATTGCATATTCACGCTACGCTTTGCCACCTTTTTCACATTGATTAAATGGATTGCCCCTACATTTGTTGATACAGAGTTGCCGCCATACGTACCACAGCCAAGTGTTAAGGAAGGAAGATAAGCGTTATAAATATCGCCAATTGCCCCTTGAGAAGATGGCGCGTTGACAATAATCCGGCCGGCCTTCATTCTAAGACCAAACTCTTTGATCGCCTCATCATTGGTGGTATGAATCACCGCAGAGTGGCCCAGGCCGCCAAATTCCAGCATTTCCTCTGCTCTTTTTAGACCTTCTGCAAAGCTGTTAACCTTATAACAAGCTAAAACCGGGCTTAGTTTTTCTCTTGATAGCGGATATTGCGGTCCAACCCCCGCTAACTCAGCCACTAAAATTTTTGTTCCTTCTGGTACAGTTACTCCTGCCATTTCAGCGATTTTGGCAGCCGGCATCCCAACAATTTTGGCATTAACCGCACATGTTTGTTCATTGATAACCAATTTTTCGACCAGTTTCTTTTCGTCTTCATTTAAGAAGTAGCATTTATTGGCAATCATTTCGGCTTTTACTTCTTTATAGATTTCTTTATCAATAATAACGGCTTGTTCAGAGGCACAAATCATCCCGTTGTCAAAGGTTTTTGATAAAATTAAGTCATTGACTGCCTGTTTAAGATTAGCTGTTTTTTCAATATAACAAGGAACATTCCCTGGTCCGACGCCAAGTGCAGGTTTTCCGGAACTATAGGCCGATTTGACCATTCCTGCGCCGCCGGTTGCTAAAATCAACGAGATTTTATCATGGTTCATTAAAGTTTGGGTTGCCTCCAGTGATGGTGTTTCAATCCATTGAATGCAGTGTTCTGGTGCCCCTGCTTTGATAGCGGCGTCTCTTAATACACGTGCCGCTTCGCTGCTGCATTTTTGTGCCGATGGATGAAAGGCAAAAATGATCGGATTTCTCGTCTTAAGTGAAATTAACGCTTTAAACATCGTCGTTGAAGTTGGGTTCGTGACTGGAGTAACGCCGGCAATCACGCCAACTGGTTCGGCAATTTCAATGATTCCTTCTAGTTCATTTTCGTTGATAACTCCTGCTGTTTTATCGTATTTAATATTGTGATAGATATATTCTGTTGCAAACATATTTTTTATGATTTTGTCTTCATAAACACCGCGCTTTGTTTCTTCAACAGCTAATTTTGCCAGCTGCATATGCTGATCAAGGCCGGCTAAAGCCATTTGTTTGACAATTTCATCAATCATTTCTTGATCAATCTGCCGTAATTTCTCTAAAGCTTGAAGGCCATTGTTTACCAACTGATCAATCATTTCCGGTACATTTTGCATTTGTTTAACTTCTTTTTCTTTGACAGCCATTATGATCACTCCCAATAAAAAGTTTGTAAAAAATATCACATATAAACTTAAAAAATAGCTGTTAGCTTGCTAAGAAGTATTTCAACTATTTCTGATATCATCATAACATTTGTACAGCAAAAAAAGATTGTGAAATATTGAACAAACTTTGATAAAAATGTATATAGATTGTTAACGTTAGTAACCATTTTAATGTAAAGCGCTTTACATTCCATTGAGTAACTTTCTAGAAGGCTGGTGGTGCCAGCTGTGATGAAAACGGCTGGGAAATGACCAGAAAATAATGTGAAAGCGCCCTTTAACGACGCTTTCGCTTCAATTTGTTTGAAAAAATTTTTTATCATTCACCCTTCTGATAATATTGGCCATTCTTTAGAATGATCGATCACCACTAATTCCCTTTGGCGTATAGCTGCTGATATTTGGCAGATGTTCTGATCTGCACAGTCAATTTCCCCTGTTGGTAGATTGTTTTAATTAAAAACGGAACACCGGTGGTATTTTGAAAGCGAAAATCTTTACCGCCATATGAAACGGTGGCATCACGGCCAGCAGGCACATAGCCGACGGATAAGGAGTGATGATGCCTTTCTATATAACTAACCCCGACTTTATCAACGGCATTAAACAATGTCGAAGATGTTTGGCAAATTCCTCCGCCAATGCCATCGACCATTTTTTTGTTAACAATTTCCTTGGCCTTCTGATACCCATGAGCCGCATCACTAGGACCTACCGTTGTATTAAATGAAAAATAATCCCCGTCTCCGACAATAATATTATTTATCGAACGGGCTGACAGTTCAATATTTCTAGCCCGCCCGGCGACACCGCTGTTAAAATAGGTGGTATACGATGCCAGAACAACATCGTCTAAACTGGCAATCTCTTCAGGATTATAACCGCTTTCCTTGACATAAATCGGGAGTTCCACGTCGCCGCCGGTTACCGATGCTGTCAATATGCGTTCCACTAATTCCTTCTCTTCTAATATGACTTGCGGCTTTCCTTTGATGATCTTGCCATGTTTGACCTGATCCAGCACCATCCTTTGGTCATATCCCGGTTTTGTATCTGTTCCCCGCGCCAGCTCCCTCGCCCATTTTTCGAGTTCTCTCTTATAGGCGGCTGGATTGGTCTCAAATCCCAGCTCCGCCGGTAAAATGGTCTTGATTACTTTTTGGGTGTTCGGATCAATGACATTGACGACAACCGTCTTTGGTTCATCTTCCTGCTTTTGTTCCTCTGGAGCCCGAGTTTCAACTTGCTTGGTTGGTTTCGTTACTTTTTCGGCCGCCTCCTTTACAGAACAACCGACAAGTCCTAATAAACTCCCGGATAGTAAAATTGAAACCGCCCATTTCCCCTTTCCCATTTCACTGCTTCTCTCCTCTTATTCTTTTATGAGCTGTTTGAACTATACAATTGTTTCCAGCCAAAACATCATATTCTTATCGGAATATAAAAATGACAAAATAACAGCCCGATATTTTCCATTCGCTAATCTGAATAAATGCAGAATGAATGACAAACAAATTAACCAAACATTGCTATTAATCTGAGACTATTATAGTAGGCTGAAAATGTCGAAGCTGTCCCTTTATTAGCTAAAAAAAAATCGGCCAAGTGACCGATTAGTAGATGGGATTATTTTTGGGGAGGAACAATTAATACTGGAACTTTCGCTTCGTGAAGAATGCCATTAGAGACACTGCCTAAAACCACCCCTTTTACAGGTCCCATCCCCCGTGTACCAATGACAATATGCGTTACTGCCAGTTCTTTTGCTAGCTTGCAGATTTGCTGGACAGGGTCGCCGATTCTCATCAGCAGTTCATAGTCAATATTTTTTGATTTTAAATAATCAACCGCTGGCTTTGTTGCATTTTCAAATAACTCCTGCTGATATTCTTTGATTAGTTTTTCACTGATAAATAATTTCGTATGAATCATATTGAACGAAGGCTGGACATTTACTAGAAAAAGCTTGCTTTGAAAGGCGGCCGCCAAACGTTCAGCTTCCTTCAATGCTTCAACAGAATTGATTGAACCATCCACAGCCACTAAGATCTTCTCTGACAATTTTAAAACCTCCTTTTTGAAAGCAAAAAAACCTTTTATATATTTTCAAAAGATCCTGATAATGCTTATTTCGCCAAGAAGAACCAAAATTCCTTTTTTTATTACAAACTATTACTCCGTTTCATTTTAACATTTCACCAATTGGAAGATTTCGAATAATTTATGACTTTATCCCGCTTCTTTAGTCAGAAACTAGTTCCTATGGTTTAATTAAACTAGAGGGAATTTCCATTTTTATGACTATTGAAAGGAGGCATTGGTGATGTGGCATTCAAAAAAAGTGACGGAGGTTATCACTGAAATGGGCGTCGATCCTGGTGCGGGTCTGTCGAGCAGTGAAGCCGAGAAACGATTAGAACAATTTGGTCCCAACGAATTCCGTGATCACAAAAAGACAGCGATTTGGAAACTGTTTTTCTCACAAATTAACAGCATGCTCATTTATATTTTAATTGCCGCTGCACTTATTTCGCTATTTATTGGTGAGTACAGCGATGCAGCCATCATTGTACTCGTCATCCTGCTGAATTCAGTAATCGGGGTTATTCAGGAAACCAAGGCAGAAAAAGCTCTCGAAGAACTGAAAAAATTGGCCACTCCAAAAGCAATCGTCAAGCGTGATGGAGTCGTGCAAGAAATCCCTTCGGAACAGCTTGTGCCCGGCGATATCGTGGTGATCGATGCAGGACGGTTTATCCCTGCTGATATACGCTTAATTGAAACGGCTAATTTAAAAATTGAAGAATCATCGCTTACCGGGGAATCAGTACCTGTGGACAAGGATGCAGACTGGCAGGCAGCGGAGGAAAAGGTGCCAATAGCCGACCAGCACAACATGGCATTTATGTCGACCCTGTCTGCTTACGGCCGTGGTATTGGCATTGTCGTCAATACCGGAATGAACACCGAAATTGGAAAAATTGCCGCCCTCCTTGGAGATCAAAAGCAGGAAATGACGCCATTACAGGTTAAATTAGCAGAGCTGGGGAAAATTCTCGGGATTGGCGCTGTCCTTATCTCCCTCGTTATTTTTCTGATTGGCTTCTTCCAAGGAAGGGTAGCCCTTGATATGTTTTTAATTGCTGTCAGCCTAGCTGTTGCTGCGATTCCCGAAGGCCTGCCGGCGATTGTTACGATTGTCCTGGCACTTGGCGTTCAGCGGATGATCAAGCGGCGCGCGATTGTCCGAAAGCTGCCCGCTGTTGAAACACTTGGTGCTGTCAGCGTGATTTGTTCTGATAAAACAGGGACGCTGACACAAAATAAAATGACGGTAACAGATGTTTTTGTCAATGGAACCTATGCCCCGCTGGCTTCATTAAAACTAGAAAACCAATATGAAAAGTTGTTTTTCGAAGCGCTTGTTTTATGTAATGATGCCGTTGTGACAACAGCGGAACAATCGGGCGACCCGACAGAAATAGCCCTTGTTGCTGCGGCAGGAACGGTTGGAATTGACAAACAACTGCTGGACCATCGCTATCAGCGCGTAAGAGAAATTCCGTTCGACTCCGAGCGAAAAATGATGACGACCGTCCATCAAAATAAAGACAATTTTTTGGTGATGACAAAGGGTGCCTTGGAAAGTCTCCTGCCGAAAGCAGCCACAGTTATTTTGAATGGCCAGAAAGTTCCGCTTTCAAGGACTGAGACAGAGAGGATTATATCTCAAGCTAATGCAATGTCGGATAAGGCACTAAGAGTCCTGGCGATTGCCTATAAGGAAGTTCCTCAGGTAGCTGACTTGTCAGCTGAAGAGCTTGAGAATAATCTTACCTTGCTTGGATTAACAGGAATGATTGACCCGCCAAGAGTGGAAGTAAAAGCTTCAATTGTTCAATGTCATAACGCCGGCATCAAGACTGTAATGATTACTGGTGATCACCAAAAAACGGCTTTTGCTATTGCCAAAGAGCTTGGAATCGCCAGCAGTGACAAGGAGACGATGCCCGGTAACGAAATCGATACCCTCACTGAAGATGAACTGAAAGAAAAAGTCAAAAAGATTCGGGTCTTTGCTCGCGTCTCTCCTGAGCATAAAGTGAAAATCGTAAAAGCGCTTAAGGCCAACGGAGAAATTGCCTCAATGACAGGAGACGGCGTCAATGATGCTCCTTCACTGCAGCAGGCTGATGTTGGAGTAGCTATGGGGCAGAGTGGTACCGATGTGGCCAAAGGGGCCGCTGATATCATTTTAACCGATGACAACTTTGCCACAATTGTCGCAGCTGTGGAAGAAGGCAGGAATATCTATCAAAATATAAAAAAAGCAATTCTATTCTTGCTCTCCTGCAATTTAGGCGAAATTATTACTTTATTCTTCGCCATCCTGCTTGGCTGGCCCACTCCGCTGACGGCAGTACATATCTTATGGATTAATTTAATCACGGACACTTTCCCAGCTATCTCGCTGGGCCTTGATCCGGACGATCCGGATGTAATGAAAGAACGGCCGCGGTCGATCAGAGAAAGCATTTTTGCCCATGGCAGCGGCCTGTTTACCTTGATCAATGGAGCAATTATTGGTTTCATTACCTTGTTCGCCTTCATTGCCGGGCTAGCTTTTTATACAGGATCAGAAAGCTTATTTACAATTGACTTTGCCGATGTCCCACAGGATGCCTTGATTCATGCACAAACGATGGCCTTTATCACTTTAAGTGTTTCGCAGTTATTCCATGCCTTAAATTTGCGGAACCAACATAAATCGATTTTCCAAGTCGGCCTATTTTCAAATAAATATTTACTGGCGTCAATTTTATTTGGTATTAGTATTCAAGCAGCATTAGTCAACATCCCATTTTTTAACAACATTTTTGCCATCCATTTTTTAACCATCAAGGATTGGCTGCTGATTCTTGCCCTCTCACTGCTGCCGATTATTCTGAATGAGCTTTGGAAAGCAGGAAAACGAATTCTTTAAACGTTTTGGAAAAAAACTGACTTGCATAAAAGAAGAGGCTGTCCAACATTTTAGGACAACCTCTTTGCTGTTACTTTCGCTTCTTCGGATAGAATCCGCCTTTATCCCAAAAGCCTTCTTCAGAGCAGCCAATGCAAGTAAATCCGGCAGCAATGCAGCGATCCATCCCCATTGATTCACAACAATTGAATGCTCTCGGCCCCTTACAGCCAAGTTTAAATAAACAATAGCCTTTTTGGGCTGTTTCATCATCATAAGATTGGGCAAACAACTTTTGATCAAAAAATGGTTTGCGATGGCAAGTCATATGAACCGTGGTTTGATAAAAAGCCTTAGGACGCATCTTTTTATCAAGTTCCGGTAACTCCCCATGAAAATGGATATGCAATAGCGTACCAATCATCACTTCCGGAATAGGGGGACACCCTGGTACAAGGGCCACTGGAGTTTCCTCCGGTATGATCGATCTAACATCAACTGAATCGGTCGGGTTACTGCCTGCAGCAGGCAGCCCGCCCCACGCTGAACAACTTCCAAAGGCAATAACAGCTTTGGCATGTTTCGCTGCCTGGATAATTTCCTCTCTGACAGATTTACCGGCAATCATCAGATATTCATCACTTTGCGGAATCCCGCCTTCAACAGCAAGGACATATTGACCTTGATATTTTTGAAAAATGGATTCCTTATGTTCTTCAGCTTGGTAGCCGCTGGCTGCAGATAAAAGCTCGCTATATTCTAATGAAATAAAATGAAGAATGGTGTCCAATGTGGTGGGTTCGACTGACCGGAGAAACGCCTCCTTACATCCGGTGCAATCCAATGCGCTTATCCAAATTACCGGAAGCCGCTGATTAGTGCGTTGTAACATCTCCTCCGAAACATCGATTGTTTCTAACCAGTTGTATTGTGTCATAGGATCCGTTCACCTCTAAGCCTTTCTTTGCAATGAATCTGTCTAATTGGAGTATAGGCTTTATCTTCACGATCTGTCTACAATATTGTGAAATGTTTAACAAAAAATCCTTTAAACTATAAACATGTTTATTAAAATAAAAACCCCCATTTCTGGGAGTTTTTCGAAAATAGTTATTTTTTACAGTTCTTCTTTTCTGACTTCGTTAATCTGCCGAGGAAGAAGGCTCCGGCAGCCACACCGATCACGGTGTTGGTTTTCTTATTAAATACCTGCTTCATGACAAGGTTTAAATTCTGTGGTCTTTCTGCCAGACGGCGCATGAAATAGCCGTACCAGTCGCTGCCGAATGGAACATAGGTACAGAAATTATAACCTTCACTGGCGAGTTTCAACTGCAGATCTCGACGGAAACCATATAGCATTTGGAACTCAAATTTATCATTTGGAATATTGTGTTTTTTAACAAATGCCTTCACGTGATTAATAACTCGATGATCATGCGTAGCAATCGATGTAAACTTACCGTTTAACAAATGCCATTCAATCAACTTAATATAGTTTTCATCAATATCTTTTTTATCCTGATAAGCAATGTCTGCCGGTTCTTTATAAGCTCCCTTTACAAGGCGGATGCGGAAATTTTGATATTTTTGCAGATACTCAAGCGCTTGATGAAAATAAGCCTGAATGACGGTACCAACATTGTCATATTCTGCTGATAAATCATCTAACAGATCAAACGAAGGCTGTAGATGCTTATAGTCTTCCATATCAATGTTAACAAACATATTATATTGGTTAGCTCTGTCCACGATTTCTCTAACATTTCCCTTGCAAAAATCGTAATCAATATCCAATCCTAACTGGGTTGGTTTTAACGAAATGTGGGCATCCACTTTGTTCTCGTGAATCGCCTCGACCACTTTAAGAATTTGTTCTTTGGCAGCAGTAGCCTCTTCTTTTTTAAAGACAAATTCACCTAGGTTATCTACTGTACAGGAGATGCCATGAGCATTTAACTCTTTAATACTATGAATCGCTTCCTCAATATTTGTACCGGCGACTACACTTTGTGCACCCATTTTTAGGCCGTATTTTTTAGCGGCACTATTGAGAAATTGGTTTTGTGATAAGGCAATAAAAAAATCTTTTAAAATCATTTTAATTACTCCTTATATATTAGATTAATATAACTAGAAATATTATAGCATAAAGTTTCACTAAAAATAAATTTGGCAATTTTCTTAATATAGTAATTTCAAAAATATTACTTTCCTTTTTTCGATCATTTTAAAGTGTCTTTTGTAAAAGATACTACTGAATCATTTATTGTTTTTTGATGAATAATGAAAAAACGCCTGGTTATCCAAGCGTTTTCGTCTAAAACTTATCTATCCGTTCTGTTTTTGCGTTTTCGTAAAAAGGCCGGAATGTCAAGAAAATCACTATCCGTTTGCCCTAAGCTAGTGCTTTTATCATCAAATTCAACAGAAGTATCCCAACCATTGGAAGGTTCGTGAATCTGTGTTTTCGACACTCTTTTTGGCTCATATTCATACTGCTGCTGATTGAAAGAAAAACCACGTTCCTGTTCTCGCTGCTGTCCCTCTAGGCGAATCGCTCCCACTGATCCAGGCGCCATCCGTTGTTCACGTTTAAATGAATCCTGATCATTGCGCAATCCTGGTAATCTACCTGAAGTTCCGCGAGAACTCCTGTGGATGAAAAGGTCTCCGTCAGCTTTCGTTTTCGGAGTTTCCCTCTCCGAAAAGCCAGTGGCAATGACCGTTATCATAATTTCATCTCTCAGATTTTCATCAATGATCGATCCAAAAATCATATTCAGATCTTGGTCAGCTGCAGCGGCTACGATATCGGCTGCTTCCTGAACCTCAAATAAACTTAAATCAGTGCCGCCAGTTATATTCATTAAAACGCCTTGAGCCCCATCGATCGAAGTTTCCAGCAATGGACTGGCAATTGCCTTTTTCGCTGCTTCAACGGCACGCCCTTCGCCTTTTGCCGTTCCAATCCCCATTAAGGCTGTCCCTTGATTTGACATAATCGTTTTCACATCGGCAAAGTCCAGATTAATTAGCCCCGGGACAGCAATTAAATCGGAAATCCCTTGAACTCCTTGGCGAAGAACATTGTCAGCTTCACGGAAAGCCTCAATCATAGGCGTCCGCTTATCGACAATTTGTAATAAGCGGTCATTGGGAACAATAATTAGGGTATCGACCGCCTGCCTCATTGCCTCGATCCCAGCTGCTGCATTCACCTTACGCTTATGACCTTCAAATCCGAAAGGACGGGTCACTACACCAATCGTTAAAGCACCAAGTTCACGCGAAATTTGGGCTATCTCCGGTGCAGCACCAGTTCCGGTGCCTCCTCCCATTCCAGCCGTAACAAATACCATGTCTGCCCCTTGAAGGGCCTCATGAAGCTGCTGCCGGCTCTCTTCCACTGCTCTTCTGCCAATTTCCGGATTGGCTCCGGCACCCAAACCTCTGGTCAAAGAAGCGCCAATTTGCATCTTGATCTCTGCCTTAGAAAGTTTAAGTGCCTGTGCATCAGTATTGACGGAAATGAACTCAACCCCTTGTACGCCATCTTCAATCATGCGATTGACAGCATTATTACCACCGCCGCCAACGCCGATCACTTTGATTTTCGCCGCCTGATCTATATCCATATCAAAATCCCACATGCTTATTCCTCACTCTCATTCCATTGCATATTCCTTATTCGGAAATTGTTCGCTGTCATTATCAATAAAATAATGAATCTATTAACTAGAATTATACACAAATTATTTGGAAATAGGTTTACTTATAAGCATTTAATCAAAAATTAATTTGCTTAAAATATATTTGTTACATAAAGTGAAACTTCCATCAGTGGGGGTTTTGTTCATCCCCCACTGATGGTTAGTTGAATCAATCGGACCTTTACGGGCAGTTGATCTTCCCCATCTAGATTCCTTGTAGACTTGGACTCCCCGAGGTGGGGATCTTACTGCCCGTTAAGGCGGGATAAACAGTTTTTTGATAGAAAAAAACCCCCGCAATCTGCAGGAGTTTTCCACTTAGTGTCAGACACGATAATTATCTAAACCACCGGCACGGAAGTGAGTATATCCACTAAGCGATCCATACCCAGTTTTATTTTATCTGGAGTTGAATGGCTGAAATTAATCCGGAATGTATTGAGCTTTGGTTCATTGACGTAAAACTGTGCCCCCGGTACAAAGGCAACGCCTTTTTTTACGGCTTCAGCGAGCAAAACGGTCGTATCAATATGCTTCGGCCCTTCGACCCAGATAAACATGCCGCCCTTCGGTTCTTTCCAGGAAAACAAGCCCGGTCCAACTTGATTTAAGTATTCTTTCATCATCGTCATCCGTTCATAATACACAGAACGGATCAGCTTAATATGTGCCTCAAGGTCAAAATCACAAAGCAGGTGATACAAAGCCTGTTGGTCAATTGAACTGGAATGCAAATCATTCATTTGTTTCGCTTGAGTCATCATTTCTAGCACTTCAGCCGGTCCGGTCACCCAGCCCGTTCTTAACGCAGGCACGACAGATTTTGAAAAAGTACTGGTATATAACACATGGGTCTGCTCCTTATCGTAGGAGGCAATTGGGTGGTACACTTCATCTTGATGGAATTGAATATCACTGTACGGATCATCTTCCAGAACAAGCACATCAAATTGATAGCAAAGCTTGAGAAGCTGCTGTCGCCGCTCGGCACTCCAGGCCTTGCCATCCGGGTTGGAGAACGTTGGTATAACATAAACGAATTTAGGCTTATACTGTTCTATTTTTGCTTTAAGATCTTCCGGGTTCATCCCGTGTTCGTCGCCCTTAACAGCAACAACGCTTGCCCCATAGGAGCGGAACACCTGTAAAGCTGCTAAATACGTTGGATCCTCCGTTAAGACGATATCTCCGGGAGCAAGCATCACCCGTGAAAACAAGTCAATGGTTTGTTGTGACCCTGTCGTAACAAGTATTTTGTCAGGATTTGTAAAAATGCCTTTCCGCTCCATTTTCTCTTGTATTGCATCTCTTAGGGGTTTAAATCCCTCAGTTGCCCCATATTGCAATGATCCTTTCCCAGATGCAAACACCTTTTCATACGCACTTTTCACGGCATCTATCGGAAAAATATCTTCTGCCGGTAATCCCCCTGCAAACGAAATGACATTTCCTTGTTGAATCACTGCTAAAATATCTCTAACTGCAGAAGATTCATAGTTTTTCGTTAAGGGTGCAAATGAGTAATTCATTCGAAGTTTCCTTCTTTCTTTTTATGGGTTTGACTAATTTTAAATAGTCAGAAAATTATTATAGTAGTATTATAAGGCAAACTTCAAAACTTTCAAGAGTTTTTTTGTAATTTTTTGAAAAATATCTTAGGAGTAAATGTGTTTATTGCACACCACTGCTTATGCTATTATGATATTATTTTAAAGTATAAAAATATTTAGCTGTTTAATCAATTTATTCGGAGTTGACCATCCCAATGAAACGAAAAATAATCGCTTATAATTTTGTTTTGCGAGAAGTCCTCGACCCTTTAAAAGATGATTATGAGATTGAATTTTTTGAAAATATTAATCCCCAAACCGCCCCCGCCTTTATCCATTCATTAAAAAATGCCGAGGGGATTATTGGTCTGGCCTTACCGGTTGATGCAGAACTGCTTGACCTTGCACCTAAACTTAAAATAGTTGCCAATAACTCAACCGGGTATAATAACCTTTCAGTTGATGAAATGACAAAACGAGGCGTAATGGCGACAAACACCCCCGGGGTTCTGGAGGGGACAACGGCTGATGCCATATTTGGCATTCTCCTTGCGGCGGCCAGGCGCATTCCAGAGATGGATCAATTCGTGAAAACCGGACAGTGGCAGCACTATTTAACAACCGAACAGTTCGCACTCGATGTTCACCATAAAACGTTAGGGATTATCGGCATGGGGAAAATTGGCTCCGAAATTGCCAAACGCGGTCACCTTGGCTTTGATATGAGAATTTTATATCACAATCGAACAAGGAATATCGCAGCCGAGGAAAAATTTGACGCTACCTACTGTGACCTTGATACATTGCTTAAAGAATCCGATTTTGTCGTGTTGATGACGCCGCTTACACAAGAGACCGAGCATTTAATGGGGGAACGGGAGTTTAAGTTAATGAAACAATCGGCCATTTTCGTTAATGGCTCACGCGGAAAGACGGTCGATGAGGCTGCACTGATTGAGGCCTTAAAAAACAAACAAATTCATGGTGCAGCATTGGATGTTTACCAAATCGAGCCGATTAACCAGGATAACCCCCTGCTCCAATTTTCGAATGTCGTCACAACGCCGCATCTCGGCTCAGCAACCTTTGAAACAGAACTAAAAATGGCTGAGCTGGCACGGGAAAATTTAATCGCTGGCCTGAGTGGTAAACGTCCACCAAACCTAGTCAATCCCGAGGTACTTAACTACTAAAAGGACGCACTTTCTTGTGTGTTCTTTTTTTCATAAATTGCACGGTTGTATATTTGAAATTGCTTTCAAATAACCTTGACCAACTCCCGCTTCATTTTCTTCCCGATAACAAGCAACACCAAATCGAAAAAATGTGTTATTATTAAATAATGGGTTCCAATAAGAAAGAAAGGGTGTTGGTTCTTGAGTAGGTCGATCGAAACAATATATATATTGGAAAATCCGGAGAAGAATATGGTTAAATTCGCTACTGATTACCAGCTACGCTATGACGATATTATTAAAGAAGTGTTCGGTGTAGCCTGTTTAAATGATTTATCGATGATGATTCAGTTCAACAAAAGTTTCCAAGATAGCATTTGCAAGAAAGATGGCATAACTGCCGATAAAATTTCCCTCAATTGCGTTATCCGAATTGCTTCAAGAAGTGAATTGCTTCAACTAAAAAACCAAATTCTTGCAGATACAGAACAAAATCAAGCACCAGCGGCCACCATTCCCTGTCCGTTTGACAATATTATTCAATTAAAAGACGGAATTTATCAATGGGACGAGGAACATTCGCACTATGTTCGAATTACGGTTGTTGCCTAACATTCAGCGGACTAACACATATCTCGAATAACGTACACCCCCTCAAAAAATGGTTTCTTGAGGGTTTTTATTTATCTCCAGTTGACTTATGCATTGAGTTAAAAATGGGTACAATTTTGATATTTAACCTTCATATTTTTTCTCGGAGGTGAGAAATGCAATGAAAAGATTTTTTGTTCTCCTCATATCGATTGCGCTGCTCTATTTTTCTTGGCCGGCGATCGAGCAAAAACTCGGTTTGACTGGCGACAATCATTCCATTAAGGAAATTCAATCCGAAATTAATAGCATGAAAAGCGATCCGAAAATCATTGCCGCTTTCAATTCTTTGTACGATAATGTGCAACAAGTTGTCAACCAACTTGCGCTTCACTTGAATAAACAGCCGCTCGGTAATCAAACGGAAGAACAATCTCCGGGTGAAAAAATAAACTTAAAAACGCCGGCTGAGCAATTGTTTTCCATCCATAATATTGAACTTGGTGAAACCAAAGCAAAGATTGAACAACAATTAGGACCGGCAAACCGTTCCTCAGCTAATGAGTATGGGACAAATTGGTATGCCTACCATGACCACTACAGAAACTTTTTCATGGTAATGTACGACCAAAACAATAAAGCTGCCGGATTATATACCAATCAAAATCTGATTGCTTCGAAAAAGGGAATCAAACTAGGAACTTCTAAAGAATCAGTCCGTAAGCAGCTCGGGGAACCATTAAACCGTATTCAAAAGGGATTCATGATTTACCAGCTTGAAAAAGACCGCGATTATGATGTGTATTTGTTAAACGATGTTTATATCACAATTTTTTATGATAAACATGAGGGAAATACGATTACAGCCATCCAGCTAATTACTAAAGACATGGAACAAGGAAAAACAGAATTATATCCAAAGGCGAGTGCAAACTTAAAACAAGGCCTTGAGTATCAACTATTTGATTTGACGAATGCTGCCCGAGTTGAGCACGGACTTTCCATCTTGAATTGGGATCAGCATGTTCAAGAAACCGCACGAAAACATAGCACCGATATGGCGGTTCATCACTACTTTGATCATACCAATCTGAAAGGACAATCCCCTTTTGATCGAATGAAAGAAGATCATATTATTTTTTACCTGGCTGGAGAAAACCTTGCTTACGGCCAATTTAGCAGTATTTTTGCCCATGAGGGTTTGATGAATTCGCTCGGACATCGTGAGAATATTTTACGGAAAGGTTATAAATATTTAGGTGTTGGGGTTGCCTTTAACGATCAATCACAGCCCTACTATACCGAAAACTTTTATGCTAAATAATCCGCTTAGGAATTAGGTTTTTCAAACAGGTTATATTATATACGAGCAATGATTTGCTCAAAACTTCGTTCGGGAGTGATGGATCATGGCGAGAAACAAACTTTTGGTTCCTGGTGCAGACAATGCTCTTGATCAGATGAAGGAAGAGATTGCAGGCGAGTTTGGAGTCGAGCTTGGTGCTGATACGACCGCACGAGCAAATGGTTCCGTCGGTGGTGAAATGACAAAGCGCCTAGTCGCCCTCGGCGAACAAGTAATGAAAAAGCAGCAATAACAAAAGGGTCAGTCCGCAATCGATAGGGCTGACCCTTTTAAGTTGACTAATGAAGTAATATTTTCCCATAACATATCGTTTTATATTAACCATTATCGTGAGAAATGTTGTATGATGAAAACGTACCATTTTTACCAAGAGGCTTCTGAACAAAATATTCAGAACCTTCCTACTTAATAAATAGAAACTTTCCGATTAGCTAAAAAAAAAATAGGAGGTCTATACGTGTGCTAAGTAAATCATTGATTGAGGACGTACTGACAGCGGCTTTGTCCACGGGTGGGGATTTTTCCGAGATTTTCGTTGAAGATCGGTTTACAAATAATATCACTCTTCAAAGTGGCAAAATAGAAACCAGTCTTTCCGGGCGAGATTTCGGTATCGGGATCCGCGTGTTTAAGGGCTTGCAAAGTGTCTATGCCTATACCACCGATCACAGCAAGGATGGCCTGTTAAAGGCGGCGAAAAACGCGGCACAAGCGATCAGTGGAAATAATCTCATTCAATTACCCCCACTAGTACATGAATCAGTTGAAACGGTTCACCCCGTTCAAGTGCTGCCGCTGGAGGTCGAAAAAGCACGGAAGGCTGCGATTATGAAACAGGCGTATGAAACGGCGAAAAACTATCATTCTAGCATTTCTCAAGTAAAGGTTCGCCTTATGGATGAGGAACAGAATGTGATAATCGCTAACTCCGAAGGAAATTGGATTGAAGACAAGCGGGTTCGTTCAAGATTGGCGATTCAGGCAATCGCAGTCCGCCATAACCAAATGGAAACAGGCTTTTACGGACCGGGTGCCCATCAGGGATTCGAATTTTTTGAAAATCTCGATATGAATCATTATGCCAGCGAAGCAGCAAGGATAGCAGTCACAATGCTCGATGCCAGCCCCTGCCCCGGCGGAAAGTTCCCGGTCATTATCGATAATGAGTTTGGCGGCGTCATTTTCCATGAAGCCTGCGGTCATGGCCTGGAAGCAACTGCTGTCGCTAAAAATAACTCGGTATTTGCAGGCCATCTTGGAGAAAAGGTGGCTCCGGAGATTGTCACCTATATTGATGACGGCACCCTCCCAAATGAGTGGGGCTCCATCAATATTGACGATGAAGGTGAAAAAGCGAGGAAAAATGTTCTTATCGAAAATGGGATTCTAAAAGGCTATTTAATCGATAAATTCAACGCGCGCCGGATGGGAATGGAATCAACCGGTTCAGGGAGAAGAGAATCCTTCCGTTTCGCTCCAACCTCAAGAATGACCAATACGTATATTGCACCGGGAAAATCAACACCCGAAGAGATCATCGCCAATACCGAGTACGGGATCTATGCAAAATACATGGGTGGCGGACAAGTGAGCCCGGCTACAGGTGATTATAACTTTGCCGTCATGGAAGCATATGAAGTAAAAAATGGCAAGCTAGGCAAACCTCTCAAAGGGGCCACGCTCATTGGAAATGGACCGAAAACGCTGCAGCTTGTCGATATGGTCGGCAATAATTTGGGCCATGGCGCGGGAATGTGCGGTTCCTTGAGCGGGAGTATCCCGGTAAACGTAGGGCAGCCGATGATCCGCGTCAGCGAAATAACTGTCGGTGGAACAAAGGGGGAATAACGAATGAACATCGAGGAATTCCAATCAAAGCTATTCGATGCAGCGCACAGCAGCGGTTTTACAGAGACTGAGATCTATTATGAAAAGAAAGAAGTTTTTGGCTGCCAAATCTACCAAGGGGAAATTGACCAATATGAAATTGCCGAAGACGGCGGCGTTTCTTTTCGGGGCATTTTTAACGGAAAAATGGGTTACGCTTATTCCGAAAAGATCGATGAGGGATCCATCCCCTTCCTGTTAGAAAGTGCCAAAGAAAATACACAGATCCTAAATGAAGAAGAACGTGAGGAAGTTTTTGCCGGCAGCAGCCACTACGAGAAGCGCAATTTTTTCTCAGAATCATTAAATAAAGTGACTATTCCGGAAAAAATCAAGTTTATTCAAGATGTGGAACGGGAAATTTTGGCGGCGGATCCCCGCATTGTTGCCACCGATACCTGCCAGATCCGGACGGAAGCGCTTACTAGATTCCTCATTAATAACAAGGGCTTGTCTCTTTCTGATCGGGTCAATTATTTATATTTGATATTGGAAGTCATCGCCAAAGAGGCGGAGGAAACAAAATCTGCCTATACCTTTCATGTGACAAAGGACTTTCATAGTTTAGATGCGAAAGCCATCGCTCAAAAAGTGGTCGATGAAACACTCTCTCAATTAGGAGCAAGGAACATCGCAAGTAAGGATTACCCAATTCTTTTAAGAAATGATGCCGCGGCCAGCTTGCTGTATACGTTTTCAGCTAACTTTTCCGCTGAAAACACACAGGCAGGTATTTCCGCATTAAAGGATAAACTTGGTGTAGCGATTGCTGCTGATAAAATCACCATCGTTGATGATCCCTTCCTTGAAGACGGATTGGCGAGCAGGACGTTTGACAGCGAAGGGGTGGCTTCTAAGAAATTGACATTAGTCGATTCCGGAACGTTAACATCGCTGCTTCATAATCGTAAAACAGCGGAAAAGGACCGAACTGAAACAACTGGGCATGCCCATAAAGATTCTTATAAAAGTGCTGTTAAAGTTGGACCTTCCAACCTTTTTATTGAACCATCAACCACGTCTTTTGAAAACTTACTGGCATCGATTGATGAAGGTGTTTTAATCACCAATCTTTCCGGTCTCCATTCTGGAACGAATCTGGTATCCGGTGATTTTTCAGTTGCTGCCAATGGATTTTACGTAAAAGATGGGAAAATTCAATACCCGGTAAACTTAATGACTATAGCGGGTAATTTTTATCAAATGCTGCACGATGTTGAGGAAGTTGGCTCCGATTTAACCTTCCCGCTGCTACCAGTCGGCTCCCCATCGCTGTTGATAAAATCGTTATCGGTTACGGTGGAATAAGGTTAATAAAGTGGATTTGCGCGAAGGGTGCAAATCTACTTTTCTATTTTATTAGCGAATTTAAAAACACTTAAAACGATGAAAGGCTGAACCAAAAATTAGGTTCAGCCTTTAGCAAATTCCTCTTTAATATCATTAATTAATTCCGCTAAAATCCCTTCTTGATACCCCGCTTTTTGATGAAGTCTTATCGCTGCGGCAACCTCGGAAAGTTCGGGGGAGGTGACGGTATCCAACTTGGCAATTCTGCTTGTAATATCTTCATCAGAAATTGTTTTCATATACGATTCGGCATCCATTCTCCAGTAGGTAACATGGTGGGGATATCGATCTTTTAGTCGTTGCGCCATCGAAATACCTTCAGGATCCAGATCACCGGAATAATAGAGTTGACAACCTGATTCCACTAATAAATCCAAGACAATCCAGCTAGCTGTGCGAAATTGCCCATGAGTGCAAATCACTGGAGCATCTGGAACTTCATCGACAATCGTCGAACAAACACTTGAATTTTCCAGTACCCACACCTTATTCCCGTTCGCAGGCCAGATTTTGTTTATTTTTAATAATTCTTTAAATGGAACATTTAATACTGAGCCTGTTCTGACGGACGCTTGCCATACCGGATGCAGTCCGGACTCCCCTTCTGCAAGTAACCCACGGAAGGTAACGAAACTCCACAAATCATCGCGCATCAACCCATAGATACTTAATAATTCGTTTAGTTCCTCTGTTGTTTTTGGCATTCCCGTTTCACGTAATTCCTTTAATTGCTGATTGACGTGCAGACAATGAACAAGCAATTTTCCTGGGACTTGATTGTTATCAAAAAAGTGGGGATTACCAGTAGTTCGCTGTGCAAAAACAGGTAATCTTTCAAACTTATGATCCTTACAAGGTAGAGCCTGAAAAGCCTGAAAAACTATCGATAGTGATTTACGTAATTCCGCTGCATCTTGCTTGTATAGTGACCAAATCCAGCGGGAATCAGCAGGCTTAGACTCAATCCAATCCCACCACCAGCTTCCCTCAGGATAAGCAGTCTTTAATTCTTGGAAAAATGATTTTTCCTTATCTTCCTCCAATCTGCTTTCCTCACTTTTTGTCAGGATCGATTCCCCCAACACCGCTTCAAGCAGTTCAATCAGTGAATAATCAGCAAAACCAGTTTGCGCCAATTCTTTTTCAAAGGAAAGTAAACTCACTTTACCTTTATCAATAACATCCTCCACCGGCTGTCCTAAAAACCCAGCAATCGATTCTACTTCATCATAAGAAAAATCGACAATGCTAACTGAACCGCCGACTCTCCCAAGAGAACGGTATTTTTCTTTAAATAAGGTGAAAAGCCTAAGAAAACCTGGCTCTTCCCTGAAAATCTGAACTTTGTCATTCATTTGGAACCAGCTCCATCATCGGGGCCTCATCGACTACTAATGTGCGCTGCTTACCGTCCCACTGGTAACGAATCACTGTTACAAAGCTGGCATTCTTCGGCCGTACTAACTCACAAATAGATAGGCTGGAAATAGTATCATAATCTCCCCACAACGCTTGTGAGTTCATGATATAGTTAAAGCCAAGCTGTTCAACCACTTCAAACATATCGCGAATATTGTTCTCGTCGACACCAGCAAAGGCTTCATCAAGTGAAATGATGTACGGGGCCATTGCTCCTGCTTCCTTATAGCGTGAATAAGCAGCTGTAAATAATGGTATATACATCGCCATTGCCTTTTCACCACCGCTGAATTTGAAGAAAGCATTGTTTGTTAATTCACGTTTCGGCTCATTTACCCGCTTATACGAGAGTACAAAGGTGAACCACTTCCGGTAATCGAGCACTTCCTTCAACACTTGATGGAGTGTCGAACCTTCATTACGCAACTGGATTAATTCCTTTGCTTTTTCAATTCTGGAGCGAAAGTGCATCGTAATTTTGGCTAAATCGTCCTCATTCAAAAATTTACTATTCCGTTGCAAAAGCTTAACCAAATCTTTTGTATCCAATTCTTGCTCTGATTCGGCAGTTAATGGTTTCCAGGCAATCGAGAAAGTCAGACCAGATGAATTATCACGGCTCTCCATGATTTTATCCATCTCACTTACCCATTGTTCAGCTCTTTTTATCCGGTTTCGTAATATGACCCCGACGCTGTTGACAATAATATCTTCATAGAGCTGACGATCTTGTTCGTCGAGCCAGCTTTTTTGGTCTGCAAGTTCTTTTTCTAATGAGCTGTGAACAAAATAAGGGGTCACGCGCTGACCTTTATATTCCATAAATATCAGCCGCCGGCTCTTCAGTTGATTCCACTCATCCATAAATGGCTGGTAATAATCGCCCCAAGCTTCTGAAAACCATTCCGGACGTTCGACTTCTTCGGTATATTCAAACATTCGATATTCCGTTAAATATACCTGTTCATTGATGAATGCCTTGGTTAACTGTTCATTCAGTTTGGACCGGTCGTACTTGAGAGTAATCGCTTCAAGCTGCTTTATGATTTTACCAGGTTCCCTTTCCTCAACCTCTACAAAATCCCGGTTGATTTCTGTGTTCACCATTTGTGCCCATGCAGCAGCCATGTTTGACCAGAATTTAGCGCTTATTTGGGCAGCAGTTACATCTTTTTGAAGTGAATCGTATTTTGCTTCATTTTTAGGAATAACCTCCAAAAGATGTTGGATCCCAATTTCCGCTTCTTTTAGTTGCTGTTGAACTTGTTGAATCCGCTGCCTTACTTCATCAATTCCCTTTAATTTCAACTGTTCTTCAATCGCTTGAATTTCGGCTTTTTCTTTTCGCAGCTGGGATTCTTTAACGTTTTGTTCCCCTTTTAACTCGTCTAACTCAGCCTCTATTTCACTTAGACGATGATGTAACTCGGCCAATCTTTTTCGAGCATAAAAGCACTTTAGAAAAAGATCTTTAAACCCATACAAATGTTCGCGATAGTTTTTGGCAGCGGCTTCCGCCTTCGCTAATACTTCTTTTGATAAGGATAGATTTAACTGCCCAGCTTGTTGGTGAAGCTGAAGTTTAATGTTTTGAAGCTTAGCATGAACCATTTTCCATTGTTCATCGAGCAGTTGGAGAAATTTTTTCTGTTCATCTAATTGGTGCCCGGTTTTTTCAATTTGTACATTGACGTCACTTAATCCTTGGTCCATCGGCATTGTTTGTTTCCAGATCTCTGCCTGACTTAATTCTTCATCGTATTCTCGCAGTTGAACGTGTAACTCTTGTAATTCGAACTGGAGCTGTTCCAGAATCTGTTCACATTCTTTCATTTTCTCCAGCTGGTATCGTTTACGAGAGGAGCGGCCGATAAATTTGGACGGGCCTTCATTTGGAGCATGTCCCACTAAACAGCCAAGTGAATACGATCCATCCACATCCAGATGAAAACCGGTGTCACCCTGTTCAAGCGGAATACTTCTGAGCACTTCATCCACAAGCTTATTGGAAATTGAACTGTCCTCTTCTAAATCTGGACGCAAATAATCAGCTAATGTATACCCTAATAATTGCGGTTCCGGCTTGATGACCCGATCATGAAGCGGGGCAATCGATTTTTCGGTAATTAAACTATCTAATATCCCTGTTTGTTTTAAGGCTGATTCAATTCTTTCTTTTTGCTCTTCCGTCACATGATCCTGAAACTCAACGGCAGCGTAAAACGGTACAAACGCCTGCCCATCTTCCAGCAGCTGTTCACGAAATTCTTCTGTATCCTTGGCTCGTTCAGGATTCGGCATTTTTAACGTCTTCCAATATTGTAATTCTAATTTAGCCGCTTCGATTTCCTGATTCTTAGCTTCAAGCAAATTTTTAACCCATCTTTTTTTCGTCCTGATTTCGGTTATAAATTCAGTAATCGCTGAAAAGAGCTTTTCTCTTACTTGGTCATAACGATTTTCTTCATATAAACCTTCTATGGCTCTAGCGATTTCTTGACGACTTTCATTCGTAAAAGTGAGCTTTGGATGTTCTTCGATCCAGCTAAATACAGCATGCTCCAGCTTTTGCTTTTCTTCGATAAACCATTCAGATAAATGGTCGAGATTCTTCCGTAATTCATCCACTTCCTGTTTCTTTTCGGAAGATTGCCGCTGGAGCCTGTTATGTTCCTCTAACAGCCGATCTTCTTCTTCAGCCAGCTTTTTTAAACGGCTAAGCATTTGTTCATGCTCACCGATTTCCTGGAACCAGATAGAAAAATCAAACTCATCGTCCTGATGTCGTTCATACCCACTGACATTCACCTCATGCTGTAAAAACGAAGCCTCCTCGGCATCAAACTCTAGGTCACCGAGTAAATTTTCCATCTCCATTTCATGTTGCTTTATCTCTGTTTGGGTTTGCTCCCGTTCTTGAAGAAGGCGATTATAACCGGAATTTTTTTGATCCCATTTCATTTGAAGCGAACGAATTTCATTCATCAGCAAGTTGCTGTTTTCGATTTTTTTCCGTTTTTCCTCTTCAAGATTCCAGACTTCGTGCCGCTCCAACCGTTGTTTGTCAGCTGCCGCCACTTCTTTTTGCTGGACAAATTCTTGTTTCCGTTTCCGCTGATGTTCAATCTCATTGGTTAGATTTTCAACTTGAGTCGTTAACCCCTTTACAAGTTCATCAGCTTCCCGTTGTCTTTTTAAAGCTGTTTGCCACTTTGCGGCCCATTCAGCTAAAATATACTGGTTGTAAGTATGATACTGTTTTACCAGCCGCTCGCTAGAAGCATACTCCCGTTCCAATTGTTCAAGCTGCTGTTGGGTCTGGTCCATACTCTCAATGGTATCTGACAAGGACCGTAACTCATCATCTGTTAATGGCGGCAAAGCAGATTCCAATATTTCATAAATAACCGTTGGCTTAAAATCTTTTGAAAGCTTCGGACTGCGTAATTGGATTAAAAGCTTGATCAAGTCCTCATATGCTTCAATGGATTGAAAACCAAATATATACTTATTGACAAGTTCCATATATTCTCGCTGTGAATGAACGAGAAAGCCGCCGTCACCGATACGATTTTCCAGTTCCTTCGCGGAAAAAGGCACTCTGTCCCCCTGCTGTTTATGGGCCAGTTCTAAATCTTGTCCAATTCTTCGATTATCTGTAATGACAAAATACCACGATTTGATCCCCTTATGCCTTTTCGCCTGCATGCCAATCCCGGTAGTAATGTAGCGCTCCATTCCAGCCATTTTGTATTCGATAAACAAATATCCTGTTCGTTCATCGCGATCGACCACTTCTTTTTCACCAAGCAGATAATCTTCCATTCTGCGGGCTTTTGAACCAAACGGGTCCAAGCGGTCAGGGGATTTTTTTCCGTCTAACAACACGGGCAGAAAGCTTTGCATCGTAACCGATTTACCTGATCCATTTGTTCCCCGAAGCAGTAATTTACCGTCTGAGAAATGAAAAATTTCATCATCGTAATACCAAAAATTCAATAAACCGGCTCGATTTAGCACCCACTTCGCTTCTGTCATGATTCCTCTCCTCCTTTCAAAAAGTCTGCCGGGTACTCACCCGTCATGACTCCTAACAGTGATTTAAGCCGGATCAGCGATGTTTCTGAATCTACTTCCACCATCATCCAATCCTTCATCGCCCGAATCAGCTCAACTCGAATGGCACTCGTGCTCATATCGCGAAAGTACTTAGCCCACCCTGTTCCTTTTTCCCGGCGCAAATCATCAATCATCTGTTCGAATTCTCCTTCCGAAAGCAGGATTTCCCCGTTTTCATTTGCTTGAAACCGTTCAGGCTGTTGATGAATGTATTTAGAAATTTGAAGAATGAGGTCAGTTGATGCCTTCGTATTCGGAAAGGTTTGTTGGTACTGCTTTGGCTCGGCAATCGATAAAAAGGCGGTATTTTTGTAGACATGAAGTTTATAATCACTATGCTTTTCAATATCTTCCGCTAACCGATTTCGGTAATTCCGAATATAAAGAAAATCAGGGTCCTGCTGGTCGCTTCGATGTAATCCCGGGGAAAAGAACAGCCTGCGGTATACCCTTTTTCTTCGTTCATCCTCTTGATTTAACTTCCAATCTTCCTCAAGCAGTTCACTCCAATGCTGATAAGTGGAGAAATCATCAGGATAGGTCCTCATAAAGTAACGGCTATAGATGGTTGCTTCATATAAAACTTCCTGATCTTCGTTTTGATCAAAGCGGCTAATATCGCCATCAATAGTCCGAATTAAGCGAAATTCCAGTAACATCTTTACTGCCCTGATTAACGACTTCCGGTGGGTATAGAGCGTCCAATCAAGCGAAAAATCTCCCGGATAACCAGTTTGTATATCCTGACAAAGTTCTGAAAGCAGAAACTGCTCATCGACTGCTTTTCCCTCGAGAAATGCAAGCGCACAGCAAAAAATGGCATAATCCATCGGTTCCTGAAACTCTTGAATTCCCATCCAGGATTCGGGTGCTGCCGGGATTTTTTCCAGCTTAATGAAGTGCTGATGTACAATCAGTCTTAGTCCGAATTTATCATCAAGATAGCGGCGCAATACTTTTTCCCGTTCACGCACCATTTGATACCACTCCGGCTGTTCGGCTCGAAGGATCCAATAATGATGAAACAAAATATCCATGGCCTGCCTTGCCTTTTCATCAAATAATTGTGTCTGCTCCATTTGATCACCTCATTTCGTCAAATATGAAAGCAGCGTCCGGCATTTGTAAGTCCCCATCTTCCGCCCTTAAGGTAATTGTTTTCTGACTATCCAGTATTACCTTCACTTGCAGCCCGTAATCCGTCTTGACCATCCGATCTTTATTCGCCATTGATTTTCCAATCCAACTGAGCAGTACCTTGCGAATAAATGGCTCCACTTTAGGCAGTGATGAAAGGGTGATTTTTCCCTTGTTCATATATTTTTCTATTAATCTTTTCTCTTGTGCTCGTTCCTTTAAATACTGTTCCCTTTGCTCTTTTTTCTTTTGCTCATTGGAAATAAATGCGCTTGGTTTTGTTTTTTCTCGATAACGAACCGTCCGTGGTTTAATCGTTATTTCCGTTGGTGCCTCTTCCCAAGTGTCGACATGTAGATTTTCGGTTGTCGCTTCTTCCAGCTGCAGATGTTGAATCGTCATCGAACCAAAGACAACAGCTGATAGTTGATGGGCTTCTTCTTGGTCATGACAATCCGCAAACCATTTGGACAGCTGCAGGTAGTCCTTTTTTCTGCTCCGGAAATGCTGCTGCCTCTCCCCAATACGCTGGACATACCTTGTCATGCGGCGAATCATTTCATTCGTCTGCCATTGCAAAATATCCAATTCACTTTGCTGGGTAACGGAGCCTAGGAACCATTGTCTAAGAGAGGACCAATATTCTTCATATTCCGTTTGCCAATCCGCGGCTGATGATGACACATCTTCTAAACGTGGAATCGCCCCGCGATGTTCAATTAATTTTTGAAAAAAAGGTTTCATATTTTCGATTGCAAGTTCGCTCAGTAATTGTTGAATTTGCAGCGATGTTTTCTGCAGCGAAACAATAAAGTCCCGCAAATAGGTAGTAAATTGATTTTTATAGACGAGAAACGCTTCGGTTTGCATCCGTTGGTCTGTCTGTTCACTATTGATATAAGCGATATAATCGGCCGTACTTGTCCGGATCGTTTGAAAATAGCGAAAAACATCCTCCCATATTCGCATATATTCTTCCGCTGGCTTAGTTAAATCGTTGTCCAGCTCAGTTTGCAGGCTGGTTAACGCCTGATATAACCGATCAAATTGCGAGCGTTCTAACGATCCTTGGAAGGTGTCCCCTATTTTTTCGAGGTTGACGATCATTCTCTCAATCTCAACAGTATAGGGTGTACATTGATAACGAAATCTCTTTTTCTTGTATTCCTCAATCGTTTTAGCATTCGTCATATCCTGGCGGGCAATTAAGTTATTCCACTTGACGAGCTGCGCTAATTGTTGATGCAGCAGATCTTCCTGATAATCAGCAAAGGCCGGAATCGAGCGCATATAATCCAATATCTCCTCCGGCGCGATAAAATCTCTCATTCTTTCGTGCTGATGGTAAAAATAGCGAAGTATCGTTCGATAATAAGCAGCAGAATCTGCTGTTAAATAGCTTGTCTCAATGATTTTCTTCATAGTTGAATCCAATGGGCATCATCCTATAAAAATGATCTATTTATACTATTGTATTATATCGAACTTAGGATTAAAATGTAAAAATTTAGGGGTGCTTCCTATGCCAGTGTGAAAGTTTTTGGAGAGTGATGACGGCATGGCTTTTTATTTTTACAGTTAGAAGCCCTAGCGGACAGTTTTACTGGTTTCATACAGCAACCTGTCCCCTAGCAATATAATTATGGTAAATACTTCATTTTTTCTCTCATCGGCGTCCGTGGCTTTACTTCCGGAACTTCCTCCGGATAGCCAACAGCTATAACGCCAAGTACATCATAGTTCTCAGGTACTTGCAACAGTTCTTGATTCGATCCCTTAATGGCAATCGATGACCAAAAGGTACCTACACCTTCCGACCAGGCAGCCAAATTAAAATTTTGAATAAAACAAGCAGTGGCTGCCGCATTTTCATCAGTTTCAATCTTGGTTGCACCTTGCCTGGATAAAACGGCCATTACGATCGGGGCATTTCCAAAGTTTGTTTTATGATTTAATTTTTTTCTTGTTTCTGGCCCGATCATATAAACTTCCCATGGTTCGGTCATCCGGTGATTAGGTGCCATTGCAGCCGCTTCCAGCCACTGCTGGATTAAATTCGGTTCTACTGCATCCGCTTTAAATTTTTTTATATTCCGCCGTGATCTAATCAAATCTAATATATTCAAGTGATTAACCTCCCTATTTTGTTCAAGTCCATTGTAATATCATATGTTACCAAAGCCAAATAAGGTGCTTCAAATGCTCAATAAGAAATAGGAGTATTTTTGGAAGGTCACGAAACGATAATTCTCTTTAATCTTTTAAAGAGAAAAAGGCCAAACTCGCTCCAAATCCAAGCATAAACAAAAGCAAATAAACCTGTCCCAGCTGTGGTAAGGAAGGAAAAGGAATTGGATACAGCCGAACCTAAAACCGGAAATTTAATCGCGTATAATAATGTGAGTATGCCGCTAGTCAAGAAGAACGCACCACATAAAATAATACTGATTCTTTTTCTAAAAAAATAAAACGCTGCTCCTAAGCTCAGTCCCAATAATCCGGTTGTAAATGGAAACACAATTAATTCGCTCGGTTCAAGTAGCAGCAGCAATAGATTGGTAAGTATATAGGTGATCATTCCAAGTGGAACAGAAAACATCGAGCATATAAGAATCGGCGCTGTTGAAAAAGGGCTGATTAAATACCCCGCTCCCGGCAAAAATCCTCCTGCCGATTGCAAAAGAGCAGCAATTGCTGCGAACAGAGCAGCTGATACCAGCCGTTTTGTTTTTGCTGTCTTTTGAAAATCTGTTTGAGCTGGCTTGACACTTTCTAAAATGGATTTAAAAAAATACATAACATCTCCCTCTTCCTAAGGTAGATTCACTTAAGGATACGCAACCTATAAAAAGGAGCGTGCTCCCTTGCGACTTGTACAGTGGGAAAGTAATTCCCGCTTATATCATACGAAGGTACAACTGCCGTTGACCCTGTTCTTGGTAAAAAGGAAGGAATAGGAAGGCCAATTCTTGGAATCTTTTCGGGACCGAAACAAAAATAAACAAGGTCAGCCCATTATAGACTGACCTTTCTTCGATGTTTAAGGTCAGCTTGCATTATTCAGCTGTTACCTCGTCAATCAAGTCTTGGTAAAGGTGCACGTATTTCTTAACAATTTCTTTTTTATTAAATTTTCCAACACTCGTTTTGGGAATCTCATTTACAAAAATGTACTGATCCGGGAATTGCCATTTTGCAAAGTGATCATATAATAAATTTTCAAATTCTTCTTTAGATACAGTTTTATTATTTTTTGTAACTACTAATGCCAGCGGACGTTCCTGCCACTTTGTATGGGGAATGCCGACAACTGCTGCCTCAAGAACGTCAGGGTGTCCCATCAGAGCATTCTCCAAATCAATTGAAGATATCCATTCCCCTCCACTCTTAATCACATCCTTGATTCGGTCGACAATTTTGACATATCCATACTCGTCAATCGTTCCGGCATCACCGCTTCGCCAATACCCGTCCCAGAAACCATTTTCAGTACCAGGCGCGTTGTGGTAGGAACCGGTAATCCATGGACCTCTTACACAAATTTCGCCAACTGTTTTCCCATCCCTGGAGACCTCTTCTCCTGTGTCAGGATTGCATAATTTAAAATCAATTCCAGGTGCTTGTAAACCTTGTTTCCTTCGCAAGTCCCATTTTTCTTCCTCTGTCAGTTTATTTTGCAGTTGTGGATTTAAATGGTAATTGACTGTCACCAATGGAGTCGTCTCAGTAGCCCCATAGGCATGAATAATCTCAGCTCCGGTAAGTTCTTTGAATCCCTTCATCATTGACACAGGAGGCTCAGTTGCACCAGATAAAAATCTAGCTCTACTAAAATCAGGTTTTTTCTCGAAGGTTCGAATGTAATGAAGCATCGGTAAGAAAATAGCTGGTGAGCCAGCAGATAGAGTGACCTTTTCTTCAATCATCAGATCAACAAGCGGTGAAGTGTCTTCTGCCGTATACCGGCCAGGAAAAATCAGCTTCGCTCCCATCATCACAGCCGTATGGACCAATCCCCAAGATTGTCCATGGAACATCGGCACAATTACCAGTAAACAATCTTGACTATTTACACCAACTAAGGCTGCCTCCGCCATTGGCTCCGTCTACTTGGCGATTACCTGCCTCTCCGCGCAATTGCCGTACCAGTTCTGTACATTGGGCCAATCCAGTAGCCCCCAATGGATGACCTTTGGACATTAAGCCCCCGGAAGGATTGACAACGTATTTTCCTCCGTACGTATTATCGTGATCATTAATCAGTTTTTCGGCTTCACCTTCCCCACAAAGCCCCAAGGCCTCATAGGTTATCACCTCGTTTGGAGTAAAGCAATCATGCAGCTCGACGACATCGACAGCTTCCGGATCAAACCCGGCCATATGGTATACCTGTTGGGCGGCACGAGCTGTCATTCCGCTTCCGACTAAATGAAGATTATCTTCATAGGAATCAGGTGTATCTGTCGTCATGGACTGGGCAGCGATTACTACAGATTTTTGAAGATTATGTTTTTTAGCAAAAGCGTCACTACAAACAATAACAGCAGCTGCTCCACATATAGGAGGGCATGCCATCAATCTTCTTAACCCCGGATACACTTCCGCAGAACTCATGACTTCATCGAGGGTAATTTCTTTTGTGAACAAAGAATAAGGATTGTTCATTGCATGTTGCCTTGATTTGACCGCAACTTTCCCAAAAATATCGGGGTTAGCACCGTACTTTTTTAGATATTCCAACCCGGCAGCTCCAAAAAATTTCAAGGCAACAGGACCATCTGGCAATTCTGGATTCAATTGAGTGAAACGATCATAGATCCATTGAAACGGAGATGTCCGATCCGTCCAATTGTCACCTAAAGCACCTGGTTTCATTTCTTCAAAGCCAAAGGCCAGGGCACAATCAGCTGAACCCGATTCAATTGCCTGACGAGCCATATAAAGAGCCGTTGAACCCGAGGAGCAATTATTATTCACATTAATAATTGGAATACCTGTCATCCCCACTTGATACAGGGCGGTTTGTCCAGATGTACTGTCTCCGTAAACATAACTGGCACAAGCTTGATTCACATCAGCTAAGGTAATCCCTGCATCTTCGAGTGCTCCTTTGATGGCTTTGGACGCCATGATTTCATACGGTTCATTTTTGCCTGGCTTCTCAAACTTTACCATGTTTACTCCAATTACTTTTGCATGATTTGTCATTTGCTAACCACCCTTCATTTTTATCTTGGCGACATCCGGATTCCGCCATCTAAACGAATAACTTCCCCGTTTAAATATTCATGTTCCATAATAAAGGTTGCTAGTTCGGCAAATTCAGATGGCCGTCCTAATCGTTTGGGAAACTCAACACTTTCCGATAGTTTTTTGATGACCTTTTCGGATAATGTATCTGCCATTGGGGTCATAAATAAGCCTGGGGCAATCGTATTCACGCGAATACCAAATTCTGATAAATCGCGGGAAACAGGGAGCGTCATTCCAGCCACTCCGGCTTTACTTGCACCATATGCAGCCTGCCCCATTTGTCCGTCAAATGCAGCAACGGAGGCGGTATTGATAATGACTCCTCTTTCACCGGAATCAGTCAGGGGTTCATTATTTTTCATTTCATTAGCCGCTAATCTTAAAACATTAAAAGTTCCGATTAGATTAATTCCAATGACTCTATTAAACTCTTCCAGCGGCAATACACCCTTCTTCCCAATTGTTTTCCCAGGGGTACCGACCCCTGCACAGTTAACACAAATATGAATAGCTCCAAAGGCCTCGATTGCTTGTTTAATTCCTTTTTGAACCGATTCATCATCAGCAACATTCACAATTGCGGATTGGACATTCTCACCTAATTGCTCGACAGCTTCTTTTGCTTTCAATTCATTTAGATCAAAAATAACCACTTTAGCCCCTTTTTCCACCAGCCTTGTGACAGTGGCTAAACCTAAACCCGATGCTCCTCCCGTAACTACTGCAACCTTATCTTTTAAATTCATATTCTTACATCTCCTTTACTTTTTACTTTTTTACAGAAATCCCCTTATCTGCAAATTCATTCATGGTTTCCTTATTAAAGCCCGCTTCCTTTAATATTTCCTCCGAGTGGTAACCCGTTTGTACACCTGCGAATCGGTACTGGGCAGGCTGAGTTAAAAATTTAATTGGAAATGCGATCTGTTTTTGGCTCCCTCCATCTGTTTTAGGAACAGAAACGACCAGTTCCCTAGCCTTAACGTGCGGATGTTCAACTGATTCCGAAAAATGAAGTACAGGTTCGACACAGCCGTCAAAATCATCGCCAAGCAGATCTAACCATTCGTTAAATGTTTTCTCTTTGAAGGTTTTAATAAGTATCTGTTTAAAAGCCTGTTGATCGTCTTTTCGCTCGCTGCTGCTCAAGGTTATTAAGTTAGGATCGCCGATCAGATTACATAATTTTGCTTGAAATTGTGGTTCAAGACTGCCAACTGAGAAATAACGATGATCTTTCGTTTCATAATAATCATAGAAATGACCGCCATTTAATAATAGTGACTCAGGTTCCGGTTCCATGCCACCAACCAAATAACCTGAACCAAACAGTGCATTTAAGGAAAATACCGAGTCCGTTATGCTAACATCAATATATTGCCCTTCCCCGGTCTGACTACGATGGTATACTGCCGCCAAAATAGCTATTACCGCTGGCATGGAGCCCCCTGCGAGATCGGCAACCTGAATCCCTGCAGGAACCGGTGCCTGACCTTTCCGAGAAGAATAACTTGCAGCACCTGCTAGTGACAAATAATTAATATCATGACCCGCCCGGTGCCGAAGCGGGCCTGTTTGACCGTATCCCGTAATCGAGCAAAAGATAATTTTGGGATTGATTTGTTTTAATGTTTCATACCCAATTCCCAGTCGATCCATGACACCCGGTCTGAATTGCTCAATTACAATATCGTATTCCTGAATTAATTGGTATACGACCTCTTTTGCTTCATCTTTTTTTAAGTCTAAAGCTAAAGACCGTTTGGAACGATTTAAATGGGCAAATGCAGCTGACACCTCACCATCCATGGGTGGAAGATGCTTTGTTAAATCATCTCGAGTTGGCGATTCTACTTTTATAACCTCTGCTCCCATATCAGCCAGCATCATCGTTGCAAATGGTCCAGGAAGGAGTGTTGTGAAATCCAAAATCTTTAAACCTGTTAAAATCCCCACTTCGTTTCTCCTCCAAACCTATTTTCCTAGAATATCTTTACTAATGATTTCCTTCATTATTTCGGAGGTTCCCCCATAAATCCGTTGAACTCTTGCATCGGTATACGCCCTTGAGATTGGGTACTCTTCCATATAACCGTATCCGCCAAAAAGCTGCAGACAGCCATCAATAACTCTTCCTTGCGCTTCAGTAGCAGATAATTTAGCAATACTCGCATCCGCAGTGGATAGCTGATTTTCCGCCAGCAAGGCTAAACATTGGTTTACATACGCTCGATTCACTTTGGCTTCCGTCACCATTTCAGCAATTTTGTGGCGAATTACCTGAAGACTGCTAAGTGGTTTACCAAATGCCTCTCTTTCATGGAGATAATGAATTGTTATCTCTAAAGCTCCTTCCATTGCCCCGCATGCCCCAACGGCTAGAATTGTCCGCTCCCGTGGCAATTCTTTCATTAGGGTTATAAAACCACCATCCAACATTCCTAAAATTTCCTTAGGGGACACCATAACACCATCTAAAAATAATTCAGACGTATCGGCAGAACGGAGACCTATTTTCTTTAGTTTTTTCCCTTTCGTTAATCTAGGCGAATCGGCACCAACAATAAAAAGGGTTGTCCCTTTTGAAGCAGGAACGGATGGATTTGTTTTTGCAACTACAATAACAAAATCAAAATTCTGTCCGTTAGAGATAAATGTTTTTGAACCGTTAATAATATAATTTCCGCTTGGAAGTTGAACAGCTGTTGTTTTAATACCCTGCAGGTCGCTACCTGCACCAGGCTCTGTCATTGCGATAGCACCGATGAATTCACCGCTAGCCATCTTCGGTAAATAGTGCGTCTTTTGTTCTTCTGTACCTGAATTTAAAATATATTGGGCCACAATATTTGAATGAACTGCTAAATTTCCGGAAATGGAATGATATCCCAAGCGGCTAAATTCATCAACGATACCAGCAGCAAACTGTAAAGGTACCCCTAATCCTCCATATTGTTCTGGAAGATCTACACAAAGGAGCCCGGCATCACCAAGCTTTTTCCAAAATTCCTTAGGAATAATCCCATCCTCTTCCCAGCCGCTGTAAAAGGGTTCAATTTCTTTTTTCGCAAAGGCTTCGATTGTTTTTTTAAATAGTGTAATTTCTTCTTGGATGGCTAAAGAATGCTTCATTCCGTTTCCTCCAATTCTTAATAATTGACTTATCTAGATCTAATGCAAGTTGTGTGCCAAATTATCTTTGTAGAAAAATAGAGTAATTTGCCTGTCAATGTGTTAAGATTAATTAACAGAATATTGTAAATTGTAAAATATCCTAACAAAAAAGTGTAAACACATCATATGTCAATAGGAGGAGGTTTTATGTTTATTTCAGATCTGATGAATACAGATTTTATTTGTTGTTCTAAAAACGACAAATTGGGAGATGTTCTTCCACAGTTTACAAAGACAAATTCAAATTTACTTCCTGTCGTAGATTCATCTCATAAATTAATCGGTATTATTACGAAAAATAAACTATTTCAACTATTAAGCTCTCGACCTTCCTTCAATATCACGATTGAGAAATACTGTAATTTCAGGCCAGTTTTCCTTCACCCCACGGATGCTGTAGAAGATGCAAGGCAATTACTATTGAAACATAATATTGGGCATGCCCCTGTTGTCAATCATGAAATGGTGCCTGTTGGTGTAATGTCAACCAACGAATTACTATCATCCTACAGTATGGTTTATAGTCAATTAACATCCGTCCTTGAAATTGCTTATGATGCTATTATTCTTGTTAATAAAAATGCGGAAATTTCCATGGTCAACAAAGGCTTCAGCGATTTATTCGGATTACATCGTAAGGACGTATTAAATAAATCTACCACCGAATTATTTCCTGAGTTAGAGATAGAAAATGTCATAAAAACTGGAATTAGCATTGACAATGTTCCCCATCTTATTGAAGGTCAGCAATCTCTTATTTCAATTAAACCGATTAAAGAGAATGGTGAAATAATTAGTGCCATATGTAAAATTACATACCGGGGATTGACCCATTTACATGACGCAATTACCAAAGTAAGAAAGTTAGAAAAGCAGATAAATGATTATCAAATTAAAATAAATGAGATTAAAGGAACAAAATACACTCTATTTGACATCGCGGGAGAATCAAAAGTTATTCAAAAAGTAAAGAATGAAGCAGCACTTGCTGCGAAAACGATGTCCACTGTTTTAATTATTGGCGAAAGCGGGACAGGAAAAGAATTATTTGCCCAAGGGATTCATGCAGCATCAGGACAAATGGGACCTTTTATTGAAGTCAATTGTGCGGCCATACCTCCAGAATTGTTAGAATCCGAGTTTTTCGGTTATGCGGATGGTGCCTTTACCGGTGCAAAAAAAGGCGGTATGAAAGGAAAATTTGAACTAGCTCAAAACGGGACCATCTTTTTGGATGAAATTGGAGACATGTCTTTACATCTTCAAACTAAAATTCTGCGTGTTCTTCAGGAAAAGGAATTTCAACCAATTGGCAGTTCTAAAACGATCCATCTGAATACCAAAATCATCGCTGCCACGAATCAAAATATTGAAAAATTGGTTTCAGAAGGGAAATTCAGAGAAGACTTATATTATCGGCTCAATATCATTCGCCTAAATATCCCTCCTTTGCGAGAAAGAATTGAGGATTTGCCTGATATTATTCAAGCAGTGGTAAACCGCTTAAATCAAAATGGTTTTTACATCAAAGGGGTTACCCATTTGGCACTAACAAAACTAATGAAGTACAAATGGCCAGGGAATATAAGAGAATTACAAAATGTTCTCAAAAGAGCCGCAAACCTCAAATCGGGAGATTACATTGATGCGGAACATATCCCAGCTTTCACGGACCTACAGGAGGACGTAGTTCCCGTTGCCTCTTCTCCCCTCACCTATAAAGAAAGAATAAAAACAACAGAGAAAGACATGATCATTGCTGCGTTAAAAGAAGCGAATGGCAACAAATCAAAGGCTAGCCAGCTTCTAGGAATCAGCCGCCCTTGGCTGTACGCAAAATTGAAAAAATATAATTTAGAGTAGAAAGCAGACTCTTCAATAAGAAAAAGGGGCAAAATGTATTCCCCTCTCTTTCTTATGTACCTGTATCAATATCCTTTAAAATTCGGTGTTCGTTTTTCCGAAAAAGCAGACAGACCTTCACGAAAATCATGTGAACGGGTATGATTCTTTAATGCCAATAATTCCTGCCTTAATGCAATTTCAAGAGGCTGCTCTAGTCCATCGGTCACTAACCTTTTCATTTCTTTTAACACAAGCGGGCTCTTTAAGGCAATTTTGTCAGCCAGTTCCTGGACGTAAACTTCAAGATCATCTGCTGGAGTCACCTCATGAACGAGACCAAAATTCTTCATTTCTTCGGCTGAGATAAAATCTCCGGTAAATAATAAATACTTGGCACGGTTCACTCCTATTTTTCGCGGAAGCCTTACCGAACCTCCGCCGCCTGGAAGAACGCCAAAATTAGAGTGAGCGTCGCCGATTTTGGCTTTTTCAGAAGCAACGATAATATCAGCAGTCATGGCAATTTCCAAACCACCAGCCAGAGTCATTCCATTTAGGGCAGCAATCAACGGCTTTGACAAATGATTTAGCGTATCAAACAAATCTCCTGCCAAATCTAATATTCCCTTTTGTCCATCAGGCTGTCTATCCAAATCAGTCAGGAGTTCCTTTAAATCAGCCCCCGCACAAAAAGCTTTGCCCTTTCCGGATAACACAATAACACGGACAGATGGATCTTGCTCCACCTCACGAAGTGCAGACAATAATTCGATTATCAATGATTTTGAGAGGGAATTCATTTCATTTGGGCGGTTTAAATAAATCCAGGCTGAAAGTTTCTTTCTTTCAAGGATAATGGTATTGTAAATCACGTTTCATTCCCCTTTCATACTAATTATTTTTTTAACAAAGCAATATTATCGTCTTTGTTTACTTTAAATGAAGATGTCTCAAACCTTTGTCCAAAGAGTAGTTCACCAAATTTCATTACCTCACGACATAAATATGATGCAATCTTTGTGCCAATTCTTTTACCCACCATATTGACTATTTTCAATGGTAAAATGAACAACCTGTAAAGTCTTCTTAACAGCGGATTGTTAAGAAGGCCATACAGATTGTTAACAAAAGGGATTGTCGAAACAGTGTATAGGTTGTTTTCCTTTCATTTCGCTTACTAAAAAAATGTTAAACAAGCTAGGTCTAAATCTCAGTTTCTCCTAATATTTTATAGAAACAAGTAGATTTATCCTTTTTTATAAACTAAATAGTAAGGAGAGACCCGGGATGGTTGTTGTTCATTTTCTTGAAAATAAGACGGTTGTACTAAGCCAGCTGCGAAAACAAATTCCTACTGTCAATGATGCTATTAAAATAAAGGGTCGTAAAGGAAAAATAGAGAGTATTGTGAAAGTGAGTGACAAGGTCGTTCAGATTCAAGTCATCTTTGAAAAAGTTAAGAAGGTACAGCCGGCCTTAAAAGATGTTAAAAAACGCTAAAAAGTTGCAGTCCCATGGCAAATACTGATACACCATGGGACTGTCCTATTGATTTAAATATTCCTTATTTCTAGTAAAATAAAAAGACCGAGTATGATGTCCATATCCGGTCCCAGGAAGCGCAACGAAATGAAATTTCCGGTGAATTACATCGAGAGATCTTCCAAGTCAAAGCCACGCTCAAAATGATTCATATCGGTTAATTCGATAATATAGTCATAGTTCATGATAGAAAGTTGGATTTTTTCCTTCTCTTCCATTGACAGGTTTTGTTTCTCTAATTTTTTCAATAAACCGAGTTTCGCTGCCTCTAAAATTTCTTTAGTTTCTTGGTAGTCCATCTTCAAAACCCCTCCTTATTTCCTCGCATTACAAAAGACCAAAAATTGTAATCGCTTTCTTTTTCTATCTTTATTATAATAAAAAAATGAATTCAGTTTTTATGATAAATATGGTGATTTTGTGAAACAACGAAATTTTCAAATTTCTGTAACAATTGCAAACTAACAAAAAACGGTTCGCAAGCTGCAACAAAGGCAGCTCAAGAACCGTCTTGGTGTTTTATTATTCTGCAGATGGTTTCGCTCTTTTGATAAAGAAGGCAAGGATTAAGGCAACGACGGCAATTCCGGTAGCCACAACAAAGGCGTCGTTAATACCGCTGATGGTTGCTTGTTTTACCGTTTCACCATAAATGGTGGAAGTTGCCAGGATTTGTCCTTGCTGAACAGGGATGCCTGCCGCCGAGGCAATTCCATGGCCTAACTCCGTAAGTTTGTTTGCCAAATATGGGTTAGCACTTGTCACCACGTTTGCAAAATTAGCGGAGTGAAAATCAC
This sequence comes from Neobacillus paridis, assembly GCF_016765675.1. Classification (GTDB taxonomy): domain Bacteria; phylum Bacillota; class Bacilli; order Bacillales; family Cytobacillaceae; genus Neobacillus; species Neobacillus paridis. The sequence goes on from NZ_JAESWB010000005.1 coordinate 145,474, forward strand.
TGCGATTTGTCATTACGGTGACAAGAAACGCTGTGCCAAGGCTTCCGGCAACGGTTCTCGCGGTATTCGATGCGGAAGTTCCATGCCCTGCCAACCGTAACGGCAGCTGGTTCATGCCCTCTGTTTGTACCGTCATCGATAAGAACGACATCCCAAACATTCGCATGACATACAACAGCATGATATAACCATAGCTCGTGGACATCGTTAGTTTCGTAAATTGCCATGTTGTAATGACTGTGATAATAAGTCCGAAGACCGCCAGCCAGCGAGCCCCGATTTTATCGAACAGCTTGCCGGAAATTGGCATCATCACTGCCATAACAATTGCTCCAGGCAGCATTAATAGGCCGGAATCAAGCGCCGAATAAGCACGGATATTTTGCAGATAAATCGGCAGTAAGATCATGGCGGCAAACATCGCCATATTAATAACCATCCCGATGACTGTGGTTAAGGCAAAGATATCGTATTTAAACACGCGTAATTCCAACATCGGCTGATCTGTCGTTAACTCCCGCCAGATAAAACTGATTAAACCAATCACACCGATAAGCAGCGATACTCTGACATCCGTACTATCCCAGCCGTTATTACCCGCTTCACTAAAGCCGTAAAGTAAAAATCCTAATCCAATTGTTGAGAATATAAACCCAGCAGTATCAAATTTGGGCTTCGTAATTTCGATTACATCAACCATCCAAGCAATCGACATGATGATCGACAAGATGCCAAACGGAATAACGATATCAAAAAGTACACGCCAAGAATAATGACCAATAATCCACCCTGATAATGTAGGGCCCAGTGCCGGAGCAAACAGCATCGCAACACCCATAATTCCCATTGCTGCACCGCGCTTATCAGGCGGATAAATTGTTAGGAATACCGTCATCAATAGTGGCATGATAATTCCAGCACCAGCAGCTTGGACGATCCTCCCAAGCATTAACAGCGAAAACGATGTCGATAAGGAACAGATCACGGAACCAACTGTAAATGAAAATATCGCAAAAATGAATAATTTCCTTGTCCCTAGTCTGGCAGTCAAAAAGGCGGTTATCGGGATGACAATGCCGTTGGTCAACATATATCCCGTGGAAAGCCACTGAACGGTGCTGGCAGATACACCAAAATCATTCATAATATGAGGGATCGCCACGTTCAGCAGAGTTTGATTCAAAATTGCCACAAATGCACCAAGCATCATCGTTGCAATAATCTTCCCTTTCCCACCTTTAATTTCCATTGATTTATTGGGTGGAGACTCCTCATCGCTATCTTGATTTTCTGCTTTTGCTTCATGCTCATTAGGAGAATGATGGACTCCTTGGACGAAATCCTCTTTTTGTTTTGCTGGGTTCGAAACTTTCTCAGCGGAAGAACTGTGAATCGCTTGTTCCGATGCCATTTCTCGGATAATTAGTTTTTCATCAGGAGAAGTACTGGTTTTTTGATCAATTGTCTCTTCCTGAAAGTTTTGTCTACTGCTTTCCAGCGCAGCTTTTCTACTTTTCTTTTTCTTTATTACCATCAGATTGATGATGATCAAAAGGATAATGGATATGAGGACATAACCTGCGATATATACTGACATATTATCACCTACTTATGAATCCGCACGGTCACATTCATTCCAGGAACTAACCTCTCTCCATAATGATCAATTGAAATTTTCACGGGAATGACCTGCGTTTCTTTCGTGTAATTTCCTGATGCATTATTCTTTGGCAGCAGGGAGAAAGTACCGGCAGTAGCTAATCCGATTTCTTTAACTGTCCCGGTCAGCGTGATGTTTGGAAACGCATCAACATAAATATCAACATCCTGCCCCACTTTTACATCATTAAGATCTGTTTCTTCAATATTTGCTGTCACCCAGAGATGGTCAAGGTCATAACTGACAGCAAGAGGTGATCCGGCAGCAACCATGGTATTCTTTACCGCATTTGCTTGGACAATGGTCCCGTCTGCCGGGGCTTTGATATCCATTTTAACCGTTCCAGTTTCTCCGGCCGTTTCAACAGTGCCAACTGTTTCATCTTTTGAAAAAGTTTTTCCCGTCGCACCATCCCATTTTACAAGCTTCCCGGCGGCAGGAGAAGCAATGCTAACCTGCTGTCCTGAAATTTGTGCGTTATCAGTAGAAATATAGTTTACCGATTGATTGTAATAATAGTAGCCCGTAAAACCTCCGCCAACCAAGATGATCAAGATAATAATATTAAGTAAAATCATTCTTTTTGCATTCATATAAATTTTTCCTCCTCATTCACTTAAGATGTTTTTAATTTTTTCATGTAACCTCAAAAGATTTTGTATTTCCTCTTCCGGCAACTGCTTGATTTGCTCAAGCTTTTCTACCAGCAAAGATTCCGACGAAAAAACCTCCACCAATTTTTGTTCGCCTTTTTGCGTTAATCGAATGGTGACTGACCGGCGGTCATGTGGCAGAGCTTCCCGTTCAACCAGACCGTTTTGCACTAACCGACTTACAATTCCGCTAACTGTACTATTCGTCAGTTTAATTTTATCTGCCAACTCCACTAAACCAATGTTCGGATTGGCAGAAATTTTAAAGAGAGTAAAAAGTTGACCAACAGTCAGCCCATTTTTATCCGCATCTTGTTTTGTCACATGAAAAAGAAGCTTATTAATTGCATGAAAGGATTTTAAAATTTCGTTATTAAAGGCTTTCTCCATTAAACTCCCCTCTTTTTTAAGAATACTTTCCATACGAATATTTCGTACACGAAATAATTTGTGTTTATTATAATTACACACCTCACTATCCCGTGTCAACAATTTTTTTCATTCTTACAATAAAAGATGAATAGGAACATTTTCAAACTCACCAATACCATAATACCCAACATTTTCCGTAAACCTTAGTTGATTTGTATTTAAGTAAATTATTGTTATTTTACAAAAACAAATCCTATTCCTATAGTTTGTGAACATTTTGTGAACGGCTGATTTTTTTATTAAAATTAATACAAAAAGGTAATTGTTTTTGATATATTAATATAGAGTTTTTACTATAAACATAGTGTATACAAAGTAAAAGTATTTAAAGCGAAAGGGGAACTTACATTGAATAAATGGATCCAAACTGCTAAACTTTCTCTCCTCGCCTTTTTGGGCACAGCTCTTTTATCAGGGTGCGATCGAAGTAAATTTATTGTACTTGATCCAAGAGGGCCAGTTGGGAAGCAGGAATATAACTTGATTATTTTATCTGTCATTTTATGCGCGATTATTATCATTCCTGTTATCGGTATTTTCACTTATATTGTCTTGAAATACCGGGATAAACCCAACAACAAGGCCCCTTACCAGCCTGAATGGGATGATAATAAATTTCTAGAGATTATTTGGTGGGGAATTCCAATTATAATTGTCGCTATACTTGGTGTATTTACTGCAAAGACAACAATGAATTTGACAAAACCACCGGTAAAAGACGTTGATCCCATTGTTGTCCAAGTAACTTCATTAGATTGGAAGTGGATGTTTACATATCCCGATAAAAAAATTGCCACTGTCAATTATGCGGAGATTCCAGCAGGTGTACCAGTTCAATTCATCTTAACCTCTGATGCCCCAATGAACTCCTTCTGGGTACCGCAATTGGGCGGACAGGAATACACCATGCCCGGGATGTCGATGGGATTATGGCTGCAAGCAGATAAAGTCGGAGAATACTTTGGCTCCGGCGCCAACTTTACCGGCAAAGGATTTGCCCATATGCAATTTAGGGTTAAAGCAGTCAAGCAGGAAGAGTTCAATAAATGGGCCAAACAGGTTCAGAAAGACTCTCCTGTATTAACAAAAGCTGGATATAAGAAATTGTCCAAGCCTAGTCTTGAAAAAGAATTAAGTTTTTCTTCTTACCCAATAGGTCTGTTTGAAGACATTGTTAATAAAAATGGCGGAATCTATTATGATCACATGAATCATATGGGTGATCACACGACAATGTCCGACATGAATATGAAGAAATAATGTACATCAGGAGGAAAATTATAAATGGATAATTCGCATTTTTTTGTCACAGGTGACCCAATGATTTATGGTGCAGATGTTTCCATTATTTTAGTCAGTCTTGCTATTATCATTTACCTTACCTATTTTAAAAAATGGGGCTGGCTTTGGCGAGAATGGATTACTACTGTTGATCATAAGAAAATCGGTATTATGTATCTCTTATCTTCCCTGCTAATGCTCTTCCGCGGCGGTGTAGATGCTGTTTTAATGCGGATTCAGCTGGCCGTTCCGAATAGCCACTTTTTAGCATCAGAACACTATAATGAAATTTTCACCACTCATGGTACGATCATGATTTTATTTATGGCGATGCCGTTCATGTTTGCTTTATTTAACATGGTCGTTCCGCTGCAAATCGGTGCCAGAGACGTAGCCTATCCGTTTTTAAATGCGGTAAGCTTTTGGTTGTTCTTTCTTGGAGCGATGCTCCTGAATATCTCCTTTGTCATTGGCGGATCGCCAAATGCGGGCTGGCTGTCTTACGCGCCATTATCAGAAAATGACTTTAGTCCCGGACCAGGTCAAAACTTTTGGATTTGGGGCATTCAGATTTCCGGTATTGGCAGTCTGATGACTGGAATTAATTTTGTCGTGACCATCTTAAAAATGCGCACACCAACCATGCGCTTAAGGGATATGCCATTATTTTCCTGGTCTGTCTTAGCTTCATCGATCGCCATTCTTGGGGTGTTCCCAATTTTTACAGCAACTTTAGCGATGCTGACGATTGACCGTCTGCTTGGCGGACACTTCTTTACGATGACCGGCGGCGGTAATCCGATGATGTGGGTAAACTTAATTTGGATGTGGGGACATCCTGAGGTATATATTGTGGTTCTCCCTGCTTTCGGTGTCTTTTCCGAGATTGTTGCAACCTTCTCGAAAAAACGCATCTTTGGATATGCCTCGATGGTCTTTTCGATGATTGCAATCAGTATTGTTTCTTACTACACTTGGGTGCACCATTTCTTTACAATGGGTGCCGGGGCAAATGTCAATATCGTTTTTGCCATTTGTACAATGATTATCGCAATCCCAACAGGTGTTAAAGTATTTAACTGGCTGTTTACGATGTACCGGGGCCGGATTCGAATTACTCAGCCAATGTTGTGGTTTATGGCATTTGTTCCGTGTTTTCTAGTCGGCGGTGCCACTGGTGTCATGCTCGCGGCAGCACCAGCAGATTACCAATACCATAACAGCTATTTCTTAATCGCCCACTTCCACCAAGTATTGATCGGCGGCGTTGTCTTTGGTTATCTCGCCGGAATGTATTATTGGTTCCCGAAAATCTTCGGAATTAAACTGAATGAAAGATTAGGAAAATGGGCCTTTTGGACGTGGCAAATTGGTTTCTATGTTTGCTTTATGCCGCAATACGCACTCGGATTCATGGGGATGACCCGTCGGATGTATACGTACAACTCAACCATGGGCTGGGACATGGGCTGGGCGCCGCTCAACATGATCTCAACCGTTGGAGCATTCTTGATGGGGATCGGCTTCATCTTCCAAGTTTGGCAAATTCTTTATAGCATTAAACATGGTGAACGTGACGTAACAGGCGATGCTTGGGATGGCCGTACATTAGAGTGGTCGATTCCGTCTCCACCACCGGTTTACAACTTTGCGATTCTGCCTGTTGTAAAAGGCCGTGATGCATGGTGGTATCAAAAACAAGAAATGCAAAAGGGAAGCTATCAAAAAGAAGCAGTCAAATATGAGCCCATTCATATGCCAAACAATTCCGGCATACCATTTTTGATGGCGGTTTGCTTCTTTATTGCCGGATTTGGCTTTACTTTTGAATGGTGGTGGATGGGTATTGCTGGATTAATTGGTGTATTTATCACCTTATTCGCACGTTCCTTCCAATACAATACCGATCATTTTATATCTGTAGAAGAAATCGAAAGAACGGAAAATGCTTTAAGGAATCACGGTTCGATTCATCGGACTGCAAATTAGGAGGCTTTGAGAACATGTCACAAACTATTTCTGCCCATGTTTCTGACCAGAACCACGGTCATGTTGACCAGGAAGGTCTAAAAACATTAGGTTTTTGGATTTTCCTTGTTACCGACTGTCTGTTATTTGCCACTTTTTTCGCTGCCTATGCGGTGCTTCGGACCCACACAGAAGGCGGCTTTTCGGCAAAAGATTTCAATGTACCTAACTTTATAATTGAAACATTTATTCTCTTGACCAGCTCGTTTACAAGCGGTCTGGCAGTCTTATCGATGCATAAAGGGAATAAAAAAGGGCTGATCCGCTGGCTGATCATCACACTACTTTTAGGCGCGGCGTTTGTTGGGCTGGAAGTGAAGGAATTTGCCGATCTAGCGGCTGAAGGAGCAACCATCTCCCGAAGCGCCTTCCTTACTTCTTTCTTTGCTCTCGTCGGAACACACGGAGCTCACGTCACCTTTGGAATTTTTTGGATGATTGGCATCCTCTTTCAACTATCCAAAAGAGGAATTACTCCAGTAACTACAAGAAAAGTTTCCTTGGTCAGCCTTTATTGGCACTTCCTGGATGCGGTATGGATTTTCATCCTGACAGTTGTTTATTTAATGGGGGTGATGTAACGATGTCGAACCAAGAACATACAGCTTCAATCAAAGCCTATGTGACCGGCTTTATTCTTTCCATCGTGTTGACAGTCATTCCCCTTGTGCTCGTTCTGAATCATATGATGGGAAAAGCCGCCCTGACCGTCAGTATTTTGCTCGCTGCTGTCTTGCAATTTGTCGTTCAGTTGTTCTTCTTTATGCATATTCGCGACGGCGAAGGTCCACGTTACAATGTAATGGCCTTAATTCTGGGGATTATTTTTGTGGTAACAATTGTTGCTGGGGCCATATGGATTATGTCGTTTAACTCCCAGGTTCAATAATTGTACGCCTGTTATCGAGAATTCATCACATATTTCTTGAAAAAGTAAAAAAACTAATCAAAATGATTGCTAGGAGCTTCCCTGTTTACCTCATTTGGCGCTAAGGGAAGTTCTCTATTTTATCACTTGTTACACCGGAATATACGGAAATTTAAAAGAGGATGTTTGTTTATGCGCTATTTTTGGCTTTCATTTACGGCGGCTGCGCTGATATTTTTGGTAAATATTATTGGCTTTATTGATACAATGACAAATTCCGCCATGGGCTGTGGAAGTGGCTACCCCTTATGTAATGGGAAGCTTATTCCGGATTTCACTGACTACCATTCGGTAATTGAATACACCCACCGCATTGTCGTGGTTCTTGCCAGTATTTTATTATTTGTCGTGTCGGCGATATCGTGGTTCCGCTATAAATCACAGACGATCAAATGGCTGGTGCTGTTTGCCATTGTCGGAATCCTAGGGGAATCTACGCTTGGTGCGCTAACCGTTATTCTTCCGCTATCTCCGTTCCTTTTGGCGGCTCATTTAGGGATTGCACTTATCTCTTTCTCGGCATTGGCGAATATCTCCTATGTCATTTATCATCAAGAAAAGAACATTCGCCATCAGGGTCGGCTGCCCACTTCCTTTGCGTATATTTCTTGGTTTGTCTTTTTCTTCCTATACCTGGCGATTTATTTTGGCGGTTATGTTTCAAAAACAGGGTCGGGTGGTGCCTTCCGCGGCTTTCCGATTCCGACGGAGCACTTTTCCGAGGTGGGGAATGCCTTTTGGGTAGATGTGATCCACCGCCTGTTTGCTTTAGTATTAGTAATCCTATTTGTTATCCTTTTTGCCTATGCGAAAAAGTACCATTTGACTCGTCCGGACCTCTATCGCTTAAGCGGAATTTGTTTGTTGCTCATTGTGCTGCAGGCTTTAAGTGGAGCGCTCTTGATTTATACCCATTTAAGTCTTGGCGCCGTCCTGGTCCATGTATCGATTGTTTCCCTGCTCGTCGCAACCCTAAGTATTATTTGTATTCAAAGCTGGATTAAGCCTGACTGAGCCATAGGGAAAATATATTATAAGAAACAGGAACCAGCTGCCTTGTGAAAATGGGTGATTGGCTCCTGTTTTGTTATCTACACCAGGGACAGAGACCCCCACTTACTTACCTGATAACACTAGAGTGGAACTAGTAATGGTAACAAATTTGATAAAGCTCGACTAATTCACGATGTGTCGGAATCCGCGGATTGTTACCCGGACTGCCACTTTCGATGGCATCCGCCGCCATTTTTTCTACAACTCGATCAAATGCTTGTTGTTCAATTCCCCACCCTTTTAAGTTTGGTATGTTCAGATTTTGGCAAAGGCTTGCTACCGAGCTGACGGCTATTTCAGCGGCCTCATCATCAGATAGCCCAACTTTTTGCGGTTGGAATAGCCTCCCAATTACTGCCAGACGGTTAATACAAGCCCCCATACTAAACTCTAAAACGGCCGGAAGCAGCATCGCATTCGAAATGCCGTGGGGTACATGAAACAGTGCCCCGATTGGCCGCGACATCCCATGGACCAGACAGACGGAGGCATTGGAAAAAGCCATCCCTGCCTGCAGCGAACCTAATGATATGGCCTCGCGGGCATCGGTGTTTTCACCGTTATCATACGCTGATTGTAAATTTGAAATAATCAGTTCCATCGCCGATATGGCCAATGTATCAGTCATTGGCTGAGCTTTTCTTGAAAGATATGCCTCGATAGCGTGACTTAAAGCATCGACACCGGTTGCCGCTGTCACAGCTTTCGGAGAAGAAATGGTTAACAGCGGATCGACAATCGCAACTTCAGGCAAAAAAGCTGGCTGTTTAATCATCATTTTGACATCATTAGTTGTGTTCGTAATTACCGTAACATCTGTAGCTTCCGATCCGGTGCCTGCTGTCGTTGGAATGGCAATATGCGGGATGGGCGGTTTAGCAACTATGTTCTTTTCCCGTTGATAATCGCCAATGTAGCCTCCATTCGTCGCTAAAACCGCAACCGATTTTGCCGTATCAATACAGCTGCCGCCGCCTAAAGAAATCACCAAATCACATTGCTCCTGCTGGAATAATTCGAGAGCTTCCCTTACATACTGATCGGTGGGTTCGGAATCCACACCTTGATAAACAGATGCAGCTACCCCCGCTTGATTGAGCAGGTTTTGACATTTGCTGATATTGCCCAGTTGATCCATGATTTTATCACTAACGATGAGCGCCTTTTTTCCTCTAATTGCCGCTTCCCTACCTACATTATCAAAGGCATTTCTTCCATAAAAAATCGAATTAGGGGTTCGAAAAACTGCAAAATTTTTCATTCGTTCGATCACTCCGTCCCACTTAATAATAACCTGAACATTTCAGCTATTGTTCAATTCTACACGCTCAAACCTTTTTAAGAGAAAATAGTTTTACTCCAGGTAAATGCCTGGCTAAGGGTCCTTAATGTGTAGACACGGGCCGCAAAGATGAACAATTCATCGTAGTGATTTCTCACATATTCGTCGATAATGTCCATCCCCTGTTGAAATTGATTAACCAAGTAATGCGTATATTTCGCATCCCAGGAAAACTGATTGATTCTCTGAAGTTCATCTGCGATAATTTGAAACTTGTATTCCTCGGTTAACAGCTTGATCTGATAGACTTTATCGCGATTTAAAGGAAAACTATTATTATTTTCATAGTTACACCGGACATATTTTATAAAAGAATTGATATTTTCAGATAACAGATTTGCTTTTTGCATTTCAAAGTTCATTTTTCCACTCCCCATAATGTAACCAGTAACACATTACTTACAAGAGTGTATGTTTTTCATTAAAGATATAATACTGGTTTATAAAGAAAACGCGCCGATTGACAAGCCTTTAAGGCGAAGATAGAGGCATAGTTCGCCCTAAAGACCAATACTTACGAAGCTTTCCTTAGTACACTTATGTCTGATAGAAAAGTTAATACTTTCCTATCGGCCGAGAAAAAAGCTCCTCTCAACCGCTTGAGAAGAGCTTTTTTTGTATTTTGAAAAAGTGGTTATTGTTTAACGGAAATCCAAACACTTTTAACTTCGGTGTAGTTATTTAAGGCATAAGAGCCCATTTCACGGCCAATTCCAGATTGTTTATAGCCGCCAAACGGTGACGCTGCATCAAAGGCATTATAGCAGTTTACCCAAACCGTACCTGCCCGCAAGCGATTAGCAATATAGTGGGCCTTGGATACATCCTTCGTCCATACCCCAGCTGCTAGACCATATTCGCTGTTGTTTGCACGTTCAATCAACTCATCAAGATCTTCATATGGCAGTGCAGAAATAACTGGTCCAAAGATTTCCTCCTTGGCAATCGTCATTTCATCACGGACATCCGCAAAAATGGTCGGCGAAACAAAATAGCCTTGCTCAAACGGCTTATCGCCACCGGTTAATAACTCCGCCCCTTCATTAAGGCCTTTTTCAATATAACCAAGAACGCGATTTTGTTGTTCGATCGAAACGAGCGGACCAATTTCGGTATCCGCATGGAGTCCGGCCCCTTGCTTAATTTTTTGCGCGTGGCTTACCATATCCGCTACAACATTATCAAATTGCTTTTTCTGAATAAATACTCTTGAACCGGCACAGCAAACTTGACCTTGGTTAAACATAACCCCATTAAGAGCGCCTGGTATAGCCTGCGAAAGGTCGGCATCCGGGAGAATGATATTTGGAGACTTTCCGCCAAGCTCAAGCGTGACTCGTTTCAAGGTTTTGGAAGCTCTTTCCATGATAAGCTTACCCACTTCGGTTGAGCCGGTAAAAGCCACTTTATCAACTAGCGGGTGATCTACAAGCGGCTGACCTGCCGTTTCGCCAAAACCAGGAACAACGTTCACAACCCCGGCCGGGAATCCGGCTTCTTCGATTAATTCTGCTAAGTATAAAGCAGACAGCGGCGTTTGTTCCGCCGGTTTAAGGACGACGGTACAACCGGTAGCAAGTGCTGCACCAAGCTTCCACATCGCCATTAATAATGGGAAGTTCCATGGGATAATTTGACCGACAACCCCAACAGCCTCATGACGAGTGTAGTTAAAAAACGGCCCATTTACAGGAATCGTTTGACCCACGATTTTCGTGGACCAGCCAGCATAGTAACGCATATGTTCAATCGCCAGCGGTATATCAGCGGCTGTCGTTTCTCGAATTGGTTTCCCGTTATCCAACGTTTCTAATTGGGCAAGTTCTTCTTTATTTTCTTCCATTAAATCCGCTAATTTGTACATCAGGCGACTGCGCTCGGCTGCGCTCATTTTCGACCACGGGCCATCATCAAAGGCTTTTCTTGCTGCTCTTACAGCACGGTCGATGTCTTTTTCTTCTGCCTCATAGACAGCAGCCAGTACCTCACCAGTAGCGGGGTTATACGTATCGAATGTTTTTTGAGAGAAGCTTTCAACAAATTGACCATCAATGTACAGTTTCTTTTTCCCCAGTAAAAATTTTTCTACCTTTTCTTTTAAATCTACTGTTACTTGACTCAAATGTTCCTTCCTCCCTTGTTAGATCATTGACAAAAGGAATTGACAACGTTTTCAATCCCACCTAATATACTATCATTAGCAAAAACAAGGATTCAATAAAATTTTGTCCAAATTTTCAGACATATTATGACAGTATTATTAGACATATGAATACAGTTTCTTTGATACTGGTAATTGTTTTTGACATATAGAACTGGCCTATGAGACACTTTGCAGGGTTTCGGCAAGTATTTTGTCCCATAGACCTTTAAGCTACATTTTACTAGCAGCTACACCTGTTCCCATCTCTTTTCTTTTAAACCAGCCACTAGGCTGGACATTTAAATCGATATTTACTTGTTTTACCTCTTGGTAGGCCTCAAATCCAAAGGTTCCCAGTTCCCGGCCGATGCCGCTTTGTTTATAACCGCCCCACGGCGCTTCGTTAAAGGTAGGATGGTAGGTGTTAATCCAAGTGATTCCCGCACGCAATTTACGGATTACCCGCTGTGCCTTTGCTCCATCGGAGGTAAATACAGCACCTGCCAGCCCATATTGCGAGTCATTGGCTAGTTTAATAGCCTCTTCTTCATCCTTAAAGGTTTGAATGACTAATACCGGGCCAAAGATTTCTTCTTTGACAATTCTCATTTCAGGTGAGGTGTTACTGAAAATGGTCGGAGCGACAAAAAAGCCTTTTTCGAACAAGCGGTTACCACCACATAATAATTGTGCGCCTTCCTCTTTTCCAAGAGAAATATAGGTAAGCACCTTCTCCATATGCTGTTTCGAGATCAGCGGTCCCATTTCTGTTGATGGATCCATCCCATTTCCGACGATAATATCCTTTGCCCTTTTTACCAGTTCCGGGACAAATCGGTCATATAATGTTTCCTGTAAAATTAGCCGCGAACCGGCAGAACATACTTGCCCTTGGTTGGCAAATATTGCATACAATGCATAATCAACAGCTGTTTCAAAATCAGCATCATCAAAAACAATATTAGGAGATTTCCCGCCTAACTCAAGCGAAATATTTTTGAGCGTATCGGCTGCGGCTTTCATGATTTTCTTTCCGGTCACTGTCCCCCCGGTAAAGGCGATTTTATCGACTAAAGGATTTCTTGCCAATTCTGCGCCGACAGTCGCCCCTTCTCCAAGAATAAGATTGGCAACTCCCGGCGGGAAGCCAACCTCATCTATAATTTCAAATAATTGAATCAAACTTAACGGCGTTTGCTCAGCAGGCTTAATCACGACCGAGCATCCCGCAGCCAATGCCGGTGCCAGCTTTTGTACTGCCATCACTAACGGGTAATTCCAGGGAACGATTTGCCCGGCTACCCCAATCGGTTCCCGCACCACATAGGCTTGAATATCGTCGGGAACATCGTACACCTGCCCAGTCGGTTTCGTTGCCAACCCGGCATAGTATCGAAATTGGTTGACCGCGTCGGCAACATCATATCTGGATTCCCTTAATGGTTTACCATTATTTAACGTTTCAAGAACAGCGAACCTCTCGATTTCTTCTTCCAGCCGGTCGGCAACCTGCATCAACAGCTCCGCCCTGTTCCTGGCATGAGTTTCCCCCCAGCCATCTTGATAAAAAGCTCTATGTGCGGCCTGAATTGCCGCCATCGCATCCTCAACCGTCGCTTCGGTCACTTCAGCAATTATCTCCTCTGTTGCCGGATTGATTACCTCCCGTACCGCACCACTGTTGCTTAGTACCCACTTACCATTAATGTACATTTTTTTGATACTCATACGCTATACTCTCCCTTTTAAACGGATATTTAGTCTTGATGCATTTTAAATTCCAGAAATAATTCATTAAAATAGGCTATATTCTTTTTCCCTAAATCTTCATAGACTTCCAGCTTATCCGTCAATTCCGGAGCTGGATAAAATCGCTTATCCTTCACGACGTCTTTGGGCATGTAGGAAAGAGCCTTTTTATTCGGTGTTGAATAGCCCACATATTCGGCATTTTTGGCGGCGTTTTTCGGGTCAAGCATAAAATTAATAAATTTGTGGGCCCCTCCGATATTTTTGACGGTCTTCGGGATAACCATATTATCAAACCAAACGTTAGAGCCTTCCTTTGGAACAACATAATCTAAGTCTTCATTATTGGATATCGTCTCTGAGGCTTCACCAGACCAAGTGAAACCAACAGCGGCCTCTTCGTTAGCAAGCAAAATCTTGATTTCATCCCCTACGATTGCCTTTACATTTGGCATCAATGAATCTAGCTTTTTCTTGGCCGCAAGTAAATGCTGCTTATTCGTATCATTGAGCGAATACCCCAAACTGTTTAATCCCATTCCAATTACTTCACGGGCGCTGTCAACTAATAGAATTTGATTTTTTAAATCAGGATCCCACAGGTCGTTCCAGCTGGTTATTTTTTTCCCACCCAGCATTTTGGGGTTGTAAACAATTCCAGCAGTGCCCCAAAAATAAGGCATGGAATATTTATTACCGGGATCAAAAGACAAATCCATGAATCGTTGATCAATATGGACCAGATTAGGAAGCTTGGAATGATCCAAGGGAACGAGCAAGCCCTTTTTCACCATCTTCACAATCGTATAATCAGAGGGGATGGCTATGTCATAATTCGTGCCCCCCTGCTCGATTTTCGTCATCATCGCCTCATTTGAATCGAACGTTTCATAGATGACCTTGATCCCGGTTTCTTTTTCAAATTTCTTGATTAAATCGGGGTCAATATAATCACCCCAATTGTAAACCGTCAGCGTATTACCGCCTGAATATCCTTGAGAAGAGTTCAAATTGGCATTCACCATCAGCAGGGCTGCCGACACGATCACGATCGTCAGAAAAAACTGCAGCAGTTTCTTCATCGTTTTTGAACCCCCAATCCGCTCGCCTTATTATTTCTTAACGTAATGAAGTGATAAATCACCACAAGTAACAGTGTGACTAAGAACAGCAACGCTGATAAGGCATTAATATTTAAGGAAATTCCCCGGCGGGCTAAGGAATATATTTCCACCGAAAGGGTCGAAAAACCGTTGCCGGTGACAAAAAAGGTTACAGAGAAATCATCCAAAGAATAGGTTAAGGCCATAAAAAAGCCGGCAAAGATCCCCGGAGAAATAAACGGAATGATCACCTTTGTTAACACATCCCAGCTGTTTGCCCCGAGATCCCGGGCCGCATCAATCAGCGACGGGCTCATTTCCATTAATTTTGGCAGCACCATTAACACTACAATTGGAATGCTAAAAGCAATGTGAGACAATAAAACGGAATAAAATCCGAGTTTCACTCCGGCGATGGTAAACAATATCAGGAATGAGGCCCCGATAATGACGTCCGGGCTGACAATTAACACATTGTTTAATGACAATAACATGTTTTTTGTTTGTCTTTTTTTGGCATTATAGATAGCCAAGGCGCCCAACATACCAAAAATAGTCGAAAAGAGAGCTGAAAGAAGGGCGACAATAATCGTGTTTAAAACAATAATCAGCATCCGAGTATCATGAAAAAGTTCGCGATACCACTGCATCGAAAACCCTTTAAAGTCAAACATCGTGTCTCCGCTATTGAAGGAATAAAAGATCAAAAAGAAAATCGGGGCATAGAGGATGAAAAAGATGGCCGCTAATCCTATCTTTGCTAATGGTGATAAATGTTGTCCCATCTTACACACCCCGCTTTCGGGTATTGGTCAGAAACATGAATAAAATCATAATCAGGATTAAAAATACAGCAATGGTCGAACCCATGCCCCAATCCTGAGTGACAAGAAACTGCTGCTCAATCGCTGTACCGAGGGTAATTACCTTGTTTCCCGCAATTAACCGCGTCAGCATGAATAAGGAAAGCGCTGGAATGAATGTCACCTGCCAGCCGGACTTCACCCCGTCAATCGTCAGCGGAAAAATGACCCGATAAAAGGCTGTCCACGCAGAAGCCCCAAGGTCTCGTGCCGCATCCAACAGGGTCGGATTTAATTCATTTAAACTATTAAAAATGGGAAGAATCATGAACGGAATAAAGATATATACTGATACAAACACAAAGCTGAAATCGGTAAATAAAATTTGCTGTTCCCCCATACCGATGATTTTTAAAAAACTGTTTGCCACCCCATATGTACCGAAAATACCGAGGAAGGCATATGCTTTTAACAATAAATTTATCCACGATGGAACAATGATTAACAGCAGCCAAAATTGCTTATGCTTCGTTTTCGTTAATAAATAGGCAGTAGGATAGGCAATCAAAAAAGTGATCACTGTAATTAAAAAGGCGTACCAAAAGGAGCTTAGCGTCATTTTTAAATATACGGCGGTGAAAAACTTTTGATAATTGACGAACGAAAAATTCCCTTCAATGTCGAATAAAGAGTAGTAGACGATCAGCAAGATGGGCAAAATGACAAAAATCACAATCCACAAAAAATAAGAAAACGAGTAAAGGTTGCGGCTCAATTTACTTTCCATTGCGCGGAATCCCCCTTATCCGCATAGGTTTCCAAACGGCGGTCGAATTCTTCTTCTGTCTCCCCAAGACGCATAACATGGATCGCTTCTCTATCAAAAGAAAGACCGATCTCTTTGCCCACTTTTGCCTTTTTCGTTGAATGGACAAGCCACTCATTGTCGTCTTTATCGTAGCAGCAGATTTCATAATGGACGCCGCGAAATAGCTGCGAATCAACACGTACCTGGAGTCTTCCCAGTTCAGGGGTGGTAATCTCCAAATCCTCCGGCCGAATAACAATTTCAACCGGTTCATTGGCATTAAACCCTTTATCATCACATTCAAACTTTTTTCCGACAAATTCAACCAAATAATCTTCTACCATTTTACCTTCGACAATATTGGACTCCCCGATAAAATCGGCAACAAACCGATTAATCGGTTCATCATAAATATCGGTTGGCGTTCCACTTTGCTGGATTTTTCCGTTGTTGATGACAAAAATTTCATCAGACATCGCCAAAGCTTCTTCCTGGTCATGGGTGACGAAAACAAAAGTAATCCCTAACCTGCGCTGCAGTTCCCGTAATTCGTACTGCATCTCCGTCCTTAACTTTAAATCAAGAGCCGATAATGGTTCATCAAGCAGGATCATTTCCGGTTTGTTGACAATCGCCCGGGCGATTGCTACGCGCTGCCGCTGACCACCGGACATTTCGCGGATTTCCCGATATTCATAGCCATCCAAATTGACAAAACTTAATGCTTGTTTCACTTTTGCCTCAATCTCGGTTTTTTTTACCTTCTTAATCCTTAAACCGAAAGCGACATTCTCAAATACATTTAAATGAGGAAAAAGCGCATAATCTTGAAAAACCGTATTCACTTGGCGTTTATTGGCTGGCAGGTGATTAATTTTTTGACCATTAAACCAAATTTCGCCTTCAGATGGCTCGGTAAAACCGGCGATCAGTCTTAAAATCGTTGTTTTTCCGCAGCCGGATGGACCGAGCAGGGTGTAAAATTTTCCTCGCTCAAGGGTAAAGCTGACGTTGTCTAAAACAGGCGGATTATTCCCAAATCGCTTTGTTACGTTTTTGAATTGGATTATTGAAGCAACATTCATAGCGGCCTCCTTTAATCGCTTCGTTATGATTATCAAACTCTTTAAAGCGCTTCCATGCCTTTTATCACTAGATTGAAAGAATAGCTCCTGCCAGAGGAGCTATTCACTGTCTTACATTTTTTATAATTAAGCCGTTTTGATAATTGGACTAGTTTTCTTCATCACATACCATTCCATTCCTCTAGCCTGCATGCGCTCTAAGAACGGAACGGGGTCAATTTTTTCCGGTGGAATGCAGCCGGTTTCGGTCAACAGCCCTTCGGCAATCATGTCTACCGCGACAACTGGCGGTACGCCTGTTTGCCAAACCGTTGCTTGGAAACCCACCTTTTCATAAATTTCATCATGGTTGGCGATTGTATAGACATACAGTTCTACGTTTTGGCCACCCTTTGTTCCTTTTACATACGCGCCCACACAGGAATATCCGTGAATTTTTCCTGCCAATTCAGCGGGCTTTGGCATTGTCGTGACAACGACATCACGCGGCACAACCTCTACCCCGCCAACATTGATCGGCTCTTTACTATCAAGTCCTAAATAACTCAATACCTTCAGTGTATTCACGAAATCCGGGTGAAGCGCATAGCGGAACTCGACATATTCACATCCTTTTCCAATCGACTTTCCGAGGGTTACTGCTTCTTCGTGTTCAACGACATAGCAGTCTAACCAGCCAATTGGGTCGGGAAATTCAAACTCATCCTTATTCGCAAATGGTGTAGGATAATATTGTAAACCACCTTTAGCAGTCCAGTAATTGGGCTTTGCCAAACACTCCTGAATTGCTGTTTGCGGACTAAAGTAAGCGCAAAAGCCCTCATAATCAACTTCGGAATTATCTCCGTCGAGAATGGTAATCGATTTAACCGTATCTAACTGGTCGGCCGCATATCGAGCCGCAATATTGGAAAAACCAGGATCACAACCTAATCCCATAATACCTAGCACACCCGCTTGTTTAAATTGATCACCCCAATCCAGTTGCTTTAATAGGTCGTCCGGGCCATCGGAAGCCATGTCAATATAATGGGTCTTCGTTTCGACACATGCTTGCATTACCGAATAATTAAATTCCGGTATCCCTGCGTGAAGAAGTACATTTACATCATCCAAAATAGAAGCAACACTTTTTGTATTACTGGCATCTACCTGGCAAACCTCAATTGTGGCAGAAGACGTCTTTCTTAGCGCTTGTGCAAGCTTCTCCGCTGCCTTTGTCGAGATATCCGCCAGCACCAATTTCGTTAAATATTCTTTTTTGACTACTTCCGATGCACAAACTTGACCTACACCGCCAACTCCCAAAATCACTACATTAAAACTCAAACAGTCGTCCTCCTAAAATTTTTTTACTTCTAGATCCGAATACGAAACAACCAACGTTTTCTAGCTACAATCGTAAGCAATTGTTTCAATTTATATTGCCACTCCCCTTTCAGTGTTCTCATTTATTTATATTAAGCCGGTTGAAAATAATGGAGTTCCACTTTTGGCCTAATACACTAAATTAGGATAAAAATTATGGAAAAAGCAATATTAAATACCATATATTACTTATTATATCACTTGCACCGATTTAAAAGAAGGTATATTTCGTAATATTCAGATAATATCCACGAAGCCTGTAGACTTTCGCCAATTATGAAAGCACCGTTTGATACTGTGGCTCATTTGCCATTGCTCCAAGATGTTGCTCGATCGCGTTAAGGACCGTATCAATTTGTTCATAGGAGATCACTGCCGGCGGCTCAATTCGGATAACAGTGGCATTATTCAAGGTGCCTCCGACCAAGATGTTGTCAGTAAATAAGCGTTTCGCTAAATCGAAGCCAATTTCATTGTTGGCAAACTGCATACCAATTAACAAACCTTTGCCCCTTACCGCCACCATTAAATCGGAATATTGACTTTGGATTTTACCAAGACGGGTTAAAATATATTCCCCTTTCTCTCTCGCCACTTCGGGGATATTTTCCTCAAGAATCGTCTTAATACCAGCAATGGCACCTGCACAGCAGAGCGGGTTACCGCCAAACGTCGATGAACCCAACAAGAAAGGATTCTCCTCCAGCTTGCTCCAATGCTGCGGGCGGGCGACCATAGCAGCAATCGGCATCACACCGCCGCCAAAGGCTTTCCCTAAAGTCATAATATCGGGAACAACATCAAAATGTTCAATGCCGAACATCCTTCCAGTCCGTCCCATTCCGGTTTGAATTTCATCGTCAATCAGTAGACAGCCATGCTTATCACAAATCTCACGGAGACGCTTAAAGTAGTCTTGTGGAGGAACATTCACGCCGCCTTCCCCTTGAATCGGCTCGACGATGATACCGGCAACGGTTTCCCCGGTTGCTTCGAGATTTTTCACCATTCTTTCCGTTTCGTCGGCATTGCCATATTCAACATGATAGAATCCCGGCAGAAGCGGCATATACGGTTCACGGAATACAGCCTTCCCTGAAGCGGAAAGTGAGCCGAAGGTTTTTCCATGGAACCCATTGGTCGTGGAAATAAAGCATCTTTTTCCAGTGGCAATTCTCGCCAGCTTAAGGGCCATCTCATTAGCTTCTGTGCCACAATTGGTTAAATAGGAGTATTGCAGATCACCCGGAGTAATCGCGGCAACCAGCTTTGATAAATAACCGCGGAGAGGATCGATCAGTTCCTGGCTGTGAAGGGCGTATCGTTTGATTTGCGCTTCAACCGCTTTCACCACTTTCGGATTGCGGTGCCCCAGCAGGTACACACCATAACCGCCGAGACAATCGATAAACTCCCGGCCTTTTGTATCACGGAATACTGCACCCTCGCCTTCCCATTCGACAAAAGAGAAATCCGTAGAGGCAGCTTTACGATGTTTTAAAATCGCACGATTTACATATTTTTCAAAGTTTTCAACAGAGTCATCGACAATTTGCTGTTTTTCCTCGGTTGAAAGCTCTTCACTTTCAATGAAATGTAAAATATTCTTAGCCAATCTTAAACTTTCTTCTCTCGATTTTTGCATCTTATCCATCCTTTTTTCATATTTTAAAAGTTTCAAATTAATAAAATGCAAGAACCATGCCAAAATAATAATGCTATAATAGCAAGCTATAGCTAAATGAAATTTCTCAAAACTGAGAAGTTTTAGAGATTTACTCTTTCAGTATTTATAGATTGTCGTTATAAAGCTGTACCTCATCTCCATTTCTCAAATATTAGAAATTTTTCTCATATTTGAGAAGGTCATATTCCTCCAGTTTTCGGTAAAGAGTGGCTAAACTTATGTCTAATTCTTGAGCCATCAATTTTTTGCCACTCACACTCGTCCCGTATTTTCCAAGTAATTGTGACAATATTCTTTTTTCCTCGATTTGAATTCGTTTTTTCAGGCTTAGCTGACTAGAAGGCCGTTTTGTTTTTTTCCAATTGAGGATCCTCCGGGGGAGACTAGCCGGTGTAATTCTTGTGGTACTCTCCATATTAACCGCATATTCGACGGCGTTTTCCAATTCTCTGATATTTCCCGGCCAAGGATATTCCCGTAAAAGAGCCACCGTTTCCTCCTCAAACTGTTCAACATATTTGTTGGCAATTTTTAAATGTTTTTTTAAAAAATGCTGCATTAGTATGGGAATATCCTCGGCTCTTTCTCTTAACGATGGCATCGTCATCGGGATGACGTTCAGTCGAAAGTATAAATCGGCTCGAAACTCCCCTTCCGAAACCATTTGTTCCAGGTTTTTATTGGTAGCTGCAATGACGCGGACATTAATCGGAATCGCTTTTGTCCCGCCGATCCGCTCAATCTCTTTATGCTGCAGAACGTGCAGCAGTTTTATTTGTAAATGCAGCGGCAAATCACCGATTTCATCAAGAAAGATCGTTCCCTTGTCCGCCAGTTCAAATTTTCCTATTTTCCCTTGGCGGCTTGCCCCGGTGAATGCTCCGCTATCATAACCAAATAATTCACTCTCTAATAACGATTCAGGAATCGCGCCGCAGTTGATCGTAATAAAAGGGCCTTCCCGGCGATTGCCGGCATTATGGATGGCCATTGCCAGCAAACCTTTTCCCGTACCGGTTTCCCCAGTGATCAGAATCGTTGATTTGCTGTTGCAAACCTTTAAAGCATGTTCTTTTACCTTCTTTAACGGGCCACTATTGCCAATTACTTCTCCCATAGAAGAGATGCGTTGCAGGCTCGTCATCGAATAGGCGAGTTTGTGAACATCGGCGCTTTTTCGAAAGGAAGCAACTGCGCCGATAATCCGTTGTTCTCCCCTAATGGGTGAGGTGGATACCAAAAAGTCGGTTTGAACCCCATTAATTTCGTATCTCTCCTCCTTCTCTTTATATTCTATTCCAGTGGTCAGTACCTCTAGCATCGGCGACCCGGGTAAAATATCCGACAAATGGCGACCAATCAGTGTCTTTCTCGTTTGCCCCAGTAATGCTTCAGCTGTCGGATTCACTTGATTAATGTTTCCAACTTCATCAATTGCGATGATCCCTTCATGAATCGATTCAATAATCGTGTTGAGTTGTTTGGTGGTTAGCAGCAATTTTTTAATAGCTTCCTGTTCGGCAATTTTTCCAGCTAGTAATTTTTCCATTTGCCCTAAAAACTCTAGCATATAATATTTATTCTCGATCAATTGTTTTTGCTGCTCCACGGTAAAAGCCAGCAGTCCAATTACGCCAATGGCTTTTCCTTGATAGCGAATCGGACTGCATATTTCGGCAATTTCTTCTGTTTCACTTGTTAACACAGAAGGGTCGTAATGTGGGTCATTTCGTGCATCTTCAATAATAAATGGGCGATTGGTCGTCAGCACTCTGCCATATAAAAAACCAGCCTCTTTAAAGCCATTTTCCTCCTTTTGATTAATCCGTTTTTTGATTTGCCCCGTGCCAGCAACTACCGTCATCGTTTCATCGACAATTTCCGTATCCAGTTTCAAGGCGGCGGAAATGGCCGCGGCAATTTCCTGAACCTGCTCCTGAAACTCCATCAATCGGCTGCTCATCATTTCCCTCCAAACTAACTCTAAAATATTTAATATCTGAAAAAACACCCTGCGATGGTTTTCATGAAAGTGTTTGATTAAAATTTCAATATTCGCTAAAAAAAAAGAAAATCCTTTTTCTACAAAGGATTTTCGGAAATTGTTCTTCGCCCGTTGAATACGCGGTTTAGAATATATCCGCCAATTAAAAAGATCAGCAAAAAAACGGCAAGGATGGTTGTGATGGTCATTAATCTTGATGCGGTTATTCCGCTCGTAATCATTCTGAGACCTTCAACTGTGTAGGTCATCGGGAAAAATGGGGAAAGGACGCGAAAGAATTTCGGTGCCGTTTCAATTGGAAAGGTTCCTCCGGAAGATGCCAGCTGAAGAATGAATAGAATAAACACGATCGGCGTCCCAATGAGCCCAATTGCATACGTCAGCCCATACATGATGGTAAAGAATACCACCGAGATGAACATATTCCCTAGAAAAAATAAAGGCTGGTTAACCGTATCAATTCCCATGCCAAAAACAAGGACCAGCGATAAAATCACAGCTTGGATCATCACTAAAATCGAACCCGAGATAAAAGTTCTGAAATACGTCTTAAGAAATTTTGTTTTCACGACATCTGTCAGTTTGGTAAGTGACAAAACCAAGTTTATTAACATCGCCCCCAGCCATAATGACAAGGAAATAAAATATGGAGCGAGTCCCTCACCATAGTACTTTACTTTATTAATCGTTTTATCTTTGATCGCCAATGGATTTTTTACATAGTTGGAAATCCCTTCGACGGTAAAGGTCAGATGATCATTCATTTTTTCGTAGCCGGCTTTTAGCCCGTCTTGCAATTTTCCGGCTCCTTGATTGGCGGAATCGATACCGGCATTAAGCTGTTTGGCGCCAGTCTCTAATTTCGTTAATCCTGTCGTCAACTCCGCTGTTTTATTCGCCGCGGTATTTAAGCCCTTTTGCAAATCATGACTTCCGGATTGCAGCTTTTTAGCTCCGTCAAGCAGTTGGTCCACTCCTTGAGCTGCGCTTTCAAGCGCTTTTGTTCCTTCGGCAACCTTTTCGGCACCCCTTTTTAGCCTCTTAAGGATGCTGATTAAATCATCGGCAGCGGAGGCCGAAGTTGTTAATCTTTTCTCCAGATCTTGGTCATTCATAGTGGTGATGAGCTGCGCAACGATTTCTCTAGCGCGGGCTATACTGGCAGGATCGTTCGTTTTTTCTAAAAGGGAGGAAGCCTGGCTGAGCGCTTCCTTTAATTGGCTAATACTATCAGCTGATGCAGTTAATCCTTGCGAAAGATTGGCTTGATCTATTGCGGTGGTCAACTGCTGCAATCGGTTAGAAACCGTTTTTGCACCCTCCGATAGGACAGAGATATCACTTGCACTTTGCGTTATCCCTCCCTTAAACTGTTCCAGGCCATCGACTAATGTATTCAACCCGGTAGAGAGCTTTGTTTGCCCGGCTGCGGCCTTTTCTAACCCATCTTGCAGCTTTTGTGAGCCGTTTGCGGCATCATGAATTCCTGCGGATAGCCGGGAAGAACCGGCTGCCAGCTTTTTCGTTCCAGTTTGCAGGTCATGGGCTCCATCGCTGGCATCCTTTAAAGAATCTTTCACGTCGTACAAGCCCTTTGTCAGCGCCTTCACTGCTTCCTTCTGAATCGTCCCGGTAATTTTCTCTTTTATATTTTCCGCCGCCCTCTGGGACACTTGCGCGAACACATAGTTTTTTCCTTTATTCCCTTCGTAAATAATTGACGGCCGTTCCAGTTTTCCCTTTTTCGCTTCGGCAATCTTTTTGGAAAAATCTGCAGGAATAACAATCAACGCATAATAAGTAGCCCCTCTGATTCCCCGTTTGGCTTCGTCATATGACACAAAATGCCAGCCGATGCTTTTATTGTCTTCGATACTATCTTGAATGTCCTGGCCCAAATGATAGGTCTTTCCATCGCGAACAACTGGTTGGTCCTGGTTGACAAAAGCAACCGGCACCTTGTCAAAACGACTGTAGGGATCCCAAAATGCGCTGAGATAAATCCCTGAATAAAGGAGTGGAACAAAAAGTAATGCAACCATCACGATACAGATCATTCTAAATAAAGCCTTTTTCCGGTCTGTTTCCTTTATTTCTTCCATTCCAACCCCACCTAAAACAGTATTATGACTGTAATTTTCCCTGTCCAAAGAGGTTTATTCGGGAGTGTGTGTTTATTCCGATTTTTAAGCCATGAAAAAACACCCAGCAAGATTTTCCTGCTGGGCGTTTTTCGATACGACTCTGGAAGTAGCCAAAATGGCCCTTCATTCAATATTTGAAAGGAATAGCTCATGGATGTCATACTCTGAAAGTTGCCGGATTGGCTTTATTCAAATAACGGACTTACCGCTTTTTCATTGTGAATTCGTTCAATCGCCTCTACAAGCAGCGGAGCAATCGACAAAGAAGTAATTTTCGAAATGCGTTTTTCTTCTGGCAGCTTAATGGTGTTCGTTACCACTAATTCCTTAAGCGCCGAAGACTCGATGCGGCTGACCGCCTCTCCAGATAGCACAGGATGGGTACCGCAGGCATAAACTGCTTTTGCCCCATTCTCAAGCAAAGCATTAGCACCGGTAGTAATCGTTTCGGCGGTGTCCACTAAATCATCGATAATAATGGCATTTTTACCTTCAATATTTCCAACAATGTTCATGATTTCCGAAACATCATGTTCCGGGCGCCGTCTGTCAATTAAAGCAATCGGAGCGTTTAACCAACCCGCCATTTTTCTTGCCCTGACCACACCACCATTATGCGGTGCAACAATGACCACATCGTCCAACGCCTTTTTGACGAAATAGGCCGAAAGAATCGGAATGCCTGTCAGGTGATCCACCGGTATGTCAAAAAATCCTTGCGCCTGGGGAGCGTGAAAATCTATTGTCAGTACTCTGGTGGCCCCCGTCTTTTCTAACAGATCAGCGATTAATCGGGCTGTTATCGGTTCCCGGGATCGGGCTTTTCGGTCCTGACGGGCATAGCTGTAGTAAGGCATAACCACATTAATCATTTTAGCCGATGCTCTTTTCAAAGCATCAATCATGATCAATAGCTCCATAATATGTGTATTCGTTGGTTCAGATGCAGATTGGATAACAAAGACCTCGCTGCCGCGAACGCTTTCTTCAATGTTTATCTGGATTTCTCCATCACTAAATTGATTAACAGAACATTTCCCAAGCTCACAACCTAAAAGCTTGGCCATTTCCTCAGCTAGTTGTCGATTTGAATTTAATGAAAACATTTTAAAATTCTTTTTTAATATGTAGGCCACCGCATTTCCTCCATGCTATCTATTTTAAGTTTTAATTATCACCAATTTATTATTTTACACGAAAAGAGCCAAAAAAGGCAAAAATCCACCCAAGAAAGGTGGATTAAAATATGTTATTCGTCATAAATCGGTTTAATAAACAACTACTGGCTCATATTGAGTCAGACTGGCATAAACCGATT
Source organism: Neobacillus paridis (assembly GCF_016765675.1). Classification (GTDB taxonomy): domain Bacteria; phylum Bacillota; class Bacilli; order Bacillales; family Cytobacillaceae; genus Neobacillus; species Neobacillus paridis. The sequence continues at coordinate 171,064 of NZ_JAESWB010000005.1, forward strand.
TCATTGAATTTAACGGAGTATTAACACAGCCGCCCGAGCCATGTTCCAAGTAGGCATTGCTTGCCCAGTTTGAGCGCCAACTGGCATCATGAAAGCCGACACCGCCATTGGTAAATTGCGCCCAAAACTTCACTTTAACGGAATAATTCAAATTGCCTACTTCGCTTCCTTCAAGGATCGACGGCGATTCTTTGTACATGATATACCAGACTCCTGGTGGTGTATCTTCATGGGTATTATGCCGTCCAGTGACAACATTAGATGTTACTTGCAGCTTACCATTTTTATAAATCCAAATTCGCTGTTCCTTGATCGATACTTCAGCATACGTATCGCCGATTCCATAATTAGTGGTCGTATTGTAGCCAGTACCGCGGGTAGTCCAGCCGATTCCATAAATATGTTCCGCTTCAACCGACCTTTTCCCCTTTTCGAAGGCTTTTTTCAGCATTTCCGTTTCTTTATCGACGTCAATTGCCCAGCCGAAGGTTTCTCCTTTTACCTTGATCAATGATCCCGAGTGAGTTTTAAAGGTATAATCCTTACCTAGGGTGGATTGGGATTTATTGATTTCAGCAATCTTAGCTTTAAGCTCAGTGGTGTCAATGGTATATTTCATGTTTTTGGAAACTGAAGCATTTTTAATTAGTTCGCTGGCTTTTAATGAGTAAACCTTATTTTGCAGTTGATAAGCGATCGTTTGCTGGAGCAGTTTTTGCAGCAGTTTCTTTTCTTGTTTGACAATCTGACTATTTTCTCTGACCGGCTGTATGTATACAGGTTTCAAATGAATTTCACTGCTGTATTTATGCCGCTGATAATCCTTTAACAGCTTGGCAACATCCCATTTTGTTCCATTTTTACTCTTTGAGACTGTCATGTCCCCCTGTTCTAAATGGGCCTCGGCATCTACCGGGGCTTCTAAGCTCTTGTTCAATGAAAGCAGCTTTGCTTTTACTTCCTTCTTCATCGTAGTGCTACGATACTGATCTTGTTTCTTTGGAACCAGCAAATAACTTTTTTCCCTTGAAGATGGAAGAAACGTCTGCTGTTTCTTTAATATTTTTTCCACACTTGTCAGATCATTTTTGGTAAAGCCCATCTTGGAATCTTTACCATTAAATATTTTTTTCTGTCCAACATAAACTTCGTTTTTCAAGACTGTTCCTTTGAGCTTTTTCAATGCTTGTTCAGCAGTCAGCCCGCCGACCTTGGTGTCATTGATTTTGATGTTGGCATTAAACCGGGTTGCCTGATGATAGTAAAGGATGCCCGTCCCGATAATAATAATTGCAATAACACTGCTGATGATAATATTTCTTTTACGCATGACCCCATACTCCAAACAATTTGTGATTAGATAAAATGAAAAGTCGCCTGTCATCCTATCTGACAACTATTATACTAAAATATCATGACAAATGTTTGGTTTTCACTATTTTTTTATGAAAAACTAAGAAATAAATTTTTTTCGTATGGATTGGGGCGAGACACACCTATTATGGCGTGTCATCCTTGCAAAATCTTAACGATAGCTTTTTTCAAGTACATAACTTTTTCTCTTTCCCAGCATCAAAAAATATAAAAGCGAACAGGCCAAAACGAAGAAGGCCATGACTAAATACATTTCTCGGAAACCAATTGTTTGAATGAACATTCCTAATACAAAAGGACTGATCCCGGCCCCGCCATCAGTAAACATAAAAAACGTGGACGTTGCCAAGCCCATCCGATGTTTGGGTGAAACCTTAATGGACAATGCCTGGGCGCTTGACAAAAAGTTGCCATACCCCAACCCGACAAAAGCGCCAGCAAGCAGCAGCACAAATCCGTTATGTGCCTGACTTAATAGAAACAGTCCAAATGCAAATAGGAAAAATGTGGTATACATCACGACATTTCCACCCGTCTTATCAAACCATCTGCCGATCACTGGTCGCGAAACTAAAATCGCTGCCGAATAGGTAATAAAGAAGAAACTACCCGCTTCCACAAGGTTAATTTCTTGAGAATATGAAGTCAAAAAAGACAAAACACTGTAATATCCAAAGCCGATAAAGGCGCTGATAATCGAAATCGGGACGGCCGCTGGTTCGACATAATCACTGATGTTAAATTTTCTTTTATTCCCTACATCAGCAATAGGTTTTTCTACTTTAGGAACTTTTAAGATCATGACTCCTAAAAATCCTATCATGACGATGCAAGTACAAAGAATTAAATTAACTTGAAAACTGGCATGATGCACAAGATACATTCCTAGAAATGGACCTACTGCAGAGGCAAGTGTCGTACTTAAGGCATAATAGCCCGTCCCTTCACCACGCCGTGATGTCGGGATAATACTAGCGACAATAGTTCCTGTCGATGTTGAACAGACACCAAAGGCTGCGCCATGTAAAATTCGAAGAACAATTAATAATGGCAAGTTAGAAATAAAAAAGTATAAAAACGTCGTGATTAAGAAGCAAGCAAAGCCAATATATAGCATCTTTTTCCATCCAATATGATCAATCCAACTTCCGGTAAACAGTCTTCCAAACACCGCACCAAGAATAAAAATTCCTGCCGACAATCCGGCCATACTTGTAGAAGTATGAAATTGATCAATGGCAAAAACGGTAATCGTTGAGATCAACGTATAGTAAGTAAAATAAGCGAAGAAATTTTCCAATGATACAATCACAAAATCTTTAGTCCATAACTTTTGCATAAATATTCAAGTCCTTTAAAAGAATTCCCTAAAATTACTGCTATTTCACAAAACCATGCATTGCAATTATCCATGCAGGTCAGCGGACAAGTTCCGTACAAAATCAATAAATTTCTTAGTAACAGGTGATAAATATTTCCCTTGTATCCAGGTTAGACAAATTTGCCTGCGACATACCGGCTTTTTAACTCGAAGCAATTTGATTTTATTGCGGTCCAACAACTTGGAATTGGGGATGATTGAAACACCTAAATTTGCTTCCACTAATCCGGCCACCGTACCAATCTCTTCCCCCTCAAAGGCGATTAATGGTGAGAATCCTGCACGTTTACAAAGTTGATCGGTAATACTCCGAAGTCCGGCCCCATTTTTAAAGGCAATAAACGGTTCGTTTTTTACGGTGAGTAAATTCACCTCCTCGGTTTCTGCTAACGGGTGGTGGACAGAAACAGCTAGAAATAATTCTTCCTCCCATAAAGTTTCGCGAAAAAATTCCTTGTAGTCTTCCACATGTGAAACCAGAGCAATATCCGTTTCACCTGAAAGCAATTGTTCATAGAGTTGACCAGCCCCTGCTTCGCTCAGGTTAAATTTCACTTTGGGGAATTGACGTAAAAATAAACTTAAAATTTCCGGAATAAAACTAATCCCAAGTGAATGTAAAAACGCTAATGAAATGGTGCCATGCTCAGGATGAATCAGATCTTGAATTTCCTGTTTCCCCAGCTCCATTTCCCGGATGGCCCGCTCCACACGATAAAGGAATCGTTTTCCAAACTGATTTAAGGTAATGTTTCGGCCGTTTCTGTCAAACAGCTTGACTCCCAACTCTTCTTCCAACTTCGAGATCGCTCTGCTCACTGCCGGTTGTGATATCGAAAGAATCTCTGCTGCCTTTGTAATATGCTCGGTGGCTGCCACCGTTTGAAAATATTGGATTTGATGCCACTCCATCGATTTACCCCGCTAAAATATTTTTGACACTTTCTTATCTTACTCCAACTCTTTTTATAACATCCAATTCATTATTTGCATGAAATTGATGCATAAAACTTATCAATTTGTAAAAAAGCGATTCTTATCATAAAGGAATCGCTTTCGTTTTTTGAATAAAATTTATAAGAGCAAAAAAAAATAAGCCAGCCATTAAACTGGCTAGCTATTATCGTTTTTTTGAAAGGAATTTTTCTATATATTAATTGACTGCTTGATGGCATGGATAAGCGACATAGAAGATTACTGTCCTTTTCTTACAAGTACATTACGGTTAAGTACATATTTTACCGCCCCGATATACTCGGTCAGTGCTCTTTGACTGACAGCAGCGGTTGGGACAACACCTTCAAATCCGTGAAAGCACCCCGGATACAAATGGAATTCAACATCGACGCCGGCACGGCAAAGGCGCGTTACATAATCCAGTGTTTCATCACGGAAGGGATCTAATTGTCCCACACAAGTATACGTATATGGCAGGCCTGTTAAATCAGTGGCACGGGATGGTGCCGCATACTGGGGAACCGAGTCCTTACCGTTTTCACCATTTAAATACATCGTCCATCCTTTTTCGTTTAAATCATGATTCCAAATCATCTTACCTGTTATTTCGAGGCTTGATGGTGTATTATTCCGGTCATCGATCATTGGATACAATGGCATTTGGAAACATAATTCTGGACCTTTTCGATCCCTGGCAAGCAGAGCTAATGCTGCGGTTAATCCGCCGCCAGCACTTGCCCCCGCTATCCCTATCCTTGCTGCATCAACTCCTAATTCAGACGCCTGTTCAGCAAACCATTTCAACGCAGCATAGCAATCCTCTAATCCGGCAGGATATGGATGTTCCGGCGCGAGGCGATAATCAACCGATACTACTACGCAATTGGCCTCCGTCACAAACCGTTGACATAAGACATCATCACCTTCAGGGACGCCAAGGACATAACCGCCGCCATGAATCCACAATAGACCAGGGAGGACAGCATTTTTCTCCTTTGGTTCATAGATTCGTACCCTCACTTCCGAAGCATCCTTTGGTCCAGGTACCATTCTGTTTGTAATGGTAACAGACTCGTCGACTGGTATTTCCATAGATTGTGAAATTGCTGCCATTGCCGCTCTTGTTGCCTCAACATTATCCAGATCTAGCGGCGGGAATAAATCAAGTGTCTCTACTAATTCAGGATCAATTCTATTTCTCATGATCAATTCTCCTTTGTCCATTTATTATTAAATCTATTCTTTACATAAAAAACTATTCCATTAATGTATGCGTTTACAATTATTTAAACGCGGTTTTTTTGTTAAGCTGTTAATCCACCATCGATTGTAACAATCGAACCATTCATATAACTGGCTTCGGGTGAAGCGAGAAAACAAACAACTTTTGCAATCTCTTCAGTAATGCTGGTCTTCTGAGTCCGATTTATGGGGTTCACTTAATTTGATTAGAGAATTGTAGTTATTAGAAATATTATTAATGTAAAGCTTTTATCGGCGACAATGTAAACCCATCATACCCTGCAGCTGCAACTTCATTACATTTATGTTTGTAATTGTCAAAACCTCCTAAATAGATGAGAAAACTACGCGGTTTACCGGCAATATTTGCCCCGGTGTACCAGGAATCGGTTTTCACATAAAGCGTCGTTTCCGCTACCTCACGACAATGTTTGCTCCATGCTTCTTCTACCTCTAATGTAGGCTCAATTGTTTCCACTTCATGCTCCCGCAAAAACTGCAAACAATCGGCAATCCATTCAACATGCTGCTCGATCGCCGAAGGCATGTTTACTAGAACAGAAGGACTCTCTGGACCCGTAATCATAAAGAAGTTGGGAAAACCTTCAGTCGCTAGACCTAGATAAGTTCGTACCTTCGAGCCTTCTTCCCATTTTTCCTTCAGTTTTACCCCATCCTTGCCGCGAATATCGATTTTAAATAATGGACCTGTCATCCCGTCATACCCGGTAGCAAAAACAAGGATATCCAGTTTATATTCTGATTCCTTTGTTCGAATTCCGTTTGAGGTAATTTCGACAATGGGTTCTTTCTTGACATCAACTAAAGTAACATTCTCTCTGTTATAAGTCTCATAATAATCAGTATCCAAAATTGGGCGTTTTGTACCAAAATAATAGTCTGGCAATAGCTTTTCGGCAACTTCCGGATTATGAACAATTTCCTTTATTTTTGAACGGATAAAATCAGCTGCGGTTTTATTCGCTTCTTCATTGATAAAAAGATCGTAATAGGCAGAGGTTAAAGCGAATCCCCCTTCCGCCCAAGCCTTCTCATAAACTTGCTGGCGTTTTTCCGGCGGATCTGACAGTGCTGAAACATTTCGAATCAAGAGGCCACTGCCAGTTGAGGATTCACGCATGAGTCTTTTAACCTCTTCGAAGTCTTCTTTCGTTTGTTTGATAAACTCCGGGTCGTAGCCGTAGTTTCTTGCAGGAATCGTATATTGAGGAGTTCGTTGAAAAACAGTTAAATGGTTCGCTTCTTTCGCAATAACCGGTATTGCCTGAACGCCGCTGGAACCGGTGCCAATGACGCCAACCCGCTTCCCGGTAAAATCAACCTTTTCCTTGGGCCATTTGCCGGTATGATACCACTGGCCTTTAAAACGATTCAGGCCCTTAAAATTAGGTAGATTAGCTGCTGAAAGACATCCCACTCCCGAAATAAAATACTTTGCTGTCACATTTGTGCCATCATCTAATTGTAAGGTCCAACGATTGTTTGCTTCATCAAAATGTGCTGCAGTGATTCGAGTATTAAACTGTATGTCCCGGCGGAGAGCAAATTTTTCGGCAACATGATTAAGATAACGGAGAATTTCATCCTGTGCCGGATATTTTGATGTCCAAGTCCATTCTTGGTAAAGCTCTTTCGAGAAGGTATAGTTATAATAAATACTTTCGATGTCGCAACGTGCTCCGGGATAACGGTTCCAATACCAAACGCCCCCTACCCCATCTCCAGCTTCATACACGCGGGTGGAGAAGCCCGCTTCCCGTAAACAATAAAGCATGTATAACCCGGAAAAACCAGCTCCTAAAACGACTGCATCAAAGCCATTCTCTTGATTTGTTGCCACTTTTACCTACCTCCCACTTTAAATGATCGTAATCTGCAAACTCCTTACCAATTTATTCCTTTACTGCAAATAACATGTTGCTAGTTTAAGGATAACTCTTTTAGAAATATTTGAATATTCCGTAATTTTAGAGTATACTATCCTTAAAAAAGGGGATGTTTTATGGTCTTATATGATACCATTTTACAATCTATTCAAAGGCTAGAGTCTCCTATAAGTCATGAGGAACAGCTTGTGAAAATTTTAGAAATTTACATGGAACACTTCCCTGTCCTGGATTCCTACTTACTAAGATACTCTCCTCTAGGCTACCTTGCAGAAGGAATCATTTTCCTTAATTCAACTGGTGGTGTACATATAGGGGAAATTCGTGATGATATTCGTTCAATCCCCATTATTTTTTCAGCGATTCGTGAAAGAAAAGCAAAATATTGCACCGGATCAGAATATCTCAAACAGATGAGTAATAAATATACAATTTCTTCAAAAAATAATTCCCTGTTAGTTGTTCCCATCTTCTATCACTCGTTTGTATTTGGCTATATATGTAGTTCAGAATTTAAACTAGGTACAATCATGGACGATCAGTTGCTATCGGCTTTTACCCTTTATGGAAAATTGGTTGGAAAGGTGATTGCCGGTAATAATGATGATGGGATACAGTTTTTAAGCCGGAGGGAATTGGAAGTAATGAAAAGAATAGCAACAGGAGAAAGTACAAAAGAAATGGCTGACCAAATGGCAATAAGTGAATTAACGATTAATCAATACGTAAAATCAGCGATTAAAAAACTTGGGGCAAAAAATCGGGCACATGCTGTTGGAGAATTATTTAGGAAAGGAATTATTTCTTAAGCGAATAATGAAAGTGCTTGATTACGATTCAAAATCCGTCTACATACCATAATTAGACGGTCTCTTTATTGAGGGGATTGGTTAAATTTAATCGTAGGGTGGATTTTCCCGAAACCCCCTCTTATTTCTGCAGCCTCTGCTTTTTCCAATAATCATAGATAAATTCTTTAAATAATTCGTTTAAAACGGCCTTTTTTTGTTTTGCCAGCCATTCCACTTGGTCAATTGGCAGCTTTAGTTTTAATTTAATGTCTTCATTAGGCATTTCTACCTTTCGAATTTCTTCCAATGTAATACCTTTTTTAATATTTGGAAACTCCGGGTCGTTTTCGTTGATTATCGAAAAATTTTTATATTCCTGAATATCATCAAGTTCAGTATATAAATTTAGCTGCGGCAGGCTGCCTGCTACACAGTTCACATGCATAATCGAGTTTATCATTCTGCCGTCGTCTAATTCTATTTCAACAATCAAATTATCAAGATCTTGATACTTTTTTAATGCTACTTCCGTTATAATTAAATCGATTTGTAACGAGTTTCCCTCGCTAGATTCATAAATATAAATGGCACTGTTAAAAAAGTGAATACTCTCCCCATCTATTTTTACTGATTTAATTTCAGCCATAAACCGTTCCTCCAAACTCTGGCAACAATTCTATTAAATTATTTTAGTACAAAACTGTACAGTTTTTCAAAACTTTTTAAGGAATACCGACCAATAAGTGATAGGCCGATTTTTTTGTTTCTTGGTGAGAAACAGTTTTCCATTTTTCGTTTTAGATCTCATCGAAAAAAACGCACTTAAAAAGGGCCTAAAGCCCTTTTTAAAATTCAACCGTTCTGTAGTCCAGATAATGCTTTATCAATTTTATTCAATGTTTTTCCAATTGAATCATGGATAACAAAGGCCCCAGCAGCGTTATCATAGGGAGTATCTCCTTTATTAATAATGACCAACGGGACCCCACGCCTTCTGTATTGTGGAAAGGTTGAAAAAGGAGTTACCTTTAAACTCGTACCCAATACCAATAGACAATCCGCCTGCTCGATAAGTTGGATAATTGTTTCAAACCCCTCGGCTGTAAACCACTCACCAGCATCCCCATATAAGACAACATTCGGTTTAATATAACGTTCTTGTACCCTCTTTGTTTTACAATGATCACAAATGTAAAAGTCTTGCATTTCCTCCATCCGGTTAACCATTGCTTCCGTTGAATAAACTTCCCCACAATGCAAACAGGCTGCATCCTTGATCGTTCCATGAAACTCAATCACGTTTTGACTGCCAGCTTTTTGATGGAGGCCATCTATGTTTTGGGTAATAATCTGGCGAACTTTCCCCTGCTTCTCCCATTTTGTTAATATTTCATGCCCCAGATTTGGTTTGACGTCAGGGTAATAAAGATTTTCAATCGCAAACTGATAAAACTCTGCAGGATGGCGAAAAAAATAATCGAGCGAGAGCAAATATTCAGGTGCCATCGAATAAATACCTGTTTCTGAGCGAAAATCCTTAATACCAGACTCAGTGCTAATTCCGGCACCTGTCAGTACAACAATGTTTTGAGCATTTTTAATTAGGTCAGTACAAGTTTCTAAGTTGCTATTCATCTTAAACACCTCTAGTTTCCACTTTGATGGTTTATTGGTTATTTGCTAATAAGTTCATGATTCAAACACATTCCTGACTTCTTTCTCTAATTCTCCAATAAGGGTAAATTCATTTTTTCTGGGGTTTAGCTCCTTCACGATACTGGCATAATACCAATGCTGTTGCTCCTTTCCCTGTTTAAACCGCGCCCAGACTTGATTACCAACAAGCTTCAAATCATCATGAATAGATTGTAGGTTATGCAATTTATCAGCTGTAATGACCTGGATTTCCTCCAAATTTGCTGCCTTTAGCCTATCAATCGTATGTTGCTTTCTTTCATGCCAGGGAAGGCTCTTGTCAGGTTCTGACGCGGCACGCACCAAATTGGCAATCCTCCTGCCGAAATGTTCTTTCAACTCTGTAAAAGTTGTTTTTGTATCTTCCAACGTATCATGTAAAATGCCGGCAGCAATAACGTCAACAGAACAATTTGCTTTTTGAAGAAGCATTCCTACCGCAAATGGATGTGTAATATAAGGGATTTCTGTCGCTTTCCGCTTTTGGTCCCTGTGAGCGATGGCAGCAAAATTGATCGCCTTTTGAATAACGTCCAAATTTCAACCCTCCAAAATAAAAAAATCAGCGGGAATATGGAAAAACCCACTGATTGCAGTTTTATTTCATGTGCTATTGGATGGATTTTCCTCAGTTAGATTATAATCTATTTTGATCGTAACTTTCCACCATACTTCTTAATGAATCGCTAATAAAAACCTCCATTCCGCTAATAAATGACTCAAATTCGCTAATAAAACCTTTAAATTCGCTAATAAATCTATAAAAACCGCTAATATGGTATGGAAAACATGATATGATAGTGATAAATTTAATGACTCCAGGAGGAAATAATGAGCGTCCATAAAGATTTAATTCGCCATGCGCAAAAGCAAAATCAAGACTATCAATCATTTTTGCAGTTGGATGAATTGCGTGAAAAGTATATTGAAGAAGCTATATCACTCTGTAAACAAGGTAAATCTTTTTCAACCGATAAGATTAATGAGGTAACGAGGAAGATGAATAGTATTCCTCTGCGCATTGTTCCTGAACGAAAAATCGTGACTGCCGAGATGGTTCAGGAGTATGTAAATAGGTCAAGATAAATGCAAAGAGTACCCGGCAACTCCTTTGTCTAAACAAGTAATCTTTGTTAAATTTCAAGGTCTTTGCGATTGTTTCAGCTGCTTGTCATATCCCAGTTTGTTGCGAATAATATTAAGGACCCAACCGGATTCTTAGGAGGTACCGCGTAGTAATTCAAACTGCATTCATAAAAAAAGTGATGAGGCCTATTCATCACTTTTTTCTATATCTAAACTGCATTTTCCTCTTCTGTTTGCTTTGATTCATGCTCAGCTATTATTTCCGTAAACCGATCAGGTGCGACTTTTGCTTTTATCTTCATGGCAGCAAAATAGACAATTGCGGAGGCGATAATTGATTGAACGGCAGGTAATCCAATTGGATTTACATATTGGGTGTAATATCCTAGTAATGTTCCTACTACTAAAGAAATGGTCGCCATCCAATTCCAACCTTTATGATCAACCCATTTTTGCTTGCGGATAAAGAAGAAATCAGCCATGATGACACCGCCAATGGCCGGATAAATTAATGCCGTCATATAAAGGAAATCCATAAAATAATCAAGGATTCCTGCCAGAGCAATAACAATAGATACCAGTGTCCCAGCTAGTGTTAGCAGCGCACGGCCCCTGTTTGAGTTGACATTTAACATATTGGCAAGTGCCAGTCCCATACTATAGTTGTTTACTAATTGGCTTGTCCATGTAGCAAGCCACAAAATCAAGAATCCCCAAACAGGAAAACCAAGATTCATCATGACATTAACAATATCAGCATCACCAACACCAATGGACATAATCGCTCCTACATAAAATAGTGGAAAACCCACAGCAACAATTCCCAAAGGTATAAGAATATTATCTTTTACAGTAGGTTTGGCATAACGGGTATAGTCAGATGCAATAACCCACTGAGAAACATTGATTCCAATTACTAGGCTAATTGCTGCAAGGAAGGTCATTTGCGGCTCCGGGTTCCAAGATATAATTTTGTCCCAGCCGGTATTTTTTAATGCATAGAAGATTCCGCCGGCTATTAATAAAAGACCTGCAGGTACCGCTAAATAATCGGTCCATTTCATGGAAGAATATCCGATGATTGACGGCAAAGCGAACAGAAGTCCAGCAATAACCGTAACAATGGCCCACGGAACCCATTCAGTTTTATAATCAATTCCAAACATGGCAGTAATCGCATTTCCTGCTACGGCTGTTTGTAATGCCCACCAACCCATTGAAACAATAAAGATTGTGAGTCCAACAATAAATCTCGCCTGTGTTGAACCGAAGCTTGTTCTAGCAATAACGGAAGAAGAGCGACCTGTTTTTGCACCAATATATCCAGCAAGCGTATTTCCAATCCATTGAAAAACGAATAAAGCGATAATCAATATCCATAATAACTTTCCTAAACCAAAACTGGCGGTTAAAGAAGCACCAACCATTAATACAGGTATCGTAAATTCCAAACCGCCAAAAATGATTGCAGGTGAGATCCAATGCTGCCGTTGATTTAATGGAACAGCCGCAAGAGCCTCATCCTTTCCCCCTTTTCTTAATGAAACATCTTCCATCCCAATTCAACTCCTTTTGATATTTTTCTAATATAACTTATTGACTGATGATTACCAATATTCCGTAAATTTTCTTTAGTAAAAAAGCCTTGCCTAGCAAGGCTTTTTTTGGAAATTAATTATCCAACTAATACCCAGATAATTTTGCAGTCTTCATTACTGTCATTATAGGCAATATGTTCCTCTCCTGCTGGAATAAACGTAGCTTCTCCGCTTGATGCCCGATAAACTTTTCCGTTTACCTCCGTCACAATCGAGCCCTTCACGATGATGGAATATTCATTTTCCTCATGTTTTGATACTCCTTTGAAAGGGACTCTTTTTCCTGGTGGAATAGTGACGGTGCCCATCGCTAAATTTCCTGAAAGAGATGCCTGTGAAAAAACGGTTTTTAACCGTACGGCAGCGTTCGCATCTTCTGGTAAACTTTCAATGTTCAAAACTTCCACTTTATTCTCCCCCCTGGTGTCTCTTTGAGGTTACGCCTTCAACAGTAAACATTTCCGGGTTCACAATGACACCATAATCGTCATGCGCTTGTTCAATCGAAATGTAACCGTTTTTTACGTCCTTCGCCACTTTTTCCACAGGACGGTTAAATGGATTGCCATAACCACCACCGGTTGCTGTAACGAGCTTTATAACATCACCGGTATTTAATGGATATCTTGGATAAATTCCGTAAGGTCCGTCTACTTCTCCATTAACCTTTTCCACATAAAATTTATTTGCTGACCCGTCTTTTCCTCCATTGATCCCCCATGGAACAAATTTATGGCGGCCAAATGTGATCGAAGCCGATTGGTTATCCGTCAATGCTCTATATGAGCGTACAACCCCTGCACCGCCGATATATTCACCGGCACCAGCACCATCTGTGTGAAGACTGTACTCATCGACCAATACGCCGTATCTAGTTTCTGCTACCTCTACTGGTACGTTGTAAGTTTCACCATCACCAATACAGAACTGTCCTCTTGCGCCATCCTGACCTTCAGCAGCCCCCCATCCTCCAACAGATGGCTCAACAATCAGGAATGGCTCTTTTGTATCAGGGTGAACACCTGATAAAACAACCGAGCAGACGGATAATAAATGACCGGCTGACAAACGATGTGGTACAACAGGGGCAAGTGCCTTCCATATTAAATCGGCACCGGCCTGCATACTTTCCCAATAAATTGATACTGGAGCCGGCCGTTTAGCCGATAGTACAGACCCTTTATCGGTTATAACTTCCAAAAGACGGAATACGCCATCATTAGCATCCTGTGATGGGTTGGTAATTGCTAAGAATATCGCACGGACCGCTGATACAAGTGCAGTATAGGAACAATTAATCGGTCCCGGTACTTGCGGATGGCTTCCACGAAAGTCGGCAATAAACTTTTCATCTGTGATGGTCACTTTAACTTTTACTTTGAAAGGTCCATTTCCGAAACCATCATCATCAATAAATCCTTCTGTCTCATATGTCCCCTTCGGAAGTTTGCGAAGTTCTTGTCTGGCAAGTTCCTCACCGTGATCCAACAAGTAATCAATTGACGAAAGAACGATATCTTTCCCATGTTTGTCACATAATTCAACGACTCGTTTTTCACCCGTTTTTAAGGCAGCGACCTGCGCCCACATATCTCCCAGAGACAAATCAGGGAAACGTACATTCGCTTCAATAATGTCAACAATTGCCTGATTAATTTGTCCTTCATTAAACAGTTTTACACAAGGGAATTGCAAACCCTCCTGAAATATTTCCGTTGCATCGTTACTGTAGGACCCCGGGTCTTTACCGCCAACTTCTGTCCAATGTGCTTTATTGGCCGAAAAAGCAACCAGTTCACCTTTATAGAATATTGGCAATACAAGTCCAACGTCAGATAAATGGGAGCCCCCACCGCCATAAGAATCATTAATAATAATGATATCGCCTGGTTTTAACTTACCGTCACCAAATTTTTTCAGTGTTTGTTTCACCATATCGGACAGCATTCCAATAAATCCTGTCACACCATTCCCCTGTGTTAATAACTGGCCTTTCGCATCAGTAAGGCCGCTGGCATAGTCAAGGACTTCATAAATAATTGGGCTCATTGAAGTTTTTGCCAAGGCAATAAACATTTCATCACCGATAGCAATCAATGAATCTTTAACAATCTCCAATGTAAATGGGTCAACTTTTGTTTTGACAGTTTGTGTCATTTCACTCCACCCCCGTGTCAATGATAAGATTTCCATATTCATCAACAGATAACGTCTGACCAGGATAAAGGACTGTTGAAGCAGAAGTTTCTTCGACAATTGCCGGTCCAGAAACCTTACTATCCTTACCAAGCAAATGACGATGATAAACCTTTGTATCCATCCAGCCTTGTTCTTCAAAATAAACAGGACGTGATTCTTTTAAAGCATCTTCAGCCTTACCGCTAAACTCCAATTTCTTCATCGATGGTTTTATAACCTTTCCAAAGGCCGTTAAATGCAAGCTGACTATTTCTGTCGGGGTTCCCTCCAACTTAAACGTATAATTCTGCTCATGAAGATTGCCGAAACGCTCTACCACTACTGAAATCGTTTCTGAAGTCCAATCTCCATTTGGAACCGGAACCTTTACGGTATGTTCTTGTCCAAGATAACGAATATCTGCAAACCTGGTGAACAATACCTTACTTTTCTCAAGACCTTCCTCTTTAAATTGCATAAGTGCCTGGTATTCAAGGGAATGCCATTCATTATTCAGTTCAGTCAAGTCCACCTGATTTAACCTTCTAATATATGTCTGGATATAATCATGGCGCAGATCGGTCATCAACATTCCCCAAGCGGAGAATACTGAAGATGCGACCGGAACAATGACTTTTTTCACACCTAAATCTTTCGCAAGTGCGGTCGCATGCATCGAACCGCCGCCACCAAAGGCAACTAACGAAAATTCACGTGGATTATGTCCTTTACGGACAGAAATAAGCTTCAAGGCATTTAACATATTAGAATTAGCGATGCGAATAATTCCTAACGCTGCATCTTCAACTGACAAATCAAAATGATCAGCAACCTTTTCTTTAATCGCAGACTTTACTTTTTCCAAGTCCACTTGGTAATCAAAATTCTCAGTGGAAAGTCGGCCTGTAACTAAGTTGGCATCAGTTGTTGTTGGTTCAGTCCCACCTTGTCCATAAGCAACTGGTCCTGGAAGTGCACCTGCTGATTGTGGTCCTACCTTTAAGGAACCAGCCCTATCTATCCAGGCGATCGAACCGCCACCATTGCCAATTTCTACAATGTCAACCACTGGCACTTTAATGGGATAGCCAGCATTTCGCTCATTTTTTTCAATAAAATAGTCAGTTGAAACCTTTACTTCTCCTTTATTGATTAGAGAACACTTCGCAGTAGTTCCACCGATGTCAAAAGCAATAATATTTTCTTCACCAATAATGTCTCCAAGTACCGCTGCACCATAAATTCCAGCGACTGGACCCGATTCTACCATATTAATCGGTGTTTGCTTAGCACTATTAAATGTTGTCGTTCCGCCGTTTGACTGCATAATATAATTTTGGCTGTCTGTATGATTTTCCAATAGTTTTGCATGCAAACGGTCTACATAAGATGCGGCAATTGGTTTTACATAAGAGTTAAACACCGCTGTACTTGTCCGCTCATATTCCCGCCATTCTTTCGTAACTTCATGCGAAGCAGTAACCGCCACTTCTGGCCAAAGCTCATGAATCAACTCTTTTGTTTCAATTTCATGAACAGGATTTACATAGGAGTGCAAATAGGAAATCGCGATAGCTTCCACTTCTTCTTTTTGGAAATAAGCGATAACCTCCTTTACTTGCTCTTTATTCAACAGCGTGAGTACCTCACCTTTATAGTTAAGACGTTCTTCAACTTCCTGTCTTAAATAACGCTCAACAAATGGCACCGGCTTTTGATAGCGAACATTAAATAAGTCAGGACGGTTCCCACGGGCAATTTCCAGGACATCACGAAAACCTTTCGTGGTAATCAAACCGGTCTTAACTCCTTTCCTTTCCGTCAAGGCATTGATAATAACCGTTGTTCCATGAATAAATGTTTGGATAGCTGTTTGATCAATTCCACTTTTTTCAATGACATCAATGACACCCTTTTCAAAATTTGGAGGCGTTGTATGGCTCTTCGCCACGCCAATTTCTCCATTTTCATTGACATACACTAAATCAGTGAATGTTCCACCAATGTCTGTTGCTACACGCATATATACTCCACCTTTCTATAAAGCTTGATATTTTGAAAACTTCAGTTAAAAAATAACTGGAGTCAAAACTGACAAAAGTATTGTTTCTTCATTAAAAGGATTTTCCAGTGAATGCGGACACGTGGATGGAAAATGAATTGAGTCACCTTCACGTACGACATATTCCTTGCCATCAATGTAGAAAATAACATTTCCTTTCAACACAAAGTAAAATTCTTCCCCTGGATGACCGTATTTTTGCGTTTGCTTTTGATTGGGGGGAATGTTTACTAATAGTGGTTCAAGCATTCTTCCTGTAAATTCTCCATTCAATCTTGAGTAAAGAAAATCTGAACCAGTTAATTTAAATGGTTTTTGTTGATCAACTTTTACTAAATAATCTTCCTGTGTCTTTTCTTCTTCGAAAAATTCAGTAATTTTAACATTTAAAGCATCCGCAATTTTTTTCAGGGAGGTAATCGCTAAGGAAGTCGTTCCTCTTTCTACTTGCGATAAAAAACTAATCGATAGATCTGTTTTTTCACTTAGCTCCTTCAAGGTGTAACCCCTTAAAAGGCGCAGTTCCTTAATTTTTTTATAAATTTCATCCATATGAAACTCCTTTGAAGTATAGTAATAAAATTTTAGTATTACTGAAAATAACTTTAGTATTACTGTAATGAAGTAATAATAACACACTATATTACGAATTGAAAGAATATTTACAAGATTTGTTTAAATAATTTTTAAAAAATTATTAATTTCGTTTTTTTTCATAAAAATAGCGGTGAAGGTTGTTCACCACTGGTTAAATGGAATAGATTTCTTTGCTTTAAGCCAATTACTTATTCTTCAAAATAATCCAAACCTATAATTCCAAGGATTCATCTCCTCAGATAGGATTATTTTTCTATCATTTTTCTCATTTTTATGACATTATCAAAATAAGGGTTTAAAGGTATTAGATAAAACTATTCTTAGAGATTTAAGTATAATGACCGCTCTTTAAGGTTTGCTCTTTAAAAGAATAATCGTAGAAAGATGAAAAGAGTACCCGGCAACTCCTTTGTCGGTTCGGTTGCCTGGTACTCTTTTTTTAAACATACGGTGCCCGCTCCTTTTGTTCAGGCAACTGTTTATAACAGCGAACTCCTCTCTGGTTCAGCAAAGTGATAATCTGGTCCAGTTGGGCAGCCGTTTGTACTACAATGAATTGTGGCTGGAAAAGGGTTCTTTTCAGCCTGAATGTTAATTTATAGGCGTTGTTCACTTTGTCATCAAGGCCGTACAATGGATGCCAGCGAATAATTTGTTCAGTCTCACAATCTTTGATTTGATGATAAGAAACCAATTTACCATTAAGGATGATTCCCTTTGGTAAAATAAATAGATTGCCGCTATGTCGAACAGAATCAATAAGAATGAAAAAAATATAGGCCAGGGTGAAAAATGATTCTCCCAGCCAATCAGTCGTGACCACTAGCACCAAAAGAACAGTTAGTACGCAAAGGATGACGACTGTGCCCCATTTGACAAGTCGATAGGATTTTGCTCTTTTGGTCAGTGGTTCCATTGGCTTCCATTCATTTGGAATGATAATACCGGCAAACTCTTCTTCCGTTTTCGGATATAGCGCATCTTTGGAGGCAGTTGCTGCCGATGATAAAAGCAATAGATTCCGTAATAAATAATAGATTCCGATGATAAATATGATGGTAAAAATGAAATTTGCAAAGATTAGCCATCCACCCTTTCAGTAATCATTGTGCCAATAAATAAAGCCCAATTCAAATATGCCTTTTCTTTTATTATGCAATATTCCATATAATTCGGCACGTATTTTTCCAGGAAAATAGAAAAAAATATAGTTAGGTATCTATTTAAATTGAAAGTAAGATATTTTTTAAAAATTCGTCATATATCGACATGATTCGATATGCTACTATAGATATAGCTTTCCTAAATTCAGGTGTTTAGCGAAAGGATGTCTAAGTAGTGAGAAAAGTTTTGGATAGAATAAAACAATTGTATAAACGAACGGTAGTTAAGACATTTTATAAATGGTTAAACCATCATACATATTTCCGTTACGGATATTTCCTCTTATTAATTCTCAGTATCCTATATTGTTTGGTTGCGGAAAATCACAGTAATACTTTTATTTTATTTGTTATTACTGTGATCTTTTTAGGAATTGGATTTTATGACCAGCCTGTATGGGTGATTTTTTTACTTACTGTTTTTACTGTTCTCTGCAGGGCTTTTCAACCAGCTGAAAATATTGATATTGGTTCCTTTTTTATTCAATTATTCACATATCTTTTAATTGTCGCAATCTCGGTTGGGTTAAGAAAAATCACTCAAAAAGTCGAGCAAAATGAAATAGAATTGACCATGGTTCTTTCGAACGCTTTGGATTCGAGAGATTCCTATACGATGCATCATTCCGAAAATGTCGCAAAGTATGCGCTTATGATCGCCAAGCAGATGAAGTTGTCAAAAGAAATGTGCACAACGATTTATATTGGCGGATTATTGCACGATATTGGTAAAATCGGGATTCAAGAAACGATTTTAAACAAACCTGGAAAATTGACAGATGAGGAGTATCAGATCATTAAAACCCATCCGATGATTGGCTACGATATGATTAAGAATGTCGACAGGTTTCATGAAGATGGAGTTTTGGACATTGTCTTGTACCATCATGAAAGATATGATGGAAGTGGTTATCCATTGGGTTTAAGAGGCAGTGAAATTCCGTTTGTGGCGCGGATTGTTGCCGTAGCAGATGCCTTTGATGCGATGACTTCCAACCGTGTTTATCGGGATAAACTCGAATTAGATTATGCGCTTAATGAGATTCGCGAAAATATAGGAATCCAATTTGATCCGCAGATAGCCGAAACATTTTTAAGCCTTTTTGATACAAATGAAGATGGAAAATTGGAAAGACTTTTTTCTAATAAGGATGTAGTAAACCTTTAGAAAATGGAAGGACTTTTTCCTTTTTAGAAAAGCCCTTCCAAAAATGTTACATGCTCTTTGCTTCCAATCGGAATCCTTCGACCACGACTTCTTCATCCACCTCAAGTAACAGGCACCGTTTTCCTTCGTACGTGATGTATTTTACATATTTCATGTCCTTCGGATTGATGGTGACATCTGCCACCTTGGTGCTGATTTTGATTGTTTTCGGAATTAAGCTGCTCGCTTTGAATTCATGTTTTTCGTCTTCTACGACCGCTTTGAAGGCATGCTCGACTTTGGCTGGTTCGACATTTTCGACGCCGCTGACGGTTAAGATCCGTTCGATGTCATGGTGATCCAATGTAGGAATTTCGTCGTCTTCTTTTTCCGCACTTTCCAGCACTACTCGATCAATTTCCTCATAAACATTCGAAATGATCGTGGAGTCCACTTCATCCCCGATAACTTCCTTTAAAATAAAGTCAAAGCAGTCCTTATCTTCCTGCGCGGTGATAATGTCTTCACAATCAAGAACTTTTTCGATAAAAGTAAAATCCGGTTGATTTACTTTTCCGGCACAATAGAGAATATGGTTCACATCGGCCGCATTGTCGTTAAAAGCAGGAAACAGAAAGCCTGACATCGGAGAGTCCAAATTGATAATCGGATCCACACCTTGAGATGGTTTAAATTCTTTTTCAATATAGTCAAACAGCAGAGCTTTTTTTGGCTGATCCGTTTTATTCAGACTGCAAAGGATAAACGAATTGGCATAAACCTCATCATCCCCGCCCTCTTCTGATTCTGGATTCCTTTTCTTAGTTGGCTTGCGGTATTCTCCGCGGATAAATGTCACTACCGTATCAAATTCGTAGGCAGCGTGGGCAAACATTTTTCCAACGATGTCCAGCATGTTATCCTGCCAATCTTCAGATTCCGCCTGCATTCCTTCGAAAAGAATCGTTTGGGTACTGTAATCTACATCCCGCTTGAATTTTAACTCAAACAGTTTGGCATCAAGATGGCCGGTCAAAATCTTTTTAAAGTTAGCTAAAAATAATTCCTGCGTTTCCTGCTCCAACATTTGAAACGGCCGACAGACTTGATGGTAAATCTCACCAGATTCCTTTTTCACATATACATTGAAGATTTCTCGAATGTTCATACGGTAATTGTCTAATTTAAATTGTTTGCGGATATTTGCAATGTCTTTTTTATTCAAACTGTCTCAACTCCCATTCTTGATTATACTGTTAAGACAGGAAAATCTCTATTTCTAATTTTTATATTTTCATGAATGGGAGGTTGAGGATTCGATAACCTGGAAAATCTTTAAAATGGGAAAACTATTTGGTTAATCCGTTCAAAATTAATTCCATATAAAGATTTACGATCTCGTCTTCCGACATTTCACCATCGGGATTATACCAACTATATGAGCGGTTTACCATACCAAGGATAGCGAAAGTCACGATGTCACTTCTTAAATCGTTTCTAAATTCTCCTTCTCTAATACCTTCATCAATGACCTTTTGGAAATTAAGGCGAAATTCGCGCCTTTTTGAATTCACATTATCTATATGGTCTTTTTCCAAATGGCGGATCTCCCGATTAAAAACTCTCGCACTCTTGCCTGATGTTTTGATTTCACTTATTATTATATAAACCAATTTATATAACTTTTCTTTGTTGTTTAAATTTTTATCGTTAATAATCTCTTCCTGTTGATGGAGTAAGTTTTCAATAAAACTTAAATGGATATCTCGTAACAACTCTTGTTTACTCTCAAAATAGTAATAAAATGTCCCTTTTGTCACACCAATATTATCCACAATATCCTGAATCGTTGTCTTACTGAATCCCTTACTATCAAACAGATCGATACTTTCTTTCATGATTTTATCCTTCATTAGTCGTATCCTTTCAATCACTCAATGGTGTCATCTATGAATCTAATTCTCTTTCAATGACCGTGGCGATTCCCTGTCCACCACCGATACAAGCCGTAATCAAGGCGTACCTGGAGTCAGAGCGTTTCAGTTCATATACAGCTTTTGTTATTAAAATGGCTCCGGTTGCACCTAGCGGGTGACCATGGGCAATCGCCCCGCCATTCACATTCAGTTTCTCCGGATCTATTTGTAATTCACGATCACAGGCGATAACTTGAGCGGCAAAGGCTTCATTTAGTTCAATAAG
This sequence comes from Neobacillus paridis, assembly GCF_016765675.1. Classification (GTDB taxonomy): domain Bacteria; phylum Bacillota; class Bacilli; order Bacillales; family Cytobacillaceae; genus Neobacillus; species Neobacillus paridis. Next base: position 192,444 of record NZ_JAESWB010000005.1, read on the forward strand.
ATCCATCTGCTCTAAGGAAAGATCCAATTTTTCCAATACCTTCTTCGTAGCAGGTACCGGCCCAATTCCCATAATATTCGGGTCAACCCCTGCAACCGCTGTCCCCCGAATAACGGCCATTGGCTTGATACCAAGCTCTTCGGCTTTTTCTCTGGCCATAATGACTAAGCAAGAGGCGGCATCATTCAGTCCGGAACTGCTGCCGGCCGTGACGGTACCATCTTTTAAAAATGCAGGAGATAATTTGGCCAACCCTTCTAATGTAGAGTTTGGACGAGGATGTTCATCTTTCTTAAAAATAATCGGTTCACCCTTACGCACAGGTATTTTGATTGGAACAATTTGTTCATCAAAACGCCCCTCTTCCATTGCTCGCGCCATTCTTTGTTGACTTCTTAGCGAGAATTCATCTTGTTCTGCTCGTGTAATATTATATTTTTTTGCCAAATTCTCCGCTGTAATCCCCATTGGCGGATTACCAATTTCCTCCGGTGCTAAAAGCGAACCGCGGAACTTTGGCGGCATAGGGCTAAAGGGAAGTTCCGGCCGCTCCAACAAGAAAGGAGCGCGACTCATGCTCTCAATACCACCGGCAATATAAACATCACCGGCCCCAGATTGAATTGCTTGGGCAGCTAAAGCAACGGCATTAATTCCCGATCCGCACTGGCGATCAACCGTAAGACCCGGGATATTTATAGATAGGCCTGTTTGTAAAGCGGTTAATCTGGCAATATTCCCACCACCGCTTAATACATTACCTAAAATGACATCATCAATGAGTGCCGGATCAAGATTCACTCGATTGACCGCTTCTTTGATGACCTCAGCTCCATATAAATGGGCAGGAACTCTTGCCAAAGTTCCCCCTTGCCTTGCAATAGCTGATCTAACTGCCGATACAATTACAGCATCCCTTTTCATGGACTATACACCTCACATAGATAGTGAATTAATAAAGTGCAAATCTGACTTTCCCTTTAATAACCTCTTTCCCTTTCTGATTGATTGCGCTAACTTTAAAATGTAAATGTTCTTCCGTTTTATCTTCTAATTGAGCCTGTAATGTAATGACATCATTTAAAAAAACCATGCCAGCAAAACGAATCTGATAATCTTGGATAAAACCAATTTCATAATATGGTGTAAATAGTTTTGAAAGATTTCCCATCGTCCACATTCCATGGGCAATAATCCCCGGAAGCCCCGCCTTTTTTGCCTCCTCATCAATGGTATGAATCGGATTAAAATCACCCGATGCTCCAGAATACTTGATTAAATCCATCCTGGAGACAGGAGAAAGTGTTGTCTGAAGTGATTCGCCTGTGCGTAGTTCCGTAATGCTCGTCATACCTGCATCGCCCTCCTGACTGTTTCTGTAATAATGATGACCGACTCTTCGGTAAAAATTAATTTTCCGTTTGCATCTTCTCCGTATCGTTTCATTTTTAAAAAGCCCATTTTACCTGTGCTGCCTTCTTTTTCGTAATAATCTTCAATTACGGAATAACAGAAGACTTCTTCTTCTACTAAAAGCGGCCTTTCGTAATGATAAATCTGTTCACCGTGAATTAAACCTTTCCCAGGCAGCTTCAGCCCTTCGATGTTTCCCGAAAGAAAGACACGCGGGAAAGTCGGCGGAGCAATATTATTTCCATAACGTGAATTCTTTCCGGTTTCTTCATCAACATAGATGGGATGTAAGTCACCAATGGACTCGGCAAATCTTCTTACCAGCCCTCGTTCTACAACATTTTTCACCTTTGGAGATCTTTTTCCGATTGCATCGCGATACATTTATTTTCTCCTCCCCATTTTTAATTTGTCGGTCCGCCGGCTACATAGAGAACCTGACCATTGACATAAGAAGATTTCTCATCGGCAAAAAAGGCAACGGCATTAGCGATATCTTCCGGCTTACCGCTTCTGCCAACTGGAATCCGGCTTGCTGCTCCTTTGACAAATTGTTCGAAAGGAACGCCAACTCTTTCTGCAGTTGCTTTGGTCATCTCTGTTTCAATAAAACCAGGCGCAACGGCATTTGATGTAATACCATATTTCCCAAGCTCTTTTGCAAGTGTTTTGGTAAAGCCTTGCAGCCCTGCTTTAACCGTTGCATAATTTGCCTGCCCACGGTTTCCTAGTGCAGAGGTCGAGGAAATATTAATAATCCTGCCATATTTTTGCTGTACCATATATTTTTGTGCTGCCCGGGCAGCATGAAAGGATCCTTTTAAATGAACATCGATTACCTGATCCCAGTCACTGTCAGACATTTTGAACAGCAAGTTATCTCTGATAATTCCAGCATTATTGACCAAAATATCCAATGAACCAAACGTATTTACAACCTCTTCTATTGCCGCTTCAACTTCAGCTGCTTTCACTACATTCGCCTGTAGCGCTAGAATCTCATAACCCTTTTCTCTAAACTCCGCTCTCGCTTCACTTAAAGCTTCCTCATTGATATCAATAATGGCAATTTTTGCCCCTTCTTTTGCGAATTCTTCGGCAATGGCCTTCCCGATCCCGCGGCTGCCGCCAGTTACGAATGCTGTTCTTCCTTCAAATCTTTTGGTCATCCTTTATTCCTCCTAGTCACAATATTCAAAATATAAATAATAAACTATCCTCTTCCTCTAGTAATCTACAAGACGGTAGTGATAGACCCCATTGGTTTTTTCGGCAATGATGATGTTCCGTTCCTCTAACAGATCAAGAACTGCCACGATTTCAAACACAAATGTGATAACCGCCTTTTCATAACGTCTCCGATACACATCCTGGATGATTTCAAAACCGGTGGCGCTCCCATTGGCCTTCTTCAAAGCATTGATAACACGTTGAAGGCGATTTTCTATATTTTCTTCTGTTGCTTTAATGACCTCAGCTAAATGATCAATATCTGGTCCATGGCCTGAATAAGTAAGCTTGATCGGCAGATTTTTACATTTTTCTAAGTTTTGAAAATACTGGATCAATGGTCTTGCCCTTGGCTTTCCATATAGCGGCGCATCCAAAAATATCCCCGAATGCATCCCCTTAATAATATGATCCCCGCAAATAAGCATCTGGTCTTTAGCGTTATAGAGAGAGAGATGGTCCTGTGAGTGCCCAAGTGTTTCAATCACTTGCCAATCCGATAAACCTGGCACTTTATCGCCTTCTTGCAGTACCGTTTCAATTTCTAAATTATTTGATAGGGTACGGCCGCGTTTCCGGAATGCCCATTTGTAGGCCATCTCTTTCGGTAATCCAAATTCTTGGAGCAGCGTCTTAAAAAATTCTCCGGTCCAATCCAGATAGTCTTCATCTTGTAAAAACGTTAGTGTATCACGATGAGCAAACACTGGGACAGTAGGATGTTTCTCCAATATCCAATCAAGCAATCCCACGTGATCGTTATGATGGTGTGTTAATACGATTTGTTCAATTTCTGTTAGTTTTAAACCCAGCCTTTCAAGCCCAATATTTAGTTCTTTCCATGCCTGATCCGTTTTTAAGCCGGTATCAATCAGGGTCAGCTTCTCTCCAAATACAAGATAAGCATGGATGGGACCAATGGGGAAATTTGTTGGCAGTACCAATTTTTCAATTCTTTGCACATCCCTCAAATCCTTTGTAATAGTGTACTTTCCGATTATTTTCCCTCCAATACATGAGCGCTATAGCATTCCGCACCGGAGGATGTTTCATGAAGTAAAGACTGGCTTCTATCACCATTTGCATAGATCGGTCTTATTTGTCGAACCAAACATTCCGCAAGTAACCATAACCATAGGAAGCATGTGGATACGAATCCTTAACATAAGGAGGTCGTGGAGTCTTCGTATAATAGGTTGAAATCGGAATCGGGTTGATCAAGTTTTCCAGCACATAACGTTGAATGTCATGAACATATTCTTTTCTCTTTTCCTGATCGAGTATCAACCGTTGTTCATCAAGCATTTTATCCAGCTTAGGATCACTGATGTTATACCAGTTTTTCGCACCGTTTGTATGAAGTTGTGTACGCAGCCATTCATCCGGTTCCTGGAAATAAGTTTGGTAGCCGATTCCCATATCATATTCAACTTTCGGCCATCTTTCAGAATAATAGGTTGCATACTCCACTACTTCAATTTTTGCATTAATACCTACATTCCGCAGATCCTCCGCAATCCATTGGGCAACGCGAACCAATTGTGGCCCATAACCATCTGTAACCATTAGAGTCGTGTCAAATCCATTTGGATAGCCTGCTTCTGCCAGTAATTTTTTCGCCGCTTCTGGATCGTATGGCATTAGTTGTTCTCTATCCTTTAAAGGCAGAGCCCAATCACCTAAGGAAGGATTCACCGGACCACTGACCTCCCCGCCGCCATAGATATTATCCACCATTTTTTTCCTGTCAATAGCAAGACTAATCGCTTTCCGTACCCGCAAGTCGTTAAATGGTTTTTTCTTTATGTTTACGTATACCTGTTCTTGGGTCGGAAATAACGCTTCAAAAATGTCAAAATCGGGATTCGTCTTCTTAAGCTGAGCGAGTTCTTGTGGTGATAACTGCCCAATTGCCTCCGCCTGTCCGGTTCTTAATGCGGCGATCCGTGCGCTTTGATCTGGTACGACTTTATAAATCACCCTATCTAAATATGGTTTGCCCTTCTCGTAATAATTGGGATTCCGCTTGAAAGTAGCCTGCACATTGTCCTTCCATTCCTCCAAAATAAATGGACCTGTACCAATCATATCGGTCGTTAAATCGAATTTCCCTTCAATGCCTTCCTTCGGCAAAATCCACATAAAGTGATTGGCCATGAAATTTAAAAACGGGGCAAATGGCTGTTTTAATGAGAATACAACCGTCCGGTCATCTGTTGCTTTGACACTTTCAACGGCTGATAGTAGTGAAGCTTGATGTCCAGGTAAATTAATAATCCTTTCCATTGTCGCCACAACATCTTCAGCCGTTAACTGTCTGCCATTTACGGGTGGTTTATCCTGCCAGTAAGCTTCACGTAAATAAAAGGTATAGACTTTGCCATCATCAGAAACTTCCCAACGCTCGGCAAGATCCGGGACAACCTTATAATCGGTAAATTCCACACCAGGTCCTGTTTCAAAGGAAACCAGCTTATTGTAAACTAACCCGGCAAGGGAATTCGTATAGATAGAAGACTGGCGATGAGGGTCCAGCATATCAGGATCCGCAGCAGCCAGTATGGTATAGGTTCCTCCCTTTTTTGGTTCAGTTGAGCCTTTTTCACCAGTTGAATTTGTTTTTCCATTGGTATTCTTGAAAGTACCCGAGGAACATGCGCTCACTCCCAGTAACAGTAAAGCAGCCAGCAAAATATTTATATATAACCTTAGCTTTTTAACCATTCACAAACCTCCTTGATCCTCTTAATCTTATAAAAATTTAAGCGGACATTTTCGGGTCCAGAAAATCTCTTAAAGCATCTCCCAGTAAATTAAAGGCTAATACTAAAAGACTTAAGGCCAGGCCCGGAAATAATACCAGCCAAGGTGCACTTTCCATATATCTGCTGGCATCACTAAGCATCAATCCCCATGAAGGATTAGGCGGTGGCGTTCCGATCCCAAGAAAGCTGAGTGAGGCTTCGGCAATAATGGTCTGCCCAAATGCTAAGCTTGACATGACAATGATAGGAGCCATCATATTGGGCAGACCGTGTTTAAAAATAATCCTCACTGCGTTGGCCCCAACTGATCGTGAAGCTTCAACATAATTGGTTTCGCGGATTCGCAGCATTTCTCCGCGGACAATCCGGGCAAATCGTGGAACCTCAATAATGGTTAAGGCAATAATCACATTTTGAATCGCTGGGCCCAAAAGTGCGGCGATAAATAAGGCTAAAATTAACGCCGGGATGGACATGATGGCATCCATAATCCTTTGAATAACCATATCGACAATACCGCCGAAGTATCCTGAGACCATGCCTAACAAAATCCCCAAGAAGATTGATATCACTACCGTTGCAAAACCGACCAGTAAAGAAATCCTGGAACCATATACAATCCGGCTAAACACATCCCTTCCCAAATCATCCGTTCCCATGAAAAATTGAGGTTCGGGAGCAGCCAAAATGGCTTCCCGATTTTGCGCTACAGGGTCAAATGGTGCGATGATGGGGGCAAAAACGGCTACTAAAATAACAAGAAGGATCACTAAAAGGGAGACAAAGCCAATTTTCTGGGTAACAATAAAGCGTTTGCACTCACCCCCGAACTTTTTCAAATGCAGATTCCTGCCAGCTGTTACTCTTCCTTTTGGCAAATCCGTATCTAACTGAACTTGAGACATTTCTTTCACTTCCTTTCCTGAATTCAGGTTTATACAGCAGTTATCTAGTCCGAATTCTTGGGTCCACCCAGCCATACATGACATCAACGATTAAATTTACAAGCAAGAACATCGTTCCGAACATTAATACGGCCGCTTGAACGATGGGATAGTCCCTGGACAATACTGATTCATAAATCAAGTTCCCTAATCCCGGAAGCGAAAAAATAGATTCAAGTACCACAGTGCCGCCAAGCAGATAACCGACTTGTAAACCAATCAGCGTAATGACGGAAACCAGCGAGTTTCTTAAGGCATGTTTAAAAATGACAACCCATTCTTTTGCTCCTTTGGAGCGAACGGTCCGAATAAATTCAGAATGTAATACATCCAGCACAGCGGACCTGGTCATACGGACAATACTGGCACTTAACGTAATTGCTAAACAGATCGATGGTAATAACATCTGTTGAAGATTAACGATAGGATTTTCCGCAAAGGATTGATAGCCTAAAGGCGGAATCCAGTTTAACGCCAATGACAATCCTGTGAGCAAAATTAAGCCGAGCCAAAAGTTCGGAATGGATAAGCCGCCTACTGAAATGACACGTAGGAAATGATCGATTAATGTATTTTGCTTTACGGCAGAAATAACGCCAACCGGGATACCGATGATGATCGCCAAAATCATCGACATAACCGCCAGTTGTAATGTGACCGGGATTCTTTCAAAAATGACGTCAGACACGGCTTTGCCTGACCATAAAGATGTCCCCAAATCACCCTGAACAGCATGGGATACCCACTCACCTAATTGAGTCGTTATCCCTTTATCCAATCCCAATTCTGACTTTAGTGCCGCCATTTGCTCCTCTGTTGCTCCGGAATTGGCCAGTTGAAGGGTTACTACATCGCCGGGAACAGCTCTCATTACCACGAAAATAAAGGTAGTCATAATAAGTAATACCAATACGCTGTAGATTAATCTTTTGATGATATATTCAGCCATGTCCTCACTCCTTTCCGTACAAGTGACATGAAACCGTGTGTCCTTCAGAAATCGTTCTTAATTCCGGCTTTTCCTGCTTGCAAATATCCATCGCAAACGGGCAGCGGGTATGAAATTTACAGCCGCTTGGCGGATTAGCAGGAGAAGGTACCTCGCCTGTTAAAATCATTCTGTCCGGTTCAGCCTTCGGGTCCGGGACGGGCACAGCCGAAATAAGTGCTTTGGCGTAAGGATGCAGAGGTTCATTAAACAACGTTTCGGAATCGGTCACTTCCACAATTTCTCCAAGATACATGACGGCAATTCGATCTGACACATACTTGACTACATTTAAATCATGCGAGATGAATAAATAAGAAAGCCCCATTTTCACCTGTAAATCCTTTAGTAAGTTAAGAATCTGCGCCTGAACGGAAACATCTAAGGCTGATACCGCTTCATCACAAATTAATAGGTCCGGCTCGGTAGCCAGAGCACGGGCAATGCCAATTCTTTGCCTTTGTCCGCCGGAAAATTGATGCGGGAATTTATGCATATCACTTTTTGCTAAACCGACTATTTCCAGAAGTTCACCGACCCGCTTTTGGATCTCTTTTCCTTTCACCAGGTTGTGGACTTCTAACGGTTCTCCGATAATGTCCAAGATCGTCATCCTTGGATTTAAAGAACTATATGGATCTTGAAAGACAAATTGAACTCGTCTTCTTAATTGTTTCATGTCTTGGCGGCTGATTTTGGATAGATGTTTCTCTTCAAAAACGACCTCTCCTGCCGTAGGTTTGATTAATCCTGTTATTAAACGGCCAACCGTTGACTTTCCGCATCCTGATTCGCCGACAAGCCCTAGAGTTTCGCCTTTATAAATATCGAGTGAAACACCGTCAACCGCCCGAACATGCCCAACAGTTCGGGAAAGGATGCCTTTTGTGATCGGAAAATATTTCTTTAGATTTTTTACATCTAATAATAATTGTTGATCATCCAAGTGTTTATTACTTTCGAAAGCTGTTACTGCTTCATCGCTTTCCTCTTCTTTATCAGCAGCTTCCCGTTTTACTTTCAAGTCCCGGCCTGCTAACCAACACTTACTTTCCCTGCCTTCCCCTACCTTAAAAAGAGGCGGCTCCTCAGTCCCGCATTTTTCTGAAGCAAGCGGACAGCGTGGATGAAACCGACAGCCCGAAGGTAGTTCCTTTAAACTGGGGACATTGCCTTTGATCGTTTGGAGGCGTCTGTTCCGATCCGTTTCAATTCGCGGAATACTTCTCATCAGCGCTTCCGTATACGGATGTTCCGGTTTTTCAAATAAATCGATAACAGTAGATTGTTCCACTACTTGACCTGCATAAACAACCACCACCCGATCGGCCATTTCCGCTACAACACCCAAATCATGTGTCACCAGGATAATAGACGTTCCAAATTTAGATTGTAAGTCTTTCAATAATTGCATAATTTGTGCTTGAACCGTCACGTCCAATGCCGTTGTTGGTTCGTCTGCAATAATTAAATTGGGCCGGCATGCCAATGCAATGGCGATCATGACCCTTTGCCTTTGTCCCCCTGACAGCTGATGGGGATAGGCATCAATCCGGCTTTCCGGATCAGGAAGCCCAACTAGACGCAAGAGCTCTATGGCGCGCTCTTTATACTCTTTTTTCGAAAGATCCTCATGAATCTTAATCGTTTCAATAATTTGATCCCCAATGGTATAAACCGGATCCAAACAAGTCATCGGATCTTGAAAGATCATGGCAATCTCGTTTCCTCTGACTTTGCGTATTTCTGCATCAGTTAAATCTTTTAAATTTAACTGATTGAATAATATTTTTCCTGAGGTAACCTCCCCATTACTATCCAGCAATCTTAAAATTGACAAAGCCGAAACACTTTTGCCGGAACCGGATTCTCCGACGATCGCAACCGTTTCCCCTTTAGAAATGTGAAAGGACACGCCGGCGATTGCTTCGACAACGCCCATTCTCGTTTTAAAAACCGTCTTCATATCCTCCACTTGTAAGAGTGGTGTTGTATTTGCGGCCAATCACACATCCTCCTTTCTACTAAAAAATGGAGTTCTGTTAGATTTTGAGATTTACATTTTCAAGTTTTTCCCTCAATTTTGTTTTCAGTATTTTCCCAACACCATTCCTTGGAAGCTCTTTGATAAACACAACATGACGGGGAGTTTTATACTTGGCTAAGTGTTTTTGTGAATATTCAATTAACTCTTCTTCGGTTACTTCTTTTCCTTCTTTCTTCACGACAAAGGCAACAATTTCTTCTCCCATTCTTTCTGAAGGAACCCCCACCACCGCTACTTCCAAAACAGCCTCATGTTTAATCAGCAGTTCCTCCAGGTCACGTGGATAGATGTTAAATCCACCGCGAATAATCAAGTCTTTTTTACGGTCAACAATATATAAATAGCCATCCTCATCCACTCTTGCCAAATCACCGGTATGAAGCCAGCCATTTCTCAAGGCTTTTTCCGTTGCTTCCGGATTTCGGAAATATCCCGGTGTGACATTGTCGCCCTGCACCAATAATTCGCCAACCTCTCCAGTTGGAACTTCTTGGTCGTTTTCATCAACGATCTTGATTTTGACGCCCGGCATCGGAATCCCAACCGAACCTTCTTTGATCGGCATATTATTCCGCTGTGAGGCTACACCCGGTGAAGCTTCCGATAATCCATAGGCGTCGCGGACTTCAGCACCGAATTTTTCCCGGAATTTATGCCGCAGACTTACGGCCAATGCTGCCGACCCCGATCCTACCGTCTCCAAACTTGACAAATCATATTGATCCGCATTTGGATGATATAACATCGCATGAAGCATTGCAGGAACGGCTGCAAATGACTTAACCTTATATTTTTCAATCACCTTAAACACTTCTTCTGCGTCAAATTTTGAGAAAATGACCACAGAACTTCCGAGAACCAACATTCCATTCATAATCCCAAAACCATAGATATGCGCTAACGGGAGAACCCCGATTGTCGTTGCTCTATCATCTTTATCATCTCTCAATGAAAGCCCCGATGCAGTATTGGCATACAAATTTTTGTGTGTTAACATCACACCCTTTGGGGCACCTGTAGTTCCTGATGTATATAAAATCACCGCTACATCTGCTTCATTCATTTCAACTTGGATTTCATCAGGTTCAACAGCTAACAGCGCTTGATCCCATTCCACCACATCCAAATCCGTTTGTAATAAATCGGCTGGATTCGGTTTACCAACAGAAATAACCTTAGGTTTAACCTTTAAATCAGATGTTGCGGTGATCATTTTCGGTAATATTGCAGATGACGTAATCACTGCTTTTGCTTCAGAATTTTTGAGGATAAAATTCACTTCGTTTTCATGCAGCAAATACATTACAGGGACAATAATGGCCCCCGTACCTAACACGCCTTGATAGGAAAAAATCACCTCGGGACAGTTTGGCATACAGATCAGGACACGATCCCCTTTCTCAACACCCAGTGATCGCATCACATTCGACACCTTCCGGGATATTACTTGGGATTCAATATTTGTATACGTTTTTTCCCCATAATAGAGCAGATTGTACTCGCCAAACTTTTTAATATTTTCATTCATTAATTCTGTTAGCAGCATATTACCCTCTCCATTTTTTATTTATTTTCCAATATGATTAAAGGTAAAAGCTCAACAAGAAAAAAGATCTAAAGTAGTTTTTTTATATATTTTAGGCGTGGTAATTTTTATGTCCGGTATCCTTTTGACGCAGCTTCTTAAGCTGGATTTTCGGCTGCTTTGAAGTCATCATCACGATGAGTAAAAGCAATGCGGTTATAATCGCGGAGGTAATAAAAGGCGCTGATACCATGTAGGCAAATACCCACCCGCCCCAAAGCGGACCCAGTATCCTTCCTAAGCTATCCATGGCGTGTTGCAACCCCATCGTAATCCCCTGACCCATTTCGTTGCGTTTTGACAACATAGCTGTCGCAATAGGACGTACTAACGCCTGACCGAAGCCGGTAAACATACATCCGACAATGGCAACCCATTCGAATGAAGAAATGCTGATTAAACAATAGCCAAATGTGGAAATGATTAACCCCATTTTGCAAATGGTGTCTTCCTCGAAAAAATCGGTAAACTTTTTCAGGAAAAAGAATTGCACAATGACGGAAAAACCAGCTTGAGCGCTAAATGCAAGACTTACAAATTCAGGAGACGAATCAAAGCGCGCGATCATAAAATAGCCAAGCAGACCAAAAAGGCTGGATGCAGCAATAGATAAACCGAGAATGATCGTATAAAGGTCCCAATATCCTTTCTTGGTTACCATCGCAATTGATTGCCACAGGGATAAGGACTCACTCCCTTTTGCAGAAGGATTCTTATTTTCTCTTTGAAAATCGGTTTCTTTAATGAACAACCAGGCGAATGGAAGCGTGATAAATGCCAATGAACCAGCAACAATAAAGGGCACCAATACCCCGAAAGGTGAAAACACACCTCCTACGGCAGGACCACATAAAAAGCCAAGACCATTGACAGCCCCCATCTTTGCGATCGATTGACTGCGATTCTTCCTTTCCGTTTGATCGGCTACCATTGAAAAGACTGCCGGTTGGGCACCTGATGACAATGCTGCACCAATTAACCGTAACAGAAGCAGCTGCCAATAACTCTGAGCAAAAATCAAGATTAGGAAGGCAACTCCAAAACCAAATACGCCAAATATCAGTACCGGTTTTCTTCCTATCTTATCGGCAAGACGCCCCCAGAGCGGGGCCGTTATCAATTGTGATATGGCCCAGATGATAATTAAAGATGACATTTGTACGGATGAAAGGTTTAAGTTATCCGCTAAGAATGGTAATGTAGGAAGCACTATTCCATAACCTGTCATCGTCAAAAACATAATGAATCCTAGTATAAAGAATGCCTTTCGATCCATCATCATTTTCATCTTCTTTCTATGTTAAAAGAAAACTTACAGATTGATGAGCTTTTATTAAGACGAAGACAGTGATTTTGATTTGAGGGAAGCAGCAATTTGGTAAATGTACTTCCCTTAGCTCTAAAGGAACGGAAAGGTAATTCTTCCGTTCCTTTTTCAATCAAAGCAAACGGAACGATATTTTCGATTAAAGGGAAAGGGCGAAAGTTATCCCCTCTAAACTAGTCGAAAATAGGGAAGAACAATTGGGTCATCCACCTTTTCAAAAACAACAGTTACTCGTTTATCTATAGCGATATCCTCCCGCTTGCCAATGATACGAGTCATCATTCTTACCCCCTCATCGAGCTCGACAATCCCGACAACAAAAGGGACTTCCTGTTTAAAAGGTCCAAAAGCTTGATGCACAACGGTATAACTATATATTTTCCCGGCACCTTGAGAATTTCGCCACCTGATCTTCTCTGAAAAACAGTGAGGGCAAATGGAACGAGGATAAAAGATATAGTTTTGACAATCATCACAATATTGAATCAATAATTGTTCGTTCTTTAACCCGTCCCAGAATGATTTTGATTCCTGATCGATGGATGGTTCAAGAATATCTTTTATCAGCTTAATCCCTCCCCAAAATAACAGTTGACGTGGAGGACAACACCCCACCGGTACCATGCACCAATGCAAGTTTTGCATTCTCTACCTGGCGCTTGCCTCCCTCTCCTCTTAGCTGTCGTACGGCTTCAATCAATAAAAATATTCCATACATTCCTGGATGACAGTACGATAAACCACCGCCATTGGTATTCATTGGGAAATCACCGCCGGGAGCAGTTCGTTGACCACTGACAAAAGCTCCACCCTCACCCGGCTTACAAAAACCAAGTGCTTCAAGGGTTAATAGTACAGTAATCGTGAAAGAATCATAGATTTCCGCTATATCAATTTCATCATGGGTAATACCTGCCATTTCAAAAGCAGCTCTGCCAGATTCGCGTGCACTTGTCATCGTTAAATCAGGCATGTTCGCAATGGTATTATGGGAATGTGATTCACCATGACCCAATATCCAAATGAGTTTTTTGTTCAGTCTGGAGGCAACTCTTTTCGATACTACGACAACAGCTCCACCTCCATCGGTAACTAAGCAGCAGTCCAATAAATGGAGCGGTTCAGCAATAAGCCGGGAATTCAAAACATCCGCAATCTCAATTGGTTCCCTCATATAAGCCTTTTCATTCAAAGTCGCCCATTTTCTTGTTGCCACTGCAATTTCCGCCAGCTGCTCAGAGGTAGTACCATACTGGTGCATATGTCGCATGGCAGCCAAAGCATAAGCCCCCACCGGAGTCGGCAACCCATATGGTAATTCATACTGAGCTGTTAATGCAGATGGAAATGCCGATCTACCTGGATTGGTCCGACTCGTACTTCCGTAAGTGATTAACGCTACCTCAAACAATCCGGCATTAATTCCAGCTACGGCATGCCCAACATGCGCCTCAAATGAAGAGCCGCCAATATTTGTTGAATCTGTATATTTTGGCTGGATGCCCAAATATTCAGCTAACATCAGGCTGGGAGCCCACGCCCAATTTCCCGCTGTAAACAATGCATCCACCTCATTCTTTGTTAATCCAGCATCTTCTAACGCTAATTTTGCAGCCTGTGCCTGCAGCTGTAGAACATTTTTCCCCGGAGTTTTGCCAAGATCGGATTCGGCAACACCAACAATTGCAGCAACTCTTTCTGATTTCATCGTGCCCCCCTTTTCCTAGGACCCTTTATTAAACAAGAAAAAATTGATTTTTTCATCCATAAAATGGTCTAGATTAATCCCCAACTGACTAGTTAGTATGCTATATCATATTTTTACTTACCGGTTAGTATGTTGCGAAAACAATAAACGGATCCTTTCGTTTTTTATAAGTAAAGCTAACTAACTAATGGCTATGTCATCGGAACAATTAACTAACTAGTTAGTATTTTTTTGTAAAACAAACTGACTGGATAGTATGTTTTTAATATGAAAACAAAATCATTTATAGCAATTCTCCTACTTTTATATGGCCCTTTAATAGATTGCGTGCGATGGTACGACGTTGAATTTCATCCGTTCCTTCAAAAATTCGATGCAATCTTAATTCCCGATACCAGCGTTCAATTGGTAATTCTTTCGTATAGCCCATTCCCCCATGGATCTGTAAAACCCGATCGACCACCTTATTGGCCATGATTGCCCCATTTAATTTTGCCATTGATGATTGATGACGAGCATCCATTCCATTTTCCGCCATCCATGCTGCGCGGAATACAATCCATTTCGCTGCTTCAATTTCCACCGCAGAATCTGCAATCATCCACTGAATGGCTTGCCGTTCCGCAATTGGCTTGCCAAATGTTTCTCGGGTCTTCGAATAATCAATGGCCATTTGTAATAACCGCTCAGCAGCACCAATTGCACCGGCTGGAATCATGTAACGTCCCTGGCCAATCCATTTCATTCCCAGTTTGAACCCTTGACCAAGCTCCCCTAAAATATTTTCTTCAGGCACTCTGACATTTTCAAAAACAAGTGTAGCAGGACCCCATTCTCCCATCGTATGAATATATTCGGATCTCCAGCCCATATCCCGGTCAACTAAGAAGCAAGTTACCCCACCATCAGCTCCTTTTTCTTTGTCCGTAACCGCGAAGACCATTACGAAATCTGCTTCATTCCCATTTGTAATAAAAACCTTTTCTCCATTTAATACCCAATGGTCTCCATCTTTAATTGCTTGCATTTTGATATTTCTCGCATCGGATCCGGCCCCTGGTTCAGTTATCGCAAAACAAGAACGTCTTTCACCGTTGATAACAGGTATTAAATATTTTTGTTTCTGCTCTTCATTACATTCATACAAAATGTTGTCAGCCGAACCGCCAAAGTTAAAAGGAACAAACGTCCTTCCTAATTCCATCGCAATAATGACGGACATAATCGGTCCCAAATTTGCCCCGCCATATTCCTCAGGCGTGTTAATCCCCCAAAAGCCAATATCTTTTGCTTTTAACCGCAGCTCCTTGACTTTTTCTCTAGAAATACCTGGCCTTCCTTCTCTTTCGTTTTTTAATACTTCCTGCTCCAGTGGTTTGAGTTCCTTATTCACAAAATCCCGAACAGTCTTCTGAATCATTTTTTGTTCATCTGTTAATGTAAAATCCATGATTTTTCATCTCCCTTATGATATTTTATTCAAGTAATCACCCATATATCGAGGTGGATCGCGATTACTTTTAGCCAATTATAGATAACACCCCCTTTTATATTTTGAATATTTAAAAAATACCTAATTTATAGAATATTCTATCACCTGTATTTTAAAAAATAAAGCGTTTTCATTAGACACTTTTTGACCTTTTGTTTCAAATTTATCTCTTTAAAGTGATAACCTTAATCTGGATCATACACGGTCAATTTGTTTATATATTGATATAGAGGTTTTTTATCATAATGGAAAGCTGAGGATATGGCTATGGAAATATCAGTTTCAAGATTATTTACAAACGAGCTTTTGCAAAAGGCTTTAAGGTTATTTGCGGCGACAGAAAAAGAACCAAAAATGCTTGGTGACTTCGAAACTTATATATTTGAGGTCTATCAAAATGACAGCCCTTTTATCTTGCGGTTAACTCACAGCTCCCACCGTACAAAAGAACAAATTGAATCAGAGTTGGATTGGCTGAATTTTTTGTCGGAGCAAAAAATCAACGTGTGTTATGCCATTCCTTCTGTAAATGGAAATTATGTTGAAGTATTAGCATCAGAAGACACATTCTTTTTCGCCAGCCTGTTTAAAAAGGCAAATGGAGGAATAGTAAAGGCACAAAGTGTAAATTTCAATGATGCTTTGTTTTATGAATGGGGAAAGTTAGTCGGGAAAATGAATCGTATTACCAAAACCTACCGAAAACCCAGTTATATCGGCAAAAGGCCTGAATGGGATGAGGAAGATTTCATTTCCATTGAAAAGTATTTTCCTGCTGATGATAAGTTGCTGTTGGAAAAAGGAAAAGCCTTACTTCAACAAGTTCAACAGCTTGACAAACACCCTGACTGCTATGGACTTATTCATTCCGATGTTCACCAGGGAAACTTCTTTGTAGAAAATGGAAAAATCGAGCTGTTTGATTTTGATGATTGCTCTTACCATTGGTTTGCCAGCGATATTGCAATCCCGATTTATTATGCAATATGGTATAAAATGCCCTTTGAAGCTAAGGAAAATCGCTCTAACTTTGCCCAAAATTTTGCGACACAATTTTTAAAGGGATATTACACAGAGAATGAACTCGATCCCTATTGGCTTCAACAACTGCCATTATTTCTCAAACTTCGCGATCTTGTTTTATATTCTGTTTTTCACAAAAAAGAAGATTTATCTACAGCTGATGAAAAACTACTGAAATTTTTAAGTGATATTAGACATCGACTGCTTCTGAATGAACCAATTGCTGATTTAAATATTGAATTGATATTGAAGGAAATCGGAATTTAACTAAATACAGTGATGGGGTATCCCTCATGATAAATGAAAACTTACCGACTAGCTTTGATAGAGTTTTTTTAATTTTATTTACCAAGGTCTACGTTCCTTCAAATAAATTGTTCAACTTGATAAAAAAATTGATTACTAAGTTTATAAAATATGTTACTCTTTTTACTGTAAAAAAAGTATAAAGGGGGCATATTGGATGAAATCATTATTAAAAGTGATTAGTGCCATCATGATTTTCACTCTTGGTTTTACTTTTGTCTTTTCTGGTGAAAAAGCTGAAGCAAGAGCAGGGGCCAAATTTACAGTAAAACTAACAAAATGTGTAGACGGTGACACAGCCTATTTTACAAAGGTCGGTAAGTCACGTTTCCTCTATGTGGACACTCCAGAAAGCACAATTCAACACGAAGCATATGGAAAAACTGCCGCTAATTATACATGCTCGATGTTAAAAAAGGCCAAAAAAATTCAGCTGCAATACGATGGTCCAAGAAAAGACAAGTATAACCGTACTCTAGTATGGGTATGGGTGGACGGCAAACTACTGCAAAAGTTGCTGGTTCAAAAAGGATATGTAGAAAAATTCTATGACTATGGCACTTATTCTTATGAATCAGAATTGATCAAGCTACAAAAACAGGCGCAAAAAAATAGGGTCGGGCTTTGGAGTAAGAAAAAAGCCTCATCATCCAACAGCACCACAAAGAAACCAAGTACTAGTAAAACCAGCTTTAAGAATTGTACCGAATTGAGAAAGGTATATCCAAATGGCGTACCTAAAGGTCATAAGGCATATGATTCAAAAATGGACCGTGATAAAGACGGATACGCTTGTGAGAGGTAAGAATAAGTCCTCTTACCCGCTTGATTCCAAATGAAAAAAGCACCTCCAAATGTTAGTTGCGCATCTAACATTTGAGGTGCAGTCTATTTATTTGTAGATTTTGGTCTGTTTCACCAGACTTCTCGTATCGTTTTTGTATTCCAGTAGAGAGGCACTTTCCAATTTGGATACTAGTTTGCCGACAGTGTCAAATTTTCCAATTTGGGTTGCGTTTACACGAACATATCTTATTTTTGCATTATACTTGCCAGAGTAGAAATAAAGGTCATAATCGTCCACCTTTATTTTGCTGCTCTTATTTTGCTCTTGGATATATTTAATGGCAAGTTTATGATATTCCTTGGTATCTGGAACCAAAAGGAATACTTGCGTGTTGCTGTCGTTTTTCACATTTTTATATTCCCATTTTAGCTTCTTTTCAGTTAATTTCTTATGAATCTCTGATCTTAAACTTACTTTTGTGAGAAATTCCACTTTCTTTTTATTAAATGTGCTTTTAATGCTTGGTTCAACAAGTTTCCTAGCTTCATAACTTATCAGATTCAACATATAGTTGTCATACACATATTCCGTTTGATCCCCAACAAGGTCTTTGGCAACGAAATAACGTGTGTTCGTGCTTTTTTCCTTCATTTCTACAGACACATATGCTGGATTTTCACCTTCCAAGTCGGCATTTTCCGTGACATATAGTGTGATGTCCATTTTCCCTTTATAGGTAGATACAATATAATCAATTAGTTTCGAACGTTTAATCATCTTCTTTTGATTAGTTGTATATGATTTGTCTTTTTCTAGCTCCGCATAATATTGTTTTGCAGTCTTGTATGAGTAAGAAACTGGCACTTTCAATTTCTTCCCAGCATATATACGGTCCGACTTCAGTTTGTTCAAGCTTTTCAATTTGGCTACGGTAGTTTTGTATTTTTTAGCAAGCTCGCTGAGCGTATCGCCTTTTTGAATGGTAATCATCTTATAGTTGGATGCTGCATTCACATTAAGTGTTCCTGCCCCGGAACCTAATGCAATCATGGTCGCTAAACCTACACTTAAAATTGATTTTTTCAAATTCTTATTCTTCATGGTCATTTCCCCCTAAAGAATTAGATGGTAATATCGGAAAAAGTGTTTCAATTATAGTTATTATTTTTTCATTTTTTTAAAAACTTTCACTTCTAAAAACAAACGATTAATTTCACTCGTTAAAAAAATTAGGTACCACCGGCCATTTGGCGGTACCTAGGCTCTGTTTAATTAACTGTCACAACTTTACGTGGTTCCAAAATAATTTCATTCCGTTTTAAATTAACAGGATTGGCGATTGTATCCCCGACCGGGCAAGTGTTTTCGATAAATGAAACAAATTCTTCCACTCTTTCACGCGGAGCATCGGTAGCAATGTGTATGTTAAAACGAATCTCGGAATAACCGCGGCGAACATCAGATATATTCATAAAACCGTCTGTATCCAAATCACCCTCTACTTCAACCCACAAATTATCAAACTCGATTCTAAATTTTTTAGCATAGACACGAGCCACAATAGCCTGACAAGCACCCAGAGCAGCTAGCGTCAATTCGACAGGATTCATTCCCGTATCTGTGCCCCCTAATTCCTCTGGCTCATCAATCGTAACCTCAAAATTTCTCGCCTTCGCCTTCACCTGAACTCCTTCCTGTAAATGAGCGGTTGCTTTAAAAGTAGTCATTGGCATAGTCATTCTCCCTTTCGTTTTTGATTTTTTCAAAAATTAACTACCAACTAAAGAGTATGACCTTCCAATCCAAAAGTCTATAGATTTTTTGTGAATTTTTTCACAATATTAACTCTAGAAAAATCAGCAATTTAGTATCTGTTTTAAAACTGCCTCTCTTGATTTCCATTTATAGAAAAATTCAGCTATTGAAGATACATGATCTATTTCCTTCGCTGTTTTGAATCAACGTAACAATCACGTACTGCTTATTGATCAAAGTGATTAATAATTAGGATCTCCCCCTTGAACTTATAAGTAAATGTAGAAAAATTCTTTACCTTTCCATTTTGAAATAGTTTAATAATGAGATAGCGCTAATGGGTGGGGATATACAATGAATAAAATAAAGAAATATATCAGCCAGTTCAATCCCATCGTTTGGGTTTTATTAATAGGTACCGTTCTAACAAGGGCATCTTCCTTTATGACGCTTCCTTTTTTATCTATTTACCTATATCGGCATCTGGATCTTTCACCGCTTATCATTGGTTTTACGGTTGGGATAAGCCCATTAATGGGAACTGTCGGCGGATTTATCGGGGGGCATTTGTCGGATCGGTTCGGCCGTAAACCTATCATGCTGACAGCCTTATTTACTCTAGCATTAGTGTACTATGGCTTTACCATTGCCAATGGTGGCAGGGTTAATTGGATTTAGCTTTATTAATGGCTGGATGACGGCAATCCTGGCAATGGGGCTATTAACGATTGGGGAAATCCTAATCTTCCCGGCTAATAGCATGATGGTCGACAATTTAGCCCCGGAACATCTGCGTGGCACATATTTTGGTGCCAGTCAGTTTAGGAAAATTGGTAACTTCCTTGGTCCGATTATTGGCGGATATTTTTTAGGCCACATTTCTGGTCAATTCATGTTTTGGATTATTTCGATCGTCTCTCTTAGCAGTATTATTTTCTTCACGGCCGGACACAGAACGTTTCTTAAGACAACAACAATTGAGGCTGAATCATGATAGATCTTTTTTAAAAATCGATGTGTCAGTTAATTTAAGTAACATGCAGGTCTCCTCTTCTGGATTCATGGTGATTTTTCGTTATCGGTTTTATTTTTTGGACGAAAAAAAGCAATTCAGATTTAGTGTACCTCAACAGAAATAGTTAAAAACCGTGTCATTTTCTGAAATTTAGGTTATAATATATATGAGAAATTCACAAATTAAAAAAGACCGAACATGCTGCTACATGTCCGGTCCAGCAATAGACGGTTCCCTTTTAGGGGGTCGGCTAAAAGGCAGAATGATCCACCTGAGCCGCTAACTCAAGGGTGGATTATTTTTTATGGTTAAACGACAGTATGGTAACGATTAAACTTGCAAAACCAATCGCAAACATTAATGATTCAAAAACCGTCATACAGCATCACCCCCTTTCTACTTTGGGAGTGTGCCGACCACCCTTGAAAAATCCTATTCTATTGCCTATTTATTTTAACATACCTGTTAACTATTTGGAACATACGTTTCTATTTTTAATATGAAATTTATTTCTCCACTTAAGTTCTTGTTGATTTTTTAGTTTACATAATATTATTGCAGTAAATACTATTTTGCTTATTCCTTATATTGAGTAACTGTCCAAGACCATTTTCACATGTGCTCCGTTGTCCCTTCATCGCTTCAAGCGAAGGGATGCTCACGTACCCCGAAGTCCCTTAACAACTGATCAGCACCACCTGTCTCCTAATATTAATCCAGTTGAAAATACATCGCAAACGCACTGATCATTTTCAAACACATCTCAATAATAGATTAATTTCATAAAAAATTGATATTGTTCAGATTGATTGTCTTGTCATAAAATATAACACAAGAAAAATAATTCAAAAAAGTCTAATATTTTACTTTAACTGATTGGAAAACCCATAAAAGTCACCCATTTTCCGAGTGTGATTAATTGGGTTTGAATTATTATTCTGCCAACACCAGCATTAAGAAAGGGTGAGAAGATGCAATACTGTCAACAACCTACTAAACAAGGATTATATGATTCTAAATATGAACATGATGCCTGTGGAATTGGATTTATTGCCGAATTAAACCGCGGCCCTTCCCATCACACGGTGAAGCAAGGCATATCGATGCTTCGCAGATTAGAACACCGCGGAGCGCAAGCCGGTGATTCGCAAACAGGTGATGGTGCTGGAATCTTGACTCAGCTGCCTCATCTGTTTTTTAAGAAAGTTTGCCCACAATTGAAGATGAAAGGTCAAGGAAGCTATGGTGTCGGTATGGTGTTTCTGCCCCATGATGCCGAATTAAGAAGACAATGTGAGGAAGCATTTCAAGCCGTCATCAAGGAAGAAGGACAGCAGCTGCTCGGTTGGAGAACCGTCCCTGTTGACGATTCAACGATCGGAGAAAATGCCAAAAACAGCCAGCCCTTTATTCGCCAACTTTTTATTGGCAAAGCCAATTACTTAACTGATGAAGAAGAATTCGAAAGAACGCTTTATGTCATTCGTAAACGGACAGAAAAAAGGATTCTACAAGGGCAGCTTGCCGGGAATGAAACATTTTATGTGGCCAGTCTTTCAGCAAGAACGATTGTCTATAAAGGAATGTTAACTCCTGAACAATTGGAGCAGTACTATCTTGATTTACAAGATGAAGCGTTTGAATCGGCCTTTGCCCTTATTCATTCTCGTTATAGTACCAATACATTTCCTAGTTGGGAAAGGGCTCACCCAAACAGAATGTTAGTTCATAATGGTGAGATCAATACGCTCAATGGCAACATAAATTGGATGAAAGCCCGGGAAAAAATAATGGAATCGCCTATCTGGGGTGATAAGATAAAGGATCTGCTCCCGATCATTGACGTAAATGGCAGTGACTCCTCTTCATTCGATAACTGTTTAGAATTTTTCGTCCGCTCTGGAAGATCATTGCCGCATGTAGCGATGATGATGGTGCCAGAACCCTGGGAGAAAGATATCTCAATGGATGACTCCTTAAAAGCTTTTTATGAATTTCATAGCCAATTAATCGAGCCATGGGATGGCCCCGCAGCCTTTGCCTTTACAGATGGAGAACTGATCGGAGCGATGCAAGACCGCAATGGACTCCGCCCAGCCCGCTACTATGTGACTGTAGACAACACCATTATTTTTGCATCGGAAGCAGGTGTTATTGACCTTGAGCCCGATCAAATTCTTGAAAAAGGAAGATTGAGTCCGGGAAAAATACTTGTGGTCGATGTGAAAAATGGACGAATCATTCAAGATCAAGAGGTGAAGGAAAAAGTAGCAAACGAGCTTCCTTATCGGCAATGGCTGGAGGCAAGCCGGCTTCACCTATATCCTTCAACGGTTCAGGACGAAGAGCCAATAGATAGCAACCTCCCCATTGCCAAATATCAGCAGGCATTTGGCTATACGGTGGAGGAATTAAAGAAAGTCATTGGTGCCATGGCTGTTGAGGCAAAAGAACCGATTAATTCCATGGGGAATGACATGCCACTAGCGGTTCTATCGAATCACTCACAGTTATTGTACAACTATTTTAGACAACTGTTTGCCCAAGTAACAAATCCGCCAATTGATGCGATACGAGAACAATTTGTTACGTCCACCGTTACTTTTCTTGGAGCTGAAGGGAATCTCCTCCATCCAACTGAAGACAACTGCAGACGGATCCGCTTAGACACGCCGATTCTGTCAGACCGCGAACTTGCGCTGCTAAAAAATCAAGAGAAAAGCGGTTTTAAAGGAAAAGAATTTCCGATCATTTTTCAAGCTCAACAGGAAAATACTTTAGAAACAACCTTACAGGCTCTTTTTGAAAGCGTAGATAAGGCTATCTTGGAAGGAGTTTCCCTCATTATATTGTCGGATAAATATTTGAATCAAGAATTAGCGGCGATACCTGCCTTGCTGGCTGTCAGTGGGCTTCATCACCACTTAGTCCGAATGGGAACAAGGACAAAAGTCAGTCTGATTATGGAAACTGGCGAGGCCCGGGATGTTCATCAATTGGCCATGCTAATTGGCTATGGTGCGGATGCCATTAACCCTTATCTTGCCATCGCCAGTATCCGCGATATGATAAAGAACGGGGAACTTGACGAAACGATCCCGATTGAAAAAGCGGTTCAAAACTATATCAAAGCGGCAACAGACGGAATCGTCAAAATCATGTCCAAAATGGGCATCTCTACGATTCAAAGTTACCGTGGCGCACAGATTTTTGAAGCGATCGGAATATCTCGTGAAGTGATCGATCACTATTTTACTGGAACAACATCCAGCATTGGCGGCATTAGCCTGGAAGTCATGGCAAAAGAAGTCCTTATGCGCCATCAATTAGCCTTCCATCATGAGGAACCATCACTGAATCCAGGTAGTGATTTTCAATACCGGAAAAATGGAGAGCTCCATGCCTTCTACCCTACTGCTATCCATACGCTGAAAAATGCCTGTCGGAAAAATGATTATCAACTGTATAAAAAATATAAAGAATTAATTCACGAGGAACAGTTTATTTTTATTCGTGATTTGCTTACCTTTAAAGACAGCACACCGATTCCGATTGACGAAGTGGAACCGATTGAATCGATTGTCCGCCGCTTTAAAACAGGTGCGATGTCTTATGGATCGCTGAGTCAAGAAGCTCATGAAACATTGGCAATTGCCATGAACCGGCTTGGCGGAAAAAGTAACAGCGGCGAAGGCGGCGAGCATCCTGACCGCTATATTCCCGATGCAAACGGGGATTCCCGCCGCAGTGCGATTAAACAAGTGGCGTCTGGCCGGTTTGGGGTCACTAGTCATTACTTGGTCAACGCTGATGAAATCCAAATCAAAATGGCTCAAGGGGCAAAACCGGGTGAAGGCGGCCAGCTTCCAGGAGATAAAGTATATCCGTGGATTGCGGAAGTGCGCGGTTCTACCCCTGGAGTCGGGTTAATCTCACCGCCGCCGCACCATGATATTTATTCCATCGAAGACTTAGCACAGCTGATACATGATTTAAAAAACGCTAATCCAAAGGCAAGAATTAGTGTAAAGCTGGTTGCAAAAGCCGGTGTTGGAACGATTGCTGCTGGTGTAGCCAAAGGATTAGCTGATGTCATTTTAATCAGCGGCGCTGACGGCGGAACCGGAGCAGCACCAAGATCAAGCATTAAACATGCCGGAATTCCATGGGAGATTGGACTCGCAGAAGCCCACCAAACCCTCGTCTTAAACGGCCTGCGTGATCGTGTGGTCCTGGAGGCGGATGGAAAAATGATGTCGGGGCGCGATATCGTTATGGCGGCATTGTTAGGCGCTGAAGAATTTGGTTTTGCCACTTCGGCCTTAGTTGTATTAGGCTGTGTCCTTGTCCGTCAATGCCATTTGAACACATGTCCTGTTGGAATTGCGACACAAGATCCGGAATTACGGAAAAAATTCCTTGGAAAACCTGAACATGTTGAAACATTCATGAGATTTATCGCACAGGATGTCCGTGAAATTATGGCCCAATTAGGCTTTCGAACGATGAATGAAATGGTCGGCCGGGCCGATTTATTACGTCCAAACAGCCAGCTGAAAACACATTGGAAAGCAAAATATATTGATTTATCAAATATCCTTTATCATCCTTCATCTGCAAATGGTCAGTTGTATCAACAGAAACAGCAACAACAGCATCGACTTGAACAATCACTTGACTATAACGAACTGTTAATGACATGTGAACCAGCACTGCAGAGGAGACAAAAAGTAAAGGCTCATTTCCTGATTCAAAACATAAACAGAACAGTTGGTACTCTATTAGGCAATAAACTTTCGACCCGTTATGGCCGGAAAGGCTTACCAGAGGACATGATTGAACTTACCTTTAAAGGTTCTGCGGGACAAAGTTTTGGAGCCTTCATTCCACAGGGAATAACGTTAACTCTTGAAGGTGACGCCAATGATTACATTGGCAAAGGCTTATCGGGCGGAAAAATCATCGTTTACCCATATAAAAACTCGATTTTTATCCCAGAGGAAAATACCATCATCGGCAATACCGCTTTTTACGGGGCAACATCAGGTGAAGCCTATATTTGCGGGCTCGCCGGTGAACGTTTCGCGGTAAGAAACAGTGGTATGAAGGCTGTCGTGGAAGGGATTGGAGATCATGGCCTGGAGTATATGACGGGAGGTGTCGTAGCCGTCCTTGGCCCTGTCGGAAAAAACTTTGCAGCTGGAATGTCCGGCGGTATTGCTTATGTTCTAGCCGAAGACACAAATACCTTCCACCAGCAGTGTAATCACACGCTAGTCGATCTCGACCCGTTGGAAGAAGAGGACCAACAGCAGCTTCACCAACTGTTAAGCAAGCATTTTTACAACACAGGAAGTTCACGGGCATCCTATATCCTCACCCATTGGAAAGAACATATAACGAAATGGATAAAAGTCATTCCTAAAGAATATAAGAAAGTTTTACAGCTGCAAGAAGAAGCACGTTAAGGATTGCGCTATTAATGAGAACATTTCTTATTGTATAGGGTTTTATCAGAACTACTGTTCATTCTTGCGAAAGAGCCCAACATTTTATAATATCCCCTGGAGAAAGGCACTGATGGACAGTTTTTGTTGATATTTTAATATTGTATAAGATTATAAAAAAACGCTAGCGAAAGAGTGATGACAAATGTGTGGAATGACAGGATGGGTTGATTGGCAACAAGATGTAAAACAACAAGGTTTCACCGTTCAAAAGATGGCAGAGACATTATCGAAGCGTGGTCCTGATGCTTCCAATGTCTTTTGTGATCATCACGCTGCACTAGGTCATACAAGACTCATTGTTATCGATCCAGCCGGCGGCGCTCAACCGATGACAAAGAAATCGATATCAGGGCAAGCATATACCATTGTCTACAATGGCGAGCTCTATAATACAGAAGACCTTCGGAAGGAATTAGCTTGCAGAGGTTATTCCTTTCACTCTCATTCCGATACAGAGGTGCTGCTCACAGCCTATATCGAATGGGGAGAAAACTGTGTAGAGCGATTAAATGGGATATTTGCCTTTGCGATTTGGGACCATCAACAGGAAAAGCTTTTTATGGCAAGAGATCGATTAGGTGTCAAACCATTATTTTATAAACATCTCCATCATACACTCCTGTTTGGATCCGAGCTTAAAGCGATTTTGGCGCATCCAGATGTGAGAGCTGAGGTCGATCGGGAAGGATTGCAAGAATTATTTGGCTTAGGACCTTCCCGAACCCCTGGCCATGGGGTTTTTAGAGGAATCGATGAGCTGCGGCCTGCTCATCTCCTCATTTTTAATCGAAACGGACTTACGATCAAACGCTATTGGAATGTGGAAAGCCGCGAACATCACGATTCATTAACTGAAACGGTAGAAAATGTAAGATTCCTGGTAAAAGATGCAGTTGAAAGGCAGTTAGTGGCAGATGTTCCCGTTTGTACGTTTTTATCTGGTGGACTTGATTCAAGTGCCATCAGTGCAATTGCTTCTCAGTTTTTCAAAAAAGAAGACAGAGGGACGCTCCACACGTTTTCCATTGATTATGAAAACAACAGTGAATATTTTCAATCAAGTATGTTCCAGCATGATGAAGATCGGCCATGGATTGATAAAATGGTCCACTATTTAGGAGTTGTTCATCATCCCACGTTGATTACCCAAGAGATGCTCGCCAAAAGATTAGAAGATGCGGTAATAGCAAGAGATTTGCCTGGCATGGCTGACATTGACTCCTCCCTCCTCTGGTTTTCTGAAGAAATCAAACATGATTTCACGGTTGCGTTGTCAGGTGAATGTGCTGATGAAATCTTTGGTGGCTATCCTTGGTTTTATAAAAAAGAATTGTTGCATGAGGATCATTTTCCTTGGATGAAATCGGAACAGGAACGACACGAGCTTCTTTTGCCACATTGGCAGCAAAGGCTCAATTTAATGGATTATGTGAAAGGTAGATACAGAGAAACATTAAAGGAGGTTCCACGATTAGATAGGGAACATTCGATCGAAGGTCGTCGCCGGGAGTTATTTTATTTGAATATCGTTTGGTTCATGGCGACATTACTAGAGCGAAAGGATCGGATGAGTATGGCCGCCAGTTTGGAGGTACGTGTTCCGTTTGCGGACCATCGACTGATTGAATACGTATGGAACATACCATGGGAAATGAAAATGCTCAATGGCCGGGAAAAAGGGATTTTGAGAAAAGCGTTAGAAGGCTTCCTCCCCGATGACATTCTTTATCGTAAAAAAAATCCTTATCCAAAAACCCACAATCCAAAATATTTAAATCTCGTTAAAAAGATGCTATCCAAGATAATCGACAATAACACAGCCCCTCTGCTCGAACTCGTATCCAAACAAAAGGTAAAAGAAATTATTGAATCAAACGGGTCCTCGTTTAAAGTCCCCTGGTTCGGTCAGCTGATGACAGGTCCGCAGCTGATTGCCCATTTGGCCCAAATAAATATGTGGCTTGAACGGTATCACGTCAACATTCTTGATCAATGAGCTATGAATGTTGAGAAAATGATTTTTTCCTTCTTTCTCAATAACCACTTAAAAACTTGACCATAAAAACCCCCTAAGCCTGAATTTCAACTCCACTTAGGGGTGTTCACTTCAAAATTTATGTCTTTAATTGGTTGTTACATCATTGTAAGTTAAAGAACACCTGTCCGTCCATTAGTTCTTCGTAACGGAGCTGTGCTTTTTACAAAGGAGTTCTAAATCCGAAACTTTGGTTTTTTAGTTTTCAAAATTTAAACTCATTGTAATATTTCTAATATTGAATCCCAGCTCAACTTACTAAAAAGTGTAAACAAAAAGAGGGACAAAAAACTATGATATATTTTTGCCCCTCTCTATTCCTTAATTTATTGTATTTCTAGGCGGGTGTCCTTGTTAGCGAGTTGTACCTTTTAGAGGTTTGGCGTGTGTATGTTTTATATACATATGGGGATGTCATGACAGAAAGTAAAGCACCATAATTGAGGAAAAAGGCAACTTCCTCGCCTGGTTTTAAATGGATTTGTTTTGTATTTAGGATGATATGATCGCTGCTCGATCCTATAATTTCAACCGGCAGCACAGGTGATAAGCCCGAGACTAATACATCCTGCCTCCCAACTCCAACAATGGCTCTTCTCATCAAACCATGGTCTTCAAACGATATTCTTTCCCCAAAAGCATTTCTTCCCCTAATACCAGATGGAACAGATGGTTTGAGTTTCGATTCAATGACTTCCGCAACGAAGTAAAAAGCATCAGGGTATAGTCCGGGAATGACTTTTCCTGAAACGGGATCTCGCCCCAAAAGAATCGACTCCCCAAGGCGAATGTTATTTACCGAACCGGCATCATGGGTATTCATCAGCCAAGTGTAATTTGCAGAGTTTCCGCCGGATACGATGGGAAGCTTTATTTGAAATTCCTTTTGAATTTCGTTGACAAGATTGGAGAACTCTTGCATTTTTTTCACTGTCGGCACAACTCCACCAAAGCAGGCAAAGTTCGTGCCGATCCCAGCCAGCTCAATCCCTGGCAGCCTTAAAACTTCACGAATAAAGGCAGGAGCATCTTTCGGCAAAATCCCCTCTCTTAAGTCCCCCATTTCCACCATAATGATGATGGAGTGAATTTTATTCTGCCTTCTTGCTTCTGCTGAGAGAGCCCGAATAATTTCAAGCTCTGTATTCATGCTGATGTCAGCAAACTCAACAACCTGCTGCACTTCACTCAGAGCAGGTGTCCGTAATAAAATTAACTTAGATTTTAAACCGGCCATTTTCATTTTTCTAATATTTTCAATCTTGGAATCAGCAAGACTGGTAATCCCTGCCTCCACTAACGTTCTTGCCACTTCCAGATTGGCACAGACCCCTTTAACAACCCCTGAAATCTGAATCCCTTTCTCGCCATATAATTTCTTTAACACCTTCGTGTTATGACGGATTTTTTCTAAGTTTATTTCAATTCTAGGCGTGATTTTACTGGTCATATCGCGACCATCCTTGACATTTCTTGTTGTTTTTGTTTTAAAGAAGGGAAAAATTCAATCATGCTGTCAGCTACTTTTTCGGGTCCCTTTAACAAAACATCTGTCGTCGGCAATTGGAACTGCTGCTCATATTCCAGGATCGTTCTCTCGATCTCCCGTTCCGTCATGCCTTCATGATTTAGTGTAATCGAAATGACCTTTGTATGACCAACATATTCAATTAGTTCCAACTCACTTCGAAGTGAAGGCATTTTCATAAAAGGAAAGTCTCCTAATACCTTTCTTTTTGGCGGGTGCTGTAAAATTACGGCTTTAGGGCGTGATCCTTTTAAAATACTAAAAGAGCTGCCATATGCTGGGTGGCTTAAAGCTCCTTGTCCTTCCACCAGGATAACATCCGGTTTTTCGATTTTGTTAGCCTTAATAATTTCATTTTCCAATTCACCAATCACATACTGCATGGGGAAAGCATCAACGGCAAGCCCGTATGAGGCCCCCTGGATTAATCCAGTTTGCCCTGTGGCAATAAAAGCTGTTCGAAAGCCTCTTCGTTTTAATTCTTGTTCCACAATCATAGCAGTTGTCCGTTTTCCACAGGCACCATCAGTACCTAGGAACGCAACAATCGGGGTTTCAATTTGGAGGATCCTCCCGGTGAACATTTTCCACTCTTTTTTCGGTTTGGGTTTACGAATATCTTGAATGGTTACTCCATGCTTCTTTGCATATTCAACCATTTCTTCATCATCCGTCAGGAATTCCTGAAGCGGGTTGATGATATGCATTCCTGCTTCCATTGCCTTCTTTAGGATCTCTCTTTCACCTGCTTGCAAAAAGGCATTAGAAGGAGCAATGCCAAAAATAAAATACTGCGGTTTAACTTTTGAAACCCTAATTGCTTCCTCCAAACTGCTGCAGATGGGGATCCCGTTTCGTTTCTTGTCCAGGTATTCCCCTGCATCCCTTCCAGCTTTCGTGCTATCGATAACAGCATCAATTTGATAGTAGCCCGGGTCACGTATTAACCCGTTTGCGGTCTTTCCATCCATGGAACCAAATTGATTTTCACAATAAATGATTGCTCGTCTTTTCATTGACAATCCCTCCGTTTAATGTGAATTCAATTTTAGCCGTAAATTAAGTTAAACGATGATCATCATGTTCTTCGTGAAAAGCTTCAGATGTGGTTAATTCATTACAATTCCAACAATAACTTCTAGTATTCTCCCATTTTGAAAGTGGTTCACCACAATATACGCATTCATAGTCCAACATTTTTATAACACCTCTTCAAAGTGATTCCTTAAAGTTCAGAAAATAAGCTATGAAAACCAGCAACAATATTTTGAAAAATATATGAGGATTGGCATAGATTAAGTTCCGAAATTTTTTTGGTGAAATACTTTTAATAGTTTCACATGTTTGCCTAAACATTTGAACTATGGCTCTAATATTCCGTCCATTCAATAATGCATTACAACAAATTTAATCATAACGGACAAATCTCATAATCTCACCTCCTTAAATAATGTTGTTAGCACTCAATATCATCGAGTGCTAACAATTAAAATATACAAAAAAATAAAAGAGAATTCAATACATAACCTATAAATTTCGAATAGTTTCACATTTATAAACTTTAGGACGTTATAGACGGTACCCTTTTAGAAGGTTGGCAAAAAGGCAAAAGGATCCACCTAAGCCGCTGACTTAAGGATAGATTTTTTCCAAATAAGATGTTCTCTTTTGAGGTACAGCATAACAGCAAATCGCAATTCAAATAGGGTAATGTTAATCGGAATATCTCCGCTTATATTTGCTAAATAAGCCTCCCCTATATACATTAGTCGGAAATTATCAGCCTATCCCATTTTGGAGTTTAAAGAAAATAAAAAGCATAGTGTTCCCATGCTTTTTCATAAGTTATTTAACTTGTTTTTTCACTTTTTGCACTTCAAAAGAGAACCCGTTGTTTTTCCAAAGCCTGTACCCTTTTCTCAAGTTCTTCTATTTTCCGCTGTTGCTTTAGCAGGATCTCATTCTGTTCTTCGATTATTTTTTTAAAATCAAGATAAGAGGCACTATTAGCGGGACTTGAAAAAGCCGGGTAATTATTCTCTAATTGCAATTCAACGCCTGCAATCTTAATCTCATAAGTTTTTTCAGATATTTTATTGACTGTTTCAGATATTAAAGAATGGTATCGCTCCTGTAACCAGTCTGCCGCAAATGAATTTTTTGGTTTTATTAGAAGCGTTTCTCCGATGATTTCCGCTTCAGTACCGGCAAACCAAGTTTCAAAACTAGGTTTTGAAATTTTTTCACTTAATTTTGTTAAAACCTCAGACCAAAGGTCCATTGGGGATCACACCTTTAACTAAATTTATAAAATTTTATTATTTTGTTTGTGAAATTGCATTAACAAGTTGAGTCAGTGCTTCATTGATCGGCGTAACAGGACGTCCAAGAACTTTTTCAAAATCATGGCTTTTAACAGCTAATGAACCGTTCCGAATGCTTTCTTGAATTCCTACTGTAATCGGAATCACAAAATCAGGTAAACCTAAGCCTTTCATAATCTCAGCATATTTTTCGTCACTAACTTGTTGTACAGGTATATTTTTACCCAATACCTTACCAAGAGCAGATGCCAATTCTTCTTGTGTTAAAAGTGGACCAGAAAGTTCATACACTGTATTTTCGTGACCGTTTCCAACAAGAACCGCTGCCGCTGCATCTGCGTAATCTTGTTGCAGTGCCCAGCCTACTTTACCTTTTCCAGCGGAAGTTACCCACGGGGCTCCTGCTATAGCACCTTGAATGCTTCCGATTTCGTTTTCCAAATACCAATTGTTACGCAAGAAAGAATATGGGATCCCCGTCTTAATGATGGCTGCTTCTGTCGCAACATGAGTTGGAGCGAATAAGTTGTTGCTTTCCGTTGCATTGGCTAGACTTGTATAAGCAATAAATTTTACCCCTGCACGCTTGGCTGCTTGAGCTACATTTGCATGTTGACGAATTCTTGTTTTATTATCGCCATCCGCAGAGATTATTAATAAACGATCAATCCCTGCAAAAGCTTTCTCTAAGTTTTGCGGCTGATCAAAATCACCATGGCGAACTTCCACCCCACGTGCCCGAAGTCCCTCCGCTTTTTCCGGTTTTCGAACACTTACTGCCAGTTCACTTGCAGGTATAGATTTCAATAATGATTCTACAACCTTTGAACCTAATTTCCCTGTTGCTCCTGTAACTAATATTTTCATTCTTATCCTCCCATTCAGTTTTCCTGTAACAACAATAATGACATGTATTTATTTATTTTTCTCTTTTTCCTAAATCGTATTAAAAAAAACACTAACCTGAAACAAACATCTAGAGTTTTCCGTCTATTTTCAAAAGGGGTGCTGCCAATGAAAAAATGGAGTGTCTTCGTTTTATTTATAGTTTTATTAACCGGCTGCCGCTCCACCCCATTTAGTCCAGAAATA
The DNA here is from genome assembly GCF_016765675.1 of Neobacillus paridis. GTDB lineage: Bacteria > Bacillota > Bacilli > Bacillales > Cytobacillaceae > Neobacillus > Neobacillus paridis. The sequence goes on from NZ_JAESWB010000005.1 coordinate 225,318, forward strand.
TCAATTGATTGGGTTGATTTTGTGAAATGGGATGGCAAAAGTTATGATGGCATACCGTCCATAAATAAAGTGAAACTTCCATCAGTGGGGTCTCCCTCATCCCCAACTGATGGTTAGTCCCGTTCTACTGTCCCATGTCCAAGTAAATTATATTCTTAACCTAAACAATAGTTCGTCTACATTTCAATAAAATGAATGGTATTTCCATTCGTGCGAATGAACTTTAATAAATCCGCAAATGAAATCCAGACTGTTGCGGTATTGTCATTTGGGTGAAATCCGAGCTGTTCTTTTCCTTCCAAGCTGCTATCCAACACGATTTCGACCGCCGCGTCAGAATCATTGATGACTCCAAGTGGGGTCACCGCACCCTTTTGCAATTGTAAATAATGCTGCAGTCTTTCATCAGAGGCAAAACTTAACCTTGTGCACCCCAATTGTTCCCGAATGCTTTTTAAATCAGCCTGTTTGTCCTTGTCTATAACAACAAGAAAGTGACGCTTTCCTTTTGCATCCCGTAAAAATAAATTTTTACATACCGCTCCATGTTCAGTAATTTTCAATTGATCCATTTCTTCTATTGTAAAAACAGCTGGATGATCCAGCAGTTTATACTCTATTCTCAAGTTTTTTAAATGATCTAACACTTGTTGTTTTTGCGACATTTGCTCTACTCTCCCTTTCTGTTTGTTTGATTTTTCATTTGCAGTTTCCAATTCGTCTTTCATATAACAAAGATATTGATAACATCTATTATACAGAAAAAAAACAAGTCAGTATTATCCTTTGAAAATCAACTTATTCCCAAATCATTATTTTTGTCTTATTGGCTGCAGTTCAAGCAACGTAATAGGCGGCAAAAATACATCAAGTGTTTTTTGTCACAACGTTTCATTAAAGATCGTTTTTATAACCTTTAAGATATCATGGTCTGGTTGATAATAATGGCCATTAAATTCAGTTGATGTGAACTCAAATGTTTGACTTTCACTATCGTAAAGTGTGACCCGATATTTATAGCCCTTCATCTCCCTTTGGTCTTTATCTGGAATCAGCTTAACATTTTTCACTTTTACTAAAAACTTATTGATAATGGTCTTATCCGTTATGGACTTTAACTCTCCCGTACTGCCACTGCGAATTTCGATCTTAGAAACCTTGTTTAAATCTTTATTGTATAGCTGTTCAAACGTTACTGTCTTCAGACCATTATAACCTACCAGCAAATAAAGGACTGTTAACATGTAGAGAACACTTCTGACCCTCATAATTGCCTCCTAAAGGGATTATAATTATCCAATATTACCATTTTGCATAAAATAACAAATTTCTTTAATGCTTTCTATTATATATTCTTCAAATGACGGGTGTTTACCTTTTAAAAACGGCCCTATGGCTCAAAATTCGCTGCAAAGATACTAGTAATTGAACCACTTTTCTTTGTCACATAATGTTGATAATAATATTTCGGATTAGAATTAACACGGCTGATATTGGTTGAAGTGAAGAAAACATTGCAAAGAATGATGAATATTTCATGCCCGTTCTTCACAAACCAATATAAGAAATCTTATTCCCGTGAAGGAGTGGATCCTATATGCCACAATGGCAACCGCGGCGCACGCAAATTAAACAAAGGATGATGCCTGCAGAATTCTCGGTAAATCCTCTTTTTGCCCGAAAAGGAGAAGAGGCTGTTCCACGTTTTCAAATGCGAGATCAAGGCATGCTGCCTGAAACTGCCTATCAAATTGTCCACGATGAAATTGCACTGGATGGCAATGCCCGTCTCAATCTTGCCACATTCGTTACCACCTGGATGGAACCCGCTGCAGATCACTTATATACCGAATCAGTCGACAAGAATATGATTGATAAGGACGAATATCCACAAACAGCGGCGATCGAGGAACGGTGTGTGCGAATTTTAGCCGATCTCTGGCATTCACCCTCCCCGCATGATACGATTGGAGTTTCGACAACGGGCTCATCGGAAGCGTGTATGCTTGGGGGACTTGCGTTAAAGCGGCGCTGGCAAAACGCGCGCAGGAAACAGGGCAAACCAGTTGACCGGCCCAATATCGTATTCAGTTCCGCTGTCCAGGTCGTTTGGGAAAAATTCGCCAATTATTGGGAGGTGGAACCACGATATGTAAACATTACTCCAGATCATCCTTATTTGGATCCCGAAGGTGTACTCGCTGTCGTAGACGAAAATACGATTGGTGTGGTGCCGATTCTTGGAGTGACCTATACCGGTCTTTACGAACCAATCGCCGCGATTGCGAAAGCCTTGGATGAGCTCCAAGCTAAAACGGGTCTCGATATTCCCATCCATGTGGACGCTGCTTCCGGCGGGTTCATCGCACCGTTCCTGCAGCCGGACCTGATATGGGATTTTCAGCTTCCCAGGGTGAAATCTATCAATGTTTCCGGTCATAAATATGGTTTAGTTTACCCGGGGCTTGGTTGGGTCATTTGGCGTGAGGCGGAAGATCTCCCTGAGGAACTCATTTTTCGAGTGTCATATTTAGGCGGAAACATGCCGACGTTTGCTTTGAATTTCTCACGGCCCGGTGCCCAAGTCCTCCTGCAATACTATAACTTTCTGCGTTTAGGCAAAGAGGGATACTATCAGGTACAAAAGGCTTGTCAAGATGTGGCACATTTCCTCAGCAAGGCAATTGGGGACATGGGACCTTTTGAACTCTATTCAGACGGCTCGGATCTTCCTGTATTTGCTTGGCGGCTGAAAGAAGGATACGCATCCAATTGGAATCTCTATGACTTGTCCCGGCAATTACGCACATTTGGCTGGCAAGTACCAGCATATCCTTTACCTCCAGACATGGAAGAGGTTACGATAATGCGCGTTGTGGTTCGTAATGGTTTTTCTATGGACTTGGCTCACTTGTTCTTTGAAAATCTAAAACAGTCCGTTTCCTTTCTGGATTCCCTTGATGGTCCAATTCCCCATGATACTAAATGTGATAATGGTTTTCATCATTGATCCAGGAAAATTACCAAAATATTTCTACAAAAAAGGCTATCCAAAAACTGAGTCAATGTCGACCTTTTGGATAGCCCCTTGTAGAAACGTCACTTTTATTATAGGATACACTGGATCATACCCCTAGTATAAAGTAGTTATTTTACAAAATCGGATCACTTTTTTACAAATTCCATGCATAATTTTACATAATCCCGATCCTTTTTTACGAAGGTTGGGATAAAATGGGTTTGTATCTTTAAATATTCATATTAAAAAAGGACTTTAGAAAAAAGTCAGCTAACCAACCCTTTTCCAAGCCCCATTCCCTTATTTATTGCACTTTTTTAGCATTGTCTAATACTTCCTGAGGTACTTTAATTTCTCCTAGTTTATTGTAATTGGAGTAAGTACTCTTCATCTCTTGTTTCAAATTTAATTTTTGTCCTTGGATAGCCATTTCCATTTCCTGATTCGTATTTAACACAGCAATATTGAATGTCTTTTTATCAATGAAAATTTCATAGTCAACATTTTTAAATTTTATGTTTTGAAGAACATCGGCATTTTGCTTGAGTGCATCCGGCAATAATTTTTCGGTATTTTCCTTTAAAAATTGATTAAACTTTTCACCAGATGCTTTCAACTTCAATATATATTGAGTATCATTTTGTTTAAATGAAAAGTCATCGACGAATTGCTGTAATTGTTTAAGTTGCTCTACCGGGTTGGCTTGCTGCTGGGGCATTTGTAAAACTTGCTTGGAAAGCTCTCCAGGCATTTGCATCCATTGTTTTGAAGTCGGATCCTTAAAGAAGAAACCTTCTTTTGCTAAATATGACTCTGTATTCATCGCTTGGTTCTCAATAGAATCATCTCCGCCGGTAACATTCATTTTCATATTTTGATGCATCGCCATTGGATTTAATACCATATCAACAGATATTGTTGACTGAATGTCCATTGGTGATTGTTGATCTGGCACACTCATAGTTTGCTTAAGTTCCATATCTGAATGGACACTTTTCAAACTTTTGGATGCAGTAGTTGTTTTTGTAAATACTTCTTCAAGTGTTAAGCTTTCTTTCTCTTTCGTTTTTGAATCGACTGGATCTGCTTTCTGGCTGCAGGCAGCTAAACTGAATAAGAGCAAAAACGAAAGTAAACTGATAGCAAATTTTTTCATAAAAAATTATCCCCCTTTTGATATCCTTATTATATACTTAATGAAGGTTTAAAAGGTTTCAAAAAAATAAAATTTACAAAAAAAGGTAAATTCTCTTCGAAAAAAACATAAAAATACAGGTCTAAAGAAGGTTGGAAATTGTTGACTCTCGGTATTCAAAGAAGAGGTTGGGCAAATTCTACTTGAACATTGCAAAAAGATTCCAGGCACGCCGTTAATCAAATGTTTGAAACATTATTAATTAATGTGCAATGGTTCTGTTAAAAAAACAAAATGGAACAGATGCAGTTATTTTAAGGAGAATACTAAAAAAGTCAGGCACCAACCATAATAACGGTGCCTGACACTTTGCTAAAATGACTTGGAGTTTTTGATCGTTAGTAAAAACCTTTAAATCTAGTTGTTTTTCCATACTCTTAACACATATCCTCCACAGCCACATTGATCGATAAATTTTACATCAATTTCGTTTCCGAAAGCTTGCTTCAGCTCTTCAGTTAAATAATCATCAGGATTTCCAAAGGCAGCAGGAGTTACAATGTTTACATAGCAACCGTTTGCTGTCTGTTTTACGGCATCGATTGCGTCGTTTATCACTAATGAACGGTCCGTTTCATATTCATTATGTTCAAGTGCGATTGACCAATTCTTTTCCATATCCATCACCTCTTTACTTATTTTAAAACGAATAAAACAAGCGGATGGTGATATATTTCACTTGCTTAGAAAACTTGACAAATGGTTATAGAAATAAAAAAACTATCTTTCCATGCACTAACACAAAAAGATAGTTTTTTTGGCTTTTAATGTTTTTTAACCGGAGTGACAACCGCAAATAAACTTTCCGCGGGGTCAGATACATTGAATTCAATGATATTGTATCCGTTTTTCCCGTCTTTGCATTCATTTTGTTTGGATGTTTGTAATTTAACATTGCTCATTGTTCTTACTTCCTCTCATACATTTTTCCCACACAGAAGTTACTATATGAAGGACTTTAAAAAATGTGCATGGATTTTTGTATTATTTTCACTACTTAAACTGCATCCCTTGCACCAATCTTTTTTACCGAAAGAATGGCCATTAGGAAAAGGGCAACGAACATATAAGCGCCCCCGCCAATTAAACCTAAGGATCGTGGTGTCATGTATTCTAAAGCGAAGCCGGATAATAGCATCGAAAGCCCCAATAAAGGGTTACTGATGGAGGCCAATAATCCAAACATGGTTCCATGATGTTCCTCGGGAATTTCCTTCATCAGCACCGTATCAAAACAAGTATTGCCAATCCCCGACATACATGCGGCAGCGCAAAACAGGATAAATGCAACAGCGACAAAATGGGTTCGGCTCAATAATACGATTCTCTTTATAAACCAGCTGTGGGATGGCCGATTTTCTCGTAGGGCTATAAATGGCCTCCCCTGCGGCTAACATAAAGGTACTTACGTAGACGATCCAAAGGTCCTCTTTACCATGAACCATTAGAAAGGATAAGGCAAACACAATCCGTACGAGATCAGTTGTTACCAAGATGTTTTTTCGTGAAAAACGGTCTGCCAGTCTCCCTCCGATTGGTGCAAAAATGAGATAAGGCAGAGCCGAATGGCTAAGGTCACACCGACAGCTAGACCGGAACCAGTTAACTCTAAAATGAGAGCAAGAACCGCGACAGAACTAAACCGGTCCCCAATCCCATTCACTACCCCTACCAGAAATAACCTACAATAATATTTTTCTTGTTTTACAAAAGACGCAGTAAATTTCATCACCTTCTTTTATAAATATCTAATTTGATACTTATCTAATTTGTTTTCAAAAAAAATTTCTCTGTTAACGCAGCCACCACAACTCAACCGGATTTAACTCATATTGGTTATTTTCCCGATACATAAATTGGCACATAATCAGTTCGCGGCGTAATGTAGCATAATCCTCATGAAATTGCTTTAAATATTCGTTGATTTCTTTTTCCGGATACACTTTTCCCATTTCCAATCCATTAATCATATGCTCAAGCACCACGAGCTTTTTCTTGCGCTGCGCCGGGAAGTTCTTCAATTTTCCATCTTTTGTAAAGAAATTCTGAATAATTGCATTGCGTTCCTCTGCTGTCACTACCATTTCCATATTGTTTTCTCCCCCCATTCCAATGTTTAAAATCGCCTTCGCGCCCATCTCCAATGCTTTTATATTCAGCGAAAAATAGATGGTGTTTTTGTCACGTCGTTCCTTTATCAGTCCGACTTCCCTCAGTTTTGCGATGTGATGAGTGATCGTTGGCGGTTTCAGTCCCAGCTTTCCGGCCATTGCTTGGCCATGCAATGGACCCTGCTTCAACAGCGCAATAATACGAATTCGAGTTAGGTCCCCCAGTGCCTTATGAAATTCAACCATTTTGTTTAATTGCATTTTTTGAACCACCTACTTAGATTAATATCAAATTAGATATTAATCTAATTTGATATGATTATCAAGAGGTAAATGAACTTTTTCCAAAAAAGTTCCCTACAAATTCATGACGTTCCGTATACTTCACAAAATGGCACTACAAATAGAGGATAGAACCGCAATGTTCTATCCCTTTCTTTGCAATGAATGCTTTCCTAGGTTTTCATTTAGATATTGAAAATAAAAAACCGCTGGTGCGGTAACACCATACGGATTAAAGCAAGCATTGTTTTCTATTCTACAGCTGAATATTTTTTTTTATGTTAAATCCACTGAATAGAGCCAAACTCACCATGCGGATGATTTTGTGATTTAAATCTTCTATATTCATATTCCAATTTTGAAAGGGACAATTCGTTTAGCCGCTTATCTTCTTTTGTAAACACGTTAAAAAAAATAAGTTTATTGATTAGTTTTTGTCTCTTTTTTTCAACGTTACCTTTCATGAAAAACACTCCTTGCATTTAACTTAACATTAGCGTCCGATTCCCGACAACTGATGATTTTTTAGTTTCTTAACTTATTTCTATTTTATACTTATAATTCCTATATGTAAAGTATGAATTAAAATACAAAAAAATCACCTTAACACATGGAAAAACTCCCAATCTACGGGAGTTTCACTTTTAGTTATGTCTTCTCCCCTTTATCCTTCGTTTTTTACGATGGAAGATGTGATAAACGCGACTATAACAATAGCCAGACAGGAACACAGAAAGCTTTTCAGATCAAATAAGGCAAATCCGGCCATAACGATGAGCCCATCAAGTAATATTATGATGATGGCGATGTTAATGGAAGTTGTTTTGGAAATCACTCTTGCCAATAAATCCGTTCCACCGGTGCTTGTCTCGTATTTAAGCATAAGAGCCACTCCGATCCCAATAATGATCCCGCCTAACAAAGCACTTTCAAGAGTTGTTGCATGAAATTGCGAGCGAATCGGTGAGAACAAATCAATAAATAAAGAAGAAACCAATAAACCTTCCAAACTATTTAAAAAATAGGCTTTTTCATAATAAGCGGCCAGCAGGCAAATCGGCAGGCTTAAAAAAAGCATCGTCATCCCTGTCTGAACATGAAAGTAATAATGAAGAATGAGCGCTATCCCAATAATTCCACCATCGATTAAATGATGTGGTACTAAAAAAGCATTAATCCCAACGGCCAATAACATACTCCCAACAATCGTCGCAATAAATTTCGAAAAAATAACAATCACCTTGACCAACTTTTTGGTTTATTTTATGATTGATTTTTCCAATTCAGAATTTGATTTAAGCCATCAGTTTTAAACAAATTGCGACTTTAGTTTTTTTCAAAACGCTTAATGGAAAACTGCGAAATATCGACATCATTTTTTCCAGAAATAATTAGGTTGCATAAAGCTTCGCCCACCGCACTGCTAAATTTAAAACTGTGACCGGAAAACCCTGCGGCGATTGCCACACAAACTAGTTTAAAGCTTTTTAATATTCAAACTGTAGGTTTTATTAAATTTGAATATTTTTTTACAATTTCGTCCCTCAATCGATCCTGTAATTTTCATCACACCTTCGCTTAATCATCGAAGGTACAATTTATCAGTAAGGAAGAGGCCTTCGCGGGGACTTATTGAGTCGTTTTTAAATCAATTAACCTCAGGGGGAAGATCCTCAAAAGTTTTTTAAAGGAGGAGGTAAGATCATGCTTAAAATATTGGTATTTGTTCTCATTGCTATTAATCTTGTTTTATTCAGTATGTTCTTTGAAGGGCTGATCGAGCAATATAAGTTAGAAAAAGAAGAGGCAAAAAATACCGTCAAAGGTGGAATGGAAGGATACTTGGAGCAAACGTTCGGCATTGGCGCCTTTAAGATTTTTAAATCGATGGTCGACATTGATGGCAATGTCAGATATTTAGTATATTTGCCGAAATACGAGTGGTTCAAAGCCCCGACATATCAATGGTATGAAGTATATGCCACCCAAAACGGATATCAGCATACAGAAGTAAACCGATAATTTTTTTAAAATTACATAGAACCTCTGAAAAGTCTGCCACGTCCTTACGATGAAATCCCCAAAAAAGGATACAGAATCACAAGATTCTCGTATCCTTTTTTTGCCCATCCTATTAGCTAAGATACATGTTGCAGCATAATTAATTAAACCAAGAATTTCTCCTTCAAGTAATAGTAAACTCCGTCTTCGTCGCAAGTGAAATTCGTCACTTCATCGGTAATTTTTTTCACCCGGTCTGTTGCATTTTTCATCGCAACTGCTTGATGGACCAGCTTCAGCATTGGCAAATCATTGTCACTATCACCAATAGCCAACGCATCATTAATAGATAAACCAAAGTGTTTTAACATCTGTTGAACCCCTGTTGCTTTATCTACGTTCGCTACCATCACCTCAGCATTGTGCTCTGATGATACTGACATCGTAAATTCGATTTCTTTTTGCAATTGCTCCAGTTCTTTTTTCCAGCTATTAATATGATCTTTTGTTCGAGCAAAAAAGTAAAATTTGGAGAATTCCTTTCCTGTAATATCGTCCTTCCAGTCAATTCCTTCTGTAATTGCTTTCTTTCGCTCAAGCCATTCATTAATCCCGACGCTTTCCGGCTTCGGATCCTCAATCTCAGCTTCCATAAATGCTTGATCCTGTTTTAGGGCAATGCGAGGGGCTCCGTATGGAAAAAGTTCATAGTACACTTTATGTTCTTCCGCCATTTGAACCACTTTTTCAACGAGATTAAGCGGCAGGGTATGTTTAAAAACGATTTTCTCGCCAACGTAACCGGCCATTCCGTTTGAAGCCACAACCCCATCTACTTGAAAACCAGGTGGAACCAATCCTTCAATTTCTTCATATGCTCTTCCAGTCGCAATAAAGACTAGTATTCCTTTTTCCCTTAGTTTATCAATGATCTCTTTCGTACGAACACTTACTCTATTTTGATGGTTTAAAATCGTACCATCCATATCTAAAAATATTGCCTTTGTTGTATATTCCATGCCGTTTTTCCTCCACCTATGTAAAAAAATGATGTCTCCCCTAGTATACACCGTCATGCGTCCTGCTGCCAAAAAAGCTTGTCAATTTGCGCACCATTCTTTAGCACTTGCTTTTCCCTTTTTAAAAAGTGCCAGGCACCATGTTTTCACATGGTGCCTGGCACTGGTGTTGTTATTCACCAAAAATTGGCAAGCGCTTTTAGCACTTGCCAATTTTATTTTATAGATCTGGATTGAAGACACCTTTTGAATGACTGGCAATCTTCGTAATTAATTCATTTCGTAGGGTTTTAGATTTTGAGTAGGCATCTTCAGCTGTTTTATTACTATATTTATTTAAATAATCAATCGCTTTTTTCGGATCCTTTTTATATAAGTTCAAAGCTTCTTTTTCAACTGAAGGCTGTTTGGCCAATAATTTATCTTCGTATTTGCCCCAATAGTTTTTCACGCCAACACCAAGATTAGCAGGGTCTGTTGCGGCTAAAGCTGCAGGAGCTCGGAAAGCCCAGTAAGCTGAATCAGTGCTAAAAATGTCGTTGCCATGCTTATAAGCAGTAGGAGTGTCCAGAATTGCTGCATAAAATGGCAAATAAACACTGTATTCCGGATTAGCTAAGCTAAGCCACATCACATTGTTAATTTTATTCGCTCTCAATTGAATCACATGAGATTCCACTGTCCGGTCAACACCTACAGCCCGTTCATCTTTACCAGTTGGGGTAGATGGATCATACGGAGTCCCTTCATAGTGAGATCCCAAAAATTTCATGACTTGTTTTGGCGTAATTTTCTTATCTGGCGTCATAAATAATGGATAACGTTGTAATTCAGCATTTTGCGTAATCGACGGAGTAAAGGTTCTTTCTCCCCACCATTCTCTGCGGGAATTGTATTTTTGGCCAACTTCTCCATAAGTTCCGGCAAAGTCAAATGGTTTATCTTTACTATAGTTGGTAATTAGACCTTTTCCAACCGCGTAAGAAATAACTGTTTTCGATCCCATGAAGTTTTTCGTATCGTTTTGATTGTAATTATCAATTCTTAATCCATTGGCCACAATGAGATATTTAGTGTCAGGCACTCTTTCAGCCACCCATTGATGGCCTGTGGCCACTTCAAAATACCAGATTTCATTTTTATCGGCAATGGCCAGTCCGTTGGCTTCGGCAGAACCATATTTTTCAATGTACTGACCAAGTAATTTGGCACCGTCACGGGCTGTTTTTACACGTGGTAAAATCAATGACGGAATGACCGATTCAGTCACACCTTTCGCAATAAATGGATCGGCTTTTTCTGCTTTTTCATTGGCGTACGCACTATTTGTAGCCGAAACCGCAACGCCGTATTCATTAATTCCTGCTTCCTCGAAAGGCCCTTCTGAAGGATCCCAGTCTGGTACCGCAATATATTTGTAAGAAACTGATGGTTGCGTGACCGTTAAACCCGTGACAAATTTTTGTTTTTCTCCCTTTTTGTGCGTTTTTCGAGGGAATACCTTGACATGTTTTGACCATGCGCTTGATACATCCTCATTGCGCGCAACCAAGACAGAGCCATCTGCGGTCGCCTTTTTTCCGGCAAAAACCGATGTACAAGCGCTCGCAGGAAATGCAAAGCCTCCAACTAATAAGGCCGTACTGGCAACTGCAGCTATTGCTCTTTTCATCCTGTGTGCCTTCATTTTCTTTCCTCCCTTTATATCTCTTATTGGAACAAGCTTATTATAACGTCAGTTAAGAAAAGGAAATGTTAGCACTTTCACATTTTGTATATGCACACAAAAAATTCATAATTTCCGTTGGCTGAATGGAGCTACTGACCCGTTTTTAGGCGAATTTTACTTTTATCGAGTCTGCTTGTACAAGGTTTCCCAGCTTTCCAGTAAGTACGCGTCGATTTCGTGCTGCCGTTTCTTTTGTTTTTTCAAAAAAGTAATAAACGAGCTCAACAATGCCAGTAATTCCGCCCAATTGAAAGCAAGCGGATTCCAGCCATAGCTCCACAGCTTCACAATGTTACCACCCATTGTCAAGCTGTGAGCCAGTGTCAGCATCGAGGAAAGCTTGCCTTTATGTGCTGTGCTCATGTTTTTCACAAATAAAAAATCAAAATTCGCGATATTGTAATATAAACGAATCACAATCTCAACCGTTGCCGGGACGAGACTCATCGTCGCAAAATGGCGCAAATCATAGCCATTAGAATACATAAACCGCGCTAAATGTGGGTATGTAACCTGTTCGCCGTTTTCTTTGAGAGTAAATGGTGATTCCTTCTTGATGCTCTGTAACATTGTAAAAAAAGGCGGCTGAACACCAGAAGAAGTGGGAATATCCGATAACGTATGGGCAAACACCTGCAAAATCGCCTCCAAAACGTTCCCGCTGCCATCGCCCGTTTTCAACATATGGAAAACACCATTTTTGTCAATCGTTGTCATCGTTCCCCGCAAAATATCGATGACCCCGAAGACAAAACCAAGGATCGGGTCATGCCCTGGACTCATCAATCGGTGGAGACTCGGTCTTAATCCATCAATGTTTATTCCCTTCCCTTTATCATTATGGCTGATATCATAAGGGACCTTGGCATATTCCTCAAGTTTCTTTTGCATTTCCCGAAGCCATTGATAGAAGCCATTGTCCTTCGTCTCATCAAACTGATTCGGCCGCCGACCGCTTCTTCCATTACTACCGGCCGATGGAGCTTTTCCCATAATCATGTCACTTTGTTTATTTAAAAATTTTGTCACTGGGCTTCCTTTATATTCCTGGCCCTTGAAATTCATATCCCAGGGAATTCTGACAATGAAAAAATCTACGAGTATTGCCAACAAAGCCGATAGGGCGACCACTCCGTAATCCCACTCCGTCCATGAGAGTTTGCCAAACTTATCATCATACTGTTTCAATACAGCTCGCGCCTGCTCGACTCCAAGAATCTCCAGCAGCGGATCTTTTGAGGTATCGAGATGATGTTGTCGTAAATATTCATCAACAGCTGTTATGTATTCTTGGTCATTAGCAATTTCCAAGACTGGGAGCGGCTGAAGCTGGTGATATCGCTTGTAAAAGCTTTCAGCTCCGGTTGGTTCTAACTCTCCAACTCCCTCCCAGGTTGACAAGTCGTCTTCTGTTTGTGCTGGATAGATGTGATCACGTTCCAGCCCAAGGGTTTTGAACATTTCCGCTAGTTCTTCATCAAGAGCGTCCAATTCAGCTGAAACGGAAGCGTCATCTGCTTTGATTTTAGTGGTGATCGTCGATAGCTCTGAAAGCCTGCTATTTACTTGCTGTAATTGGTGGTGCTGTGCGAGTAAGGCCCGCTCCATCTCAGGCTTCTTCATACTGAATCCCCTCTTGCAGCTGCAATTCGCGGCTGCGTAATGTCGATAGGGCATCTTTCAAAACCCTGATTTCCCGTACTACTTTAGCTAATCGCTGTCTGTTCATTTCTGCTTCTTCGGCTATCTCCAATACTTGAGTTGTAAAATAGTTAATATCCTCGATAAGATAATTAATCGTGTTTTGGCTGTTCATAATCACTTGTTTGATTAAAAATTCGCGCTTATTGGCGATTTCCCGCTGACCATTATTGGTTGCCCATTTGACAGTTTTATAGGCACCGACACCAAGCAGAACTACTACTCCGATGCCGGTAACCATCGAGCTTAAGCCTAGAACTCCGCCTAACCCCAGGCCTGCAAGACCAGAGGTGATGCCAGCCGCACTCAACCCTGCCGTTCCGCTTAGGTAAACCGCCGCCATCGGGACGCCCACGGCACCTGCTTTCGCTGCCATCGCTTTGGCATTTTTTATGATATCATTATCACTAATCTGGCCGTTTAAGATTTTCTCATCCATCTCACATGCTTCTTCTAAAAAGAGGATTTTGTCATCGCCTATTTGATATTTTTGGGCAATCTGTTTAATAAAAGCTAATTGAACTTCGTTCAGCCTATTCGTGGTTACCTTTGCGAGGCGAATGCAGTTTTTTATTAAAGACAAATGCAGAACCTCTTCAGATCCTCCGGGAGCTTTTTCATCCATTGCTGAAAGTAACGCTTCAAGCTCTTCATCCACCTGCGTCATGTATTCACGGATGACCATCCGCTGCTGGACATTAAAATTTAACTGTCCCATTAAAGAATACAGTTCCACTAATTCCTTCTGGTCCAATTCTCCGTCAGCGTAGCCAAGATGAATCAAAATTTTTGTGTAATTAATTTTGACAACCTCATCCATATCTTCGAGGATAACGTATTTTTCTTCCTCGGGAAGTTTGGGTTTCGGTGCCACTTTCACCTTCATGTCATCAATAAAAATTTCCGCATCAAGCTTGAAATCGTCAAGTTTATATTTAACATCCTCTTTTATATCGCCAACTTTATCTTTAACATCATCGACAAAAATTTCCGCATCGAGTTTGATGTCTTCCACTTTGTCGGCCACTTTGCTTTTAATCGAACTAAGTTTTTCGTCCACTCCCCATTCGTACATTTTATATTCGGCTTCATCCTTTAAATCAACGATTTTTTCTTTCATACTGCGAAAAATACCCATTCTGCTTCCCCCTGATGAATCAAAATCTACTACAACTATAATCTTACTTTTTCAATCAAGCTAGGCAATTCAGAAAATATTTACAACCACTCATCAGGAACCGAGCGATTATCGGCAATCGAAAAAGCGGCATTAGTAATGGCTTCTGCCAAAGTCTCGCCCGTCTCGCAAACATCCCCAAAGCATGCCGTCGTTCGGCCATCTGTTGTATAGGTAAACCCTAGTTCCTTCATTCTCGCCACAATCCGCAGTGCGTGGTCAAGATTTTGCTCCGGTTGAAAATCTGAAACAGCAATAAATTCTCCTTTTTCATAATCAAACCAGCGGTCCCATCTATTTAATTTCCAACCTAGTATTCTTCGCGCAATAATTTCCACTTTATTCATTTTGCGACTAACTCCTTCAGCCTTGATTCCATTATTTTAGCATTTCCCGCTGCATTGAAAAAGGCACCAAGTGAAAAATCACATGGTGCCGATGTGATGCCATTATTCCAAATTAACCCATATACTCTTGACTTCTGTATAACTTTCAAGTGCGTAGGCGCTTAAGTCTCTGCCAAAGCCTGATTGTTTATAACCGCCAAATGGGGAGGCCGGGTCAATAGCGTCATAACAATTGATCCAGACACTGCCCGATTTGATTTGATTCGCCACTTTATGAGCCGTTTTCACATTTTCCGTCCAGATACCTGCTCCTAACCCGTATGGAGAGTTATTGGCACGTTCTATCACTTCCTCCACTGAATCGTACGCCATCACCACAACAACCGGACCAAAAATTTCTTCCTTGGCGATGATCATATTCTCTTCAACATCAACAAAAATTGTCGGTTCTATGAAGTACCCTGTATCCGATTTTCCACCTCCGATTGCAATTTTTGCTCCTTCTTTTACCCCTATATTGATAAATTCAGAAACACGTTCCTGCTGTTTTTTTGACACGAGCGGTCCCATTGTTGTTTCTTCATCCAACCCATTGCCAAGCTTCACCTGTCTCGCCAGCTCCACCATTCCTGCCACAACCTCATCATATTGGCTCCGATGTACATAAACACGGGAACCAGCGCTGCAAACCTCCCCTTGATTAAACATGATACCGTTAAAAACTCCGGGGATTGCTTTTTCTAAATCTGCATCTGGCAGAATAATATTCGGTGATTTCCCCCCCAGTTCAAGGGTTAGGCGTTTCATCGTGTCAGCCGCTTTTTTCATAATTTTTTTACCAACCACTGTAGATCCGGTAAACGAAATTTTATCGACATTCGGGTGTTCCACTAATGCATTACCGGCAATCTCACCAAAACCAGGTACAATATTTACAACACCAGCTGGGAAGCCAGCTTTTTCAACCAGTTCAGCAAAATAAATAGCTGATAACGGCGTCTGTTCTGCCGGCTTCAACACGATGGTACAACCAGCCGCAAGTGCAGGAGCAACTTTCCAGGAAAGCATATTGATTGGATAATTAAACGGAATAATTTGTCCCACTACGCCAACAGGTTCGTGGCGTGTGTAATTTAAGAATGAATCAGATACAGGAATCGTTTGTCCCATATTCTTTGTTGCCCAGCCAGCGAAATAACGAAATTGCTCGATAGTTCCGGGAACGTCGACTGCACGCGTCTCGTTGATTGGCTTCCCATTATCCAGACAGTCCAATTGGGCCAACTCTTCTTTATGTTCTTCAATCAGGTTTGCCAATTTATATATAAGATGCCCTCTGTCAGCAGGCCGCATTGTTGACCATAGTCCTTTTTCGAACGCATCCTTCGCCGCCTTTACGGCTTGATTAATATCCTCAACACCTGCCTCATAAACGCTTGCCAAAACTGCTCCGGTTGCCGGGTTATAAGTGTCGAACGTTTTTAAAGAGACAGATTCCACAAACTTCCCATTTATATAAAGCTTTTTTGTCCCCTTTAAAAACTCAATCACCCTACTGCTTAATTCTTGAACTTGATTCACCAATTAAACTCACTCCTTAACTAAAAAATAAACATGTCAGAGATAAACGGATATTATCTCTGACATGCCCTATTGGGATTAAAGTGTTTTTTCAAATGCAGTTAGTGCATCATCTACAATACTAATAATCTCTTCTACTTCTTCTTTATTAATAATAAGAGGCGGTGCAATCGCAACAATATTCTTTCCTTCTTCAAAATCAGCCGCCCTTAAGATTAATTTATTGGTAAAGCAATGCTCAACAACAAATGCTGCAGCCCGAATCGATTGTTCAAAAGCTGTGTCAGTATCAGGATCGGCTTGCAAATCAAAACCAGCCAGCAATCCAACAGCTCTTGGTTTAGCAAAATGTTTGTGTTTATCACTTAAATAGTCAAAGCCTTTTTTCAGAACCTGTTCCATATTTTTGGCGTTTTCAACAAGATGATCACGTTCGATAATTTCCAAGTTTTTCAAAGCTACAGCACAGGCAGTTGGGTGACCACTGTATGTGAATCCATGTCCAAGGATTTGATCGTATTCTACGACGGTATCTCTGATTTCCTTGTTAACTAATACTCCGCCTAATTGGGCATAACCGCTGGTGATTCCCTTTGCCACACTCATGATATCAGGTACAACGTCCCAATTTTCAACACCAAACCATTTACCGGTACGACCAAAACCACAAATGACTTCATCAGCAATTAATAAAACATCATTTGCTGTACACAGGTCCCTTACAGCCTTTAAGTAACCATCTGGAGAAACATGAACCCCGCCGGCACCTTGAACTGGCTCTAAAATGACCGCAGCAATATTTTCCGCACCTACCTTTTCAATCGTGTCACGGATACAGCCTTCATAGTTTGGATCAGTTTTATCACCTAGCTCGCAGTTAGTAACGTGGCCACGTGCATGTAAAATATCGCTATCCTTTGAGCCTGCAAAGCTATGGAAGGCATCGATTCCAGTAGCCGTACCAGCAGATACAGTAGCTCCATGATAGCTGCGGGTAATCGAGATAATTTTCTTTTTCGTTGGCCGGCCCTTCAAATTCCAGTAGAATCTGGCCAATTTGAAGGCTGTATCATTGGATTCAGAGCCGCCGGATGTATAGAAAATGGCGCTTAAATCGCCAGGGGCAATGGAAACAACCTTCTCAGCCAAACGGACTGCATTCGGATTGGAATAACTATAGAATGAAGAACTATATGCAATTGTGCTCATTTGATTATAGGCTGCTTGTGCCAGCTCCTGATTTCCGTGACCTAGGTTTACATTCCAAAGCATGGAAACGCCATCAATGTACGTATCACCCTTTACATCCGTTACCCTAATTCCTTTCCCTTCTTGAAAAATAATTTTTGGACCTTTTTCTAAAAATTGCTTAGGTACCGTTGTCGGGTGTAAGTAATACTTCTTATCGATCTCAATTAATTCTTGAATTTGTGATAATGTTTGTGGGTTTGCCATTCTTTAAAACCTCCTAATTAAAATATGAATGAAATATTTCAGCCATCTGGATGCAGTCTTGATAATATGTTTCTAAATACCTATGAAGTTGGTACGCTGGATTCTTTTGCCCCATCGATTACAATCCCCATCTCTGCCTGTTCCTCCGGAGATAACCGGTTAATCCTAAAATTAAAATATCCATATGTGATGGCCACAAATGTACTTAAATAGCAGAAAAAGGCGTATGGAGCATATTCAAGTGCGGAAACTCCCAGCACTGAGTACATGAAAATCCCACAGGTCGTCCATGGAAGCAGGCAGGCTGTGACTGTTCCACAATCCTCCAATGTACGGCCTAATAATTTTGGATGAAACCCACGTTTCTTATATTCATTCAAATACATTCTTCCTGGTATGACCACAGACATAAACTGATCACAGCCAACAACATTTGACGCAATACAAGTACCAGCAGTTGCTGAGATTAAGCTGCCTGTTCGTTTTACTCTATTAAGTAACGCACCAAGAATGGCCTCCAATATTCTTGCCTTTTCAAGGGTAGCACCAAATGATAACGCAATGAGAATTAGTGAAACCGTATACATCATGCTCTGGATTCCACCCTGATTTAATAGTTCATCTGTCACTTCATTCCCGGTTTCAATTGTAAATCCATTGTTCATAATCGAAAGCATATCACCTAGTGGTGCTTGCTGAACGAATACGGCAATTAATGCTCCAATGATGACTCCGATTGATAATCCAGGAATAGCGGGAATTTTTAGCACAAAAATTAAAACAATGATTAGGAGTGGAATTAATAACAGAGGTGAAATGACAAAGTTGTCTGAAAGAATTTTCTGAATTTCCGCAGCCTGTGATAAATTTGCCCCATCGCTGTGAAATTTAAAGCCAATAAAGGTATACAAAAGAAGTGAAATAATGAGTGTCGGTAATGTTGTATTCATAAGATTTCGGATATGATCAAAAAGGTCGATTCCGACTACTGCTGAGGTAAAGTTTGTCACATCTGATAGCGGACTCATTTTATCGCCGAAATACACACCTGAAACGACTGCACCGGCAACCATTGGCAATGGTATTCCTAATCCCTGGCCGATACCCATTAAGGCAACACCAATTGTCCCGGCAGCAAACCACGCATTCCCCGCCATGCTCACAAATACTGAAATGATACATGCGGTTAACAAATAATAGGTTGGTGACAATATCCCAATTCCGTAATAAATCATAGAAGGAACAATTCCTGCCGCCACCCAGGAACCAATAAACGCCCCAATAATAACTAAAATAAGTAATGCCTTAATCGAAACACTAATTGTTTTCGTAATCTGCTCTTCAATAGAATGAAATGAATGGCCCAGTTTTAAAGCAACTAATACCGCGACAACCGTACTAAGCAAAAGCGGCACATGTGGATCAGCTCCATAAACACCAATTCCAAAGGCAAGTGATA
This sequence comes from Neobacillus paridis, assembly GCF_016765675.1. Classification (GTDB taxonomy): domain Bacteria; phylum Bacillota; class Bacilli; order Bacillales; family Cytobacillaceae; genus Neobacillus; species Neobacillus paridis. Next base: position 244,394 of record NZ_JAESWB010000005.1, read on the forward strand.
CACCCATAAAAACAATAGGAATTAATGCAACCCAAACCGATGGTAATTTATCCACGTTATGATTGTTTTCCTTTTTCATTCACTTCCTCCTCACATTCGATATGAAAGGCTCCCAACTTTTATTCGTCACCCTTCACCCCGTAGGAAGGGGCTGCTTCAGGGTACACGGCTCTAGCTTCGTAGTCATTTGCCTGGGGTTCGTATATTTGCCAAAGTTTCTTTAAATCCTCAAGTGGCTGTTCACTATAATCTATTCTTAAGTCAACATATGGAAAAGTCTGATCTCTATAGACTAAAAGCCCGATTGAATGCTCTTGGTCAAGTTCTCCACCCATTTGAAACCCTTTTTCGATTGCCGAGATTAATCTTTCTGCTAAAGGCTGGCCTTCCAATTGTAAAAATACCCTCCCCATAGCTTCAGGAATGGTTGGATCACTTAAAAGATTGCCGATACTGGCAACATTTTTATTGCAAAACTCTCCATGCACACCTAATGCTTTACTACCGGTAAATGCAGCTGAGTTACCTTTTGCATCAACCACTGCCAGCTGCCGATATTCCGGATAAGGTGAAGCCCCCTTCATTGAGCGAATTGCCGACTCGGCATCAAAACCGTTTTCTAACACTGAAAAGCCAATGGTTGCCAACCTTGAATCTGTTACATTTTGGGTTAAGATAGCACCAACCCCTGATTTCGCCCATGGGCATCTTGCACCAACAGATGGACTGCTAGAGGTAACAATTACCCCGAATGCCCCCGTTGTGGCACAACGTCCCGCAACCGAAAATGTCATAAAAAACCCTCCTTAAGCAAAATCAAAAAATATTTATGCACCATGCAAATAGTAATAATTAACTGCAATAAATCTAATCGTTATTCACTAATAACCGCTTCTACATCTATCTCCATTAACATTTCCGGCATCGCCAAGCCGTTTACGATCAACCCTGTGCTGCATGGATAAACATCTTTAAAATGCTTAGCAATGACAGGATATACTTTGCTACGATCTTCCCGATGCAATAAATAAACGGTAATTTTGCAAATATCTTTTACTGAAGCCCCGGCCTCTTCCAGTAATTGCTTTACACAAGTACAAGCCACCTCGGCTTGGGCTGCTGCATCGCCAATTCCATGAAAGTTACCATCCAGATCAAATCCGGTTTGACCTCTTAAGAAAACCCGATTTCCTGCGCGGACAGCCATGCAAAATTCATTTGCAATATGATGTTCCGGCTTCCCTAAATGTTTTGGATAAAACTGCTCCGTTTTAAACTTACGAAATCTCTGAATCTCTACTTTTTTCGTTTCACCATGGATTGACATTTTCAATATCCTCCCTATAAATTAGATTATTGTCATTTAAAGAATAAATCCTTTTATATACCTTAAATGTAATTTAATGTATATTCTGAAAATTGTCAAGTTTTAAAAAATATTTTTTTACCTTAGATTAGCCTAAATAAGATCGTTGTACAATCTCGCTTTGCTTCAGCTCTTCTTTCGTTCCTGCACCAGCTAATCGGCCTGCCATTAATACATATCCCCTGCTGCAAAAATCAATAGCCATCTCCGCATTTTGATCTACTAACAAAATTGTCGTCCCCTGCATATGCAACTCGGTAATTTTATCATAGACTTCTAGAACAAGTTTCGGCGATAAACCCATGGACGGTTCATCAAGCAATAATAGTTTTGGGGCCGTCATCATCGCACGGGCAATAGCCAGCATTTGCTGTTCCCCACCCGAAAGTAATCCCGCTAATTGATTTTTTCGATCCCTAAGAATAGGAAAAGGCTCGGTAACTTCTTCAGCTCTTTGTTGCCGCTCTTTTGCAGGTAACGTATAGCCGCCTAAGATTAGATTATCCCAAACAGAAAGTAATGGAAATACATGCCTGCCTTCAGGAACAAGTGTCATACCACGACTCACAAGCTTAAAAGTTTTTTCATGAATGATCGACTGCCCATTTAGTAGAATGTCTCCACTTTTGGGCCGCAGTTCCCCAATGATCGTTTTCAATAGCGTACTTTTTCCCGCGCCATTCGCACCTATTACCGAAACGGCTTCATTCTCCTCTATCTTTAAACTAACATTGTCTAAAGCACATATTTGCCCATAATATGTACTTATATTTTGTACTCTAAGCATTGGCTTCAGCCCTCCCCATATATGCTTCAACTACTGCTGGATGGTTTTGAATCACTTCTGGAGGCCCTTCAACCAATTTTTCGCCAAAATTGATAACTGTGATTTGGTTCGACAATGTATTCACTAAGTGCATATCATGAGCGATAATTAAAATGGTAATCCCCTGTTGATTCACCTGTGAAAATAACTGCATCAACTCCTTCGTTTCTTTCTGATTCATCCCTGCTGTAGGCTCATCAAGCAGTAATAAACGTGGATTTGTTGCTAAAGCTCGAGCTATTTCCACCCTTCTTTGATTCCCATAGGATAATTTTGCGGCATATTCATTTCGCATATCCCACAACCCGACAAACTGCAAAATTTCTTTAATTCGGTCCTTTGCCTGACGTTCCCTCTTCCGAAATTCATTGGAACGAAATAATGCTGGCAGAAGTTTTCCGCCTGTTAATAAGTAGGTTCCAATTAAAACGGTTTCAAACACTGTCATATCTGGAAATAGACGAATATTTTGGAACGTCCTAGAAACACCATACTGAGCAATTTTATCCGGTCGTAAAGAAGTGATGTCATGATTAAATAATTTTATTTTCCCTTCGTTGGGAGCTATTACGCCCGTAATCAGGTTGAACAATGTACTTTTCCCTGCACCATTTGGGCCAATTATGGCATGTATCGCATTCTGGGTAACGGAAAATGATAAATCATTCACGGCCTTTACACCCCCGAAAGCCTTAGAAAGACGCTCGACAGTTAAAATGGCTGTATCGTATCCCTTTTCACTACTCATAGCCTAGCCCCTCTTTCTCGACTGATGATTTCTCAATCAGTATATTTTTTTGAAGGAAACGTCTCTTTATTATTTGGATTAATCCCATGATTCCTTTAGGGAAAAACATGATCATGATGACTATCAAAAATCCGTAGATTAACATTCTTAGTTCTGGTGTTTCCCGTAATGCTTCCGAGGAAATCGTCAGAATGGATGCTCCAATAATGGCACCTGCGATGGAGCCTTGTCCGCCGATCATCACCATCGTTAAAATCGTGACAGACATACTAAAAGTAAAGGTTTCGGGACTGACAACATGCAGAAAATGAGCATATAATGCCCCCGCTGCACCACAAAACGTAGCAGAAATCGTAAACATCGTCACTTTCGTCTTAAATACGGGGATTCCCATTGCTTGGGCAGCTAATTCATCATCACGAATCGCGGTACAGGCGCGACCAAAACCTGACCTAATCAAAAGCCTAGTAATCAAAATTCCGAGATACACAAAAATCAATAGCAGAGGATAATAATCATGATATTGAAGAAACGGGAATTCAAATCCCCCCAGCTTAATGGTTGGCGGTGCTGGAATTCCTGCTATCCCCATCGGGCCGCCCGTTAAATCTGTCCAGTTGAGAAAAACAAGCCAAATGATTGTCCCAAAAGCAAGGGTAGCCATAACAAGATATTCCTCGATTAACTTTAACCCAATAAACCCAATGATAAATCCAATAGCGGCCGTGATGACAATCGAAAATGGAAGTGTTAACCAAAATGATAAGCCTACTTTTTTGGCAACGATCGCTGCTGTATAGGCACCAATTCCAAAAAATGCCCCATGACCGACTGACACTTGACCGGTATAGCCAACAATTAAATCCAGTCCTAAAGCAAGGAGGGCGTAAATTAATATAAGATTAATAATGTACATAATGTATGGATTTGTAATTGCAAACGGTAGGAGAAATAAGGCGATTCCAACGATAATAAGTATGATTTTTTGAAAATATGATTTTTTCGTTTGTTCCATCCCTCTTCCTCCTTCAAACTTTTTGTTGAATAATTTTTCCAAAAATACCCTGAGGACGGACTAACAAGATAAATAACAGGATAACCATTGCCACTGCATCACGATAGCCGGAGGAAATAAAGCCAGCCGCAAAACTTTCAATTATTCCCAGCAGCAGTCCAGCAACCATGGCACCTGGTATATTTCCCATGCCCCCCATAACCGAGGCTGTGAATCCCTTTAGTCCAGCAAATATTCCCATGGTAGGATAAACCAGAAATACCGGACCTACTAGAATCCCGGCAAGTGCCCCAACTGCAGAGCCAATGGCAAAGGTTACAGAAATCACCTTATTGGCATTGATCCCCATTAATTGCGTTGCACTGATATTTTGTGATGCGGCTTGAACTGCTTTCCCCATAATTGTCCTATTCATGAATAGCTCTAAAACCATCATGACAAGTATCGTTAAGATGATGATAAAAATATAGTGTTGATTGATCATCATATCGCCTATTTGGATATTTTTATAGAGAAATGGCGATGTTAATCTCTCCGGGGTTGCCCCCCAAATATATTGAGCTAGATTTTGTAGAAAGATAGATATCCCAATGGCGGCAATCAATAAATTTAATTTTGGGGCATTTCGCATCCTCATATACACTGCTTTTTCCATCAAATATCCCAAGAGAGCACCCGCCAGAACGCCGCCAAGGTATGCTAACCATATTGGGGTATCCAATAATAAAAGATAAAGGGACACGAATGCCCCTCCCATATATACCTCACCATGTGCAAAGTTAATAAAACGAAGCACATTCCAAACCATTGTATAACCAATTGCCATTAAGGCATAAATACTGCCAAGGACAATTCCATTAATTAATTGATCGAAAAACATCTTTACCACCCTATTCCGATTCTTTTATTACGACAAAGGCACCTTTTTGTACTTGCATAATCATCGGAGAATTGGAACGGTCACCATTTTCATCAAATCTAATCGGTCCTGTAATTCCTTTATAATCAATATTTGCTAATGATTCGCGAGATTTTTCAGGGTCGCCCTTCCCTTCTTCCAATGCCTTAGCAAGAACCATTGCGGCATCATAAGCAATAGCGGTATTTGCTTGTGCTGGAATTTTATTTTCTTCCGCTATTTTTTTAAATTCCTTCATTTCTTCCGTACCCGCGTTTAAGTCAATCATCGAGGCAAAAATATGATTTTCAACAGCATCCCCGCCCAATGTGATTAATTGCTGCGAATACATTGAATCATCCGGTGAGAAGAATTGAACCTTTAATCCGGCCTGTTTTGCTTGTTGTTCAATTAAGGCCACCTCATTGTATAAGCCAACTACCATTATGGCATCTGGATTAAGAGTTTTAATCTTTGATAATTGTGCGGAAAAGTTTTTATCACCGGGGTTATATTTTTCGGTTGTAACAAATTCCACCCCGAGATCTTTTGCTGATTCTTTTGCGGCATCATACATAGTGATTCCATAGTCAGTATTTTCAAAGAGAGCAGCGATTTTCTTTACTTTTTTCTCCTCGGCCATATATTTCAAAACCGCTGGAACATAAACAGAACCCGTTAAAATGACCCGGAAAAGATATTTATTACCCGTCTTGGACAAATCCGGGCTTGCCCCCATGTTTAAATGAAGTACCTTAGCCGGTCCCGAAACATCTTGAGCCGCCAGTGTAGGGGAGGAATTATATCCTCCAATTATGCCTTTTACGCCATCATTCATAATCATTTTGTTGACAACAGCTACCGCTTCTGATGGTGTTGCTTTATCGTCTCCAACCATCAGTTTTAGTTGTTTTCCATTGATTCCGCCTTCACTATTAATCTTTTTAATCGCAAGCTCTACGCCATTTCTCATATCCTGTCCATATTGGGCATTGTCCCCCGTCATTGGTGCTTGTAGCCCTATATTGATCGTTCTACCTTCTTTTGACGAGGAACTTCCACCTCCTGATGTTGATTTAGTAGCCGAACACCCGACTAAAAGAACAGCCAAAATGATAAACAGAGATATTTTTTTTATTGGTAGTTTTTTAGACAATCTCACCTTTAACCCTCCTTGATCCAAACTCTTTTTTTGTAAGTTACAAACTTTTAATAGATGAGTGTTTATGCTTGAGCCCTGCTGCACGGCGCACTAATTCACGTTGTGGGGCCATGTCGAAATTGTTATAAACGGCCATTTGTTGAGCGAATGGCGGACTTTGAGCAAATAATTCAAACGTTGTCCGGTGCCCGGCGTAGGAGGAATTCAATAAATCTCTTGCAAAATAAAGTAATTTCCCGCGATCCTCAGGTGTCCACTCTCCTACAGAATAATACTGATCGAAATATTGTTTGATTTTCGGATCAGCCATTGTAGTAGAATCAGGAGTTACTGCCAGTTGACCGCCCACAAGCTCTCTTGTTAAATGAGCCATTGCTGGGAAATTAGCAAGGGCAAATACGCGTCCCGTATATAAAAGTGATTGATTCGGCATCATTAATCCACCGGGACTTCTTTCCGCTTCTGCAACGGCTGCCGTTAAATGAGCGTTTATTCCTTCGCGGTAATTGATGAGCTGAGAAACTTTCTCTTTTACTGCTTGGAGTTGATTTAGACCAGTTTGTTCAACATTTAATAGAGCGGTTCCGATTAAGTAATCGGCTCTGCGAAGCATTCTAAGGGTGTAATTAAAAGCAGAATAACGATGAAGTGTAGAACGGATGTAAGCGGCTGATTCTAAAGAACGATGAAATAGTACATTTTCCCATGGAATTAAAACATTATCAAAAATAAGAAGGGTGTCAATTTCCTCAAATTTTGTAGCAATTGGATAATCGGTAGAATTACGATCTGCTCCGAGTGAGGTACGGCAAATATGCTTTAAACCAGGGGAACCCATGTCACAAATGAAACCACAGGCGAATGGAGCCATTTTTTCTGATCCTGCATTCCAGTCAAGGATCGTTGGTTTGACAAAGGCCTGGTGGGCATAGGCAGCTGCTGTTTCAAATTTCGCCCCCTTGACCACGATGCCTTGATCATTTTCTTCAACAACGTGAAGTAAGGTCCCCCCATCTTTCCCGCTGAATAATTTACTTCTGTCCCCTTTTGGATCTGTATTTGCGGAAACATGGAAAAGATCTTCTCTGGCGACACGATCAATATGGTAGCGAATATTTTTGGCGTAGGTGGGGTCGATTTCGTTTAATTTATCTTGAGCATCATATAAAGACCACATTTCGCCAATGGTTTCGTCTCCGACCCGGTAAACGACACCGCCAAGATCATCCAAAACGGTTTCAACGTGTTTTCGAATGGCGGCCAGATCGTCATTTGTTTCTGGTGCTTTGTATGCTCTGGAAACCACCTCACCATCCACCAGAGTGGTCGTTAGTACGGGCTTAAATTTTTCTTCAAAAGCCATGTCGTACATTCTTGCTTTTACATCGATAATGGGCTTAAATGATGGGTGCTCGGCGACATTTTTCACCTTTTCCCCATCAATATAGACTTCCCTACCATCATTTAATGACTCGCGGTATTGCTCACCTGTCATTAAAGTCATAAATTTACCTCCCTCTGAACACTAAATGATAATATCTTGCTATTTTCGGATTTTGTCTTTATTTATTCTTTTAATTAAAAAATAACATCATTGTAGTAATAATGTCAATTAAATTTTCAAAAAATTCTATATTTTATGAACTAAACTTTTTTATTCTTTTTTTCTAAAATCTACCGGAAATTATCAAAAAAGACTGTCTCCGTTTAAGGACAGCCTTCAACTAATCAATCGCAATTCTACTTATTATTTACTTGGAGTTGGTCCTTTGTTTCGGGTAGAGCCCGGTCCAAGTTGAAGATTCCATGTAAGATTAAATTTCCTGCTTTTTCGATGTCAGCAGGTTCACTATATTCCTCCGGACAATGGCTTTTTCCAGCTATACTTTTAACAAAAACCATCACTGATCTAGTGATACTGGCCATATGAGCGGCGTCATGAACGGCCATACTAGGCAAAGTCAAATACGGTTCATTCATTTGCCTGGCCGTATTTTCGAGAATAGCTGCCAATTCTTGGTCCAAAACTACTGGTTTTTGATCAAGAATTACCTCCTTATGAAGTTGGACGCCTCGTTTTTTCGCTATCTCTGCCCACACCTCTTGGATGGAGTTAACGGCCAATTCAATCGTCTCCTCTTTCTCGGCCCTGATTTCCAAAACAAATTCGACCTCTCCCGGAATGATATTGGCTGCATTCGGTGTTACCGCTATTTTTCCGACTGTTCCAACCACATTCCCTTTCTCCCTGCAATATCTTTCAACCTCAAGAATCATTTCTGCGGCGGCAGTAAGGGCATCTATTCGATTCACCATCATCGTCGTACCGGAATGATTTGGTTCGCCAATCACTTTTATAAAACTGCGATATGTCCCGACGACGCTATGAATAACGGCCATCGAAATATCGGCACTTTCCAGCCTTTTCCCTTGTTCAATATGCAGTTCAATAAATGCTTTTTTTTCAGCTTGCATGTCCTTCATTGCTGGAAATTGGTTCAGTCCACCGCCGACCTTTTTTAATTCACCATTCAAAAGAGCTCCTGTTGAATCCCGAGATTCTTTTAATTGATCCGCTGTAAGTTTTCCGACGAATGAGCGGCTGCCAAAGGTGGATAAATTAAAATCATTGGATTCTTCCGCAGTAAAAGAGACAATTTCAAGATCGTGATCAAGATTAACTTTATTTTCAATAATTGTTTTTACAATTTCTTTTGCCATGAGGACTCCAAGAGAACCGTCATATTTCCCTCCATTTGGTACTGAATCAAGATGAGAGCCAATGACAAGACTACCGTTCTTTTTCCCGTTACCTTTCAGTTTTGCCCAAATATTGGCTGCACCGTCTATCGTTACAGTGAGCCCCATTTCTTCTAACTCTTTGATAAACATTTCGCGGACTTGATGATCAGCTGATGAAAAACTCGGCCTGGTGATTCCCCCACATTCATTTTTTCCGAACTCTGCATACTTCTCTATATCTACTAATAAACGATGTAAATTTATTTTCAAACTGCCATCCCTCACTTTCTGGTTTATTTCTTGCAGATATACATTTCCAGCCTTGCGAAATTCCAATCGGGAACTTTTACTTGCAAAAAACAGGAAGCAACAATTAGAAGTTCTAATTGCTGCCTTCCTTTTGCTACATTTTTTTAAACAGCGTAATTTTTTCCTTCTAGGAAAGAAATATATCGAATATCTCCCAATAAGTTTTTTGCTAATGAATAATTTCCCTGCTGTAGTAGCATTCGAATACGGGTTGAAGAGATTAACTCACCATGTTCACATTTCAATGGCTTTAAAACTCCAACCTTAAAGTGGCCTTTTAAATCCTCTATCGTTCCTTTCCGATCTTTACCAAATTGGAAATTTGGACCCTCCCATATTTCAACCGGGTCCAAAAACTTTAACTCATCAATAAAGTCTGACACCGTCTTTTGCATAAATGCTTCATTAAATTTCCCAACAATCACATGATCTACGCCAAGCATCTCAAGCCGGTTAAGCTTTTCCTCCAGTGTCGTAATCAGAGTACCTTTTTGAAAAAACACCTTTGGGGGCGGATCAAAGGTATACACCACGAAGGGAACTCCCAGCTCTGCCGCCCGTTCTTTTGTTTTTAACAATAATGCTTGATGCCCCCGGTGGACACCGTCAAGGGCGCCGATTGTGAGTGTCGATGCAGGGAGTCTTAACCTGCCTGGTGTATGAATTTCCAATAGAAAAAACTCCTTTCGTTGGACAATTTAGATGCTGACAACCGGTTCTTTCTTTTTAAGTCCAGCAGCGCGGCGCACTAATTCACGCTGTGGTTCCATATCGAAGTTATTAAATACAGCGGCATACTGGGCAAAAGGTGGACTTTGAGCAAATAATTCAAAGGTGGTTAAGTGGCCTGCAAAAGAAGAATTTAACAGATCCCTAGCAAAATAAAGTAATTTTCCGCGATCCTCAGGTGTCCACTCCCCAACCGCATAATATTGATCAAAATATTGCTTAATTTCCGGATCGGCCATTGTCGCAGTATCCGGAGTAACCGCCAGTTGTCCGCCAACAAGCTCTCTAGTTAGATGCGCCATTGCCGGGAAATTTCTCAAGGCAAACATGCGACCTGTGTAAAGAAGGGATTGATTCGGCATCATTAACCCGCCGGGACTTCTTTCTGCTTCCGTTACAGCAGCCGTTAAATGGGCATTAATCCCTTCACGGTAGTTAATGAGCTGGGAAATTTTCTCTTTTACGGCTTGAAGCTGATTTAAACCTGTTTGTTCAACATTTAATAATGCGATCCCAATTAAATAATCAGCTCTGCGCAGCATTCTTAGGGTGTAATTATAAGCAGAATAACGATGAACAGTAGAGCGAATATACGCGGCTGATTCTAAGGAGCGATGAAATAAAACATTTTCCCAAGGTATTAAAACGTTGTCAAAAATAAGTAGGGTGTCAATTTCATCAAATTTCGTGGAAACCGGATAATCCTCCGGGTTTTGGCCTAACCCAAGCGGGGATCGACAAATGTGCTTTAATCCCGGTGAGCCCATATCACAAATAAAACCACAGGCAAATGGTGCCATTTTTTCTGACCCAGCATTCCAATCCAAAATGGTTGGCTTGACAAAAGCCTGATGAGCATAGGCAGCAGCTGTTTCGAATTTCGCTCCTTTGACGACGATTCCTTTATCATTCTCCTCTACAACATGAAGCAAGGTTCCTCCATCTTTGCCACTGAATAATTTGCTTCGATCGCCTTTTGGATCGGTGTTGGCTGAAACGTGAAAGAGATCTTCTCTTGCCACTCGATCAACGTGATAACGAATATTTTCAGCATAAGTAGGGTCAATTTGATTCAATCGATCTTGAGCATCATATAGTGACCACATTTCACCGATCGTTTCGTCCCCTACTCGGTATACGATCCCTCCGAGGTCATCCAATACTGTTTCTACATGCTTTCGTATTGCTGCCAAATCCTCTTTACTTTCCGGAGCTTTATATGCTCTGGATACAACTTCGCCATCCGGCAGTGTGGTAGTTAGTTTGTCAGCTAACTCCTTTTCAAATGCCATATCATACATTCTCGCTTTTACATCAACAATTGGTTTAAACGCTGGATGGTCTGCGACATTTTTTACCTTTTCCCCATCAATATACACTTCTCTTCCATCATTTAATGATTCACGGTATTGCTTTCCTGTCATTAAACCCATTACACATTCCTCCTAAAATATTAAAACTCGTTAAACTGACCAAATTTTCCCCGATAGTAGACTAATGGTTCTCCATCAGCTGCCTCTGCGGTTTGAACCTCCGCTAAAAAAACGGTATGGGTACCACCATTCACTTCTTCTACCACTCGACATTCAAGAGTTGCCAATGTATCTTCCAAAACTGGATTCCCTAAATGACCGCAAGTAAAATCAATTTCACTAAATTTGTCTGTATTTGCCCTTGCAAACCTCAGGGCTAACTCTGTTTGTGTTTCCTTCATGATGTTTACGGTAAATGTTTTGGCATTTGCAATGGCATGACATGTTCCCGTATTTTTATTGACACAAACAAGCAACATTGGCGGTTCAACAGAAACAGAACTAACAGCACTAGCAGTAATCCCAAAATCAATTCCGTTATTCCTTACAGTGATTACGGATACACCAGTCGTGAAGTGTCCAATTACATGCTTGAATTGAGTTTCATCAATCAAAGTTGTAACCCCCTGGTTCTTGTTTATTCCACTCATTGATAAATGCCTCTCCTTTCAATTATGGAAAAATTCTTTATATATTCCTTTAATAAAAATATACAGATATATCCCAAATGTGTCAACAGAATTTTCAAAAAATTCATTAAAATATCCACGAAAATATTCTTTTTTCTATCTGAAAAAGTGGAGAGGAAATTAATTCCTTATTCATATCGTTATTGTTATAATTAAATAACAAACTATAATTGGGGGAGAGAAATTTGAAACCAAGAGCAGGAATTATTGGACCAGAAGATACCGTCCAACTTATTTCTGAAATAGCAGTTGAATATCGAGACCGCCTCCAACCGGTTCCATTTATTTATCAAAATACAGATCAAGCAGCGAGTATTTTTCAACAAAATCAGCAACTAGTTGACTTTTGGATTCTTGCAGGACCCGCCCTGTTTATTGAGATTCAAAAAAGTGGCATTAACCAACCGTTTTTTCTCCTGCAATTGGACGGTGCCAGTTTAACAAAGACTTTAGTAGAGATTGGCTACAATGATAAAAAGCAGCTTGAATCTGTTAGCATTGACATGCTTTCAGAGCGGGACGTTTATGAAACTTACCGAGATCTTCGGATTGCTAGTAACCATGTCCACGTTCATGAGTATACAAATGAAACTCCAATTGAAAATCTTTTATCCTTTCATCAACAACTTTATCGGGAAGGTAAAGTAGAACTTTGCATCACTTGTTTGCGCTCCATCTTTGAACAGCTATGTTCCCAGAATATTCCCACATATCGGGTTACACCAACGAGAAGCAATATCCGAGAAACATTATCAACAGCAATTCAACAATGGGAAACAATACACTTTAAACAATCACAGATTGCAGCAATTCTTGTAAAAGTGCAAGGGATGGAAAAGAAAGATAACCATAATATGGTGTCTTATGATTTGCATCGTCTAAATTTGAAGATTCAAGCTGCAGTTCTACATTTTGCAGAGACTATCTCTGGTTCCTTTGTCTCGATTGGAACTGGAATATTTTTAATTTTTTCAACAAGGGGATCTTTACAAAAAGGTAAGCAACCAATTAGTTTTTTGTTAGAAGAATTGGCACTAATTTCCGATTTTTCAGCAAATATTGGAATTGGCTATGGTGATACCGCGCTTGCGGCTGAAGAAAATGCACGGCTTGCCTTAAATCATGCTCAAAACTATGATTCGTTTAGCGCTTTCCTTGTGGATAACACCGGAACGATTGAAGGACCATTAAAAGAACAGGAGTCAATCACTTACCAATACCGGACAGAGAATAAGGAAATTAGCGAAAAACTGAAACATTGCGGAATAACTATTACAACATTTAACAAAATTTTATCGGTTCAACAAAGAATGGGTAACGGTTCTATCACTGCTAATCAAATTTCGGATTGGCTTAAAATGACACCTAGAAATGCCCGCCGAATTTTAACAGGGTTAGTCGAGAATGGCATTGCCGATATCATTGGTGAAGAAGCCCCTACCTCTAAAGGAAGGCCAAGGAAAATATATCGAGTTAATCATTTTTAAATATAAAAAGAGGAAGGCACCAAGTGAAAAATCACATGGTGCCTGGTACCGATTCTTTTATATCGCTTCTGTTAATGTTTTAATAGGATTCTTCTCCTCGACTTCCCCTTTTCCCAGACTTAGCATGGTGATAAAGGAGATGCAGTATAGGATAGCGAGGTAGGTCATGGCGACGGTAACGTTAGCATGTTGTAAGATGAATCCTACCAGAATTGGTGATAGTCCACCCAATGCCCGGCCAAAGTTGAAAATACTGTTGGTCGCGGTGCTGCGAACTTCGACTGGATAATAATGACTGATTAAAGCACCGTAGCCGGCAAACATTCCGTTCGAGAAAAATCCGACGACCGCTCCGCCAATTAACACCCCGGCTGCTCCAGTCGTAAAGGAGTACAAGTATACCGCCCCGGCTGAAGCAAAAAGGAAGATACCGAATGCTTTCTTCATTCCCAGTCGGTCGATAATTTGTCCGAATGTTAACATCCCGGCAATCATCCCAACAGCCGTACTAATCGTCCAAAGGGCCGAACCTGAAACCGAAAGTCCTTGTGATTTCTGGAGGATCGACGGCAGCCAGATCATTAAGCCGTTATAGCCGGCAATTTGCACCGTGGCCATCACCGCTAAGGCGACGGTCGTAAAGGCTATTCTTGGGCTGGAAAATAACTCCTTGACACTACCTTGCTTTTTCACATGCTGTTTTTCTCTTTGAGTTGCCAGCCATTCAGGTGATTCATTTAAATTTTTCCGGACAAAGAAGGCGAATATAACCGGAACGATTCCGACGAAGAATAATCCTCTCCAGCCCCATAGCGGTAAAAGGATGGCACTTAAAAGAGCCGCGAGAATCACCCCGAATTGGGCACCGATACTTACATAAGAAGAGGCCCGTCCCTGCTTATTCTTTGGCCATGCTTCGGCAACCAATGTCATCCCGATTCCATATTCGCCGCCCGCTCCCAAGCCGGCAATAAACCGAAAAATATAAACTTGCTCTACATTTGTTGCTAATCCGGTTAACGCTGTACCGATGGCAAATAATAAAACGGTATACGTGAACACCTTTACCCTGCCAAATTTATCAGCTAAGATTCCGAAGATAATTCCTCCAAACAGCATCCCTAAGTTCGTAATTGAAGAAATTAGACCGCCCGTTGCCATGTCCAAATGAAATTCCGCAATGATCATCGACATCGCAAAGGAAATAAACATGATGTCCATACCCTCTAACGTTAACCCTGCTACTGATGCTACAACAGTTTTTTTCTGATAATCCACTTTTGTCAGTCTCCTTCCAAGCCTCTCAGGACTATGATTTAAAGAATTCGGGCAAAAATAAAATGCCCTTTGATCCGATGGAACAAAAGGGCATTCATACATACAGTTTCATATATACGATCATTACTTTCGCCCTTTTTGGCCTCTCTGGACCAGAATTAAAGGAAAATTTTCTTTATTATCTTAGCACTTCGACAACACTATGACAATACAAAACTTTTAAAAAATGGATCTTTCACATTGTTCTGCTATAAAACCGCCTCAATATAATTGCCAAAACCCTTTTTAATTTCCAGACCTTGCTTTTCTAAGCCCTTCCAAATCTCTTGGTCGAGACGGTATGGGCTCGTTTTCTGCAGTAAGAAAGCCTCCTCCTCCGACAGTTTTACACTATAATCCCGCTCCCCATATTTTACAATCAGTTGATAGTCTTGCAGTTTCATGACCAGTACCTCATACTGTTGATCCCATTCCTTTAGCTGCCGCTCAATACATTCGGCAACATACAACAGAAATTTTTCGACATTCAAATCCCGCGCCTTTAAGGTCCTTGCATAGCCGTTAATATTCACGTTCGCTTTCCCCTTCCGTTTTAAAAAATAAAACCCCCTTCTGCATTGGATCCAAAAGGGGGTAAAAGCCGTTTTATCATCCAAAGCAGTCTATTGCTTTGCTGGTGGGAGCACCTTACGTTCTGCAGGTTGCTGTGACGTCATTGAGCCAGTTCTCTCAGCCACTCTAGATAACTATTTAATTATTATTATTGTACTACAATTATCCCAATATATCTATTACAATTTTAGCATAATTTCTGCCACATTCTTGTCGTGTCAGGAATGGAATGATGTTCGATGATGGTATAGGCAGCATTGGTGATCGCTTGGGCTAAGTTTTCTCCAGTTGCGCAAATTTCATTAAAGCAAACCCTTGAAGTCCCTTTAACCGTATAGGTATAACCCAACTGTTCCAAACGATCCACAATTTGCAACGCATGGTTAAGGTTTTGCTCCGGTTGGAATTCAGTATCTTGTATGAAAATCCCCTTTTCATAGTCGTACCAGCGATCCCAGCGATTTAATTTCCAGCCCATAATTCTTCGCGCAATTGAGTCTGTTTTAACCATATTTTCTGCTCCTTCTTAAAATTTGTTATATAACACGTTTTATAAATTAATACAATTATATAACAACGAAAAATTGATTACCAGCCTTTCATTAAAAATTTTTTTAAAACTTAAACAAAGGCTTTTAAAACTAGAAAGTTCTAACTAATCACTAGCTTTTAACAGAGTAATTCGTTGACGGATCTAACGGTTCTAAACAAAACATGCTCTTTTCGTTCACTAGAACGTACAATGTGAAAAACGTAGTTGGTGATAGGATGCATACGATTATTACCGGAACAAATGGCCCCATGTACTTAGGTTACCCTCCGCCGATGTTTGGACCGTGGAATCAACCGATTCATCCTCATAGTGTTCAATTGGGTCATACCATCTACCATATTGTCCCTTTGCTTTTCGGTTATCCGCCAGCATTCCCTTATTTTGGTCCGTACGTCCCCTTCCGTGTGGGAACTCAAAAGTTAGTGAAAGGCTGCAAATATATTGGACTACACAAAAAAAGACCTTATTAACTCATTAATAAAATAAGGTCACTCCGGGAAAAATAAAGATTGTAATTTTTGCTAACAGTTTGTTTAGGGAGAGATCCATGGAAAAGACTCATGATCAGTCTAAACTAAATATCGCGATACCCTATGTGAGAAGAACAGTAAATATCAGGAAGGTGAAGCTTCCGCAAATTACAGCGGAATCCATTGGTTTGGGGGTATTATTAGCTTTAATTGGGGGATATCTTGATGCTTACACGTATGTTAGTCGGGATGGAGTGTTTGCTACATCCCAGACCGGCAACCTCGTCTTATTAGGTGTGGTAACCGCACAAGGACATTGGGCTCAAGGATTAAAGCATATTCCCCCGATTTTTGCGTTTGTCATCGGAGTGGTCGTTGCAGAAGGATTAAAACATCCAAATATCACCCGAACGTTTCCATTTCCTGCTCGGACAGTGCTGTTGTTGGAAAGTATTGTCCTTTTATTTGTCGGAACCTGGCCGGCCGAGGTACCAAATACCGTGGTAACATTAACGATTGCCTTTGTTTCATCGGTGCAAATTTCTTCCTTTCGCACGCTGGTGAGATGGCCCTATAATTCGGCGATGGTTACTGGTAATTTACGATCAGCGGCAGAAGCCGCCTATACGGCTATTATCCTCCATGATCGCCAGGGAATGCTCAAATTCATCGATTTCAGCATTATCATTCTGGCCTTTCTTGGTGGTGCTTTCATCGGCAGCCTGTTTACCCTTCACTTTGGGACAAAAGCCATTTGGTTCGCCTCAGCTATTTTACTGTGCACGATGCTCATCTTAAATACAAACCCCAAAACCCTACTCAATAAAAGTTGAAGAAAAAGGTGTCAGGAACCTGGTGATTCTTTCACAAGGTTCCTGACACTTGCCGATTTAAGTTAATCTCTCGTTTATGACGTCTGCGCTTTAACCGGTTTGCCAGTTCTTTCTCATAAAGATAATGGATGATAAAATAAGAAATCACACCGAGGACAATCCCAAAAATCGTCATTCCAACTAGAGCATGGATGCCACCGTGAAGTAATCCGACTAAACTATGGAAATCACCGTGCAGCAATTTTTGAACAGAAAAAGCGGTATGATGACCAGGGGATAGTTCCAGTGGAAAAATAACTTTCCCTAGTTTTCTGGCGAAAGGCAGTAAAATGACCGGAAGAAATGTTAATTTGCCAATCACATTTCCAATGATGGATGCCGACAATGAAGCTCTGGACAAGCGGACAAGTGGGAAAAATATAATATAAATAAGCGAAGCGGATGATATAACCAACATTTCTAATCCAAACCCCAGAGCAAAGCCTAAGGCAACTTTATTTGCACCACCTGGCGAACGAAGCAGTTTAATGAAGTTGAACTTAAAAGCCCGTCCGAAACGTTGAAACACGTGATATTTTTTCTGTTTAATGTTCATACAAGTCAACCCCCAGGTGAAAACAAAGTAAATTGAGAAAATTTAAAATTAGGCTAATTCAGGATCATCGATAAAATCCGATTGTTCTACAGACAAATTATATTATATTTTTTTTCTGAAAACTAGTTTTATGACCAGTCTGATTTCTGAAAAAAAATGGGTGAAATCGTAAAACCGAAAAGAAATTTTCTTACACCCCTTTCTTTGATCACTTAATCAAATCTGCTACTAGTGACCATACCTCCCAGGAGTATCATTTCCCTTTGAATTCCCTGATTCTTTCTTCTATAAATTAAAATTACCCGCTTGAATGACATCAAATAACTTTTTTTGGAAAAAGTGAATGAGAATAAACTGCACACCACTTTTTAATAATACAAAAGAAATTAATTTTCAGTTTAGGGGTGGTGGTGTGTAAAAAGGAACTATATTTTTGAAAAGAAAATCTTGAACATGATCTAACATAGAAATTCTCTTTTATGTACAAGGAGTTGAACGTATTGAAATATCCATTAAATGTTACATCGGAAATCGGAGAACTAAAAACAGTTCTGCTGAAACGACCCGGCAAAGAGTTGGAAAACTTAACACCGGAATTTTTGGAAGTATTATTATTTGATGATATTCCTTTCTTACCGGCGATTCAAAAAGAGCATGATTATTTTGCAACAACGCTTCGCAACAGAGGTGTGGAGGTCGTATATTTAGATACATTGGCGACAGAAGCGTTGATCAATGACGATGTCAGGATGAATCTTATTGAAGATTTTATGCGTGAAAGCAACTTAGTGGAGACCCGCTCCTATGAAATGGTAAAGGAATACTTAATCAGTCTTCCAAAAGATCAGTTAATTTCTACATTAATGCATGGAATTCGTAAAAACGAATTAACCAGTACAGGGAAGAAACACCTCCATGAAATGCTTGAGGATTTCGACCCATTTTACCTTTATCCATTACCAAACCTTTATTTTACCAGAGACCCGGCGGCCGTTATTGGAAATGGCGTGTCGGTCAACCGGATGAATCGCTCAGCGCGAAAACGCGAATCGTTATTCTTGCAGTATATTATCAAATATCATCCACGATTTGCCCAACACGATATTCCGCTCTGGTTTAACCGTGACGGTGCCTATTCGATCGAAGGCGGCGATGAATTAGTCATTAGCCATGACACCGTGGCTATCGGAATCAGTGCCAGAACAACTGCCCAGGCGATTGAAAAAATAGCGATCAATTTATTTAGAGGAAACAGCAATTACCAAAAAGTCATGGCAGTTGAAATCCCGAAATCAAGGGCATTCATGCATTTAGATACCGTCTTTACCATGGTCGATCACGATAAGTTCACCGTGCATCCGGGAATTCAAGGCCCTGGCGGCGAAATGAATATTTTTATCTTGGAAAGAGGAGACAGTGCCGAAGAGGTAAACATTTCTCAACGTTCCAATATCGTTGAAGCGTTACAAGAGGTTCTGAACTTAAAAGAAGTCACCCTCATTCCTTGTGGCGGCGGGGATCACATCGCTTCCGCACGTGAGCAATGGAACGACGGAAGTAACACACTTGCGATTTCTCCGGGAGTTGTGGTGACTTATGACCGTAACTATGTTTCCAATGAATTATTGCGTTCGTACGGTATCGAAGTGATCGAGGTTCAAAGCAGTGAGTTAGCCCGCGGTCGCGGCGGTCCGCGCTGTATGAGCATGCCGTTATATCGTGAAGATCTTTAATCAGCTTGCAATCACATATTTGGGAGGATCATAAAAATGGCAGTTAACTTAAGAGGCAGACATTTTTTAACATTAAAAGATTATACTCCAGAGGAAATCGAATTTCTCATTAATCAAGCAATTGAATTCAAGCGTTTAAAGTATGCAGGCGTTCCCCACAAAATGTTAAAAGGGAAAAATATTGCCCTGTTGTTTGAAAAACCATCAACCCGTACCCGCTGTGCCTTCACGGTTGCTTGTATCGACTTAGGAGCTCATCCAGAATACCTAGGTAAAGGCGATATCCAATTTGGAAAAAAAGAATCCAATCGCGATACCGCCATCGTTTTAGGCAGAATGTTTGATGGAATTGAGTTTCGCGGTTTTAAACATGAAACCGTTGAGGATTTGGCGAAATATTCCGGGGTTCCGGTATGGAATGGTTTAACCGATCTATTCCATCCAACACAAATTTTAGCTGATTTTATGACCATAAAAGAAAAGCTCGGATATTTAAAAGGCATTAAATTTGCTTATATCGGCGACGCCAGAAATAACATGGGGAACTCCTTAATGATTGGCTCAGCGAAAATGGGAATGGACTTCCGTGCCGTTGCCCCGAAGGAATTGCATCCTGCTGGGGAATTAGTCGAATATGCACAAGGTGTGGCGAAAGACACCGGAGCGAAAATTACGATTACGGATAGTATTGAAGACGGGGTCAAGGACGTTGACGTCATTTATACCGATGTTTGGGTTTCCATGGGTGAAGAAGATAAATTCGAAGAGCGGATTAACTTACTTAAGAAGTACCAAGTTAATAAACAAATGATGGCTAAGACTGGTAAAGAACATACATTATTCATGCATTGTCTTCCGGCCTTCCATGACCTGGAAACCGAAGTAGGTCGAGATATTCACCAAAAATTTGGTCTGGATGCAATGGAAGTCACCGATGAAGTATTCCGTTCGAAAAATAGCGTCGTGTTTGATGAAGCAGAGAAC
Organism: Neobacillus paridis; assembly: GCF_016765675.1. GTDB lineage: Bacteria > Bacillota > Bacilli > Bacillales > Cytobacillaceae > Neobacillus > Neobacillus paridis. Next base: position 264,736 of record NZ_JAESWB010000005.1, read on the forward strand.
AGAATGCATACCATCAAAGCTGTAATGGCGGCTACGCTATCTTAAAACGCTGACTATTCTCCATGGTGTCAGGCACCTTCAAATCGTCACAATAAATGAAAACTCGCTGACTGGCGATTCCTTAAGGACGGTTCATGAGGCGGAGTTGAATTTATGCGACATAGGAAGTATAAAATTCGGAACCATTTTATACTTCCTATTAGCTAAAAGAAGGACAGGCACCACGGATGGCAGCTTAACTTCTTTTAAGAAATGAAGGTGGAAACTTTGGCAGAAAATGAAAAAAAACTTGGATTGGTTTCGCTGATTGCCCTGGTTATTGGTTCAATGATCGGCGGCGGAGCGTTTAATATCGCTTCTGATATGGCCTCGGGGGCCAGTGCCGGAGCGGTCATTCTTGGCTGGATCATCACCGGGATCGGAATGATCACCTTAGGCTTATCATTTCAAAATTTAACTAATAAACGGCCTGATTTGGAGGGTGGTGTCTTTAGCTATGCCAAAGCAGGTTTCGGAAATTATTGGGGGTTCAACTCAGCTTGGGGTTATTGGTTATCGGCATGGCTCGGCAATATTGCGTTTTTGACGTTATTATTTAGTGGGATTGGCTATTTCATACCAGTATTTACCGGAGGAAATATTGCTTCGATTATCGGCGCGTCAATCATCCTTTGGCTCATGCATTTTTTGATTTTACAAGGGGTTCAGTCGGCAGCACTGGTGAATCTGGTGGTAACCATTGGCAAGCTTGTTCCAATTATCCTTTTTATCATCATAACGATCTTTGCCTTTAATCTCGATACATTCACTCATGATTTTTGGGGTAAAAATGCCTTTAATCTATCCGATGTGTTGAGTCAGACGAAGAGTACCATGTTAGTAACCCTCTGGGTATTCATCGGAATTGAGGGGGCAGTTGTTCTTTCCAGCCGGGCCCAGAATATGAAAGATGTCGGAAAAGCAACGGTCATTGGGCTGCTTTCTACCTTGGTTATATACGTATTGATTTCCCTGTTATCCTATGGAATTATGTCACAGGCAGAGCTGGCAAAATTAAAGAGCCCTTCCATGGCTTATGTATTAAAAGACGTTGTCGGACCTTGGGGAGCCGCAATCGTAAATTTAGGGTTAATCGTTTCCCTATTGGGAGCTTTATTAGGATGGACATTATTGGCTGCGGAGCTTCCTTATGTCGCGGCAAAGGATCGCATCTTACCAAAGTATTTTGCCAAAGAAAATAAAAATAAAGCTCCGGTCAATTCGTTAATTATTACCAATGTATTAGTACAAATTTTCTTGCTTACCTTGTTAATATCCGATAAACCATACCAATTTGCCTATTCATTAGCCAGTTCAGCGATACTAGTGCCATATCTTTTCTCTGCGCTCTATCAAGTAAAATACAGCAGCCAGCAAAAAAATACCGGGCAAATGGTAATCGGCATCATTGCATCCATCTATGGAATCTGGCTGTTATATGCGGCAGGACTAAGCTATTTAGTGTTAACTTCATTGTTGTACGCAATCGGTATTTTTGTCTTTCGATACGCCCAAAAGGAAAATGGCCAGAAGACATTTAAAACCTTTGAGCTTGTCTGGGCGATTATATTCATCATTCTAGCACTTGTCGCCATTATTATGTTAGCAACAGGACAAATCACGACTTAGGAGGACAAATAAATGGCAAAAAAAATTGTTGTAGCACTTGGCGGGAATGCCATCCAAACTGGTAATGGTGCCACTGCCGATGACCAAAAGCAGGCCTGCTTAAATACAGCAAAACAGTTGGTAAAATTAATTCAAGAAGGACATAAACTGATCATTGCTCACGGAAATGGACCGCAGGTAGGAAATATTGTCCTGCAGCAGCAAATGAATCAAAGTGACAAGCTTCCGGCAATGCCGCTCGATACTTGTGGTGCGATGAGTCAGGGGATGATTGGCTATTGGCTGCAAAATGCCCTTTATGAAGTATTTCATGAAAATGGAATTGACAAGAATGTCGTAACGTTAGTGACCCAGGTTCAAGTGGATGCCAATGATCCAGCCTTCCAAAATCCAACTAAACCAATCGGTTCTTTTTATACAAAAGACGAAGCAGATCATTTAGTTCAAACGAAAGGGTATAAAATGAAGGAAGATGCCGGACGCGGTTATCGCCGGGTCGTGCCATCCCCTAAACCGGTGGATATCATTGAAAAGAAGGCCATTATCGATCTGATCGAGAGTGACAATATTGTCGTTGCCAGCGGCGGCGGCGGGATCCCTGTCTCTAAAGACAATAACAAGCTTATTGGTGTCGAAGCGGTTATTGATAAAGACTTTGCCTCGGAAAAATTGGCAGAATTAGTCGATGCCGATGTCCTTTTAATCTTAACAGCTGTGGAAAATGTGGCGATTAATTTTGGTAAACCTAATCAGGAAAATCTAACGAATCTTTCTGTCAGCAAGGCGAAACAATATATAGACGAGGGACAATTTGCTCCTGGAAGCATGCTGCCGAAGGTTCAAGCAGCCGTACAATTTGCTGAATCGAAGAAGGAACGACAAGCGATTATTACATCTCTTGACCACGCTTACGAGGCAGTAAGCGGAAAAACAGGTACGATCGTCGCTCAGAAGGAGCCGGTTTTAGCGTAGAAAACATTAGTTACCCAAGGATGAGGCTATTTCTTTCCTTGGGTAACTTTTTTAGCCATTCCCCCTTCCTACCTCTATTCCAAAACATTTTGTGCAAAAATTGCAGTTCTATTTGTTTTTTGCCGATATCTCCCCCAAAATTGCAGATATATTTAATTTTTTGCCGATATCCGCTTCAATTTTGCTGATATATTTCTAAATGCACCCCTGGCCAAAAATTGAAGTTATCGTAATTTTTTTGCAAATATCCAAATCCATTTTGTGGATATCTTCCAAATAACACGCCCCGCCGAAAAGTTGCAGATATATCTGACTTTTTTCAAAAAATAATTTTGACATATCCGTTAAAATATTGTACATTATCAAATGTACGAACGTTTTTTATTAAAATTTGTTTCATTATTCGTGTTTAGGGGTGTAATATATGGATACAGTATTTGATTACGAAGATATTCAACTAATTCCCGCAAAATGCGTGGTTAAAAGTCGCTCAGAATGTGATACCAGTGTAACCTTTGGTAAGCATACATTTAAATTGCCGGTTGTTCCGGCAAATATGCAAACGATCATCGATGAAAAAATAGCTGCTTTTTTAGCGGAAAATGGTTATTTTTATATCATGCATCGTTTTCAGCCGGAAAAACGGCTTGATTTTGTCAAAGATATGCAATCACGGGGGTTAATTGCCTCCATCAGTGTCGGTGTAAAAGAAGACGAATTTCAGTTCATTCAGCAGCTGGCGAAAGAAAATCTGGTGCCGGAATACATTACGATCGATATTGCCCATGGACATTCCAATTCTGTCATCGAAATGATTCAGCATATTAAGAAATACCTGCCAGACAGTTTTGTTATAGCCGGAAACGTCGGCACCCCAGAAGCAGTCCGGGAATTAGAAAATGCCGGAGCAGATGCCACAAAAGTCGGAATTGGCCCAGGAAAAGTTTGTATCACGAAAATCAAAACCGGCTTTGGTACCGGCGGTTGGCAATTAGCAGCCCTAAGATGGTGCGCGAAGGCTGCCAGCAAGCCTGTGATTGCTGACGGCGGAATCCGAACACATGGAGATATTGCCAAATCGGTTCGCTTCGGAGCTTCGATGGTGATGATTGGCTCATTATTCGCCGGGCATGAAGAATCACCCGGTGAAACGTATGAAAAAGATGGAAAAATCTATAAAGAATACTTTGGTTCTGCTTCGGAATTTCAAAAAGGTGAGCGCCGAAATGTCGAAGGCAAGAAAATGTATGTGGAATACAAAGGTCGTTTAATCGACACTTTAATTGAGATGGAACAGGATCTCCAGTCCTCTATCTCTTATGCCGGCGGAAGAAAATTAAAAGACATTCGGACGGTTGACTATGTTGTCGTGAAAAATTCCATTTTTAATGGAGATAAGATTTATTAATAAAAAAACTTCCTTAGGGAGCGAGTTGCTTTTAAACTCGCTCCCTTTTGCTTTCTTCCTTTATACCTTCCATCATTCCACAATCCACTAACAAATTTCCTTCACTAGAATCGATCTGTTAAAAAAATTCAATTTTTCCCGCCTTAACGGGCAGTAAGACCCCCAGCTCAAGAGTCCAAGTCTACAAGGAATCTAGGTGGGGGATGAAGAAAACCCCCACTGATGGAAGTTTCACTTTATATGTAACAAAACTGTAATACTAATCTAGCGAACGGTTTCATAGAAATAGAAACAATCCAAGAGTTCTTATTTATTTGCTAGGAGGGAAAGTAAATTGAAAAAACTAGTTGCGACTCTAACAATCGTATTATCGATTCTCTTTGCTTCACCAGCATTTGCTTATACAGTGAAAACCGGGGATACCATGACAAAGATTGCCAGGGAAAATCATCTTACATTAGCGGAATTAGCAGAACTGAATCCGCAAATTCGTAATCTTGATTTGATATACGAGGGACAAACTATCCATACGATCAAACAAAAACTGAAACCGGCAAAGCAAAAAGCGAAAATGGTTGTCGGCTATTCGAAGGTGGAAATCGATTTACTTGCCAGATTAGTAAGAGCGGAAGCGGAAGCTGAGCCGTATAGGGGAAAAATAGCTGTCGCCTGCGTTGTCCTAAACCGAGTAGCAAGCCCGGCTTTTCCTGACACAATAAAAGAAGTAATCTATCAGAAGCGGCAGTTTCAGCCAGTTCAAAACGGCCAAATTAATAAACCTGCTGATGAAGCTTCTATCAAGGCTGTACGGGAAGCGCTGAAAGAGAAACGGCAGATTGCGAGAGATTCGCTATTTTTCTATAACCCCACGATTGCCACCAGCCGTTGGCTCGATTCTCGAGAGACTACACTGGTCATTGGCCATCATGTATTTAAAAAATGAACCCCTTATAATTCTGTAAAAAAAGATGTGGTTAGGTTCCATGATGAAATTATCAACAGAACCACCCTTTATCTCCATCCATTACATTCCTAAAAAATAAGTCTGGTTATTCATCATCAGATAATCCATATTACACCACAACATCAATACATTTTAATGATCATGAGAGACAACCGTAGTCAACCTTTGAATGATATTCCCCACAATACATCTCCTGACTATGCCTCATGTTGTGATTGAAGCGATAAACTTTTCAGATGAATTATGTTAGACTTGGATTATTCCAGATAAATAAACTTTAAGGATGATGACTGTTGAACAAACGAATTGTTGTATCGTGGAGCGGTGGAAAAGATGGCTGTATGACCTTACATACCTTGATTGAGCAAGGCTACGAAGTAATCTCCCTAGTTACGACGGTACCGCAGGAATTAGAGCGGACTTTCGGCCATGGGGAGCGAACAGAGATGATCCGCTTGCAGGGAGAGGCGCTTGGGATTCCTGTCCATTTTATCGAATGTACTTTTGACAGCTATACTGACAAATTTATTGAAGCAATTCAATATTTGAAACAACAATATCACATTAGCGCCATTGCCTATGGAGATTTATATTTGGATGGTCATCGCCAGTGGGGTGAAAAAGTTGCCGAGGCTGCAGGAGTCGTAGCACTTTACCCGCTTTGGACTAAAGAAGAGGCCGCGCTTGAAGCACTTAGAAACTACGTCAAATCGGGCTATCAAGCAGTTGTCATTCGAGTCCGTGATGATGTATTGGATGAATCCTGGCTAGGCAGACAAATCGACCAGTCTTTTTTACGTGATATCCAGAAAACGGCAAGCTGCCCGATGGGAGAATCCGGCGAGTATCATTCATATGTCTATGACGGGCCATTATTCGCCAAAAAGATCCAATTGGAAGGAGAAGAACTCATCCAGCTGGAAACTACAAAAAAACTAGAATTTAAAAACTTTCGGCTCGTATAAGATATTATAAATAAATACGCGGAAAAGGCAGCCGCTACGGCCGCCTTTTATTCCTTGTTATCAGATTGTTTGATAGTTACCCGCTTGGGCCGTTTTGGATAGCCATTTTTTCCTTCATCATCCGGTCCGGTAAGATTTTTTCTTTGGTCAAGAACATTTCCGGTATACTCGATTGGTCTTTGATCTTTCAAGTGTTCACCTCATTCATGGTTGTAAAATTCCCATCGGCTTTTAGCTTTTCTTTCCTTGAAATTTAAGTTTCATTTCGGCATCGCTCATATTAGGCTGTTGCCGGGGCTCCGATTTTCTAAGTGCCTTTTTCAACTCAACGGTGGCGTCATCGCCGGTATTATATCGTTTATCCAAAGAAGTCACCCCTTTTTGCTTTTAGTATGAGTTGATTTCCCTCATTCATGCATTTTAGTAGCCATTCATTAAATGAAGATTATCATAGAGAATACTGACATAACGAATAATCGTTTCCAGCCAAATCTTCTCATTTGTACTAAGAGTTTCACCGTCTTTTAATTGAAGAAAAAGATGGTAGGCTTTTTCGTCCTCTTCCGCCATTTTTATATAGTAATCCCTAGTGACACTTTGAATTGTTCCAACTGGTTTGCGGTTCTTCTCGTCCGAAAGCGATTTTTCCACAATCCCACAGTTTTCCGGATGTAATACATCGTTCACTTCATGTCCCCGCCGTCACTTAGGACGGGGACCACCCGTGCTTCCGCGATTACTTGAAAGATATCTGTATTGTTATTCCCGGTCATAGATACCACCTCACTTAAACGCCTTCAGATTTTACTTTATAGGAAAATGATAACAAAAAAAACGCAAATAAATTGCGGTTAAATGCAACTTATTTGCGTTATTAGTATGAAAAAATTATTCAGCAACAAATTGAACAAAGCGGTCGATTACCTCATCGACAAATTGAACTGTTGCTTCATCTGTTAATCTTCCGCTTTCTGGGTCAAATTTTATACTGGCTTGGTTAATCAGAATTTCATTCCCTGCTGGCGGAAACAGTTTAACCTGCATCGCTGTTAAAATTTGCCGAATGTGAAGCTGAGCCCGAATAGTACCCATTAACCCGGTAGCTGCCCCTGCCGTCATGACCGGTTTGCCTATCAGAACTTTATCAACACGGGAAAGCCAATCAAGTGCATTTTTCAATACGCCTGGGATCGACCAATTATATTCTGGGGTTATGATGATGACCCCATCCGCCTCATTTACCTTTCTTTTAAAATCAACTACTGATTGCGGAGGGTTATTTTCCTCATCCTGGTTATAAAATGGCAGTACACGAAGATCAAGAATTTCCAAATCAAATTTATCCAAATTTCGTTCCTGAATGGTGGCTGCCAAATGCCTATTGTAAGAATCCTTTCTTAAACTACCTACGATCGCGACAAGTTTCAAGTTTTTCACACCTTTTCTGATTGGATTGTACGACAATAATTTGATTATAGTAAAACAGAGCGCTAATTCTCAACCAATATGCCTTTACTTAAAGAATTTCGCGTAACTCATCATTCATTCTTTTTTAAAAATTTTCCTAAGTATTGAAGATTTTAAAAAACATCCCCACCAAAGGTGAAGATGTTCACATAAATTTAAATAGCACTTTCTGTTTTTTTCTTAAATCCAACTTTATAATATTTTCGGATTCTTACGAATAACCCTGTTAGCAAAATCGTAACCAGAACCGGAACCAACCAGCCCAATCCTTGGTTGTAAAACGGCAGAACGCTTTGATAAAATCCGATTACCGATGACATCCAGCCAAAATAATCAATTTTAACGAGCTGACAAAATGTTTTCAGTCCATCAATGATACTGATGAAAAAGGTAACGACGATGGCAGCAACATAGACAATACGCGCATGATAAAATAATTTTGAAACAAAGGTAAGCATCATTAGGGCAACTGCTAACGGATATAAGAACATTAACACAGGGATTGAAAAATTAATGATATTTGCCAAGCCAAAATTAGCAATCACGAATGATACTCCCGAAAACAGTAAAACAAACATTTTATAGCTGATTTTAGGAAATATTGTATGGAAATATTCACCACAAGCGGTGACTAATCCGATGCTTGTCGTCAGACAGGCTAGAATGATAATAATCGATAACATCACACTTCCTAACGAACCGAAATAGTGTGAGGCGGCTTTTTCGAGGACAGGCCCCCCTGTATCAAACAAGCCAAACGTCCCTGTACTTGCCGCACCTAAGTAGGCAACACCGACATAAATGATGCCGAGGAACAATACCGCTATAATGCCGGATTTTGCCGAAGTAATCAGAATTCCTCGTGACGACGTTACCCCCATCGAGCGAACCGCGTTAATGACGATAATCCCAAATACTAACGACGCCAAAGCGTCCATAGTGTTATATCCTTCCATAAAACCTTTGACGAACGCTCCGTGTGCATAAGACGCTTGCGGTGCTTCAATCGCTCCGATTGGTTTAACAAAAGCCATCACCAATAGGATAAAAAGTAAGATGAGAATCCCCGGAGACAAGATTTTCCCAACATTATCGACAATCTTAGCCGGGTTCAATGAGAACCACATCGTTACAATAAAGAACAGTAAGGTGAAGATAAATAATCCGACTTGACCGAAGCCTTCACCGACAAACGGAGCAATTCCAATATCATAAGCAACAGCCCCAGTCCTTGGAGCTGCAAAAAATGGTCCAATAGTTAAATATAAAAGTGCCGTAAAACAGACACCGTAAAGTGGATGAACTCTGCTGGCCAGCTCCTGCAAGTTTTTACTACCTGACACGCCCATTGCTAAGATGCCAAGAAACGGCAGGCCGATTCCCGTTACTAAAAATCCCGCTACCGCGAACCAAACATTTGATCCTGCCTGCTGACCGAGCGAAGCCGGAAAAATTAAGTTTCCTGCCCCAAAAAATAAGGCAAATAACATCACTCCTATAACGAAATACCGTGAAAATGGTAACTTGTTTTGCATTAAAAGTGTTCCTCCTAAAATAATCTGAAAATTCCTACTTAATATAGTACGATAATAATATTACTATTCTTATTGATAAAAATCAACCCATTTTCAAAATTATTTCGATAATTTAGATATTGTTGAATATTATTCAAAATAATTATTCGTATCTACCACCCCATCGAAAAATTATTCTATGATTATTTCAGTCTTATTTTTGACTATATTATAGGTAAAAAAATTTAATAGATCATTTTAAAAAAATCTATTCATTGAATAAAAATTCTTTTACAATAATTTTTATGCTAAATGAGATGTAGCTTACAAAAGGCTTTAGAATCAGACCGTCGGAATATGAATTCAGCGAGAATTACTAAAAAGCGATAAATTTCTCATTTATCGCTTTTTATATAACATAGTTTACATAATATATTTATGATAAATTAGGTGCCTGACACCATTAAATATCTTTCACTATTCCCCTTCAAATGAGTCGATAATTCTTAGGAAATGAGCAAGAACATTTCAGGATCTTAAATTTCTCTTTATCCTTCGTTGTTCTTCTTTTTCGGTAACATTATGTTTTTCTTCGATGAATAGGCTGATTTTGGCTAAGATAAACGTAATCAATACGGATGCAAATACGATTCCGTAAAATCCGGCACCAATTCCGATGCCGACACCTCCGGCAAAAAACACCATGGCCGCTGAAGTTAATCCTTTGACTCGTAATCCGTCTTTTAAAATTAACCCCGCACCTAAAAAACCTAAACCGGATACAATTTGCGCTGTAAGGCGCATGGGGTCCATCCGATTATTGATATTTGAACTGCCAAAAAACTCGGCACTATAAATGGAAACAATCGTGATTAACGTACAAGTTACAGAAACATAAGTAAATGTCTTCAATCCTGCAGGCTTATTCTTAGCACTGCGGTCCCAACCAATAAACATCCCGAGTAGAGCACTAATTACAAGGCGAAAATAGATCTCCAAATTTTTTAAAAAATGCTCTTCATAAAAAATGCCTAAATGATCCATCCCCATTACCTCCCTATTTTGACAATTCAGTATATAAATTAGAGAGTTTAAGTATTCGTATTTCATTAATACGCTACAATACGAAAACATCTTAAATATATTGTTATTCATATGATGCTACTTTTTAGTTTAGAAAGAAATATTACTCGAGGAAGGTTATGGCTTTTTATTAATTAGGAAGCACTTTATTGGGCAACTGCTACTTTTTAACAATTCTAAAACATTGAAAAAGGAGCCGATCATTTCGACTCCTATCTGGAAAAATTATAGAAAGAACAGGCCTGCCACGCCGCTAAAAATACTTAAGACAATGACGCCACCTGCAACAAAGAATAATACCTTTTTTGGAAATGATTTTGCTACAAGTAATAAAGATGGCAGGCTGACAGAAGGCAATGCTAATAACAAGGCACCCGCTGGTCCACCGCCAAGACCAAAGGACATAAATGTTTGAATAATAGGAATTTCAGCAGCTGTCGGAATCACGAACAGCATGCCGGCAATCGCAAAGCCAATCACAGCCAGCAGGCTATTGGCAGAAGCCGCGCTGATGTGCGGGAATAGCCAGACACGCACTGCCCCCATCACCAGAACGGAAAGAAAATAAGTTGGAACAATATATAATATCATATCACCGATACTCTTCATCCATCTCGCGGCAAATGAACGATGATCCTGTTGTTCGCTGTTTTCTATCATTTTTTCAATCTCAATAGAGTCTACCTTTGGTGCAAAGCGGTTTGCCAAATAGCTGATGCCAAATGTTAACAAAACCCCAAATACAAGGCGTAGTGCAGTAAATTTCCACGATAACACAAAGGTCATGAAAATTAATGTTGCCGGATTAAGCGTCGGGTTTCCAATCCAAAATGCCAGGCTGGCTCCAACGGATGCTTTTTTCTTGCGTAGGCCGACTGCAATTGGTGCGGCGCAGCAAGTGCACATCATTCCCGGAAGCGAAGCAAAGCCAGCTGCAGCGGTGCTGCCAAAGGAAGTTTTTCCAAGCACCTTTAACAACCAATTCGTTGGCAGTAATACTTGGACTAATGAACCGATCAGAATACCGAAAACTGCAGCTTTCCAAACTGCTGTGAAATAAGCAACGGCATAAGACCAGGCGCTGCCCCATGATACTGCAGGCAAGTCAGCTTTATCACCTAGTATTGATGTCCCAATTGAATGAGTATTCGCTGCTAAAATTGCTTTATTTAAGTATGGATACCATTTTACGTATGAAAGACCGGCAATGGTTATCAAGAGAAAGATTATAGCATAAACAACAGTCTTTTTTGTCTTTGGCTGGGCTGCTGTTAATGAACTGTTTGCTTGCGCCATATTTTGTAAAACCTCCATAATAAAAAATCGAACTTCAAAATTATATCACAATAATATATAGATATTTATCTAAAAAATAGATAGATTGGATGATTTACTATCGATTATACAGAAGTAAAAAATCCCATAGATACGTCTATGGGATAAATCTATTGCATCTTGTTGTGCTCAAACCACTTAATTTCTTTTTGCCCGCTATCATTTTCTATATAAATAAAGGATATGGGATCGCCATCTTTATATAACTTTATTTGTTCACGGGCCTGGTCAGATAATTGAAAAGCGACTGCTTTTCCGTCGATATTAACCTCTATAGTGTGCGGATCGGCCAGCCCGACCAATTTCCCTTCTCCATGCTGATAGATTGAATTCCTTACATCAAACTGTTTGATTACTTTAGCCTTTACTTCTTTGGCCAATAAAAATACTTCGATTTTATAGCTGCCATTGACAAGACCGGGGATTTTAAATACGCGGCTGATTTCTTGATTTTTGTCTAATTTTACTTCTTTTAATGCCTGGGTTGCTAGTACTTCATCGGAATATTTTTTTAGCACATGACCGTTCCCGTCATATAAAATATAATCTGCTTCCAAACCGCTTGCAAAGTTTAGTTTTTGTAGGGTACCGGTTGAATTTCTAACTTTATAAGTTACGACCACATCCTGTTTCTCTTGCTTTATTTCCAATGTTGCCTCAAATTTGGTTTCGTTTTTATTTTCAGTTGGAGTTTCCGTTTTCGATGTACCGGGATTTTCCTTTTGATTTTTATTTGTATAACTATTGGTACCGCACCCTGACATCAGTCCAATCACCAAGGCCAAACACATGAGAGATACAATTCTTTTCTTTAACATCTCTTTCAATCCCCTTTAATGCCATATAGTGGTTTCATCTTTATAGTCGCATTTCCAGGTTAGAAAGTTACAAAACTTGAAGCCCTAGATATACTATTTGAATTTTTCCAGGATCGGAAATAGTTCACTTAGATGATGAATTTCGTATGTTGGAATCACTTCATTGCGTGCTTTGTTATGGCGGTTGATCCAAACCGAGCGGATGCCGGCTCGATTTGCTCCGAGAATATCAGTCATCAAATTATCCCCAACCATTAAGGCTTCGTCTTTTTCTAACGACAATAGCTGCAAAGCATGTTGAAAAAGGGACGGGTCGGGTTTGCCCCTGCCAAAATCCCCTGAAATAACAATTTGGTCAAAATAAGGGACGAGCTCCGGTGTAATTGTTAGTTTCGTATTTTGCAAGTCTGGTGAACCGTTTGTTAATAGTAAAAGCTGGTATTGATCTTTTAAAGCATCCAAAGTTTTAAACGTATCTTCATATACAAATGGGAGCTTTTTTCGATTCTCCGGAAAACTTTCGGCTAATTGAAAACCAAAATCAGCATCATCCACGCCCATTTTTTTCAGCCCCAACGTCCAGGCATCCTTCCGATATCCAGGGACGGTTTCTTTCATTCTGTTAAACTCTTCTTTTTCATCCAGAAAATTCCCCCATAACCCTTCAAAGGGATTGATTCCAATCATTTGGGTGAAAGGGTAGAATTCATAGCTGGAATAAAGCTGTCTTGCTGCTTCACGAACCGCTTCTTCGAGGGACTCGGGATCGATCCCGTAGCGCTGCTCGGCCAGTTTGCACGTAGCTTGAAACGCTTCTTTAACACTTTTCTGATCCCATAGCAGTGTATCGTCTAAATCAAAGAAAATCGCTTTTAACATGTAGGGGCCTCACTTTCGCATCACCAATAATTTTTCGAATATTTTATTTTATACAACTACTATACAGATAATTAGATTTGCAGGCAAGAAAAGCTGCGCTGGAACAGGCTTCAGGAAACCAAATTGGGTATAGAAATGGCAGGACCTATGATTAGATCCTGCCTCGCTATTCATTATAGTGTAGTAATAATCGGTCCATCTTTTGTCAGAATCATCGTATGTTCATATTGGGCAACAAAGCTTTCTTCGGTGATATAGGTCCATCCGTCTCCCTTTTCAAATACCTCATCTTCGAAAGTAGAAATAAATGGTTCGAAAGCAATCACCATTCCTTCCTTAAGTAATTCTCGATCAGAGGGTTCGTAGTAATTATACACATATTCTGGCGCTTCATGGATCGATCGGCCGACACCATGACCGGTTAGATTCGTAATGACGTTAAAGCCGTGCTGCCGTGCCGTTTGATATACTACCTTTCCAAGTCCGACTTTTCTCGCGCCGGGCTTTGCTTTTTTCAAGCCTGCTTCAAAAGCCAGTTTAGCCACCTGACATAAATTCTTCAGCACTTCATCACCATCGCCAACCACAATGGAAATACCGGTATCGGCAAAATAGCCGTTTTTGGAACCGGAAATGTCAATATTGACGAGATCCCCCTCTTGAATCACACGATCCCCGGGAATACCGTGGGCTACTTCTTCATTTACACTTATGCATGCATAACCAGGAAAATCATATTCTGCTTTGGGCGCAGACATAGCTCCCTCTTTTTCAAACATCTCACCAGCGATAGTATCCAGTTCCTTTGTGGTAATCCCTGGTACCGTTCTTCTAACCAGTTCATCCCGGATTGCCGCACAAATTCTGCCAATTTCCTTTAAACCGTTTATATCTTCTTCTGTTTTTACAATCATCATTAATCCCTGCTTTTTCTTTATTTATCTTTTTTAACTACGTAGTATATTGTAGCTTTATTTTATCGAAAAAAACAAGTCTATCATCATTTCACGGCAGTAACGGGCTTGCGTAATGTAAAACAGTGAGGCTTTAATTGTTAGAGAAATTGCTGTACTGCTACTTGACCGGACCACTCTTTCTTCATCGGTTTCGGGCACATAGAGTTTCTCTACTTGACCAAACGACTTCTTTTTCTTCAGTTTCGGGCACGTAGAGCCGCTCTACTTGACCGGGCGACTTCTTTTTCTTCGGTTTCGGGCATGTAGAACCTCCCTACTTGACCGGGCAACTCCTTTTTCATCGATTTCGGGCACGTAGGACTTCTCTTCATAATATCTAAAACCTTCCTTTTAGAATCAGGCCTCCGACGTAATTAGATGCTTTACCTGTTTGGGGTAACGATGATAAATTTATATTTCCTTTTTTCCAAAATCCTATTTTTTTGGCAAACCTCATTTTGGCTAGTATATATATGAAAGCGAAAGTAATGAATGAGAAAACTTCTTGGAAATATCCAAAAAAGAGCCGATAAAGTCAGCTCTTTTTCCCAAAATTACATTTTAAATTCCAATGACCCTATCCAATGTTGCTGGCAATCTTCTCAATTAACGGTTTCAACCAATCATGTAAATTAGTAAATTGAAACCCGCTATTCGTGGCTTTATCATTCGACATATACCAAGAAACGGGAATGGCGTAGGGAGAGCGAATTTCATCATTGCCAACTAAAGAAATTCTTGCCTGCTTTCCAACAGCTGTCTCGATTAATTTTATTAGTTCAAATAATGAAATTTTTCCGTTTGCTGTGGCATTAATCGGACCTGACACTTCCGCCCTACCTGCCCATGCTAAAAATTTTGCTGCTTCCACAGCCTGAATAAATGACATTTCTGCCTTCATATTTAAAAACCCAATGGGGTCCTCGTTCGCTATCCTTTCAATATGGAAATGTAAACGCCGTGTATAATCATCGGTCCCCATCACGATCGGGAAGCGAACAGCTACAACAGGAAATTGGGCATATTTGTAAAACACCGCTTCAGCCTGACGCTTCCCTTCTCCATATGTAAAGTCGGAACTATTGCCCATGCGGATTTCATAATGATACGGATCAAAGTCAGACTCAACTTTTTTGTTTCCATCCGCTTCATACACAGCCATTGTCGACGTGAACACAAGCTTGCCAATTTTCCCGTTGAATACTTCACAAAAGGCTTTGGCATCATTAGGAGAATAACAAATATTGTCATAGACAATATCAAAACTCCGCCCTTCAACACTCTTTGCCAATTCCTCCTTATTTGAGCGATTGACTAGTAGATGTTCGACTTTCCCCCCAAAAGGATTACCCGATTGTCCGCGAGTCACCACCGTAACATGATGCCCGCTTTCAAGTAATAACTCCACTAATTTGCGGCCAAAAAAACGAGTGCCGCCAAGAACTAAAATATTTTTCAACTGTTCTTCCTCCTAATCTAGGTTTCTTAAAAATCGCCACAGAAGATAGCTCAGTCATAATGATGTAGAAAGTTTATTCATAAAATTCCATATGAGATTTTTCCTTTTTATAGTAATCCAGTCTATCCTGCACTGTTCCTGTATGAAATTCGAACTTATGTCCATCAGGATCCATAAAATAAATAGACTTCTTATCTTTTGCGTCTCTTGACCGACCTGGAAGAATGTTTACATTCTGTTCAACCAATTTGCGGAAAATATTATCAAATTCTGCTTCCTCTATTGAAAAAGCAATATGTGTATACGACTGGTGAATCTCATTTCGGGGAATATCCTTCTCCTCATTTAAAGCAAGCCATATTCCCCGTAAATCAAAATAAGCTGTACTTCTCCCCTTGACTAACAGCTTTGCATCAAACACCTGTTGATAAAATTCTATTGAAGCCTCTAAATTAGAAACTGAAAATAATATATGATTAATACCGTGTATTTGCATCTTTTCACCTCATTAATTATCTTAAATAAGTACCCATGGAAAATGTAGTTAATATAAAAATCCGTTCCATACTGAATCAAATTTAGTTTCCTTGCCACAGATTGGGATGCGAAATTATCTCGTCAAATCGAATGGTGGTTCATTCACAAGTTTAATATTTTTTGACAATTTTGTGAACAAAGTTTTGACAATTTTGTGAACAATATGAATAATAGTATATAAGGAGGGATTAAAAAAATGTTAGAACAGCCAAAAATGTTTCAGGCAGTCATGATTTCAGGCGGCAGTTTACTTACTGCAGGGATTATCCTCTTCTTGTTTAGCATAATTGCAAACGGTTACAACAATGTTACTGGCATCAGTGTTGGCTTCATGATGGGGGCCGTGTTTATTTTTCTGATTGGAGCATTCTTTGTCGCCGCAGAGGAAATGCTGGAAAAAAGAGATCGCGGCAGCCAAGTCATCCCTCTGTACCTTACTAAGGGACGTCTTAAATAACACTCCTTTTCATACAAGGATCAATAAAATGTTTCAATCATAATAAGGGGGCCGTTCTAATGAATTCACGGATGAAAATATTACATGCCACCAAATGGGCCGGCAGTATAACATTAGTAATGGGTATCATGATATTTTTCTCTGGAATTGGAAGCGGTTTAATTCCAATTATCGGTATTGGTATCGGAACCATTGTGGGAGCGATCATGTTCTTTCTTATTGGCATGCTTTTTATCACCACCGAGGAAATGGTTGAAAATACAGATAAGGGAACAGAAATTTCTCCCATTAAACCAAGAAACGGACTGTATTTAGTAAAAAGATAGAGAGCATCCCAAAAGATGCTCCCCCTTCTTAACTTTATCCTACATATCCCAAAGGAAAATAAGTAATGTCCCAAATATGGTTACCAAGGCAATCCCGATCATAAAATAGACCTTACCGTAAATGATCCATTTATCTTCTGTTTCACCGGCATGCATGAACACAACAAGCTGCAAGAGAGCCTGCACAAATGCGGTGATTAACAGCACAGTTATCCCTTGAGCAAATGTCAAATCCAAGAAGTAGACTGCCAGGGCTGCTGCTGTCAGGACTAAGGAAAAGACAAAGCCCATTATTTGTTTTCGCGGAAATAATTCGCTCATCTTACATCATTCCTTTCAAGTAGATGAAGCTGAAGATAAAGATCCAAACAACATCTAAGAAATGCCAATAAAGTGAGAAAATAAATGATTTATTCGCCGTTTCTTTCGTCAAGCCGCGTTTTTTCAACTGCATGAGAATGGCCGACCCCCAGAATAATCCAAAGGTCACGTGCGCTCCATGTGTTCCCAATGTCAACATTAAAATTGCTGTAAAGGCACTCGTTTGCAGTGTTGCACCCTCATGGATATAGGTGATAAATTCATCAATTTCCAGGCCTAAGAATCCTAGACCAAGAAGAAGTGTAATCACAAAGAATGCAGTCATCGCCTTTTTGTTGCCAATCCGCATCGCGTGAACACCAAGTCCAATCGTAAAACTGCTGGTTAATAAAATGAGCGTTTCCATTAACACTGGCGTGATTTCAAAAATTTCCGTACCGCTTGGACCACCTCCAACTCGATGCTCCAACGTAAAATAGGAGGTAAAAAGAGTCGCAAACAGCATAATTTCAGCAGCAAGGAAAACCCAGAAGCCAAATATATTCAGTCCGTTTTGTTTTGTACTATACTCTAATGGCAGCGAGTGATCGATTTTCATTAGTTAGCACCTCGCAATTTGGTTTCAGTTTCTTCAATTTCTGCAACAGAAATGTAGCGGCCATGATCTTTTTCAAATGACCGATGGGCCATACAGGCGAAAATCGCAATGGTTGAAATAATCGCTGGAATCCAGAGTGAGAAGATCATCGAAAATCCCCAAACGAAGAAGATCGCGCTCATTATAAATGGAACTCCGCTATTATTGGGCATATGAATTTTTTCTACTTTTCCAGGGAACAGTACATGGCCATTTTTCTTGGCATCCCAGAATGCCTGACTTGAAGCAACATGCGGCTGCACGGCAAAGTTGTATTCCGGCACCGGAGTATGTGTTGCCCATTCAAGTGAGCGAGCATCCCAAGGATCGGCGCCAATATTTCTTGGTGCATACCGGACACTATGATAAACGTTGTAAACAATTAAAACAAAGCCGACAGCCATAATCATGGCCCCAACGAATGAAACCATATTTAACGTGCTGAAACCAGCTGCTGCCGAGTAAGTGTACATCCGGCGTGCCTGACCATCCAAACCGGTAACATACATTGGAAGAAATGCCAAACAGAAGCCAACTGTAAGCAGCCAGAAAGTCCATTTTCCAATTCGTTCATTTAACATAAAGCCAAACATTTTTGGCCAATAGAAGGTAAGGCCAGCCAGCATCGCAAACACTACCCCCGGAATAATCGTGTTATGAAAATGGGCAACTAAGAACATCGTGTTATGGTATTGATAGTCAGCCGCCGACATTGCCAGCATAACTCCGGTTACCCCACCAAGAACAAACAATGGAATAAACCCAATTGAATACAGCATTGGGACAGTAAAGCGAATTTTTCCTCTCCACATGGTGAACAACCAGTTAAAGATTTTCACCCCTGTTGGGACGGAAATCATCATCGTTGTAATTGAGAAGAAGCTATTCGCTAGTGCCCCTTGGCCCATCGTAAAGAAGTGGTGTGCCCAAACTACACATGATAGACCAGAGATAATCACCATCGAAGCCACCATTGATTTATAGCCATAAAGGTTACGCCCGGCAAATGTTGAAATAATTTCACTATATAAGCCGAATGCCGGCAGGATTAAGATATAGACTTCCGGATGCCCCCAAACCCAGAACAGATTGGCCCAAAGCATATCCATACCGCCGTTTGTCGATGAGAAGAAGTTGGTTCCAAATAATCTGTCCATCGTTCCCATGACAAGTGCCACTGTTAAGACTGGGAAAACCGTCACGATAATCAGGTTTGTTACTAACGTAGCCCAAGTAAACATCGGCATTTTCATTAAGGTCATACCCGGTGCTCTCATTTTTAGAATGGTTGTAATCATGTTAATTCCAGTCATGAGCGAACCAAGACCGGAGATCTGAATTGCAATCATATAATAGTTAGTCCCAACTGACGGACTGAATTCATTCCCAGCAAGCGGGAAATAAGAAGTCCAGCCAGCATCAGGTGATCCGCCGACAACAAAAGAGATATTAAACAGCATCGCACCAAAGAAGAACAGCCAGAAACTTAAGGCGTTTAGTCTTGGAAAGGCGACATCCCGTGCGCCAATTTGTAACGGTACAAGAAAATTCATAAAGGCAAAGATAAACGGCATGGCCATGAAAATAAGCATGATGACACCGTGAGTGGTAAAAATTTCATTGTAATGCTGGGCATCGAGCAGCTTATTATCCGGTACAGCCAGCTGAGCACGCATCATAATCGCGTCCACTCCACCCCGGAATAACATAATCAAGGCAGAGATTAAATACATAATGCCAATTCTTTTATGATCAACGGTGGTTAACCATTCACGCCATAAATAACCCCATTTTTTAAAATAGGTTAACCCTGCAATAATGGCAATTAAAGTAAGACCAATTGCCACCATGGAAGCATAGATTGCCAGACTTGGATTTGGCACGGCAAAACGTTCCAAGAACTCCATTCTTTATTGACTCCTTTCGGAAAAAATATTTATCATAACGATCATTAAACGTTCAATTATTACTTTTGATTATTGTTTTTTTGCAGCAGCTCCTCTGCATTACAATCCACCGGTTTACCTGAGGCACTGTGATTGTGTTCCGGAGCAGGTTTAAAGTCTAAATGAGTACCCGTGAAGGTCATTTGTCCAAGATGGCCGGGTTTTAATAACTCATTAAATTTCTTTTCTGTCAGCGGTTTTGCTGTTTGCTTCACATCTTTTACCCATTTATCAAAATCTTTCTCCGGTACGGCTGTTACATTAAACATGTTTTCGGCAAAGCCTTTTCCGCTGAAATTGGCGTTCCGGCCGATCATTTCACCCGGTTCATCAGCAGCCAGGTGCAAGGTCGTCACCATGTCAGCCATTGCATATTTTTGACCACCAAGCTGAGGAATCCAGAAGCTTGTTATCGGTCCATAAGAATAAAGCTTAAACTCAATCGGTCGATCTGTAGGAATATACAAATAATTAACTGTCTCAATATCTTCCTCGGGATAACTAAAATGCCATTTCCAGTTAGAGGAGGAAGCATAAATAACTAAAGGTTCCTTATCCTCATATGCTTTTGGTTTTGCTTCCACAATGTAGTTACTTTGAACTGATACAAATGAAAAGTAGGTAACGATGATTACCGGAATACCTACACAAAGCGCCTCAACCCATTTATTCCCCTCAATGTGCGGCGGTTCATAGTCCGGACTTTGCTTGGAAGCACGATACTTAAATAACACATAAATCAAAATTGTAAATACCACAATCACAATAAATGACATGATTCCAATTGATATTAAAATATCATGGGCTTGCCTTTCGGCTTGCGGTCCCTTTGGGTCAAGGACCTTTAGCGGCTCACAACCCGTAAGCACAGTGACAATAGTAAAAACAAACGCTAAAAAAAGGCGTTTCATTTTGTCATATCCCCTTTCTTTGAATAGATAAAATTTACATCCCCTAAAGTGTGATTTACATCACTTATTTAATAACTATAATAATATGAAAAACTGGAAAACACACCGATTTGCAGTAGATGTCACCAAATGTTCAAAATTAATTTGACAATTACAAAAAAACAAACCGTTTATTGGCATTTTGTATAAAAATGAATTATTATAATATATTTATCACCTTATTACCTACAGGGGTATTATTATTATTTTTCCATACTTTTTCGAAATAGTATCTTTTCAGCAAAGAAAATCCCCTATCGAAAAATATTGGACAGGGGATTTCCAACATTAAAACTAAAGTTGAATAATTTTAATGGATACTTCTATTATCTTTATTTTCCAAAACTCATTAATTACCCTCCTTTGCAATTTTTTTCTTATCATTTCTAACCTTTTGTATTATTCTAAAAATAAAGTTAATTTTGGGAGAGTGATTAAATGAATACCATTTTTATTGCTGGACATGCAAAGCTGCCGACGGGGATGGCTGCTAGAAGTGTATATGAAACGTTGACGATTACTGCGGAAATTGATAAAAATTTTGGTGTAATAGTAGATGCTTCCTGTACGCTGGCTACTGAGCATGGAAGGGATTTTATTACAAGACTTTTAAAAGGACATAGCCTTCGTAATGGAATAGAGGTTCCCCTTGAACAATTAAAAAAGGGCTATTTAGGAAAAGCTAGTCATGCATTGATTGCCGCATTAAAAGATTTATATAAGCAGTACGAGACGCTTCACCAATAAAGGAGAACGGCCCCTAAGTCAAAAAGGGCAGCGGGGCCTACCTTTATCTTATAAACTATTTTCAACAGCTAATAGTGATTCGCGAAGAATGGCGAGAAGCTCTTCAATTTCCTGCTTATTAATCACCAGGGGAGGTGAGAAAACAACGGTATCCATTCCCTCAAAGACCACCGTTCTCACAATAAGGCCTCTTTTTGCCGCTTCGGTACTTACCTTTGGTGAAATAGGTGTCGGGAATCTCTTCTTAGTGACAGGGTCAATGATCTCGACTGCGCCAATTAACCCTAATGCCCGAACCTCACCAACAATATCAATCTCTTCTTGAATTTTTTTAAAACCTTTTAACAGCTCTTCACCCATCAACCGAGAATTTTCCACTAAGTTTTCTTTCTCAATAATTTCAATATTTTTTAACGCAACTGCACAGGCTGTCGCATGACCGCTGTAAGTATAGCCATGCAGCAGGACACCGTCGGATAGAGCAATCAGTTCTTGATGGATTCGTTCGGTTAATACAACAGCACCAAGCTGAATGTAGCCGCTGGTTATGCCTTTTGCTAATAGCATAACATCGGGAACCACATTATAATGCTCACAGGCAAATAGTTTGCCAGTTCGGCCAAACCCGGTAATCACCTCATCAGCAATAAATAAGATATTGTTTTCATCACAAATTTTTCTTACTGCTTGAAAATAACCGTCTGGAGCAATATTGACTCCGCCGGCACCTTGTACAGGCTCAGCAACGAAGGCTGCGATTTTTTCAGCGCCTTCTCTGACAATGCATTCCTTTAAATCTTCAGTAGAAAACGTATCAACATGAAGAAAATCAGGTGCTAAGGACGATGTCATCTCCTGGAAAGGAGTAATGCCAGTCGCACTCGTTGCCCCGATGTTCACCCCATGATAGCCTTTTCTGCGTGAAATGATTTTTGTTTTTTGTGGAAAACCTTTTAATTTCCAATAATAGCGAACTAATTTGTAAGCGGTGTCATTTGATTCGGACCCACCGGATGTAAAGAATACGGCATTCAGATCACCAGGGGTAATTTCTGCAATCTTGGCAGCAAGCCGGATTGCTGGTTCGTTACTGAAAGATGAAAAAGAGTTGGTAAATGCCAGTTTTTCCATTTGCTCACGGGCTGCCTCCGCCAATTCCTTTCTGCCGTAGCCAACATTGACATTCCATAAAGATGACATACCTTCCAGCACTTTTTTACCGCTAATGTCCGTTAAATATACCCCATTGCCTTCTGTAAAAATAAACGGCGCTCCAGATTCCTGCTGCTGTTTTAAAGAGGAAGTAGGATGGATAAAATGCCGTTTATCCAACTCCACCAATGCATCTTTAACAGTGCTTTGTACCTGGTTTTGGCTCATAATATTTCTCCCCTTTGTTGGACCTTCAGTGATGGGGACTCCCCACAATAAAATCAGGGAAGTCCCACACTTTCTATTTCTATGATATTGATCCCATATATTTAACTATTTTTTATCGTTTCTTTCTCAAATGGCCAAGCCGGAAGCATTTTATTTAATGGTTTATCTTCACGATATCCAAGTACATATTCAGCCTGCATAATGGTATGAATTTCTCTCGTTCCTTCATAAATAACCGGTGCTTTCGAATTTCTTAAGAAGCGTTCAACCGGATACTCACTTGAAAATCCATAAGCACCGTGAATTTGCACCGCATCATCTGCCGCCTTATTGGCAAAATTACAGGCTTGCCATTTGGCTAGTGACGTTTCTCTTGTGTTACGCACCCCTTTGTTTTTTAACTCGCCGACACGATATACCAGTAAGCGGCTCATTTGCAATCCGGCCTCCATATTGGCAATCATTTGCTGCACAAGTTGATGGCGGCCAATTTCTTTGCCGAATGTTTTCCGTTCATGACAATACTTAACGCTTTCCTCCAAGCTTGCCATAATGAGACCGACTGCCCCAGCAGCCACAGTGAAGCGGCCATTATCAAGCGCAGCCATCGCAATTTTGAAGCCTTCACCCTCCTGACCAAGTAAATTTTCCTTTGGAACTCTTACGTTATCAAAGAATAACTCGCCTGTATTTCCCGAGCGAATCCCCATCTTTCCTTTAATCGCTTTAGATGAAAATCCAGGCATTGTCCGCTCCACGATAAAGGCAGAAATACCATGATGCTTTTTCGATTTGTCCGTGTAGGCAAACACGATAAAATGATCGGCTACATCACACAAGGAAATCCACGTCTTTGATCCATTTAAAATATAGCCATCTCCATCTTTTACCGCCGTTGTCTGCAAAGAGGCCACGTCAGAACCCGCTCCCGGCTCCGTTAGCCCAAAGGCCCCGATTTTTTCCCCTTTAGCCTGGGGAACGAGGTATTTTTGTTTCTGCTCTTCGCTTCCCCATTGTAAAAGGGTAAGACTGTTTAAACCGATATGAACTGATACCGCTGTCCGAAAGGCTGTGTCACCTCTTTCCAGTTCTTCACAGACAATTGCCAGCGAGTTATAATCCATGCCGCTGCCGCCATATTGTTCGGGGATACATACACCCATAAGATCTAACTCACTTAATCGCTTCCAAATAATTGGATCGAATGCCCCTTGTTCATCCCATTCTTGCATATTTGGGATAATTTCTTTATCTACGAAACTTCTAACCATCTTCCTTAGCATTTCTTGTTCTTCGGTAAAGTCAAAATTCATAATGAGAACGCCTCCTGGTAAATTTGAATAATATTTTTTTCTTTTAAATGCTCAATTTCCTCTTGTGAATATCCTGCTTGTTGAAGAATTTCCGCCGTATGTTCCCCGGCAATTGGCGGGTGACGCTCGATTTTTGTTTTTGTTCTTGAAAGCTTAATAGGGGAACCGACGAGCTTGATTTCCCCTGCTTCGGGGTGGTCCATGTGCGCGACCATGTCGCGCGCAATGACTTGTGGGTGGTTAAATACCTGATCCATTGTGGCAATTGGACCACATGGAATATTATGTTGGGAAAATAACTCCAGCCACTCTTGAATTGGCTTTCCTTGCAGCCGGCTTTCCAAAATATCGGTTAGTTCCTGCTTATTTTTTACCCTTGCCTCATTCGTGTGAAATCTTTCATCCGCTGCAATTTCACTGATTCCCATCACTTCGCATAGTGTCGCAAACTGGCGGTTATTTCCGACCGCGATAATCATTTCTCCATCCCGTGCCTTAAATTTTGAATACGGGACAATATTAGGGTGATCATTTCCCAATCTCCTCGGGATGGTTCCGGACATTAAATAATTGCTGGCTACATTGGCTAGCGAGCTTACCGCTGTGTCCATTAGCGACATATCAATTTTTTGCCCCTCACCGGATTTTTCCCGTTCCAGCAGTGCGGCTTCAATCGAAATCGCCGAATACAAACCTGTTAAAATATCAACCATTGCCACACCAATTTTCATCGGGCCGCTTTCTTCGCTCCCGGTGATGCTCATCAGCCCGCTCATCCCTTGGATAATATAGTCGTATCCGGGCAGATGCCGGTATGGTCCCGTTTCACCAAATCCGGTAATCGAACAATAGACCAGCCGTGGGTTCATATGTTTTAGAGAATCGTAGTCCAAAGACCAGTTTTCCATCGATCCGGTTTTAAAATTATGAATCAAAACATCCGCTTCTTTAGCCAATGTTCGAATGATTTCCCTGCCTTCTTCCGTTTTCAGATTGACAGTAATGCTCCGCTTATTGCGATTGGCACATAAGTAATAGGCACTTACACCGTTTTGGAACGGTGGCCCCCATGCCCTCGTCTCATCGCTGCCCCCCGGAGCCTCGACTTTAATCACATCTGCGCCAAGATCAGCAAGGATCATCGTACAATAGGGACCGGCGAGCACCCTTGTCAAATCTAATACTTTCAAGCCGGTTAAAGCTCCCATCAAATTACACCTCCCGTCAAAAAAAATTCAAAAACGAATAAAAGCCAGCCCAAACACACGCAATGGTGGTATGGACTGGCTTAACGATCCATTTAACCCAGCCGGCTAAGGCTGGAAGTGGAAACTTATCAGTCGGTTTTATTCATTTTTTGGCTAAAATTCTTCATTACCTGCCGCTGTTTAAACGGATAGGATGAAGGAATATCTTAATTTTACGAGAATTTTCTGAATTATTCAAGCTATTTTTGAAAAAAATATACTTCTTATTGTGTGCTCGACTTGCTGAAGCTGGTATTTATTTTATCGTCTTTGTCTTCAATTCCAAGCTTTAATGATTGTATCAGACCCTCGTACGTGGCTTCTTCTATGGTTCTTGGGGCCAAGCAATCACCAATTTGCCATACATGAGGTGCTAAATTCTTAATTTGTTCAAATAATTCATTATTTGGAACCCTACCAAGCGAGAGAACAATCGTGTCCCAGTTTTCCACCTTTTCTGTTTCGTAGGAAAATAAATTACGAATCACGACGGTGTTGCCAATAATCTCGCCTAAATCATAATGCGGCAGCATTTTTACCTTCAGCTTATAAAGCTTTTTCAAATATTCGTTTCTCAAATATTGATGGACCTCTTCTCCGATGTAAAGCCGCGCTGAAATCAAGGTTACTTGGTGTCCTTTTTCAGCTAAGTCAAGCGCTGCTTCCATCCCTGGCCAATCCCCGGCAAAATCAAATACCAAGACATTTTTACCGATGGTCTGATTTTGCTTATTAAATAGTTCATCCACTGTTACGACTCTTGAGTCGTTAATCCCTAAAACATTCGGAATGTATGGTCTAGAACCAGTAGCACAAACAATGGCATCCGGCGCGATTGTACGAATATCTGCCGGCTTAATCGCGGTACCAAGTTGTACTTTTACATTACTATTGGATAGCTTTCTCATATAATTATCAAGCATGGATTCAGCCAATTCATGTCTCATCGGTGCGCGTCTCAAAGTATGCAGCAATCCACCCACTTTGTCAGCTTGATCTGCCAAAATTACCTCGTGGCCCTGTTCATCCAAAGTGACGGCTGCTTGCATTCCAGCAGGTCCTGCGCCAATAACTAGAACTTTCTTTTTCTCTTTTTTCCGGTTCTTGAGTGCCTGAACTAGATTTTCTTTACCCGCTGAGGGATTTTGGACACAGCCAATGGTTAATCCTTTATGATAATGGCCAATACAGGCCTGTAGACAGCCGATACAGGCATCAATGAACGGCAAATTTCCTGATTTTGCTTTATTGGGCATTTCCGGGTCAACAATTAACGAACGAGTCATGCCAACGACATCTGCTTTACCTGATGCCACAATTTGCTCTGCCTCCACTGGGTCGACAATCCGTGAGCCTACGAATACTGGGACAGCTCCGGCCATCCGGATTTTAAACGATTGCGGTGTCACATAGCCATGTTTGATCGGGGAAGGCGGTACAATATGCGTTGAACCGGCAAACGTACTGGAATCCCCGGCTGTGACATCAATAAAATCCAATCTGACTTTATCAACCAAATATTCAACGATTTTGACTGCATCTTTAATGGTTGTACCGTCCATTGTCATTTCATCGGCGCTCATGCGGATTCCGACCGTGAAATCATCACCTACCTCTTCCCATACCCGCTCGATTACCTCGACAATAAAACGCATCCGATTTTCAAAAGAACCGCCATATTCATCGCTCCGAAAATTCGTATGTTCCGCCCAAAATTGCGCCGGTAAATAGCCGTGGGAACAACAAATTTCAACACCGTCTAATCCACCTTCTTTCGCTAATTTAGCGGAAAGGGCAAAACCTTCAATTACTTCTTTAATTTCCTCTATGCTCATCGGCTTGGGCATGGTGCTAAAGCGAAGGCTGGGAACCGCGGACGGAGCCCATGCGGCATTGCGGTAATCGCTAGATACGACTTCCCTGCCGCCATGAAATAATTGCGAAAACACTTTTGTTCCGTATTGATGAACTTCATTTGCCAACTCTAAATATGCAGGTACTACATTTTTATCAAATCCGGCAATGGTATTGGTTGTCAGCATCCCTGAAGGATGCACGGCTGCTGCCTCAAGGATAATTAAACCCGTTCCGCCTTTTGCCCGGGCCGCATGATAAGCTGTCATATCTGTTGTGGGGATTCCATCGATGACATGGTTGGTTTGATGTGCTGTACTGAGAATCCGATTTTTCAATATAGTGCTTCCAATTTCAACTGGGCTAAATAAATGTTTAAATTGTGTCAAATTTGTTCACTCCCTGTAAAAGTCTGCATAAAGATAGCTAGCAAAAATCGTGCCAACATTTTTGGAACTTGCTATAAAAAAGTTTTTTCTAAAAATTATAACAATTCGCAAAAAATGTATTATAATGGCTGGTATAAACGAACCTTTTTTGCAACAAACCGTTGCAAAAAAGGTTCACCCGATATAAACTGCATTTTTAAAAGCTATTTATCTTAATTTGAGTCAGAGAGCCTGATTTGGTGATGCAAAATGTGTTCAAATATTATATAAAAGGAGGGGAGCAGGTTGGATCGTGACCAATACATTGAAAAAATAAACAATTTACAACAGCAATTAGACAGCGCCATGGAAAAAATTAAAGAACTCACCCATGTGCTGAACTCTACTTATGACGAAATTTTTGTGACCGATGCGAATGGACAAGTATTATTTGTTAGCGAATCGTGTGAACATTTTACCGGCCTGCCGCCGGAAGCATTTGTCAATAAAAACATCTATGATCTGGTGGAACAAGGGATTATTAAAGAATCGGTAACGGTGAAAGCGATGGAGACACAGACAATTCAATCATTGGAGCAGCAATACCCGAACGGTAAAACGGTGCTGGCGACAGCCAAACCCGTATTTGATGAAGACGGAAATTTATTTCGGATTGTCTGTAATTCACGGGATATTTCTGAGCTAGTAGAGATGAAACGGAAGCTGTCAGAGATCCACTCTATCCAACATGAACAACAGGTTATAATTGAATCTGCCGGGCAGCATACGTTCATTACACAGTCCGAAAACATGATTTCAACGATAAAGTTGGCCAAGAAAGTTGCCCCTTTAGATTCTTCTATTTTTATCCACGGAGAATCAGGTGTAGGTAAAGGAGTGTTGGCCAGGATTATCCACGAAAACAGCCCAAGAAAGACAAAACCATTTATCCAAGTAAATTGCGGGGCGATTCCTGAGGCCTTGTTGGAATCCGAATTATTTGGTTATGAAGCTGGAGCATTTACCGGCGCCAACAAACGCGGAAAACCAGGTCTGGTTGAAACGGCGGACGGAGGGACTTTGTTCTTGGATGAAATTGGGGAAATGCCGCTGGAGCTGCAGGTTAAAATCCTGCACTTAGTCCAAGAGAAATCATTCAAAAAAGTTGGCTGCACCCAGGAAAAACACGTCGATATTCGAATCATTTCAGCAACCAATAAAGACTTACTCGAGATGATCGAAAATAAATCATTCCGCCAGGATCTATATTACCGTTTACACGTTGTTCCGCTAAAAATTCCGCCGTTAAGAGAGCGGAAGCAGGATATTTTGGCGCTAACTGATTATTTTCTCGAAAAATTCAACAGCAAATATGCACAGCACATCCAGTTAGATGAAAATGCTAAATTAGTAATCCAACTCCAAGAATGGCCCGGGAATATCAGGGAACTTGAAAACTTCATGGAGCAGCTGGTTGTAACTGCCCAAAAATCAGTAATTGGTATGGAAGATTTACCATTCACAATGGACCGTAGATTTCATCGGGAACAATCACTTCAGATCATGCCATTAAAAAAAGCTGTGGAAGAGACGGAAAAACAAATCCTTTCCAATGCTTTATTGAAATATAAGACGACTAGAAAAATGGCAAAGGCCCTTGGGGTCAATCAAACAACAATCATGAGAAAACTCCACAAGTATAATCTAAACTAACATGTAAGGTCATATATTACACTTAACTGAATTTTTTGAATTGGCACGAAATTTGCATAATTTTTTTATGAAACTAAAATGCAAAGGAGTGTAGTATATGGGGGAATTTATTTTTTCATTAGGCTATGGTGGATCTCTCATTGTTCTTGGACTGATTACACATTTATTTATTCGGAAGATGAATCATGATGTGATAGCAAACCAGTCGGCAAATACCGATAAAAGGACGGGGATTTCATGATTTATACAATTGGTATCATTGTCTCCTTCCTGTTATACGCACTTATCGGGGTGTTTTTGTCAAAACGGGTTAAAAACTCTGAAGAATATTATGTTTCGGGGAGGAAAGGTTCCACTCTGATGGTAACCGGAACATTAGTCGCCTCATTCCTAAGTACCGTATCGTTTATGGGGGAGGCAGGATTTTCATATGAAGGCTACCCGATTCTGCTATTAATACTCGTCATTTTTAATGCGACTGGATATGTAATTGGGGTCTTTTGCTTTGGCCGCTATTTGAGGAGAAGTAAATCGTTGACTGTCCCCGAATATTTTGGGGACCGCTTTCAATCGAATAAAGTCAGAATGGCAGCAGCGATTACGACAATCCTAGGGATTTCTGCGTACCTGGTCGCCGTCACCCAAGGCGGTGCAGTGCTATTATCCGAGATCTCTGGTGCTTCCTACCCAGTTGCTTTGTTAATCATGTGGCTTGCCTATGCGTCGTTCACTGTACTTTCCGGGGCAAAAGGAGTCATGGTAAATGATACCATCATGTTCTTCTTATTTTCGATTGCAACGTATATTTCTTTTCCCTATATTATTGGAAAAGCCGGCGGGTTTCCCGACGCGATCATCAAAGCGGCGACAAATCCTGACCGCCCTGATTTATTGAGCTGGCATGGCATTACCGGCCCTAACGCCTATATGGGAGCACCATGGGAAGCATTGCTTTGGGCCATTATTCTTGGTTTAGTTTGGTCTGCCGTTATCGCCATCAGCCCGTGGCAGAGTAGCCGCTACCTAATGGCAAAGAATGAGCATGTCGCCATCCGTTCAGGGGTCTGGGCCACGATTTCCATCATCACGATTTACTTATTCCTTCATATCAGCATTTCAACGATTACAACCGTCAATCCAAATATCAAACCAACTGAAAAAGTATTTATTTGGGCGGCGATGAATATGGTTCCAAAATGGTTAGGAGTGATTATTGTCAGCGGCATTATGGCTGCAGCCTTATCATCCTGTGCAAGCTTCCTGCAATTAATTGGCAGCAGCATCACCCGCGATATTATGGAACAATCCCGTAACAAAACTTATACAGATTCGCAATTGCTACGTACAAGCCGAATTTCCATGATTATTGTAAGTATCATCATTCTGCTAATCGGGTTATGGCAGCCGCCTTCTATCATGTGGATTGGCTACTTCGCCGCTACCCTTTTTGCCGCCTCATGGGGACCGGTGGCCTTTGCCAGCATTTATTCGAAAAAAATTACCAAAACCGGGGCGTTGTGGAGTATTATCGTTGGGTTTTTAGGAGTTGTACTGGGAGAATCGTTGAAAAAATTTGGCGTCACATTGCCTGTTTATTTAAATCCTGTCATTATTGGGGTTGTTCTTAGCTCTCTGGCTCTATATATTGGCTCTAAATTTGGAACGATCACCATGGAAGAAAAAGAGTTTCAGAAAAATATCTTACAAAGGCCGATTGAGCCGAATGAAAAAGAAGAAATGGCTGTTTCAAAAAGATACCCATTTTACCTGGTTGCGAGCGGCATTGTGATTATCATTGTTACCTTCATTTTTTACTATTGGCCGTTGCAGCTTGCGATGTAAAACTAAGAAGGGGCTGTCCGATAAGTCCCTAAAATAAAGCAAGTGGAGAAAAACGACACGTTTTTCTCCACTTGCTTTTGTATTTTTTCGACTTTTATCTGAAAGTAGCTGGCGGATGCCTGCTACTTTCAGTA
>NZ_JAESWB010000050.1 GCF_016765675.1 Neobacillus paridis
AAATGATGTGCCGTGGTGGTGATCCGATGTAATTGGACTGGCGCCTCTTGTGAGGCGTCGCTGAAACATGGTTCGACATTCAAAGCAGGCGTCGGGCATCGGCGAACAGCACTGTTGCCTGACCATGGAAGCACTTTCTACACCATTTTTTTCGATTCAACGAATGCCGAACGATACCGATCAAAGGACAGTGTCCACGCTTATTCGCTGGACAGAGGACGAGTGGCGCACGATCGCTCGTCACCTTTGCGCGAAGCAAGTTGGGGAGCCGATGCGTGCGTTCGATCTGCAAAAGATTAAAGCCAGGGATGTGTTTGTCGCGCAGGAAGTACTGCCTGAAGAACGACATCGAAAACTAGCGTCGATTGCGCAGGGATTTACGGGCATACGCGCACGGCTGGATGCGTTGACTCAGCTGGTACCCGAGGAAGAACAGGTAACCGCCTGTGCAGAAAAGACGGAAGATTATCCAGAGCGACGGACTGCCTCGGACACAGCGGCAAGCGTTTCACGGGCTTCGGAGCAAGACCTAAAGGCAAGCGATCACATGCCTGAAAGTGATGGACGAGCAGCGGAACAGACGTCCGAACGCAACGTGATTCCCGAA
>NZ_JAESWB010000051.1 GCF_016765675.1 Neobacillus paridis
AGGCGACCACTGCGAAACCGCGACCCTGTTCGCCAGCACGTGCGGCTTCTACTGCAGCGTTCAATGCCAAAATGTTGGTTTGAAACGCAATGCCGTCGATAACACTGATGATGTCGACGATTTTACGGGAGGACGCATTGATGGATTCCATCGTATCGACAACTTGCGCTACAACTTCGCCACCTTTTACAGCAACGCTAGAAGCAGACGCCGCTAGTTGGTTAGCCTGACGGGCGTTATCCGCATTTTGTTTGACCGTCGAAGTCAGTTCTTCCATAGAGGAGGCTGTTTCCTCAAGAGAGGAGGCTTGCTGCTCAGTACGGCCCGAAAGATCCATATTTCCCGAAGCTATTTCGCTTGAGGCGGTGGCAATCGTCTGTGTGCTGGAGCGTACATCGGTCACAATCTTTACCAAACTATCGCGCATTTCTTTCATCGCATACAGCACACTGCTGCGATCATTTTCTGCTGTCGTGATGGCCACGGCCAGGTTACCGGCTGCAATGCTTTTCGCCACGATGCTGGCCTCGCTTGGTTCTCCTCCAAGCGCTCGGAAAATAGTGCGAATAATGACCACTGCCACAGTCATTCCTAATGCCAAGGCTGCAATGCACATCAACAACATGAGCGTGGAAAAGCCACTAGCTACACCC
>NZ_JAESWB010000052.1 GCF_016765675.1 Neobacillus paridis
ATGGCAAGGATGACCATGTCGGCAAGATGAACGTGCTGCCCGCCACCCGCCAGGCTGCGCTGGCGCTGCTGATGCCGGTGATTATCCTGGGCGGCATCTATGGCGGCATCTTCACGCCTACCGAGGCGTCGGCAGTGGCAGTGTTGTATGCCTTCGTGGTGGGCGTGTTCATCTACCGCGAGATCAAGCTGCCGGACCTGGTTGCCATCTTCAGGAAGTCGGTGCTGTCGTCCGCCGTGGTGATGTTCATCATCGCCAATGCCGGCCTGTTCTCCTTCATGATCACCCGCGCCGGCGTGCCCGACATGATCGGCGCCTGGCTGGCCGACGTGCTCAAGAGCCCCGCCTACTTCCTGCTGGGCGTGAATGCCGCACTGTTCATCATCGGCATGTTCATCGAGACCTCGGCCTCGATCATCGTTCTGGCGCCGATCCTGGTGCCGGTGGCGATACGCTTCGGCATCGACCCGGTGCACTTCGGCATGATCATGGTGGTGAACCTGGCGCTG
>NZ_JAESWB010000053.1:0-417 GCF_016765675.1 Neobacillus paridis
ATGCCGAGGGCCGCCTGATTTGGGACGCCGCGAATGATGACAGTGGTGTCGCCAAGCCGAACTTCGATCTCGCCGTCATCAACAGCGGCGGCCAATTGTGCTCGCGTTGACGATGGCGCTGGCTGGCTTTCGACGACACGAATCGGAATCAGTGCCGGCGACTGGCCCGTGGCCTGGGCCGTGAAATAGTCGTGGCGCCAGCGTGCCAGCAAATTGGTGTTGAGGCCATTGGCCAGCGCGACACTGGCGATCGACACGTCGGCGCGAAGTGTTTGCTCGACTACTTCCCGTTTGAAGAGCCCGGAGAAACGTCGTCGTTTGCCACTCCTCGATGGAACTGCAACGATGGATTGCTCATGTTTCTCCATGTTCGTGCTCGCGAGATCGGAAACACGGAAGAGTGCCGCGTTGAACGAT
>NZ_JAESWB010000053.1:433-797 GCF_016765675.1 Neobacillus paridis
TGAACGATCAGACGAAAGATGCAGTGGCTGTACGCTTACCAAAAGTGCCAGTCAAATCACCTTGTGCATTGAGCTGGAATAAGCGCCGGTCTGCTTGATACCTGCCTACGTTGCCCGAATATATTGCTTTACATGGTGCAAATTCAGCTCGAATACCTCCCTACACTGCTACGACCACGAGCCGGCAGTTCGCGAATAGCGGCAAAGTAAAAGTCCCCTGTGTTCAATGAAAAGGTGAGCAATATTGTGAACATGGCTATTAAGGGAAATTTTCGCCGCTATTGAGGCCGCAATGACTGTAGGGCATGCGGCTTGAGTCGTCACCGTTGGGTCAATGCTCTAGCAATTGCACCGTCGTTCTTTT
>NZ_JAESWB010000054.1 GCF_016765675.1 Neobacillus paridis
CAAGCGTCGTGCCACGACATATTTTCCTAGTCAAAACAGTGTCTTGGGCTAGCGACTTGTAGAGCTCGGTGCCGGAATGTAAAAGCACCCGACAAAACATGTTTAAAAGAGTTATATAAATCATTGTTTTTAATAAATAATGCTGAGATTTTCGCCCGAATAGTTACATGGTGCGAAATCAGCATGACACAAATGCTCGGTGGAATATCTTTGACGAAAAATGTATCTTGAATGAAATATCCTGGCCGAAATTTGAATGGAGAAAGAATTTCTCATTGTAATTTGCTATCAAGAATGAATTTTCTAGAAGGAAATATGGAAAGAAGATCGACACATTGGGAGCCGTATTTCCATATCGCGAAAGAGCCGGGCGCAAAACTGGCTTCATTGCACCACGCCCAATTTGCCGCTATGGCTGCCCATGTACCAGAGCCTGCCCTGTGGATCGACGATCATCTTGCGTATGCCTTCATTCCTGGTCGGCAATGAAAACACCTGAAACTTCCCGGTCGCCGGATCGAGCAGCGAGACGGTATCGAC
>NZ_JAESWB010000056.1 GCF_016765675.1 Neobacillus paridis
CTCAGATACTTCGACGGATCGGCCACATTGGCCGCGGTGATGGACTCGCCAGGATGCTGGATGTTGACGAACAGCGCCTTGCCATCCGGAGTCTCCGCCAGGCCGGTGATCTCGCAATCCACCGGTCCGACCAGGAAGCGCTTCAGGCTCTCCGCCGCAGGGACCTTGCCCGTGGGCGTCTGCACTGTCAGCGTGCTGCCGTCCGCCCTGGTATAGCCTAGCGCCCTGGCCGTGCCATCCCCCACCTTGCCCGGTATCGCCGCCAGCATCATGCAGTTGGTGGCATCGGTATAGGCGCCATCATCGGTCTGGATCCAGCACAGGCCGGTGGCGCGCGAGAAAGCAATGCCGTCCGGGCTGGAGAAGTCCTGATCTGCGGTAAGCGCCGACAGATTGATCCTGGTCGGGTCGGCATCCGATTGCGCGCCGAAGAGATACACATCCCATGTGAAAGCCGTGGCTGCGCTCTCACCGCCGGCTTCGGCCACGCGGATGATATGGCCATTGACATTGCCGTTGCCGGTGCTGGCCGCGCCGCTTGCGCTGGCCGCCTTGGCATCGGTGTAGGCGCGCGGGTTGGCTGCGTCCAGGCCCATCTGGGTGCCG
>NZ_JAESWB010000057.1 GCF_016765675.1 Neobacillus paridis
AGTTGCTTCGGCTTGAGCCCTCACAATTGACCAAGTACGCACATCGCCAATAGTTACGCGAAGAGTTTTGCCATGTAGGCGGGTTTCAAATATATATGACTTCGCACCGGTGGAGGTCACACGGAGGCCCAATCCAGGAGTTTTCCCATCCCAGAAAATGGATTGTTTTTTTCCGCTTTCGCATTTGAAGTTCGTTACCCGTTCCGCCGTGAAATTTACTTTCTTCATCTTTGCCTGCTCCATGTAGGCGCTGTGTAGGAAAATTATATCAACACTAAGCAATATTGGGAAATGCAGTAGGGACATCGAGTTTCAATAAGACGATGTTTTTAATGTGGTATTTTGATTTTGTTGAAAAAAATCAATGCCAATAAGTGCTGTTTTTCACTGATTCGTAATCAGTAGGTCGGACGTTCGATTCGTCTCATCAGCACCAGGGATTAAGGGGAGCTGGCTTGAAGCCAGCTCCCTTTTTCGTTTCTGAGCAGGTTGTTGGTAGCGGCCGGGCGCCGGTCACGCCAAGCCGGGCCTATCGTTGACGATGCCGGCAAAGCCGCTATACTCGACCCGGTCCAGCCAGCCCGCATCCGCAGAATTCACAGTGAACAAGCCCTGCATTCCCC
>NZ_JAESWB010000058.1 GCF_016765675.1 Neobacillus paridis
GCAGCAGCGGACCGCTGGGCTAGATTACGAACCTCCGCAGCAACAACCGCAAATCCCCGACCTTGCTCCCCAGCTCGCGCGGCTTCGACTGCAGCATTCAATGCCAATATGTTGGTTTGAAATGCTATGGTGTCAATTACAGCATTGATATCAGAAATTTTTTGCGCAGACCTATTGATTAACTCCATCGTTTCAACAACTTGCGTTACCATCGCGCCACCCTTTACAGCAATGGCGGATGCAGAAACTGCAAGTTGGTTTGCCTGTCGAGCATTTTCAGCATTTTGCTTAACTGTTGAGGTTAGTTCTTCCATCGAAGAAGCAGTCTCCACTAATGAAGACGCTTGTTGCTCAGTACGAGAGGACAGGTCGAGATTTCCAGATGCGATTTCAGTAGACGCGCTCGCAATCGTTTCGGTACCACTTCGTACATCGGAGACGATTCTCAAAAGGCTTTCCCGCATTTCCTTCATTGCGTACATGACACTAGAACGGTCCTCAGACTTGGTAATTACTTTGATTGACAAATTGCCTTCGGCTATAGAGCTCGCGATGGCCGCTACTTCGCTTGGCTCCCCACCGATCTGCTTCAGCAAGCCTTTAGTAAGCAACACTCCGATTGCGACAC
>NZ_JAESWB010000059.1 GCF_016765675.1 Neobacillus paridis
AACGTGCTTTATTTTCCGTTCTCTGAGACGCTCCCTGGATGAACACGGCAACACCACGCAAGACACCGCGCAAAACTGCGCTGCCTTCATGAGGGTGCAAGGCTTCAGAAATGCTCTCGTCGTCTCTCAATATTTCCAGATCACGCGCAGTCGATATGCCATGCACCGGGTCGGAATTACGACAGTCCACACAGCGCATCCGCGATATTTCGAGCTGCGCGACATCTATTCCATCGCGCGGGAGGCAGTGGCGTTGCCGGTGTATTGGCTTACTTTCCGCTCGGCTTAGCGTGCTTTATTTTCCGCTTTCTGAGACGCCCCCAATCATCGGGCAAGCTGACCTTCCAAACGGGCTTTTTCCTCGATCAAGCTGCGATTTTCTGTGCGCAAGGCTTCCGACATGTTGTCAAGCTCAGCCAGGCGCGCTTTCAACTGCAAATTCTCGTTTTGTAATACTGCCAGATCGGCCCGCGCCTGGTTGAGCGTAGCAGTCGCAGCCTGTAACTGCGCGCGCAGCTCGCCGCAAACAGCCGATTGCATATGAAATTGTTGACCAAGCTCCCGATGCTCGGCCAATGTCCTCTGATGCGCTTCCTGTACGCCGGCCAGGTCATTTTGCAAGCGTGTGTGGTCGCGGCCAAGTTGCTCGGCGCGCGCCGCGCATTGCACGAGTGCCTGCTGCTGCGCCGATAGGGTGCGTCGCGTCTCGGTCAACTCTTGTTCGAGTCGTCCGTAGCGCTGCTCCGCTTCCCGTCGCTCGTCGGCTCGCTGTGCCGCGGTCGCTTCCTGGTAATGCTCGAACTGCGTTCGCGCCTGCTCCAGTTGCCGGTGCATGTTCTCGACTTCATTCTGGCGATCAGTCAGGCGCTGCGCCAGTCCGGATGCTTCCATTTCGGCTTTGGTG
>NZ_JAESWB010000006.1 GCF_016765675.1 Neobacillus paridis
ACATGGGTAGTGATGGCGGGTGTGACATGGTCGTTGCCATATGAATGGTTCTTCTATTTTGCACTTCCGGTTATGGCTTTCACGGTTCGGTCTGTCCCACCGGCACCGTTCCTGCTGGCCAGCTTATCCAGCATTGCATTCGCTTATACATATGGGCTAGAAAATCATCATCTGCTTGCGTTCGGAGGTGGAATTTTTGCAGCACTTGTGAATCGGTCTAATACGATACGCACGATTGGACGTTCATGGCTGGCACCTTTAGTTGTTGTAGCATGCTTCGTCTCGGTAGTAGCGCTGTTCCCGACAGCGTATGGTTATCCCCAGTTAATGCTCATTTCCGTCGCTTTTACGTTGATTGCGGCAGGTTGTAGCCTGTACGGGATATTCACTAATTCCGTTTCGAAAGCATTAGGTGAAATGGCATACAGTATCTACTTGTTGCACGGAATCTTTTTATTTACTGTAATAGACCTGATTGTGGGTAGAGAAAACGTTGCGCAAATGTCGCCGTTAGCTTATTGGCTCCTGATCGTCACGATGACACCACTAATGATTTTGGG
>NZ_JAESWB010000060.1 GCF_016765675.1 Neobacillus paridis
AGAACATTCCGCGGCTATTCTGATCGCCAAGAGATGACTCGGTTTCGCACTCTTATTGCAATTCCAGCGGGCATGGTGCAACTTGCCGAATTACAAGCAGTCTGTCCTGTCTGAAGCCAGAATTTATTCGACTTGGAGCCGCCATGTACATGGTTTACTGGACAGAAATTACGAACGAAGCCCGAACTCCTTGCCAAGAGCTATTTTCGCAGTCCGATCTGCGGGCTGCACTGGCATTTATGGAAAAACTTCGCCAAAAGCAGCGTGCGGGAGAAGGTGTGTGCTTTGTAGTGATGTCTTCGGAAAATCCGGATTCGGTCGGCCATGCCGGCGCAGCCGATCCGCATCCGGACTATAAATGGATGAAACGACGCAAACAGTGAATTTCTACCAAAGATAGATGCTCTCAGGACTTTATAATTTCGAGCAACGTTCATCCTACTCGGCAGGAGCGTTAATCCCATTATCTTTCACGGTCAGGATTACGCCATTGGTGCCAATCTGACGAATCTGCCGTGACCTTTGTTTTTCTTCATCATCCACATTTTGCCAGACGAGGGAATTGTTCGATCTGATAAAACGATCCA
>NZ_JAESWB010000061.1 GCF_016765675.1 Neobacillus paridis
CCTTTTTCCAGCACGCAAACCGAGACCTCGCGGCCGTTTTTCTCTGCCAATTGCTTCAGGCGAATAGCTGCCGACAGGCCGCCGGGTCCGCCGCCGACGATCACGACGTCATACTCCATCGCTTCGCGCGGACCGTATTGTTCAAGAATGCTCTGGTTCTCCGTCATGGTCTCGTTACCTTTACTTTATTTTCGAACGTGCGTGCTAATTGTCCGGGATTTTGCGTCAGAATACTAGACGCGCGCCTCTAAACGCCCGCCTTTCATGTAATCTTAGCGGCTTGGCCAGCGCCAGCGTCAAGGTAAAACAATTCAAGGAGAAAATTGTGGGGATAGAACTCAATTTCGAAGGCAAGATCGCCATGGTCACCGGCGCGTCGAGCGGCCTGGGTGCGCGCTTTGCGAAAGTACTTGCCCAGGGAGGAGCACAGGTTGTCCTGGCGTCACGCCGTATCGAACGCCTGAAGGAACTGCGGGCCGAGATCGAAGCCGATGGCGGCGCAGCGCATGTCGTGAGCCTGGACGTGACCGACTATGCCAGCATCAAGGCCGCGATTGCGCATGCCGAAACTGAAGCCGGCCCGATCGATATCCTGGTCAATAACTCCGG
>NZ_JAESWB010000062.1 GCF_016765675.1 Neobacillus paridis
AACCGTCCGACAGTTCTGCCATCATGGCCTTTCGCTCATGCATGTCCTTCACCACATGCAACTCGGTCAGGCCATGGTGACCGACCTCGCGCTTCATCAGCGCCTGGGGAATCACGCCAGTGGCCCGGCCGCCTCCCTGCATCACGGCATCGGCGATGGCGCCCATCAGGCCGACATTGCCGCCTCCATACACCAGCCCGATATCGCGCCGTACAAGTTCCTGTCCCAGCGCGCGGGCGGCCTGCGCATAGCGCTCGGAGGCGCCCATCGCAGAACCGCAATAGACGCAGACTGATCTGATTTTCTTCATTGTGATGAAACCTGCCAAATGTGTTGAATGGGTTGAATGGGTTGAATGGGTTGAATGAGTTGAATGAGTTGATCTGGGCCGAATCGATCGGCTCACGCTGGATGGCTTAGCTGGGACGCTTGGAGTATTCCTCGACCAGCTTCAGGAACAGCGCATGCGTATCGCCCCGCAGGTAGGGACCAATCAGCGAGAGAACCTGATAGCAGCCGCGCATCAGGGCTTCCGCCATCACCTGTTGCTCGGTGTACCTGCGCGGATTGAGCACGTATTCATACGACATCCAGTA
>NZ_JAESWB010000063.1 GCF_016765675.1 Neobacillus paridis
ATCTGGTATTCCATGACGATGCCCGACACCACGCCCATGGCGAACGAGACTGCGAAGATCTTGGTCCAGAACCGGGCCAGCGTGTGGAAATGCTGCTTGCCGCTATAGAACCAGCGCAGCTCCAGCGTGGCGATGAAGGCGGAAAGGCCGATGGTAAAGGACGGAAAGATGATGTGGAACGCCACCGTGAAAGCAAACTGCACCCTTGCAAGCAAGGTTGTATCGACGCCGGCCAGTATTTCCATCGAGGACTCCAAATCCAGTCTCATGGGATGGTGGGGAAACCGCTCACGGCGAAACCGACAAGGCTATTCCATCTGCCATCCGTCTGCATTGTGTGCTGTGGCCGGAATCCGAAGATGAAGTTCCAGCCATCAGGTCGATTCTTTCGTCGGATCAAGCTGCAGCACGGCCGACGACATCCAAAGGCCGTCTGGTGTTGCGTCAAAGCCGTCATCGCGGGCGTGGATGCCCGACCTCTGATCTATCTCATGGTTGCCTGCGGTCTGGCTGAAATAGTG
>NZ_JAESWB010000064.1 GCF_016765675.1 Neobacillus paridis
TGGTTTCCTCGATCGGCACGCCAGGATCGACCCGGTGCTGATAATAGAGATCGATATGGTCCACGCCCAGACGACTCAGGGAGGCATCGCAAGCCTGTCGAACATATTCTGCATCGCCGCGAATCCCGAGGAATTCTCCGTTTGGTCCCCGCACATTGCCGAACTTCGTTGCAAGAATCACCTCATCACGCCGCTCGCGGATTGCCTTGCCCACCAGCATTTCGTTGGTGAATGGGCCATACATGTCGGCAGTGTCGATGAAGTTGATCCCAAGTTCGAGCGAACGGTGGATTGTCGCAATCGATTCGGCTTCATCACCCTGTCCATAGAACTCGGACATACCCATGCAACCCAGGCCAAGCGCCGAAGCTTCCAGTCCCTGTTGCCCTAATTTGCGGTTTTGCATTCTTTTTCCTCTTATCTGTTTGCGTCTTCAATGTCGCTTCGTACGGCGAAGGCCATGCGCCCGTGGTCTTTTAAGATAGACTTGCGACGCTCCAGTTCCCGGGAGTGAGGGAGAGCGCTAGAATGGCCATGTTGGACCTGGTAAGTTCGTGACTCCGGCTAAACTGCAAGTTTGCAACAAAGCTGCAAGCTGAAGTACTGGCCGCAACAGGATTTCTTCCACCAACACGTTGGCCGGCTAAGCGAACGCGTACATGAGGGCTTGGGCCACGTCCTCCGCGCTCAGTGCATCGAGCTGTTCACGGTGTTCTTTCATCGTTTCGCTGACATTTTGACCAAATTCAGTCCAGTCAGATCCCGGC
>NZ_JAESWB010000065.1 GCF_016765675.1 Neobacillus paridis
AGCATTAAAAGAGTTGGCCGGTTTTTAAAAAAGACAAATTTTCTATCAAGAGAGCACTCTAAATAAGTGAATCCGCTTTCACTTCTGTGGGGATAAAAAAACTGCCCACAAATACTTGACTCAAACCTTGTGCTTTTCTATGTTGCTCATTCAGTAGATTTTCTGTAAAATTAGTCGAAGTGTCATTATTTTTTATAAAAGGGGCGATTATTGTGGCAAAGGTTTACGTCTTCGACCATCCGCTGATTCAGCACAAACTAACGTACATACGCGATAAAAATACGGGAACAAAGGAGTTTCGTGAGCTGGTCGACGAAGTGGCAACGCTGATGGCGTTCGAAATTACCAGGGACATGCCGCTTGAAGAGATCGAGATCGAAACGCCGATTTGCAAGACAAAGTCAAAGGTGTTGTCCGGGAAAAAAATTGGCCTCGTACCGATTTTACGCGCAGGAATTGGGATGGTTGACGGTGTTTTAAAGCTGATTCCGGCGGCAAAGGTTGGCCATGTTGGCTTATACCGCGATCCGGAAACATTAAAGCCAGTCGAATACTATGTAAAGTTGCCAAATGATGTCGAGGAACGCGACTTCATCGTTGTTGACCCTATGCTGGCAACAGGCGGTTCGGCGATTGATGCCATCCATGCCTTGAAAAAGCGCGGTGCCAAGCATATCAAATTCATGTGCCTAATCGCTGCTCCAGAAGGCGTTGA
The DNA here is from genome assembly GCF_016765675.1 of Neobacillus paridis. Lineage (GTDB taxonomy): Bacteria > Bacillota > Bacilli > Bacillales > Cytobacillaceae > Neobacillus > Neobacillus paridis. The sequence continues at coordinate 716 of NZ_JAESWB010000065.1, forward strand.
GGCCGTGAAGACAGAACATCCGGACGTCGATATTTACATTGCTGCAATGGATGAAAAGCTTAACGACCACGGCTACATTATGCCAGGTCTGGGAGATGCCGGCGACCGCTTGTTTGGCACGAAATAAGGATGTTTTAGAATTTACCTGAGCCAGGCTGTCAACCGCCTGGCTTTTTGATGTGAAAATATCCAAAATCCCTAGAAATATGTCCAAAACCCTTTGGGAAAAGTCCAAAGCCTCGTAAAAAATGTTCCAACCACCATTAAAAAAGTCCAAAACTCAATGGATCCCCATGATATTCCTTATATCAGGAAAATCCAAATAACTGCATACTTTCCCCGTCAACTGAAAAAAATATTAAAAAAGGGGACTTCCTTATATGAAATTTCTACTGTCGCTGCTGCTGGCTACACAACTGTACCACCCAGCTATTCCAAAACCCACAAAAGACACGATTGCCATTGTCATCCTCGACAAGCCGCATACCCAAGAGGAAATCAAAAAGCTAATCCAACCATCCAAACATCTAAAACTAAGAAGAATTTTTCGAGAAGCCCTTGATGGCTTTTCCGTCCAAGGCCGTCCCGAGATGATCGCCCTTCTGGCCAAACGGCAAAAGCACATTGTCCATGTTTCCCCCGTCCATGAATACCGGGTGCAAACGGAAGAAAGTGTCAAGATTATCGGAGCTGAGGAGGTTCGCCGTTTTTATGACCGCGATAACAAGCGCCTTACCGGTAAAGGTGTTACCGTCGGTGTGATTGATACCGGCGTCGACTATACCCATCCTGACCTTAAACCAAACTATAGCGGTGGCCATGACTTGGTCGACAATGACAACGACCCGATGGAAACGACCGACCCGGGGAAAGCAACGATTCATGGTACCCATGTTGCCGGGGTCATTGCTGCCAATGGGAAAATAAAAGGCGTCGCCCCGGAGGCAAAAATTGTTGCTTATCGAGCACTCGGACCAGGGGGCGGCGGAACGACTGAGCAAGTGCTAGCGGCGCTCGACCAGGCGATGAAAGACAAAGTGGACATCGTTAACCTATCGCTGGGCAATAATATTAACGGCCCGGACCTGCCAATCAGTCTGGCGCTTGACCGGGCTGTTACAAAAGGGATCGTCGCTGTTGCCGCTGCCGGCAACTCAGGACCAAAGGTGTGGACAGTCGGCTCGCCTGGCACCTCCTCAAAGGCGATCTCAGTGGGTGCCTCGACACCGACGCTGTTGATTCCCTACTTATTAATAGAAGGAAGACGGTTACCGCTGCGAATTCAGCCGCTGGAGGGCTCGACAGATTGGACGCTGGACCGATCGTATGACTTGGTCGATGGCGGCCTTGGGCGCAAGAAGGACCTCCGCCACGCAGCAGGGAAAGTGGTACTCATCAAGCGGGGAGGATTAACCTTTTCCGAAAAAGCCAAGAATGCTCAGGAAGCAGGGGCCAAAGCCGTTCTGATTTACAATAATGTGGCTGGCAGCTTTCTCGGCAATCTCGAGGCAGAAACCGCCATTCCGGTTGGTTCGTTGACCAAAAAAGACGGAGAATGGTTGCTAAAACAGCAGCCAACATTGGTCCGCCTCCTGATTAAAAAGGAAAAAGATCAGCTGGCCGAGTTTAGCTCCCGGGGACCAGTAACGGGGACGTGGGAAATTAAGCCGGATATTCTCGCTCCTGGGGTCGCGATTAACTCCACCATTCCCGGCGGATATTTGTCATTGCAGGGCACGAGTATGGCGGCGCCGCATGTGGCCGGAGCCTGTGCCCTGATCAAGCAGGCCCATCCTGATTGGACTCCGGAACAAATCAAAGCGGCGTTAATGAATACCGCCCAACCCTTAACCACGACGAGCGAGACGCAGCAAACAAAGGCGCCCGCCCACTATCGTACATACGAACAAGGGGCTGGCCGGATCCAGGTTGCCGAAGCGATTCAAGCGGAATCACTGGTGACCCCCGGCAGTATTAGGTTTGATAAATTTTCCAACAGTAATCATGTTCATCAAGTTAAGCTTCAGGTTCACAATGTCAGCAGTCGAAGACAGCGTTACTCGTTTGCGATACCGGCCCATGAAGACGGCCTTCATTGGCGCCTGCCATTTTCGTTTATCCTTGGCCCAAAACAGTCAAAAGTCATCACGATTCGTTTAACCGTCGACCCGGCTGTTTTTAAAAAGAAAATCCATGATGGTTATTTTAGATTACACGCCGGTTCGCGAATCCTCAGTCTTCCTTACTTGTACGTCCTTGAGGAACCGGGTTATCCGAGGGTGATGGGGTTTGATTTTGCCATGGGAGATCATCCGGGCAGCTATCGTTATGAGGTGTATTTGCCGGGAGGTGCCGAGGAATTTGGGATTGCCTTATTTAACCCGGAGAGTTACCGGTTTGTTGCCTTTCTGGATACAAGCACGAGGTTGAAAAAGGGGCTAATCAGCAAAGAATTACCAGCGGCCGAACTGCCGCCGTCCGGAACGTACCTGGCCAAAGTATTTGCCAAAAAGGCGGGTAAAGAGGACTACATCGAAACACTGATTACCATTTTAAAATAATTTGTCAGAAAGGACACTATGTTTTCTGGTAGAAAAAAAGGAATAAAATGGTTCAAATTATTTGGAAGTCATAAAATGTTCACAAAACTGACACAATTTTGGCAAAAATACGATTAAATATGCCATACAATAATAATGTTTACGACTAAATATGCCATACAATAATCATTCTGACTGTAGATACCATATGGGAGAAATTATGGTAATTTCAAGGTATTAATTATGGCTAAATTAATTGACTTTGCTAGGTGCCTATTGTATGCTAACAAAGGATGTAAATGAGTGTTTTTTCACAAAAATGTCACATTTTTCTTGTGCCATAATGATTTAAATCATTTACAATATCCTTTATATATTTTTTCTCACTTATTGAAGGTGAGGATGATTTTATATGCAAAAAAACCGCAATCCATTTCAAGCGATGGCACTGATGTCTGCTATTGTCTCGCAGTTGGTTGGCTCCATCTTAATCGGTATATTTGCAGGCAGATGGGTAGACGGGCATTGGGGAACAGAGCCGATCTTTTTAATCATTGGCTTACTTTTGGGACTTGCTGCTGGAGTTTATTCAATGCTTGCTTCCATTCGTCATTTCTATTCAGGAGATAAATAACCATGCCGGATTTTCGAGAGATGTACAATAGGCAGCGAAAGTGGATATTCTACATATTAGCCATTTATGTTCTTGGATGGGGTTTTACATCTTACCAAACTTTCTTTTTAGGATTAATCCTTGGGACTTGCTTTAGTTATTTGAACCTCTGGCTGTTAGTAAGGAAGACAGAGAGTTTTGACAAGGCCATCTCGCAAGGGAAAAAAGTCCGATCGCTGGGTTCGTTGCAACGGATCGCCGCAGCAGGTATTGCCGGGGCGATTGCTGTTATGTATCCTCAATATTTCCAAATTATCGCTGTTGTGTTGGGACTAATGACATCCTATATTGTCATTATGATAGATTATTTTTATCATGCATTTCATGTTCATAAGTGAATGGGAAGCGAGGTGAGATTACATGAATCATGGTTCTCCTGATTTTCAGTTTTTAGGTCTTTGGTTTAATGCAGCGAATCTCTTGATGATTACCGTTGCAAGTTTGATTGTTTTTCTCATTGCTGTTTTTGCAACCCGCAGGCTGGCAATGAAACCTACCGGGATGCAGAACTTCTTAGAGTGGGTGCTTGACTTTGTAAAAGGCATTATCAACAGCACAATGGATTGGAGAGATGGCGGGAGGTTCCACGTCCTCGGGCTGACATTAATTATGTATATTTTTGTTTCCAATATGCTCGGTCTTCCATTTGCCCTCGTGGTAAATGAGAAGCTATGGTGGAAATCACCAACTGCCGACCCGATGATTACATTAACTTTAGCTGTCATGATCTTGGGCCTGACCCATTATTATGGAGTTAAGTTAAGGGGGCCGAAAGCATATGGAGGAACATTCTTCTCTCCAATGAAATTCTTATTTCCGTTAAAGATTATTGAAGAATTTGCCAATACCTTAACGCTTGGTTTGCGTCTTTACGGAAACATCTATGCCGGTGAATTATTGCTTTCACTGTTAGCAGCCGGTTTAGCACACCAAGGAGCCCTCGGCTTGATTGCCGCGGCACCGCTGACGCTTGTTTGGCAGGCCTTCTCGATTTTCGTCGGCACCATCCAGGCATATATTTTTACGATGTTAACAATGGTTTATATGTCTCATAAAGTGAGCAGCGACCATTAATATATTTTTGAAAAAATAAAAATACTTATCGATACATTTTAAGGAGGAACAAAGTAATGAATCTTATAGCAGCAGCAATTGCAATTGGTTTAGCAGCAGTAGGCGCAGGTATTGGTAACGGTCTTATCGTAGGTCGTACAGTTGAAGGGATTGCTCGTCAACCGGAAGCACGTGGTTTACTGCAAACTACCATGTTTATCGGGGTTGCGTTAGTTGAAGCATTACCGATCATCGGCGTTGTTATCGCGTTCATGGTATTAAACCGCTAGAACTTGATAGACTCCAAATGGCGAAGTGGGTGTCAAAGAAACCTTCGCCATTCATTTATGTCCTTTAAGGAAGAGGGGCGGAGCACAGCCTGACTCAAATGGAGAGGATTAGCTCGCTTCACCGCCTTGTTGGTAAAGGTTGTTTTTGGTTCATAATAGGTATGGTTTGCCATAAAAGTTTTCTTGTAACTGTGAGCAACTCTTGAAAGGAGTGAACCCGTAGTGTTATTGAGCAGTTTAGTGTTGGGAACAGCTGCTGAAGGCGTTACTCATATTAATTATGGGGACATGTTCTTCCAGTTGATTGTGTTTATCGTTTTATTAGCGTTGCTGAAAAAATTTGCCTGGGGTCCATTGATGGGCATTCTGAAACAGCGCGAAGAACATATTGCGAATGAAATCAATGCGGCGGAAGAAAGCCGTTTAGAAGCTAAGAAACTTCTTGAAGAACAAAGAAATCTATTAAAAGAAGCACGTAATGAAGCCCAAAGCTTGATTGAAAATGCCCGAAAGCAAGGCGACATTCAGCGTGAAGAAATTATTGCCACAGCCCGCGGTGAAGCAGAACGCTTAAAAGAAGCGGCAAAGGTGGAAATCGAGCAGCAGAAGGAAAAAGCCGTTGGAGCCATCCGCGAACAAGTGGCGCATTTGTCTGTCTTAATTGCTTCGAAAGTGATTGAAAAGAACCTAAGTGCAGAAGACCAAGACAAACTCATTAACGACTATATTAAAGAGGCAGGAGAATTACAATGAGCGGCTCGTTGGTAGCAAGACGCTATGCACTGGCACTTTTGGAAATTGCCAAAGAACAGCAGCTTCTCAAAGTGATTGTTGAGGATCTTCGCGTCGTAAAGGAAGTAATTGGATATACTCCTGAATTAAAAGCCGTTCTTCATTCTTCCAAACTGACTAAAGAAACGAAAAAAGCGGTGGTAATTCAAGGTTTTACTGCGGTCAACCCGTATGTATTAAATACCCTGTTACTGCTAATTGACCGTCATCGTGAAGACCAAATTGTCTCTGTGGCTGATGAGTTTTTGGCATTGGCAAATGAGGAAATGGGGATCGCTGAAGCGGATGTGTACAGCACAAGGGCGCTGTCAGATGCTGAACGTGAGGCTGTTTCTGCAGTTTTTGCCGCAAAAGTGGGCAAGAAGTCATTAAATATTAAAAACTTTGTTGATTCCGATTTGCTTGGCGGCTTAAAGCTGCGCATCGGAAACCGAATATATGACGGCAGTTTGCGCGGCAAACTTGATCGTTTAGAACGCACATTGTTATAAGAGAATAGGGGTGAAACTCATGAGCATCAAAGCTGAAGAAATCAGTGCCCTGATAAAGCAGCAAATTGAAAATTATCAGGCAGAAATTCAAGTGACAGACGTTGGTACTGTTATCTCTGTTGGTGACGGTATCGCACGTATCCACGGCCTTGATAATTGTATGGCCGGTGAACTTGTTGAATTTTCTAACGGCGTTATGGGGATGGCACAAAACCTTGAAGAAAATAACGTCGGTATCATTATTTTAGGACCTTTCACCGACATTAAAGAGGGTGACGAGGTTCGCCGTACAGGACGCATCATGGAGGTTCCGGTTGGTGAGGAACTGATTGGTCGTGTTGTCAACTCATTAGGACAGCCTATTGATGGCATGGGTCCAATTAATGCCAAGAAAACCCGCCCTGTTGAGCAAGTGGCAACAGGTGTTATGGCACGTAAATCTGTTCATGAGCCGCTGCAAACCGGGATTAAAGCGATTGACGCACTTGTACCAATCGGACGCGGCCAGCGGGAATTAATCATTGGTGACCGGCAAACTGGTAAAACATCAGTAGCGATTGATACGATCATCAACCAAAAAGGTCAAAACATGATTTGTATCTATGTAGCGATCGGACAAAAAGAATCCACCGTCCGCGCCGCTGTTGAAACCCTTCGGAAAAACGGTGCCTTAGACTACTCTATCGTTGTTTCCGCTTCCGCATCACAGCCAGCTCCAATGCTGTTCCTAGCACCATATGCAGGGGTTGCGATGGCAGAAGAATTTATGTTCAGCGGCAAGCACGTATTAATCGTCTATGATGATTTATCCAAGCAGGCATCTGCTTATCGTGAGCTTTCCTTGTTACTTCGCCGTCCGCCGGGCCGTGAAGCTTATCCAGGGGATGTATTCTACTTACACTCGCGCTTACTCGAGCGTGCAGCTAAATTAAATGATGATCTTGGCGCTGGTTCGATCACCGCATTGCCATTTATCGAAACACAAGCAGGCGACGTTTCTGCTTATATTCCAACAAACGTTATTTCCATCACAGATGGACAAATTTTCTTACAATCAGACCTATTCTTCTCCGGTGTTCGTCCGGCGATCAACGCAGGTCTTTCCGTTTCCCGTGTAGGGGGATCGGCACAAATTAAAGCGATGAAAAAGGTTGCCGGAACATTGAGACTTGACCTTGCTTCCTATCGTGAATTAGAGGCATTCTCACAGTTCGGTTCCGACCTTGATAAAGCAACTCAAGCGAAGCTGGCCCGCGGTGCCCGTACCGTTGAGGTATTAAAACAGGATCTCAACAAACCGCTGCCGGTTGAAAAACAGGTTATGATTCTTTACGCTCTAACTCGCGGCTTCCTTGATGATATTCCAGTTCAAGATATCCGCCGCTTTGAGGGCGAATTCTATAACTGGCTAGACCACAATCGCAAAGAGCTGTTAGACCAAATCGTCACAACCAAGGATCTGCCAAAAGACGATGACATGGCAGAAGCCATCAACGCCTTTAAAAAGACATTTGCTGCTTCGGAACATTAAGGTCTAACAATTTGAACGGTGGTGTCAGGCACCACAAAAAGACAAATACCGTAAATTGTCCGCGTGGGGTGGACACATAAAATGGTAATTGTTCCAAAAAGCGTGGCCTGACATCCGCCTGACATTCTTTGAATGAGGGTGGTGAGAACCTATGGCATCATTACGCGATATTAAACATCGTATTGCGTCGACGAAAAAGACAAGTCAAATTACCAAGGCAATGGAAATGACTTCGGCTGCGAAATGGAATCGCGGCGTGTTGAACGCGAAATCATTCGTGCCTTATATGGAAAAAATCCAGGAAGTAACCACATCGATTGCCCTTGGTGCAGGCGGCGTAACCCATCCAATGCTGACCCATCGTCCGATCAAAAAGACGGGTTACATCGTGATCACATCCGACCGTGGCCTTGCTGGCGCGTTCAATAGTAACGTCATCCGCCGTGTCCATCAAACCATCCAAAGCCGTCATAAATCCAATGACGAATTTGCGATTATTGCGATTGGCCGAGTGGGACGGGACTTTTTTGTGAAGCGCGGCTACAATGTCGTCCTCGATATCGTCGGGCTTCATGACCAGCCAAGCTTCCAGGATATTAAAGAGATTACCAGTACAGCTGTCGGCATGTTCGCAGACGAAACATTCGATGAATTGTATCTCTATTACAGTCACTATATCAGTGCGATTTCGCAGCAGGTAACCGAGAAGCAACTGCTTCCGCTAACGGATATTTCCGCTTCTGCACCACACAAGCTGATATCTTATGAGTTTGAGCCGGATGCCGAAGCAATTTTGGAAGTGCTCCTGCCGCAGTATGCCGAAAGCTTAATCTACGGTGCCCTGTTAGACAGCAAAGCCAGTGAGCACGCTGCCCGGATGACCGCAATGCGCAATGCCACTGACAATGCGCAGGAATTGATCCGCAATTATTCACTAAGCTACAACCGCGCCCGCCAGGCTGCGATCACACAGGAAATTACCGAAATCGTCGGCGGTGCGGCAGCTCTTGAATAATCGATTTTTTAAAAATGAACCCTGTTGTAGGGCTCTTGACAAAGTAGCCGTTTTTGGAAACTGTTTCGTTCGTGTGAAACGTTATCCGAAAACGAGTACCAATATAGTGGGATGAACCAGGTTCATTTTTCAAGCAGCTTTGTTTGGAAAAAGTAAGTTAGGAGGGAAAAATGATGAGCAAAGGACATGTTCTTCAGGTTATGGGTCCGGTTGTTGACGTGAAGTTCGAAAACGGTTATCTTCCAGAGATCTATAATGCGCTGAAAATCGTGAAGAAAGCGCAAAATGAATCTGAAGTGGATATTAACTTAACCCTTGAAGTAGCCCTTCATTTAGGTGATGATACCGTTCGTGCCATTGCGATGGCATCTACTGATGGTTTGACTCGCGGTTTGGAGGTAGAAGATACCGGTGCACCGATTTCGGTACCGGTTGGGGACCCAACATTGGGCCGTGTATTTAATGTTTTAGGTGACGTTGTTGACTTGAAGGAAGAGATTCCAGCAAGTGCCCGTCGTGATCCGATTCACCGCGAAGCACCAACGTTTGAGGATCTTTCGACTGAAGTTGAAATTTTGGAAACCGGTATTAAAGTTGTTGACTTGCTGGCTCCATACATTAAGGGTGGTAAGATCGGCCTGTTCGGTGGTGCCGGTGTAGGTAAAACCGTTCTTATTCAGGAGTTAATTCACAATATTGCCCAAGAGCACGGCGGTATTTCTGTATTCGCCGGTGTAGGTGAGCGGACTCGTGAAGGGAACGACCTTTATTGGGAAATGACCGATTCTGGTGTTATCAAGAAAACAGCGATGGTTTTCGGTCAGATGAATGAGCCGCCAGGTGCCCGGATGCGCGTTGCCCTGACTGGTTTAACAATGGCGGAGTATTTCCGTGATGAGCAAGGACAAGACGTGTTGTTCTTTATCGATAATATCTTCCGTTTCACCCAGGCAGGTTCCGAGGTTTCAGCGCTGTTAGGCCGTATGCCATCTGCCGTTGGTTACCAGCCGACACTTGCTACTGAAATGGGTAAATTACAAGAACGGATTACTTCGACGAAAAAAGGTTCAGTTACATCGATTCAAGCGATTTACGTACCTGCCGACGACTATACTGACCCGGCTCCGGCGACCACATTCGCCCACCTTGATGCAACGACCAACCTTGAGCGTAAGCTTTCCGAAATGGGGATCTATCCTGCGGTGGATCCGCTTGCTTCAACTTCTCGTGCTTTGGCACCTGAGATCGTTGGCGAAGAGCATTACAATGTTGCTCGCCAAGTGCAGCAAACATTACAAAAATATCGTGAATTACAGGACATCATCGCCATTCTTGGTATGGATGAGCTTTCTGATGAAGATAAACTGGTTGTTGCCCGTGCCCGTCGGATTCAGAACTTCTTATCACAAAACTTCCACGTGGCTGAACAGTTTACTGGCCAGCCGGGTTCATATGTACCGGTTAAAGAAACGGTTCGCGGCTTTAAGGAAATCCTTGAAGGGAAGTATGACCACCTTCCAGAGGATGCCTTCCGTCTTGTTGGCCGGATCGAAGAAGTGGTTGAGGCCGCAAAACGTATGGGTGTAGAGGTCTAATCCAGCCAGGGAGGGTAAAAAATGAAGACGATTAAAGTCAGTGTTGTAACTCCCGATGGTCCGGTGTATGAATCAGATGTGGAAATGGTGAGTACGAAGGCTAAATCAGGTGAACTCGGTATTTTACCAGGTCACGTGCCATTGGTAGCACCGCTTGAAATTGGTTCTGTTCGTTTAAAGAAGGATGGAAAGACTGAATTTGTCGCTGTCAGCGGCGGTTTTCTAGAAGTCCGTCCTGATCAGGTAACGGTTCTGGCCCAATCGGCAGAGAAGTCTGAAGATATTGACGTGGAACGCGCCTTAAGGGCTAAGGAGCGTGCCGAGCAGCGCCTGCGCGAGCAGAAGCAGGATAATATTGATTTCAAACGCGCTGAGCTCGCCTTGAGACGTGCTGTCAATCGGATTACGGTAGCAGAACGTAAATATTAATTGTAGGAATAAAATGGGCTCCTCTGGCCGGCAAATAAAACGCCGCACCCCGAGGGGCCTTTTATGTGTGTGACTGGTAGCGCCGAGTGCAGGCCGTTTTGATGAAGAAAATTCTATTCGCATGAAACTGGACATTTAGAATATGATGATAGGGAAACCTAATAATGAATATTTTCCTTATTTTCATGTTGGCATACTTTAAAATTTTTCAAAGGTTGATAAACCTCACTGACTTAGACTTGGTTTTGTTTTTAAATAGGGTTATCGAATTTATTAGGGCTATTATGGTACATATGAACCTCTTGTCTTGGTTTCTGGCCCATGGAGAAATCCCGCAGCTCGTCCTCAGCGAGCAGTGAGGGTGGGATCATGACTCCAAACCAGTATGGTGGAAAAATGAAATTTTGTTTCTATATATTTTCTATCGAGACTTGCGAAAGTTTTTCAAATGGGGCTTTTGTGAGCGAGATCTACATACCTATTTTGGGGAATTTCACGGCGGGTAGAATTCCAATTTTTAAATGGATTCGGTTTGTCGACACAAGTTTGTAACAATGTTATAATGAATTCGGTTACAATATTCGTAAGTGTTAAAATATTCAACTTGGAGGGGATGGCATGGAACTTTTAAATGTATATCAGAATAATTATCTGATAGTTTTTGTGTTCCTGTGTCTCGGAATTTTGCTACCGGTGGTGGCGCTATTTTTGGGAAAACTTCTGCGTCCGTATAAGCCAAGTGCGGAGAAGTATACCACATATGAGAGCGGGATTGATCCGGTTCACGATTCTCGTGTACAGTTCAATGTCCGCTATTATATTTTTGCCCTGATGTTTGTTATTTTTGATGTAGAAACAGTGTTTTTATATCCATGGGCAGTTGCTTATGATAAGCTAGGTGTTTTTGCTTTGATTGAAATGGTGTTATTCGTCATTATGCTTTTAATCGGTCTAGTATATGCTTGGAAAAAGAAGGTGCTACGATGGATTTAAAAGTAGATGGCATTACCGATTTGGAAATGGAAGAGTTAAAAAGAAATGTATTTTTGACGACGCTGGAGCAAGTGAAAGGGTGGGCGCGAAGCAGTTCAATCTACCCGGTGACATTTGGTCTGGCTTGTTGTGCGATTGAAATGATGGGCGTGGGTGCAGCACACTACGACTTGGACCGATTTGGGTCGTTTTTCCGGCCGTCACCACGACAATCCGATTGCATGATTGTTTCGGGAACAGTAACAAAGAAAATGGCTCCAATTTTGAGGCGTCTTTATGACCAGATGCCGGAGCCAAAGTGGGTAATCGCGATGGGATCATGCGCAACTGCGGGTGGGCCGTATGTGAAATCGTACTCCGTTGTTAAAGGGGTCGATCAAATTGTCCCTGTAGATGTATATATCCCTGGATGCCCTCCGAATCCGGCCGCGTTAATATATGGAATCAACAAATTAAAGGAAAAAATCAAATATGAAGCGAAGACTGGGAAGAAGGTGATCTAGTCGATGAGCGGGGAAAAAGATCTTGAGCAATTGAAGCGGGAGGCCGCGGAAAAAGCGAAAGCCGCAGCGCTGGCGAAGCGACAGGCAAAGGCTGCAGCGGAAGCAGGTCAATCACAGGAAGTGCCGAAGCAAGTTGAGCCCGAGCAAAAGCCGTCAGAGCCTGAAAAAACTGCAGCAGCATCGGCTGGTGACGCCGATGATCTGGCAAAGAAAAAAGCGGCAGCAGCCGCAAAGGCAAAAGCGGCGGCACTAGCGAAAAAGAAACGCGAAGGGATCGTAGACGAGGAACCGGCGTCAGAAACAGTAGCGGAAGCAAGTGCCGGAGAAACTGACGATCTGGCGAAGAAAAAAGCAGCAGCAGCCGCAAAGGCAAAAGCGGCGGCATTAGCGAAAAAGAAACGCGAAGGAATCGTGGACGAGGAACCGGCGTCAGAAACAGCAGCGGAAACAAGTGGCGGAGACGCCGACGATCTGGCAAAGAAAAAAGCGGCAGCAGTCGCAAAGGCAAAAGCGGCGGCACTAGCGAAAAAGAAACGCGAAGGAATCACAGACGAGGAACCGGCGTCAGAAACAGTAGCGGAAGCAAGTGGCGGAGACGCTGACGATCTGGCAAAGAAAAAAGCAGCAGCAGTAGCGAAAGCAAAAGCGGCGGCCGCCGCAAAACGAAAAGCAATGGAACTTGCCGGTGGAGCCGCAGCCGACGGTGACAGTGCCCCGGCAGGCGACGATGCGAAGGCAAAAGCAGCGGCCGCCGCAAAAGCCAAGGCCGCAGCAGCAGCCAAAGCGAAAGCAGCCGCGAAAGCAAAAGCCAGCACAGACGGAGCAGCAGCGGGTGATGATGAAAAAGCCAAAGCGATTGCCGCAGCCAAAGCGAAGGCGAAAGCAGCCGCAGCAGCCAAAGCAAAAGCGGCAGCAGCAGCCAAAGGTGGTGCGACAGCAGCAGATACTGATGCTGCGGAAGCCAAACCATCACCAAACCAGCCATACCTTGACAAGTATGTGAAGGTCATTGAAGAAAACTTGGGTTCCGATGTTTTGGAAGATTTTTATATTAATAAACTCTCAAAGGATGTTCCAACATTAGTCGTTAAACGGGAGGCCTATTATAAACTGGCTCAATTTTTGAAATTTAATGAGCTGTTAGGGTTTGATTACTTATCAGAGCTTCATGGTACTGATTTTCAAACACATATGGAAGTTTATCTTCACTTATTCTCGTTTAAAAACCGCCAATCTGTTGCGGTAAAAGTAAAGATTGACCGTGACGACCCGGCAATCGAATCGGTACAGCCGATTTGGGCAGGGGCAGAGTGGCCGGAATGTGAGGCCTACGATTTATTAGGCATTAAGTTTACCGGGCATCCGAATTTACGCCGAATTTTCCTCGGCGAAGAATGGATTGGCTATCCACTGAGAAAAGATTATGAGCCGTATGATGTGGAGGTGTAGCCAGTGATTAGAACAGAAGAAATGGTCCTGAACGTAGGACCGCAGCATCCAAGTACCCACGGAGTTTTTCGGCTTGTGGTACACCTGGACGGGGAATTGATCACCAAGGCAGAGCCTGTAATCGGCTATCTGCACCGCGGGACGGAAAAATTAGCGGAAAACTTGCAATATACGCAGATAATTCCCTATACCGACCGGATGGACTACCTGTCATCGATGACAAACAACTACGTGCTTTGCCATGCGGTGGAAACCATGATGGGGATTCAGGTGCCGGAACGCGCGGATTACTTACGGATCATCGCAATGGAATTAAACCGTGTAGCCAGCCATCTTGTTTGGTGGGGGACATATTTGCTTGACCTTGGGGCAACAAGTCCCTTCATTTATATGTTCCGTGAACGGGAAATGATTATCAATTTGCTGAATGAACTCTCGGGCGGTCGCTTAACCTTCAACTATATGCGGGTTGGCGGGGTCAAGTGGGACGCACCGGAGGGCTGGATTGAAAAAGTTAAAGAGTTTATCCCTTATATGAGGGAACAAGTCAAGGGCTACCATACCCTTGTCAGCGGCAATGAAATTTTTCTCAATCGGGTTACTGGAATCGGCAAGTACACAAAGGAAGATGCGCTTAACTACTCTCTGAGCGGGGCAAACCTTCGCTGTACAGGTGTAAATTGGGATCTGCGCAAAAACGAGCCGTACTCCATTTATGACCGGTTTGATTTCGATGTTATCACCGAAGAAGGCGGCGATATTTTATCACGTTACAAAGTTCGAACAAGGGAAATCGAAGAGTCATTGAAAATTTTAGAGCAGGCTGTCGAGCAATTCCCGGCTGATGGAGCAATTATGGCGAAAGTGCCAAAAATCATCAAGCCACCGAAAGGGGAAGCGTTTGTCCGAATCGAAGCGCCGCGGGGGGAAATAGGCTGCTACATTAGCAGTACAGGTCAGAAAGAACCGTACCGCTTGAAATTTAGAAGACCATCATTCTACAATCTGCAAATTCTTCCGAAGCTATTAGAGGGAGAAAATATTGCAAATATGATCGCAATTTTAGGAGCAATTGACATTGTTCTCGGAGAGGTGGACGGCTGATGATTGAAGAAATGCTCCATTCCAGTCCCGGCCTGTACAACTTTATTATCTACTTTATCTTTGCCTTGGTTTTATTGCTAGTTGTACTGGGTTTCGTAACCTACTCAATTTTGGCAGAGCGGAAGGTTATGGGTTACATGCAAAACCGGCACGGTCCAAACCAAGTCGGCGGCCGCTTTGGACTGTTGCAAACTGTTGCTGACGTTCTGAAGCTTTTACTAAAAGAGGATATTATCCCGAAGGTAGCTGACAAGCCGCTGTTCATCATTGCACCGGTCATCGCCTTTGCACCATCGTTTATGGTCCTGGCAACGATTCCGTTTACAGATCGGTTCCAATTTGCCGACCTGAATGTCGGACTCCTGTATTATGTGGCCATTTCCGGAATGACCGTATTTGGCGTATTACTGGGTGGCTGGGCTTCGAACAATAAATACTCTCTATTAGGGGGAGCGCGGGCGACAGCGCAGATGATTTCCTATGAAATCCCGCTCGTTATGTCCGTATTGGGGATTATTTTACTATCAGGCAGTCTGAACTTGAATGATATCGTGCATGCGCAAAAGCATGGCTGGTTTATTTTATTGCAGCCGATTGCCTTTTTGGTATTTTTAACAGCATCGACTGCAGAACTTAGCCGGACACCGTTTGACTTGCCGGAATCAGAGTCGGAGCTTGTTGCTGGATACCACGTTGAGTATTCCGGTTTCCGCTGGGCGTTCTTTATGCTGGCGGAATATGTCTATTTATTTGCGATGACCGCTTTAGTGACCGTATTGTTCTTCGGTGGCTGGCTGGCGCCAGTTAGTTTCTTAAGCTTTATTCCAGGATCCGTCTGGTTTGCACTTAAATTCAGCGCCGTGCTGTTCGTTTACCTATGGTTCCGAAGCACGTTCCCGCGGATGCGTGCCGACAAGTTGATGGAGTTCGCCTGGAAAGTACTCATGCCAATTGCACTCGCGAACATCATGTTGACGGCATTGATAAAGTCACTGTTTTTCTAAAAAGTGGTGCTTTAAAAATGTAAAATGCCAATTGGGGAAGGGAAACGCCAATTGAAATGGTTTTTCCGCCAATTGATCGGTGTTACCCGCCAATTGACACAGCTCAAGCGCCAATTGAAGAGAGTTTTCCGCCAATTGGAGAGAGCTTTGCGCCAGTTGCAGCGGATAATGCCAATTAGCGAGGCACTTGCGCCAATTGATTTTCGATAAAATAGGAATTTACGTTTGAAAATTTTTTAAAGGGGTGAACAACGTGCTTGGAACTGGATTAGCTAAAGGCTTGAAGTATACCCTAAAACAGTTAACGCGTGAAAAGGTAACGTATGATTATCCGAATGAACCGCTGCCGCTGCCGGACCGGTTCCGTGGGATCCAGAAGTTCTATCCGGAAAAATGTATTGTCTGTAACCAGTGTGCTAATATCTGTCCGACGGACTGCATCCAGTTAACCGGGAAGAAGCATCCGGACCCGACGAGAAAGGGAAAAATCATTGATACGTATGATATTAATTTTGAAATCTGCATCCTTTGTGATTTATGTACAGAGGTTTGCCCAACTGAAGCCATTGTCATGACTAATAACTTTGAGCTCGCTGAATACAGCCGTGACATGTTATTTAAGAACCTGGAGTGGCTTGATGAAAATGATGAAAATATACGGCAGGTGAATAAACCATGACCTTCTCAGGTGAATTTTTCGCATTCATGGCCCTTGCACTTGTGGCGATCATCGGCGGCGTGCTGTTATTAAACCTGAATAAAGTCGTTCACATGGTCGTGGCTTTGATTTTCACCTTCGTCAGTATTGCCGGAATTTATATCCTCTTGTCCGCGGAATTTGTCGCGGCCGTGCAGGTACTTATCTATTCCGGAGCCATCACGATCATCATGCTGTTTGGCATCATGTTAACAAAGCCATATGACGATAGTGAAGCAAAAACAGGAAAATGGAGAAAGATTCTCGTCTTTCTTGGTGTTGTCGGGTTTGCCTTTGCGGTTTATCTCGGAATTTATCATTTCGATATCCAGCAGGTACCAACAACACTGCATGAAGACAATGTATTGCAAATTGGCAAGGCATTGTACACGAAGTATATTATTCCATTTGAATTTGTCTCGGTATTATTACTAGCAGCTCTTATAGGGGCAATTATTTTAGCAAAACGAGAGGATAAGGAGGCGGATAAGCAATGAGTTCGGTTCCCGCTTCAGCCTTTCTGGCATTGGCACTGATTCTATTCTGCATCGGTTTGTACGGTGCATTGACAAAAAGAAATACCGTCATTGTCTTAATTTCAATTGAGTTGATGCTGAATGCCGTCAATATTAATTTGGTAACCTTTAGTAAATACGGCTTAAGTCCATCAATCGACGGGCAGATCTTTGCCCTCTTTGCCATGGCCGTCGCCGCGGCCGAAGCCGCTGTCGGTCTAGCAATCTTAATGGCGCTGTACCGCAACAAAAAAACTGTCCATATCGACGAAATGAACGAAATGAAACACTAGAAAACCTTTAAGGTGTCACCACCCTCTGCTGATCACGGCGCAATAGTAGGGAATGAAACAGGGAATAAAGGCAATTGGTTAATTTAACCAAACTGTACGCCGTGGGTGGACAAATCACGCGAATTGTCCACGAGTGGTGCCTGACACCCATTGACACCCATTTGAAAAGGGGATTTGATAAGATGGAAAATGCATGGCTGATACCGCTTTTCCCGTTATTATCGTTTTTGCTCCTTCTGCTGATCGGTAAAAGATTGAAGGAGGCGAGCGCGTATGTGGGGATTCTGATGACGCTGGCGTCGCTCGTTTTCTCCATTCTCGTCTTGTTGGAGCGCTTTTCAGAGCCGACGTACTTATATAGGTTTGACTGGCTCACGATCGGGGAAATGCATTTAACAGCGGGCTTTGAAGTGAACCAATTAAATGCACTAATGCTGTTTATTGTTTCGCTCGTTAGTTTCCTGGTACATACCTATTCTAAGGGCTATATGCATGGAGACGAGCGGTTTCACGTATTTTATGCCTATTTAGGGCTATTCACCTTTGCGATGTTGGGCCTTGTGATCTCGCCTAACATTCTGCAAACGTATATTTTCTGGGAACTGGTCGGTCTAGGTTCCTTCCTATTAATCGGTTTCTACTATTATAAAGAAGAAGCGAAGGCGGCTGCGAAAAAAGCCTTCATCATGACCCGGATCGGCGACGTTGGCCTGCTAATCGGGATGATTCTGCTATTCTGGCAAACCAATAGCTTCGAATATAGTGAAATTTTTAAAGCTGTCGAAGCCGGTGCCATTTCTAACACCATGATTACCTTAACGGCGATCTTGATTTTTATCGGGGCAATTGGGAAATCTGGTCAGTTCCCGCTCCATACCTGGCTTCCGGATGCGATGGAAGGTCCGACACCGGTTTCGGCCCTTATCCACGCCGCGACCATGGTTGCCGCTGGGGTGTATTTAGTAGCTGCCCTGTTCCCATTGTTTTTGGCGAGTAAAACGGCGCTCATGACCGTTGCCGTCATCGGTGGGTTTACGGCAATTTTTGCCGCCAGCATCGGATTGGTGCAGACGGATATTAAACGGGTGCTTGCATACTCGACCGTCAGCCAGCTTGGCTACATGATGCTCGCACTTGGATCGGCCGGATATGTTGCCGGTGTGTTCCACTTAATGACACACGCGTTTTTTAAAGCATTATTATTCCTTGCCGCCGGTTCCGTGATCCATGCGGTGCATACGCAGAACATTGAGGAAATGGGCGGGCTTTGGAAAAAACTGAAGTTTACCGCACCGCTGTTTTTAATCGGAACACTGGCGATCAGCGGGGTGCCGGGGTTATCCGGCTTCTTCAGTAAAGATGAAATTTTAGTGGCCGCATGGGAAGGCGGACATCCGGTTCTCTTCCTGCTGGCGCTCATCGCCGCGTTCATGACGGCGTTCTATATGTTCCGCTTGTTCTTCATGGTGTTCACTGGGGAAAACCGCGGCAAGCAAACCCATGTGCACGAGTCACCATCAACGATGACCCTGCCGATGCTGCTGCTCGGGATCCTCGCAGTTGTCGCCGGTTATGTCAATACACCTTGGTTCGGCTCATTTCTTGGCGACTGGCTGACCGATGGCAATCCAGTACTAGGACATGGTCATATCGAAGGACCAGCCTGGATCATGGCTGCTGCCACGATTGTGTCTTTGGCGGGAATTCTATTAGCCTACTTAATCTACGGCAAACGTTCGATTGCCCCTGATTGGCTCAGCGGAAAAGGCGACATGCTGCACACGGTTTTATACAACAAATATTATATCGACGAATTTTATCAGATGACCGTTGTTGCCTTTGTTACAGGCTTCAGCTATTTATTGCGCTTCATTGACGTCTTCATTGTTGAAGGAATTATCAAGGGCGTCACCGGAATCATCCAAGGCCTTGGAAAACTGGGCTCGAAAATGCAAACCGGACAAGTGCAAACGTACGGTGCCGTGGCCTTTGTCGGACTGGCCGTGCTCGTGGTCATCTATGCATTAACAGGGGGGTACTTACGATGAATTTACACGCAGTCTTGTCACTCTTAGTATTCTCCCCGTTAGTAGGGATTATTGTTCTGGCAATCCTGCCAAAATCGCAGGAAATCGCCATCAAGGCCGTCGGTTTTTTAGCGACATTGCCGCCGCTTGCTTTATCATTAGCTGTTTACGCGCATTATCTTGCCGGCAAAAGTCTAAGCGATTTTTCCGTATCCGTTCCTTGGATTCAGTTTCGCGGCTTACAGCCGGACGAACCGGCCTATGCCGTTAACTACGAGCTAGCCATCAGCGGCTTCCAGCTTTTGCTCGTCGTCCTCACGTCGGTCGTTTCGACACTGGCGGCTCTAGGTGCGTGCAGGTTTATCAAAAAAGAATGGAAAGGCTATTTCATGCTCTTCCTTCTTTTAGTGACCGGGATGCTCGGTCTATTTACAGCGGAGAACATGGTGCTGTTCTTTATTTTCTTTGAAGTGACGTTAATCCCAACCTTCTTCCTAATCGGGAAATGGGGTTATTTTGAAAAAGAAAAAGCAGCTTTCAGTTTCTTAATTTATAACGGTTTTGGTTCTGCCGTGTTGTTGATTGTGATTATGATTCTGCTGGCAAAAACCGGAACAACCAATATTGTAATGTTAAAGGAAATCATTGCGGACCCGTCCGTGGGGCTATCGGCCGACTTTAAGCTGGGGCTGTTCATTGCCTTGCTCATAGCCTTCGGGGTCAAACTGCCGATTTTTCCATTGCACAGCTGGATGCTGCGCGTGCACGTTCAGGCACCGCCATCCGTTGTGATGATACACTCCGGTATTTTGTTAAAAATTGGTGCCTACGGTTTAATCCGCTTTGGCATGGGAATTTTCCCAGATCAGTTTAAACAGCTGGCGGTATTGCTTGCGATCCTTGGCGTGATTAATCTGCTTTACGGGGCGTTTCTGGCATTTATTCAAACAGACTTTAAAATGGTGTTGGCTTATTCCTCGATTTCCCACATGGGAATCGTGTTGATGGGACTTGCCGCGATGAACGAAGCCGGGATTCAAGGGGCGATTTTCCAAGTGGTATCGCACGGCTTGATATCAGCGCTGCTGTTCTTCCTTGTCGGCGTATTGTACGAGCGGACGGAAACATCGCTCATCGGCAATCTTGGCGGCTTGGCAAAAGGGATGCCGCTTACCGCTGGCTTCCTGCTGGCTGCGGCGATGGCATCACTTGGTCTTCCGGGAATGTCAGGGTTTGTCAGCGAGTTCATGGCCTTCTTAGGTCTGTTTAAAGTTGAGCCGTGGATTGCCGCCGTCGGGTCAATCGGAATTATCATGACAGCCGTCTACCTGCTCCGCGCCGTTCTTGGCATGACCTTTGGCAAAGCATTCCGTGACTTTGACGGGGTGCTCGATCTGCGCGGCCTGGAATTGGTCCCGGTGCTTGTGCTGATGCTGTTGATTGTGTTAATTGGTGTTTACCCAAGTGTCCTGAGTTCACCGCTTCAAGCCACACTTGAGACTATCATGCTTGGGTTAGGAGGGTGATTAGGATTGAGTCTTGAGTCATTTCAACAACTAAACTGGAGCATCATGACACCGGAATTTCTAATCCTCGGTGTGATTGCCATCTTGGTGTTAATGGATTTATTTATGCCGAAGCATATGGATCGAAAAATGATTGGCTGGATCGGGATCGTTGCCATTTTGGCGGCAATGGTCGCAACGGCTTCGATGGTCGGCGGACCGGTTGAGTCGATTTTGCACGACACGTTCCGGATTGACAGCTTTGCGCTTGCTTTTAAACTGCTGCTGCTTGGCGGCGGGGCGCTTGTGCTATTTTTAGCGGTCAGCTATGAACCAAAGGACGGCGTTGAGCGCTATCAAGCTGAGTTCTATTATTTGTTCATGACAGCCTTGCTCGGGGCGATGTTGATGACCTCCAGCGGTGATCTGATTACGCTTTACATTGGGCTTGAGCTGCTCTCCATTCCTTCTTATATTTTAGCGGGAATTCGCAAATTTCATTCCCAGTCCAATGAATCGGCGATGAAATATGTCATCAATGGCAGTATTTCTTCCGCAATTACCTTGTTCGGGATGAGTTATGTGTATGGTTTAACCGGGACAACCAATTTGCTGGACATGGCCAGCAAGCTGGCAACGCTGTCTGACAGCAACCATGTCTACTTGCTGACCTTGGCATTTTTGATGATTGTCGTGGGCTTAGGCTTTAAATTGGCGGCTGCACCGTTCCATATGTGGGCCCCTGACGTTTACCAAGGTGCTCCGACACCGGTAACCGCCTTCTTGAGTGTTGTTTCAAAAACAGCGGGTTTTGTGATTGTGATTCGCATTCTGCTGACGGTGTTTGGCTTTGCCGCTACCGACGGACAAGGCTCGATTCCAATTTTATACAACATGCAAAACTATCTGGCCGTGATCGCCGCCGCAACGA
This sequence comes from Neobacillus paridis, assembly GCF_016765675.1. Taxonomy (GTDB): domain Bacteria; phylum Bacillota; class Bacilli; order Bacillales; family Cytobacillaceae; genus Neobacillus; species Neobacillus paridis. The sequence goes on from NZ_JAESWB010000065.1 coordinate 22,146, forward strand.
TGATTATCGGTAACGTCGTGGCCTTAAAGCAGACGGACATTAAACGGCTGTTTGCATATTCCAGTATCGCTCACGCCGGTTACTTATTAGTCGCATTTACGGCGCTGACCCCGAATATGTTTTATTCGATCTGGTTCTATTTGCTGGCTTATTTGCTGATGAACCTTGGGGCATTTGCGATTATTCAGGTTGTGACGGAAAAAGCCGGCTCTACGAAAATTACTGAATTTGCTGGCTTATATCGCCGCTCTCCGGTGCTGGCAGTGTCAATGGGAATACTACTCATTTCCTTGGCAGGCTTCCCGGGAACAGCAGGCTTTATCGGTAAATTAAATATTTTCCTTGGCGCGCTCTATGCCGAACCGGGACATTATCTGCTGGCATCGATCATGATTGCTGCCACCGTTGTGTCATATTTCTACTATTTCGGAATCATGACGCAAATATTCTTCCGTCCGGCAGCTGATAACAGTAAATTTAATATTCCATTCGGTATTGTCGTTGTATTGCTTGTCGCGGTCGTTGGTTCAGTCCTGTTCGGCATCCTGCCAAACATCGCCTTCGACTTCTTGCAAAACAATCTCGACATCATCGCCGACTTCTTCAAATAGAAAAAGCAAGGCCAAAATTACAAGCCGACCGCACCCCTTATTACGGTGCAGCCGGCTTTTTAACATGTCATGATTTTGTCATGTTTGCAATAATAATTTAAAAATTTTAGAAACAATTCCCATTTTTGTTCGTCTATATGGTAGAATAGTCATTGTGTGTGGAGAAATTTATATAAGCTTTTGTTAATGGAGATTGCTATTGGTGACTGAATCATTGTAAAGGGGGGCAACAGAATGATAAATGATTTTGGGCAGACCGCATTGCTGGGGATCCTGTCTCACTTAGTATTTATCGCCATTTCCTGGTGGGCGTTGCAAGCATTTAACCTAGAAAAATTGCTGCGGCCCAATCGTGTCTTTCAAGCACGGTTGCTGTACATATTATTGGCGATTTTCATTGGATCATCTGTTAGTAACTTTTTCCTTGATTATCTTCAGTGGTCAAGGCAATTACCGCTCATTTTTCAATAGGAAAATATTGCTATTGCGTTAAGACTATTCAACATTTCTGACATTTTTGTGACAGGTCAGTGATAAACACGGAATTAAGTGAAAATGGAAAAAATTTAGGTCTAAGTATGTGTTCCCATTTCTTAATAAATTGAGTACAATCATCATTGTGTGGAAAAACGATATGAATAGGATTGTAAAAGAATCGCTTGAGAACACATAAAAAAATTTCTATGATAAACTTGTCAGACGTATTACAACTATGAACAGACAGCGGAAAATTTTGGTACAAACACAGATTAGGTCATTGCAAGAGTAAATTTTTACCAGCCGAAAAGACCCTGCTCTGGAGTTTGTCTAAAAGTGACGATAATTCCCAAGTATGCTCTCATTCTCCTTGGAAACACTGGTAGTAAGGGGGAGAAGAGAGATGAAAAGAAATTTTTTATGCCTGATAATCCTAATATGTTTAATCCTGGTTGTAATTGGGAACCAGCAAACCGAGGCAGTCGGGGGCCTGAATTTGTTTCAAACTGAAAAATCCAGCGGCGCAGGCGGAACACTTTTTCCAACGGAAAGTGTCAACGATTTAGCGAAAATCGGCTCGATCCTTCATCACGAACATATTCTGCTAAAAAGTTGGTCTTTCTATGCACGCGAACAATTAACAGGCTTCAAAAGTGAAAAAGAAGTACAGGAATACGCGAATAGGCTTCAACGAAGGTTTCCCACATGGGACTGGGCGATTCACAAAACCGCACAAAAGTGGGAAATAACAGCGGTATCTCCAACATCTCAACACCACAATGAAATGCTTCAAATTATGGCAACCCACACAAAACAACCTATTAATGCGTATATTATTTATCGTGTGAGTGGAAAAGAGTGGAACAAGCCAGCGGCAGCTTTTTTCACGACCGAAGATTTTAAACATAAGCTATCTGGCATATTTCGGGGAAAACCGACAGTTTTTTCTTGTATGGAAGGCAAAGTCAGTGATAAGATTGAATCGTCTGTAATGAAGACAGTGGATGCATTATTAACCAGTTTTGACGCAAAAGAAATCGAGTCCCTGAAAGAGGAGACATTCCTATCAGTTTCGGCTGCATCACCAAAATTTATCAATTCTATTGGGAAAATGAATTTACAAATTGGTGCGCGTTCCGAAGGATTGGGCGTTGGGACAACCATTATCGTAGGAACACCTATTATTACGATTGAATATTAATATAGAGAAAATGGACGCGGAGGGGAATACTCTTGGAAAAGATCATCGTCCGCGGCGGAAAAAGGCTTTATGGAACGGTAAAAGTTGAAGGCGCAAAAAACGCCGTCCTGCCTGTTATCGCTGCAACATTATTAGCAAGTGACGGAAAAAGTGTAATACGTGATGTACCTACACTCTCCGATGTATACACAATTAATGAAGTGCTACGCAATTTAAATGCAGAAGTACATTTTGACAATAATACAGTGTTTGTTGATGCATCCAGAGTGTTGAAAGAAGAAGCGCCGTTCGAATACGTTCGAAAAATGCGCGCGTCTGTACTTGTCATGGGATCATTATTGGCACGGAATGGTCGTGCCCGAGTCGCTCTTCCTGGTGGCTGTGCCATTGGCTCCCGGCCAATTGACCAGCATTTGAAAGGCTTTGAAGCCATGGGTGCCAAGGTAAAAGTGGGAAATGGCTTTATTGAAGCAGAAGTAAACGGCCGTCTTCAGGGCGCAAAGGTTTATTTGGATTTCCCAAGTGTTGGTGCAACTGAGAATATCATGATGGCGGCTTCCCTTGCTCAAGGGACAACGACGATTGAAAACGCCGCAAAAGAACCGGAAATCGTTGATTTGGCCAACTTTTTGAATAAAATGGGTGGTCGTGTCAAAGGTGCCGGTACAGGGACAATCAGAATTGAAGGCGTAGATGTGTTATTTGGTGCCGACCATACGATTATTCCAGATCGGATTGAAGCGGGGACCTTTATGGTGGCGGCAGCGATTACCGGCGGAAATGTACTGGTTCAAGGGGCTGTTCCGGAGCATCTATCTTCCTTAATTGCGAAAATGGAGGAAATGGGTGTCACGATAATCGAAGAAGCGGATGGTGTCCGTGTCATCGGTCCGGAACATTTGAAGGCAGTTGATATTAAAACGATGCCGCATCCTGGTTTCCCAACCGATATGCAATCGCAAATGATGGCCCTCCTGCTACGGGCAGAAGGTACTTCCATGATTACGGAAACCGTATTTGAAAATCGCTTCATGCATGTGGAGGAATTCCGTCGCATGAATGCCGACATTAAAATTGAAGGTCGTTCGGTTATTTTAACTGGTCCTTCTGATTTACAAGGTGCGGAAGTTTCTGCAACGGACCTTCGAGCTGCAGCTGCCTTGATTTTAACCGGGCTTGTTGCTGATGGTGTAACACGTGTGACCGAACTGAAACACTTGGATCGTGGATACGTCAACTTCCACGAGAAGCTTGCTGCATTAGGTGCGGACATTGAACGCGTAAAAGAAGCAGAAGAAACCTTCGTCGAACTACCCAAATATGTCACTGACCTCAACGCGTAAAAAGTCAATAGTTACGGAAAAACCAAAGCAACAGGACCTGGTATAAAGCAGGTCCTGTTTTTTAATGCAGCTCGGCGTTTTTTAGCTTCGTTTCAGCTTTGGTATCGAGTCTGCATTTTAGTAGTTACAGTTTGCCGCCACTAACGGTACTATGTGAAATTTTCACATGGTGCCTGACACCGTTTGTGGACATTTGTCCACGTGGGGAGGACAGTTGCTATTACCCCAAATTAATTGTCATAAATGCTTGTCCGCCTCCATATGTTTTAATGAGACGCACCCGGGCCCAGGCACGAGTTCGGCGTCAATTTTCATTCTGGAGGCACAATCATGGAAAAATTCAAACCATTCATCGTACTTGCATCAATTCTCTTTGCCTTGACTTTAGTAATACCTGCCGTGTTGGTCCTGCCGTTTAACGACGGTAAGGCAAGCGGCAAATTAGGGGAGGAGCTCGCTAAGGGCAAGGCAAGTACCAGTAAAACGGTATCTTCCTCCAAAAAAGAAGCAGCAATCGAGGTCGCCGTGTTTCGTTCGGCTCAATCGAAAATTGAAAAAGTGAAACTGGAAGATTATCTTGTCGGTGTTGTAGCTGCAGAAATGCCGGCAGATTTTAACGAAGAGGCCCTCAAAGCCCAGGCGCTGGCAGCGAGAACCTATATTGTCAACCGGTTGATTAGCAAGACTCAACTGGGGATGCCTAAAAGTGCTTTAGCTAAAGGTGCTTTGGTTACCGATACCCAGCTCCACCAAGTGTACAAAAACGATGCCGAGCAGCGACGGGATTGGGGCAAGGACTATGCCTGGAAAAAGAAACGGGTCCAAGAAGCTGTGCGCGCGACAAGCGGGCAAATTTTAACCTATAAGAATAAACCAATTGATGCCTTGTTTTTTTCCACGAGCAACGGCTACACGGAAAGTTCCGAAGAATTATGGGGCGGTTCTATTCCTTACCTAAAAAGTGTCTCAAGCCCTTGGGATAGAGGAACGGAGAAGTTCATGTCTAAAATGGAAATTCCGATTTCACAGTTTGAAGCTCGGCTTGGCGTGAAGGTCGGTTCAGGAGGCACGATTGGAAAAATTATCGCCAGAACGAAAGGCAAGCGCGTGGCCAAGGTCGATTTTAATGGAAGAATTCTAACCGGCAAAGCGATTCGCGAAAAACTTGATTTAAGGTCGACGGACTTTGCCTGGGAGCGGAAGGGCAACAAAATTGTGATTACCACAAAGGGCTTCGGTCACGGCGTTGGGATGAGCCAATACGGCGCCAACGGAATGGCAGCCCAGGGTAAGAACTATAAGGAAATCGTCAAGCACTACTACCAAGGGGTGCAAATCACCTCCGCCGACAACATGCTGCAAACAATCACAGCGCAAAAATAGACGGAAGCCAGGCTTAATGCCTGGCTTTTTGGCTGTGTAGGGGTGTGATAGATTGTGATTGGTGGTAGTACCTGCCTTCCGGTAATGTGGGAAACTCGGTTGACAAAAGTAGCTTGCCGGTAAAGCGAAAAAATGATTGGTAACAAGAGTTCCGGGGTAGGTAACGGGTGACAATCCTTCGATAAATGCCCAAAAATTCAGGCTCAAAAATCATGATCCCCCAAGCCCGCGTACTCGGCCCAGTACCCTCCCAAGCTTCGCAAACTTTCCGCCGAACAGCGCTCTGCGAATAAAATAGAAGCACACAGCAATCCCCGTAAAGTCCTTAACCAAATCAAATAAGGAAGCGGAGCGGTACGGATAAAATGATTGATGGATTTCGTCGCTGATCCCATATAGGGCGGCAAACAAGGCACAACTGACATTCAAAGCAGCCGTAAACACCCGCCGCCGTGTTAAAAACGCCAGTACCAGCAATACATAAAGAATCGCGAACTCAATTAAATGTAAGGATTCCTTAATCGTGTGGTCGAGCGCCGAATCCGGCAGCTTGACGAACTGATCCGCCGGCAGGCTTGACTGAATCCAAACCGCCGCCATATAAAGCAAGGGCAGCAGGCGAAGCGCCCATTTTAAGCTATTTTTCATCAAAAGATCCCCCTTAACGGATTTTTTTTCAAAATACATGCATAAAAACCTCAGCCCTGACAAAAAATAAAAAATTTTCCAACCATGTGTATATAATTCTACTTATCTGTTCACAATGATTGCTGAGGTGATGAAAATGAGAGAGGAAGAAAATAAACGATCTTCTCAAGGTTCAAAAGTAAAACGCTTCTTCAAAAAGCGTTGGGTGTTTCCAGCCATCTATATTGTTAGCGCAGCAATCATTTTAACAGGAGTCCTTTGGTACCAGTCAGCAAGCAATAACACGGACAAGTATCATTATAAGTCTACTGATTTGACTGGTAAAAAGAATCCGCCGGCCGTTGAAGTCAACAAATCATTGGAAAACTTCAAAATGCCAGTGGCAAACGCAAAGTCTGCTGTAATTAAAACAAAATTCTATGATTTTAATGCAAAAGCAGCAGATCAGGAAGCAGCTCTCGTATTTTACAATAATACGTATTCACCGAACACTGGTGTTGATATCACAATGCCCAATGGCAAAACTTTTGATGTTGTTGCATCTTTAGGCGGAAAGGTTGTCCGTGTTGATGATCAAGACGCTGTTCTCGGCAATGTGATTGAAATCGAACATGCCAATGGTATTGTAACACAATATCAATCTGTGAAAGATATTAAAGTAGCAGTTAACGACGTGGTCAAACAAGGTGATGTGATCGCCAAAGCGGGCCAAAGCCTGTTCAATGAGAAAGCCGGCACACATGTTCACTTTGAAATTCGCAAAGATGGCGTAGCGGTGAATCCAACGAAATACTTTGACAAACCAGTAAGCACCTTATTGGAAGACAATGTATCGAATGTGAAAAAGACAATGGAAACACCAAAATCCGAACAAACAGAACTCGATAATTCTGAGAAGTCTAAAGCTGGGAAGTCAGTCGACAGTGACAAGTCTGTTGAAGACGGCAAGTCCATCGAAAACGACAAGTCCAGTGGTGAAGACAAGTCCACTGACAGTGACAAGAACACCGATGGCAACAAGTCTTCAGGTGAAGAGGAATCTTCAAACTCAACTGAAAAGACCAATTCATAATCCAGCAAGCATCTGACAAAACAAAGGCTGGCAACCAAAAATGGATCATGCGGCTTTCGATATTTAGTGCAAACTGCTAATAGAAACAAAGCACTATACGGAAGCAAACACAAGCTCAAAGGGGAAGAGGAAAACAACTTTCCTCTTTTTTTTATGCCGCAAAAAAGCAATCCCCGCAAGTAAAGGAAGAAAGCAAAGTAAGAAATGTAAAATAAGAAAGTTTGTGAAAGTTTCACATGGTGCCTGACACCATCCGTGGACACTTGTCCGCGTGGGCTGGACAATTTGTAAGTATTTTACAAATCCCCACAACCTTAATTATATATCGCGCCGAGCCGTGGCTTGCAAGGCTCCTCCACCTTTCCCGGTTACTTGCCACCATTATTGTGTGGTAGAATGGGGTAAAGTAAAAGCAAGGAGGGATTTTGTTGTGAAAAAGCTTGTTGGGGTGCTGCTGACAGCGGTGCTTATTCTTGTTATAGCGGGCTGCAGTAAGGAACCAACACCGCAGGATCGCTTTGCAGAGTACATAAATTTATGGAATCAGCAAAAGTTTGATAAGATGTATAATTACCTTTCGAATAGTGCAAAAAAGAAAGTCTCTAAAGAGGAATTTACAGGCCGATATAAAAAAATCTACAGTGATTTACAGATTACCCATCTTAAACTTACCTTCAAGAAACCAAAAGACGATAACCAGGCAGATAAGGAAAAAGCCGATTATACATTCAGCGCCAAAATGGATAGCCTTGCAGGCCCTATTTCATTTACCTACAAGGCTAATCTCAAGAAGGAAGAAAAGAACGATAAGAAAAACTGGTATGTTGATTGGAATACAGGGTTCATTTTTCCACAGCTAAAAGCAGGCGATAAGATCAGCCTGAACACCATCCAGCCGAAACGAGGAGAAATCCTCGACCGCTATGGCAACAGTTTAGCGGCAAACGGCCAAGTGTACGAGGTCGGTGTTGTCGCCGGTGACTTGGATAATTCTGTCCTTGACCCGTTGTCTAAGCTCCTCAAAATGTCGAAGGAAGAGATTACGAAGGAACTTGAGGCAAGCTGGGTGCAAAAAGGGATGTTTGTCCCTCTGAAAAAAGTCTCGATGGAAGATAAACAGCGGATTGCTCAGCTAGTGGCGCTCAAGCCGGTGCAAACCCGTAAGGTTGAGGCGCGGGTGTATCCATATGGCAAAGCCGCAGCTCAGCTGATCGGCTATGTAGGCCCGATTACCGCAGAAAAACTGGAAAAATTGAAGGACAAAGGCTACACAGCTGGTGATGTAATTGGTGTCCGCGGGCTCGAGCAGGTATTTGATGAACAGTTGAAAGGCACGAGCGGGGTTAAAATCTCGATCAAGAAGGCTGATGGCTCGGAAGACCTGCTGGCGGAAAAGCCGGTTGTTGATGGAAAGAATATTAAGTTAACGATCGATGCCGATTTGCAGTCGGTCATTTATGATGAAATGGGCAAGAATGCCGGGACCGCGGCCGCGATGAATCCGGTCACCGGGGAAACGCTGGCATTGGTTTCCACTCCGTCGTTTGACCCCAATCAGGCGATGCTCGGATTCACCTCAGGCGAATGGAAGAAACTTCAGGATGACAAGCAGAAGCCATTATTAACACGGTTTAGTCAGGTATTTGCCCCCGGCTCGGTGATGAAACCAATTACCGCGGCAGTCGGACTGGAAAGCGGCTCGATTAAACCGAATCAAGGTGTCGCCATCAACGGCCTGAAATGGCAAAAAGATAAATCTTGGGGCCGATACTATGTAACCCGGGTTCACTCCGGCAGCCCTATGAATCTCGAAAAAGCACTCGTGTACTCCGATAATATTTATTTTGCCCAGGCGGCGCTGAAAATTGGGAAAGCCCATTTTTCCGCCGGATTGAAAAAGTTCGGCTTCGAAAGCGAACTTGATTATCCGTATCCGCTTGAGGTTTCCAAGATTGGCGGGCTCGATAATGAGATATTGCTGGCTGATTCCGGTTACGGACAGGGACAAATTCAGATGAGTATCGTCCATTTGATGTCCGCTTATACAGCATTTATCAACAAGGGTAATATGATTAAGCCAATATTGTTAGCGGCTGACAAGCAGGGACAAGTGTTCCAGGAAGCGGTTGTATCCGCGGCCCATGCAGCCTTAATAGCGGCGGATTTGCGGCGGGTGGTTGCTGATCCACATGGGACGGCCCATGCAGCCGATATGAAAGGCTACCCGCTTGCTGGTAAAACGGGAACTGCGGAAATCAAGCAGAAGCAGGGCCAAACCGGAACGGAAAACGGTTGGTTCATAGCCTACAACCCAGAAAAACCGGATTTGCTGATTGCGATGATGGTCGAAAATGTCCAGAAACGCGGCGGCTCGCAAATCCCAGTAAAAAAAGTAAAGAACATCTTTACGAAGTGGAAATAGGCTGATTCTGGCCATAGAAAATAACACCTAAAATGGGTGTTATTTTTTTCTATATTTGCGGCTGCTTTTTGGAGTCATGTGGATTTTACCGAGACGTTTTTGGTGAATGCCAGCGCCATTTGTCTCTATAAAAATGACTAAAATACAAATATCGTCAATTTGTTAATCATCCATCAGATTTTCCACTGTGACCCACGGCGATTGCCCGTTTACCAATCGGTTTTTCCACTTCACCAGAAAAGGCTGGTTTCTGATGAATAAGAATTAACCAATACCATCATTCCCATCAGGGTGCCACTGGTATTTTTCCAAGTCAATCATTCCATGCAGGCCTATCTTTACCCCTTCGGCTTCAAGGGAAAACCATTGCTCATTGTAGGATTCGTCGTCTTGGATGGCGATTGCTCCTTTGGCGTTTACGACCCGGTGCCATGGCAGCCGATAGGAGCGGCTCATTGAATGCAGAATACGGACAACCTGGCGGGCAGCGCGGGGACTCCCGGCGAGTTTGGCGATTTGTCCATAGGTCATTACTTTACCGACAGGAATACTTCGAATAATCTCAATGGTTTTTTCAGTAAACGGCGTCACAGTATTCTTCCACCCTTTCTATGTCTGAAGCTCAAGTGTGTTATATGGTTCTGTAAAACCACTTTGACGGTTTTCAGCTGGTTTCAATAAAAACATTATATAAAAATGTAAAAAGTAGAGCGAGGGATAAAGTTGAAGACATTGCTTTTAACCGGATTTGAACGATTTTTGCCGTTTTTTATAATGGCGGAACTTTTTGAAAAACCAAATTAAGTTGTAAAAATGTTCCTGTAACATATTTCAAATTGCAGGGGAAGCTATACTTGTAAAAATTTATTTGAAAGGAGTTTTTTATATGAAAAGAAGGCTATTGTTCATGTTTGTCTGCTCTTTACTTTCCAGCATGGTGCTGGCCGGCTGTAACAATGATAATAATGATCAAAATCCGCCGCCGTCTGTAAATACCAATTACAACAATGACAGGGATATGGCGCCGACCAATACCAAATACGATGTCACCCCAAATGATCAAAACGACGTCATTAACAATGACGACAATTTCAGTCCGGCGGAGGACAAAAACACCGACACCGATAAGGATCCAATGAAGGACAGCAACACCAAGAACGAAGAAATAATTGAGGATGATATCGACCGGAACGACCGTGATAATAAGGATGAGTAAAGACAAACAGGGGGCCGGTTCTTTCGCTTTCAAACTGCGAAGAAACGTCCCCCTGGTTTCAATTTTTCACCTTAAGTTTCGGTTTGCTCTTCATTTTTTCTTTAAATTCAGCCAGCAGTGCCTGCCCCTCAAGCCCTTTTTGCAGTAGATTTTCGAGCAAAAGTTCAGAGTAATCGCTTCTATTACGGCGCAGGTGCCCCTCCAACAGGACGCTGATGTGCTGTTCAAATTTAAGCAGGGAGCAAATCTTCGTTTGAAAATAAGCCGGGGCATTCTCCCTTTTGGTAATTTTGGCTTCGACAATAATTTCGCGATTTTCACTGTAAATTTTATTGAAAAAATCATAAAGATCCAAATGGGTGTAAGCCTCAAGCAGCCAGGTGTTGTGCTCGTCTTCCTTATTCAGCGCCAAACCATCTTCTAGGGGAACTTCAACAGATTGATTATCTTCTAAAACATCCAAAGAGAAAAGCTTAAATGTTTTCATCGACACTCTCCTGACTTATTTTTCCTCATTATAACATATGACACTTCAAAGAAAATGTCGAAAAATCTTTATTAGAGATGAAAAGAATGAGTGTTAGACCGGTTAGGTACTCTCAAATTTACAAAAACGCTGCGAAGTCGCTGTTTTCTATTCATTTCTCCCCTCAATGGCGGTCATTTCGCAGTTTTACACGCATACGGTCGGGGGGCTATGATGAAGTTATCAAACGCAAAAGGAGTTGACGTCTTGATCAATCAAGTTACGCTTGTCGGCCGTTTGACGAGGAATCCGGAGCTAAAATCAACAGCCGAAGGCACATCGGTAACCCAGATTATCCTCGCGGTGAACCGCAACTTTCGCAATCATCATGGCGAAATTGACACGGATTTTGTCCAGTGCACCCTTTGGCGCAAGGCTGCTGAAAACACATGCTACTATTGTCGAAAGGGCTCACTGCTCGGAATCACAGGGCGGCTGCAAACCCGGCATTATGATAACAGAGAGGGAAAACGAATTTATGTCACTGAGGTAGTCGCTGAAACTGTTCGTTTTCTGAGCAGCAGGCCGCAAACGCCTCCGGCCACTTTAGAAACGCAAACGGCTCCAGCGGCAGTGCACGAAGCCCCAGTAGCATCACGAACAGCCCCGGCAGAATCACAGGCCGCCCCAGCAGCAACATCGGCGGTAGAGGTGGAAACGCAAAGGGCTAATGATACAGCGAGGGCGCAATTAGCCTCCGAAAGAGCATTCGTGGACACAACTGGTGCCCAAACGGCATCCGCTGCATCCAACGCGGTAACGGTAGAAACACAAACAACCGCCCCGGCAGCATCACAAACAGGCCAAAGGGAAACCTACGCAAAAGCTGCTGCGGCGACTGTGGGCGCCAAAAAGGAGGAAGAGTATGCGTTTTAATCAGAAGGATGCCAGTAATCTCGAACAGCTGCTGGAAAGTTTAATTAAAATGGTGGGAAAAGCCAATAACAATGTTTACAGCTTGCAGAAGCGTGTCAGCCAGTTGGAATGGCTTGTAAGGGAGCAGCAGCTTGAACTTAGGGAGCGGGGCCCAGCCCAAATATACTCCAAACAACTGCGGAAAAGGCAGGAAAAAATCCCAAATCATCAGTGAGTACAACTCTAAATTCCCCTTAAACCTCCTTCCGTTGAAAAGAAAATCAACACAAATCCTCAATAGCTTCCTCATAATTTGACATTCCGACAGCATTTTGTCGGAATTTTTTTTATTCAAGAATTAAAAATTACTATCTGCCTGTATATAAATTTCCCAGATGGGTAAACTTTTAGAAAACCCCCCTGTTTTTTAAAAAGGAGCCGCTGAACGGACGAGTTCAGCGGCTTCTTTGATGCAACGTCATTTGCCCCACATACCCTGGAACTTCACTGCCAGCTACATCTTGCCTTTGTGCTTGTGATTCAACAGTTTAATGAAGTCATTGAGAGCGTCAATTGCGTATGCCTTCCGTTTCGGAGGCAATAGTTGAAACTCTACAAGCGCTTTTTTCATTTCCGGATGATCCGCAAGCAGCTGGTGAATGATTGCCATATCGGGGTCGGCCGGCCCTTCCTTCATGACAAACCCCGCATGGTCCATGTGGAGCTCCTGTTGTTCCTTGCTATCTTTAAAAAAATCTTTTCCGACTTTATATACATCTGCAAACTTAAGCAATGTTTCTTCATTGGGGATCGTTTTTCCTGTTTCATAGCGACTGATCGTGGAACGATGTAAATTAATCATTTTTGATAAGGTTTCCTGAGACCAGTTTTGTTTTTCGCGAAGCATCCGTAATTTTTCCGCAATAGTCATCTTATTCACCGCCGTTTTTAACATTCCTGTCCTTAACTTAACGGGAAAAGAAACCATGAAAATTAGTTGTGCACAATCAGCACAAATACAAATGTGAAAGTTGTGCACAATCAAGCAATTGATCATTGGTCACGGCAGGTAAATGACGAAGGATGTCGAAATAGACAGAGAATGCATCATAATCAAATATATTTGGGGGTTATGACAACGGGTTCTCTATTTTTTATTGGTGACAAAGTGGGAGAGCGGGAATGGCAGATTACTAGGAGACCTGACTTTTATGACGCGGTCCTGCTATCATTTCAGCCACCTCAAGTGGCCGCAAAGTTTCACTATGAGAGTATTTCGCTTAATTCGGCAGGTATCGTTTTCAACCTCCATGAGTATAACATTTATTTTACCTACCAACATCAGAAAATAGAGATTGAAACAGGTCAAAAAGAACTATCGGAAGAGGAAGTTTTCGATGCATTCCATAACCTGTTGATCAAAGAGGGAAAAAGGGTTTCCTACTTAGTACAAATGCCGAAAAGAAAAATGAGCCAAGTAAAAAAGAAAAAAGCAGGAATCTTAGCCGAAGCAAAAAAACTCACAATCAAAGTCACCAAATAACAAACCCAACAAAAAGGTTCCGGAAGCGTGGTCCTCCGGAACCTTTTTGTCGCCTAGTGATGGAAAATTATAACAAAATGTCCATGTGGGGTGGAATTGTGTCTTTTTATGGTGTCAGGCACCAAAAAAGCAGCGAAAATAACAACAATATGACAAATTGTGATGGCCTTTTAATCTTTTTGTAACATCGCTGGCATATTGTTTTGTTATAACTAGATTAATAAGGAGGGAGAAGTGTATGCAGGTGACGATCAAGACGATCAAAACGATAAAGCGTATAATTCTCGTGTTACTTACACTCTTGCTGTGTGCATCGGACACGCTCGTGACACATGCAGAAACAAACAAGGAAGCCTTAAGTAATGCCAAGCAAAGGCTGCAAGAAAAACAAAGTTTTGTAGAACAGAAGCAGCAAGAAAAGCAATCGGTTAATCATGAAATAGAAGCAATTCAGCAAGAATTACAAACGATACATAGTTCGATCACCAAAAACCAAGAAGAAATGGCTGCAACGAAGGAAAAAATTGCGGCGGTGCAGCAGCTGATCGAACAGAAAAAGGAGGAAATCGTGAAGCTGGAGGATAATATTCTGGCCCGCAGGGATATTATGAAAAAGCGGGCGGTGGCGCTCCAGCAAACTGATACCTTTGACATTTTTATTAATCTCTTATTTGAGGCCGACAGCATCAGCGATTTCATTCAACGGGCAACTGCTGCATCAACCTTATTGGATGCAGATAAGGATATTTTAACGGCGCAAAAACAAGACCTGCAACAAATCGAAAAGGATAAAAAAGAAATTGATGGCCAAGAGCAGGTGTTGGAAAAAGAACAAAGCACCCTCGCCGAACAGCAGCAAAAACTCAACCAATATTTGCAAAAAAGGCAAATAGTTTTAGCCGATATGCAAAAAAAATATGATCGAATTATCCAGCAAATGAAGCTAGCACAACAGAAAAAAGCAGGCATTGAATCGCAAATGAACGACATTCAGGAAAAAATTAAGCATGAACAACAGGCCGCCCAAGCACGTGAACAACAGTCGGGTTCATCAACGTCAGCGGGCGGCGATTCGCAGCCGAGTGCAGCTGTCAGCGGCGAGGAGATGTACGTGACCGCCACCGCCTACAGCCCTGGTGAGTCACATTACATTACCGCGGCCGGCTATAATATTAAAAAGAACCCCAATATGAAACTGATTGCAGTCGACCCGCGAGTGATTCCACTGGGGAAAAGAGTCTGGGTCGAGGGCTATGGTGTAGCCGTCGCCGGTGACACAGGCGGGGCCATCAAAGGTCATATCATTGATGTCCTTCTGCCAACCAAAAATGCAGCAAGAAATTGGGGACGAAAAACAGTTAAAATCATCGTTCTTAACTAAAAAAATGGTTCCGGGGGTCTTGCCCGGAACCATTTTTGTATTAGACATAAGGTGCCAGGCACTACCATGTGAATTGTTCCCGGTAGTGCCTAACAACAAACTTCGTTATCCCAAATACACCAAATCTTTCAGCTCCTCAGTTGACAGCTCGGTGATCCAGTTTTCACTTTGGATAATTTGATCATTGAGAAATTGCTTTTTCTCGAGCATGGCATCTATTTTTTCCTCAAGTGTACCGGCGCAGATAAGCTTATGGACATGAACAAAGCGTGATTGGCCGATGCGATAGGCGCGGTCGGTCGCCTGGTTTTCAACCGCTGGATTCCACCAGCGGTCATAGTGAATCACATGATTCGCAGCCGTCAGGTTTAACCCGGTTCCCCCGGCCTTTAACGACAGCAAAAACACCGGAAATTCGCCGTTCTGGAATTGTTCAATCATCATATCCCGCTGCGACTTGGCCACACTGCCATTCAAAAATGGTACATTAACGGCAAATTTCTTCTTCAATACACTCCTGATCATTTCGCCCATCTCGAGGTACTGGGTAAAAATAAGACAGCTTTCGCCCTGCTCCAACACCGCCTCGATCAGCTCCACAAGCTTCTCCAACTTGTTCGAGCGCTCTTGCAGCTGCAGTTCGCGAACTGCCGAATTTTCCTTCAAATACAGAGCCGGGTGATTGCACAACTGTTTCAAACGGCTCAGCATTTGTAAAATTAGCCCCTTGCGCTCAAACCCGGACAGCTGTTCAAGCTGCGCAAACGAATCATGAATCAGCTGCTCATATAGCGATGCCTGCTCTGCTGTCAGCGGGCAGTATTCCTTTTGCTCCAGCTTATCCGGCAGATTGAGGGCTACTTCTTCATCCTTTTTCGTGCGGCGCAGCAGGAAGGGACGAATCAGTGATTGCAGCTGCTGAATTTTATCTTTATTTTCTTCCTTTTCAATAGGAATAATAAACTTTTTCTGAAACTGTCTAAGGCTGCCAAGATAGCCGTGATTGATAAAATCAAAAATCGACCAGAGCTCGGACAGGCGGTTCTCCATCGGTGTCCCTGTTAAGGCGATATGATGGCGGCCACGCAGCCTGCGAACGGCCCGGGATTGCTTCGTACCGGCATTCTTGATGTTCTGCGCCTCGTCAATCGCAATCGTTCCCCAGAAGATGGACTCAAACTCCTCAGAATCGAGATGGCTCAGGCCATAGGAAGTTAGCACCACATCGACATCCCGTACCATTTTGGAAAATTCTTGACCCTTCAGACGGTTCGATCCATAGTGTAAATACACCTGCAACTCCGGCGCAAACCGCTCCAGCTCCTTCTGCCAGTTCCCCAAGACCGAAGTCGGGCAAATTATCAACGCTGCCTTCGCCACAGCTTTCTCTGGAGGAGGAGCAATGTCCTTTTTCTTGGTGTCAGGCACTATATCCACACCAGGAATGTCGCTGCCGAAGTTGGTGTCAGGCACCCAAACCGTATCGTCACCTTGGACGGTATCAGCCATCATGCCTGCCTCATCACCACCTTCGACAACACCGTCGATCCCCAACTGTCCACCTGGGGTGGAATCGTGTCTTTTTGTGGTGTCAGGCACCACGTTTAATGTCGCAGGATCCTCATCCAACGGATCATTCGCCTCCTTGACTTTGAGCAAGTAGGAAATCAGCTGGATGGTTTTTCCGAGGCCCATGTCGTCGGCGAGGCAGGCACCGAATCCGTATTGTCGTAAAAACCAGAGCCAGCTCATGCCCAGCTGCTGGTACGGCCGTAACTCCCCCTGCAGCCCACTCGGCACTTCGATCATCGGAATTTCCAGAACCTCCGATAATTGCTTCATCATCTGCTTCCACTGCCGGTTCAACTCAATCTGAATCTTGGCAAACGCCTTTGGATTTTCCAATTCCTCCTCGGCCTCAGCCGCTTCAACCAGCTCCTGCTCCAGTAAATCACGGATATGCAAGCCTTCCTTCTCAGCCCGTTTCACCAAATCCTGAATTTGCCGGATAAATTGCGGGTCTAGCTTCACCCAGCGCCCGCGGATATAGACTAATCGCCGTTTTTCCTCGACCAACTGGTTAAACTCCTCCTCGGACAAATCGACGCCGTTCATCGAGAACCGCCAGTTGAAATCAAGCATCGCATCGAGCCCGACAAACGAAGGGCGGTGGCTCGATGCCCCTTTCAGCGCCGCCTTCACCCGCAAATTGGCATTTTTCATCGCCTGCCACCAGGCGGGGAGAAGAATTTCCACATCAAGTGCCAGCAGCGTTTCACTTACCTCTGTTAAAAATAACCATGCTTCCTCTTCGGTTAGCCGGGATTTCAAGGCTCCAGTTTCTTCTTCACCAAGCCACGGGATCAGCCGTACCCAGCGGCGCTGTTCGCGGTCAACACGGTCGAGATGCGGCCGCCACTTTACCGGAATCCGCTTCACATCTTCGGCATCAAAGAGCTGATCAGGATTCTTTTTTCCACGTAAAAAAATATCCAGTGTCCAATCTCCTTCACCTTCAAGCGGCTCATCAAGCCGCAGGCCAATCGTAAAGGGGGCGTCGCTTTTTTTCACGCCGACCCATTCCAGCCAGGACTCCTCATCAAAGTAGCGCGCCAGTTCGCCGCCGGAGATATTTTGTTTTTTTAATAACGCTAGCTTGGGTCCAAACAATTCTTTCATTTTTGTATTTCGCGTTAAATACGCATTAAGCGCCACGTTAAACAAATCGGAGATGTACTGGCTCGCATCTCTGCCTGTGCCGGCAACTTCCTGCTGCCAAAAGGATGAGGCAAATTCCTTTTTGACCCGTTCTGGAAGCTTCCAGCGGAAATCACCGTCGGCTTTGCCCCAGACGGAAAAGTCCGGCAGCCAATCCTTCCCAAGTATCCCCTCATAAAGGGAGAGAGCGGCGGCCAGACAAATCTCAGATTCCTCATTCCAATCCCACTCAACAAAGCGATTAAATGACTCTTTGGCAAACAGAGAAACAAGCTGCCAGCCGTTCAAAGTCACACCATCAATGTTTCCTGCCGACGTTTCCTCAAGCGCCGTTCCGTAAAAACTTTCCGCATGGGTGCTAAAGACGAGATCCTTCCAGACAAAAGGTGGAAGAAAACGCCCATGCTCATCCTGAGCGCTAATTAGAAAACGCCCATCCTCTAATGTTGTTGTCGATAATTTCAAAAATCTCGTTCTCAGCATAAGACAAATGCCCCTTTATATCTCCCGAGTGGTGTCAGGCACCACTTAAAAAATCCATATTCTTTTATTATACCCAAAAATAGCGGTAAGGGGAGGGGGAAGGCAGAAGGTTTTACGGTATCCCCATGATGTGTGATTAGAAAGAGGGGGCACTCCGCAAAATGGCGAGATGCTTGGCGTCAATTGGGGAGTGTGAAACGCCAGTTGGAGGTTGAGAAACACCAATTAACGAGGAGAAACGCCAATTAGAGGTTGCTAATCGCCAATTGGAGGGTGCGAAACGCCAATTGGGGGTTGCAATCCGCCAGTTGGAGAGTGCAAAACGCCAATTGGGATGCGGATCCGCAAATAAACGCACCCCATGCGCAAGTATGCACGCCCCATCCTCAAGTAACACCGCGCCTGATGATCTGCGTGGCTTGTTACCCGGATACAATAACCCAACCAATTAACTAATCAACTTCCCGCGCGCACACTCCTCATGAAATGCCCGCAGTCGCTTCGTCCGCTCCAGCAGTCCTTCGAGAAAATACTCCCAATCGTCAACCCGCTTCAGCTTTTTATACAGCGTCCGCAATTTTTTCAAATGTCGCACCGCCATCCGGTAGCTTGCCCGGTTTTTCTGATCAATCTCCCGCTGGGCCGACTGATGCAGCATCCCCAATAGCACCTCCGGCTGCTCCTTCTCGATAACCTTCACGCGGTCCCGCGGTAAATCCTGATACTCCATCCCAACCAGCGCCTGCAGCTCACCCCAGCGCTCATACATCCTGCGCTCAAACAAAAAATACTCATACTCCGCATAACTATAAGGCAAACTGCACTGCATCGCTCGCTCATACACATCCATCCGGCCGTTCTCCGACACATATGGCGAAATCACCCGCAGCACCGTCCGCACAACCCCGGCCCGGCCTTGAAAGCCGCCAACAAACGCTTCCGAATCCAGGTACCCCTTCAATTTATGCAAAAACAAATCAATATACCGGCCAGCCCGCTTCCACACCTTCAAACCCGACAAATACTCAATCCAATACACCATATAGGGGACAGCCACTTCATCCTCAATCCAATCAAGTGACTTAAGCGCCTTCTCATCCTCGCCGAGCAGCACATTCAAATGAATCCCGGCCAGCACCAACGGCAGCGGGTTTTCCTCGTCCGTAACCGTCCGCAGCCGCGCCAGCACCCGCTCAAGCTCCGCCTCCCGCCAAGCCGTCTTGCGAAACAGCCCGCTCCACAGCTCCCGGTACAGCTCAATCCGGTGGTGCACCAAGCCCGGCACCACCGTCAGCAGTGCAAACACCTCATCCTTCAAGCCAACAATAAACTCATCAAAATCAAACGGCAGCGTCTGCATCCCGATTTTTTCAAGTAAATCCTCGGCTTCATCGACCAGCGACTCAAACAAATGGCCATAAGAACGATGCACCGCATCCTCACTATGTCCCATCTGCTCACTAAGCACCGCCAGCTTGCGAAACGCCACCACCGTCGCCACCAGCTCATACAGCAGCCGCCACTCCGCCTCCAATGGCGCACTCGCCTGCAGTCGCCGCCGATAAATTCCAAACAACTCCGGGACAACAAACGGATTCGTGTACTTCTTCGCCGCCAAAAGCGCATCAAAGCTCTTCTCAAACGAATCAACCCAGCGCCCATAATCCGGCTTCAGCAGCCCGTTCGCCTTCACCAAATCCTTCGCTTTCTGCAGTCCCCAGGCGACAACCGACTTCTTCTCGCGTACAGGCTCGCGCCACTCCGTCACCCAATCGCCGACACTGCCGACCTGTGCATACGCGGCAAAAAACACCGCCAGCTGATGCCGACACAGTTCATCGGCCGGACACGAACACTCACTCAGTCCCAAAAACAGCGGATCTAGGAGCACTTTCACCGCCGCCACATCCTGCACCGTCGCTTGTATACCCGACTCCGCCACCTGCAGCTGCGATACCATCCCCTGCCGGTATAACATCAAACCCTTCTGCACCAGCCGCGCATCCTCCGGCGCATTCGGATTCAACAACTCCCGCAACTCATCCGCCAGTTCCCGAACAAACTCCATCCCTACACGACCTTTCACCGAAAACTCCATATTTTTATATTATACCCAAAACCCAGACCAATGAGGAACCCCAACCCCCTTTTGGAAAAATAAACACAGCGAATCTAAAGTGAAAGTGTCTTTCATAAGCGGGATTTACTGTTTATCCGTCATTTTTCTGAATTTGCCCGTCAAAATTAGAACTATACCCGCCGATTTTAATCTTTTAACCGATAAAATTAGAACTTACCCGTCAATTTTGATCTATTCCCGTCAAAATTAGAACTTTACCCGTCGGTTTTGATCTTTTACCCGTCAATTTTCAAAGTTTACCCGCCAACTCTTTTAATCAACCTATTTGTTTCACTCCCCTTATACTTTATGAAACAAGTCAAAAACGAATGGAAAGCGCCAAGAATACTTTTACACGATTGTAGCTGATGTTTCAGTGAAGGGTGATACAAAGTTATTCCTAATTGTTTCATCATGTTTTTTATCTTATAGTTGTTGCAAGAGAACAATCAGGATTTTAGGAGTTGATGAAAATGAAGGATTCTACCCTCACTCGTTTTGGTGTGTCCATGGATAAGAAACTATTAACGGAGTTTGACCAGTTAATTGCAAATAAAGGTTACTCCAATCGGTCGGAGGCTGTCAGAGATTTGGTTAGGGATGCCCTATTGGCGGAAGATTGGAAGGATCCGGAACAATATGTTGCAGGTTCCATTTTATTGTTTTATGACCACGGTCATAAAGGGTTATTAGAACAGATGACAGAGATTCAACATGATTATCATCATGAAATATTGGCAACAACCCATTTTCATTTAGATAAACACAGTTGTTTAGAATTAATCATTGTCAAAGGAAAAGCCGGCACACTGCAAACGCTGAGTGATCAACTGGTTTCGATGAAAGGAGTACAGTACGGTAAATTTACCGTAGCACCCGTAAATGAAATAGACTAAAGCCACCCCGGGTCAGGGCTGGTCAAGGTCAAAAAGAACCAATGCTCTCATGCGTTCGTGTTCAAGAAGTACCGTAGCACCCGTCAGTGAAATAGACAAAAAGTTCATCTGATTGTCATACTTTCCTTCGTGTTACGGATTTATAAATTTGTGTTACTTGATATAATGGACTAAGATTCACCATTCCAACAGGAATTTAAAGGACTCGGCTGACAATGCCCGTTACATCCATTTGGCAGGGAGGAGAAACTATGCATATTCCAGACAATTATCTCAGTCCATCTACTTGTATGGTCATGGGGGCGGCAATGCTCCCAGTATGGACAGTTGCCGTAAGTAAAGTGAAAACGGAAGCAACAAAGGCTAAATTACCGATGATTGGTATTGGGGCGGCGTTTTCCTTTCTACTTATGATGTTCAATATTCCTCTTCCCGGTGGAACAACCGGCCATGCCATCGGAGGAACGTTATTAGCCATCCTGTTAGGCCCATATGCCGCCTGTATTGCTATAACCGTAACGCTATTTATTCAAGCCTTACTGTTCGGCGATGGGGGCATCCTTTCGTTTGCGGCAAATAGCTTTAATATGGCGTTTATTGCTTCTTTCCTTGGCTATTTTATCTATAAATTTATCAAAGATCGTGCTAAAACAGCAAAGGGTGAATACCTAGGAATCATCGTGGGATCATATGTCGGCCTGAACATGGCGGCACTGGCGACAGCGATCGAGTTTGGCATCCAGCCGCTCCTTTTCACAAATGCAGAAGGACTGCCGCTGTATAGCCCTTATCCATTATCGGTATCGATCCCGGCGATGATGATTCCCCACCTTTTAGTTGCGGGTGTGATCGAAGCCCTTTTTACCGTTGCTATCTACAGCTTTATAAAAAAAGTCTCTCCGGACACCATCTTTGAAGGGACAAAACATAAAATTCATCCAATCTATGGATTGCTGGTTACTCTCATTTGTCTGACACCACTCGGACTGCTTGCTTCGGGCACCGCCTGGGGAGAATGGGGAGCGGACGAAATTAAAAATGTCGTTTCTGGTGGCAAGCAATTGGGCTTTACTCCTGCGGGAATGAAGAATGGCTTCAGTTTTAACGCCATCTTGCCCGATTACTCGGTGACAGGACTACCGGAAATAGCAGGATATCTCTTATCAGCCGTCGCCGGAGTTGCCATCATGATGATTATTTTTAAAATCATTAGCAGCTTTCATAAAAAAAATTCAAGAGAGATTCCTAAATCATAAGGAGCATCAAGGACATGCCTGACTGGTTAGTAAAAAATCAACCGTACAGTCCTCCACCAGACAAGGATCAGTTTATCAACAAAAGCATCCTGTCGATCCTGAGGATTCTGTCGAAGCTAAAGTCCCAAAGTGGCTATCAAATGGATAAATTTCAGGTAAATGCAGCTCTTAAGGTGGCATTTACTTTTTTACTTGTGATCCTTCTGTCACTATCAACTAGTTATACATTTATCTTAGTTGTCGATGTATACCTGCTGGTCGTCCTGAGCCTTATGGAAGGAAAAGAAATTGTAAAAATTCTTAGTGTGAGCTTGGCGATGGCCATTTTTACATTTATGATTCTGTTGCCAAACGTCGTTTTAGGGAACACTTATACGAGCATGATGATTACTTTGAAGGTGCTTTCAACATTAATAGCGGTAAATATACTTTCTCATTCCACCAGATGGCATTCAATTACAAGTGCCTTGAGAAGGTTTGGCGTCCCGAATATTTTTATTCTCGTTCTGGATATCACGATCAAATATATTTCGATGCTCGGGGACTTTTCCTTGAATATGCTTTATTCTTTAAAGCTGCGGTCAGTAGGCAGAAATAACAACAAATATGCCTCGATGGCCGGAATTTCGGGAACGATGTTTATCAAGTCAAAGGAAATGGCCGAGGACATGTATGCTGCTATGGAGTGTAGAGGATTCACCGGTGAATACACCGTTCACAATAAATGGAAATGGTCGATGGCGGACTTGCTTTACATTTTGAAAACCGTCGCCATCATCACAGCGTTTTTATATTGGGGAAGGATATAACACATGATCGATTTAAAAGAGGTCTCCTATTCATACGAAGGTACGATAGCGTTGAAAAATATCAATCTCCATATTGAGAAGGGAGAAGCTGTCGCCTTATTGGGCGCAAACGGCACCGGTAAATCAACGCTGCTGAAATTGCTGAATGGGCTGTTGTCTCCCAATCAGGGTGTTTACCGATTCAATCATCAGGAGATTACGCCAAAAAAACTGAAGGATCCCATATTTTCCAAGAAGTTTCACCAAAAAATCGGTTTCGTGTTTCAAAATTCTGATACACAGCTGTTTTGCCCCGATGTCTATGATGAGATCGCCTTTGGACCCAGACAAATGGGGATGAATGAGAGCGAAGTGGCCAAAAGAGTAAACGACTGTCTTGATTTACTGGGGATTCAAAGCTTTAAGCACAGGCAGCCTTATCATTTGTCCGGTGGCGAGAAACGCAAAGTGGCCATTGCCTGTGTGCTGGCATTAAATCCGGAAGTTCTCATCCTGGATGAGCCCATGAACGGATTAGATCCGAGAACGCAAAGATGGCTGGTTGACTTTCTGGCTACTTTAAATCAAGCGGGGAAGACCGTTATTACCTCGACGCATAATCTTGATTTAGTTCAAGAACTTTCAAAACGAGCGATATTGTTTGATGAAAGCCATGGAATTGCTGCCGACTTACCAACCGAAACCTTACTTGAAAAAATAGACCTGCTAAAAAGAGTGAATCTTGTTGACGAAAGCTATCCATTTCATTAAATCTAATATAGCTAAGCAAAAGTCAGCAGTTCGTGCTGACTTTTCAATTGCAATTATCCCAAGCCCTTTGGAGAGGTCACAAAGAGGGTCGAGAAAGTTCAAAAACCATCAAAAAAGTTGAAACCTCCCAATAAAATAGGAAAGCCAGTCCTGCTATCAAAAACAGGACTGGCTTTTTTTACAGCTTTAATAAAACCTTTTGAATCCATCAAAATGTTGCTTGAAATAGCTGTCTGTTAAACTAGAAATTTGCACACCATTGATTTTTGAACCGTCATTGGCGTGGATAAATAAATTACTGCCGAGATAGATGCCTACATGGGAAATGCCTTTTTTATAGGTATTTTCAAAGAAGACAAGATCTCCGGATTTTGGCTGGTCGACATAGTAGCTGCGGCTGTAGTATCCTGCGGCGGAAGTACGGCCGATGGAAATACCGGCTTTGTTGGTCACATAATAAATGAACCCGCTGCAGTCGAAACCGTCAAGCGTAGTGCCGCCCCAGACGTAAGGAACGCCCATTAAGCTTTTGGCAACCGAAACAAGCTTAGCAGCAAAGTTAGCATCATAACCTGTATCCGATACCGCCGGTTTGGCTGGGGCGGTGTTCTCCGGTTTGGATGCGTAGACTTGACTAGGCACCTTCAACTTTTGTCCGACATAGATTATATCGGATGTGAGTTTATTCAATGATTTCAAGTTCCCGACAGTTGTGTCAAACTGATTGGCAATTTTGCCAAGGAAGTCGCCACTTTTAACAATATAAGTAGTCGTAGCTGTCGTTTGACTACCGTTTGCAGTGGCCGGTTTTGTTGCCGCTGGTTTGGCTGCGGCCGGCTTCTTTGTACTTTGAGCCTGTTCCTTGACCACTTTGGCCGGAACTTTCAGCTTTTGCCCGGCACGGATTAGGTCGGACTTAAGTTTATTGAGTGATTTTAAATGATTCACGGTCGTGTTGTATTTCTTGGCAATTTTTTCTAAATAATCGCCGCTTTTAACGGTATAAGTAGTTGTCGACACGGAGGCAGCTGGTTTCGCCGCAGTTGTTGTCTTTGGCTTAGCAACTGACGTCTTCAGCGTCGCTGAAGTCCCATCCGAAACCTTCAACACCTGGCCAACATAAATAATCGAGCTGTCCAGCTTGTTCCACTGCTTGAGTTCGCCAACGGTAACATGGAATCGGTTGGCAATTTTGATAAGGGCATCCCCTTTGACCACTTTGTAGGTAGTTGGTGTGGATGCTTTAGTATTTTTGGCAGTAGTGGAAACTTGGAGGGTTTGGTTAATGTGGATGAGATCTGACTTTAAGCCGTTCAGTTTTTTCAGTTGAGCGACACTCGTTTTATATTTGCTGGCAATTTCCGATAACGTATCGCCTTTTTTAACTTTGTATGTATCAGCGTGTGCCGTCCCCGCGTAAATGATGGAAAACAATGCGGCTGTGGACAATGTCCGAACGATCGTTTTCTTCACTAGACAAATCACCTCTATTTCCCCTATTTTTCTCTCATTTTACCATAGTTTGATAGTATTTTGGGGAGAAATAAAAAAAAGGTGTTATTTTCCGGGAAATTTTGTGGAATTGCGGTGGTATTTTGCCCTTGAAAAGCCTTGAAAAAGAAAGGTTTGAGCGCAGTTTGTCATGTTTCGAAGAGATTCAACATTTTTAACTGGAAATAGATTTACAAATTTACAACTTTATTGTAATATGTGTAATTATAATAGTTTAGGAGGATTCGTATTGGAGAAGGAGGATTCGAAAAAAAACCCGGATATTGCTGCTTTTTCCGAAATTGTGAAAAAGGCATATGATAAAGGCAGAAACGAGACAGAACTTACCCTCGAACAATTAATGGAAGATTTGAAAGCCGATCTGCGAAATTTGTTGATTGGGTCGTCGACAACACATATCGACGGCTTTTATTTTTAATGCAAATATTTAGAAGAGGTTCACCTTGGTCGCAAGAATAATCTCCTAAACGGGAAGGATACTTATATAAAGACCTATCTTTATATTTTCAGTATTGAAAAGATATATCCTGAATTTTATTGGAAATAATATACCTAATGGATTGAAAAGAAGGGGTTATGAAAATCATGAAGTATTCCAAGCCTTTGTTGCTATTGATAATGATACTTCCTTGGTTCACCATTCCAATGTTCGGTGAACGGCCTTTTAAACGTTTTTTGCCTTCAGGGGTATTTATCTCTTTGCTGGTGAGAATTGTTAATATAATCGCTAAAAAGCGAAGATGGTGGTGGTGGTATGAAACCATCCATCCAAAATTATCGGGGGTCTATCCTTTTATGTTAGGGCCGTTTATAGTCGGTTCGCTGTGGATATTAAAATGGACTTACGGGAAATTTTTCCGATTTATGATGCTGAATTTTCTTTTTGATTCATTTTTTACATATATTGCAGTACCTTACTTAACAAAATTTGGAATAGTGTCTTTGGTACGGATGAAAAAAATTCAATTAATGTATGTTTTTACAGTTCTATCCTTGCTTTTATATATTTTTCAATGGTTGAAAGAAAATATGAATCGTTTACTCATTAGGTTCCAAACCATCAAACAATTTACACTAAGGGAAGATCCTAAAGTATAAGTTTTCTTTTTTTTTGATCATATATTATATTAGATTGTACCCGAATGAAAACGGATTAGTTTTTGCAGAAATGTGGCTTCTTGTTGTTTGAAATAAAGAGATAAAAGGAGGAGAAATGGAATTGTCCTATATCGTTGATTTTAAAAATGTCTCTACGGTTGGTTTAGAGTCTTCACCTGTGGCAGAAGCGCTTGCTGGTTTACGGGCTAATGAAGCTCGTTACTTTATGAACAAATACAAGCATGAATTTACGGTTGTACCAGCTAGCGAGTCCGGCGAGATCCTTGATTATGTGAACCGAATTTTGAAAGAAGAACGGGATATTGAATTTGCCGCCAAACCTCTAGAAACGTCGCGTTTTCAAGTGGAAAATATCAAATGGACCTACGTCTTTTATGAGGATGGTCTCTCGGTCAACGTCATGTATACGGTGGATAACCCTAAGAAGCGGGCCGTTGGCTTCAAGCTTTCTGAGGGGATGGAGGTACCAAAGGAGTTGGAAGGGAAGTTTAAGTTTGCCAGGCAGAAGTCAAAACTAGCCGGAACGATTCGGGGCTCGTTTTTTGTCATTAAAGGAGAATATTAGGCAAAGTACATGCGGAAATATCAACGGTATTGAACTGCACCTCAATTGTTTATGCGATCTAAAAATGGCAGGTGCAGTTTTTCTGTGTTTACATTCATAGCTGCTGATTCATTTTGACTAAATCATTGCAGTATTTCATATATAAAGAAATAGCATCCAATTGTCTCGCCAAATAGATATCATTATTTTTTTGTGTGACAGAATAATGTTTTTTAATATTGGACAGATTTTCATCTTGAGTTCCATCGATAATCTTTTTAATTTCATCAATATAATAAACTGATTTTCTTAGAAGAGAAATAATGATTGTTTTTCTTACTTCGTCCTCTTCATAACATAAACGCTTCTATAAAGAGGTTTCGTAATGAAAAAATAGAATATTGCTTCAAACTGATATACTATTAGCGAGGTGAGAAAAATGAATATTGAAATCCGCAATGCTTATGAAAAAAATCTAAAGCATATTCATGTAGAAATACCACGAAATCAACTAACCGTCATTACAGGGTTATCTGGTTCAGGCAAAACGACTTTACTAAAAGATACATTATACATGGAAGCCCAAAGACAGTATTTAGAAACAATGAGCTATCAAGGAATCCAAAAGCCAAAGGTAGGAGAAATAAGAAATCTGTCACCTGCTGTCATCATTGATCAAGAGGATCGGAACGAAAATCCTCGGTCTACTCTTGGTACACAAACAGATATGTATACAGATCTAAGAATGATTTTTGAAAAATTGCATCATCGAGAATGTCCAAATTGTAAAGCAGAAATCTCCGCAAGTGATTCGATCGAGGAAACCGAGAAAATAAATGAAAAATTTACGGTGTATATGTATTGCCCAAAGTGTCAATATCGTATGGATAAACTGACTAGGTCAAATTTTTCTTTTAATACCAAAGAAGGGGCTTGCCCCACCTGTAATGGTCTTGGTAAGTCACTGGTTATCAAAAACAATTTGTATCAAAAAGATAAAACGATTGTCGATGGCGGTGTAGCTATCTGGGCAAAAACCTACGCAGAATATCAACTAAAAGCATATTATGCTCTCCTTCGTTACCTGGAAATAGAGATTCCCCAAGATGTTCCTTTAGGTGATTTTACAGATGAACAGTTTGAAATACTGAAACAGGGGATCCACTCAAATATGATCTCGAATCAGCAGAAAAAAACGCTGCCTACCAAAGTATTAGAGGGAAAATATGAAGGGGTGGAACCAAAAATATGGAGAAAAATTGCTGATAAAAAATCTGTCCCATCAAGTTTAAAAGATTATGTCGAAGAAGGAATTTGCCCGGATTGCCACGGTGAAAAACTAAATAAATTGAGTCGATCCGCAACAGTATTGAATCAAAGATTGCCTGAAATTGAAAAATGGGATTTACATCGTTTATTAGACTGGATAAAACAAATTGATCAAAATACTGATGATCAAAAAAGAGCTTTAATACAGGACTATCTTCTTGATCTATCCACAAAAATTGAACGTATTTCAAAAGTTGGACTAGATTATTTATCACTCAATCGTCCATACACAACACTTTCCGGCGGGGAAGCACAACGTTTAAAATTAGCAGCCATCCTTGATTCTCAAATGACAGAACTAATTATTATTTTGGATGAACCGACAATCGGGTTACATCCTTCTGATACAGAAGGACTGATTTCCATGATTAAAAAACTCAAGGAACGTGGAAATACGATTATCACCATTGAGCACGATGAAGAATTCATTAAACATGCTGATTCACTAGTGTTGCATTAATTTAATTTCACTATTAGGAATACTTGAAATGTTCAATTTTATTATTCTCTGCAAAGAAAAAGTCCTTTATAATGGATAGGTCAGGTGGTAATCCGTCCAAATCCAATAT
>NZ_JAESWB010000066.1 GCF_016765675.1 Neobacillus paridis
CTCGCGCGATCCGCTGGCGCCATTGGCCCATGTCACCGGCGAGGGGGTGCATGCAACGTCATTTACGCGGATCAGTTCGGTGCAGGAACTGGATGCGATCTTGGCAGCAAAACCGGGCAAGGTGGTCATGCTGGACTTCTATGCCGATTGGTGCGTTTCCTGCATTGAAATGGAAAAGCTGACTTTTTCCGACCCGCGTGTCCAGGCGCAGTTTGCCGACATGCTGCTGCTGCAGGTCGACGTGACGGCCAATAATGATGACGACCGTGCTTTGCTCAAGCGCTTTGGGCTGTTCGGCCCGCCAGGCATTATTTTCTTTGACCCCGCAGGCAGCGAAATCGCCGGCCGCCGCGTGATCGGGTACCAGAACGCCGAGAAATTCCTGGCATCCCTCAATGCGGTGAAACCGCCCCCGGCCAATTTGCCATCAGCAATCTGAGCTCGCACTCTTTCATGAAAGTTTTTATGTCCAAGTTTTTACACCGATTCAGCTTTCCATCCTTTCCG
>NZ_JAESWB010000067.1:0-392 GCF_016765675.1 Neobacillus paridis
CGATGGTTTCGCCGCGCTGGTGGGCCAGCCCCTCGACCATTTTGGAGGCCGAGGGGGCGCGAGAACCGAAACGGCTCTCCACCGGCAGGACATAGATACCACGGCCGGCGCGCAGCAGGGTGCCGCGTTGCACCAGTCGTGACAGCACCTGATCTACCGCCGCCCGATTTCCCAAATGGAGCAGTTCCTTGGTGACCAAGGGTGTCCCCTCCGGCAATCCGGCGGCGTGCTCCAGAACCTGTTTGGCGAGGGTTTGCATGGTGGGAATCTCCTAATTGGTAGAAGTATGGAGGAATTTCTGACACTTTTCAAGAGACGGAAGCTTTAGTGCT
Source organism: Neobacillus paridis (assembly GCF_016765675.1). GTDB lineage: Bacteria > Bacillota > Bacilli > Bacillales > Cytobacillaceae > Neobacillus > Neobacillus paridis. The sequence continues at coordinate 333 of NZ_JAESWB010000067.1, forward strand.
TGTCATGTAGGTAAGCGTTCCAATAGGTTTGCGTGCTAAACGAAACTTTTTGATGGTAAA
>NZ_JAESWB010000067.1:472-813 GCF_016765675.1 Neobacillus paridis
ACACAATTCCCGACCTTTTGCAGCGCAGTTTCCCGCGCGAGCTGGTAATGGCCATCGAGGAAGCCTTGACCGTCGGCGCCCAGCGCGCGCACGCTGCATCCAAAGGCATGGACGAAGGCCACTTGCCCCATGTCGTGGGTCAGCTGCGGCATTTCCACATGAACGAGGCGTTTCATCGGGCGCTGGAGATGGGCGAGGCTTCGCCAACCGCTATTCGCGGTAACGGCATCGTCAGCGGCCGAGCCGGGGTGTTCACCCTGGCCAGGTTCAATATCCCGGACGGCTTCTGGATCAACGGCCGACGTAGCCACACGCGCCGCCAGATGTCCTATGCGAACAAG
>NZ_JAESWB010000067.1:923-1250 GCF_016765675.1 Neobacillus paridis
ACAAGGCCATCGAGCCGTTGGTGCAACCGGAATTGTTCGATCAATACACCGCGCCCGCCGATGCGGTCGCATTTTTCGTGGCGTGCTTCTCGGGCTCGCTGCATATCCAGCCAGAGTCGCCCGTTTCGATCCAGATTGCGGTACCGGACCGAGAGATGCGCGGCTGGCTGTTCAAGGAACCGCTGAATGCGTTCCTGCAGCGGTACGAACAAAAGCCGGCGGCGCAGGACGATTTGGCCAAGCCCAAGCTTAAGAAGATTAAGAAGCAGGGCAACGATGGCAGCGCATCATGAGCCGCGGTGGTATTCAAGGTTTTGAAAGCGAGCG
>NZ_JAESWB010000068.1 GCF_016765675.1 Neobacillus paridis
ATTTGATAAGCAATGACGCCAAGCGAATACAGATCCGAGCGCGGCGTGCCGGGCTCGCCCAGAAAGTATTCGGGCGCGGCATACTGCGCCGTGCCTGGCATCTCGGCCCGTTCCAGGCGCATCGCGGTTTCCGTCAGGCCAGCCACCCGGGTCGAGCCGAAGTCGATGATCTTCACCGTGCCCGACGCATCGATCATGACGTTCTCGGGGCGCAGGTCCTGGTGCAGCATCTCCAGCCGGTGAAACGCCAGCAGGCCACGGGCGATCTGTTCGACCAGGCCGCGCACCGTGGCCAGGTCGGGACGTGGATTGTCCCGCATCCATTGCGCCAGTGTCTGGCCTTCGATGAACTCGGTAGCCACGTACAGATAATTGCGTTTCCTGTTCTGGGCGCTGGCTTTGAGCACATGGGCGTTGCTGATGCGGCGCGCAATCCATTCCTCCATCAGCAGGCTTTCCAGATAGGCCGGGTCGCCTTGCAGGTCGACCGACGGCGTCTTGAGGATCTGCAGTTCGCCGCTCTCCTTGTCCTGCGCCAGGTAGATATGGCTGCGGCT
>NZ_JAESWB010000069.1 GCF_016765675.1 Neobacillus paridis
ATCGGTGAGCGGCTGGCGCCTATTTTCATTCAGTAAGAAGCAACGGCATCCTTGCGCGCCTCCCCCGCGCGCCAGGATGCACAAAGGCTTTCCAGCTGGCGTAAGCCATGCGGGATGCCGGTTTCCACTGTCACGCGTCGAAGCCAAGAACAAGCCCTGTACGGCAAGGTCTACGCCGAACCCAAGCCTTCCCCCGCGGTCAAACCATCCGAGGGTTTAACAGGCGAGCTACGCCTGAAATTTCCTCCCTTTGTCCTACATCGATACGCGCTACGCGCCGACATACCTGCTCGACTGTATTGTCTAAACTGCAATCCTTCATTCAAACAAGGAGATCGACATGGCTGATACATATCAGAACAAGAATCCACGCATGGTGACCGGCCTCTTCAACGACCGCGACAGCGCGGAGCGTGCCTATAACGCAGTGTCGGAGCGCGGCTATACCAAGGATGACGTCAACCTGGTGATGTCCGATGAAACCCGCAACCGTTACTTTGCAGGCGACCAGTCGATTGAAACCGAACTGGGCAGCAAGGCAGCGGAAGGCGCCGGCATCGGCGCAGG
>NZ_JAESWB010000007.1 GCF_016765675.1 Neobacillus paridis
GCAGCCGTAGCGGGTGATAGCCCCGTACACGAAATCATGGTTGTGGAACTAGGCTTGCGACAAGTAGGGCGGGACACGTGAAATCCTGTCTGAACATGGGGGGACCATCCTCCAAGGCTAAATACTCGTAATCGACCGATAGTGAACCAGTACCGTGAGGGAAAGGCGAAAAGAACCCCGGAAGGGGAGTGAAATAGATCCTGAAACCGTGTGCATACAAACAGTCGGAGCCTCTTCGTGGGGTGACGGCGTACCTTTTGTATAATGGGTCAGCGACTTACATTCAGTGGCAAGGTTAACCGCATAGGGAAGCCGTAGAGAAATCGAGTCCGAACAGGGCGACAGTCGCTGGGTGTAGACCCGAAACCAAGTGATCTACTCATGGCCAGGATGAAGGTGCCGTAACAGGTACTGGAGGTCCGAACCCACTAATGTTGAAAAATTAGGGGATGAGCTGTGGGTAGGGGTGAAAGGCTAAACAAACTTGGAAATAGCTGGTTCTCTCCGAAAACTATTTAGGTAGTGCCTCAAGTATCACCATCGGGGGTAGAGCACTGTTATGGCTAGGGGGTCATCGCGACTTACCAACCCATTGCAAACTCCGAATACCGATGAGTGCGAGCTTGGGAGACAGACGTCGGGTGCTAACGTCCGGCGTCAAGAGGGAAACAACCCAGACCGCCAGCTAAGGTCCCAAAGATTGGCTAAGTGGAAAACGAAGTGGGAAGGCTAAAACAGTCAGGAGGTTGGCTTAGAAGCAGCCACCCTTTAAAGAAAGCGTAATAGCTCACTGATCGAGTCGTCCTGCGCGGAGATGTAACGGGGCTAAGCCAGTCACCGAAGCTGCGGATATGACGTAATTCATTACGCCATATGGTAGGAGAGCGTTCTGTAAGCCTGCGAAGGTGTCTTGTAAAGGATGCTGGAGGTATCAGAAGTGCGAATGCTGACATGAGTAGCGATAATGGGGGTGAAAAGCCCCCACGCCGTAAGCCCAAGGTTTCCTGTTCAACGTTCATCGGAGCAGGGTGAGTCGGCCCCTAAGGCGAGGCAGAGATGCGTAGCTGATGGGAAGCAGGTTAATATTCCTGCACCGTCGTGTGATGCGATGGGGGGACGGATCGCGAATGGTTGTCCGGGTGTTGGATGTCCCGGTTCTTGACTTGTAGAAGGCCCTTAGGCAAATCCGGGGGCGTAATTCAAGGGGTCGAGACCAGCGGCTTTATGCTGCGAAGCAATCGGAAGTGGTTCCAAGAAAAGCCTCTAAGCTTCAGTCACACGAGACCGTACCGCAAACCGACACAGGTGGGCGAGATGAGTATTCTAAGGCGCTTGAGAGAACTCGGGAGAAGGAACTCGGCAAATTGGTACCGTAACTTCGGGATAAGGTACGCCCTAGTAGCTTGACTGGCCTGCGCCAGAAGGGTGACGGGGTTGCAATAAACTGGTGGCTGCGACTGTTTAATAAAAACACAGCACTCTGCAAACACGAAAGTGGACGTATAGGGTGTGACGCCTGCCCGGTGCTGGAAGATTAAATGATGGGGTGCAAGCTCTTGATTGAAGTCCCAGTAAACGGCGGCCGTAACTATAACGGTCCTAAGGTAGCGAAATTCCTTGTCAGGTAAGTTCTGACCCGCACGAAANTCTTGATTGAAGTCCCAGTAAACGGCGGCCGTAACTATAACGGTCCTAAGGTAGCGAAATTCCTTGTCGGGTAAGTTCCGACCTGCACGAATGGCGTAACGATGGCCACACTGTCTCCTCCCGAGACTCAGCGAAGTTGAAATGTTTGTGATGATGCAATCTACCCGCGGCTAGACGGAAAGACCCCATGAACCTTTACTGTAGCTTTGCATTGGACTTTGAACCAATCTGTGTAGGATAGGTGGGAGGCGATGAAACCGTGGCGCCAGTTGCGGTGGAGCCAACCTTGAAATACCACCCTGGTTTGTTTGAGGTTCTAACCTTGGTCCGTTATCCGGATCGGGGACAGTGCATGGTAGGCAGTTTGACTGGGGCGGTCTCCTCCCAAAGTGTAACGGAGGAGTTCGAAGGTACGCTAGGTACGGTCGGACATCGTGCTCATAGTGCAATGGCATAAGCGTGCTTAACTGCGAGACTGACAAGTCGAGCAGGTACGAAAGTAGGACATAGTGATCCGGTGGTTCTGTATGGAAGGGCCATCGCTCAACGGATAAAAGGTACTCTGGGGATAACAGGCTGATTCCTCCCAAGAGTTCATATCGACGGGGGAGTTTGGCACCTCGATGTCGGCTCATCACATCCTGGGGCTGTAGCCGGTCCCAAGGGTATGGCTGTTCGCCATTTAAAGTGGTACGTGAGCTGGGTTTAAAACGTCGTGAGACAGTTTGGTCCCTATCTGCCGTGGGCGTTGGAAGTTTGAAGGGGGCTGCTCCTAGTACGAGAGGACCGGAGTGGACGAACCTCTGGTGTACCGGTTGTCACGCCAGTGGCATTGCCGGGTAGCTAAGTTCGGAAGAGATAACCGCTGAAAGCATCTAAGCGGGAAACTCGCCTTGAGATGAGACTTCCCGGGAGCTTGACTCCCCTAAAGGGTCGTTCGAGACCAGGACGTTGATAGGCTGGGTGTGGAAGCGCAGTAATGCGTTAAGCTAACCAGTACTAATTGCCCGTGCGGCTTGTCCCTATAACCTTGATGGTGCATAGCGGCGCTGTGTGGTGCGTGACGTTCGATACTCACAACCTGCAAGACAAGACATTGATCGTTGCATCGCCTTCCTGCATGGAGCAGGTGACGATGTGGCTGCTTCTTCCCCTTTGGGTTGGATGTGGCGCATGCCAGGCGAGGAGCCGGCAGCGCGACAGACAACCGACAAGTCATGCCTGATGACCATAGCGAGTTGGTCCCACCCCTTCCCATCCCGAACAGGACCGTGAAACGACTTTGCGCCGATGATAGTGCTGCAACCAGTGT
>NZ_JAESWB010000070.1 GCF_016765675.1 Neobacillus paridis
CAGCTGAGCCGAGGAGTGTGTCCAGTTGATAGGCATGTGCAGAAGACATGGCAAACAGCGATGCCGCTGCGGCGGCAGCAATCTTCATGCCGAATTTGGTTTTAGTAGAGAAAATCATTTGGCTTTCCTTCTGTATTTTTAACTGCATTCCATTGAGCAAAAGATGTGCCAGGGAAATTATTCCCATAGTAAACATACACTTAAAGTTTTGAACGGGTTTTTTGTTTTAGTTACTGTAAAGAATCTCGACGGCAATATTATTTAAGAACAAGATTTATTGGAGGAAGCAAAGAAAGCTGTCGCGCAGGAAGTCACTTGCCAACCGATTCCCTTGCCGCCGAGGTCTGAAGCGCGCCCGGGACGCCTGGCTTGACGTCTAGCATCCGCCACCTGGCGGGATGCACATATTCCCCCTTCGGCACCAGGCTGACGCCCTTTGGCTCCTCGGGCAGCACGAACTTGCCATCCAGTCCGGCCTTGGGCAGCAGCCGATAGTCATGGCGCACCGGCAAGGCAAACGCATCCCATTCGACATTGAAGTTGTTGATGAAACGGCCTTCGATGCCGGTTTTCGTCCACAGCAGCTTGCTGTCCTGGTAGTAGGCTGCCTTGGCGAGATCGCGCAGGCGGTCGCGCCAGCCCTTGACCTGTCCGCCGTCTATCCTGCCCTGGCCAACCAGCAAATTGTTGACCGCGTAGACCTGCCGCTCGCCATCGGCGACCCGGAGCATGATGCCGCCATGCGGACGATCGTCGACGATGGTGTTGCTGGCCAGGTAGAGCGCGTTGAGCGGCGAGCGGTAGCCTTCGGCGCCAAAG
>NZ_JAESWB010000071.1 GCF_016765675.1 Neobacillus paridis
AGCGTCATTCGGCTCGCGGCAAGTCAGTGCGGAAAATTCTCAGGTACTTGATGGCGTTGGGGACGTTTACCATGTGACCGGATTGGCATGGCGCAGGGGATATGGAGAAATACAGGCACAGCAATACCTGCAGCAAAGCCGCATCTTCGCGCCTTGTGCTGCGGCCGCTTTGTATCGTCGCGATGCTTTGCTGCTTGTTGGTAAATTCGATGAAGATTATTTTTGTTACATGGAAGATGTAGACCTTGGCTTCCGACTAAGGCTGGCCGGGTTTTCTGCCTTGTATATTCCCGATGCCGTCGTAAGACATGTCGGCTCCGCCTTTACGGGCGTGCGCAGTGCATTCTCTGTGTATCATGGCCATCGCAATATGGTATGGACCTTTATAAAAAATGTGCCCGGAATTCTTTTGTGGATATTGATTCCTGGGCACTTGCTGTTGAATCTGGTTATGGTCTTGATGCTTGGCCTGCGCGGACAAGGAGGGATTGCACTGAAGGCCAAAAAGGATGCTTTCCACGGCTTGCATAAAATGTGGCGAAAGCGTACTGAGATTCAGCATATGCGAGTAGCAGGTATTTGGGAAATTTTTAAAGCAATGGACAAGAGCATCTTGCTCGGTAGGTGAGCGCTAGTGTTGGCTG
>NZ_JAESWB010000072.1 GCF_016765675.1 Neobacillus paridis
AGCAAAAGCGCAAGTTCAAGGCAACGACCGATTCGAAGCACACTCTGCCGGTTGCGCCGAACCTGCTCGAGCAGCGCTTCACGACCGAGGCACCGGACCAGGTATGGACTGGTGACTTGACGTAGATCCCGACCGATGAAGGCTGGCTGCACCTGGCCGGATTGAAGGACTTGTATTCCGGCGAGATCGTCGGCTACGCCATGGGTGAGCGAATGACACGGCAATTGGTCATGCAGGCACTATTTCGGGCAGTCGCGCTGTACCGGCCACGGCCAGGCTTGATTCAACATACCGACCGCAGCGCCCAATATTGCTCACATGAATATCGTGCGTTGGTGGCGCAGTTCGGTATGCAAGCGTCGATGAGCCGGCGCGGGAGCTGTTACGATAACGCGCCCAACGAGAGCTTCTGGGGGACGCTCAAGAATGAACTCATCCACCACCGACGTTACGCAACACGCGAACAAGCCCGGTGCGAGATCGCCGAGTACATCGACCTGTTTTACAATCGTCAGCGGCGGCAGGCACGGTTAGGTTACCTGTCGCCAGCAGCATTCAGGCAGCAATACCTTCGGCAAAGGACCGCTGCTTAACACCGTGTTGGCATACACAAATTCCGACCGACCTCATGCATTCCCAAGGCGGACTGGGTGTTGGCCTTGCCTTGACTAGGGATTTAGTGGGGCTCCATCACGGTACCATCACTGTCCAAAGTGAAGGCCCCGAACTGGGAAGCACATTTACCATCCCTTTCCCCTATTGGACATTGGGTAGCTTGCGTTATTACGCACCTTTTGAGATCCTGCCAGGGGACTCACTTGAAAGCGATGTGACACTGCTGAGAAGGACGTGTAAGGAGTAGTCATACCGCCAAGACAGTATTGCGGCCTGCTGCTTTTGCGGCGTA
>NZ_JAESWB010000073.1 GCF_016765675.1 Neobacillus paridis
CACATGATGCGCATGGCATGCATGGCCTCAATGCAAGACCATCTCTGTTCAACCGTTTGGCCATCATTGCTCATTTTTGTCATGGACAAATATAGATGACTACAATCAGGTGCAGCACAGCAAGCCTCAAAGCGCTGCATGTCCCGGCACTAACCGGAGCCGGTGAGCCGTCAACCAACTTGAGCCGCCGCTCCCGCTCCACCTTGTCTGACTCGTCAGCCATTCAACTGCTGGGAGTGGCGCAAGATCCGTGGTGTCGTCGCAGTAGAAACATGGCTTTCTTTCCCAAGCCGGTATCGAATCGATATGTGCATTCGATTGGCCGGCACCAAGGAAAATAATCGGCCTTGAAGTCAGCAGCAGTATCGGGGAAATAATGGGCAATACAGTTCGTTTTTGGCAAATTGTCCAGGTCAAAATGAAATTTGTCCAGAGCCAAATTGGTAATTTTATGAATGAGCTCCAGGAAATAATTGACCTGTGTTGCACAGGGCTACCCGCGATATTTTTTTGAAGCAAGCGTGGCCTGAGTTGAGTTCAGCAAAACCCGGATAGGCATGCCTTGCACGATTTGCATCGTTGCTATCCTGGGCAGCATCACTGCGCGATCCG
>NZ_JAESWB010000074.1 GCF_016765675.1 Neobacillus paridis
CTCAAGGCCGTCGCCGATCGCATCACGGCGGACAGGCTTGAACCGAAAGGAAACAATGGCCCGTTGGTCAAACAACGCGTCCTGCAAGACGCGGTGCGCGCGCAACCTGAATTCAGTCAGTGGGACGCGAACGTCAATACACTGAGCGATAGCGATTTGAGAAAAACCCTGGAGGGTTTTGGATTCAAGGCCGAGGGCATCACGACCTTTAAAAGTATCGCCGACGCCATTGCAGGGAACGGCAACATAGGCAATATCCCTATGGCTGCGCTTCACGAATTCTGGATGACGTGGGTTGCAACATGCAATCGCGCTGATGAAGCTGGCAAAGCTGGCGAAGCTGGCAAAGCTGGCGAAGCTGGCAGGAATTTCAGGGAAACTGTTTGCAGCCATCCGCAGCTTCGCGCATGGAATGTCCTTGCCCATCATCTGGCTAGACAAACGCAGCCGAAGTTTGACCTGAGTGCCTATGCTACCTATACACGCGTCATGGTGCCTGACATCGACGATATGATCTGGCCCGAGGCGTCACAGGACCATGGGGCGTCACATGCCATGGCAAAAAAATTGCACGCCAAAGCCAGAGCAACC
>NZ_JAESWB010000075.1 GCF_016765675.1 Neobacillus paridis
AGTCTACCTGCGTGCCTACGAGACAGTCAGCGCAGCGCGCAGCGGGATAGCACGCTATATCGACTTCTACAACAGCCGACGGCCCCACAGTTCGCTTGACGGCATCACGCCAGATGCGTTTTACTTTAAACCCCTGCCAGCTATGCAAAGCGCGGCATAGGGAAATGGGCAAAACCCATCATCAGCAAGGTCCCGCTTAAAACCCGGCACTTTCTGTCCAAGCAAATGGGGCCACCTCTGCTGCTGACGCAATCCTCGATTGCCTTGCTAAACAGCCGGCATGGTCTGATCTGCCAGTCATTGTGCTGAGCAGCAACAGGGGGAAAACGAGCTCCTCTGAGCGGTGGAACTATTTTCGCCAGTTTGGCAATGTGACGGTGCTTGAACGGCCACTTTCAAGGGAAGCGCTCAACATTACGCTCGAAGCGGCAGCTCGAAACCGTGCATGGCAGTATGTAGTAAAAGAACAAATGTTGTCCTTGGAGTTGCAAAATAACCAACTTGAGGACAAGGTGCGCGAACGGACGCGAGCTTTGCATGCGGAAACGGACGAACGCAAACGGTATGAAGGTGCGCTTAATGAGGCGCGCCGACTGGAAGCGATTGGCCGACTGACGGCTGGAGTCGCCCATGACTTTAACAACCTACTCCAGGTCATCGCAGGAGCTTGCGAACTTCTTCCATATGC
>NZ_JAESWB010000076.1 GCF_016765675.1 Neobacillus paridis
ACAAGGGCAACGGCCTGGCCGGCGCCATCATTACCAAGCTCGACGAGGCGGCTACCATCGGCAGCGTGCTGGACGTGATCATCCGCCAGAAGCTGCAGCTGCAATACATCGCCAACGGCCAGCGGGTGCCGGAAGACCTGCACCTGGCCCGCCCCAATTTCCTGATCGACCGCGCCTTCAAGATGAAACGCGAGACCGGGCCGTTCCAGTACCAGGACGACGAACTGCCGCTGGTGATCGGCAACACCGCCCGCATGATGAATGACCAGTCGCTGCGCGAGGTGTCCATTGGCTAGCATCCGCATCGACCAGGCCGAGGGCCTGCGCCGCATGGTCGCCAAACCGGCGCCGCGGGTGCTGACCTTTCTGTCGGCCACGCCCGACCATGAAAAGAGCGCCACGCTGCTGAACCTGGGCGCCTCGCTGGCCCGCGCCGGCAGCGGCGTGCTGTTGCTCGACGCTTGCGCCACCGCGCGCGGCGTGGGCGCGGGCCTGGACCGCATGCATGGCGGCACGCTGCTGCAGGCGGCGCGCGCCGAAGCGCGGCTGGCCGACGTGGTGCTGCCAATGCCGCAGGGCTTCGGCATCGCCGTGAT
>NZ_JAESWB010000077.1 GCF_016765675.1 Neobacillus paridis
CCCATACGCCAGACCAACAACGGTATCAGAAGACAACCGCGCAACGCTTTTGAACTGAAAACGAGGTCAATCGACGGCAATCCAGTCCTCCGCCATGAGCCGGGCGCAGCCCTACCCGCGTCGATTGATTAACGATGCAAAGGTAGCTGCCACCTGAGCATGATCTGCGATAACGGAACCGTGGCCTGCCAGTCCTCTGCAGCGGTTCCCGAATCAGCGACGCAGTCGGCGGGCAGATAGCTCGTTTTATACTTCTTGCGACTTTGGTGACTACCACTCTCGCCAAAAATGCCGCTCTCCTCACCAAAAGGTGGGATGGATAACCGGCATTATCAATGCCTAAATTTGAACGCGCGAAATGCCCCCCTTGCTGAACGCCGGCAGCACATCGTCATCCCGGTTGTCCGGCCGTATTCAAATCAAATTACTTCTCCGGCCAAGCTACTATTGCGATAACTTTTCTTATCGCTGTACCTTCTAGCATGCGGTAAACTGCCATGATGAAATTGCGTCCCACAAAGCCCA
>NZ_JAESWB010000078.1 GCF_016765675.1 Neobacillus paridis
CCTCTGCGGCCGAGTTCCAGTAGAACAGCATGCGGCCCATTTCCATCATTCCAATCAAGAGCATGAAGAATACGGCGCATACAAGCGCAAATTCCACAGCGGCCGCGCCTCGCTGGCGAAAGTACATACTGTGAAAGAAATTTGAAGATGCTTTCATAACACCTGCCGCATAGTTGTGCTAATTGCCCCGAACGTGATATTTGGCACCAGGAAAGGCACCATCGATGTGAATGGATAGCCGGTTATCGTGACGGTAACGAGGTTGATCACGCCAGTTGTCGTACTTTGATTGAGATGGCTTGCGCAGTTGCTGCTGTCGCATACCGTGACCATGCTTTGTGTGAGGCCAGGCAAAAGCGTACTGCCGGAACAAGTTCTTTTGCCATAAACAGCCAGGCACTTTGCCGTGGCCAGATCTACTGCATCGCCTGGTCCTTGAGCAGATAAGAAACGTGCTGCGTCTCTAGTAGTCTTTGCCAAGCTGTTGTACTGATAAAAAGCGCGCCCCAGTTCTGTCATGCCAAAAGTGAGCAATAGCAATGGGATTA
>NZ_JAESWB010000079.1 GCF_016765675.1 Neobacillus paridis
CCTGACGCGAACAACGCCAGGCCTCCCGCAATACTGCACGCCAGAACTTTTTTCTTCATGGTAAAGCGCATGGTGTTTTCTCCGATCAAAAGCTTGATTACAAGCCAGTTCGCATTAAAGGAAAGGCTCTCGCTGATCTCTTTTTCTCCACTTCCTGGAAATGCATGTTGCAAATGGCGTGCCATGAAAAGGCGAACATTAAGAATCAATGGCTTAATGAATTCGCCCGGAGATTTCAACATTTCAGTGTAAATAAAGCCGACAGAAAAATTTTCCGGAATAAAATCTTTCAGAGGGATTTTTTAATATTGGAAAGTACCGATCTTTTTACTTTATGGAAACAGCCTTATTTAATAGGGTAAAAACCGCTTTCCTGAATTTTTTACTTGCGGAAAAAATTGTCAGCGAGCAGGGTTATAGATTAATTTCCACAGGTTTTACCGACCTCTTTTTATTGCACAAGAGATTAATTTTCATGGCTTCAATTTTTCCCGCAGCTCCAGGCTGATTAACTACAATAATTTTTACCTGCAATTCTTTCCGTGCCTGCAAACACGCTGTTCATTTCCATTAAAAAATAATCAGATTGCAAAATTTTCGGTGAATGCGCTTAATGAACTCCGATGGCATTCATTAATATGAAGAAATAAATACAAGGTTTTCATACAAATAGCAGCTTGCAGTGAGTAGAATCAAGGCGATTGAAAAGTTTTTTGCATGTTTC
>NZ_JAESWB010000008.1:0-398 GCF_016765675.1 Neobacillus paridis
GCTTTGCAGCAGCCGCACCACTGGCGCGTCTTCCAGGCTTGCCGCGCTATCCGTGAAGCCGAAATCGATTTGCGCGTCGCCCATTTCCTGGCCGAGTTCACGCGCCGCGTCGGTGATTTCCTCGGTCTTCCTGTACAGCCGGTTGATCGCCTCGAACAGCAGCGTCTCCGACACCACGGCAAGCTCCAGCTTCTTGCCCAGTATCCGGTGCAGTTCGTCGTAGATGTAGATGTCGGTCGGGTCGGCCAGGCCAACCAGCAGGCTCTCGCCGCGGTCTTCCAGCACCATGGCCCGGAAGCGGCGCGCGCGGATTTCCGGCAGCGCGCGGACCGCGGACCGATCGATGTTGAAGTTCTTGAGATTGATGTAGGGAATGCGTAGCTGGCGGCTCAGCGCTG
>NZ_JAESWB010000008.1:425-815 GCF_016765675.1 Neobacillus paridis
GCCCTGGTCGACAATGACCTGGCCCAGCTTGCGGCCCGAGCGCTTCTGCTCCTGCGACACCATTGCAACTGGTCTGCATTGAGCAGGCCTTGCTCGACCAGGATGTCGCCGAGGCGGGCTTTCACGGTGGCCATGCCTACTGCCTCACGATGCTTGGTGCGGCGACGAGCCCGGCTGCGGAGGAAGCGGCAGGCGCATGCGCAAATGCCGTCGCCGCTGCGTTGCCTTGGGCTGGCATGCGGAATTGAAAAAGACCACAGCGCGCTGCGGCAGGTATATGGGGCTTCATGGCAGTGAGTCAGACGTGGAATGTAATTTCGGCAATCTATGGCCGGCACTTCGATCAGGTACTCTGCGCTGGCTGTAACCGGCGGTGATCAGAAAACATTG
>NZ_JAESWB010000080.1 GCF_016765675.1 Neobacillus paridis
CCTACGACCGCCCGGAACGGCCTGAAAACTTCGGCTTCTTTCCAACGCCCTCGGCGCTGGCCAAGGCGCTGGTCGAACAAGCGCAACTGGCGCCGGGAATGACAGTACTTGAGCCGAGTGCCGGGATAGGCAATATCGCTATCGAAGCCGCGGCGATCGTCGGTGCGCAAAACGTTCTCACCGTGGAGCTGCAGGCGTGCAATGTCGACGTCCTGAAGGGTCTGGGGTTTTCTCCGGTCCAGTCAGACTTTCTGGCATTTCAGCCGGCAGAACCTGTGGATCGCATCGTCATGAACCCTCCGTTTGCGCGCCAGGCCGACATCGATCATGTGCTACACGCTTGGTCGATGCTCAAGGATGGCGGACGGCTGGTTGCCATCATGGCCGCCAGTGTCACCTTCCGCAACAATGCCAAGTCGGTCGCTTTCCGCAACCTGGTCGACCGTCATGGCCGGATGTGGGATAACCCCGATGGCTCCTTCAAGAGCGTCGGCACACTGGTTCGTACCGTGACCGTCGTTCTGGAAAAGTAACCGACCCCGCGCCTCATCCCTTCAAGGATGGGGCGTTTTTCTTTGTCGTCTTCCCTTCCCTGCTTACGAATGGGCGTTTGTCATTTCCCAGGTACCAGGCTTTCGCGGAGTCTGGCCGCGTTTTGCGGATTCAACCGATAGGAG
>NZ_JAESWB010000081.1 GCF_016765675.1 Neobacillus paridis
GGTATAAAAATTTTTACACACAGCTTAACAAGCTTGATCGTCTTGAAGGAACACCCTAGGCTCGTGCGTGGCACACGAGTCGGCGACTGCAACGCGCGAGGAAGCGGTCCAGTTCGATATCACTACCTGCGCGCATGGGTTCGGAAAAACATTGCTTGGCCCCTGAACTTGTCGGTGCGACCAAACTTTCCCCCGTTTTTAGCGAAACGATAAAGCCGTTTTCGCACGTTTCGCATCAAAGCCCTCTGCAGCGCAGGCTACGGGAGGCGGACGGTAGATACGAAAACAACCTCTGTGCGCCATGGTTTGCGCAAACTGCAAGTTTGTGTTGCTGAGACCAAGCGAAAGGCCATTTGTCATCAGCATATTTTCAAGAAATGCGCTTCCAGAAAGCGTCACCCCAAAGCAAAAACCCCCGGCGCCTGCTGGCGCCGGGGGTTTTCTAATAACAGCCTGACGATGACCTACTTTCACACTGGTTGCAGCACTATCATCGGCGCAAAGTCGTTTCACGGTCCTGTTCGGGATGGGAAGGGGTGGGACCAACTCGCTATGGTCATCAGGCATGACTTGTCGGTTGTCTGTCGCGCTGCCGGCTC
>NZ_JAESWB010000082.1 GCF_016765675.1 Neobacillus paridis
TCCCCCAACTTACGCTGTTCCCAAGCATAAAATAGGTAGAATCACCTTAATTCTATCGGCCTATTATGATATACTTTTTTAAAAGTAGATTTTTGGAAATTAAGCTGGAGCCTTTGCAGTAACGAGGTGAATATATGTCAATCAATTTTACCGCTGAATCAGTATTAGAAGAGAACTTAATCAATCAATTAACAAGTGGAATATCGCAATGGACGTATCGCAATGATTTACGTACGGAAGAACAGCTGTGGCAAAATGTCCGCAATAAGTTAGAGCAAAATAATAAGGACGTTCTGAATGAGGTACCGTTAACGGATCAAGAGTTTCGCCAAGTCAAAAACCAGCTTCAGTTTTCGAGTCCTTATGAGGCAGCGAAGTGGTTGGCTGGCGAGAATGGGATTGCAAAAGTACAGGTGCAACGGGAGGACGCGACACTTGGTACAATTCGTTTGAAAGTGATTAATCGTGCCGATATTGCAGGTGGAATGTCCTCTTATGAAGTGATCAATCAATTCGAAAGCGATAAGAAAAATATAGAGGATCGCAATCGCCGCTTTGATGTGACGCTTTTAATTAACGGGCTACCGATGATTCATATCGAATTAAAAAATCGTACACACCCGTTTATGGACGCTTTTCGCCAAGTCAAGAAATACTCGAAGGAAGGAAAATTCACTGGAATTTACTCTTCCCTGCAAATGTTTGTTGTGACGAATGGAACCGATACCCGCTACATTGCCGCTGCCCCCGATACGAAACTAAATGAGCAGTTCTTAGTAAAATGGGTCGATAAAGACAATGCACCCGTGAATCAATATTTGGACTTTGCACGGGATGTTTTGTCGATTCCAATGGCACATAAAATGGTGACACAGTATACCGTCATCGATAAAGACAAAAAGGCTCTAATTGTGCTGCGTCCCTATCAAATTCATGCAATTGAAGCGGTAAGAGAAGCCTCTAAGCGTCAAGAATCAGGGTATGTTTGGCATACGACTGGTTCAGGAAAAACACTGACTTCCTATAAAGTCGCTCGTAACTTGCTGTCGATTCCTTCTATTCAGAAAACGATATTCATTGTTGACCGTGTAGACTTGGACCAACAGACAACATCATCCTTTGAATCTTATGCAGAACATGACGTGATCGATATTGATGAAACGGACAATGTAAATGATTTAATTAAAAAACTATTATCACCCGACCGAACTGTTATCATCACAACCATCCAAAAGCTGAATTATGTTATGAAGCGGTTTAATGGAAAAGGCGACAAGAAAGCAGAAGCCTTACATAGACTTAAAATTGCCTTTATTGTCGATGAATGCCATCGTGCTGTTTCTCCACAGAAGAAGCAAGAGATTGAGGAGTTCTTTGTTTATTCCCTTTGGTATGGCTTTACAGGGACACCGATTTTTGCGGAAAATGCGAAGAAAGCTTTGGGCAATCTAGCTCGTACGACAGAAGAACAATATGGCAAGCGATTACATGAATACACAGTAAAAGAAGCAATTCATGACACAGCCGTCCTTGGGTTCCAAGTGGAATACAAAAGCACGATTTCAGAAGAGACCGTTAATGATGTTCTGCAACAGGTTGAACCAGACCTTGATGTATCTTCTTTGACCAAGAAGGATAAAGAAGAAAAATTACCAAAAAGTGTCTACTTAGACGAACGACATATGCTTAAAGTGATTGATTCAATCGTCAATCGCTCTCGTATGAAGCTTGGTTTCCAAAAGGGTGCGGGCCAAACGTATTCTGCAATATTAACAACTTCATCGATTGCCCAAGCGCAAGCCTATTATGATCTATTCAAGCAAGTGAAAGCGGGTCAATCGTCTATTACCATTAGCGAAAAAACAAAAAGTGTATTACCTGACTTCCCTAAAATCGCAATCACCTATTCGATTTCAGAAAATGAAGAAGTATCCATCACCAACCAGGACAAAATGAAGGAGTCATTACGTGATTATAATGACGAGTATGGTACAAGCTACACACTTGAAACCATTCGTGCTTACAACCGGAATGTCAATGATCGCTTAGCTCGAAAGAAGGACAAGTATTTATCTCGTTCCGAGCAGCTAGACCTTGTTATTGTCGTGGATCGTTTGTTGACGGGATTTGATGCTCCAAGTCTTTCGACACTTTTTATAGACCGCCAACCGATGAAGCCCCATGATTTAATTCAGGCTTTTTCACGTACGAATCGTTTATTTGATAAAGAAAAGAAATACGGGCAAATTGTTACGTTCCAAACACCGACAATTTTTGAAGAAAAAGTGAAGGAAGCGTTAGTGCTCTATTCAAATGGTGGAGAAAATGTCGTCTTAGCTCCAGAATGGAAAGAAGCATCAGAAGCCTTTATTTCAGCGATAGAGAAACTACGGAAAATTGCCAATACGCCCGATGTCGTGGATGGTATGACACGGCCACAAATGAAACAATTTGCGAAAGCGTACCAGCAATTAGATAAAGCTTTTGCATCTGTTCAAGTATATAGTGAATACGATGCGTCTCTACTAGGACGAGACTTTCCAATCACTGCAGAAGAAATTGAGATTTTCAATGGGAAGTATGTCAATGTGATTGAGCTATTAAGGAGCGATTCCCAAGACCCTGATGTTGAGGAAGTTGAAATTGATATTGAGTATGAGCTTGAATCGATTAAGACCGAAGAAATCAACTACGAATATATTCTCATGCTGATTCAATCCTTTGTACCTGAAGAAAATGAATTATTCGCAAATCAACAACAAAATGAAAAAGCAATGAAAGAGGTAGAGCAATACTTAACAGACCTAGCGAAAAACAATGAGAAACTAGCAGAGTTGATGAAGGAATTATGGAGCAATATTCTTCGTAATCCAGAAGAATATCGTGGACAGAATGTATCTATCTTACTCGAGGAAATGATTCAGCAAACAAGCTACAAACTAGTAGAAAACTTCTCAAAAAAATGGCATGTTAAAGAAGATGAATTAGCTTATTTGGTATCCAACTATAACCCAATAAAAGACAAACAAAGTGGTGAAGCGGAACTGAAACGCTCTAGTGATTACGAAGGATACAAAGCATCTGCAGAAAATCCAGTGAAGAAACTAACCTATTGGAAAGCAGTCAAACAGGATTTAGAGAAAATGATGATAGATGACATACTGCCGCTGCAAAAGCGAAATTAATTTTCTGAGGGCTATTCGAAAAAAAGCAATGTGTTCGAATTATGTATTTTGTGTTTTAAAGCAGGTTAACGGTATCAAGACGTGTCTGGAGGGGAAAATGGGTGAAAATTGTGATTACTGGTGTATCCTGTGTAGGAAAATCGACTATAGGAAAAATGTTGGCTGACAAACTGGGCTATAAGTTTTTTGACTTTGATTATGAAATTGAGGATTATTTTAACCGACCGATATCATTTCTAAAAAGAGAATTTTTAAATGAATATGGCTTTAGAAGGGAGGCAAGAGTTGTTCTATCCAAAATTCTTGAGGAGAATGAAGATAATTTTATTATCGCTATGCCACCAAGCGGATTGATGGATTTTTATTGGAGGATTATTAAGCAGGATGACAGTCTGGTAACGGTGGTTTTAAAAGACAAGGCAAAAAACATCTTGCAGCGAATAAGGTTTTATGATGATAACTCCAATCCAATTGAAGTGGAACTATCCAAAGAAAGTGAAAGGTATTATTTAAAAGATATTTCTCTTGATATAGAATACTTCGGAAGAACATATAATCGGGCAAACTATCAATATCGTATTGATGGAAAAAGCGCTTCCGTGGCGGTAGATGATTTAGAGGCATTACTTTACAGCCACAAGGCCAATTATGGAATGATGATTTCAACAGTTAATCAAACGTTTGTTTAAATAAAAATCAATAAAAATTCGGGCTGGATCCAGCAGCGGTCCAGTCCTTTTCTATGTGTCCAACATTTACCCAATCTCTTGTCCGTACTGGATTCATGCGACCACCAATCGCTTTTCAGTTGTATTCCACACCCCATAAACCCACAGGATTTCCAGTCTCTATACAGTTGGTTTCCTAACTGTAACACCGTCCCAAAATTGCTACATTTCAAGTCTTTTCTTATGACTCTTTTCTCTACTATGAGGAACATCTTTTTTACATAGTCAGAATATTCGATACAGAACAGAATAGAAAAAATAGAAAAAAATGGGGAAGTTCCTCTATTCCGGGGAAGAACTTGTAAGTCATAAATATTTCCACTATCATCGAAATATAGAATGTACAAGGGGATGGAAAAATAATGAGTGTAAATCCCAATATTGCTGAAGTTGTTTCTCTTATGGGGGAATCCTCACGAGCAGCGATTTTAACCAGTTTAATGGATGGACGCTTTCATACTGCTGGCGAATTAGCTTATATGGCTGCGATCAAACCACAAACAGCCAGTTTTCATCTCGCTAAATTGGTGGAGGCTGGATGTGTTATTGTTGAAAAGCATGGTCGTTTCCGTTATTATCAGCTTGCAAATCAAGAAATCGCCAATATTTTAGAGACCCTTTTGTCGGTTGCTCCACCTCCCAGAGTAAATTCGTTAATGCAATCTTCACAATTAAAGGCAATTCGGAATGCAAGAACTTGTTATGATCATTTGGCTGGATCATTAGGAGTAGGGTTAACTGAATCAATGGTGGGAGCTGGTTATCTGGAAAAAGAGGAAAAGGAGTTTAAAGTGACTTCCAAAGGCGAACAATTCTTTGCAGACTTCGGTATTGATATAGCTGCAGTAAGGAAAAAACGTCGATCCTTTTCTCGTGCTTGTCTTGATTGGAGCGAACGACACCATCATCTTGCAGGTGCTTTAGGTGAGGAACTTGCCACCAGACTTTTTGAATTAGAATGGATTGTTCGCTTACCAAAGACACGTGCAGTAAAAATTACTGAAAAAGGGAGATTGGGATTTAGGGAATATTTTCATCTCTCTATTTGAAAAAACACGATCCAATGTTGGAGTACCATTTTTGTCTAAAAAGAAGAGGTTCCTTATTTCTTAATTATCTTCCCGTAACATTATCCACTGCTAAGAGCAATAGAAATGACCTTTACACAAAAATTAACGTTATTTTAAAGAATATTTCAAGATCTTACGCAAACAGACGCTTATTTGTAATGTTGTGATTAAATTTTCTAAAATTTGAAGTTCTAAATACGCATAGTTGGAGGTGTGTCAATGTCTGTTAAACTAATGCTCACTTCTTCTGAAAAGAATGAATTGAGAAAGAATAAAATCAAGCTTGATGACATTTCAAAATTAGAGCCGTTATATTTGTCCGAGCTGCTAGGCATTCCTTTAGAACGAGCTAAAAAGGTAATTGCCAGTGCTCAGTTTCAGCAAATACCTTCAATAGGTCCAGCATTCGCTGAAGATCTTGTCACTTTGGGGTTCCTGAACCTAGAAGAATTAAAAGGTAAAAGCGGGGCTGAGCTTTTCGATTCATTTGAACTTCATTGTGGGCATAGAGTAGATCCTTGTGTTGAGGATCAATTTAGGCTCGTGGTTCATTATGCGGAAAACAAGTACTCTGATAAACAATGGTGGGATTTTACCTCTGAACGAAAAAAGTACAGAAATAAATATGGCTATCCACCAACAAGACCCTAATAGGCGGTATCATGCCACAAGATGGTTTCTTTTCATTTCTATTATTTGATCGTGGATTAGATATCGCTTGAGAAAAGCAAACCATTCATTTATTAAGATAGGAGGATTGATAACTGTGAGCGATAAAATACTTGTTGTAGACGATGAACGTGAAATTGCCGATTTGGTTGAGCTATACTTGAAAAACGAGAATTATACGGTTTTCAAATACTATACCGCCAAAGAAGCGTTGGAATGTATAGATAAGACCGTGCTTGACCTTGCCATATTGGACATCATGCTTCCCGGCGCGAGCGGCTTCGCTATCTGTCAAAAAATAAGGGACAAGCATACCTATCCCATTATCATGCTGACCGCGAAAGATACAGAGGTAGATAAAATTACAGGGCTGACAATCGGCGCGGACGATTATATAACGAAGCCCTTTCGCCCGCTGGAGTTAATTGCACGGGTCAAGGCGCAGTTGCGCCGATACAAAAAATACAATGGAGTAACGGCGCAGAACAAAAATGTTATCGTCCACTCCGGCCTTGTCATTAATATAAACACGCATGAGTGTTTTCTGAACGAAAAGCCGTTATCCCTTACTCCCACCGAGTTTTCAATCCTGCGCATCCTCTGTGAAAACAAGGGGA
>NZ_JAESWB010000083.1 GCF_016765675.1 Neobacillus paridis
CAGCCCGGCCCGTTCCAGATCGGCCTGCAGACGCAGAAGGCGGAAACAGCGACCGCGCTCAAGGTCGCGCGCGACACGCTGGGTGACTATCTGCGTAACGGACCCACGGCAGCCGAACTGAAGGCGGCCAAGGACAACCTGATCGGCGGCTTCGCGCTGCGCATCGACAGCAACCGCAAGATACTGGACAACCTGGCCGTCATCGGCTTCTACGGATTGCCGCTGGATTATCTCGACACCTGGACTGCCAATGTGGAGAAGGTCACGATTGCCGACATCCGCGCCGCCTTTGGCCGCAAGATCGCGGACGAGCGCCTGGTCACGGTCGTGGTTGGCGCGCAGAAGCCATGAAGCAGCGTCACCACAGCGCATCGCGCCCGGCGCCTGCCGCTCCACGTCATGCGCCGCGGCAGGTGCGCATCATCGGCGGCCAGTGGAAGCGCACGCCGTTGCCGGTGATGGATGCCGAGGGCCTGCGGCCCACGCCCGACCGCGTGCGCGAAACCCACCGAACTGTATGACTTCTTCGCCGCCTACCAGGCAGCCGCCATGCAGCTTGCCGGCGTGCCTGCCACCAGCTGGCCGGTGACGAACTGGGCCACCATCCAGCCCACTGTCAAGAGCGCACTGTTCACCACCTTCCCCAGCGCCACCACGGCGCAGGGC
>NZ_JAESWB010000084.1 GCF_016765675.1 Neobacillus paridis
CTCAAAGCGCGCCATCCAACCTTAAACTCCTCCAAAGCTCTTTCGAGAGGAGAAAAGCGTTCAACCTTACGAACCCTTTCAGGATTGCAACTGGAAACAACAACATTATGTGCAATGACTTGCAAAGCAGGACAGGTCGAGACCGAAACTCCTTCAGGTACAGCAAAGAGTCCATTAAAGGTCATAGCATTACCAGGTTGTGCGATTTGGGTTTCACTCTCAGGCTCTTTTTTGCCTAATACTCTCCACTTGAGATATTCCTTGCACAAACCGGTGTTCATATCATCGAATGGCCTTTCATTGTTCTCAGTTTTGGAGTTTCCCGGCACGATCCTATTAGAAAATCCATCTAGGCATGATCCAGCATTCTCCTTGCTGGCGCGCAACACATTTCCGATTCGGTCCCCCGACATCTCATCAAGCGAAAAAAACGCAAATTCGATGGCAGCAAGTGCCTCATTTTGCATATCTTCGATTTGTTGCGGAGTTCGGATCAAATTTTCCAGCAAAAATTCTCCCAATGTGCGCTCACGCAGGTATAAAACCTTTTCTTTGCTCTTA
>NZ_JAESWB010000085.1:0-407 GCF_016765675.1 Neobacillus paridis
GTTTTCCTGATCGTATTTCACATCCTTGCCATTGACCTTGACCCAGGTCGCGATATAGAGCGGCTGCTGCAGCTGGTGGTCGGCCTTGCGCATTTCCACTTCGCCATTCAGGCTCTTGACCTTCATGCCCTCCATTGCGAAGGCCACCTTCACCGGGTCGGTGGTCTTGGCTTCGTTGAAGGCCTTGGCCAGCATCGCGATGCCGGTGTAGGTCGCCATCGCATAGTAATCGTCGTTGTATTTCTTCTTGAAATTCTCGACGATTTCCTTGCCGACATAACCCTCATTGTTGACGTTCCAGTAGCCCACATACTTGACCCGGTCGGCGCCGGCGGCGCCCATCGCGGTGGGCACGCCGGTGGTCGAGCCGTAGTAGGTATAGAAGTCGGCCTTCAGGTCGGCATCCT
>NZ_JAESWB010000085.1:416-778 GCF_016765675.1 Neobacillus paridis
TTTACCTGACCGATGGGATGCAGGTCATCGCCGACGATCTGGATATCCGGGCGCTTGCGCTTCAGGTAATCCTTCGCGGCGCGGGTGACCTGGTGGCCGAAGGAGTAGTTCTGGCCGATGATGTAGACCTTCTTGATCTCCGGCTTCTTGGCCATGAAAGTCGTCATCGCCTCCATCTTCATGTCCGAGTTGGCATCAATGCGGAATTGCCAGAAGCTGCATTTGCTATTGGTGAGGTCGGGGTCGACCGCGGCGTAATTGATGTACACCACCTCCTTGCCCGGGTTGCGTTCATTGTGCTTGTTGATCGCGTCCAGCAAGGCAGCCGCGGCTGCAGAGCCATTGCCCTGGGTGACATAGCG
>NZ_JAESWB010000086.1 GCF_016765675.1 Neobacillus paridis
CCTTCCATTGAAAGGCCTCGGCCGGGAACCACGCTCAGGACCGCCGCTTGGTGCCTGTCACGGCATTGATATAGCGCTGATATATCGCTGCCTCTGCGTCATTGCCGATAGCGATCGCGTCGGCGAGGGCCTTGCGAAAGTAGGCCAGGGCCTGAGCATGCAGGCCTTGTTCCTCCAGCAGCAATTGCAGGGTGCGGCGAGACGTGAGGGTGCGGGGATGGGTGGTGCCGAGCATCCTTTCCCTGATAGTGACTACCTTGAGCAAGTAATCCAGGGCCTCGGCATGCTTGCCTTGTTCATGCAGTAGCGATCCGATGTTGTCATACGCCGCGGCGGTGTTGGCGTGGTCGGCACCGAATGACTTTTCCAGGATGGCGAGCGCCTTGAGCAGGTATTCCAGCGCCTCGGCATGCTTGCCCCGCTGCTTTAGCAGCATGCCGATGTTGTTGTACGTTGTGGCGGTATCGGGATGGTCGGTGCCGAACTCCTTTTCCTTGATGGCCAGCGCCTTTAAGTGGTACTTCATTGCCTCGACGTAGCTGCCTTGATCCTCTAGCAGCGATCCGATGTTGTCATACGCTACAGCCGTTCTGGTATGACCGGTGCCAAGGAACTTTTCCCAGATGGCGAGTGCCTTCA
>NZ_JAESWB010000087.1 GCF_016765675.1 Neobacillus paridis
ACCTTGGACAGGAACTCAACATGAACCAGCAAAACGCATCGAAATTCGCAAGATACAAAGACAGTCCTTCCTCCCTGCGCCAGCGCGCTATCCATCTGGCGTGCCAGGCAGCCTTCTTGCTGCCTTCCATGCTGGTCGGCGCTGCCGCCCTGCAGGCGCCGGCAGCCATCGCGGCGCAGCCGGTTGCCAACGGCGCTGAACAGTACGCCCGCGGCCGCATCCTGGTGATGCCGCGTGCCGGCCTGAGCGAAACCGAGTTCACCAAGGCACTGGCGCCGCACGGCGGCAAAGGCAAGAAGATCGGCCAGAGCGACCTGCACGTGGTCGAACTGCCGGCCAATGCTTCCGAAAAGGCCGTGGTGGAGCGCCTGAACCGGCATCCGCATATCAAGTTCGCCGAACTGGACCGCCTGGTGACGCCCAATTTCGTCAGCAACGACCCCTACATGGGCAGCGCATGGCATCTGCCCAAGGTTGGCGCCACCACCGCCTGGGACACCACCCAGGG
>NZ_JAESWB010000088.1 GCF_016765675.1 Neobacillus paridis
CACATAAACAAGGACTTGACTGGCTCTTCCACAAAAAAGTGTTCATAGGAAGTGGCTATGAGCACATAGCTGGAGCTCTTCCCTAAGAAAGTGTTCATTGAACCGGTCCATGGGCACTTCGCTGGGGTTCTTCCGCAATAAAGTGTTCGTTGAATCGTGCCATGAACACTTTGCTAAGGCTCTTCCCTAAGAAAGTGTTCATTGGATAGCACCATGAGCACATAGCAGAGGCTCTTCCCTAAGAAAGTGTTCATAGGAAGTGGCCATGAGCACATAGCAGAGGCTCTTCCCTAAGAAAGTGTTCATTGAACCGGTCCATGGGCACTTCGCTGGGGCTCTTCCACAAAAAAGTGTTCATAGGAAGTGGCCATGAGCACATAGCTGGAGCTCTTCCCTAAGAAAGTGTTCATTGAACCGGTCCATGGGCACTTCGCTGGGGCTCTTCCACAAAAAAGTGTTCATAGGAAGTGGCTATGAGCACATAGCTGGAGCTCTTCCCTAAGAAAGTGTTCATTGAGTCGGGCCAAAAGTAAATTCAATTAAGCACTGATGATAAAATAGTCCTGTCTACTGGTAATATGGAATAAATGACCTGATTTATTCTGTTATTTCTCTTTATTGTTCTTTTTTTCATCATCAAACACCATATCTTATTATACATGAAATAAAGATTTGCATTAATTGGTTGCAACACCGTGTTAGGACCACTCGAATTATATCAAAGAAGCCTATTTTTTACTTGCAGTTGGGCCTGTTAGGATGGACAGGCTGTCAATTACGTTTTCCATTTTTTTAATTCGGATTGCAGCTGAGCATTCTGAGGGAGGTTGGATTCTTTTTTCTATATTTTTTAAGGAAGGGGGGAGAAGATCATGGAAACAGAAAGGGTCAACTTGCTGCCTAGGTTGGACTAGAAAATTGACCCTGCCTGATTATGTTATTAGATGCTGCGAGCGATGTGGAAACCTTGGTGTACAGCGGTTAGAATTTTATCTGGACGAACTGCATCACCAATTTTGTCAACATCTACTTTGCCGTTTAATTGATCATATAACTCATCATTGGCAACAAATGTAAAAGGTTACCTTGATAACAAGGATGCTTTTCCAGTATTAAAGAGTAGTTAAAAGGACATCTTTAATGGATGTCCTTTATTAAGCTGAATATCAACAATACTATTTAACGGAGCCTTTTTTAATTAGAACTAAGGATGCGTGGGCACAAGAGCCGTCTGAATAATTAATCGGGGCTTTTACAGGGAACATTCTAATCGTCATAATAGACATCTACACTTAGCTACACAAATTGTGACAAAATCTATACTTTTTCAAAAGTAATTACACAAAATTATCTGATACCATAATTTCGTCTCTTTAGGAATTATCCTCCCATGCATCATTCCTCATACTCGATTATGATGTTCTCATCATGCCGCTTGGAGAGGACTTTGCTCTTTTTGCGATATTCTTTTGTTTTAAAAATGATGTCGAAGTCGTAGTCGTCCGGGTACAGCTCGGAAGCGGCGATATAGAGACTTAACCGCTTATGGTTGATCGACAGCTTTTCTCCTTTCACCTGAATAACATAATTTCCCTGTGGGTCGGGGCCGGTGTAGACAATACCGAACTCGTTTGTGGGTGAAATTTTTACGTTATCCCCTTGGCGATAAAGCGGCACTTGCTTTTCAGCATTGACCGTTGGCTTTTGCCTGTCTTTGTACTTGTTTACGATTACTTGTTTCTCCATATCCCGGTGTTTCCAGGCTTCCGTTGCCTCCGTTTGATACTGTTTCACTTCTTTATAGGTGATGGCATGCGCTCTTTCGATGATTTTCGGGTGCATACCGAGCTTAAGCGCAATTGCGAATGCCTGACTTTCACCGCCGCGGCCAATGATTAACCTGTAGGTCGGGCTCAAAGTGGTTAAATCAAACTCCATCGATCCGTTTAAAAAGCCCTCATGTGTTTCGGCGAATTCCTTAATCTCACTGTAGTGTGTCGTCGCAAAGATTACGGCTCCTTTTTCAAAAAGCATCTCCAAAATGGCGGTTGCGAGTCCCATTCCTTCACCGGGATCCGTTCCTGAGCCGAGTTCATCCAGCAGCACCAACGTCCGGCTGTTCGTTTCTTTTAAAATCTCGATGATATTGACGATTCTTGAACTAAACGTGCTTAAATTATCGGCAATGCTTTGCCCGTCGCCAATATCAACTAAGATCCGTTCGAAGAGGCTTAAGCTGCTTTCCGCTGAAGCTGGGATATGAAGACCGCATTGCACCATTAATGTTAACAGTCCGACCGTCTTGATTGTCACCGTTTTTCCTCCGGTATTCGGCCCGGTAATCACCAAAGCCCGCTGCTCGCCGTTCAGCTTAACTGTTAAGGGTACAGCTTTATCGCCCAAAAGGGGATGCCTTGCCGCAATCAATTCAATCGCGCCGGATTCATTGATCCTAACGGTGGAACCGTCAATCGAGCGGGAATACTTAGCTTTGGCAAACAAAAAATCATAATGAATCATGGTTTCCATTGCGAGGCGGAGCTGCGGCTCTTTGGCTTCCACCAATCCGGTTAAATAGATCAGTACCTTTTCTATCTCAACCTCTTCATCGGCGATAAGCCAGGTTAATTGATCCATGAAAACCGCGATTTCTTCCGGCTCAATAAACAGCGTTGCCCCCGAGGCGGACGTATCCAGTACGGTGCCTTTGATTTTGTTGCGGTATTCCTTTTTTATCGGAATGACATAGCGGCCATTCCGCTGGCTGACGACATTTTCTTGCAAGTAGGCCCTATACTTGTTGGAGCGGACCAGCTGTATTGTTTTTTCCTTGAGCCGCTCTTCTTGTATCGCTATTTGCTTTCTGATTTTCAGAATCTCCTTGCTGGCATAATCATCGACCCGGCCATTGCGGATGCAGCGGCTGATTTCAGCTTCCAGCTCCGGCAATTCCTCGATCGCATCAATGTAGACAGAGACCCGCGGCGCAATAAACGACTTATCCTTCATAAACCGGCGCATCTTGCCACAGCAATCCAAAAAGTCATAAAGCTTCATGAACTGATCAGTCCTTAACGGCGCGCCTTTATTCAAATTTCCAAGCAGCTGCTCCATGCCATCGNAGGGCTTCAATATTTCTTTTATTAAAAGAAGGTGTCAGGTCGGCGATTTTCTCCTTACCTTCTTTTGTTAAGGCAAAATGGGCAATGGCGTCTTTAATTTGTTTGAATTCCAATGTCTTAAATGTGTTCTGGTTCATTTTGGTTTCCTCCCGAAAAATAAAATAGCCGCAATGAACAATGTCATTGCGGCTTACATACACGGGCAGCAGCGCCGCCCATGGTATCCCCATACTTCTTCCAATAAATCCAAAATAAAAACTGTCTACAAAAATGTACACAGCAGCATTGGAAAATAAAAAGTATGCCGATGTCGTGCCATTGTTCTTAACCTCATTCCCAACCCATAGCCGAATAAGCCTTCTTCGCTCCTCAAAAAAACGAAAAGGTTGACCGGGAATGAATCTATCCAATTGATTGGATTAGTTAAGAACAACACCTAACATACAACATACTCCTTTATCAGGAAATATCTAATTCACCTATAGAATAGGCTGAATGGAGAAAATTGTCAAGGGACATTTCGGAAAAGGGCGGGACCGGCCTAGGCCATTATAATGATCGTTCTTTTTGACATTTTATCATTAAAAATTTAAATGGAGGTTTATTTTCCATATTCTTATGTGGCTCTACAATTTCTGAAATCTCTATCAGCCCATAGTTTCCAAATTCTTGTTTGATTGAATCAGAGTCATAAAAAAACATTTTTACCCCAGCCGGTGTCTCGAAATAATCTTTCCCCAGTTGTGTGCCCTTTCCAAACATGGGGGCTTCTTTTGAAATAGTCGTAAAAATCATATATCCGTTGGGCTTTAACTGATGATAGCAATCTTTAATAAACTTCTCTCTCTGATGTTTATTCAATAAGTGAATAAGTGCATAACAAAAGATCCCATCATAAAGCTTGTGATCAAAGGGCATATCGGTGACTGAACCATGAAAAATACTAATATCAAGCCCATTTTGCCTTGCTAATGCAATTGCTGTTTTTGAAATCTCAATACCTGTTACATTTATTCCGTTGTCAATAAAAACCTTCGCATTTCTACCATAACCAATACCAGGAATCAAGATATTCTTCACTTTCTTTTCCAGGAAAAAGTCCTTTGTCAAGATGGCAGAGTCTGAAGGTTCAAATCCCCACATCATTTGATTTTCGATAAAACTTGATTCCCAAAATTCTGTCATACCTCTGGTCTCCTTTACAAATTTTAAATCACTTTCATTAATTTTTGCTGCCGTTGTATAAGAAAGGCTGCATTACATTGAACCATAAAGTTTATTTTCCCTTTTCAAATAGTTTACGCTATTTGAACCAATACATCTAGTTACTGATATATTTCGTTGCAACACCATTAAACTATTTCCATTGGATGGAAAAAAATTCCTACATTATTGGAGTCAAATATTGCCGGGAGGTGAAACTTTAAAAAATTTTTAAAAGCTGATATTATTAGTAGGTGATAAAAGTAGAGTATAAGTAATTAGCAGTCTGTGTATTAAGTCTTTAAAAATTTTACATGAATGGGGATTGACACTAGTGAATTTGGATTCATTAATCGCACCGGAACACTTTAATGTCGCCAGTGAAATTACCAAACATACTTCGGACAAAGTGGCTTTAAGATGGGAGGATGAATCGGGGGAATCCCGGACAATTACGTATGATGCTTTGAATCGGCGGGCGAATCAGCTGGCCAATGGTTTTACCTCACTCGGGTTGAAAAAGGGTGACAAGTTGATTGTGATGACGACCCGCCTGATTGAGACGTATGTGATCTATCTTGCCAGCCTAAAGGCCGGACTTGTGATCAGCCCTGCTTCCGAATTGCTGCGGGCCAAGGATTTAGTCTACCGCCTCAATCATTCAGAGGCAAAAGCGGTAATTTGCTATGCTCCTTTTGTGAAGGAATTTGAAAAAATCCAGGAGGAGACGCCGTTTCTGAAATATCAGATTGCCTTTGGAGGAGAGGTTCCAAACTGGCTCTCTATGGCAGAACTGACAGACGGACAACCAGAAACTTTTCCCGATGCGGATACGTTGCGGGAGGATTCCGCCTTTCTAGCCTATACCTCGGGAACAACAGGTCAGCCAAAAGGGGTTGTTCACACCCATGGCTGGGGCTATGCCCATATCCGCATTGCCGCGCAGTATTGGCTGAATATCGGGGAGAATGATCTTGTCTGGGCAACCGCTGCGCCCGGCTGGCAAAAATGGGTCTGGAGTCCGTTTTTATCGATTTTGGGTTCCGGGGCCACCGGCTTTGTCTATCATGGCCGTTTCCAGCCGCATAAATTTTTGCAGCTGCTGCAGGATCAAAAAATCAATGTCCTCTGTTGCACACCAACAGAATATCGAATGATGGCCAAATATGATGACCTTGGAACTTTTGATCTTTCGAAGCTGCACACGGCGGTATCCGCGGGTGAGGCACTGAATCGGGAAGTCATCGATATTTTTAAAAAGGAATGCGGGATCCTCATTCGTGATGGTTACGGACAGACGGAAAGCACGTTATTAATAGCTAATGTAAATAAGGACGAGTCGAAGCTGGGATCGATGGGCCAGCCGCTGCTGCCGGAATTTGTTGAAATCGTTGATGAAAATGGCCAGCCAGCGCCGCTCAAGCAGGTTGGAACGATCGCGATTCGCAGTGACTTTCCAGCGCTATTTAAACACTACTATAAAAATCCCGAAGCAACGGCTGCTGCTCATTGCGGTGATTATTTTCTAACCGGGGACCGTGCCTATAAAGATGAAGAAAACTATTTCTGGTACCAAGGCCGCAAAGACGATGTCATCATCAGCTCCGGCTATACGATTGGGCCTGTTGAAGTCGAAGATGCATTAATGAAACATAAATCCATTAAAGAATGCGCCGTTGTGGCTGCGCCCGACCCAATTCGCGGCAATATTGTCAAAGCCTGCGTTGTCTTGAAAGATGGAATTTCCGGCACACCTGAGTTAACAAAAGAGCTGCAGTCATTTGTGAAAAATTTAACAGCTCCCTATAAATACCCGCGGCAGATTGAATACATGGACGCACTTCCCAAAACTGAATCAGGGAAAATCCGCCGCGTAGTCCTTCGCGGGAAGTAAGCAGAGCACCGCTGCTAAGTTAAAATTAAAGTGTTCATGGGATAGTCCAATGAACAGTTTTTTGGGAAAGGCCTCAGTGAAGTGTGCTCATGGGATGGTCCAATGAACAGTTTTTTGGGAAAAGGCCTCAGTGAATTGCTCATGGGATGGTCCAATGAACACTTTATTGTGGAAAAACCAGTCAAGTCCTTGTTTATGTGTAAATTCACTGGCAAGTGCTTTCAACCTAGCCCTCTTATTTTTTTAGCGAAACTTCCATGGATTTTTTACTTCATATCCGGTAAGGGATGTCAAATGGTTTTCAA
>NZ_JAESWB010000089.1 GCF_016765675.1 Neobacillus paridis
GCCTGCGGCTCGGCCTTGGAGCGCAGCATGCCGAGGTCGGTGCCGCAATGCGGCTCGGTCAGGCACATGGTGCCGGTCCATTCGCCCGACACCAGCCTGGGCAGGTACAGCTGTTTCTGCTCCGGCGTGCCATGCGCATGCAGGCACTCGTAGGCGCCATGCGACAGGCCGGGATACATGGTCCAGGCCTGGTTGGACGAATTCAGCATTTCATAGAATGCATTGTTGAGCACTACCGGCAGGCCCTGGCCGCCGAATTCCGGGTCGGCCGACAGCGAGGGCCAGCCCGCGTCGATGTACTGCCGGTAGGCTTCCTTGAAGCCCTTGGGCGTTGCCACTTCATGGGTTTCCTGGTTCAGCCTGCAGCCTTCGCGGTCGCCGCTGTGGTTGAGCGGGAACACCACCTCGGAAGTGAACCTGCCGCCCTCCTCCAGCACCTGGTTGATGATGTCGGCATCGACCTCCGCGTGCGGCGGAAGCTGCTTCAACTCATTTTCGACTTGCAGCAAC
>NZ_JAESWB010000009.1 GCF_016765675.1 Neobacillus paridis
GAAAATCGAGGTGAAGGCAGACTGCAGGCCTTCGTTCTTGCGCAGCGACGGGGCCTTGTCCGCCTGCAGAAAGCCGGTATAGGATTCGAGCTGGGTTGCAAGCAGGAATGGTACGTGGTGAACGTTGGCGCGCTTCGCGAATGATTTGCGAATGCGTTTCTTCTCAGTAAATGAGTAGTGCATGAACACTCCGTGAGTGACAGGAAGGATAGAGAATTCAGGATTCGACACGGATGGCGCGATATGGCTGCGTTCTCCCGGATCTGCGAAACCTCAAGTCTCGGCCCTTCAAATCTGTGATTTAATAGACCGCCTTTCGGGGCGGGTGTTGCATGGTACCGGTACGATCGTCTTCAAAGTCCGAAAACGACAAAGGAGCCAAAGCCGAGCCCTTCCTTTTTGGAAAGGGCTCTGCGCTTTGACTCATGCGCTGTATGTCGCGCTAGCAGGCCGCAATTACTTGATTTCTGCTTTTGCGCCAGCTTCTTCCAGCTTCTTCTTCGCTGCTTCAGCGTCAGCCTTCGATACACCTTCCTTCAGTGGCTTCGGTGCACCGTCAACCAGGTCCTTGGCTTCTTTCAGGCCCAGACCGGTGATTTCGCGGACTGCCTTAATGACGCCAACCTTGTTTGCGCCGAAGTCGGCCAGGATCACGGTGAACTCGGTCTGC
>NZ_JAESWB010000090.1 GCF_016765675.1 Neobacillus paridis
CTGCGTACGCCGATCGATGAGGTAAGTCAATATGGTCTCCTGCTCATGCTACCGAGGCAAACGCGGAACCGTCGCTTCCGGTCTACCACATCATCCTCCCGGCATTGCCGGGTTCCGATGGCGCGCGACGGGCGTCAGCGGAAGATACGTCTGGCCCTACCCCATAAACTAGCAAGAGCAGGGCCAGTCATGCAAGACCCGCGAGCAGGAAAGCCTGCCTTCTTATGAAGACTTCCTTACGCGCAAATACCATTCGCACAGCAGCCGCACCTGCTTGGGCGTGTAGCCCTTGGCCACCATGCGCTCGACAAACTC
This sequence comes from Neobacillus paridis, assembly GCF_016765675.1. Taxonomy (GTDB): domain Bacteria; phylum Bacillota; class Bacilli; order Bacillales; family Cytobacillaceae; genus Neobacillus; species Neobacillus paridis. The sequence goes on from NZ_JAESWB010000090.1 coordinate 316, forward strand.
CTTGTGCTTGTGGGCGTCGTCCGCGCTGGCCTTGGCATTGAACGAGATCACGGGCAGGAGTTCCTCGGTGTTGGAGAACATCTTCTTCTCGATTACCGTGCGGAATTTCTCGTATCCAGTCCATGCCGGATTCTTGCCATTGTTCTGCGCCCTGGTGCGCAAGACGAAGTTGACGATCTCGTTCCGGAAGTCCTTGGGATTGGAAATGCCGGCCGGTTTCTCGATCTTCTCCAGCTCGCTGTTC
>NZ_JAESWB010000091.1 GCF_016765675.1 Neobacillus paridis
AGCACCGCATTGAGCGCTTCGGCCACTTCAGTAGTTGCCTGCGGCCTGAGGTCGGTCGGCGTCTTGAGCGCGGGCGCGGCATTGCCGTCATCGGTTTTTTGCTTGTTTGCCTTTGGTGCGTCCATGGTGGTTTCCTGAAAAAGGGTGGCTAGGTTCCGCCTTGCTGCAGCGGGAGTGGAGGGTTCCGATTCTCGGAGTCCGGTTTGAGCCGCATGTTCCAGAAAAACCCGGCTAAACGCAGCAGTATTGCGAATAATCAGGGACGCCCTCTCCGGCTGGCCTAGGGCCATTCTCGCCCACTGGCCACAAGCAGCCCTGCGCGCCGCGCATCTGCCCCCGGACCCTTGATGATTGACAAGGCCAGCGATGTATGCATGGGCTGGCCTTCTTCTTGCATTGTTGCTGGCAGACAGCCGCACAGACCAGCACAGGACCACCCATGAAAAAAGCGTACAAGGAACCCGGCCTCACCACGGAAGGCGTGGTGTTTTCCGTTGAAGTCGACTCGGTCGAGCGTGAATTCCTGATCCTCAAGAGCGCCCTGACCTATCTCTGCAAGTTGCAGGGTTTCACCATGGACTTCATGAACACCTACCGCGCCTGCGAAGCGCGCATTCACAGCGTGGCGCGGCGCCTTGCCGCCGGCGCACCCAGGGGCGCGCCATTGGTTCTC
>NZ_JAESWB010000092.1 GCF_016765675.1 Neobacillus paridis
TAAATTGTTGGTTTGGTTACTTACAATTTTACAAGAAATGACGATTTTTTTGTGCAATTTTTTAGAAAAAAAATAATGAGGACTGTCCTCAAAAGTCATTTTTCAATGACTTTTTGGACAGCCCCTTCTTTATTTTATCCAGTCAAAATCCGTTTAACAGATTCTACGTTTATATTTGCTTCTTCCAAGCGCTCGCGAATTTGCCTAATCAACTCCGGTGCCCCCTTCGTATCGCCGTGAATACAGACTGTATTTACTTCCACCGTTGCTTCTTCACCATCAGGTGTGATGACCTTTTTTTCCTTGACCATTTTGACGACACGGTCGGCCATGGCTTCATAACTTTGAATTGTCGGTCCGGTACGGGTTAAGATAATTGAACCGTCCTTTGTATGCTCACGGTCGGCATAAACTTCTTTAGCGATCGGCAGTCCCATCTTCTCACCGACATGAGCTACCGCCGAGTTGTTTAGGGCAAACACAATGATCGTGTCCGAAAATGAAGCGATTCCTTCTAAAATAGCCCGCGCTAGTGTTTCATCGTTCATCGCCATCATATAAAGAGCACCGTGCGGCTTGCAGTGCTGCAACTCTAGACCAACATATTGTGCAAAACCTTTAAGAGCACCCATTTGATAAACAACATAATCCTTTACCTCATCAGCTGTACAATTGATGTGACGTCTGCCAAAACCGATTAAATCTGGAAATCCTGGATGCGCCCCAAGTGCTACGTCATATTCCTTTGCGAGCTGAACCGTTTGTCTCATTACATGCGGATCTCCCCCATGGAAACCACAGGCAATATTTGCTGAGGTGATATATTTCATCATTTCCTCATCATTGCCGATTTGGTACAAGCCAAAGCTTTCCCCCATATCGCAATTAAGATCGACCTTCATGGTTCACCATCCATTCTTTTATATCATTATTTTAATGAAGCAATTTCCTGCCCGGCATCGACGATAGCTTCATTGTCGACGGTGAATTTTTCGACGATTCCCGCCTCTTCCGCTTTCAATTCATAAAAGGTTTTCATAATTTCGATCAGTCCGACAACATCACCGGGGTTGACTTGATCTCCTTCCCGAACAAATTCCGGCTGGTCCGGTGCAGGACGGCGATAAAATACACCCGGCAGCGGCGCAATGATTGATTTCGACATCAATTTCCCCTCCTAAAACACGCTATTTTGCTAACCTGAAAAATATCTGCAGCTTTTCATGAAATATCTGCAATTTCTCATATATTTCTGTAGTTTTCCTCAAAATATCTGCATTTCTATTTTCTCGACTCTAAGAACTTAGGCTTTCAGCAATCCTGTTAAAAATTTCATTTTGTTCCCTACGAATTTTCAGAGCCTGATCCAGGTTAACAGCGGCAAATTTCACTTTTTCATTTGTTTTAATTTGGGCCATTCGATTCAGATCGGTACTAATCACCGTTGCAACAGTCGCATAGCCGCCACCCGTAACGGCATCATGTAACAATACAATGGGCTCTACCCCGTCTGGCACTTGGATGGAACCGATGGGATAGCCTAAGTCTGTTACGTTTGATGGATTGCTGCCGGCTCCAAATGGCTGCTCCCGTTCGACGAACTTGAGTCGTTGCCCGTTATGGCGATAGCCGATTCTATTCGCCTCAGGGGTGACGGTCCATTCTGTTTCCAAAAAGGCTTGCCTGCTTTCTTCTGTCAAACGGTAACTGCATAACCCGACAATAACGCGAATTTCATGGTTTTTACCATAAGAAGGAATATAGGACTTATCAATCGTTGTTCCTGCTGCCACCTTGCATTGATGTAAATCACCGGTTTTTAATACATCGCCTGCTGCTAACGCTCTGCCCTCATAACCGCCAATTCCAATTAAGGTATAAGTCGAGCGGGAATTCATCACGAGCGGAACATCGATTCCGCCTTCTACAGCTAAATACGTTCTTGCTCCCGAACGGACGAAATCAAACGACAGCACATCGCCTGCGCGAACCTCAAGTGTTTCCCACATTGGAACGGATTGTCCGTTAAGTTTTGGCGGAATATTGCCGCCAGTAAGGCTGATTCGTGTATCTTGTTCAAATAACAGCTCTGAACCAATATAGGTCATTTCCAGAACAGCAGCGTTCGGGTGGTTGCCGACAAGCAGATTGGCAACGCGAAAGGCAAACTGATCCATTGCACCTGAGGGAGGCATGCCAATCTCATATAATCCGCGTCTTCCTTGATCCTGCACCGTTGTTTGCAGCCCGGGTTTCAGTACTTTAATCATGGTATAACCTCCTTAATACCATTTCTGAGAACTTTTCCGGATCTTCCAGAACCTGCTGCGGGGTAAAGGTGATTTCTTTTTTTTGGTAGGTAAACGTTCCGGCATCTACCTGTGAACGGATGGTATCATATTCCTCCCTCGTTATGCTGCGGTAGCGGAAAATATCTCCCTGCTTCGGAAAAACAATCGAGTCTTGAAAATCCGGTAAGGTTTGTTCCTTTTGATAGATTGGCGCCGGGGCAATTCCGTACATCTGATACCCGCCGGCTCCTTGAACTGGATAAATAACGGCAAAGGCTCCGCCAAATCCAAAGGTGCGTTCAGGAGTAAATGTCCTCGGACGTACGTATTTCGGTACTTCAATCTGTTTTTCCTGTCTGACAATTTGGAAGCACCACGGTAGCCCCGGAACAAAGCCGATCATCGACACGAGGAATGGCGAGGCATCGATGGCTTGAATAAATTCTTCTTTGCTGTTGTAGCCATTTATTCTGGCACTATACTCCAGATCTGTCGAATTTGGGTCCTGATGGCGGTCGCGAAAGCGCATCACGGCTTCATGGGTCCAGGGGTCTTCAAACAACACCGGCACATCAACAATACGCGAGGAAATTTCAATCTCCAAATCTTTCATGCTGTCTTCTATTTGCTGCAGTTCGCGAATCAGATCATCCGGGTGTAAAATATCCGGGTCCACGCGAACCATGTACGAGGCATTGGCCGGACAAATATCGATAATTCCTTCCAGATTCCGTTCCTTTAACTTTCTTGTAATTGCGATTCCTTTAAAATTCGCCTCCAAGCTCATAGCTTCCGACAGCTGAACAAATACAAATTCATCCCCGCCATATTCGTAGCGGGTGGTTAACGATGAGTTCGTCAATTTTTTCACCTCTTTTGAAAAATAGAGTTTGTTAAAGCATTTTCATATGCTTCTGGGGTATCCACATCATATATAACCCCCTCATCATTGGTTTCCAGCAATATATGATGTTTTAATTGTTGGATCAGCGGTTTTGCCCCTTGATCCCCCTGAAGATTTTGCCAGTTTAGCTTGTTAAAAAAGCCGAGAAAAACCGGATGCCCCTTTTGGTTTTGGTGCATCGGCTGGACGGCAAATGGTTCACCGCCTTCCGCCAATATCCGAACTCCATGTTCAAATACCCGTTTGATCGTTTCAACTCGGATCAGCGGTAAATCAACAAGCATCAACATTACCGCATCGTCTTTTTTTGCGGCTTGTTTCAAACCGCACTTCAACGATGAACTAAGACCTTGATGATAGTCCCGGCATTCCAGTACCTTAACGCGCGGATCAGCAATGGCTATCTTTTTCAAAATCATTTTGCTTTCATGTCCAAGGATAACGATAATTTCTGAGCAGGGTAGCCTTAACAATTGATTTACCTGGTGTTCCAATAATGTTGTCCCATTCCAATGAAGCAATGGTTTTGGAAAGCCCATTCGCGTTGATGTTCCAGCTGCTAAAACGATCGCACCAACACTCGTCATCATAAATTTTCAACGGCCATTTGTGATTTTTTATGAATATAGGGACGATTTTTTAAAAAACCGCCTGCATGGTCGGAGCGAAAGGCCGTAATCTCTGCCATAATACTTACACTGATTTCCTCAGGTGTATCTGCACCAATATCAAGACCAATTGGGGTAAACATTTTTTTTAGCTGTTCAGTTGAAAAAATAATGCCGTCATCTTTTAAACGTATTAACAACCGATTGCTTCTTGACCTTGGTCCCAATACTCCGACATATACAGCGTCTGATTTCAGAGAAAAGGCTAATGACTCCATATCTCTTTCTAAGTGATGGTTCATGATGACGATATAAGTCTGAGAATCTACTGTTACTTGCTGCGGCCCTGCCACTAACGATTTTGCGGTTGGAAAACGCTCCTTTGTGTTGTAGGCCGGCCTGGGATCGACGATTGTCGTCTCATAGCCAAGCATGGTACCCACCTTGGCCAATGGGACAGCATCGTGGCCGGCACCAAAAATACACAATTTTGGCGCAGGCAGGTGGACATCGAAAAAGATTGTTTCATCTTTTCCATCTTTTGTTTGTAGATGGATGCTTTCAGAATGGTCAATTTGCTGCCTTAATTTCTGCTTGGCAATTGTAACGACATTTTCCTGCAAATATTCATCCTGCCAGCTTCCATACATTCCCGTTTCGGTAACAAGCAAAACTTGGGCATCAGCATCATCACTCTTAAGAATTTTACAGACCACTATTGCCTCATCGTTCGCATAACTGTCGGCAAGCCGCCGCCACAAACTAGTCGTGTCAATGGGCTCCAGCAGGATTTCGACTGTTCCCGGACAGCCTAAACCAAGGCCCCAGACAAGGTCCTCATCCAGCTCATATTTTTTTACGATTGATTTTCCCGTTCGGTAGACGTACTCAGCGCTCGAAGCCACATCAGACTCTAAGCAGCCCCCGGAAATCATCCCATAGTAATCTCCGCTTGCTTCAATGACCATTTTGGCGCCTTCCCGTTTATAAGCCGATCCTTGAACAGAAACCACTGTCGCCAAAACGCCAGTTTCATTGTTGTTAATCATGCCGGATAATAATTTCGTCACTTTCCGGTTCGATAACATCACTTAACCTACTTTCTTACATTTTTAAAAAAGAAAGCCAAACCACGATGCCGGCAAATGTCGCTTTTTCTGGGTGGTTTGGCTCTTGTACGGTCTTTAATATTAAATCTACTTATTGATTCGCTAATAAAACTCTAAGATTCGCTAATAAACTATAATAGAACCTTTCGCAAAGCCCGTTCTGTATAAACTTCACATAAATGTCGGCGATAGTCGCTTGAGGCGAAGAGGTCTTCACCCATATCAACCTCATCGGCCGCCAATTGAGCAGCCTTGGAAATATTTTCAAGGGTTGCAGTTTTTCCAAGCAGATATTTCTCAACGTTTTCCGCACGAAATGCGCAATCACCGGCTCCAGTAATACCGACCCGAATATGGTTAATCACCCCGTCCGCAGTTTTCCTCGCAACAGCGGCAACACCCACCACGGCATAGCCCGAGGCTGGGTGAAAATACTTTAAATAGGTACTCTTTCCTTCAGTCGGCGGGATCGCAAACGAAACAGCTGTCACAATACTTGTTTCGGGCAACGCAGTCATGAAGGGCCCGAATAAAAAGTCTTGGATCGGCACTCTTTCTTCCCCGTCTTCCCCGGTGATGTGTACGACGGCATCCAAAGCCAAGGCAAGTGCCGGCAGATCAGCCGCTGGATCGGCATGGGCAATATTGCCGCCGATGGTGCCCTTATTGCGAACCTGCAAGTCAGCAATTTTCTGAATCGCTTCTGCTAACACCGGTAAATGAGCAGCAACCAAGGGATCGCCGAGGGCTTCAGCATAGGTCGTAAGGGCCCCAATCACTAGACGCCCTCCCTCTTTGCTGACACCCTTTAATTCCTGAATCTGACTGATATCGATTAATGTCCCCGGCGTGGTGATGCGAAACTTCATTAATGGTACCAAACTATGTCCGCCGGCAATAAGCTTCCCTTCACCGTTAAAATTTTTTAACAACTGAATTGCTTCCGGGACTGACGCCGCACGAACATAATCGAAGCTTGTCGGAATCATTGGCCATCACTCCTTTCATGAATCGCTTTCCACACCTTTTCAGGAGTCAGCGGCATTGGCAAATCTTTTACACCGTATGGCGCCAATGCGTCAATTACAGCATTGACAATCACCGACGGTGCCGCTGTTGTGCCCGTTTCCCCAATACCTTTTGCCCCTAATGGATTAACAGGGCTTGGTGATTCAATAAAGCTGGACTCAATCATCGGGAAAAACCTCGCCTTCGGCATCGCATAATCCATGAACGTGCCTGATAACAGCTGGCCTTTATCGGAATAAACCGACTGCTCCCATAACGCCTGCCCGATTCCTTGTGCTAAGCCGCCATGAACCTGACCTTCGGCAATCATCGGGTTAATAATCCGGCCGACATCGTCGACACAAACATAACGCTTTAATTCCACCATTCCAGTGTCCGGATCTACCTCCACGACACATATATGGGCCCCAAATGGATAAACAAAATCAGGCGGGTCAAAGAAGGACTGTCCCTCCAGTGCTGGTTCCATCCCATCCGGCAGGTTCCAGGCATTATTGGCTGACCAGGCAATTTCTTTAAAGGTTCGCTGCTGATCTGGCTGCTCTTTTATTGAAAAAATACCTTTTGCAAATTCAACATCTTCCAAAGGTACTCCCAGTTCGTGTGCAGCAATTATTTTGGCTTTTTCTACGATGCGATCCGCCGCAATCGATAATGCCCCGCCAGCTACTGGTGTTGTCCTTGAGCCGTACGTTCCCCAGCCCATTGAAATAATCAACGTGTCGCCACTGACAAACTCGATGTCTTCAAGTGGAATGCCAAATTTATCAGCCACGACCTGTGCAAATGTTGTTCCTTCTCCTTGACCATGGGGGGATGCACCAGTAAAGATTGTGACCTTGCCGCTTGGATGGACGCGAATGGAACTGTTTTCCCATAAGCCGCCGCCAAAGCCAATCGCTCCGGCCACCTTCGAAGGACCGAGACCGCACAATTCCACATAAGTTGAAATGCCAATGCCCAGCAGGCGCCCATTTTTCCGGGCCTCCTCCTGCTCTTTTTTTAAGCCGACATAATCAATTGCTTCCAGCGCTTTTGCTAGTGTTCCATGATAATCACCGCTATCGTAATTACAGCCCATAGCATTCGTATAAGGAACTTTAGCCACAAGATTTTTCTTGCGGACCTCGACCGGATCCATGCCAATTTTATCCGCAAAGATATTGATCATTCTTTCAATCTGGAAGGAGGCTTCCGGTTTTCCGGCACCGCGATAGGCATCTGTCGGAGTGGTATTTGTATAAACCCCGATAGTTTCGGCTTGGGCGTATGGGATGTCATAGGCTCCGGTTACCATTAATCCAAAGTCAATCGTCGGAACACCGGCACCCATTGTCGATAAATAGGCCCCCAGATTTGCGATATTCTTAGCCCTGATAGCCAGTATTTTACCGTCTTTTGTTCCGGCCAGTTCCGTTGTAATCACTTGATCGCGGGCATGACTTGTTGCGAGAAAGTGTTCCTGACGGCCTTCCACCCATTTTACCGGCTGCTTTAACTGCATGGCGGCCAGACCAACGAGCGCCTCTTCCGTATAGACGGCAATCTTTGCTCCAAAACCGCCGCCCATGTCTGGAGCAATGATGCGTAATTTCGTTTCTGGAATTCCCAGGGCATCAGCATATGTGATCCGGTGAATATGCGGATTTTGTGTTGTACACCAGATCGTTAAATCACCACTGCCCGGATTATAGCTGGCCACGGCCCCTCTCGTTTCCATTGGATTGGCGATAACCCTTTGTTCAACGAGTCGCTGCTTCACAACTACTTCTGCATTTATAAAGACCTCTTCAGGAACGTCCCCTGCCTTCCAGGTAAAGGCAATGTTCTTCGGGACATCATCGTAAATAACCGGTGCAGCTTCCGCAAGCGCTGCTTCCTGATCGACCACAACAGGAAGTTCCTCATATTCCACATCAATAAGTTCCAGCGCATCATAGGCGATATAACGGCTCTCGGCAACCACCATGGCAACGGCTTCACCAGCATAGTTCACTTTATCGACAGCAAGCGGGATACGGTCCTTCGGGATTAAATTACAGCCGGGCACCAGCCAAATCGAGCGAATTGGTTTTATTTTGTCCTGAACATCTTTTCCAGTGTAAACGGCCATTACTCCCGGCAGCTTTAATGCTTCCGCGGTATGAATTCGCTTAATTTTCGCATGAGCATAGCGGCTTCGCTTCATTGTTGCAAACAACATGCCAGGTAATTTAATATCGTCGGTAAATTGCCCATGGCCCGTGATAAGCTTCGGATCTTCCTTTCTTTTTATCGGCTTGCCTATTACTTGGGTCATGATACGTCCCCCCTGGTTGTCACATTTTCCAGCGAAACGGGCTGACTTTGCTGCTCTCTGATAAGTTCTGCTGCGTGTTGAACCGCCTTCACAATGAATTGATAGCCGGTACAACGGCAAATCACACCGTCTAAAGCTTCGCGGATCTCTGCTTCCGATGGATTTATATTTTCCTGTAATAAACCATTGACCGCCATCATCACTCCTGGAGTGCAAAAACCGCATTGCAGTCCGTGCTTTTCCCAGAATCCCTGCTGAATTGGGTGTAATTCTTCCCGTGAGCCCAATCCCTCAACAGTGGTAATCTCAGCACCATCAGCCTGAATCGCCAATATCGTACACGATTTCACAGCCATGCCATCCAACATCACCGTGCAGGCACCACACTGGCTTGTGTCACAGCCGATATGTGTTCCGGTTAAGTCAAACTCATCACGTAAAAGATGGACAAGCAAAAGACGCGGCTCTACCTCCGCGGATTTCATTTTGCCATTCACCTTTACTTGAACTGGATATTTTTTTGCCACCGAACCAGCCCCCTTATACTTGATTGATTTCCTTTTTCATTTCTTTCTCAACCGCCTTAAAAAATTGACCCAAAATGATTTTGGCTACTCCTCCCATTACTCGCTGACCGACCGAAGCCAATATCCCCGTCACTTCGACATCAGCAACACAAGTAACCTGTGAAACGTCCCTAACTTCTTCAATAAACATATCAGCTGTTGCCTCAACCTCCCCTGGCTTCCCCTTTCCTTTAATGATTAGGCGGTAGAAAGACGGTGGTTTTTGGTCAGNTCAGCCAAATATGTTCCCGGAGAGATTTCTTCAAAGGACTGACAGCCTGGGAGAGCACTTCTAAGGACTTGTTGATCCTGTATGTACCTCCAAACGACATCTCGTGGTAAATCAAAGGTATAGATGTATTCGATTTTCAACATTTCCCCTCCTTTTGCTGGACTGATTAGAAAGCAAAAAAACCTGAAATGGATTTGTACACTTATCCTATCTTTACTAAAACTTGCAACCTATTATTACTATCTTGTAAACAAAAATATTCAATTTTTTTTACCCGCCTAATGTACTATAATGAAGGACAAAGAAAACAATATTTTGAAAAAGAGTCGTTTTTTAAAGAAAACTCGTCGATTGGCGAGCCTTTAAGGCGGTTCATGAGGCGTAGTTACACTTATGCCTACCATGAAAAAGGGGAACAAGAATGGCAAAGAAGAGGAAGAATGTAAAAAGTCTTTGGGAAGATTCATCAGAATTGATCCAATTACATAAACAACTAGCCTATTTACGTGAAAACAAACGAAAGATCAATGTTGATCGAGATCTCTATTATAATGAAGACCAAAACAAAATCGATGTTAAGCGATATTACGCAACAATTTTTGACTCTGAATGTACAGGGATTGAGTTATTTTATAAATATAGTAGTTTACTGACAAAAACACATAAAAATCAGATTCCCTATTTTATTAGCAAGGATTTATATTTATATACTTGGGTTGATTTATACCCGGATGGAACGGTAAAAAGTATTTATTCAGGTAACGAAAAAGACCCTGAATCGTTGATCATCCAGGATCATTCCATCATTACCGAAAAATACGTTGAGTTTCAACAATTTTTACAAAAAGTGGAGCGTAAGGAATTTGACTCGTTAAAACAATTAAAGTCTTTTGAGCGAAGATTGAAGCTGAATACGGAGCATATTGTTCCTCAATCTTGGTTTAGCGCTTTGGAACCGATGAAGGGTGATTTGCACCACTTATTTGTTTGTGAGCCTGAATGCAATATCGCCCGTTCCAATTTTCCATATGAGGATTTCGCTTTTTATCACCCTGAATCCCCTGATGAGCCTATTCATAATCACTGCGGGGTGGCTACGGAAGACCGATTTGAGCCGGAATATGGCAAGGGTGCGGCAGCCAGGGCAATGCTGTATTTTATCTTGCGCTATCCGAGAGCTATCAAAAAAGCTTACCGGGTACAAATTAATCTCCCCTTGCTTTTAAAATGGCATCAGGAATTTCCTGTCAGTTTATATGAAAAGCATCGGAATCAGGCGATTTTTCAAGCTCAAGGAAATCGAAATCCGTTCATTGATTTCCCTCGTTCAGCAGAAAAAATAAAATTCCCGTATTTCTAGAAAAATAGCGCACCAGGATATGTTCCCAGTGCGCTTCATTTATTTATACTGTTCCAAATTGTACCCCCAGCTTCTTCAAGTATTGGCGATAGGCAATACTTACACGGTCACATACAAGCGAGAGTTCGATTTGCAGGTCGAGCGGCAGTTCTTCGGGCTTCTGGTTCTCAACCACCGGCTTATCCTGGGCAAAAATGGCATTTTGGTAGGCAATAATTTCTTCATCTGAATTTTCAGTTTGATAGCTATAAGACAAGATCCCATAGGCAATTGATTTATTTTCATCTACGGGACGAATCGATAATAGAATTGAAAAATATTGATCGGTTTCCTTATCTTTTTTCGTAAATCGGACGGTAAATGGACGAAGAATTTCATATGTATAATAGACAGTTTTAGCTTGACCAGTACCATCAGGGTCCGGTTGATAAATCGGGATTTCATCCGAATAAATACGATCGTCTTCCCAATGAACATCATAATCAGCAATTTCCCGATGACTGCTTACCCCTAACGCACCCATATGGACAACCGCCAAATGGCCGACATCAAGGAAATTTTCAATAATTCTAGGCGGTTTGGCTTCCACCTCTTGTGGTCCCCAAATAATATTGCGGTATCCTTCTGCTTCAAATTCTGGATAAGGAAATAATTCAGGTTCGTTTCCTGCTAGATTCACCCAAATATAGCCATATTTTTCGACACATCCGTATTTAATCGCCTTTGCTTTTTTCGGGATCGCTCTTCCCTTAGGCAGTTGTGGAATGGAAACACAATCACCATTGGCATCAAATTCCCAAGCATGATATGGGCAGACAAGACAATCATGTTTTACCTCACCTAAAGAGAGCGCAGCACCGCGATGGATACAAAGATCTTTAAAGGCACGTACCCCTTCACTTGTCCTAAAGATCACAACTCTTTCTCCCATTAACATAATTTGAACCGGCTTTTCCCCAACTTCAGTTGATGGACACGCTACAAGCCATTCCTCCCTTAACACCTTGTCATCTACCATGATATTATCCCCCCAATATAATTCTCTCTTTCATTCTATTCATCCGCTTTAAAGAGGTCAACAGATTTTACGAATATAATTTATTTTTTATAAAAAATCATTCGGTTTTTTATGTACATTCCGATTCATTTAAATTATAATCCTAGTATAAATATTTGAAACACGAACAAAGGGGTAGGGTAAATGAATAAGGATAATAACATTCTTATCGGTGTGGATGACAAAATTAGTATCGGGAAGGCCTTTCTTTTAGGGGCACAGCATGTTTTGGCGATGGACTTATACATAGCACCGATCATTATTGCTGGATTGCTGTCTTTGAGTACTGTGAATACATCCTTTTTTATTCAAATGTGCTTTTTGGCAACGGGAATCGCCACATTAATCCAAACGGGCATGGGGATAAGACTGCCGGTCGTTCAGGGACCTTCTTATGTACCGATTGGGGCGATTGCGGCCATTGGCGGTAAGCTAGGCTTGGGAGCGATTGCGGGAAGTCTTATACCGGGAGCCATTATCATTTCGCTTATTGGTTACCCATTAAAATGGTTTGCCAAAGCTGTTAGAAAATTTATCCCGCCGCTTGTTGGCGGAACCGTCATCATTATTGTTGGGATCTCACTGATGCCAATCGGGATGAACAATATTTATAATGCCGAAGGAAAAATCGGTACCAATATTTTAATTGCAGCTATTTCCGCAGGAGTACTGGTACTATGTATGTTATTAGGACGCAAAATGCATGGGGTAGGCACGTTCTTCCGCTTAGTGTCCGTATTACTGGCGATTGCAGTCGGTACGATTACAGCCAGCTTCTTAGGTGCTGTTGACTTTTCACCGGTAAAAGATGCTGCCTGGTTCTCCCTGCCATCGTTTTTCCCATTCGGAAAACCAGTGTTTGACCTAAGTGCCATTTTAACGATTACGTTTGTTTACTTTATTATCTTAATCGAAACAACCGGGACGTGGTTTGTTGTTTCCTCGGTAACCGGTAAAGAATTGGATGAAACACGGTTAAATCGTGCCTCATTCGGGGAAGGGCTTGGCTGTTTAATCGGTTCATTGTTCGGCAGCACGCCAATGACCGGTTATTCTTCCAACGCCGGGCTACTGGCCATTACCGGGGTTGCCAGCAGAATGGCGATCATGGCCGGGGGCGTGATCTTAATTGCCCTTGGACTTGTACCTAAGTTGTCCACTGCGATTACCTGTATTCCTGAACCAGTCATCAATGGAATCTTTGGGATTGTGTGTGTAGCGATAGTCACAAACGGCATGAAGGTGATTCAGCCCATCCTTATTAATGACCGTAATATGATGATCATTGGGATTCCGATTCTATTAACCATTGCCGTAACCATTTTACCGAAGGAAGTATTGGTGAGTGCTCCAGATTGGGCAAACTACCTCCTCTCTTCCAGCATGACAATCGGTGCACTGGCAACACTGATTTTGAATTTGATTATTCCAGTTGATAAAAAAGAGAAGGAATTTACCAATCAAGCAGCTACTGTTGGAAAATGATTTGCCATACGAAGAAGGAACCATCGGACTAAGCGATGGTTTCTTTTGACATATTCCCTAATCCAGTTTGTGAAATTTACTCATTAAATAATTTCTTCTTCCTTCAATGTATTGGGTAATCACCTTTAATTCTTTATCAAATTGTTCAATTGCCGAGCTTTTATATGGATCTTGCCGTACAAATGGACGTATTTGCTGCAGCAGTTTTTCCGCCCTTGGCATAATAAAATCATGGGTAAACTGGTAATTCATGATGTCCTCAAGCAGCTGGCGATATTGCTGCCGAAACCGATCAACACTCAAAAGCCGTGCGGTTAACGTATTGAATCCTTTAATCGGAACATAATCCGCCTCCATCAACTTACCGTTTACATCCCGTCCCCAAGTGGCATCATAATCCCAGGGAATCACCTCAAACAAGCCGGTTTCTCCGTTTCGGTAAAGGGAATAATTATGGACAAAGCCGTCGTAATTTGAAGTAAAAATAATACCCGCGACCCATCGTAAATATCGGTCAACATTGACATATTTCGGAATTTCATTTTCAAACTCGCGCGGAGGAATCGTGTTGATTTTATAAATAAATTCCTGCAAATGATATTCAGCATTCCGGGAATCCTTCCACTTCGTTTCATATCCTAATTTCAACGATTTCTTGGTGTTTTTCTCTAAATCACTCATTAGGGAAAAATTTGCATCGCCGTCTACCGCATAATAAATACTTCCCGGCGGCAAATTCCTCCTCCTTAAAAAATATTCATCCACCGATTCAATTTCTAAATAAACCCCTTCCGCCTGTCCGTTTAACGTGAGGAAAACATGCCGCGACCGCGGTGCCAACACGCCAATTTCCGAAAAAAAATCAAATGACAGCTTATTACGAATCATAGAGGGGTCTTTATACTCAGCATTTAGATGAACTTGGTGAGAACCCATAAATATTTTCGGTTTATAAAAGGTTACTTGATAAGACTTTTTTGGAAAGTCACGAATATGGGAGCCGCGATAGCTTACATCAATTTCGAGCCTTTTCCCATCAATTCTAGCCTGTGCCGGGATCGGTTCATCGATCCAAATATCCCGTTTTAGTTCTTTTAAATCGATGGGTTTAATAAATAGCTTGTATTGCGGTAATTTAGCTGTCTCGTCCATTATCATCCCTCCCTGTTATATGGGTATGTAAAAAATGAAGGGATGTCACGATTATTGGCAATTTTTCATTTTCTTAGGCTTCCTGCCCATACAAACAGGTGATTATAAACGTAAAGTGATAAAAGAAGAGTGAGAATATATAGTCAAGCAATTGGACACTTTTCGTACTCCCTTTTCAAAATTAAAAGGAGGTGCAAGAAATGGACGAAGAAAAAGAGTTTTCCCCTGAAGAAATTCAAACGGCAGCCAATGAGGTTAGAAGGGGTGGGTTTGGTGATTTCATGTTTATGGACCCAAATCGCAACCAAATGACCACACAAAGACGGACTTCCAGCCGTCCACAACAGACATCACGCAAAAGAACGTCAAGAATGCAGACGTCGCGGAATAGAACTTCTAGGAAAAAAACATCACGCCGCACTTCACGTCATTTAGATTTATGCTGTACCGAATGGAGAAATACAGGACGCGGCAGACATCAAACAATGAGTTGTTGGAAGGACAGCAATATGTGGGTATATAGAGTCCGCAGAAGATAGATCGTAAGCGGAGGGGGAACCTCCGCTATTTTTATCTTTTTATTTCCAGTACCCACTGCACCTCAGCACAAACTTTTAAACGGGCACTGAAGGCAGAAAATGGAGTAAATTAATCAAGTGTATAATCAACATCTATTAAGTCCCAAGGTGTAATAATGCCAAGCGGTTTTTCCTCTTCGCTGCCGTTTTCCGTTATAATGACGCACTCTAATTTTTGCTTGTTCTTATGGGATTTTTCAAAAATATTTTCTACTTCAAAAATATTCATTTCTTTAGAGATAAAAACAAGCGGACGGTCTTTTTCAAACGTCATGATATCGGAAACATGAATATCGGCTAAATTCACGGTGTTGTTTTTCATATTTTGTGCCATCCATTTTACGATCGAACTGGAGGTTAGTAAGCCGATACATTTCTTATTTTTATAGACTGGAAATTTGGAATAGCCATATGTCTTTATCGCCCCTGTTACCTTTAATACCTTGTCATGAACATCAAAGGAAATCACATTTTTGGTGGCAATGGTTAAAGCCAAATTAGGACGGCTTAAAATATTGGCGATTTTTTCAAAATGATTGACGACTTTGGCGTTCGGTTCGGCAATGTAAAAACCTACCTCCATTTTTTCATGGACAATCGCATTTCTTAATCTTGCATATTGTTCCAAGTCTTTCTTAAATGTTTCAATCACCTGGTATTTTTTGGCCCCCACTTTTACGAGAACGATAAATCTGTCATCATTAATTTTTACAATATCACGTAGTGCATCATGTACTTGATTGTAAGCTACCTCAAACCGCTCTGAAAGCAGCTGTGCTTGATCTTTGACCGTTTTCATTTCTCTCTCCCGCTTATGTATATTCTATCTAAATTATATTATCATTCTTTTATGAAATAAATGAAAACTTATTTTCCCTTACAATATACTAGATTTCCGTTATGGATTAGCGATGATCGAGACCATTTGATCCTCAATCATTTTTCCATTTTCTTCATCGAGTAAATGATTTAATATGATGGAAAAAATCAATTTTTGACCGCTTTTCGCCGTCAAATATCCTGACAATGAGCTGACAGTGGAAAGGGTTCCTGTTTTCGCCTGTACTTTTCCTTGGATGCCTTGTGTCTGCATCCGATTTCTCAATGAACCCCCGGTTAACTTCTCTGCTGAACCGGCAACAGGCAATGAGTATAAATAAACAGGAAACCATTCTTCCTTTTGAACTGCAAATAACAGCTGAGAAATTTGGTTGGCCGAAATGCCCGTTACATGGGAGATTCCCGATCCGTCCCGCAAAACCATTGTGTCCGGGTTTACTCCCCATTTTGTCAACTCCGATTTCAGGACGGATAATCCTTTCTCCCAGGAACCTTCCCCCGCAACCACTTTTCCCATTTCCTTTATAAGTATTTCTGCATGCGTATTATTACTCAGTTTCATAAACGGTACTAGCAGTTTCGATAAGGGCATGGATTGGTGGGTATAAAGCAGCTTCGCGGATTCAGGCACTGCCCCTGTCTTGATTGTTCCCAAAACTTTGATGCCATGCTCTCCTAACGATTGTTTAAACAGACTTAATGTGTATTTTTGCGGTTCCCAAACTCCCACCGTCTCTGTTATTTTTTTGGAGTTTACCGGTATGGTTCCATTGATTATAATGGTGTTTTTGCCATGTTCACGGATCATCTCTATTTTCTTTTTTCCTTGCTGATCAACCGTTAAGGCACGGTTAATGATCTTGACATAGGCAGTTTTGGGAGTAAGTTCCACTGCCGGCCTGTCCCCTTCATGTTCTGCAGGTCTTATCACAACCTTTATCGATCCGGCATCATAGTCCGTTGTCGGTGCGGCGGTTAAAGCCGAAACCTGTGCACCATAATAGGTTGTTTCATCACTCCAGGGAAGATCAAGTGAATAGCGAATATCATCGTACCACGAATCATCGCCAATTATGTCTCCTGTTATTTTTTTTATTCCTCGCTTCTTCATCTCCACAGCCATTTTGTCGAAGTCAGCTTTTAATAACGTGGGGTCGCCTTTCCCCTTCAGATAAAGATTTCCGGCCAATCCTTTCTTTCTCATCCGACCATCGGAGTAGACCTCTGTGGAAAAAGTGTAATCTTCTCCTAGCACATTCAACGCGGCCGCTGCTGTTAACAGCTTCATGTTCGAGGCAGGCGTGAGCCGGGTGTTCCCTTGGTGCTGGTAAAGGATCCTGCCATCAGAAGCTGATCGGATACTGATGCCGGCGATTGCTCCTTGCAGTTCTGCTTCAGTCTGAACCAGCTGATTAAGCTGTTGAATCCATGTCTCCCCCGTTCCTTTTGCCATTACCATAGAGGGGGCGGTGGTTGTAACAATTCCTCCGATGAAAATCAATACAATGATCATCATTAAGTACTTACTTTTTGTTAGCAAGTGTGATTTCACTTCCTTATCCAATAATACACCCAATCTAAATAACGCAGTTCAGATTAGAAAAGGACCTGCTTAACAGGCCCTGGTAAAACTCATTCTTCCTCATACCAATACTTTTTGAACCGGGCGTGATAGCAGGCGTCGCAGGTCGGAAATGGATGATCCCACGGAAGTTTTTTACCACAATTTTTACACCGTTTAATAAACTTTTTGATATCTGTTTTTAACCGATCCTGAACTTTATCGCTGATCCCCTCACGCACACGCTCCCAATAAATGGCCTCTGTGCGCTCCCCTAATCGATACAAAAATAACAAATGAAGACCGACTGCTTTATAACTTAATTCCAGTTCCTCAAGGCTGCCTTCCTTAATGATCGGCTCTGGGAGATCAGCATTACGAATAATCGCATACATTGTCTCTTCCCATTGCCGTGTTAAGGCCCCATCATTTTTGGAAAATGGCAAATGTAAAAAGCCGTATAAATCCATTAACGGCAGTCTGGCTTCAATTTCTGTCCCGGCAATCCTTTGATATAATGATCGTTCCTCAGCCAGAGAAGCCTTCTTCGTTCCTTTGGGACTTTCAAACTTCTCCCACAACGCAAAAAAAGTACCAAGATCATGATAATAGCGTTGGAATCGTTCAAACACGGAATTGGTAGGGGCAATCGCAAATGTTTGAACCGGACGATCTTCCTGCATCAGCAGGTCACGCATCTTTTTAATATCACTGGTAAAGGCAACCCTGCCGACATCATAGATCCCTTTTCGACCAGCACGGCCGGCAATTTGCTTCACCTCTTGAGAAGTTAGCAGCCTTCTTCTGGTACCGTCAAATTTTTCATTTTCTAAAAATACAATCCGGCGGATTGGCAGGTTTAATCCCATGCCTATCGCATCTGTAGCGACTATTACCTTTGTTTTTCCTTCATTAAACTGGAAGATTTGCTTTTTCCTTGTCTCCGGCGGCATGCTGCCGTATATCACACTAACTGTATGTCCGTCATTTTGCAGTCTCGAAGCCATCTCGAGAACGCGCCTTCTGGAAAAACAAATCAGAGCATCCCCTTTTTTAATCCGTTTAATATCGAATTTCTTCGACTCTACTTCAAGCGGGGTATCACGAGTATATTCATGGATTTTAACCTCGCCATCCCCCAATAGTTGAAGCAGCATCTCCTTGGAATTTCGGCTCCCGATTATATGTACTTCCTCGGCATTGGCTTTGGTAATCGCCTTATACCAGGAAAAGCCGCGGTCTTTATCGGTGATCATCTGTGCCTCATCGATGACGACCACTTGATAAGATTCCTTTTCGTGGAACATTTCGACCGTACAGGAAATATGACTGGCATTGGGAATAATTTTTTCCTCTTCCCCGGTTTTCAAGGAACACGGTATCCCATCGGCATTCAATTTATCAAACACTTCGAGGGCTAATAGTCTTAAAGGTGCCAGATACAAACCACTGTCGGCCTGTTTCATTTTTTCTAGGGCTTGATGGGTTTTACCCGTATTGGTTTCACCAATATGGAGGACATAGCGGACATTTCGCTTTGTGGACGGAGCATATTCTTCACCAAAGATTTCCTGCATGATGCGGCGCTCTTCTTCTTGTTTACGCTGAATTTCCGCTTGTTCTTGAAGATAACGCCTTTTTCGCTCTTCGAGATCTTTTTCTAAGATCTCCTGATGAATCTTTTCATCAAAAGGAATTTCCACAAGCTTCAGCAAATCCGATACGTATTCAGCCTGAATATCTTCGAGAAACATACCAACCATATCATAAAGTAAATCCTCGATGCTTTCTTTCACAAATGAGACCGATAAAGGTACATCGAACAGTTGAAAAAATCGATCCTTGAATTTGCCAGGGAGGTCAATTAGTACCTTTTCAGGAATCAATTCTGACAGGAAATCAGATATCAGGCTTTCATAAAGATAAAAGTATGTTTCATATTCAAAGTAACTTCTGCCCCAACCAAGCGTTTTTTGGATATCTCCGGTCAGTTCATCAAAAAATTCAGCAATGGTTTTATAAGCAGATGGATTAAATAACCCCTCTTCTTTTAGTTCTTCTTCCAAGGCAAAGGGGTCCACGGCTTTGAATCTGACATTATTCACAAAGTCAGCTGCCAACTGTTTGGCCACAAAATAACGGACATGCAAATAAAGAAGCTGATATTTCTCCTCGATCATGATGTTTGCCGCACGATCAATTTCTGCTTCAAACTCTAACTTCGCTTCCTTCAATTGTTTCTCTTGCTGTCTTTTTATGTACTGCTGTTTGGCCAATTCGAAACGTTCTGCCCATTTTTCTTCCTGTCCCTCGAAGCTTCCCATTACCCAGGCAAGCGTATCAAAGGGCTGATAGTGCCGCATCTCATCACGGAACAGTTTATTAATTAACTTGCGGTCGACCCCCTGCACCTCAAACCCTTTTTCAGCTAAAAATTGCTTCTTTTCATTTTTCGGTACGTCATTGGTTGATTTATTCAACCAAACATTGATCCAAATTTGTTCAAGATAATGGCTGCGATCACTGAGATATTGTGCAAATGAAGGCAGTACCGCTTTCGTTTCCAAATAATGATCAATATCCTGATACACTTTCATCTTTGTCTGTTCAATAGCTTGAGGGTAAATACTATTCAGTTTACTCATTTTATTCCCTCCTTTCTATTGCAACTTCATTATAACATTAAATTCAGGATGGAACAAATGTTCTTGTTAAATATTATGGAGCTCACAATATTGATCAACTATATCCTCTATTTTATCCATCTCGGGAAACTTGCCAGAAAATTGAAACTTAATTTCTTCGATAAATTCCTCTTTATTGTACACATGGATAGCTCCATTTTGTTGAATAACACTAAATTCCGGTACAAAGCGATAACCGCCACGTTCAATAGCTCCCATTTTCCATTCTCCTTTTGCATTTTTCTTAGTATAAGCAGAATTTTAAGGGCTAAACCTAGTTTGTTAACGATAATGACTCCATTTCATTTCACCAGTGAATATAGGTATGGGAGTGTAAAACAAAAACCCTTCCCCAGACGTTTGGAGAAGGGCATGAATGCTATGTTATGACGTTGTTGTTTAACCAAACCACTTAATAACCGTGGCAGCCCACGTATAACCTGTGCCTGCACTGACTGCAACAGCTATACCGCCCTCGCTCAATTTTCCTTTTTCTTGGGCAAAATGCAGACCAATACAAGGATCAAGGGCTGACATATGTCCATGATGATCCAAATAAATTGCTTGTTCTTCTGTTAAATCTAAGCCTTCCAATAACTGCTTGAAGATAGAGCGTTTAGTGTGCAACGGCAGCAGCATGTCAATATCCCTTTCTCCTAAACCACTTTTTTCCAGGGACAGCCGGATAACTTTGTGAAAATTAGGAATAGAAACCGGATCAAGTCGTTCCTTCATTCTTATTGGATTGGGAACATCAATATAATGGAGCCGGTTTTTGACAGTTTCTTGGCTGGGGAAATGCATCGAGCCACCGGCGGGAATCCGGACATCATCATGAAAAGACCCGTCTGTAATAATAGCGCTTTCTAAAATTTCACTCCTAGTTGCGTTCCGCTTCACTAATGCTGCTGTTCCCCCATCGGCAAAATTAAACATAAATCTAGCTCGCCCGTTTTGATAATCAAGGATCTGAGACTCTTTACAACCTCCTACAAGCAAAATGTTATTAATGGAAGAGTCAGATTGCAGCATATCTTTAGCAACCTTTAAGGCAATCGGAAAACAGGAACTGACATTCATAATTTCAAAGGCATAAGCATTTTTCGTTCCCAACTCATAGCAAATTTTGGGGGCACATGACCAAACATAATAGTCCTTATGGGGACTGCCGAAATAAATCACCACATCGATCATTAATGGATCAATTTTCGTTAATATTTGTTTTCCTGCGGCAATTGCCAGATCGGAAGCATGCATCGAATAACTCGCAACATGTTTTTGATATAAACCGAATTTATCAATTAATACACGTTCTGGTATACCTGATTTTTCCGCTAAAGATGCGGCAGTTTCAATGTCTTTCGGAAAAAAGACACTTGTCTCCTCAATTCCAATTTTTGTCGTCAAACCAGTTCTCCCTCCTTATGTACAAGCTTTGTGGCTGCTTAGGCCATTATTGTTTTACCTGCTCTCTCACTAATACCAGTTGGCTTTTTTGGATTTTACCAGTGGCATTTTTAGGCAATTCATCAATAAAATATATTTCCTTGGGCACCTTATATTTGGCCAGGTATTGCCTGCAATATTCCTGAACTTCCTCTGCTGTCATCGTAGCACCTTCCTTTTTAGCAATAAATGCTATTGGTACCTCGCCCCATTTAATATCCGGTACACCCAACACACCCACCTCAAGTACATCAGGAAGTTGATTAATGACTTGCTCCACTTCAAGTGGATAAATGTTTTCCCCTCCTGATATAATCATTTCTTTTTTTCGGCCAATAATATAAACAAATCCTTCCTCATCTACCTTAGCCAAGTCTCCAGTGTGAAACCAGCCATTTTGAATTGCTTCATTTGTTGCCTCCGGTCTGTTCCAATATTTCGTCATAACATTTGGCCCACGGACGATTAAGTGGCCCACTTCACCAGACTTTACCTCATGGCCCTCTCCATCAACAAGCTTAAATTCGCAGAATTGTACCGGTTTTCCGACTGAACCTATTTTTCTCAGTGCATCTTCCCTGCTTAACAAAAATACGGAAGGCGATGTTTCCGTCATCCCAAATCCTTGACCCAATATATAGCCCTTATCCTTGAACGCATGAATCAATTCATGGGGGCAGGGTGCACCACCGCTATAAAACCAACGGACGGAACGAAAATTTGCTTTGTGGAAGGCTTGACAATGGTAGATTGCTTGATGAATAGAGGGTACCCCCATTACGACCGTCACTTGATATTTTTCAATCATTTCAATCGCTTTATCTGGGTCAAATTTACCCGGTATAATAATCGTTCCCCCTACAAAAAGTGTTGGCAAGGCAAATAAACCAATCCCGCCTATATGAAAAAGCGGCAATAAAACAATGGAACGATCCATCGAAGTCAAATCAATGGCGAGGACGTTATTAATAGCATTCCAATACATATTGTTTTGAGTCAAGACCGCCCCTTTAGGCTTCCCAGTGGTCCCAGAAGTATAGCAAATAATGTATGGAGCATTTTCATTGATTGAATCTTCCCAAGGCAGATCCTCTGAAATGGTGATCTGATTTAACAGATCGATAGGAACCAGTTCTATCCCGGTCTCCTGTTGGATACTTTGAGCCATCTCGGCAAAGGTATCTTCCCTCACTAGAATGGTTGCTCCGCTATCCTTTATTTGAAAAAGCAATTCGTTCACATTTAACCGAATATTTAAAGGAACAGCGACGCATTGAAGTTTTGCAATCGAAAACAATAATACAACATACTCAAGTCTGTTTTGCGACAGGATGGCAATTCTGTCTCCCTTTTTCACCCTCCATTTATTTTTTAGGATTGCAGCCATACCACGTATTTTTTCATCCAACTCTTTATACGTCAGCTGTTCAGTTTCTGTCATAACAGCGATGCGGTTCGGATTGGTCATTGCCCGTTTTTCAATCCAATAAGCCATTCCCTGCATGCAAATCCCCCTCATTCATCATTTTTGATACCATTGAAAATTAATCCCATCGCTGCATTAAAAACTTGTTCCGGTACATCCTGACCTTCCCAAAAAACCCAACGCATCCCCAAGAACTGCCCGATTGACATCAAACAATAAGCAACTGTTTCTAAATGGGTATTCCTAAATTCCCCATCTTCCACCCCTTGAGACAAGCTTTTGAGAAATCCAGATGCCAGTTTTGCATAGTACCAACGATATAATTCCTGATCCACAACAACCGACTGTTGGACAATGCTATATAATTCAGGATGTTTTTTTACCCAATTAAAAAAGGCTTGAAAACCCTTCCTTTGTGCCTCTTCATGAGTGGAGGCATCTTTCATTTCTTCTTTAATTGCCATTCTCAATTGGCGGCTATATTGTTGAATGAGGGCATCAAATATTTCCTTTTTTGATTGGAAATAATTATAAAATGTTCCTTGTCCAACCCCGGCTTCTTGCGTAATATTCACCACGGACGCTTCAAAATATCCCTTTTTTCCAAAGACCTTTTCCGCTGCATTCAGTAGCTTCTCTCTAGTTGCCATTGCTTTTCTCGTCAAGTTAGTCGTTTCATCCAATAAACTTTCTGACAAGTGAATCACCTCTCAATTTTTATTTTATTCAGTTAATTTAAAGTTGTCAACATAATACTTTGAATATTTTCTCTTTTATTTAAATCGATCCCGATAAAAAAACGGCGCCCATTACGGCGTCGTTAACAATATCAACTATGCTGTTGTATAAACTTCTTCATGCTTTATTTCATGGCGGATCGTTGCTTGAGCTGCTGCAAGTCGTGCCAATGGGACACGATATGGCGAACAGCTGACATAATCTAAGCCCGCTCTGTAGCAAAAATCAATGGAACTCTTTTCTCCCCCATGCTCACCGCAAATACCAGTTTTTAACGATGGTTTTGTCTTGCGGCCAAGCTTAACGCCCATTTCCACCAACTTGCCCACACCTTCCTGATCAAGAACCGCAAATGGGTTTTCCGGTAGAACTTTGTTTTCAATATAGGCTTGCAGGAATTTTCCTTCAGCGTCATCTCGGCTGTAGCCGAATGTTGTTTGTGTCAAATCATTCGTTCCAAAAGAGAAGAAATCAGCTTCCTCAGCAATTTTGTCTGCCGTTAGGGCTGCGCGAGGGATTTCAATCATCGTGCCAATCGTGTACTCAAATTGCTTGCCTGTTTCTTCTTGTACCTTGACTGCGGCATCTATCACAAGTTGTCGCATTTGTTTTAATTCATTAACGTGGCCAACAAGCGGGATCATGATTTCCGGCTTAACCGCCATGCCCTTTTCCGCTAAGGCGGCAGCTGCGTAAAAAATAGCTTTTGCCTGCATTTCGTAGATTTCTGGGTAAATCATTCCTAAGCGGCAGCCGCGATGACCAAGCATTGGATTAAATTCATCCAATTGCCGAACCTTTTTCAGCAATTGCTCTTTTTGTTTTAATTCGTCTGATTGCGGTTCAAGGATTTGCAGTTTTGTAACCTCAACTAATAATTCCTCCTTATCCGGTAAGAATTCATGCAATGGCGGGTCAAGCAGACGAATTGTGACCGGGTATCCCTGCATCGCCTCAAAAATCCCTTCAAAATCATCTTGCTGCATTGGCAGCAGCTGCTCTAAAGCTTCCATTCGCTCATTAAAGTTTTCTGCGAGGATCATTTTTTGAACAATTGGGATTCGCTTAATATCCATAAACATATGCTCCGTACGGCATAGGCCAATTCCGCCTGCACCAAATTCAAACGATTTTTTGGCATCCTCCGGGTTGTCGGCATTGGCACGGACACCAATTTTTCGTTCTTCATCCGCCCAGGTTAGCAACTGTTGGAACTCCTCAGATAGCTCCGGATCAATCATCGGAATTTCCCCAAGCATAATCTCACCAGTGGAGCCATCAATCGTAATGACATCACCATGACGAACAACAGTATCGCCAACTGTAAAAAACTTCCCTTTCATATCAATCTTTAATGCTTCACAACCGCAAATGCAAGCCTTGCCCATACCGCGAGCTACGACAGCGGCATGGCTTGTCATGCCGCCCCGGCTTGTTAAAATCGCCTGCGAGGCCACCATCCCGTGGATATCATCCGGAGTTGTTTCCGGTGACACAAGAATCACCTTTTTCCCTTCATTTCCCAATTGTTCTGCCTCATCGGCATCAAAGACCACTTGCCCCGTTGCTGCTCCAGGAGATGCAGGCAGACCCTTTGCTAAAATCGTTTTCGGCACCGAATCGTCAATTCGCCGATGCAGCAGCTGATTCAGTTGATCCGGGTCAACACGGAGCAGTGCGGTCTTTTTATCAATGATCCCTTCTTTTTCCATGTCAACCACAATTCGGATAGCTGCTTGTGCGGTCCGCTTACCATTTCGAGTTTGTAATATGAAAAGCTTGCCGCGCTCAACAGTAAACTCAATATCCTGCATTTCTTGGTAATGCTGTTCAAGACGGTGACAAGTATCGGCAAATTGCTGGTACACCTCTGGCATTTCCTCTTTTAAAGTAGCAATCGGCTGTGGTGTACGGATTCCGGCAACAACGTCTTCCCCTTGGGCATTGATTAAATATTCCCCATAAAGGACCGGTTCCCCAGTGGAAGGATTTCTTGTAAAAGCAACACCGGTGCCTGAATCGTCTCCCATATTCCCGAATACCATACTTTGAACGTTTACAGCCGTACCTAAATGATCGGGGATTTTATTCAAGCGGCGGTAAACAATCGCACGCTGATTATTCCAAGAATTAAATACCGCATTTATGGCTAAAAATAGCTGTTCCCTTGGATCCTGCGGAAATTCTTTTCTCGTGTGTTTTTTGACTATTTCTTTGTATCCGGAAATAATTTCCTGCCAGTCCTCCGCAGTCATTTCTGGATCAACGGAGTAGCCCTTTTGTTCACGTGTATCTTCTAATAATTGTTCAAAGAAAAATGTATCAATTTCAAGTACTACATTGCTAAACATTTGGATAAATCGACGGTAGGAATCATAGGCAAATCGTGGATTATTTGTTAACTTTGCCACTCCGACAACCGTTTCATCATTCATCCCAAGATTCAAAATTGTATCCATCATGCCAGGCATAGAAAAAACGGAGCCTGAACGAACAGAAACTAGCAAGGGATTTTGCGGATCACCCAATTTTTTACCCATTTTTTCTTCCAAAGCAGCGAGTGCTTCAATTGTTTGTTTTTCTACCAGATTAGGGATGGTTTTACCAGATTCATAGTATGCGTTACAGGCCTGGGTTGTAATTGTAAAACCGAAAGGAACCGGCAGGCCGATTCTTGTCATTTCTGCCAGATTCGCCCCTTTTCCGCCTAGCAAATCCCGCATATTTCCATTACCTTCGTGAAACAAATAAACAAATTTCTCCATGATTAAGAGCTCCTCTCTTTTTTCAACACATCTAAGATTAAACCGGCCGTTTCTTCTACTGCTTTATTGGAAACATTGATAATCGGACAGCCAACCCGCTTCATAATTTTTTCAGCATAATCCAATTCATCAAGAATACGTTGAAAGCTTGCATAATTGGCCTGTGAAGCTAACCCTAATGCTTTAAGTCGTTCTTTGCGAATTTCATTTAACTTATCCGGTGAAATGATTAAACCGATACAATTTTTTCTTGGTATTTGAAATAATTCTTCTGGTGGCGGTACCTCGGGTACAAGCGGAACATTTGCCACTTTATAGCGCTTATGTGCTAGGTACATCGACAATGGTGTTTTAGATGTCCGTGAAACGCCAATTAAAACAATATCGGCTTTTAATATTCCTCTCGGATCCCGACCATCATCATATTTAACCGCAAATTCAATCGCTTCAATTTTTCGGAAATATTCCTCGTCTAATTGCCGCATTAGACCAGGCTGATGATGCGGTTCCTGGTTAAACTTGACAGTAAATGCATTCATTAAAGGGCTGAGTAAATCAACCGCAACGATCCCCTCTTCGACTGCTCTTTTATCCAAATATTCTTTTAAGTCCGGTATTACGATTGTGTAAGCAATTAGAGAATTCCCTCTTTTTGCTAACAAAATAACATCCTCTATATCCTCAATATCATCTACATAAGAATTTCGGCGAATCTCGACATGACCGCCGTTAAACTGTGTTGCCACTGCTTTGACAACAAGCTCAGCCGTTTCACCAACCGAGTCTGATATCACATAAACAACTTGCTTCGTTTCCAAAATGGCAGCAACTCCCCTTTAGTCTACTTTTTCTTCCATTAATTCCAGATAAGCACGGGTTATAGTTGTTTTGGTAATCCGTCCAACTAATAAATATGTATTACTCTGTTTGTCCACTTCCTTCACAACTGGTAATGAATCAACATGATAATTAATCATTTTTTTGGCTGCCTCATATAAGGTCTCTTCAGGAAAAATAGTAACAATATTCGGCATCCGCGTCATAATGACACTTACTGGTAGTTCTTGCAGATTTTGATTTCCAATTGCTGCCCTTAATAAATCTTTCCGTGATACAACTCCAGCTAAATGTCCCTCTAAATCGACTGCATAAAGTGTTCCGACATCTTCTAAAAATAACTGGACAATGGCGTCGTATACAGAGGTTGATTTTTCAACAACAATCGGGTGTGCTTTAAAATTCGTCACCTTTTGGTGAAGATATTTTTCCGCCTGCCGTTTTACGGCAAACTGTTCATTATAAAAGTAACCTACTCGGGGTCTTGCATCTAAATTTCCTGACATCGTTAAGATTGCCAAATCTGGTCTTAAGGCTGCTCTCGATACGGAAAGTCTCTCTGCAATTTCTTTTCCGGTGATGGGTCCATTTTTTTTTACAATTTGCAGGATTTCATCCTGACGCTTCGTTAGTTTAATTATGACCACCCCCTTAAGCACAATAATGATGTTACAATTAAGTTAGCTAAAACAAATATGCTATACTTTTTATATATATAGTATATTATATTTAGCAATGTTCTGGAACAAAAACTTTGACAATATCGCAAACAATTTATCTTTGATTTACAGAAAAAATCCCGCCATGATCATTTGGCGGGATTACTTTGCTCAGTCAACGTACCCCCACTGAGAACCTTACGGTTCCTGTTTCAGTGGGGGCTTGAGTTAGCCACTCAGGTCTTTTCGTCTGAGACGAGTGACGCTCTGAGTGGCAAGCACTGTTCAGCACTCCCCAAAGCACTGTTTTTGGTCGGTACTGGCGACGAACGATCGTTTTCCCACTTGCACCACCCTTCCGAAAAAGAGCCATACAAGCCCCGACAAAAAGTCGAGTACACATGGATGGTTGACGCACCCACTAAGCTATGCGCAAAGCAACAGCCTTACGTTTTTGCACCTCTAATTTGATTGGAGTGTTCACTTGGAGATATCCACCCATTTCTACAACTTCAGATTTTCTCAAAATATTCAATGCGCCATTAATGTCAGCGTGAATACATTGTCCTGTTTTACTTCGATATAATCCACGATGGATTCGTTTGCCGCTGAAGGAGTAATTGGATGGGTCATTTTTTGACCAAACAGGGATCATATCTTTGTCTAGGAAACTAGCCTTTGATGTGTAACTTTCCTCCTGCTTCACAAAACGAATACCCTCTTTCAAACATTTGTTTTCGATGGCTGAAATCAGTTTATGGAAGGGAATTTGAACAAATTTCTGATTGTTCTTTTTACCCATATCAGACTCTTGTTTCCATCCGGCATTATAGCCGACAACTATCGTATCAATGTTGAATTCGCTTACTTTTTTGAACAGTAAACCTACAGCTTGCGAGATATAACCGTTGATTTGGTTTTCACGCTTTTTCCAAAGCTTTGCGATAGAGTTCGTGACGATCCTTTTTGAAATCCCGTTGTTGATATTTTTCTGTTGCAGATAGCTAATCGTTTTGTTGAAGTATTGGTTGATGGATTTTAGTTTTTTGCCATCTATTAAGAAGGTATCCCCTTTATTTGTTGCACAACTCAGCAATCGGTCTACACCTAAATCGCAACTCAAAGCATTCGTTGTGGTCGCCCGCTGCTTCTTCATTTGAGAGATTTGCATTTCATAAGTGTAATGCACCTCAAAGAACCGACCTTTTTGTTTGGGTACAATTTCAATGTAGGCTATTTTTTTATTTAACAAGTTTTTAGGCATTCGGATTTTGATAGAACCAAACCGTTTTCTAAATTCAACATTCATTGGAATCATCCAGTATCCATCGTTATCAACTTTCGGAACTTGATAGATTTCGATGATTCGTTTTTCAGTAGAACGAGAATACTTTGGAAACTTAGGACGACCAGTGAATTTTTCTGGGCTTTTCTTCCACTGTTCTAATGCTTTAAAAAAGCTCTTTACATCAGAAAACAATGCTCGGCGAATGGCTTGAGCAGAGTTTGATTGAACGCCCCAATAATTAACATCTGCCTTCATGGCAGCGTCAACTTCTTTTACAGTAGCCATCTTGCCCTTGCTCAAGAGGCTTTGTTTAATCGTATACAATCCAACATTTCGCAATGCCTTTGAGCTGTGTGCCATATGTTGAAGTAGACGAAATTCTTTAGCTGTAAGGATACTACGTCCGATATTCTGTTTTTGAGTGAAACGTTGAATGTTTTCGGTTTTCTTTTGTTTACGCAATACTTTAACTGCCTTTTTCCTGGTCATTTTGTTCACCACCTTTCTAGAGAGTTCACACTGAATTAAACAAACATCTGTTCTATGAGTAGTGGGATCACGATGCAAACCAAACAAAAGATTTCAGCCTATTGGCTGACAGCAATTCATCACCACCTGAATTGTTAGGCTTGTGCCCGTAACACAAATCAGATGGAGTCTTCTTGCCGAAAGGAATAAAAAAACGTTTTCCTCATAATAGAGGAAAACGTCATTTATTTAAATAATCTTTTGTCTTTAGTTTTAAAATGAAACCACATACGTGTCAATAAATATAGCTTATAAAATGTTTTTAAGTAGCGGCGGAGGGGATCGAACCCCCGACCTTACGGGTATGAACCGTACGCTCTAGCCAGCTGAGCTACACCGCCATAATTCAATTCCAATGGTGGAGCCTAGCGGGATTGAACCGCTGACCTCCTGCATGCGAAGCAGGCGCTCTCCCATCTGAGCTAAGACCCCGAATGGTCGGGAAAACAGGATTTGAACCTGCGACCCCCACGTCCCGAACGTGGTGCTCTACCAAGCTGAGCTATTTCCCGATGTAATAGGAATCCATAAAGTAAGATAAACGATAATCCATACGATCAACAATATTTGCATATGGATAAGCGGAAGACGGGATTCGAACCCGCGACCCCCACCTTGGCAAGGTGGTGTTCTACCACTGAACTACTTCCGCAATTTAAACCTTGATGCGGGTGAAGGGACTTGAACCCATACGGTATTACTACCACTAGAACCTGAATCTAGCGCGTCTGCCGATTCCGCCACACCCGCATATTTAAATAATTGTAAAGTCAATCATATAATATAGATGCTTAATATAGAGGTTTCATTCCCTCAAAACTAGATAATACAGAAGAAGTCATAAGAACGAGTTTCGCTAAGCGGACGCTTCCGCTTTTCTATTTGGTTAAGTCCTCGATCGATTAGTATCAGTCAGCTCCACGTGTCACCA
>NZ_JAESWB010000093.1 GCF_016765675.1 Neobacillus paridis
ATCTGGCTGCTAGTCCTCTGCTTCCGCTGGTGCGCTCGCGTGTGATTCGCCACGCCAGTCACGACGTCCTTCAGCGCGACAGAGTGCACCCAGGCTGCCATGAATTTTCCACCTGTCGCAGATTGAAGTGCACATGCCAACGGCTTGCGTTTTGCTTGATGCGGCGCATTCATCATAGCGTTTCACAAGGATCGGGTCGAAAACAGGGCTGGTGCACTTCACATATCCTGCCCGCTTTTTACACTGTATTTTCGGCCGATCATACCCCTTTGGATGCGTTTCCAAGACTGATTTGCATCAAAGCTTTCGATATATGCCTTTCGCTAAAAAGGATAAAACGAACAGCGAATTTTATAATCTCAATCGGGGAACGCTGGGGAAGTTGGGGAAAACAAAAGTGAAACCGAAAGCAAGCTAGGGAAAATCCAGGGAAAGCAAGGAAAACTTGGAGAAATCTAAGTGAAAGCGAGGAAGGGTTAGGGCAAGTGAGAGAAGCCTCGGGAAACGCGGGAAAACGAAAGTGAAACCGAGGGAAAGTTAGGGAAGACNGGAAAACTTGGAGAAATCTAAGTGAAAGCGAGGAAGGGTTAGGGCAAGTGAGAGAAGCCTCGGGAAACGCGGGAAAACGAAAGTGAAACCGAGGGAAAGTTAGGGAAGACTAGGGAAACCAAGGGAAAGCCAGGTGAAGATTAGGAAAGCGCGGGGAAAGCTAGGGAAAGCCGAGTGAAACGGAAGGAAGCTTGAGAAAAGCCTCCCTTCAATCCCCTTATTCAAGTTCGTTGAGACCAGTACCTCTCGTGCAAGCGCATGCATCCCAGTCAA
>NZ_JAESWB010000094.1 GCF_016765675.1 Neobacillus paridis
ACATCATTCTAATTGTCAACTTTGAATCCCCTTCTGTTAGTATTCAGGTAGACGGTTAAAATTGCGTCATTCGAGAATACGGGAGTGCACAACATGACGATGGAAAATTCTGGACATGAGGAAACGGGTCGCCAGCCGCAAAACGGTGATGCGATGACGCCTCCGCAAGTGCGCAATCCATCGCGCCGCAGGTTCACCCGGGCTGGCGTGGGTGCATCCGCGGTCATCCTGACGCTTACCAGTCGTTCCGTGCTGGCGCAGGCCACGTGCAAGTCGCCATCCGGTTTTGCTTCGGCCAACCTGAGCCAGCATAACAACCAGCCCGTCATGTGCGAGGGCATCACTGCGGCAAGCTGGGTGACGACGAGCCGTGAATGGCCCGTCCCCAAGACCAGCCGCTTCATCGACATCTTCGGCAGCTCCAGCCTGATGTTCCGTACCGGCACGCCGCAGAAGTTCTACGATGCATTTCCGAGCCGGGTTGACAAGAAGGACAAGCAGGCAAACGAGGCCAAGAGCACTTCGCTGGACGAGGCTACCCTGTTCGAAGCGTTGAATGGAACCGAAACGCCGATCGTGGTCAAGTTCATCATCGCCGCCTATCTCAANGATCGTGGTCAAGTTCATCATCGCCGCCTATCTCAATTCCCTGGCCGAACTCAATACCTATCCCACGCACTTGCAGGCCATCGCCATCTTCAAGGAATGGCAAGCCAAAGGCATCTATACGCCGAGCGCCGGTATCCAGTGGAGCGAGAACGACATCATCAATTATCTCGGCGCCAGCCAGGGCCTGCCCTATACGCCGCCGGGCAACCTCGGCTGATCCGGCGCGGGATGTATTCCGGATGAACTGGAAGCTGCGCGCCGGACAGCGCCTGCGCATGCTGTCGGACGACGAGGAAACTGTCGTCTATAACGACCTCTCCGGCGACACCCATCTGCTCAGCGGCGTCGCGGCCAGCCTGCTGGAACGGCTGCGGCTAGGCCCAGCCGACCGCGACAGCCTGGCTGCGTTTCTTGCCAGCGAGTGGGACCTGGACGCCAGCACGACACCGGCAGCGTTGGCCGACCGGCTGCTGCCCGAACTTGCCGCTCTCAGCCTGATCGAGACCAGCCCATCTTGAAGATTTCCGCACTGCCAGACGCCGAATTACGGCAGCGCTTGATGACCGATGGTGTGTTCTTCCGTACCGGGACCTTCATTGCCTGCCTGCGCACCCGCCTGGAGCGCGTGGCCGCTTCCTTTGGCCTGCTCTACAGCGACTACCCGCTGCTCGACGGCCCC
>NZ_JAESWB010000095.1 GCF_016765675.1 Neobacillus paridis
CACGGCGCCCTGAAGAACTGGGTGAAGCTGCAGTCCGAGCATGAATGCCTGTTTTTCGTCGCTGACTGGCATGCCCTGACCACGCACTACGACGATCCGAGCATCATCGAGAAAAGCACCTGGGACATGGTGATCGACTGGCTGGCCGCCGGCATCGACCCGGCGCAGTCCACCCTGTTTATCCAGTCCAAGGTGCCCGAGCATGCCGAACTGCACCTGCTGCTGTCGATGACCACGCCGCTGGGCTGGCTGGAGCGGGTGCCGACCTACAAGGACCAGCAGGAAAAGCTGGCCGACCGCGATCTGGCGACCTATGGCTTCCTCGGCTACCCGCTGCTGCAGGCGGCCGACGTGCTGATCTACCGCGCCAGCATGGTGCCGGTGGGCGAGGACCAGGTGCCGCACATTGAAATGATGCGGGAGCTGGCGCGCCGCTTCAATCACATCTACGGCAAGGAAAAGGATTTCGAGGAAAAGGCCAAGGAAGCGGTGAAGAAGCTGG
>NZ_JAESWB010000096.1 GCF_016765675.1 Neobacillus paridis
CTAGATCTGCTGTGTCGCTCGTGCCTTCACTTTCAACCCCGGCTTCTTCGAACGTTTGGCGGATAAACTCACCCAAAGGACCAATTGCCTGGTCGCTTTCGTGCAATACCTGCCTTAAGCCTGCTTGCAGGCTTGTACGCAGCTTGCTGAGATCGGTGACACTGTGGAGATGGCCGTAGGTCTTGCATTCCTCCGGTGGGAACAAGGCATGAAATCCCTGCCCTTTGTAACCGTTAAACAGGCTGGTGAGTTGTAGGTAGAGCAGCTCTCCACCGCGCGCCATAAAGCTGTGTGCACTGGTGTTGAAGAAAGGACCCCTGAGGGCCTCTTCCCAAGGCATATTGGGGCTTTTGGCCGCACCCTTAGCACCACCGTGCTCCCACAAAATTTCACGTGCCAACAAGGTTTCGGACGCCGGCAAGAAAGTATGGGCAGTCCATGTACGGTCACCCGCCACCCCGACAAAACCTGAGAAGACCCCTTGAATTAGCCGAACTGCGTCGTTGCGACTAATTTTTGATNGGCAAGAAAGTATGGGCAGTCCATGTACGGTCACCCGCCACCCCGACAAAACCTGAGAAGACCCCTTGAATTAGCCGAACTGCGTCGTTGCGACTAATTTTTGATCCCGGATTGATGCGTTGTTCTAATGCTCCGACACCTATCTTAAAAGAATCGATATGGCTTCGATGGCGGGTTTCGAGCTTTGATGCACCCAAAAAAGAGAATAATTTCAGCGCCAGGCGATAGCGCGGGTGATAGGACAGTTTGCTTGGCGCTGATCCGTACACTGGGAATGTGTATGCGTTCGCCTTGTCATCATCCTTTGTGGATGCGAACACTAAT
>NZ_JAESWB010000097.1 GCF_016765675.1 Neobacillus paridis
CCCATGGTGATGGTCGTGATGGTGGTGCTGGTGGTCGGTGTGAGCATGCGCCATGGCTATGGTTCCCGCGCCGAGGATCAGCCGCCCTTGCCGGCCGGTTCCGGCAGCAGGCAGGCCTCGATCACCTGCAGGTCGTTGTCCTTGGCGAAATTGAGCACGAAATGATAGGCCAGCGGTTCGATCTTGCGCAATTCCTCGTTGACCACCACCGACTTGACGCCATTGAGCAGCGTCGGCCGCACGTAGGGAGAATACTTCAGATGGGCATTGCGTCCACCCGAGCCCTCCGGCCTGAAATGCGACATCACACCGCACAGCCGCTCGGCCCAGTCGCTCGGGCGGAATACCCGTCCGTCGCTGGTAATGCCCTGGATGAAGAATTCATTGGCGGGCGCGGTGCTTGTCGGTTGAGGATCGGCCATGGCGGATGCGGTTTCTGTGGAAAGGCAATCTGGGGAAGGGAGCAAGACGCCATTTTGTGGCGGACTGACTTGCGGCTCTCTTAGGTATTATATCTTATAGAAGACTTGCCCCGAAACAGACCTCCACATTATGAAATTTCACGGGAGGCCGTTGCTGGCGGTGTCCTTCCCGCGACAATGCCCATCGCCGCCAGCCGTCAACCGTCAACCGAGCCAG
>NZ_JAESWB010000098.1 GCF_016765675.1 Neobacillus paridis
AAGGGGCTGTCCAAAAAGTCATTGAAAAATGACTTTTGAGGACAGTCCTCATTATTTTTTTTCTAAAAAATTGCACAAAAAAATCGTCATTTCTTGTAAAATTGTAAGTAACCAAACCAACAATTTAGAAAGGACGATTTTTATGAGCAATCAAATGATTACTACTGAAAATTATAACACCCAAATGACATTTCTTCCAGAGACAGAGGAAAAAAAGACTCCCAAAAGACAATTAGCCCCTACTTTCAAACCTTATGACAACCGTCAAATTCAAGTTATTTATGATATTGAAGCACTGATACCAGAAAATCATCCCGCACGTGTGGTGGATGAAATGGTCGAAGCTGTCCCAGATGAACAATTATTTTCTCATTATAAAGGTGGCGGAAGAAGCTCTTTTCATCCTAAAATGATGCTTAAAATTATTCTGTTTGCCTATTCACAAAAGACTTACTCCTGTCGGGGAATCGAAAAGCTAATAACCGAGAACATTCCCGCCATGTGGTTAGCGGCAATGCAAAAACCGGATTTCCGTACAATCAATGAATTCCGGGGCGAGCGGATGAAAGTCTTAATGGATGAGTTATTCGAAGCGATGATTTTAAAATTGATGGAAGAAAAATACATAACCATGGAAAACTACTTTTTGGATGGCACTAAGATTGAAGCAGATGCCAATAAGTATTCTTTCGTCTGGAAAAAATCAACTGCCAAATTTGAAGCCCAACTAAAAGAAAAAATCAAAGAAACCTTACAACACATACATGAATTAACACAAATAGAAGCTGGAATGGAAGAAAAGAAATCTGAACAAAATACAGAAATCAACGAACAGGACCTTGAGGCAGTCGCGAAAGAAATAGAAGAAAAAGTAGAAGCACTTACAGAAGAAATTGAAAAGGAAACAGATACACAGATACGTAAGGAGAAGCGCCAAGAACGCAGTAAATGGAAGAAACCTCTCAAGCTGATTCGAGAAAACTTCTTACCTCGACTGGCTAAATACAAGGAACAGAACGAAATTTTTGGTGACCGTAACAGTTATTCCAAAACGGACAAAGATGCGACCTTTATGCGCATGAAGGAAGATCATATGAAAAACGGCCAGCTTAAACCGGGGTATAACGTGCAAGTGGCCACGGAAAACCAGTTTATCTTGTTTTATACCATTCATCAACGGCCTACAGACACGCGCTGTTTTATCCCACATTTGGAGAAACTGGCATCTACTTCTTTACCAATGCCCAAAACAGTCATAGCTGATGCAGGTTATGGAAGTGAGGAAAATTATGTCTATGCGATTGGAGACGAGAAAGAACCACGATTTGATTTTCTCATTCCTTATGGTTCCTATGTGCAAGAAAAGACGCGTAAATACAAAAATGACATCAAAAACGCGAAGAACTGGACTTATCTTGAGCAAGATGATTGCTTTATTTGCCCAAATGGAAGGAAAGTGACGTTTAAAAAATACCAAAACAAAAAGAATCAATCCGGTTATGAGCAAAGCTTCAAAATATACGAATGTGAAGACTGTACAGGTTGCCCGTTGAAAGCAAAATGCACAAAGGCAAAGGGAAATCGGCAGGTTCACTGGAATACCGTCTTCGAAGAAATGAAAGCGAAGGCAAAAACAGCCCTTGAATGTGAAGAAAAAGCCGCTATCTACGCTCGACGCAAAATCGAGGTAGAAAGTGTGTTCGGTCACATCAAGGGCAATCGGTCGTTCCGCAGATTTTCATTGCGGGGGCTCGACAAGGTGCATATCGAGTTTGGGATTGTGGCATTAGCCCACAATATACTGAAAGTAGCAGGCATCCGCCAGCTACTTTCAGATAAAAGTCGAAAAAATACAAAAGCAAGTGGAGAAAAACGTGTCGTTTTTCTCCACTTGCTTTATTTTAGGGACTTATCGGACAGCCCCTT
>NZ_JAESWB010000099.1 GCF_016765675.1 Neobacillus paridis
AATGGCACCCCTGGCAATGAACTATTGCAGAAATCGGTTT
Organism: Neobacillus paridis; assembly: GCF_016765675.1. Classification (GTDB taxonomy): domain Bacteria; phylum Bacillota; class Bacilli; order Bacillales; family Cytobacillaceae; genus Neobacillus; species Neobacillus paridis. Next base: position 41 of record NZ_JAESWB010000099.1, read on the forward strand.
AATCCTTGCCTGGCTGCATGAGAAAGAAAAGACTTGAAAACGCTTTTTGTATCGCCATATCCCGATACGTAGTTTCAAATATCTCGATAAATACATTGGGTAAAAGCGAAATGACTCTTGCCGACAGCACTGTGAAAATGGATGTGGATGCGATACACAAGGCGCTGGCCAATCCTACCCGCCGCCAGATCCTGGCCTGGTTGAAGGAACCGTCGGCGCATTTCTCGATGCAGGAATACCCGCTGGAACTCGGTGTCTGCGCTGGCCTGATCGATCAGCGCGCGGGACTTTCTCAATCCACCGTATCGGCGCATCTCGCCACGCTGCAGCGGGCCGGTCTGATTACTTCCCGCAAGGTAGGCCAGTGGATCTTCTTCAAACGCAATGAAGACCTCATCGGCCGCTTCATTGCGCAGCTTGACGGGGCGCTGTAAGCCTTGTCGCTCTTTTAGGCACTGCTCCCCCTGTCTTGTCCTTGCTTTTCCATCCCCGGCTTGAAATGCCGTTGTTTTATAAAAGGAATCTCTCATGAGCAAACTCTTCGATCCCATCCGCGTCGGCGACCTTGAACTGCCCAACCGGGTCATCATGGCGCCGCTGACACGCTCCCGCGCCATCGGCGGCGGCCGTGTGCCGAACGCCCTGATGGCGCAATACTATGTGCAGCGCGCC